>JAUILA010000006.1 GCA_030432655.1 Bacteroidia bacterium
TGGCTTCCAGGGCAACGGTTGCCTTAAATTTTGCACTGAATTTTCTTCTGGATCGTCTCATAGGTTTATTAAAGTTAAAGGTTAATTTTTAACTTACCCTATGGTCCGGATTTCGGGGAGTATTATAAGGAGCGGCAATTGGTGGTGCACTTGGCGGCACATACTCTGGTATTAGTGCTAGCAAGGCTGGAGCGAATTTCTTTTCTGGAAAAAGAACTTTTGATATTTCTGATGGAATAGGTGCAACTGGTATCCCTGATTATATAGAGATACTTAAAGCTAAGTATGCGGGTAAATTAGAGGATCAGCACGTATTTGAAACAAAGGAGCTGGGATATGGTCGTAGAAGTGGAGGGGTGGCATTACCTGATAAAGGCATAATTGTGGGTCAAGGAGTTTATTCAAGAAATTTATATCCGGAATTATTACAACACGAATATGGTCATGTCCTACAATACCGTAGAGTAGGTTCTGGAACCTACTATGGTATGATTGCCAAAGAAAGTTTATTTAGTAGTATTTTAGATAATATACATGGTCATGAACACAATGAATACTGGACAGAAACATGGGCAAATTATTTATCAAAACAATATTTTGGCAATAGATATATAGAATCAGATCAATTTCCAGTTAGGAATATTAGCTTTTGGAATCAAATAAGTTTATACTTTTCACCATGGCAATAATTAAAAACGTGGTTTTATGTATTTTGTTGTTATTAACTGGATGCCCTATATACGATCCCCCACAGGGTGGATTTAATGTTATAAATAAATCAGATTCAATTTGGTATGTATACTCATCTTGTGAGGAACGACTTTCATATGATGATCCCTTAGTTTACTATATCACTAATTGGGGGGAAGGATATGATGAGCACGGTAACAAGAAAGACCTTTCTGGCTTTCCTTATTATCGACTTGCTTCGAATGACACTTCCTTTTTCATAGTTTCAGGGACTGTTACCAATCCTAAAATACTTTGTGACGATGGAACTTTTAGTTTATTCTTTATAAAGGACGATTACTTGAAGAATCTTTCATGGGAAGAAATTTGTAGAGATCAGAAATATAGTCACAAATTTGACTTTACCCAGAATCAGCTTGATTCTATGAACTGGACATTTGTGTTTTCTAACAACTAATTAATTACAGATTCAAATAAATAATATTTGAATTCGCCAAACTACAAGAAAGTTGACATTAAAAGTCCAAAGAATGCTTGTATATGTGAAGACAGTTTTTGTATCGAATTAACTATGAATTAAAAGGAGATAATTTTGGAGGAGGAGCAGTTTATGAAGTTTCAAAGAAAAACTGTCAAATTATAAAAAAGGAATTTTATCAATGACCTTAATGAAGGTTTAATGCAATATTGATTAGAAGTAGGACTAGCCCAATCAACCAAACAAAAATTATGAATAAGCTCTCGCTCGGCGTCCTTACTTTACGGTGTATTTTGTTGTTTCTTTTCACCTGCAGCGTAGTGAAGGCAGAGTCAGCGGAAGAGTATGGTGTGGTGAGTGATGCGCAGGAACTGGCCGCTTTGGAGGCGTTTTATAATACCACGGGTGGATCAAACTGGACGAATGACTATGGCTGGCCATCGGACTGGAGCACGGTCAGTTCGGTTAGTGCATTAACCGGCGCGTTTGGCCTTACAATCCAGAACGGGGATGTGACCCATATAGACATGCCGGGCAATAATCTTTCGGGTACTGTTCCCTCCTCGATTGCTGATTTGAGCGCGCTGTATTATTTGCAGCTGAGTAATAATTCGCTGTCGGGCAGCCTTCCGGATGTATTTGGTTCACTAACTTCTATGGCCTATTGTTTTTTAGATCAGAATGGGTTTAGTGGAAGTATTCCAGCCTCATTTGGGAGCAGCTCCGCTCTCGTGATGCTTTACCTGCATAGTAATTCCTTTACGGGTACCATCCCTTCACAACTAGGGAATTTGACAAGTATAGAGCGTCTTTTTCTTTACGATAACAGTCTGACAGGCAACTTGCCGGAAGCGCTGTTGTCCAATACTTCTCTTCAGCAATTAGATGTGGCGGTTGATCAGTTGTCCGGGAATTTATCTGCTTCGGTGGATGGACTTACCAGTCTAGATAAACTGAATATATCGGAGAATAATTTTTCAGGAATGCTGCCCGATGAGTTAGGATATCTTAATAACCTCCTGTCTCTGAATCTTTCTTATAATAATTTTAGCGGGGTACTTCCATCTTCTTTAGGGGAATTATCTTCACTTAAATACTGCTACCTGGCCTACAATAATTTTCAAGGGGTTATTCCATCTAATTTAAGCAGCCTTGCCTCTCTTATCCAGTTTTTTGTAAATGACAACGCTCTTGGGGGTAGCATTCCTTCTTTTTTTACAAATCTTGACAACATTACCTACCTGCGGTTTCAGTGAAATGGCTTCACTTCATTTCCCAATTTCAACGTGCATTCAAATCCAGGCCAGCTAACTGTTAATATTTCAGGGAACCATATTCCGCAAGCTGACATAGATGCCAATATTATAAATGGCCAGCCAATTTTTAATTCTTTCACTTACTCCAATCAAACAACAGCCCCGACGAGTGAAGGAGATGTGCCGGATGTGGCGGAGTTGGCCATCCTTGAAAGTTTGTATGCTGCCGCGGGTGGTAGTAGCTGGACCAATAAGACAGGCTGGCCTTCGGACTGGACTACGGTTAATAGCGTGGATGACTTAATTGGTGTCTATGGGTTAACGATATCCAATCATGATGTGACCCATATTGATATGCCAGGCAACAACTTGTCTGGGACCCTGCCTGATAATTTAGGCGATTTGCAGGACTTATATTATTTGCAGTTGAATAATAATAGCCTGTCAGGGGCACTTCCCAGTTCCCTGGGATCTATGGGTAAACTTCAATATGTACAATTACAGAATAATGGGTTTTCAGGCGGGCTTCCTGGCGAAATAGGCAATGCGCCCTTATTGAAGTTTCTATACCTGCAGAGTAATGATTTCTCTGGAAGCATTCCGGAAGGGTTCGGCAATCTGGGATCTATAGAGCGATTGTTTTTACAAGACAATTCCCTGTCTGGATCAATCCCACCACAACTTTACCAATTGCCTACACTTAAGCAACTGGATTTAGCGGTCAATAGCCTGACCGGAACATTATCATCGGATATGGCCAACCTGATTAGCCTGGATAAGTTTGTGGTTTCCCAGAATGATTTAACTGGAGAGATACCATCCCAGATAGGTGCACTGGTCAACTTAAAAACGTTAGACCTTTCCTACAACAATCTATCAGGACCCCTTCCCGGTTCGATAGGCAGTTTATCGAAGCTGGAATATATGTTCTTAGGCGCCAATGCGTTCACCGGCCAGATCCCTTCCGCGTTTAGCAACCTTACCTCCGTCCGCTATTTTTATGTAGAATTTAATGGCTTAGATGGAGCGATTCCTGACTTTATTACAAGTTATTCCGATGTGGTTTCCTTTCGTTTCCAGGGGAATCAATTTACGAGTTTTCCTGATTTTACTACCCATCCGGATGCGGGTCTGATGTATGTGAATATATCCTCCAACAAGATATATTCATCGTTTGTCGATCAGAATATTGATAGCGGCCAGCCCGTATTTGCCACCTACATTTATAATAATCAGTCTCCTGAAACAACTTTAGCCAAGCCTGATGGCCTGCAGGTGGATGAGTGGACAGAGCAGTCCATTACCCTGAGTTGGACTGATATTGATGGGGCATCCGGTTATTTGCTGGAGCGGTCTACCACAAGCGGTACGGGATTTACCCAAGTTGCTGAGGTTTCTGCCAATACTACGAGTCATACGGATGAAGGACTTCAATCCGACCAGGAATATTATTACCGGTTAATGGCCGAAGGCGGAGATCAACTCACTTCCATGTATTCTGATGAAGTACAGGGCAAGACATCGGCCTCACTCACTACTTCTACCCAATTAGCTCAACATGTAAAATTTAATGGCCAGCTTACCTCGGTACATTGGAAGCGATATGGCGATGAGCATGAGAAAGTGTATACCTATGAGTATGATGAGGTGAACCGCCTTGTTGGTGCAAATTACTCGGAAGGCGAAAAGGTGGCGGGCGCATGGATCAGTGTACACTCCGGAGGCTATAGTGTGCACAATTTGAGTTACGATCATAACGGTAATATTCAGACGTTGACCCGCCAACAGCAAGGGAAAGGCGGGGTAGAGGTGATGGATCATTTGACCTATGCGTATTCGGGCAACCAGCTTACCGGGGTGGCGGATGGCGGGTTGCCTGCCGGATTCTACGATGGGAATATTAATGGGACTGATTATACCTACGATGAAAACGGAAATTTGATCTCGGATGCCAATGCGGATATAATAAGTATTGAATACAACGAGATTAATCTTCCAAAACGAATTGAAAAGACAACAGGGGAGGTCATTGAATACGGGTATGACGCTGCAGGGGTAAAGTTGTATGAAATTCACTATGATGCTCAAAATGAAGTAGTGGGCCGCAAGGATTATATCGGTGAATTCATTTTCGAAGACAGCGTGCTGAAGTTAATCCATCATGAAGAGGGCCGTATAGTACCTGATCCGGTAGATCCTGGGTATGTGTATGAATATGATCTAAAAGACCATCTGGGCAATAACCGGGTGACAGTAAGCAGCAAACCCGTGTTGCTGGATTTTGAGTTATTCTTCGAGGAGTATTCAGCCAATCCGGACGTGGTATTCTTTGAAAACGTACATCCGGTGATCACCAACAACTTAATGGATCATACCGATGCAGGCAATCTGTATACCCATTCGTTGATGCTGGATGGCGCTGAGGGGCGACGGGTAGGAGCGATCATCAGTCTTCCGGTGGCAAAGGGAGATGTTATATCTGCGGATGTATTTGCCAAATACATTAACCCGACAAGCACCACCCGCGGGGTGGTAACTTCTTTGGCTACTACCCTGATTAACGGCTACCTGGGTACTACGGGGATCTCAAATGAGTTCATGAGCCAGACCATCTCAAGTAACTATACAGGGCAGGACGGCTCCCTGATAGGTACTACGGGCTTCCAGGCAGATGAAACGTCTCCCAAAGGGTTTATTAATCTATTGTTTTTACCCACAAATAAAAGTATCTCCCTGGATGGACAGACTTTTGCCTATGATCAGATTGATGACAGCTACGAGCAGCCAATCGGTAGTGCCGTAAACGAAGACTGGGATGAGCTAAGCGTGAATTTTGAAGCTCCGGAAGAAGGGTATGTGATCATTTACTTGAGTAATGAAGGGACCGACCTGGTCAATGTGCACTTTGATGACTTGAATATTACGATAGACCAGCAACAGGTAAAACAAAAAGACGATTATTATCCCTATGGCCGGGCATTCAATTCATTCTACAGGCCGGGGCTTTCCAAAAACGATTTTCTCTTCCAGGGAAAAGAACTACTTGCCGGGACTACATTCTATGATTTTCATGCCCGGCCCTTTGATCCATTCCTGGGAAGGTTTGTGTTAATTGATCCTCAAGCGCACTTAATGCTTGACAACTCCCCATATGTTGGGCTGATGAATAGTCCGGTAATGTATGTTGATCCAGATGGGGAGCTTCCATTCTTGGCTTTGTTAGCAATTGGAGCAACTGTATTTGGTACCACAAACGTGGCCGTGCAAGCAGCTAATGGAGAGATTGACAATATTTGGGACGGATTGGAAGCCTTTGGTAGTGGAGCAGTAGCAGGTGCGGCAATTACGGCCGGGGTGACTACAGGTCTCGGAGTACCTATTTTAGGAACTGTAATTAAGGGAGCTGGCATAGTTTATGGTGGGTCTTTGGCTGTCGGCACGCTTAGTGGACTTGGAGATGGTATTTTCAATGGTGATTGGGATAGATTAAAAAATACAGGGAAACTATTTACAGGCAATTTTTATCTAGATGGTAACCGTAATTTCTTAGGGCAGACACTTCAAGGTATTGGACGCTTTAGCTGGGAGTTGCCACAAACAACGATTGGGCACAGCGTTTCACAGATTAGGAATTCTTTTGGTGGTACTGATAGGGTAGATTATTTTGGAGGAGCTACCTTTTCAACTGCTGAAAATCAAGAGACAAGGAATGGTGTAAGTATCGGTAATTTTATTAATTTAAATCTCAGAGATGAAATTACTGGAAGTTTTGAGGATAGAGTAATAAGTGATCCTATTTTTATGCATGAGTATGGACACACTTTTGATAGCCAGATCTTCGGATCGTTTTATCTTCCAATTGTTGGACTGCCAAGTCTTATCAGTGCAGCTTCGTCTAGACCTCTTAATGGTGGCATATCGACCCATAGTATTAGGTGGTATGAAAGAAATGCTAACAAACATGCTGCAAGATACTTTGGCAAACATTACGGGGTTGATTGGCTTAATTATGAGCCCCCTCGCGGAAGATATCCAAGAAGGCGACCTTAAATATAAAACCAAATGAAAAATTTATGTTATTTAATGTCTATAATCTTGGTTGTATTATCTATTAGTTGTAAAGATGATAGGTTTCCAAAAGCTTCCATTACTTTAATAAACAAATCTGATACAGATATTAATTATTATTTTGCTTTTGGAGGCAAAGGAGGCATATTGTATCCTGATACGACATTACCATCAGAACTAACTCCACCTTTTCCAGAAGCTCGAAAGGGTCATTCTGGTTATTATGATTGTAATTGTACGGAAGAAGAGATTTTTGAATATATTCCATCAGACACTTTATCACTATATATTTTTCACCCCGATACCTTGTCCAAATATTCATGGGATCAAGTTCGAAATGATTATAACTTTCTAAAGCGCTATGATTTAAGCTTAGGCGATTTACTTCGATTAGACTTTGAAGTGACTTATCCGCCGGATACGAGTATGGAAGGGGTGAAGATGTATCCACCCGAATAAGATCCAAGACTCTTGCCAGGATAAAAGGATTTCTGATGTAGAGGTAAGTTGGCCAATAGCGTATTAGGTTAATCCATCATGAAGAGAGACGTATAGTACCTGATCCGGTAGATCCTGGGTATGTGAATGAGTATGATCTAAAAGACCATCTGGGCAATAACCGGGTGACAATAAGCAGCAAACCCGTGTTGCTGGATTTCGACTTATTCTTCGAGGAGTATTCAGCCAATCCGGACGTGGTATTCTTTGAAAATGTACATCCGGTGATCACCAACAACTTAATGGATCATACCGATGCAGGCAATCTGTATACCCATTCGTTGATGCTGGATGGCGCTAAGGGGCGACGAGTAGGTGCCATCATCAGTCTTCCGGAGACAAAGGGAGATGTAATAACCGCTGATGTATTTACAAAATACATTAACCCGACAAGCGCCACCCGTGGGGTGGTAACTTCTGTGGCCACCACCCTGATTAATGGCTACCTGGGTACCATGGGGGTCTCAAATGAGTTCATGAGCCAGACTATCTCAAGTATCTATACCAGGCAGGACGGTTCCCTGATAGGCACTGGCTTCCAGGTAGATGAAACGTCTACCAAAGGGTTTATTAATCTATAATTCTTACCCACAAACAAAAGCATCTCCCTGGACGGACAGACATTTGCCTACGATCAGATTGATGACAGCTACGAGCAGCCTATCGGTAGTGCGGTAAATGAAGATTGGGATGAGCTAAGCGTGAATTTTGAAGCTCCGGAAGAAAGGTATGTAATTATTTAATTAAGTAATGAAGGGACTGACCTGGTCAATGAGCACTTTGATGATCTTAGGCATATCGCAGTTGCATCGGAGTGCTGAATTAGTCAAAAGTTACATCAAATGTTTAAACCATGTTTAAACCAAGAGAAATTAACTAATCGATTGACCTCTGACATATTTGTACAGAAAAAATTAAGAAACACAAAATACAGCCAATGGAACTGTATTTTGTGTTGTACCCGGAGCGGGGGTCGAACCCGCACCGCCGCAATGGCGACAGGATTTTAAGTGCTGTCGGATCTAATAATCTTTTCATTAGCCTCATCAAGTACTGCATCATTAAATCCTTTGAGATAAACCTCGGTGGTATCAAGAGAATGGTGGCCTAATGATTCACTGATCACTTCGATGGGAATCCCTAAATATTTGGCGGTTGTGGCCCAGGTATGCCGAATGGTATAAGTGGTTAATTTTTCTTGTATGCCGGCGTCTTTCCCCATAATGGCGAGACGCTCGTTCATTCGTCGACGCAATGTTCTGTATTTCTCCATATGCTTGGTGGTGCCATCATAATTGGCCGGGAAAAGATAGGCATCTTTGACTTTGCCTGAAGTATAGTAATTCAAGATAACTTGTAGCTCTGTGGTGATTTTAACTGAAAGAAGGGATCCCGTCTTACTTCGGCCATAATAAATACGTCCAGATCGGAGATTGGATATTTTGAGCTGAACAAGGTCCATGAAATTCATGCCCCGGCAATAAAACATGATAAGTGCATAATTGCGCGCATGCCAGATGGCCGTTCCTTCATCATATTTTAGATCACGCAATCTTAACATTTCCTCTTTAGTAATGGCCCGTTTCCGGGTACGGGTGGTCGATGGTACTTTGAAATGATGGAATGGATATTTGACCATGAACAACCGGTCTTCTTTCATGGCCGAATTGTATAAGGCGCGGACAGCTCTGAGATAATTACTAACTGTGTTTTGTGAATTCCCTTTCGCCTGCTGATGATGGAGAAATCCGTTGAGATCACTTACCTTTAATTGAGCCATGGGTATATCTTCTTTTTGTAAAAATTGCAGCAAGGCCACTACTCCTTCCTCGTACCAGCGGGCGGACAGCGGTTTGTTCAATTCATTTTTACGTTTTATCTGGATAGCCAACCAGCTTTTCAAGGACAAGCTATTTTTGGCCATGTTTTCATAGAGCTCCTTGCTGGCCCCGGATAATTTTATATTGATGTAATGCACCAGTTCATCCACATCAAAGGGTCTCATTTCCTGGAGCAATTCTGAGAATGCCTCCCTGGCTTGGTGGAGTTTCTTATGCAGTTGAAGGTTTATTTTATTACAGGGCTGATCCCGGTTGGATTTAGCCGATTTCAATAACCTTCCTTCCGAAGCTTGCCAACCGGCCTTTGAAGTATGATAAGGAAGCCGGATTAGCCGCTTCTTTTTATGAAATACACGAAGTACAATAGGATAAGTATCCGAAGTTTTGAGGTAGGAGGCTTTACGTGTATCAAGTGCAAGGGTTATCTTAGTCATAGTTGAATTTACAAAAAAGTGGGCAGAAAATCCTGCCCACTTTCTGCCCACTTTTTCAAGTTTGAATAGACTTAAACGGTTATAAAAACAGCGCTAATTTGATCCAAATGTAGGTTTGTGATCTGTATGAGCATTTCATGAATTGTTACAAAACAGTCATTTTAAAACTTACAAGCAGGGGGTCGCTGGTTCGAATCCAGCAGGGCCCACCTTCGCCCTTCGAAGCTTTAG
This sequence comes from Bacteroidia bacterium, assembly GCA_030432655.1. Classification (GTDB taxonomy): domain Bacteria; phylum Bacteroidota; class Bacteroidia; order Cytophagales; family Cyclobacteriaceae; genus JAUILA01. The sequence continues at coordinate 9,497 of JAUILA010000006.1, forward strand.
CACAGAAGGGAATACCCTGTGATCATTTAACGATGGTCACAGGGTTTTTTATTTTCCTGGGCTTCGGTGGGCGCAGCCCACTTTTTTTCTTTGCCAGCTTGTCCATTGTTGAGGGGGCACTATACAGGATTGCCTGGACTGCGACAATAGACAAACAATCACCTACCATTGTAAGTGCTTTTTCTTTTGTGCACAGTTTGTGCACACTTTTCTTTTTTATCTCAATTTTCTACGGGATACTCGAAGTGCACATCCCTTTCAAAAGCCACAAGTGTCTTTTGTTTTGTGACTACCAGCTGGACGATGTAGAAAAGAAATGGGGGAAGGATATTTCAGATATGGGATAAAGACTCTGCCTGTGGGCTCGAATGGCAAGGGACTGTAATTATATTTTCACTAATTGGCATAACAACTTTTCTAATTTCACAACTAAGTACGAGCGTCTTCGTATATTAACGAAGCTAATCCTTCTCCTATGCTTCAGAACATTCTCAAGCTCACCTTCCGGAACCTGTACCGCAACAAGCTGTACACGTCGATCAATGTATTCGGACTGGCCATCGGGCTCACCGTGTTTCTTACTGTCCTGGCCTACGTCCGCCATGAATCCAATTACAACCAGGAGGTGTCGGATCACCAGCGGATCTTCCGGCTGTATACCGAATTCAACGGGGTCTTTACGGGGACAAACCGCGGTATCAGTACCGGTATCCCGACTTTTATCCGGGAGAATATTGCTTCTGTCGAAGAGGTAGCACAGTTTTATTCCTGGGGTGCCAACACTAAAATTCCGATGGGTGATGGCAGCCTGAAGGACATGGACCGCCAGGGCGCTTTGGTCGTTACCGGCCCGGAGCTTTTCCGTGTGATCGACATCTGGGAGTGGGAAGCGGGCAGCCTGGAATCGATGAACAAATCACAGTCGGTAGCATTGCTGCGTTCGCAGGCAGAAAAATATTTTGGTGCTTTGCCCTCCGCCGAATACCTGGGCCGGGAAATCGTCTACCAGGATTCGTTGCAGCTGGAGGTCGTGGGAATTCTCAGCGATCCGGAAGTGAAGACCGACTTTTTATTTACCGACTTTATATCAACAGCTTCCGCGAAGGCCTCCTTTCTTAAAAGTCGCTTTAACGACGATAACTGGGATGGCACCAGTTCGTCAAATCAGGCATTTATCAAATTCAATAAAGAGCCGGCCACTTCCGATATTAATTTTGTTGTGGAGCAAGTCAATGAGGAACGGGCATCCCGAAATGAAGGGGATACATTCATTGCAAATTACGTGGCCCAGCCCCTGGCCGAACTTCATTACAATTCTGAATTGGGGGTTTTTGATGGCGTGTCCCACGCGGCAGACCGTGACGTTCTGCGCAATGTCCTGCTGATAGCATTGGCGATTCTGGTTCTGGCCATTGTTAACTTTATTAACCTGGAAACGGCCATTGGAGGAAAACGCGGGCGTGAAATTGGCATCCGTAAAGTGTTCGGAAGCCACCGTTTCACTGTTATTCTCCAGTTCCTGGTCCAAAGCACCCTGATGGCCTTTTCGGCAATCATCCTGGCGGTGCCGCTGACGAAGCTGGGGATCAACCTGTTCAGCGAATTTCTGCCTGACGGAATGTCGTTCAATCCATTCGCCATTGATAATGTGCTGCTGCTGCTGGCGGTCGGATTCTCCGTCGGACTGCTGGCAGGCTTTTATCCTGCACTGGTGATGTCTTCATTCAGTCCGGTCAGGGTGCTGAAAACCCAGATGACCACAGGTACCGGAGGAAGCAGGTTTCTGCGCAAAGGACTTACCCTGTTCCAGTTTACCTTCTCCCAGGTGCTGCTCATATTTACCTTTGTGGTATTTAATCAGATTGATTTTATGATCAATAAAGACCTGGGATTTGAAACGGAGAATATCCTGATCTTTGACACTCCTTATTATATGGAATCTTCCAGGGCCGACGTACTTCAACAACAACTGAACGGCATAAGCGGAATAGATGAAATGGTCCGTTTTGGAAGTGCTCCAATAGAGAACGGCTGGAGTTCCAGTATCTTCGACGTTGTCGGTGAGGACGGATCGAAATCCCAGCTGGAGGTTTTCATAAAATACGGTGACTCTACCTACACCGATTTTTTCGGTATAAAGCAATTGAGTGGAAGGAAATTGCGCAATGAAAAGGAAATTCTCATAAACCGTACATTCATGAAAGAAATGGGGTACAGTAATCCGATCGACGTGCTGGATGTTATGGTAGACCCCGATGATGATTCGCTGATCGTGGCGGGGGTGGTGGAAGATTTTCACTTCCGGTCCCTTCACAATGAAATCAAGCCCATGGCCATCCGTCTTGAACCGGGAGGCACTTTCGGGATTATGCTGGAGGAGCAGGCTGATCCTGAACCGCTCATCGGTCAAATAACCGACGTCTACAAAGAGGTATACCCAGATGTGGCATTCAATCACCAGTTTTATCAAAACTCTATTGAGAATTATTACGAGTCAGAAAAACGCACGTCCAAACTGATCATCGCTGCTGCCTTCATTGCCTTGCTGATTTCGTGCATGGGACTGTTTGGCCTCTCTTCCTATATGGCTATTCAGCGTATAAAAGAGATAGGCATCCGGAAGGTCCAGGGGGCAACGGTTGGGAATATCGTTCAGCTGCTTACCCTGGATTTCCTTAAGCTGGTCGGACTGGCTGTGCTGATTGCTATACCGCTTGCCTGGTGGGCCGGCAATACATGGATGGAAAGTTTTGCCTACCGGGCACCATTTAATATTTCGCTGTATGTATTAGCTGCGGTAATTGCCCTCGCCATTGCTTTTCTGACCATAGGTTATCATGCCTTAACAGCCGCGCGAACAAATCCGGTTATCAGCCTGAGAAGCGAGTAAATGTTTGGTCTACTTTGAAGCAGTTTGCCCAATGTCTTCCGGAAATGTAATACCTCCCATTGAATCAAAACGTGCGGTGAGTCCCCAGCCATAGAAATAATTTGACAGTGCCACCATGATTACATTCTGTCCTTCTTTTAGCGGAATTTCAACGGTGGCGTTTTCAATAGTACATCTTCCTTTAGGCTCTTTCATCGAAGGTGTACCGTAAAGGTTTTTATCTATGTAAACGAGTTGGCCGTTGACAAAAAGCCAGATTTCATCACTAAATCCTAAACTTAGCTTTCTGACCTGATCGGTGTCGGAGTTCAGAACAATTCCCATCCATACCAGGCGCCGGCCGCCGCCTCTTTTCATTCCGTACAGCCGGGAAACATTTACCATCCCACGGTATTCCGCATGAATGGGTGTCCAGTTCGAATCATCCGTGGGATAGTCAGACTCCTGGCGTTCGCCGTACATCGATGGCATGGAAATTAACAGGTCCCTGTCAGACGGGAAGTCTTCGGGCGGACTAACCAGCCAGTTGCGGAGATACCTCGTATCATTGGCCGTGTAGTCAAAACCCGCTTCGGGTCTGACATCCTCCACGGCGTCCGGAATGATCGTAAAATTGGCATAGATAACATTTCCGTTCAACACAATGTCTCCGCTATCCTGACCACCTTCAAGCCGGGGCACCTGTAAAACAGGATGCTCCATATCATTCACATAAGCAACCATTTGGTTCCCGTTAATGACAAGTTTTACATGGTTCCAGCCATCGGTTTTTAGCGGGGCTCCTGATTGATATTCATCCGTCAGGTCCCACATGCTTGTACTGTCAACCACCGCAGAATATTGAACTGAAGTACGAACTTCAGGGGAGACAGGCCCGAAGGAGCGCAGATAGAAATGATCCCCGTTGAGGAGATCATCGGTCATCCTGAAACTAATGCCCGGGAATCCCATCCCCGCCAGGGCCACATCATATTCAATCGTTCCGTTTGAGAAGGTATGATCCCTGAGTCGCAGCGTATAGTAGGCCTCGTTGATTCCCACGGCCGACATTTGTCCGTCATGCATTTTAAATTCGACCTGTTCGGTGTCATAAATCCAGTTTTCCGGGGTCATGGCAATGGAATTCCTGGTTTGTGCATGAAGTATGGTAGCGAAACCAATGAGCCATAGAAATGTGATTGTTGTTATCAGATTTTTCATTTTAATTGAAATTAATTGTGAATTGATGTAACCTAATTACGTGACATCCATATATATGATCAGGGATCTGCCTGTTCAATCCCGTTCAATTCTGTTCAATCATCATGACAGTTCAATCACACACGAAGGAGTTGCTCATTAAAGCGGCAGAGGAAAAATTGGGTCGCGGTCGCGGTGCGGAGTGGTCCAATCATGACTTTGAGCTACTGTCAGAGGATATTTTCCGCCGTACCGGAAAACAGCTGAGCGTGTCAACACTCAAAAGGTTGTGGAACAGGACAAGTACCAGGAACCGGGCGAGCGTTAGTACCCTGAATATACTGGCAGAGTACGCCGGATTTGAGGACTGGCGAAAATTCTGCCTCACCCGGGAGCCTGTAACGCGTAAGCCTTCTGTCCGCCGGCTTAAGCGGTATCTATGGCCGGTGATATTAGGAATGGCTGCATTCGGACTTTACAGCTTTTATCAATTGAATGACAGGAACCCGCAGGTTATTCCGGATAATGAACAAATTCTCTTTTCACTTAAGAAGATTACAGAGGGGTATCCGAATACGGTAATCTTTGAATACGATGTCGGCGACCTGTCCTTTGACTCGCTGGCGATCCAACAGTCCTGGGACAAATCGAGGCGAATTGACCTTGAAAAATCTAAGGGGCTGGTCACCTCGACCTATTACTACCCGGGTTATTTTCTGGCGAAGCTGGTGGTAAATGACCAGATTATTAGGGAGAAAGACTTATACATACCTACCCACGGCTGGCAGGGCATGGTCGATGACAGCAATGGAGATATCCGGTACCTCGATGAGAAAATACAGTTTTCTCCGGGATCAATTCGATTTGATTCAGCAACAATCGGTAACCCGGTGAAGGGAGATGAATTTGCCCTTGTCAACCTGTTGCCTGAGCCGGTCATTGACAGCCGCAATTTTAAGCTGAAGGTACGTTATTTGACGGGCTCTGCAGCGGAACACAGTGTTTGCAAATTTACGGCCCTGGTAATCACCGGCACCAGGGAGGTGATCGCTTTTCAGCAGTCTAAAAAGGGGTGTGTTGGAGATCTCAGTGCCTTTATAAATAAGGATATGATCAGTGGCAGGGACACAGACCTGTCGGGACTGGCGCTGACTGACGAAGGATACGCCGAAGTGGAACTTGAAGTGAAGGATTTACAGCTCACGATCAAGGTGAACGGCCAGCTTGCTTTCACTCATCAGATGAAAGAGGATATTGGTCTTATCGGCGGAGTACAGTGGTATACCGAAGACCCGGGAGAGATCAGCCAGTTGATAATCTCGGATAAAAATCATCAATGGGATTTGTTGCTGGACCCGAATTTCGAAAATTCTGTGAACCTGCTCTCCGGGGATCAATAGTTGGTATCAGATGACCAAATATAGCGCATGCGATGACCCCGCTCATTGAGCCATCGTTCCGGCAGTCTTACCTTTATCGCAGTAACCAGTACTAAATCAGCTGTTTACAATTTATGCAGGGAGCAAGATTTCCCTGAACATTCTTCATTATTAAATATATTGTGATGGACGCGAATGAAACAGATAACAGAGATGCCCGTCTTTGGATGGAAGCTAAAAAGAGAGCTGGCTTTAAATCACATCTGATTTCCTTTATGTTGGTCAATGCGTTGTTATGGGTAATCTGGTGGTTTACAGTTCCAGATATAAGTCAGGGCCGTCAGATTCCCTGGCCACTTTGGCCATTGATTGGTTGGGGAATCGGACTGACTTTTCATTATGTATTTACTTACCTGGTAAGGCATGATGGACAACGGGCTATAGAGAGAGAATATGAGAAGCTCGTGAATAAAAATGCTTAAAGGCATACGACATAAATGTACCATACCCATTAAGGGCTCATGGTATAAATTTATCAATTAACAGAATTTGTAAAGAGATGAAATATAATACCATTGTCATTGGCGGTGGCCTGGCAGGACTTACTGCGGCCAGTACCCTGGCCCATTTCGGGAAAAAGGTCTTACTTCTTGAGCAACACTATAAACCGGGGGGATGTGCCACTACGTTTAATCGTAAAGATTTTACCATTGAAGTTGGATTGCATGAAATGAGTGGCATCACAGAAAACGGCTCTTTGCCAAGAATTTTTGATATGCTGGATGTCCGAAAATCAGTTGATTTGTTGCAAATACCTGAGTTTTATGCCGTGGTTTCAGACCACGAAAAGTTTGTGTTTCCTCATGGCTATGAATCGGCCACCAGGGCGTTGATCAACAGGTATCCGGAGGACGAAAAGGGTATTAAGAGGTTCATAAAATTGATTGCGGCCATACGAGAAGAGGGCACCTCATTGCCACGTTCTCCTCTTATAAGAAAACTCATTTATCCGTTAATGCCATTACTTTACCCGAACCTGGTTGAAGCAACCAGACACACGGTAGGATCCTGGTTGGATAAATACATTACAAATGAAAAGGCGAAACTTGATCTCGTAGCCCACATCGTCTATTGGAGCGATGATCCATATACCCTGTCGATGTTCTATTTTGGTCTTCCGTTTTCAGGGTTTATTGAAAACGGTGGTCACTTTATTAAAGGCGGTTCACAAAAGCTTTCTGATTATCTGGCGGATTATATTGAAAATCATGGAGGCAAGGTTCTGTTGGGTATGAAAGCTGAGAAAATTCTGACCCGGAAGGGAAAAGTTGTTGGTGTCAGGTTTAGCGATAGTATTCATAAAGATGATAAACCTGTTACAATCTCATGTGATAATGTTGTGGCTAATTGTGCCATTCCTATGGTACCGGCCATGTTGGACGAGCCATATACCGCTGAATTGAAACGGAAGATAAGTCCGATGAAGAATTCGTGCTCCTTATTATCTGTATATCTTGGGTTTAGTACAGATGTTGAAGCGTTTGGTGTAAAACACTACTCAAATGTTATCCAGGGAGAGGGCGTACGGACACTTAAGGATATAAAAAAGAACTATCAGGGCGATTGGTCAAAGCGCGGGTTCATTTTTGTCGATTATGGAAAGATAGATTCACAACTGGCCCCTGCTGGTAAATCCGAAGGCGCCATCTGTACGGCGGATTATCTGAATAACTGGAAAGACCTGGATCACACAGCTTACGAAAAGCAAAAGGAGGAGGTAGCCAGGATTTTAATAAACCGACTGGATAAGCAATTCCCGGGAATCCGGGAGAGTATTGAATACTATGAAGTGGCTACCCCCAAAACGATTCAGCGTTATACTCTAAATCCGGGTGGATCGGTTTATGGCTTTGATCAATCCAGGAATCAAACCGGCACAAAACGTTTAAGAAATAACTTCTTACTCCCAAACTTATATTTTGCTTCGGCCTGGGCTTTTCCCGGGGGTGGGTTTGAAGGAACTATCACCGGAGGTTTTTTGGCCGCCTTGCAAATGCTTAAGGACAAATATTGGTCTGAATGCGATGGTGAGCAATATGCGGACAATAGAAGGGTTCGGCATGTTCATCACGAGGCAATGAATACAGTACAAGCAATCTGAATACAATCACATATTAATTCAAACAAACACCTAACTGATTAAATAAATTCTGCTCAGTGTTCCTGGAATAAATTTCATTTATTTTTGCGCTAGACAAATCTGTCGTACAACGACAGAGGTTTTTTGTTTTGATTAAATAGAAATTCGGGACCTATGAGCTGGATACTTTTAGTAATTGCTGGCCTTTTTGAAGTTGCCTTCGCCGCCTGTTTAGGAAAGGCTAAAGAAGCCACGGGAATTGCATCGACTTACTGGTACGGAGGATTTTTACTATGCCTGGGAGTTAGCATGTATTTGCTTATTAAAGCCACGGAGGAATTGCCGATAGGAACAGCTTACGCTGTGTGGACAGGAATTGGCGCTGTTGGAACTGTGCTTATAGGAATTCTTGTATTTAAGGAGCCGGCAACATTCTGGAGATTATTTTTCATTACTACGTTGATCGCCTCCATAGTGGGTCTCAAGGTGGTTTCTCATTAACAGAATTTCAGCTGCCATATTAGCCATTAATTTTTCCATCCGCCTGTAACAATTTCCTGGTCTTTGCATCCAAGGAATAAAAAGATCATGAAAAAGCTTACTACACTTATGACATTGTTGCTGGTTTTTACAGCAGCGCATTCTCAGGAACATACTTCCTTTGCCTCAGAAATACAAGGAGCCGGGAGCCCGGTACTGATGCTCCCTGGTTTCACTTCGCCTGGAGAAGTCTGGGACGAGACAATAGCAAACATTTCCTCCGACTATGAGTATCACATCATTACCTACGCAGGCTTTGGGGATGTTCCACCCATTGAGATGCCATGGTACAGTACCATTAAGAACGAACTGCTCGAGTACATCAATCAGCGTGGCCTGAACGGTATTATCCTGATCGGTCATAGCATGGGAGGAAACCTCGCCGTGGACCTGGCGGCGAGTTTACAGGATAAAATTTCCCGGGTAATACTGGTGGATGCGATACCCTGCATGCGCGAACTGATGATGCCCGGAATAGCTGCTGAGCAAATCCAGTATGACAGTCCGTATAACGAACAGGTACTGGGAATGAATGACGAGGCATTCGAACAAATGGCAGGTATGATGTCGGAGAATATGACAATGCTTCCCGATAAAAAGGAATTGCTGAAAAACTGGATACTGAATTCTGACCGGGAAACCTATGTCTACGGATATACGGATCTGCTGAAGCTCGACCTTCGCGAGTCCCTGAAAGCAATTACAGCACCAGTACTGATATTAGGGGCATCATTCCCGGACAGAGATGTGGTCATGAGTAATTTTTCGGATCAATACGATAACTTGTCCGACAAGACTATTTTAATCGCACCGGAAAGCAAACATTTCGTCATGTTTGACGCTCCGGAATGGTTTTATGAAAACGTTAATGCGTTCTTAGCCGGTAATGAGCTCTGAAAAAAGAAAGGTATTTGAATCTCTCTACCAGGAATTTTATTCCATGGTTTTCCAGGTAAGCCTGGGCTTTGTCAAAGGAGACAGGGCACTGGCAGATGACCTTTCCCAGGAAGTATTCATCAATACCTGGAATGCCCTGGAGAAATTCCAGGGCAGGTCATCCCACAAAACATGGATCTACCGGATCACTGTCAATACCTGTCTTCAATTTCTCCGAAAATATCAGAAGCGAAACCCCCGGCGACTGGATGAATCCGGATTGGAAATGCCGTCACACAGTCAGAACGAAGCGTTAAAAGAGCAGAATGAAAGACTGTATCAGGCAATTGGCCGGCTGGAGGAACTGGACAGGCTGATTATTATGATGGTACTTGACGAATTGAAGTACGAAGAAATTGCAAATGTCGTCGGTGTCACGGAGGCTACCCTGCGTGTGAAGATTCACAGAATAAAAGCAAGGCTTAAAAAACTAATGAATAATGAATAACACATTTGAAGATCTACAATCGGGCTGGAACAAGTCTCGGGAATCTGTTTCGTCAAGTAAGATCAAATTAGACGAACTGATCTCATCGGCCAAATCGAGGCAAAGGAGCAACCTGGTATTCCATTACGGAAATATGGGAGTTCTCCTGCTGACGGCTATAGCACTTATCGTGGTATGGCAGGTGTGGATGCCATTTCAGGAAATTCTGAGCATTGCCGGAATCCTGACCATGACAGGCAGCCTGGTTCTCCGGATTTTCCTGGAATGGATCAGTGCCGTCAAATCAAAGAAAATTAACCTTATAGACAACACGAGGGAAACCAACCAGGACCTGATCAGGTATTATCGCTTCAGGAAAACGATGCACGGCACAGTTACAATTGCCCTGGTGGTTATTTACCTTGCAGGTTTGCTGATGATTATGCCGGAATTGAGTCGTTACATTAAGATATGGCTGCTGGTACTGTTCAATTCAGCCTTTTTACTAAGCGGACTTTTCATCATTTACAAGGTCCGGCAAAGTATTAAAAAGGAAATGGAGAACCTGCGGTTTTTCATGTCTATTGATGAGCAGCTGAATGAGTAGCTAGTTCAGCAGAGATTATTCGACTCAATAATATCTCTTTTAATACCGAAATTTATATCGGTTTTTCATGACCACTTCACATTTTTGCCGATATGCCATTCTCCTTCAACTTATACAGTTCGACATTATTGGTATTCTCCTTTCATATCCTTGCCATAGGTTTGCTGGAGCTGAGAACAGGGATCAGGGAGAGAACGGGGTCCGCGTACTGGCTGAGCCTTATGCTTTTTTTGCTGGTACTCTATATTTCCCCGTTCATGCTCGGGTACGCAGGATGGTACGGGGAAGATGGCTACAGGGAAGCACTTTTTTACCTGCCGCTGCAGCAGTTGTTCTTCATCGGTCCTGTGTTTATGTTTTACCTCAAAAACCTGCTGGATCCAGGGTATTCATTTAAGAAATATGATTGGGGGCATTTTGTGCCCGGAATTATTTACCTGCTGTACAGCCTGGTCCTGTTTATTTATGACATGATCCAGGGCGTCTACTTTTATATGGATGGAAGGGACAAGGATTTTGACTCGTGGTACCAGGTTGCCGGCTTCATCTCCATGATCATTTATTTTCTGCTTTCCTGGAAAATCTATCAGCAATACCGTAAAAGGATTTTTGAAAATCTGAGCTATGCCGAAGAAGTGGCCTATTCGTGGGTCAGGACGTTCCTGTTTGTCTTCCTGATTGTCCTAATTCTCCGTGCACTCTTTTTTATCATCAATCCTGAATGGGATAATTTCGGCAGAAAGTTCTGGTACTACCTTTGTATTTCTGTCGTGGGCTATTACCTGGCCATCCTGGGGTACCGGCAAAGCCTGTTGCAAAATACTTCCTGGATCCGGACAGATAACTTTTCCATGCCATCAGAGGAGGTTTCGGAGAATATGCCGGAAGAGGAGAATAATGAAGAGTATGTAAAGTTATTGGTAAAAATAGATCAGGCCATGCATGACCGGCAACTGTTCAAAAACCCGACACTGACGCTTAACGACCTTGCGGAACACCTGGACACAACCACCAAGAACATTTCACGCGCGATCAATACGGAAACCGGTTTAAATTTTAACGACTACATTAACCGGTTCCGGGTCAACGCATTTATTGAAAAAATCAGGGCCGAATCGCATCCGCAGCATACCCTGCTGGGGATCGCCATGGCATGCGGATTTAACTCGAAATCCACCTTTAACCGCGCCTTCAAAAAGCATCAGGGGGTGAGTCCGAATGAATATGTCAGAAAGCATCTGAAAAGAGGGTTCAAATCATGATTTGAAGCGCAGGTATTGCCGGGTAGTGGAATATTTGCGTAGATACACAGAAATGAAACCGTCAAAATGAATAGATTAATCTTAATCCTGCTGCTGATTTTCCCTGCAACCTGTAGCTTTTCCCAGGTCCTGAGTGATTCCATCAAATCAGAAATAGACAAGCTTGTCACCCGCGATGTGCCGGAAGATGCCCCGGGGGTGGCCTTTGGAATGGTGCAAAATGGCAAAACGGTTTACGTTCAATATGCTGGGTATGCCGATCTGGACGATTCGTTGAAAATCGGACCGACAACACGTTTTAACATTGCTTCCAACGGCAAGCAGTTTACGGCTTTGGCTGTTTTACTGCTTATACAGGATGGGAAACTTAGTCTTGATGATGATATCCGGACATATTTTCCCGAACTACTCCCAGGCATTAAGGAGCCGATTCAAATCAGGCATCTGCTCACGCATACCAGCGGAATCCGTGATTTTTATGACCTGCTGAGTCTGCAAAATGTAACGTGGTGGAAACAGACAATGGATAATCAGGACGTTTTGGAAATACTTGAAAAACAACATGACCTGAATTTTCCTCCGGGGTCAGCCTACCTGTATTCCAATTCCAATTACGTATTGCTGGCGGAGATTATCAGCCAGGTAAGTGGACAGGCTTTTGCTGAATTTACCAGCCAGATGTTCCGGAGAATGGGGATGAATGATACCCGGTTTGAGCCGGACAATACGAATATTGAGGGGCCGATCGCCCGGCCGTATTTCAATTTCAATACATGGACGGGTTACGATTGGGTATGGAATGTAGTTGGTGATGGCAACCTGTTTACCACCCTCCGTGACCTGCTTCATTTTGAAGAAATTATCCAGGCCGGAAATTCTGATTTTCCTGGTGAATCAGTGATTTATCGATCGCAGAAATTGATCATGAAGGATATTCAATACGGGTACGGCCTGGAATTTTCGGAATATTCAGGACGATCCATGGTTTTTCATCATGGGGCCACCGGTGCCTGGAAGGCGACGTTCATGAGGTTTCCTGACATTTCACTCATTACGTTAAGCAACAGCGGCAAGACGATTGTGACCGATCAGAACCAGCAAATAGCAGACCTGGTGCTGCGACGTGATGCTGGGTCAAAGGACAAATACCTGATTGCCCCTGAACAGGAAGGGCCCTATATCGACTCCCTCCGGCTCCCGGGGGTATACCAGGATGCGGGCGGCACCACATTTCAGTTTGTTCAGAAACCGGATGGTTTGTATTTGGTGAGGCTCGGCAGAAATGACGTGAAGCTCGAACGTGAAAATAATAACGTATTTCATCAGCTGTATGATCCGGATTTCAAACAGGAATTTCTCGTTTCGGAGAATGGACAACTCACGGTGACTGCCTATTACCCTACCCATCCGCCCTATACACTTACCCGGATTGACAGCGATCTGAGTGCATTTAATCCTGAATCGATTGAAGGCGACTACTATAATAACGAAACGGATATAAACATATCAGTAAGTTTATTGGAGAATGAAACGTATGAAATCAGTCTGGGCGACCGTAAGACAACTGGCTTACTGATTACAAGAAATAAAATGCTGGTGGATTACTATACATTTAATTTTACTGACGACTCCATTTTATTGGACGGAGAGCGGATAAAGCAAGTTCAGTTTGACAAATCAAATTAATTGCTATATTAATATATTAAACCAGGAATGGGTTAAAAGATATTCGTATTTCTGTCGTTAAACAGATAAACCAATTGTTACTTTGAGAAAGCATTTATTTCTTCTGCTATTTATAATTTTGTGTGCTTGCGATGATGCAACAACTGATGAAGCAATTTTAACAGCTGACAAGTCAGAATATGTAAAACTCGCCATCGGATCAAATACGGATAATACGATTAACAAATGGGACTTCAATTTTTCTGTCTTTCTTGACGATTCGATTAAATCGCAAGGAAGATTTCTCTACCAGGAAACGATTAATGAAATTAATAGTCTTAGTGATGACTTTCAGATTCAATCTGTTGATAACGTCAACCAGGCGCATTTAAAAATCTATTGGACAGACAGGTATCGTTTTCAAATTGCATATCCGGAAGCGAAAAATTTTCTGAATGAAAATCATTACTATACGGATATCATCGCAAACGGCAATCGCATTTTAGGGGCAGCAATTTTCATTGATACGGCGCGTATTGTAACTAATTCACGCAGAAGCCGGATATTCAAACGGGAATTTTTAAAGGTTCTAGGCCTTGTGAACCAGGTTGAACAATATCCAACGGAGTCAGTCTTTGGCAATTTTTCCTATTATTCTGATTTAGACTATAAGCTCATTTACTATCATCTGAATTCCGCTATTAAACCCGGTATGACCCGATCGGAAGTGAGAAATGTGCTAAAGGATCTCTGATATGTTTATCTGCGAAAACTAATTTCAACTCGTAAGAAGATCTTATATAAGGATAAACTATTCACCAGCCAAAGCTCCCCTCTACCCCTTTGAAAGGTCCGGCGAGATCCTTTGTAATCCAGCCGCCGTAAAAATTTCCCGGCTGGGGCTGTACCACTTCACCGTTCACCAGGCACCGTTCCATCAGGTGGGCATAGAAAGCGACATAGCCTTTGATCGGACTGAATTTCCCCCTCGGATCTTCATAATACCAGGCGGCATTTTCAGCCCGCCTGTCCTTTACCTCAACATGATAATAGGAACCTCTGCCTTTCCATTCACAATAGGTCGTGCGGTCAGAAGACTTCATAAATTCCATCGCTATATCCTCCGGTGGCAGGTAGTACGTGGGTGGATGGCTCGTTTCCAGGACCCGGTAAGCGTTTCTGGTATAGGCAATCTTTTCTCCCCCGAAATAAACCTCAATGGTCTTGTTCACGGGTTCCAGCGCCGGCGGTCGCGGATAATCCCACACGGATTCCTGTCCGGCTCCAGGTTTTTCAGGCTTTGGTCTCATATCCCTGTAACAAGATTCCGTTTTAACGGTTCAATAAGTATGAATGAACCTGATGACAGTTTCTGGATGCGAATGGCCATCGATCTGGCCATAGAAGGCCGTACTGCCTACGGTGCGGTCCTGATTGATGGTGAAGGCGGACAAATTGGTGGGTTCAATACCACCCCATTGCACGGTCCGACCGCTCACGCCGAAATGAATATAATCAGGAGAATGACGGAGCTTGATTACGACGAGGCATCAGAACTTGTTCTATATACCACGGTCGAACCATGCCCCATGTGTATGAGTGCGGTGGTTTGGGCAGGTATCGGAAAAATCGTTTTTGGCGCCTCCATCACTGAAGCCTCCCGGTACGTTCCGCAAATCCGGATCAATGCACAGGATGTCGCGGCTGCCTCCTGGCTTCACATCGAAATCCTGGGTGGTGTTGAAAAGGCCCGATGCCTTGAGCTCCTTGAAAATAGTATCGGTTAAAAAACGAAGCTTAAGATTTACAGGCACCTTGGATATCAGGGAAGCATTCAGCAAATGAGTGTGATTTATTCTGGTTCATTAAATGTCTCCTTCACAGGAAACAAATAATGTCAGGCCGATTATTACAGGAATTGCTTTTTTTGACATCATAGTTCACGGACTTTGTGATTTAAAAATGTCCAGGTCTTCATTTGATTTCATAACTTTAATATCATGCGGAAATATATTCTGATCATTCTCCTGATAGCCACTCTCACGAATCTTCAGGCCCAGGCTATTTCAGGGAGCGTTCTCATTGATTCACTTTATTCTGAAAACCTGGAGAATGATTTTGGAGAATCACCCAAACGTGCAGTGTCTGTTTACCTGCCCCCTGGCTATGAAGAATCGGACCAGCGCTACCCGGTCATCTATTTTCTCCATGGTTTCTTTGGGAACCACGTGATTTTTCCGCCTTTGAAGGATGCACTGGATTTTGCCATTCAAACGAAGCGCATCCGTCCGTTCATCTTTGTTGTTTCTGATCAGCGGACTACCTACGATGGCAGCTTTTACAGCAATTCCGGGGTATTTGGAAACTGGGAGGATTTTACCGCATTCGACCTGGTTGAATACATGGATACTAACTACCGCACCCTGACCAGCAAGGACAGCCGGGGTATCACCGGGCACAGCATGGGCGGGTACGGGGCCCTTAAAATTGCCATGCACCATCCGGATATTTTCAGCAGTGTCTATGCACTGAGCCCTGGTGCGCTTACGATCGTCCGGGAATACGGACCAAACAGTGATACCTTCCGGCAGCTTTCGGAGATCTCAACGGTCGAACAATTGAATGAAAGCTACTTTCCGAAGGTAATGGTGGCGTTTGCCAAATCATGGTCGCCGAATCCTGATAAGCCTCCATTCTACTGTGACATGCCATTCACCTACGAAAATGATCAGCTGGTGATCCACCAGGAGGTGCTGGAGAAGTGGCATACCAATATGCCGGTACACATGATTGAGGATAACCTGGATAATTTACAGAAACTGACGGCGATTAAGCTGGATTGGGGGCGTAATGCGGGCGAGCGTTTTACCCAGCAATGTGATATGTTCAGTCAGCGGCTGGAGAATGCTGGGATCGATCACTTTGCCGAAGAATACATTGGTACACATACGAGTGGTATTTATCAGCGCGACGGAAGGATCCCGATGAGTATGCTGCCTTTCTTTGATTTTTACCTGGAATTTGAAGACCCGTACTGAGCTCAGACTAAATCATACCTCCATTTCCAGCATTATGGATGACAACGTTTTCCCATGAATATCCAGGGATAAGGATCGGGTTACGCCTCCTGCAAGGGCATCGTGCAGGACAAAGTTCAGCGCTCCAAGCTGCGGTAATTCATAACGGATGACTTTGCCCCGGACCACCTCTCTGAAGTGATCCTTAACGCGTTCAGCAGTTACCTCTTTTTCCAAAAGCGGGTAATCCTCCTGCCGGTAGGCAATTACCGAAATGTTGGAGATGTTTCCTTTATCTCCTGTTCTTGAATGGGCAATTTCGTGCAGTTTCATAATCAGATCGTTAGATAATGAATTTCCGGGCGGACCAGTGATTCCGGGATCAGTATGGATTTGATGGCCACTACCTCACGAATATGTTTCGAAACGCCTCCGCCGGCGGCCGGTCCGTTTGTATACAATGCTTCCACTTCGTTCCCGATTTTCACTGCCTCATCATAACCGGGAGTGCGCGCGGCAACTCGTACACGGACCTCTGCGGGGGCTCCGCGATGCTTGCCGTCCCGGTACAGGGAATTCACCCCGATTATTGACAAATCCATATTCTCCGGATCGATGTTCAGGTTGATCAGCCGTTTCTTTATAATATTCAGGGCCAGCTGGCCGCGTGTCACTGCGCCGGCTCCTCCGTAGCTGATCTGGCCTTCCCCAATCCATCCATCGAGGTATCCGACTGAAACTTTTAGCATGCCTGTTTTCTTTTTACCGGTTCCTCCGTGAACCTCAACGAAGTCCTTAGCTGCCTCTCGTATGATAACCTGGCTGAAATCCGCCACAACATCCGGCGTCAGGTACCTGGCCGGGTCATGGATTTCGTACAATAACTGCTCTTTGCAGGTGGCGGCGTTTATTATACCTCCGGTATCCGGTAATTTGCTGATGGAGAATGATCCGTCGCTGTTTAATTCGGCAATAGGAAAGCCGAGATTGTCCAGTCCGCTTACTTCCTTTACCCCCGGATCGGCAAAATAACCTCCCGTCACCTGGGCCGCACATTCCATCAAGTGTCCCATTACGGTGGCCTGTCCGAGTAAGGAATAATTGTTCATTTCCCAGCCAAATCCATGAATAAGCGGAGCGATGAAGAGGGCAGGGTCTGCGACACGCCCGGTTATAATCAAGTCCGCACCACCACGCAGGGCTTCAACAATCGGGGCTGCTCCCAGGTAAGCATTAGCCGAAATAATCTGCTTCCTGTAGTTTTCCAGAGATTCGCCGGTTTCGATAAATTCTGCATCCAATTCTCCAATCAGACCGAGGATATCATCGCCGGTCACAGCGGCAATTTTATAGTCTTTAATTCCTTCCTCCTTAAGGACCCCGGCCGCTTTTTTCATGGCGCTGACCGGATTGGCCGCTCCCATGTTGGTAATGACTTTGATGTTATTCTCCCGGCAGGCCGGAATACAGGCTCTCAGGCGTTCCTCCAGCAATGGATCAAATCCGGCTTCCGGATCAGACTTCCGGGCTTTCTGGGCGAGGGCGATGGTCCTTTCAGCCAGGCATTCGAATACCAGGTAATTGATTTTGCCCTTTTTTGCCAGCTCAGCGGCAGGTTCTATCCGGTCCCCGGAATATCCGGCTCCTGATCCGATCCGTATGGTCTTTGTCTTATTCATCAGAATGGCATGGGAAGTATTCCAAGCAGGAGCGCCACTATGGTCATGACGATCGTTGTCAAAAATGCATATTTAAATGTGAACTTCTGGTGTTCGCCCAGGTCAATTCCCGTCAGACCGATCAACAGAAAGGTGGTAGGTGTAAGCGGACTGAGCGGGAACCCGGTTGTCATTTGGCCGAATAGCGAAGCCTGCGCCATGGTCACCTCTTCAATGCCCAGCCCGGATCCAACACCGGCCAGCACCGGCAGGAAACCGAAATAGTATGAATCCGGATCAAAGAAAAAGCTGAGCGGCATACTGAAGAGGGCTACAATTGTCGGGAGGTAATTGCCGGATCCTTCCGGGAAGACTTTGACCGTTTCACTGGCCATAATGTTTAACAAACCGGACTCCTGCATGATCCCTGTGAATACCCCGGCTGCCAGCAGAATACTTCCCATTAGAATGCAGGCTTTAGCATGCGCATCAATCCGCGTTTTCTGTTGTTTGAGGTTGGGATAATTGAGGGTCAGCACGATGATGAAACCCAGCATGAAAACGAGGGCCGGGGGTATCCACCCGGTGATCAGGATGACAATGGAGGCCAGTGTTACCAGCACGTTAGGAATGAAATTTTTTGGACGGCGCATTTCTTTTTCCTCTTCTGTCAGTTCCTTTTTGAAAACGGAGAATTCTTCCTTACCATAAGACCCCAGCCGTTTATTTTCTTTTTTGCCCAGGTACCAGGCGACAATCAACACAAAGGCCAGTCCGGCCAGCTGGGGAATAATGATTGGATTATACACTTCCGTGATATCAAGATCGAGCGCGGTAGCTGCCCGGATGGTCGGACCGCCCCAGGGCACGAGGTTCATGGTTCCGGCTCCCAGGGCAACAACCGCGGCCAGGACACGCTTATCCATATCAAGTTTTTCAAACAATGGAAGCATAGCCGGGATGGCGATGAGAAAGGTAACGGCACCGGACCCGTCCAGGTGCACGATCATGGCCAGCACAGCCGCCCCAACGGTTATCCTCTCCGGATGATTGCCGACTAACCGGAGAATAAAGTTGATGACCGGATCAAACATGCCGGCATCGGTGAGGATACCAAAAAACAGGATAGCGAAGATAAACATGGCCGCAACCGGGGCAATGTTCCTGATACCGGCCAGAGCATATTCGAATGTTTCCAGCCCGAAACCAGCCAGGAGTGCACCTGCGATGGGAACGATGATCAGGGCTGTTAAAGCGGATACCTTTTTACTCAAAATCAGAATTAAAAGACCTCCGGTAATGGCAATGCCAATAAGAAGCAGAAAGGTATTATGGTCCATTGTTACAACTAGTGACAATAAAGCTAATAAAATAAACGGGAAGATGAGCATTAGATTATGACTGCCCGATACAGGTAAAATTGTGCTGTATGACTTTTTTTCTAAATTGTACTGCGGGAACTACTTTATAACATATGATTTTATTGTGATTGAAAAATCCAGACAAATAAAACTGAAAGGGCTTATTGTTTTCTTATCTGTGTTGATGTTCAGCTGTGAAGGAGATTCCATTGAGTTCAATAAAGTCAATGGGAAGTGGCAGTTGGTTAAAGGAATTAACCCGATGAACGGTGGAGATTATTTGATTGACCTGCAAAACCAGATAATTGAGGAATACACCTATCAAAATGAAAGAGTAATATATGATTACTCAGGTGTGGAAACAGCCAGATGTAATTACAAGATAGATGAATCAACTATTATTATCTTCGGGGAAAATAAAAACGGTTCAAAATGGGAATCGGAATATAATTTTCGGATCAAAGAAGACACGCTGATAATTCGTCGTGATGGCGGGTTTGAATACTATGAGGAATATTTTATTCGGATAAACTAGTGTCCGTCATCCTAATGAAGGATAGAGACATTACGGTTTTGTAAACGTCCTTCATCACGGAAATGGTGATCATTTATCCAATCAACCGGTTTGTCCTTATAGGGTTCTAATAATTAACTGACGGCTGACCGGATTCTAAATAAGTAATAAGATTTACATACGATTGTTCATTACCCTGAATGAAGAACTTTAAAAGTGACATTTGTTTTTCAATGTTTTTATAACCAATGCCATAGGAAACCACTCTTGTTTTGTCCGGGGTCACTTCTTCAAATAAGATCACATTGTACAAGTTCTTGTCATCCTCCTTTGTGAATTGGGGAAAGTGTTGTGCGATTTCAGCCTGTAAGGTCAGCATTCGCCGGGGAATGTAATTGATAATGTGTAGTGTGATAGTTGAAGCATCCCCTATCTGACCATCCTTATTGTAGTTTGTCTTAATGAGGCCATTAATTTTTAAATCAACTTCCGCCATGACTGTTGCCCAGCTTTCCCACCCTTTATTGGTCGTATAGGCATTCCAAACCGAGTCCAGGGGCACATTGACTTCAAAGGATTGTTTCAAAACCACATTATCCACGTGGGAGGAATCAACCACTGAAATAATCCGGCTCTCTTTTGAATGATTGGTCGCCTGGGTAAATCCCAATACTGGAAGGAGGATCAATAAAGCCGTTGGAAACAGGACGTTCTTCATAATTGAGATATTTAATTGCGTTTCGAAGAAAGTTATTCCTGGCATTAATAAATAGTAAAAAATTAACCATCCCTGTCCAGCGGGAAGAAATTTGTTTCATCATTGTGAAAATCCAGTTCAATAAACTCTCCCGGATTAAACCCGGAAAATTCTTTGAACTCCTTAATGAAATGGGATTGGTCCGAATAACCAAATTCGTAAGCAATATCGGACCATTTAAGCGCTTCTTTATTATGGATCTGTTTAAGGATTTTATTGAATCTGAATATCCGGTGAAACACCTTTGGCGTTAATCCAAAATATAGTTTAAACTGATTAATCAGGTGCTTTTGGGAGTTCGGGTACGCCGAGAAAATCGCATGATTCTCGGTCATCGGTGTTGACTTTAATTGGTCAAGAATCAGATTAATTTCATTTGGGGCACACTTGCTTCTGTCAAATTGCTGCAAAAGCCAGCTTTCAACTTTCCTGAACTTCCCTGCAGCCTCCTGTTCACCAATGATCTGTTTTCTCAATAATAGTACGTCATCCCCGAATAAGTCTTCAGCGGGAATCACTTGGTTGTTAAGTTCATGTAAAGGAACCTTTAGAAAGGGGTAGGCGCCGTTTGTTTTAAATTGAATGACCAGCATTTCGGAATCCTGGTGTGCAGAAATAGTCAGGTAGTCCTTATGCATTCCGGATATCCAGGCGTTTCGGAAATTTCCATTTGGTTGTAAGGTTTCGTTGTTAATCGTTTTCCGCTCAATTCCATCTAATTCAAAAATGATAAAAAGGTGTCCGGTTGGCACCACTCTTTCAAGTGAATGATCTGGCCGGAACCCTTTATAATAAAAAATGGATTCAACGTAATTGATTAATGGAGCTTCTAATTGGTGCGAATGAAAAATCAATGGTCTCTTTTTATTGATTCAATCTGGGTAGTCGAAATATATACGATAGTGTGGTGGTTGACAACTTTTCATTCCGGAATGAATACCGCATGTCGCACGCAGTATTATGCTTTGAGGGCCTGACGCTTCCTTCTCATCATCAAAATCCCAAATCCAACGAGCAGTCCGACCACGGCCAGGCCTGAAGCCACCAGGTCGGCCGAGGTAAACCCGAATCCCATGGCTATCGGTATACCAGCAACATAGGCGCCGATGGCATTGCCGACGTTAAATGCACTTTGATTGATCGAAGCACCAAGCGTTTCGGAATTTCTGGCGGTCTGGATCATGGTGAGCTGGATTGGTGCCGACATGCTGAAAGCCGCCGTACCGATACAAAAAGTCAGTACCAGTACCAGCGTTTTATTCTCCGCTAAAAAAATGTTGGCTGCAAATAATATGACAAGCATTCCCAGGATGATCATGATGGCTTGCAAAGGAGAATACTTTTCGGCCAGCCGCGCACCGAAAAAGTTGCCGATGGCCATTCCTATGCCGGCCAGGGTCATGGCCACACTCACCATGATTTTCGGATGTCCGGCCACTTCAGTCACAAGTGGCGAAATGTAACTGTACCACGCAAAGAATGAGCCGCTGCCTATAATGCATAACAGGATGACCATCCAGATCTCCGGATTCCGGAGGATTTTGAGGTCTTCCAGGAAGCCGGATGCAGAACTTGGCTTCAGCGCCGGTACCCAGGAATATATGGCGATCATGGCAACAACTCCCACCAATCCGACGGAAAGAAAAGAACTTCCCCAGTTGAGTTGCTGTCCGATGTATGTGGCAGTGGGCACCCCGATCACATTGGCCAGCGTGAATCCCGCAAATAACATGGCAATGGCCGAGGCCGCCTTCGATTCCCTTACCTGTGTGGTGGCAACCACCGCACCTATGCCGAAAAACGCCCCGTGTGGTAATCCGGACAAAAAACGAAGGGTTAGCATGGATTCGTAATTCCAGGCTAGTGCAGAAAGCGAATTGAACAGGGTAAACCAGGCCATCAGGACAAGTAGAACCCGGTTGGCAGGCCACTTATTTCCCAGGGCCGTAAGCGTGGGTGCGCCAACCACCACCCCGATCGCATAGGCAGAAATAAAATGACCAGCCCGGGGAATGGAAATATTCAGTCCTTCCGCCACCTCGGGCAGGATACCCATGATGACAAATTCAGTAAGTCCGATCCCGAAACCGCCGATGGCCAGCGCGGTCAATGCTTTGTTCATGGCCTGAATTTAATCAAAATCCCATGGCGATGAACCGGGATCAGGGATAAAGGTAGCTGATATGGATTGATTACTGATTGGATTTGCCAAAAGAGCTGGCCGGTTTAAAATACCAGTTGGCATCGAATTATTGACGATTCGGGAATAATGAATATTATTTTGCTAATTACAATACTTTATTTGCAATACTAATTGCCTAAGGGTCAATCTGATCCATACTGATCCCTTTGATGTGACTGCAGTTGCCATGTTTTTGTAGGGGTTACAAGGCTTAAAAACCCTGTATTTACCCTCAAACCTTAATTTTTAGCAGATGAAAAAAATTTCACTTTTCTTATTATCCATTATGGCGGTCATGTCTTCCTGTGATAAGGAAGACGAACCTAACCGTATCGAAATATCCAACCAGGAGGCAGCTATCATGATCGGGACTTCACTCGGACAGGGCGAAGCCGGCTTAGGCGGATTTATCAGCGAAACAGTTCTTGTTGTTGACGAGGTCACCGACGGTGCCACGGGCGGAAGGCAGTCTTTCTGTGGTACTTCTGACGAAATAACGCTGTCAATCAGCAGCCAGCAAGGTGATCCGCAGGCGTATTCATTTGATTATGTCTATGGATGGTCGCTTTCCTGCGATGCGAATTCTCAGCCTTCCATTCTGGCGGTTAACGTCAGTTTTACCGGCAACCTGAATTCTCCTCAATATGTAGTGGATTATACCGGTTCTTCTGAAATGACCATCTCCGACATTATGCAGGATGTGATTACGTTCAATGGCGGTCACCTGCAGAACGGGGTCGGAACGGTTACCAATGAGGGACAGACCTATCGGGCTTCTCAACAGTTCAGCTATGTGCTTAAGGATGTAAAAGTTTCCAGAACCACCAATTCTATCCAGAGCGGGACAGCGACGGTTCAGGTTTCAGGAACTTCGGACGAAGGCGTCCTGAGCATCACCGCCAGCGTTACCTATAACGGCGACGGTACAGCTACAGTGGTTGTCAATAATGAGACGTTTGAAGTGGATGTATATTCCGGGACATTAATCGGATAATCGTACATTCAAATTAAAGACAGAAAGGCTGCCCGGAGAGGCGGCCTTTTTTTATTGACTGTTATTTCGAGCGGTCGATCAGGATACTTCTTTATTCAGCAGTTTACACACCACCCGGCTTCCGGAATTTCTTATATTGTCTGTATGAAGCTGTTTAAATTCATTCTATTATTCATCGGGCTCACTTCCTGGATTAATCAGGCTGCCGGACAAAATCAACCGAACATCCTCTTCCTCATTGCTGATGACTGGTCCTATCCCCATGCCGGGGTTTACGGGGATCAGGTGGTCAGGACCCCTGTTTTTGACCGGCTTGCCGCGGAAGGGGCATTATTTCACCACGCATATACGGCTTCCCCTTCCTGTTCACCGTCGCGTGCCGCAATTCTCAACGGACGCTATCCGCATCAGAATGAAAGCGGAGGAAATCTCTGGTCTGAATTTCCTGCTCAGTTTCCAACGTATGTATCCGTACTTGAGGAGAATGGCTACTTCGCAGGGTCCGCAAGGAAAGGATGGGGTCCGGGAGAATTCAAGGTCTCCGGTCTGGAGCATAATCCGGCCGGCAAGCGATATGATGACTTCATGTCTTTTATGGAGGCGAAGCCGGAAGATCAGCCATTCGTTTTCTGGTTTGGCAGTTACGACCCTCACCGTGATTATGAAACCAATACGGGTATTCAGTCGGGTATGGCCATTGACCAGGTGGCGGTGCCGGGATTTCTGCCGGATCTGAATTGTGTACGAAACGATATGCTTGATTATTATTTCGAGGTGGAACGGTTTGACCGGGAATGCGGTCAATTAATCCGGATACTGGAGGAATCAGGCCAGCTGGAGAATACAATAGTCGTAATGACCAGTGATAACGGCATGCCCTTTCCACGTGCCAAGGCGAACCTGTATGATTACGGTACCCGAATGCCCCTTGTTATACGCTGGCCGGAGAAAATTAACAGCGGAACAGTAGTTCATGATTTTGTCAACTTTATTGACCTGGCTCCCTCTTTCCTGGAAGCAGCCGGAATTGAACCTCCTACATCCATGAGTGGCAGTTCTCTGTGGATGCTGATCAGCGGGGAAAGAGATTCGGAAATGGTTTTCCTGGAACGGGAGCGTCATGCCAATGTCCGGAAAGGGGACCTCAGCTATCCTTCCCGGGCGGTTCGTACCAAAGACTACCTTTACATCCGGAATCTGATGCCGGAAAGAAATCCTGCCGGGGATCCGAATGTTCATCAGTCGGTCGGACAGTGGGGAGACGTTGACAATTCGATCACCAAGTTTCTGATCATGGGAATGGAGGGTTCATCTGATCACAATCGTCCGGACTATTTTGCGCTTAGTTTCGGACTGCGTCCTGAAGAAGAATTATATGATGTGAACAGTGATCCCTTTCAATTAAATAACCTGGCTGATCAGCAGGAATACGCCGTTATGAAAAAGGAGTTAAGAAATCATCTGGATGAATGGATGAGGAAAACCAGGGATCGCCGGGCAGAAAACCCCCGAAGTACTTACTGGGACGAGGTGAGATATACCCCTGACTACCAAATGGCGGATGTGGATTTTAAAGCAGGTATTGAATCCTATCGGATCATGCCACCGAATGGGTCCGACAGCGAAGACGGCATTCCTTGTTCGCCGCCCGGCACGGAATAATTCTCCGCTATAAGAAGAAAAATATTTCCCGTTACCGTGGAATGCTTACGCATTTACACAGGCAGCTACGAGGTTTTAATCAATTGGATTTCAGATCATTCAACGCAAAATACGGCCTGTTCACCGGGAATTACGACCGGAGTATGCATTTAGCGGGACAAGGCAATGATCAGATTTTTATTGGTATGGTAATTTCTGTACACCATTCAGAACCAACCATTAAATGTTATGAATACCAAAGAATTTAATAAAGAGCTGAAAGATGTAGTCGAAAGAAATGTAGACGCATATAAAGGATATGAAAAAGCTGCTGAGAAAGTAAAAAATCCAGGGCTTGCCAACGCCTTCAGAAATCAGTCTGCACAGCGCAAGCAATTTGCTTACGAACTGGCCAGCACTGCCAATGTGTATGACGATGAAAACAAACTTCGGAATATTGAAAACGGAAGCTTTGAAGGTAATCTGCACAGGACCTGGATGGATGTGAAATCCGCCTTCTCAACCGATAAAGATGAATCGATCGTCGAAGAATGCATTCGTGGTGAGCGCGAAGCACTTGACGAATACGAGGAACTCACCCGTGAGGGGTATTTGCCGGGCGAATTGAGCAACAGAATTACCCAGCAAAAAGAAACTATCCGGCAGTGTATCCAGGAGCTTGAGCAACTGGAGCGTCAGCTGGACTAGTAAGTTAAGTACCAATACTTGAGAAAGCCCTTCGGGGCTTTTTCTGTTTTATTCACCTTCTTGTTGCCTTTGTCGTTGTCTGAAACGCCGCATCATGCTTTCCTGGTCTGCCCTGATCAGGTCGTCCAGATTATGAATCGGTCGTTCCAATCCATCGGGGACTGGCATTTTGCTGAATTGCTGAAAGTAAAGAAGGCAGGCGTCTTTCCAGACTACGGCATTCTCTGCCTGTGCCCGAAGCTTTCGCTGAACAGCGGAAAATGGTTCCGCAGATACATAAGGCCTTGCCGCATCCCATACTTCCTGAAAATTTCTGGCGGAATTTACCCCTTGAGCATAATGAAGACACAGCTCTTCCCACAGGGTGCGGCCACTACTCAGGCGGTAATCCCACGGCAGGTGGTGAAACCAAAGCAGGTAAGCTTCCGGACATGTTTCCGGGTCATTAAAACGTGCGCTAAGTGGTCCGGCATACTGGCTTACTGCATTACTTCCCGATTCTGTCCGGTCAAATCCAACTCCGTCGTCACCTGCCTGGTGATAATAGGGGGGTGTCCAGTCGCTTCTGACCCCCTCCGGTCCCCACCACGGTCCAGGTCCGTAATGCCTGTCGGCCGACATGATGTGATGCAATCCCAATGGCGTCATGTAATTAACCGCCGCTTCATGACTGGCAAGCATCATTTGTTTAACCGGTGAAAGAAAGTTCAGGTCCCATTCTATCTGGGACACACTGTCATTTTTTATTCCGGGTCTGAAAGTCATCTTCAGCCATTCTTCTGCAATTCTATCACTGGATAACTGGTTGTTCCATGCCAGCCTGCCGTAAGCATACCAGTTGGCCTGGTTAAAAAGATGTCCTGTCCAATTATCATCCCGTCCGGTATTGGCCACTCCCGCAATGGCGGTATGCTGCTGTGGAAAGAGACTGCCATCGGTCGTTTTTGCGACGCTGCTTCCGGGTCCTTCCTGATACGTATCCAGGTTCAGAAACTCTTCCCACATACTGGATAAAAATACCAAATGTACTTCATGCCCGAGGTATTCTTTGGTAATCTGGAGTTCCGGCATCACGGAGGTTTTTTTCATAGCACCGAATAACGGACTGAACGGCTCGCGTGGCTGAAAATCGATCGGTCCATTCTTAACCTGTATGATTACATTGTCCATAAATTCACCATCAAACGGGACAAACTCCTGGTAGGCCTGCTTGGCACGGTCTTCGTCGTTCGGACTGTAGACAAAAGCCCTCCACATCACGATACCGTCATATTTCCCGACGGCCTTGGCAAGCATATTCGCACCATCTACATGCGTTCGCCCGAAGTTCTGCGGTCCCGGCTGACCTTCGCTGTTGGCCTTCACCAGAAAACCGCCAAAATCAGGGATCAGATCATATATTTCCTTTGTTTTATTCTCCCACCACTTAATAACGGCGGGATCCAGCGGGTCTGCGGTGTCCAACCCGCCAATAACTGAAGGCGAGGCAAAGTTGACCGACAAATAGGTTTTAATACCATATTCCCGAAGGATATCTGCGACAGCCTTCACGCGTTGCAGTGCCTCCGGCTGCAGCACCTGGGGAGATGCGTTGACGTTATTGATGGCAGCTCCGTTGATGCCAATGGAGGCATTAGCACGTGCGTATTCCGTCCAGCGCTGACGGTCACTGTCTGTTACCTCGAGGGAATCCTCCTTCCAGAAAATAGAGCGCCCGGCATATCCGCGTTCCACCGAACTGTTGAGGTTATCCCAATGATTCAATATCCGATGCTGATAGGAGGGGTTGTAGATTTGGGTTGTTATAGTCTGCCCCATCTTTTGCAGACGTAATAATTCAAATGCGCCATATAACAAACCAGCTTCAGTAGTGGCCTGAATCTCGTTATCCAGCAATATGAATCCATCATCCCTGATCAGTTTGTTTTTCACAATGGAAAGTTTGATTTGGGCATTCTCCGGCCCCTGCCAGGATGTCTGCAACTCCTTTTTTGCCATTTCAATAAGGGGAGAATTTTTCGGGCTGGTAACCGATACTGACTTTGGAGTAACATCCTGAAGCCACAGGTTATGAGGGTCCTGGGCAACAAGGGAGAGACTGAAAAGAATTAGGAGAATGATCAGGGAGGGTTTCATGGCTGAAATAAGGTTTAGACTCTATCCGGCCGGGACTTTTCCGGCTCGTTAACTACATCTTTGAAAAGATAGTCAAAACTTTACACAATCGATTGCGTAAATCCATGATTTATATGAACGGTGTATGCAAGTCTGTTTAACCGTTCTTTTCATCCGGCCTCACCGTTCTTATCGCCGTTTGTTCAGCAATTCAGAAATTCCTGATAGCATTTTTGCTATAAAAGCATTACTATTGTTACAACACGAGACAATAATAACCCACTAATTTCATTGCTTATGAAACGCCCAGATATTTCCTTTCTGAAAATCCTCACTATCTTCATACTGTTTGGCCTGGCCGGATGTACTGCTCAGGCAGACCAGCAGGATGCACCGGCAGTTTCTGTGGAAACCACAGGCATTAATCCGGATGAGCAACAGCTATTCATCGGAGATGACATTGCCATTGCCGATACGGAATACGGTAAGGTACAAGGCTTCATATTACGCGGGATTTACAATTTCCGGGGTATTCCCTATGGGGCTGATACAGGTGGTGAGAACAGGTTTATGCCGCCGCAACCTCCCGAATCCTGGGACGACGTGTACCCGGCACTGTGGTGGGGAAACACGGCTCCACAAATAATGGCTAACCGGTATGCAAATACGCATTATTCGTTTGCGGATCACTGGAATTATGACGATGTGAGCGAGGATTGTCTGAAACTGAATGTCTGGACACCAGAGCTGGCAGATGGAGGAAAACGTCCGGTCCTCGTATGGCTGCACGGTGGTGGATTTACTAATGGAAATGGCATTGAGCAGGACGGATATGACGGGGAGAATCTGAGCCGGAAGGGTGACATAGTATTTGTTTCAATTAATCATCGTCTCGGCCCGATCGGGTTTACCGACCTTTCTGCTGCGGGCGAGAAATTTGCCCATTCCGGAAACGTGGGTGCGCTTGATATGGTGGCGGCTCTCGAATGGGTTCGGGACAATATTGAAAATTTTGGGGGTGATCCGGCCAATGTGACGATCATGGGTCAGTCCGGCGGTGGTGCCAAAGTGAATATTCTCATGGCCATGCCGGAGGCAGAAGGACTCTTCCACAAGGCGGTTCCCCTGAGCGGATCGACCACCCAGGCTCAGCCTCAGGAGAATTCACGCAAGCTGGGAGAGTATATCCTGGCGGAAGCAGGACTCCAGCCTTCGGAAGCGGGCAAATTGCAGGAAATTCCCTGGGAAGAATACCTGGCCCTGGCTTACCGGGCCGATGAAAAATATCGTGAGGAGAATGGTAACCCGGGTTTCCGTGGAGGATTTGCGCCGGTGGCGGATGGTGTTCACCTTCCCGAAGGAAAGTTTTTTGCGGACGGGTTGTCCTCCAATGTGCCTATGCTGATCAGCAGTACCTTTCATGAATGGGGCATGAGCCGCGCCAATCCAGAGCTCGAAAAAATCGATCGTGAAGGGGCAGTAGCTATGCTGAGGGAGCGGGCAGGTTTCCGCGGAGGTTTGGGTGACAAAGCGCCCGCAGCCTATGACGCCTATGCCGAAGCTTTCCCGGAGGCCAAACCGATTGAAGTCATGACCCTGATTGCCTCCAACCGCTCAGGCCTGATCGAAACGGCTAATGCCAAATCTTCACAGGAAGCGCCGGTGTACGTTGCCTGGTTTGGTTGGGAACCACCGATGTATAACAACCGCATGCGCGCCTTTCATTGCCTGGACATCTCGTTCTGGTTTTATAATACAGACTTGATGCTGACACACAGTGGCGGCGGCAAACGGCCACGGGACCTGGCCGATAAAATGTCGGATGCCTTGCTGGCGTTTATGCGTACCGGCGATCCGAATGTGCCGTCCCTCCCGGAATGGCCAGTATATTCTCCGGAGAATGGGGAAACAATGATCCTTGATGATAAGTGTGAGGTGAAGAATGACCCGGACCGGGAAGCCAGGAAATTGCTTTAAATCCGATAAAAGTATTGCTGATATGTGATCTTAATGAGACAAATCTTCCGGGAGTCTGCCTTCGAGCCAATTCCTGAATTCGCTTGCCTTCTCCCGGCTGACGATGATTTCTTTGTCCAGTTCGACGTCCGATATTATTTTAAACCGGCTGTTCGTATAAACCACCACATCTTTTATGGCCTGAATGTTAATGACAAACGTTCGGTTTACCCGGAAGTAGTTTTTCGGATTGAGCATTTTTTCCAGTTCTTCCAGTTTATATTCAATGATATACTTTCTTCCTTCATTTGTCACCAGGTATACCGTACGTCCCTCTGCAAAAAACAGGCTAACCTCTTCCACCGGAATAGTGCGGATATGCTGCCCGTGTTTGACCATGAAGCGGTCCTTGTAGGACGGGCCGGACAGGTGCCTGATCGCTCCTGAAACATTGGCGGAATCCGACCACTGTTTCATGTCACTGAATTTCTTCAATGACCGCGAAAGGTTGGTGAATGTGACGGGCTTCAGAAGGTAATCAATTCCATGATGCCTGAATGCATCCAGGGCGAATTCGTCAAAGGCAGTTGTAAAAATGATGGGGAGCCGGATATCTTCCTGGTTAAATATGTCAAAACTGATTCCATCAGATAGCTGGATATCCAGGAATAACAAATCGGGCCATTCCTTATGGGAGCGAAACCATTCCACCGATTCCTTTACGCTTGAAAGACGGTCCATGACCTCAATCTGCTCATCATATTTTGCAAGATAGCGTTCGAGTTTCTCTACCGCCGGTTGTTCGTCTTCAATGATAAGTACTTTCATCACTCAGCATTAGTTTCGGTATTGTAAAATAGTGTTTATTCCCCCTTTTTGAATAGGTAATGGCCGTATCCGAATACAGGTTATAGCTTGTGTTGAGTTGTCTGAGGAGAATATCCGCATTTTTCAGCATATGGATCCTGTGAAGAAATTCGCCTGATACCTCCAGATAGTTACCCCGGTCATTCAGCTTGACCCGCAACGGATACCGGGGGTTGGCAATAGCCATTCGTACCAGCGTTTCGACAATTTTAAGCAAGGTGCCCGGTACCAGTAAGTAATTGTCCGCGATATCTGCTTTGAATGTTATTTCACGGTTGGGCAGGTTTTTAAATAAGGCAACCAGGTGATCCAGTGGCTCGATTTCAGACTGAATACTGACCAGTTCATTGTGTTGGGACAGCACATAGCGGTAGACATTCGCCAGGTGATCCACATAATCTTCCGCCTGTGATACATCAACCCTGGAGAGGACGACCAGGTTCTCCAAACTTTCGAATAACAGGTCAGGATTAATTCCTTCTTTGTATTGCTGGAACGCCTCCTCCAGCTGTTGTTTTAATTCGACCTCCTGGTCTATTTTCAGTTTATGTGACCTATTCAAAACATCATGCGCAATAAATAGCGAAATGTGTATCCAGCTGATGATTATAAATATTGAATTGAAAATGATCAGCTCGGAAAGAATCGGAGTGTATCCAAGCACTTGTTCAAAATAGATGTAAATACTGATAGTCAATGCAAGCACCACGAATACCGAACAGGCAAGTACGGTGATGGCTATGCCAGTCAGGGCATGTTGCAGGATTCCTTTACGGGAGAAGAGGAGAATAATCAGGCGTGAACTTTCATGGGTGAGGTAAGACAACCCGATGCAGAAGTACAGTTCCTGACCAAGAAATAATTCTTCAAGGGCTCCGACATTGTTATTGATCAGGAGAATCAGCAGGTAGGCAATGGCCCCGCTGAAAAGCGGACTTATCAGCCGGAACAGCGGACGATGTATGAAGGAACGCCTCATAAAACCGGTAATTTAACCGTGAAAGATTCATTCCCGGAGACCTTTACATTCAGCCCGAGAAGTTCATAACGCTCTTTGATTACGCGTAAGCCTACTTTGAAAGAGGAAACCTTTTGGGGTTTCTCCGTGATGTTGTTAGCAACCTGCCACCATTGGCCTTTGCGGGAGATAATAATCATCAGCGGATTCTCCCTGGAAATGCGATTGTGCTTCAGGGCATTCTCTATCAGCAGCTGCAGTGTCAGCGGCGGCATGTTAATATCGTACAGCTGCGTATTATTCTCCAGCTCAACTACCAGGGCATCGCCAAAACGAACACTGAGCAATTCAAGATTAGCCTGAACGTATTCCCATTCCTCGTCAAAAGGCACAAGTTTCTTGTCGTAAGCAGGCAGGGTGTATTGGTAGGTCTTCGCCAGGTTTCGGATATACTTTTCAGTGGTTTCAGGACTTTTGTAAAGCAATGAAGAGATCGTATTCAAACTGTTGAACAGGAAGTGCGGGGTGAGCTGTGACTTCAGGGAGGTTAACTGCAGGTCAACCTGTTTCGCTTCCAGCTGAATAGTTTCCAGCGTGCTTACCTGCAGATATTGGTAGCTGCTGATCACCAGGTAAGCGACCGAATAAAGTAATACCAACACAAAAGATATTATGGCAAGTTTTGCGTAGACACCACCGGCAATGTCCAGTCCAAGGTACTTCCCGTAGAATAGAAACAAGAAGACCGATGTCACACCGAATACGATGATCGTATTCAAAATAACGGACACCATGACACTGAAACCGGGTTGTCTTTTCCAGTGTGTAAGCCGGGCGGTGAAGTCTGAAACGGTAACCAGCAGATAAGTGAGCAGAAAACCGACAAGCCCGGATAACGGAAATGTCCGTCCGAATGGAGGCCATAATTCCGGTTCGTTATAAAACAGAAAGGCAAAGATCAGCATGCCGATGATCCCTCCTGAGGCAAGAAGTGCTATGCCTTTTTTCAATTTCGGGTTGATATGTTCAGGGAAAGCAGCCAAAGGTAATGGTCCGGGTCATCAAGATAGTGAGACCGCGGACCATTACCAATCATTCATCCAGGGCCTTCATCGCTCTTCCGTAGTAGGTATCCGACGAAATCTCTTTCGCAGCCGAGCGATAGGCGCTTTTAACATTGTCACCCATCCGGTTGACCTGGCCGGATAATGCAACAAGGCTGTTTGACAGGTAATTGTCAGAGCTGATATTACCGGAGGCTTGAAGCAATTTGATTGCATCTTCTTCCGACAGTTCCATTCTTGCGGCTTCACGGATGACTTCGGAAGCATAATGATCAGAACCAATATCGCTGATGGCATCGATGAATTCGGTCATTGCCGGTCCGGAGATATCCTGGTAGCGCAAACCGATCCTCAGCACCTGGCTCAGGTAGTGATCGGAATTAACCGTTCTGCCGGCACTGGAGAATACAGATGCCAGTGTCTGATTGTCCCGCTTTTTCATCAGCAGCTCCGCATACACATTCTGGGCATAGTGGTCAGACTGGATGTGACCGGTTGTATTGAGAAAGCTATTCATGGACGAGGATGAGAGATCCTGCTCTTGTAAGAGTTTAATCAGGACATTGGCTGAATAGTGGTCAGATTGTATGTCGTTGGACTCTTCCAGCAGCGCGCTGATCTGATTATCATCAAGCTTTTTTTGCCCGATAATTTCCATGAGGAGATTTGCCTTGTAGTGATCAGAGGCAATTCCATTTGAACCTTTGATCAGTCGTGTTAGTTGCTGGCCTTTGACTGCATCGCTCATGGCTACGGTACTCAGTACATTGGTTTTGTAGTGGTCCGAGTTTATGGCATCCGCTGCCGTCAGGTAATTATCAGAAACTGCTCCGGATAATCCATTACGTTCGAAATAGCCGGTCAGTATCTGTGATAAATAATGATCCGAGCTGACGGTTTCACCGGCAATTTTCAGTAGTTTGTTCTGATCACTGGCGGAAAGGTTCTTCTCAAATGCCAGGTTAAAATAGGTGTGACGTACATAATCGCCTTCAAGCAGGCTGAGTTCCCTGACCAAGGCGTCGGCACCACCCTGCCGGTAAATCCGGTCGACACGTGAGCGGGCCGCAATGGTCGTACTCCTGACCAGGTCAGGTAATAATTCAGCCAGCCAGTCCCGTCCGTCGGGCTCCCAGTCTTTTTCCGACCAGCCTACGAAATATTTTTTGATCAGCTGGCTTCCATCGGTTTCGATCCTGATTTTCCGGGAAGCACCAAAAGAAGATTTGGACAATTCGAAAAACCCTCCGCGTGAAATAGCGACGATGTCTTTGTCATTGTCGGATACCTGGATCTCTCCTTCGTATTCCAGTTTGAAGTCACCTTCATCATTGTTAATACGATAGGTGGATTTTCCCTTGGCACCGGACACTTTGACCGAAGTCTGTGCACCGGCAGCAAGGGAAGTGCTTGCCATAAAAATGACAAGCAGGAGAATGGATAAATAGTTGTTGTTCATTGAGTTCATTTGACCTTGAAGTTTTGACAATGCTAATATGGGAACTTGGGCCCGGCACTAAAAATCAAATGTATTGAACTGTCAATAAACTGTACTGAGTTGTAGAATGGGTCAGCAAGTGGGCTGAAAGGTAATTCAGATGCCCCTTTTGCGTTATCCGTATTTGACGCTGGTCATACTCAGAGACCCTCCCAGGGGTTGATCATTAAACAGGAAAGTATCATCCTGTTTGTCTTTCAATGCCACCGTATAGAGCAATGGCAGATAATGTTCCGGGGTGGGGATGGCCAGGTCGAATGCCCGGCCGTGTTTCCTGAAGTCAATTAGTTGCCGTTGATCGTCGTTAAGTATCCAGCTCCTCATTTTGTCTCCGGCTTCCCTCGCCCAGTCATAGGCATACGGTTCATTTATCTTGTCCCAGGCGAGTTGTCGCAGGTTATGAACCATGTTTCCACTGCCTATAATCAACACACCTTTGTCACGGAGTTTTTTAAGCTGCCTGCCCAGGTCATAATGCTGTGCCGGTGACATGGTATAATCAATACTCAGCTGAATAACCGGAACATCGGCATCAGGAAATAAATGCTTCACCACGGTCCATGAGCCATGGTCCAACCCCCATTTATCGTCCAAATGCACCGTACCCTCCGGTTCGATCATTTGCTGCACCTCTTTTGCCAGGGCAGGATGCCCCGGAGCCGGGTACTGAACCTCATACAATTCCCGCGGGAACCCCCCGAAATCATGAATGGTCCGCGGCTTCTCCATGGCCGTCACAAACGTCCCCCTTGTCTCCCAATGGGCAGACACAACCAGTATGGCTGCGGGCTTTGCCAGTTGCTGGCCCTGGCGGACGAATCCTTCAACAAATTCGTTTTGCTCAATACCGTTCATAGGGGATCCATGCCCAAGGAACAGTACCGGCATGCGACCTGAGGGCGCTAATTCACTGGTGAGTCTTTCAAGTTTTCGTAATGACATCATGGGAAAAGAAAGTGTGGCAACCGCAAATGATTTCAGAAACTGTTTACGACTGGTTTTTACCATATACCTGTGCAATATATTCTTTTGCTGTCACAGGCTTACGGCCAATCAGTTTCTCAAGAGAGTCGTCCTCAACATCTAATTCTCCTTTTGCCTGCGCCACAGAAAATGCGGTGAATATCCCAATATACTCCGGGGGCACTCCTGCTTCTTTCAGAGAGGATTTGAATTCTTCAGGTTCAGGAGAATGATACGTTACCTCTTTCCCACTTACCTCGCTGATCGCTGCAGCAATATCCCCATAGGAAACGGATTCATTATTGGATAACATGTAGGTTTTATTTTTATGTCCCTCTGAAGTAAGTACCCTGGCTGCTGCCTCTGCTAATTCTTCCCTCAGGACAGCGCTTGATTTACCTGAACCGGCGGGTTGAATAATCTGCCCGGTACTCAGTACGTCCTGACCGGCAAACATCGGGATCGAGTCCATGTACAGAGCGTTTTGCAGAATAGTATATGGAATTCCACTCTCCCTGATCCATTCTTCCGTTTTAGCATGCGTGTCCTGTAAGAAGGCAATGGCTGACTCCTCTACCGGTGTATTACGGAGAAAAGAAGTGTACACAACATAAGGAATACCCGCCTCAACGGCAGCATTAACTACATTGCGATGCTGGGCTTCGCGGGTTTGTACTTCACTCCCTGAAACGAACAAAAGTTTATCAACTCCCAGGAACGCTTTAACCAGTGACGTATAATCCATATAGTCAGCAACCCTGATGTCAATTCCCTTCTCTGCAAGGTCCTTTGCTTTTTCCGGATTTCTCACCATCGCGGAAATGGAAGAAGCGGGCACATTATTTTCGAGCAAATACTGAATGGCTTTTTGACCGTATCCTCCGGTAGCTCCTGTGACAAGTATCATAGACGTTGATTTTTGATTTGTTAAACAAACCTACTACATTTGCTATATAAAATATAGTAACTACTAAAAAAGTAGTAGTATACAATAGTATAGTAACTAACATGGCTGATATGACTGATGAACCAATTTCTGAGGTAAAGAAGTGTCCGAGACAATTTGTGCTGGCTATTAACGACACGCTGAACGTAATCAGCGGCAAGTGGAAGCTTCCCATTATCGCCTCGCTCCTTTATGGGAAAAACAGGTTTAAGGATATTCAGGCCAATATTGACAAAATTACTCCACGGATGTTGTCGAAGGAGCTAAAGGAGCTGGAGTTGAATGGTGTGGTTAACAGGAATGTTTATGATACCACGCCTATCCTGATTGAATACGAGCTGACTGATTCCGGGAAGAAAATTGTTTCGGTCCTTGACACCATGGTGGAATGGGGGCTGGCGCACCGCCAGGAGACCATAAACACATAACATCCTTTCTTACAAACTGAAAATTTTATTCATCAGCACCCATTTTTCCCCGCTTTTTGCAAACGGCAGCCGTTGCTGGTACCGGTCCATAAGCTGCTCCCATTCCTGTACTTTACCATTACGGCGGTCCATCTCTTCTTTCTGCTCAAAT
Source organism: Bacteroidia bacterium (assembly GCA_030432655.1). Taxonomy (GTDB): domain Bacteria; phylum Bacteroidota; class Bacteroidia; order Cytophagales; family Cyclobacteriaceae; genus JAUILA01. The sequence goes on from JAUILA010000006.1 coordinate 46,300, forward strand.
GAAAAGTAATCATCCGCCTCGATCAGCATAAACAACCGTGTGCCTGCCTGGTAGATTTCCATGTTTCTGATCCCGGAATCACGGATACTCTTAACCACTTCAGGCCACACATTTTTATGATGCCGGATATATTCCTCAATGAGATGAGGATCATCTTTCAGGTCCAGGGCCAATCCGAATCGTTTCATCTTCTATAATGTTTAACAGCTACACGTTTCCCATACAGCGCTACAATGATGAAGCAGATTAACGGGAGAATAAAAGAGAAATTAACTTCCGGCACACCCAGGATGGAAAGGTCATCATAACCGGTGCCACCAAGGTCCAGGATCAACCCCTGGAGCGCGGGCATCAAAGCGCCCCCGACAATTGCCATGACCAGGAATGCGGCTCCAATCTTGGATTCATCCTCACTTAAGCCCTCCAGTGCGACACCATAAATGGTCGGAAACATCAGCGACATACAAAAGGAAACAGCCACCAGCGAATACAAACCACCGATGCCGGTTATGAACATGGTGCCAAGTGTAAATACACCAGCCAGAACGGAGAGCCACATCAGGAGCTTTCCGGAATCAATATATTTCAGCAGGAAGGTACACACGAAACGTCCCAGGAAGAAACAGATAAAGGCGAAAAACTGGTAAGTTCCAGCTTCTTCGGCAGGTAAACCGAGCACTTCCGCATACTGGTATATGTAGGTCCAGCACATGATCTGGGCTCCGACATAAAAGGCCTGGCTGATCACCCCTTCCACATAAACTGGTTTTTTGATCAGCGATTTAAACACCTTGCCCAGACTAAGGTGTATTACATCGGCTTTACCCCGGGGCATCTTATTGGCAGCAATCAGTATGAGGACTACGATTACAGCAAGCCCCAGGGCAACGTAGGGGTCCCGTATGACCATAAGATCGGAGGTGGTGATCACCGCTTTTTCCGCTGCCGGGAGCGTTGCAAAATTGACATCATCGGACTGGAGGTGCTTTAAAACGAATTGCTGGGCTACCAGTAACCCGAATATATTCCCCACGGGGTTGAAAGTCTGGGCAAGATTAAGCCGGCGCGTTGCCGTCTCTGGAGCTCCCATGGCCAGGATATAGGGATTCGCACTGGTTTCAAGAAAGGCCAGTCCAAACGTTAAAATGTAAAGTCCGGCCAGGAAAAATATGAATTGCTCAGTGACCGCCGCGGGATAGAAGAGCAAAGCCCCGGTCGCATACAGGGAAAGTCCGATGATGATCCCCACCTTATAGGAATATTTACGGATGAAGAGGGCCGCGGGCAGCGCCATGGTAAAGTACCCGCCATAAAATGCCAGCTGCACCAGCGAGGCCTGGAAATTATCCAGTTCGAGTACTTTCTTGAACGCCGTTACCATAGGGTCAGTTACCGCATTGGCAAATCCCCACAGTGCAAAAAGTGAAGTGATAAGAATGAACGGGACAAGTACTTTCCTGGAAACAACGGGTATTTTAGTCATGTTCTCAGGCGTTTTCAATGTAAGACCCGGTCGAGGTGAACATAGCCACCGTCTACAAAGACAAACTGACCGGTTGTATGGGACGACTGATCTGAAATGAGGAATAAGGCAGTATTAGCTATTTCCTGTGGAGTGGTCATACGGTTTTCAAGTGGTATCCGGCTTTTGATATGCTTAAGCCGCTCATCTCCATTCTCCAGTGTATCGATCCAGGCCTCATAGCCCGGGGTGTAACACTCTGAAATAACCAGGCAATTGCACCGGATTTTGTCGTGAACCAGATCCACGGCCCATTCCCTGGTAAGTGCCAGCACACCTCCCTTGGCAGCGGCATAACCTGATGTATTACCCTGGCCGGTAAGTGCCACCTTGGAACCAATGTTCAGTATATTCCCCTTCGATTTTCTGAGTTCGGGCAGCGCGTACTTAATGGTCAGGAAATAGCTGAGAAGGTTTAGCTTGATTGAGTCCATGAATTCATCACAGGAGGCAGACAAGCCGGCTCCGTCATTAACCCCTACATTATTTATTACCACGTCAATCCTTGAATAGTTAGCCACCACGTCTGCCACCGCTTTTTTCACCTGTTCCGGATCCGTTACGTCTGCCTGCACAAAGAATGCCTCTTTCCCGTTACGTTTCAGATCTGCGGCGTACTGTTCACCCCGCGGATGCTTATCCAGTATGGCTGGGATGGCCCCTTCCCCGGCCAGTGCCCGGACCATGCTGATGCCGATACTACCTTCCAGGCCTGCACCACCGGTAATGAGCACGACTTTATTTTTAAGGTTCAGTTGCATACGAATTTTTAGTTTTTCTTATTAGATCCCGAACTACCCGGGATACCCCGACTTATGGTCATTTCTTGAACTTCTTCAAGCTTAATTCAGATCATAAAAATTTTCCGCCGTTTTGCCGAAAATCGCGTTCTTTTCGGGCGGACTTAACGCTTCCAGGTTTTTCTCCAGTGCGTTCAATACCTCGTGGTAGCTGCCTGCCACCAGGCATACCGGCCAGTCAGATCCATACATTAATCTCTCAGGGCCAAAATTCTCCAGGCAAAAATCGATATAGTTTGCAAGATCCGCTGGCTTCCAGGCTGACCAGTCAGCCTCGGTGATCATGCCTGATAATTTTACAAATACGTGCTCTCTTTCGCTAAGCTTGCGCATGTGAGTGGCCCAATGTGCAAACGACGCCCCGGCGATAACCGGTTTACTTATATGGTCAACGACCAGCTTCATTTCAGGAAGGGATTCAACAAAACGGACCACCTCCGGCAGTTGCCTTTCAGTGGTAAGAATATCATAGGTGAGCTGATAATCTCCCGCTTTCTTTACTCCTGCCATGAATTTCGGGTCGGTCATATAACCGTCCGGTTCCGCTTGCAGGATATGGCGTACACCTTTAAAAAGGGGGTCTGACTGATATTTTTCAAGGTTGGTCTCAAGGGTTGCTGCTTTCAGGTCTAACCAACCCACCACACCCTTGATCCAGTGATTTTTTTTCGCAAGATCCAGCAGAAATTCATTTTCGGCAAGTGACTGATCTGCCTGAACTGCCACGCATCCGTCAATTCCGTGCTTTTCCAGAAGAGGATGCAGGTCGGCAGGCAGGAAATCTCTGCGGATTACCTGCATATCATCCGTAATCCATCCGCCTTTTACCGGATCATACTTCCAGAAATGTTGGTGGGCGTCAATTTTCAAGGAGGAAAGTAGTTTAACGTTGGTGAAACTTCACTTCGGCATATGTTCTATCCAATTAAACAATTCAATTTGTGATTAAAAAGGCAAAAGCAATGATTGAATAATAATACCTGCAAATTCAAATTCTCCTGGTCAAAATAAGCCTTCTTATTTTCAATTGAAACATGGGCGTATTAACTTGAACGTCAGCCGACTTACTATTATGAGCAGCACCAATGTTTTCATTTTTCCTGAAGTCCCGGATTCTGAAAAGAAACGGTTAAAAGACAGCCTGCCCGAATCCAGCCTTTTCTTTCGCCAGGATTATGATGATATGGAGGCAAAACAGCTATTTCTTGAATGTAATGTACTGTTCGGCAATCCTCCGCCTGATTGGATCGAAGCCTCAGGTCAGTTGAAATGGGTGCAGTTGGAATCGGCCGGACTGGATCCATTCCAGGAGATTATTGCCCAAGGGCAAATTCGTTTTTCCAATCTGCGAGATTTTTTCAGCAGGCCGGTAGCGGAGACCGCGCTGGCAGGTATACTTGCCTTGTACCGGAATGTGCACGTGCTCGTCCGGTCGGCACAGCAAAGAAAGTGGGATTATGATTCGATCAGACCTGCAGGCGAAATGGTGGAAGGAAAAAATATATTGATCCTCGGGCCTGGTTCGATCGGTAAGATGATTGAAAAATTACTGACATCGCTGGGCGGACAAGTAAGAATGTTTGGTTCAAGAAGCGATTTGTCCGGTCCGCTTGATAAACTGGATGAGCTGCTTTCTACCACCGACATCCTGGTCGGGAGCCTGCCTGAAAGTGAGACTACGATTGGGTTAATGAATGAAAAAAGGCTCGGTTTGCTCAGCGATCAAGCCATAGTTATTAATGTCGGACGTGGTTCGCTCATCGATGAAACAGTACTGATCAGGTTGCTTCGGGAGAATAAACTTCGGGGAGCATTCCTGGATGTGACATGGGAGGAACCCATTCCAAAGGAGAGCGAATTATGGGAAGTTCCCAATCTTATCCTTGGTCAGCATGCCGGGGGAGGCATGCCCAATGAGCTTGGCCGGAAGATTGATTACTTTATTCAGAATTATCAGGCATTTAAAAATGGAAAACCAGCTAATCTGGTGCCTCCTTCTGCATAAAATCTGGTAGGTTTTATGCACCGTAACTTATGTTACCTAATACGGCAGCTGCTTTCCCTACTTTTGTGGCTTAATCAATAGGGTATTTGTATGACTACACTGGAGTTGTTTGGATTTATTAGTGCTGCCATCATTGGTATTTCGCTAGGGCTCATTGGCGGAGGCGGATCGATCCTTACAGTTCCAATCCTGGTTTACCTGCTTCATATTGAACCCGTGCTTGCGACGGCCTATTCCTTGTTTATCGTAGGCGTATCCGCTTTGATCGGATCCGTTGATTATGCCAGAAAAGGGTTGGTTTCCTATAAAACAGCGGTTGTTTTTGCTGTTCCCGCATTTATTGCTGTGTATCTCACCCGCTTACTCATTGTTCCCATGCTGCCTGATGTCCTGTTCCATATAGGAAATTATGCCGTTACAAAGGATGCTGCCATCTTATTGCTGTTCGCCTTCCTTATGGTTTTTGCCTCGATTTCCATGATCCGTGACAAAAAGGACAAAGATGCTGATTCCAATGGGGAGGAAACAGATCACTTCGAGCCAAAGTTTAACTTCAAAATGATTATCCTGGAGGGACTCGTCGTAGGCGTCCTGACCGGACTGGTGGGAGCTGGCGGCGGATTCCTGATTATTCCTGCCCTTGTCTTATTTGCCAGGCTACCTATGAAACTGGCTGTTGGTACTTCGCTGCTTATTATTGCGGTTAAATCCCTGATTGGTTTTATCGGAGATGTACAGAGCGGGGAGAATATTGACTGGACATTCCTGATGTATTTTACCGGCCTGGCAGTAGTGGGGATATTCATCGGCTCGTTCTTTTCGAAAAATATCAATGAGAAAAAGATCAAGAAAGGCTTCGGCTGGTTCGTTTTAGCGATGGGTATTTTTATGATCGGCAAGGAATTGATGTAGCTGCATAAACAGGCAATTATTTCATTCGCGCCTCGTTATTCTATCATCCATTTATGAGGCCGTTTATCTGCTTGATCCTTTTCGTCTATGTTACCAGTGCCTGCGCTCCGTATGCCAATGGCCCTGTGTTTACTCCGGAGAATGCCCGCACTACTTTTCAGCCAATTGTTGAATTCATGGAAATTAAAAGCGGGATGACGGTTGCCGATGTAGGCGCCGGTTCAGGGGCACTCACCGTGATTATGGCAACCCAGCTTACCAACTGCCAGGTTTATATTCAGGACATTGACCGCAACCTCCTGGATTCAGCAAATGTCAACAAGATGGTCAGGTATTATCAGGAGAAAATGCCGCAGGAACCTGGCCTGAAGAACACGTTCCATATCATTCACGGAACGCCTGTGCAGACCGGACTGCCTGAAGGTGCAGTCGACCGGATTTATTCGAATGCCACCATGCATGTTCTGGAATATCCGGATGAAATGTTGCAGGACCTGCGAAAAAAACTGAAGCCGGACGGACTTTTATTTATTCGTGACGGCTTCAGGAATGATAATGGGGAAGGAGAATACTGCTCTTCGAAAGACTGTGGCAAACCTCTTCTTGATATTGAGGAATTCCTGGCTCTGATGAAACGTAATGGGTATGCGATCGTCAAGCAATCCCCGGATCTGAAGGGATATCCTGTATTTGGATTTCGCCTGGAAAACTGAACAGGCGCCATTTGTTTCTTCTACGCTGAAGGATAAGAAGGTGTCAATTTGTAAGCCGGGCGAATATCAGATATTGTGTAAATGGCTTACTTTAGTAAACTATGCTGAAAGGGATTTCTTTTTTTCTTCTGCTGATCCTGATGGCAGGAATATCCGGATATGCCCAATCCAGGTTCCTTTTGGTTGATGGAAAAAAAATCCGGATCAATACCATTGGGTTGGACAGACGTAATGAGGGACAACCGGTACTTGTTTTTGAGAGCGGGCACGGAACACCGTTGGACAACTGGGACCGGGTCTTGTCCGGGGCTTCCGATCTGGCGCCGGTGGTGGCGTATGACAGACCGGGGGTTGGAGAATCAGAGGCGGATGACGAGTTGCCGACTATTAAAAACGTAGCGGATAAGCTGCTGCGAATTCTGGATCAGCTCGAAGTGGAGCCTCCTTATGTGCTGGTGGGGCATTCATTGGGAGGTATGTATGTACGTGGATTTGCCGTTTATTATCCTGAAATGCTGGCCGGACTTGTCATTATTGATCCGGCAGATTTTACAGAAACACAGGAAAACAAGCGCGAATATTACGATGTCCTGGGCTGGAATGATGAACGTATTGATGAAGAATTGGTACGGCTTCAAGACCTTTGGGAAGAACGGGACAAAGAATTACCTGGTTCGCTAAAAGAAGAAAGGCAGGTATTGGAGGATCAGCGGAGAATGGATTTCAATGAAATCCGGCAAGTACCGTTACCGGATATCCCCGTTCATATGCTGACCGGGGGACGCTTTGATATGCCGGAAAATATGCGTTCCGCGGAGTTTGATGATGAAGCACTATTCCGGTCCAAGATGCGGCACCGGGTAGCCAGGTGGACTGAGGTAATACAATCCGTTAGCAAGGGAATGCTATTTTACAGCGCCGATGCCGGGCATTTCGTGCAGTGGGACGATCCGGAGCTTGTTCTTGCCAGCATTCGTCTGGTACTTTTAGATTATGAGGAAATGACGGAAAATGATTGACCTTCAGAGGTTAACGTGCGATAAATATACGACTGCATAACTGGACAGACAGGTTATGCTGCCTGACGTGAGCGGACTGATCAGGTTTCGTTGATCTTTTTCCACAGGAATCAGGTACATAGCCACCACCCAGCCAATCAAAGAGGCGAGAAGGTCCATGAAATCAAAATATCCGTTGGCAACATTTGCCCATTGCAATAGTTCCAGTCCGCCGCTGATCAGCAACGGCGCCCAGATGCCATTGATATGTATTCTCCCAAGTTTCAAATAGAACGCTTTGGAAGTAAGTGTAATGCTGAATACCCAGAGACCTTCCGGAAGAGAGTAAATCAGGAAATCATTAAGCGGTAGCAGCTCATTTACCCAATACCTGGCTTGAATGTATAAATCGCGGGAGAAATACCGGATGGCGAGCTCATTAACTACTGTATTTTCCGTTCGGTAGAACATATAAATGAACAAACTGATGCCAAGTGCGATGACTATGGAAAGCTGGTCTCTTCTCAAGGTTTCTGGTAGATTAGAAGATTGAAGTAGGACCAGGGATCGAGGAAAACGCGCTTTTTTAATTGAAACTTGTTCAAAGTCCCCAGAGAATCCAGGTGAAAAACAGAGCGGATTTTTAGTAGTGCCGATAGCGGTTGAACAGAATGATCCAGGTAGCGAAGCCAGTTTGGAGGCGTAAAGTGGTTAAGAATGAACAGACACCCGCCCGGCTTCAGAATCCTTAGTACCTCGCTTAAAACCTTTTCAGGGTCACGGGTCACGCCAATCACATGTGACAGAACAACGTAATCAAAAGAGCCATCTGAAAAAGAGAGGCTATGTGCATCCATCTTGTAAAGCGTGACCTGGGAGTTCCGGTTTTTAGCCCTGGCCAGCATGGCCTCTGAAGAATCGATCCCGGTTATCTCGTGACCCTGGTATAAGTCCAGATGCGATCCGTTTCCTAAGCCAACCTCCAGGAGTTTTCCGGGTGCCATTGTGTTGACCTCGCGAATCAGCTTTTTTTTTCGGGGCATCAGGAATATATCTGCCACCGGGTAGAAAGCAGCGAATGAATTGTAAAAGGCATCACTGTTTTTCATGAACGCTGGTTGAGGAGGATGCATTGTATTTATCAAGACAGGCATTTAGCGCGTTACCTTCCAGGTGAACGCATTCGCAAAATTCATTGCATGAAAGCGGGTTTTCATCGTTTTCACATCTTTCCTGGCAGTCTTTTAAGGTGTTTGCAGGCCGAATTCCGAAAGAAAGGACCATAAGCAGCACAAGCAACATGGCAGCAAAGACGCCGGTGAAAAACTTGAGTGGAATCTGGCGTATGGAAGGTATCCTGGGAAATCCTGTCCGGACTTTATAAAGCGGGAGAATATGTTTCCATTTATGATAATCCCAGCAAAGCAGGTAAAGGTTGGCCAAAACCATTAAGGGTGAGGAGAGCAGTGATCCGTCAAACCGGACAGAAAGAGATAGCACACAAATATTAAGGATAATCGGGAAATAGATAAAAGCCCCCAGGGTAGTGGTTCTGGGTATAAGCAGCAGTGTGCCTGCGATGACCTGCATAATGCCTACGAATGTGTAATAAAAGCCTGTCTGGTAAAAGGCATCCAGAAAATGTCCCATCGGATGGAGGGCGTGAAGATCCGTGAATCGCTCTCCCAGGATCTTTACCATACCTGCGGGAATGAAGCCAAGTGCAAGCGCAAACCGCAAAAAAATCGCAAATAAACGCATCCAGGTATTCTGGCGGGCGAGCTGATGCCAATTATCAAGAGTTATGGTCAGCCTGCTTTTCTCCTGTGGCTCCGGGTTGTATACCTCCATAGTGGTTTCAAATTAATAGTACTTTGAAATACAAAGTTATAAATTACTATGAGACGCACAAGAACTCGTAAGGTTTGCAGCCATTTATTTCAGCTTCTGTTGGGAACAGGGTTATGGCTGCTTCGGGGATTCCTGGTTACTCGCCGATGGACATCTGCCATGGGTATCTATCGTGTAACTAAATCATGTCTTACTGGCAATCGTACTTGAATGCGTATTTCTCTTCGGAAGTCAATGTTCCATATTCCTCATAGGTCCAGTGGATAGACGTGGGAAGTGAGTTATTATACGTATTTAGCCAGTATTCTCCGAAGGCCGGAAGGCTGGGAAGTTGATAATCTCCTATGGTCGGGTTATTTACCGAGAACCGGTTGGCAACCGAAATATCGTAGTTACCAACGGGAAAACGGACGAAAGATCCCAATGGAAAGAAAGGCCGGTGATTTACCGCTTCCGCAAGGATCATGAACGGGTTAATGGATCTGTCATATTCATAAATGGAGTAATCAGTATAGATCACAGGCGACGTGCCATACTCGTTTATAAGATTACCATCGCTGTTGAAGGTGTAGTTATAGTTGAATTCCAGGGCAACCGTATTGGTCAGGGGATCAAATTCCTGCGCTGTAATGTAATCCACTTGTCCGCCCGATGTGTAGTAAATCAGCAGCCGGTAATGCTCACCGCTCTGGTATCTGTCAATTTGCGATATCCCATCTAAGCCATGTTTGTATTCATAATATACGGTAGGCGTTGATCCTGCGCCAGGTAAATAATGATAGGCTGATATCAGCTGGTCTTTCTCGTCGTATTTGAGATCAACATGGCTGTCCGTCGCAACCATCTGGTCAAGCCGGTCTCCGGAATAGATCAGCTTATAGTACTGGCCTTCCCATAGAAAACCATATATCTTACATTTCTTGAATTCCGGATCACTGCATGAGGAAAGGAGAATGAGTCCGAGCAGCACCAGCGGTGTTAAATAAGTACGGAGATGATTGTTTGCAGGAAATTTCATATCAATCTGATTACTTGTTAGTTACAGTTGATATAAGATTGAAAAATGACAGAACTAAAGCAAGAAAAAATAAATATAAAATGCTTAATATCAATTATTTAGATGAATCGGGAAGGCTGATTTCAAATTTGCATTGAATTAGCTTACTGATTTTTCATGTATTTGGCAGTGGATATTGACGCGATCCGGCCATTCGTAGGAATCATTTCCTGCCAGGTCCGGTTATAATGATCAATGACTTGCCGGGCGGAGAGTCCGGGACGGTCGGCAGTTGTATGTGCGTCATCAATCACCGTAATATTAAAGTCACGTCCAAGGGCAGATTTCACAGTGGCATCAACACAAAAATCTGTAGCGCACCCGGTAATAACCAATTCCTTCACATTAAGTTGCTCAAGCAACTCTGAAAGTTTTGATTTGTAGAATGAATCATTGGCGGTTTTAGACACGACAAGATCATTTTCTTTTTGATCCAGGGAATCCAGAAATTCCCACTCGGGCGTATCCGGGAGACAAATCCCCTCTTTCGTGCCATCATGTTGGATCAACACTACCGGCTGTTGTGCTTTGCGAAACATTCCGGCCAATTGATTGATCCGATTCACTACCTCATCCGCTTCCCATCTGGGTGTTTTGTCGGTGAAGGAAATTTTCTGCATATCGATGATCAGTAGCGCTTTCATCGGTGGTGAAGATAGTCAGTGAATTGCAGAATACCTGTTAAATATTATAAACGGGTAACCTTGTATATAAAATATATCTGATCGCTTTTTTCAGGATCATACCGGATCGAATCCAGCAAACGCAGTCTCACCTCGTCGTTTTCGAAATTGCTTGATGAAATTGTATCACGTGTGAGTAAAACGAACTTCATTTCTTTTGGAAGGATGAATTGATTTTGGTTAACACGGATTGTGTCCACAGGCTTCCCTAATTCCAGGATCTGTTTCGGATTCATATTCTCCGAATAAAATGGCAGTGAATATTCACTGGTCTGATTAAGTTCGGCAAAGCTCCGGAACTTCTGGTTATGATAAATTAATTCACCAGCATTAGGAAGCACTGTAAATGAGACGGATGTCATCAGCAGAATCATGGCAAAAAAAGTAATATCCGGCCGTTTTTTTACCTGGGCAAAGCCAAATATCAATGCAATTGAGGCATAAAAAAGCATTGTCATTAATCCGGCTGAGGATTTTAATTCCAGGACTGCCAGCATTCCTATACTGACGATGATCATGATTACAGAATTAATCGCGAGCACAATGCGGTCATAGCCAATTAACTGGTTCTTTTTCCAATTGACATAAACTGAAGTGAGGTATCGGCCAATTATCAGCGACAGTGGTACCAGCACCGGCAGAAGATAACGTTCTTTTTTTTCGGACGGTATCGAAAGAAGTACGACCATCAGGATTATCCAGGAGAGCAGAAAATAATAATCTTTACGTTCAATTTTCCCTTTCATTTTAGGGATCAGTAAAGTTGCCAGCGCAAACACCGCCCAGACGCCTCCTATGTGGAACCAGAATCCCCAATAATGGTAAAACGGTCTTACATGACGGTCTGACCAGGCGGTTACTTCTCTGTTCATTGTGGCGGCAAATGCTTCAGGCTGATGAAACCAGGCATAGACGGGCCATGCCAATCCGACAGCCAGCGCAATGCCCAGGGTGAGCAATAGCGGTTTTTTGAATCTTCGGAAGACCGACCGGTCAGCAAAAAGTAACCACGCAATCAGGAAAGGCAGTAATAATGCATAGAATGCAACAGGTCCTTTACTCAGAAACGAAAGGCCCATGAATATGCCGGCCAGCACATGATGAAGCATGGTATTCCCGGGGCTTTTCCAGGCTCTTATCAGGTGGTATATAGCTGCTGTCATCAGCGCATGGCAATAAATGTCCCACGTTGCCTGTCGTCCCATAAATATCAGGTAAAAGGAAGTGGCTGCGATACAAGCTGTAATGAATGATGTGAGAAGTTTGCGGGATAGTAATTCGGAAATGCCAAAAATATAAAGGACCATTAACAGAGCTGCCAGTGCGGATGGTATCCTGTGACTGGCCAGGTCGTTTACCGGCCGGTACTGAGCTACCACTGCATTGATCCAAGTTGGAAGAGGTGGTTTGGCCAGCCTCGGATAGTTGTTCATGGTAGGCAATAACCAGTTTCCCTTTTCAACCATTTCACGGGCAGTAATAAGGTTTCGTGCCTCCATTATATCGGGATAAATGTAGTCGCGATTTGTGAAAAGGTTCAGCGAGGAAATCAGGATCAGAATGAAGATCAGGATCATTCTCCGGCCCTTGTCAGGCATGGTCATGTTCAATCGAGTTAAAGCGGCTGAATGAATAGTGCAACTGCAGGTTACGTACGTACATGATCATTCCGGTAAACTGACCCAGGATCAGGACTGGATCCTGTCTGAAAACTCCGTAGAGCAGAATGAGTCCTGCCCCGGTAATGCTGACAATCCAGAAAACCGGTGGAAAAATGGATTCCTGTTTCCTTTCAGACCAGTACCACTGAAACAGAAACCGTGTGGCAAAAAGTACCTGCCCGGCAGAACCAAGAAAAAGGAGCCAGCCGGAAATATCTCGGTTATGTATAATAGCGTTCCAGTTATGCGTATTCCCAGAAAAAATCCAGATGAAAACAATCACAGGGATGAGATATGCCAGTTGCCTGATGACTAAATTGATTTTCTTCCAGTTGTTCTGCAACTGCAGGTTCCGGATATAGACAAAATAGGCGAGTAATTGTCCGGCAATAATTACAGCATCATTGCGCAGGACACCATAGATCATCAGTAACAATGATGCAATAATGCTCATTTGCCAGAAGATCACGGGGGATTGCACCTTTCCTGCCCTTTCTGTTTTTATCCATTGAATGAGCATTCTGGCGGAGAATAACAGCTGGGCTAATCCGCCGACAGCAAAAACCCAAATTTCTTTCATGCAATTTCTTTTTCCTTTGAGTAGGTTTTAATCATTTCCTTGTCAAAGATCTGATAGCGGAGATACCTTTTTTTCATCCAGATGAAAGCCAGCATGTCAATGAAAGGACCGGTCAGTCGGTTTCGTAGGTTATATTTTGACTTTCCGGCTTGTCGTTTAAAATGGCTTACCGTGACCTGGCGTACTTTTCCTCCCTGCATCTGAACCATGGCGGGTAAAAAACGATGAATCCCATCGAAAAAAGGAATATTCCGGGCAAAGCTTGTTTTGATAATTTTCAGCGGACAACACGTATCTTCAATATGATCACCGATCATGCGGCTTCTTACACGGTTGGCGATCCTGGATGACATACGTTTTATGAATTTGTCATGTCTTTCCGCCCGAATCCCGTTAACCATTTCACAGGTATCGAGGTATTTAAAATAGCTGACAAAATCCATCGGGGAGGTTTGAAGATCGGCGTCAATGTATCCGGTCCATGTTGTAGTTACCTGATCAATTCCCGCTTTGATGGCAGCGCTCAGACCATTGTTTTTGGTTAGGGAGATCAATGAGTAACGTTCGTCATTGCGGATAAACTCTTTCATGATGGAGTAGCTCTTGTCCGTAGAGCCATCATTAACAAACAGCACACGTACATGAGCGATATTTAAATCCAGGAATTCGTCCATCGCCTCTTTAAAACGAAGCAGGGAATCTTCCTCGTTGTATACCGGGACGATGATAGTGAGGTCATTCATAAAGGTGGATGAGTTTTTCCAGTTTTTGAATATTCAGGTCGATATTCTTCTGTTTGAGATCTTCGAGGACCTGCTTTCCGTATTCGGTAAAATACGAGTGATTAATGAGGAAACTCAGGTTGTTCAGATACCACTTTGAATCAGGGATGTACTCCTTCTGGGAACTGATCTCCTCTTTTAATTTCAGGTTTACATGCCAGTAATTCTCATCTGAAAGGTGATACATATCCGCGTCACAGATAATTTTCTCCAGTTCATTTTCCGGATTCTGGGGGATCCTTGTAGCCCTGATGCAGGCGGAGACTTTCCTTATTTTTTCTTCCGGGTAGTTCCAGGCACGCAGGCAATGCTGAGCAATCTCAATGCTCATTTGTTCATGATTCTGATAATTATGTATGAATCCGGTATCGTGGAACCATCCTGCTATCTGCAGGATTTCCCTGTCTTCAAACCCGACGCCCTGTGCTACGCAGATAATATTAACTGCTTTCACCACCTGGCGTGTATGTTCGATCGTATGGAAACGAATGCTTCCCGGCAACTGAAGATCGTAGAGATCCTCGACAAACTCCCTTGTCCTTATTAATATATGAGTATTCCCTGCAGCTCGTTCCACGGTAGTATGGTCCTTTTCAGTGTAAATTCTGAACCTATACGCAACCTGATGCTAAACGGTTGGTTAGCAAAAAACTTTTTTTCCGGAACCAACCATTTTCTGAGAACTTTCGTTCTGAGAGAGAATTAATTCACAAAAAATCACAGACGAGGAATTATATAACCTGATAAACGCCTGTAAAGAAGGCGACAGGCATGGCCAGGATCGGCTCTACCGGCATTATTACGGGTATGCCATGGGAGTTTGCCTGAGGTATAGCCGAAACCGGGAGGAAGCGCTTGAAATCGTAAATGACGGGTTTGTCAAGATTTTCACAAACCTGAAGAGATATAGTCACGGACACTCGTTTAAAAGCTGGCTCAGAAAAATTATGATCAACGCTTCCATAGATTATTTCAGAAGAAATGAGAAGCATTATCATTCACTGAATATCTCTTATGTTCAGCCTGAAGATTATGCCGAATCAGCGCTTGATAAGATTTCAGCAGATGAGATCATTGCACAGGTACAGCGCCTTCCTGCATCTTACAGGATGGTGTTTAACCTGTATGTTATCGAAGGATATAAACATGACGAAATCGCCAGTCTGCTGGACATCAGCACCGGGACTTCCAAATCTAACTTGTCAATTGCCCGCAGCAAGTTAAGAAAACTACTGTTGGGCGAACAAGGCGATCAACGTAAAGCGGATAGTAATGGATGACAACAGGTTTGACGAAATAATAAAAGGGAAGGTGGGAGAATATGAATCCCGCGACTATAACCCTGCCGACCTGGAAGCGTTTCATGCGCGGATGGCGGCTGCAGTGCATTATCCCTGGTATGTCAGATACCGAAGGGAAATGATCACTGCCGCTGCTACCATCCTGATAGGTTCCCTGGTTGTTCTTGGCCAGGCCGTATTACACCGTAATTCAATGGAAGAATTATATGGCATGATCGGTGAGCTCAGAAAGCAAAATGATCAATTGCAGGAATCTGTAACAAATCTCCGGGATCATCAGCCCGCTAAGGATACAGTTCGTATTACCGAATACCGGGAGGCTCCTAACCAGTATATTCAAAGACTGGCCGATCAGGTTGCCCTGCTTCAGGCACGGCTTGAAGTGAGGGATCAGACGACTCTTCCTGAAACGAATGAATCAGTTCAGCTTGTATTTGCCGGTTCACTGGAATCCATTCCTGAGGAAACGCTGAAATCGCTTCGGCGTGATCACAATGTACTGGAAGAGTCGGGCAACCTGTTCCTTCTGATTGATCGTGAATCCATCATGGAGCGTGAACCGGAATACCTCGCAAGAAGAAATAACCTGCATTCTGAAATTGAGCTTCCGGAATATATTTTTATTATTGACAGCATAAAACCGGACTTACATGTCAAAGTCGCCACGCGCTCACGGGAAAAAACAGTAAAAATTCCGGTCAGACAACTCCGCGAAATGGAAGGAGATCGTTATTCCGGCGGTATTGGGATAGAATTAGGACCCTCGGCGGACATCTATCGCTCATTTTACTCGGTGGGCCACGGAGAGGCCGCTTTCGGCGTAGGAATGCTGGCCAACTTCATAACATCTCCGCGTCTGAGTATCGAATCGGGCGCATTATTTAATATGACGCGAAACTATACAGGTCCGGATGAAACCAGTAAACTTAATTTGCCTCCTGCCGACTCCGATTACGGGGATTTCAATGGAATTGAAATGACTTCCTGGTTCATGGAATTACCTGTCAGTTTAAAATACCGTTACAGGATTTCTGCGACTAATCATCTTGTAGGCGGAATAGGATTGTCAGCGTACCTGTACACCAGGCAGGAATTTGAATATATGTATGATTATGAAGTAGGAGGAGGCTTGATTGCACCCATCGAAAAAAGTATTTATGAACGGGATCCGGCCTTGTATTTCGGATCAGCCAATTTGTCGCTTGGCTTAAGCTCCAATCTTAAAAACGGAAAGAGACTTGAAGCAAATGTATTCTACAAAAAGAGCCTTTCACAACTTGGAAGGGAAGAGTCAGACGCCGGTTTCCTGGGAATCAGAACCTCCTATATGTTTTCTGTCCGTTAGATTAATTGGTTCGGGAAAGCGCTCATTTTCAGAAAGATAATCGCACAAGGGAAAAATTATTCTTACCTTGAATATAAGCTAAATAAAATTCCGGCTTATGCGATACATCATTCATTTCCTTCCTGTTCTGGCACTGATTATCATCGGATCATCCTGCGGAACATCTCAAACTGATTCTGAATCGGAAGATCAGTCAACCGACACTGCTGCTACCCCTGAGATTACCCGGGATCCGTTAAAAAATGTGTTTTGGGGGGATACCCACGTCCATACTGGCTGGTCCATGGACGCCGGTCTCGACGGCGCGGTCCTGACGCCAACGGATGCTTACCGGTTTGCCCTGGGTGAAGAGGTGGAATCGAACAGCGGATTGCGGGCAAAATTAAAATATCCTTACGACTGGTTTATGATTACCGATCATTCGGACGGAATGGGAGTTGTCAATAAAATAATTGAAGGCAATGAGGAAATGATGGCTGTAGAGGTGGTGAAAGGATGGGGCGAGGCAATCAACGAGGGAGGCGAAGCAGCCGCGGCAGCAAAGAGTGAATTGATCCGGATGCAGGCCAATGGGGAACTTCCGGAAATTGTCATGGATCCCAAATGGATGGTGAGCGCCTGGGAAGAAACAATAAAGGCTGCCGAAGAATTCTATGTTCCCGGTGAATTTACCACCTTCATTGCCTACGAATGGACGGTAAATGCAGATGGTGGTGATAACCTTCACCGGAATGTTATTTTCAGGGACGGAGCAGATGAGGCAATGCAGGTTATTCCGCTAACTACCTTTGAAACACAAAACCCGGTTAAATTATGGGAATGGATGCAGAATTATGAACAAACAACCGGAGGAAAGGCGTTGGCCATTCCGCATAACGGGAATATGTCAAACGGGAGAATGTTCATTGAACAGCAGTTTGACGGGTCGTCCATGACCAGGGAGTGGGCCGAAATGCGGGCCAGGTATGAACCGCTCTACGAATTGTATCAGATCAAAGGGCAAAGCGAAGCCCATCCCAGCTTGTCTCCAACCGATGAATTTGCTGCTTTTGATTTGTGGGACCGGGGGAACCTGATCCTGCGACCCAAAAAAGAAGGCGACTATAAGTATGAGTATTGGCGTGAGGCATTGAAATCCGGGCTGCGTATTGAGCAGCAACTGGGTGCAAACCCCTTTAAGTATGGTGCAAATGCTGCGACAGATACACATACCGGGTTATCCACGACCGAGGAAGACAATTTCTATGGTAAATTTAAAACACTGGAACCGTCCAATGAGAATCGGTGGGACTTTCCTCTCCTGGAGGGAGTAAATGATAACTACATGGGATGGGAAATGGCGGCTGCCGGGATTATGGGTGTTTGGTCAGAATCCAATACACGCGAAGACATTTGGGATGCTATGAAACGTAAGGAGACATACGCCAGCACAGGTCCGCGCATCATTCTGCGGTTTTTTGGCGGATTTGACTTTACGGAAGATGACCTGAACGGCCGAATGACTGAGGCGGGATATGATCGTGGAGTTCCGATGGGTGGTGATCTGAACCGGTCAGGTGACGCTTCGCCCACCTTCATGATAACAGCTACGAAAGATCCGAATGGTGCCAACCTTGACCGGGTTCAAATTGTAAAGGGCTGGCTGGATGCAAACGGCGAAACACACGAGAAAATATACGATGTTATTTGGTCGGGAGACCGTAAACGGGATGCCAATGGTAAAGTTCCGGAAGTGGGAAACACGGTAAATCTGGAAACTGCGGAATACACAAACGATATCGGATCGGCTGAATTAAAAGCAGTATTCACAGATCCGGATTTCAACCCGGAACAGAAGGCTTTTTATTATGTCAGGGTACTGGAGATCCCTACCCCGAGATGGACATTATATGATAAAGTTCGTCATAACCTGGACATCTCCGACAATGTAGGCCTGGTACACCAGGAACGAGCGGCAACTTCGCCAATTTGGTACAATCCCTAAAGCCTTTTCGGATTGAATCAGTTATTCCATGAATGTCCGAAGACTATGTACCAGGCAAACTCATCCGGGCCCCGGGCTATGTCAATTCCGGCGCGCAGTTTAAACAACCTGGCCATCAGGTACCGGAAACCTGTTCCAACATTGTAGACGGTTTGACCATCACCGAAACCTTCATCCCGTTCTAGTGCTTTGCCTATACCTGTAAACCCAACGATACTCCAGCGCGGAGTGATATCAAATCGTTGCTCTGTTTCCATGAGAATAGTGGTGGCCCCCTGGTAACGCACAGCAGGTATGCCACGCATATCCACAGAAGGAAGCATGTAAAAGGGAGGATTGTCAATAGCATGATTAAATTCTCCCCGGAATCCACTGATCCAATTCTCCCTTACAGGAATAAAATATAATATTGAAGTTGACAGCAACTGAAAATTGAAATCGCTCCCGGTCCAGTCAGCATTCACATCATAGTTTATCCGGGCCAAAATCCCCTTGTCCGGCGTGAAAATCGTATTCCTCCTGTCCATTCGGGTCAACAGTCCGAGAGAAGATGTCTTGTTGTCAAGTTCAAGAGGCTGAATAAATTCCGGCACTTCACCCTCAAATTCCTGAACCAGTTCTGATCGTGCATAACTGTACTTAAGCCCGGCATACCACTTGCTCTTCCGGATCAGCTCCTTCGAAACAGATATCGTAAAAGGCACAGAGCGTTTGTTAAAGGCAAAGGCCCGCTCACCTATTACCGGTAATTCACGGTAGTAATCGAGGTTCAGGCTGAAATAACCAGCAAACAACGTGTATTTAATTCCGGCTTTTGGAAAAGTCCCTACGCGCAGTCCACCCACACCCCAGCTGTTATTAACCGTGTACATGCCGAAGATCGAGGTCAGGTCAGGCTGAATGAATCCTTCGTAATCCTCAATTTCTTTCTTTTGGATAAACAAGGGGGCACCAATTACACCAAACCCGCCTACTGCAGGTTCCGTGATGATATTAAAAATTGGTACAAACCCATGCGGATCCAGCAGGAACGAACTAAGGTCCAGCTGATTATCTGTGGAATCCCTGAATGAAAGCTTTTTATCCTGCCCGGGTAAGTGAAAGGCCAGAATAAATAAGCCGAAATAACTTATGATTCGTATGCAATGAGGCAGTGAAAAAAGCATAGGACTCATGAATTTAACTCATTTAGTCAATCTAATGAATTGTTAAATAGCTAATTATAAAAATTCTGTTCCGGCCTGGCCTCAAATTATTTATATTTTACAGAAGATTACAAAATTGCGGCTTTCATGCCACGATGATTATTAAAAGTAAGATCATATGACAAAACTGATAAAAGAACCACTCGTTCATTTCCTTCTTATCGGGCTGGTCATTTTCCTGGTATATGGATTGACTGCCCGCACCGGGGATTCACGGGATGAAATAATAATTTCGGACAGTGACCTGGATCATATGGTTGGCTTATTCAGGCTTCAATGGCAGCGCAATCCGACGGAAGAAGAATTGATCGCACTTGTATCGAAAAGCATAAGGCAGGAAATACTTTACCGGGAAGCGCTGAAAATGAACCTCGATCATAATGATGAAGTGGTTAAACGACGACTTGCCCAGAAGATGGATTTTTTGTCCAATGATGTCTCGGCGCTGGTCAATGATCCGAATGATGAGGAACTCAGACGCTATTTTGAAAAGCATGCTGACAAATACATGGAAGCTTTCCGTTTCAGCTTTCATCAAATTGTTTTCCGGCCGGAAAATTATGAAGACCCGGTTCAGAAGGCAGAAAAAGTCCTTGATTCTCTGGAGAATGCATCAGTTGAGGAAATGATTGCTGCCGGAGACGTACTATCACTTCGCAATTATTTTGAAAATGTCGAAGCAACGCGACTGGATATCGATTTAGGCTCCGGATTTTCACGGCAGCTGGAACCCTTGCCTTTGAATAAGTGGACAGGTCCGGTGAAAGGTGGCTATGGGGTACACCTGGTGTACATCACAGAACGGAATGATCCCGCATTGCCGGAATTCGGGCAAATCCGGGATTTGCTGGTCCGGGACTATGTTTATGACAAGGAACAGGAAAGCAAAGACATAATATACGAACAGCTAAGCAAGGAATATGATATTGAATTGCAGGTAAGCCTTGAACCTGCATTGTCAGCCAGGATATTGGACAAAGTCAGAAGTTGATGGTGAAGAAGCCAATTCAATATTGCCTTCTCGCCTTCCTGGTATTAGTGCCCATGGGAATTGTTGTCGCGCATGAAATGCGACCTGCCTACCTGCAAATCAATCAGGTAAGTGAAACGACCTACCAGGTTTTCTGGAAAATACCAAGGCAGGGGGACATGGTAATCAGGCTTCGGCCGGTTTTTCCGGAAGCAGCATTAACGGAATCCGGCTTGCCTAAGTATGTTTCCGGCGCCATGCTGTACACGTATGAACTCAAATCAGTTGAAGCGATTGAAGGACAGGAGTTTTACATTGATGGATTGGAGCAAACAATGATCGATGTGCTGGTTACTATCCGGTTTGAAAATGGCGAACAAGCCTCTTTAATGATTAAACCGGATGAGAATCGGGCATTGTTCCCGGGAAGTGCATCGAAGTGGCAGGTAATAAAGTCCTATACTGTATTAGGCGTCGAACATATCTGGTTCGGTATAGACCATCTTTTATTTGTCCTGGCACTTATTATCATTACCAGGGGCTTCAGGAAAATTGTGAAAACAATCACAGCCTTTACCATTGCCCACAGTATTACATTAAGCCTCGCTGTGTTGGGCTTTACCAGTTTGCCCGGTCCGCCGGTCGAGGCAGTCATTGCACTAAGCATCGTTTTTCTTGCGGCGGAAATTCTGAAAAATCTCCGGGGTAGGGAAACACTTACAAGTCGCAAGCCATGGCTGGTTGCTTTTACTTTCGGATTGTTGCATGGATTCGGTTTTGCGGGAGCACTGACAGAAGTAGGTCTTCCTTCATCGGAAATTCCGCTGGCGCTGGCATTTTTTAATATAGGCGTGGAGCTCGGCCAGCTGGCATTTGTATTGGTTGCCCTGTCCATTTTAAAACTACTGGCAATGAAACCATCTTGGCCGCTCGTGCTGCAGAAAATTCCGGCCTATATCATTGGTTCGGTAGCTTCCTTCTGGGTGATAGACCGGATCCTTGCATTTTGGTATTGAATACACCGGAAGAATTCAACAATTTCAATGCCTTTCAATCTAACGGACAGGTCAGGAATTTCCGTTCACTGAAATATGCCTTCGCAATGATTCTATCAGTTTCTTACTGTCCAGAGGTTTTACAAAGTGCTCTTTGAAACCCATTTCTGAAGAGGTTTGAATGTATTCTTTGCTACCCAGCCCGGAGTGTGAGAAAAATATCGTTTCACTGGTATCGTACCACTCCTTTAGTTCTTTCATCAAATCAAATCCGGACATGTCAGGCAGGCCAAGATCAAGTATAGCAACTTCTGGTTTGGATTCTCCATATTCTTTCAGAGCAGATTTTCCATCCATAGCGGATCTGACATCATATCCCTTTGCCTTCAAAAGCATCGTCATAATGGTAATGAGGTCTTCGTTATCATCCACCACCAAAATTTTCACCTTTTCCTTCTCCTCTTTTTTTGCTTTTTCATCTCTCGCGGGATGATTAGCTTTTTGACCGCCTTCCATGTAAACCGGAATTTCCACCACGAATTCACTGCCCATTCCTGGTCCGTCACTGTACGCATAAATAATTGCGTTATGCATGGCTACCAGTTTTTTCACAAGCGTTAGTCCGATTCCAAGCCCCTCCCTGGTTTGCTTGGAATTCCCGTTGAGCTGGGTAAACATGGTAAATATGGATTCGAGGTCCTCTTTATCAATGCCCGTTCCGTCATCCCGTATGCTCACCCGTACACAATCGTCCAGCACTTCTGCCGTAAGATCGATATTGCCACCATCATCCGTATATTTGGCGGCATTGTTCAGGATGTTGGTAAATACCTGTGCAAGCCGGGTACGGTCGGCTTTTATCCAGATATCTTCATCCGGAATATTGATCGTCAGGTGATGATCATTCTGTTTAATAATTGATTTACAGGTATCCAGGCTATCCATAAGAATTTCCTGAATCGTGAGGACTTCCAGGTTCATCCTTACTTTCCCCTGAGTAATTCTTGAAACATCCAGCAAGTCATCAATCATAGTGGACATGTTGGCTACCTGTCGCTTCATAGTATTCATCACCTGATCACGAACATGCGGGTCATCTTCCATCTCCAGCAGGGAGATGCCGGTGGCAATGGGAGAAAGTGGATTTCTAAGCTCATGAGCCAATGTGGCGAGAAATTCATTTTTGTACCGGTCCTGTAATTCAAGGTTGACTATGTCCTCTCGCATTTTCTCCTGTTTCTCCAGTGCATGTGCCATGAACACCCTGTTAAAGCGGTAGGCTACTTCCACGTCATGCGTATCCCATGGAATACTGTGACCATGAATTTTTTTAGTATGCACCTGGAATGAACTGCGTGGGGTAAGACGATCTTTCTTTGAGGCGGTCGGACTCTTTTCCTCTGGTGTTCCCGCCCAGCGTTGGTGCTGGATTTTTTCTTTTCTGAACCAGGCGGTAAAATAGTTTTTGTTTTCAACCAGCGAGACCAGCAGCATCCCCCGGATACCATTCAACTTGTCGGTATCGCTCACCATGTCCACCATACTGGTCGTCACCAATGGTTTGGAACGCAATCCCTTTGCCTGGTGGAATACTTCCTTCATTACCTCCAGGTCAGGCGTTTCCCCTATCCCGATATGGTCAGACTCAGAAAAATACATAAACCCGTCTGCTTTAGCGATGTTCAGCACATCCTCCTGGTTTTGACGAAAGACGTTAACGATCGGGTTCAGAATAGTGATCTTATCGACGATCTTTTCAATTGATTTCTCCGTTTCCGATTTGCGCTTCAGCTGAAGCTCTTCCTCCTTGGCATATAAATGCCAGCTGAAGAGCTGTGACAGATTCTCACATTCAAGCCGGACATTCTGTGGTATGTAGCGCGGTTCCCGGCTGTGGCATGAAATCATCCCCCATAATTTATCGTGTGTTACCAGTGACATGGACATGGAAGATTTTAATCCCTGGTTGCTGATGTACTGACGATGTATGGGAGATAAATTCCGCAGGAATGAATACGTCATATCCAGTGGTTCCCTGCCGCTTTCCTCAATGGAAGGGATAAGCCTGGATGGCTCAAGATCAACATTAGCCATCAGCCTGATCCAGTTTTTTTTGTACAGATCACGTGCCTGGGGAGGAATATCAGAAGCAGGGTAATGCAGGTGAAGATAACTTTCAATATCATCCACTTTTGACTCGGCGATCACCTGCCCCGATGAATCGTCATGAAACCGATACAGCACTACACGTTCCATATCTGTTATGTCCCGGATAGTATCCACAATTTCCTGGGACATTTGATCAAGGCTTTTGAAGCTGGAGAATTTGGGGGCTACGCTGATGGCGTAGAGCTGGATAAAGTGCCTGGCAGAATATGCCTCCCTAAATCGACCTGCCGGTTCCAGCTCAATCACAAAAAGATCACCACTGGTGTAAACGACTGCGTAAAAGTCCGAAGCATGTTCCGGGCGAATGAATTCCTCCCGGAATTTCAGGCGCAGCGGTAACCGTGTTCTTTTTTCCCGGGCTCGCTCATGAGTTTCTTTTACAAATTTTGTATCATCCTCATCCCGAAGCAGATTGAAAAAATTCTCACCAATAATTTTCAGGTGATCTTTAAACAGGTTAGAAGTATTTTCACTAATGACCTTTATGATGCCATGCTCCTTTTCCAGGGCAAATAAATAACCATATCCCTGGATGGCTTCAGGAATATGGATCGGCTCATCTTCACAATGATCAAAATCGAGTTTATCAATATCAAGTTTCACATCCGGTAGTTAAAAGAAATAATTATATCTGTTATTCACAGACGGTAATCTGTCAGAGAAAATAATGCCAATGCCTGGAAATGAAGGAAATAATTAATCCGGGCAGAATTGTGGAAAAAAATACTCAATCATTTGTACCCACTTAGCCACAAAAAAAGGATGCCGGGGAGGCATCCTCATTAAAATTTACAACTGCGCAAGGCATTTACTCTTCAGTGATATCAGCACCCGGTGCATTTTTCATCACAGAAGCAACTCCATTCTCCCGGGCTGCTTTGGTCGTATACACTTCACTCGTGCCAATCACTTCCTTATTTGCTGCTTTCAGGGTGAACGAAAATTTACCGTCACCGTCTTTACGCTCAAACTGCGCATCGCTGGCAGCGTTTTTTTGTACGGAGGTTATTCCTCCTTTGCATCCCTGTTTGGACTTGTAACCCTGGCTGGCCAGGATGATCTGTCCATTGGAAGCCTTAAGACGGAAATAGTAATCTCCGTTTTTGCCTTGAAATATTTGAAATTTTCCCATAACGTAATAGTTGTGTTTTGACCGGAAAGAACGGTAACCTGTTGTAATTATGCAAGTTAACCATGTTAAATTCTATAAGTATATGCTCAATTTTTATTTGTCGTCACCTGTCCGGATAATATTCATAGCCAGGTGACACAGACCGGATACCGACAGCCATTTCTTTTCAGCAAGGATTTGGCTAACTTATCGGAAAACCACTGAGCATGCAAAGTAAAAAGCTGACTGAAGAGTGGTTCCGGTGCTGGGAAAAGGGAGACTATCTGTCTATCCCTGTATCAGACGATTTTTCGCATACAAGCCCGTATGGTACGATTGAGGGTAAGTCCGAATACCTTAAAATCGTTGAGGCCAACAAGGAAAAATTTCTGGGTAACACCATAGAGGTTAGGGACTCCATCTATTCGGCGAATAAGGCCTGTGTCCGTTACCGTCTCCGGAATCCTGATTTCAGTATGGAAGTAAGCGAATGGATCTATATTTCCAGTGGCCTTATCAGCAGGATCGTATCCTATTATCATATCGGCGGCGAGATCAGTGAAGAGAGAAAATTGACCAAATAATTATGAAAAGCCAACGTATAACATGTCTGTCTGTCATTCTATTCATTACAGGGTTGTTTTTGCCCATGTGGCTTCAGGGACAGGAGCTTTACGATCATCCGTCCGGGAAGCAAACACGCTGGTACAGCTTTGAAAATCCGGGAGCTGACAAAGGAGAAGGAGGCCTGGAGAATAAGGGAGCAAAAGGTCATGCCTTTGACAAGGTCCCTGCCGGAGAAGCGGTAACACTGATGGAAACAACGGAATCCGGTACGGTGCGCAGGATCTGGATGACCTTCAGCGACCGGAGCCCGGAAATGCTCCGCTCGCTCCGTATAGAAATGCACTGGGATGGTGAGGAAAAACCTGCGGTTTCGGCTCCGGTCGGTGATTTTTTCGGAATAGGGCTGGGCCGGAAAGTACCTTTTGAGAATGTATTTTTTGCAGATCCGGAAGGAAGGTCATTTAACTGTTTCATACCTATGCCCTATCTGGACGGGGCGCGAATCACCCTTATCAACGAATCGGAGAAGGACCTCGACGCATTGTTTTACGATATCGATATAACATTGGAAGATCACGACCAGCCGATACTATATTTTCATGCTTACTGGAACAGAAATGCGTCTACCACACCAGGTGAAGATTATGTCCTGCTTCCCGGGTTGACAGGAACGGGCAGATTTCTGGGCACGAATATCGCTTTAAAAACACCTGAAGTTTATGACGGTACCTGGTGGGGAGAAGGGGAAATCAAAATGTACCTGGACGGAGATTCGGATTTCCCAACCCTGGTTGGTACGGGTACAGAAGATTATGTCGGCACGGCGTATGGACAGGGCGAGTATGCGCATATGTACCAGGGATCGCTGATAGTAAACGATTCAACCCGTGAATACGCCTTTTACCGGTATCATGTACCGGATCCCGTTTATTTTGATTCTTCGATCCGGATAACCCTCCAGCAGATGGGTGGTGCTCCCCGGGACAAGGTGCTTGAGATGATCAGTGCAGATGTCCCCCTGATTCCTGTGAGTGTAGCGGGCAGTGAATTCATTAAGCTGCTGGAGAACCCGCAGGACATAAGCGAAATTTCCGGCTGGGTAAATTTCTACCGCAGTGACGACGTATCGTCGACGGCATACTTTTATCTTGATCGGCCGTCCAGTGATCTCCCGTTACTTCCGGAGGTCAGTATGCGCCGCTGATTAATTCAGGAGAACTTTTTTTATGACCTTCTGCTTGTCCGTGGTGATCACTAGCAGGTAATAGCCACGCTCAAATTCAGAAACCTGAACAGCGTGTGCTTCGAAATTCTGTGAGGATAGTTTCCATTCCTTTTTTACGTTACCCGACACATCCACCAGTTCTACGGTAAACTCTGCATTGTTTTTTGTGTCTATAAATATTTGCTCTGCGGCAGGGTTAGGGTAAAAACGGATGGCCGGTTCTGATTCAAAAACATAATCCAGTCGCATCATCGTGCTAAAGCTGTATTTCCCGTCCAGGTCGGTCTGGCGAATCCTGTAATAAGAGATTCCCTTCAGAGGTTCCTCATCAAGAAATTCATAGTAACTTTTGTCGGCGGTGGTTCCCTGCCCTTCCGCGCGGCCAATGGCGCTAAAATGTAATCCGTCCCGTGACCGTTCAATGGTAAAATAGTCATTATCCTTTTCGGTAGCAGTAGACCAAAGAACAGATACTCCGTTCGCAGACCTGCTCAGGGATGTCTCCGCGAATTCCACCGGAAGTGTTCCTCCGGTAGCAAAACTATAGAGGGCGGGATCATTGGAAGAGAGATCGTCCTCATCCTGAAAGTACCCGGGAGGGGGAGTGGAGCTTCCGTTATATTTTTCCCCGGATCCCGGTGAAGTTAACGTCCCCATCATATAAAAATCTCCGCTGACATCCACATCGGCGCCGTTAGAAGCGGTTACATCGCCCAGCACGACAACGGTGCCGCCTACCGTATTCACACCGCCATTATTACTGATCAAATCACCTTCTATGATCAGAATTCCGCCGGAATGAACAACCACATTCTGTTGAGAAAGCAGATCGCCGGTTATTCGCAAGGTATCATATACGTTTAGCGTACCTCCGCTACCCACCACCATGTCATCACTCAGGATAACATAGCCATATATGTTTACGGCATGCCAGTATCCGAATCCGGATGGTGGACTATTATTCCATCGCGGGCGGTCCTGCATCCAGGACTTCGATTTTGTCCAGACGAATTCATCCCAGCTGGCTGTTGTATTGTCATCAGAAGTGTACTGCTGAGCTTGGGGAAAAGCGTCATTTGTATACAGTATCAGTATCAGAAGAAGTATTGAAATACGCATAATTTAGTATTTGACTGACAACCTGCAAGCAGGCTGCCATTTGAAAAAATAGTCCTTTGAAGCGTTTGGGACCGGTTTCTGACTTACAGCATTTCCCAATTTGGGACAACATGGTTCAATACCGGAGCCGTTTGTAAACTTTAATCATTAAAAAAATCAATAAGCTGTCTGTCAATGGATTGTATATACCAAAAATCCCGGCTTGGTCACCATTCTCCTGAAAAATAGAGTCAAGGTCCCTGATTGGGAGTTGTAAAATAAACACTTATTCCAGACGATGAACCGGGAACAGGACATCTCTGTCAAGAGGCTATTATTGACAATGGTTAACAGTTATATCACCGGAAAGAACGTTATTTATCCTGGTTTTCAATCAGCCCGATCAACAAATCTACGGCTTTGCGAACGAACGCCGGATCTTCTGCGTGGGTTTCCATTTCAACTATTTCTATGTTTTCCGGCAATTTGCTCCGGAGGTGATCGAAAAACGCCTTGTCAGCTTCCGGGTCGTTCAGCACGCCCCCCGGTATGGAGTACCGGCCAACCCCCTTCAGCGGGAACATAAAATAGGCTTTATTCCTGGTGTATTGTAGTCTTCGCAGAATATCATCGGCCACGCGGATCATTTCTTCTGCATTCAGCCTGGGCACAAAGATCACCGGGCTGTGAAATACCTGCTTATGGTCTTTCCATTCCTCCGGGACTTTATGCTCTGCAACCAGAATTCCGAGGTGTTCCGCACCACCGGGACACAATACCTGCGGAATACCAAGTTTGCCAGCAGCCGTCAGGCGGTCCGGTCCGCCGGCACGAAGCACATGCCATACATCATCGGCAATTTCTCCCATGGCATAGTCAAAGACAGCGCCGATAATCCCTTCACGCATCATTTGTTCCATGGCCCGCCCACCGGAACCAACTGCGTGAAAAACAATTACTTCATATCCTTTTTCTTCGATATAATTGATTGCTTCAATAGCTCCTCTTGTGAGTACGCCCAGGTTGGTCATGCCGATAAGGGGCTTTTCCCCTTTCCGCATCAGAAATTTTTCTTCCACATCTGCCATTCCACAGGCAGCGGCGGCCGCATTGGCGAGTATTTTTCGTGTAAACGGATTAAGCCGGAGAATATCGCTGACCGAGAACATCATCGTGATATCCTTGATCCCAACAAATCCGGACATATCCCCGGCGGCGATTGTTGACACCATGATCTTTGGAAATCCATAGGGAAGGGCCTGCATGATCTCGCAGCAGGTGGAAGTTCCCTGGGTACCGCCCAGCCCAAGGACAGCATCTACTTCACCCGCAGCGATCTTACGGTTGAGTATGGCAATACATCCCTTTACCATTACAGGAGCCGCTTCATCCCTGGTGGGGTTGCGGAGCAGTTCTGACAGCGGTTTGCCCCCTTCTTCGGCAATTTCCTCCCTGCTTATGTCGGCGGTGATACCCGGCTCGCCAACCACCCCGATATCCATAAGGAGTGGAGATTTTCCCAGTTTTGTAATTTCATCAACCAGGAATCCCGCTTCCTGGTCTTTGGTATCGAGCGTTATGAGGAGGGCGATTGTTTTCATGTGCTTATTTTTTAGGAAATCGAAGGTCTGCGAATTCTTTGGCAGTATTGTATACCGCCTTTTCAATTGGGATCCGCTCTGTGGATGAACCTGTCCAGATACCGTCACAGGAGGTGTTGTTCAGAATATACTGCGCGTCTTCCGGAGTCTCCAGGGCAGCACCATGTGCAATGAGCAGGATGTCAGGTTTGATTTTACGCAACTCTTTATTTGCTTCTTCTGTCCGTGCGGCAGTCTCGTCAATCGTTTCCCCGGAATCATACCCTTTCAGTCCGCCTTTCGTGGTACCTGCGTGGAAGCAGAAAATATCGGGCCGGGCTTCTTCCACCATTTTGAGGCTGTCCTCCATATTAAATGCAAGTCCGATCGACACCATATCCATCTCCCGTGCCAGCTTCAGCATGGCAATCTCATTATCCAGGGTAATCCCGCTCTTGGTCAGGACCCTGAATATTTCGCTGTCTTTATCGACATAACTGATCGACGGACCGATATTGGAAACGGAGAATACACCGATTCGCTTTAAATCTTCCAGGAACCAGCGCATGTCTTTCAGCGGGTCATTGGCGTTGATACAGGCACAAATAAACGCATCGCCTTTTATGGCAGGCATAATATCTTCCCTGGTATAATCAAAGGTCTGTTTGTTGGAATCAAGGATAGGCCAGAGCATGGACATCGTTCCCATTCCATTGGCGCGTAACCGGGCTCCGGAAAATGTATTAATGCAGTCAGCGCCTGCTTTTTCAAGTAAACTGGCTACCAGGCCGCTGCCTGCGCTGGCTATGAATACGGGGATATGCTGTTCAACTTTTTTACGCAGTTTCGACATGATCTCCTCGCGGGATGTTCTGGGTACTATCATAATTTTCTGGTTTGTAATTTCATATCACACGTTCATTTCCACCGTCGATAGGCACTTGTGCACCTGTTGTTTTGGAGAATACTTCACCCAGCATGGTGGCTACAAGGGTA
This sequence comes from Bacteroidia bacterium, assembly GCA_030432655.1. Lineage (GTDB taxonomy): Bacteria > Bacteroidota > Bacteroidia > Cytophagales > Cyclobacteriaceae > JAUILA01. The sequence continues at coordinate 76,410 of JAUILA010000006.1, forward strand.
GCGACATCAGCCGAAGTCACTTCTTTCTTCAGGACATTGTTGGTTTTGTATTCTTCTACACTCAGGCCGTAGTGACTGGCCCGTGCCTTAAGGACTTCATCGGTCCAGATGGCCGTATCATATACCGCATTCGGGTGTACTACATTTACACGGATGCCGTATTCTCCAAGTTCAAGAGCGGCAACGCGTACGAGCTGGGCAAGGCCTGCTTTGGCGACTGAGTAAGCCCCCGCGCCCGGCCCCGGGGCCGGGACGTTCTTGCTTCCTACTATAACTACCGATGGATCAATGCCATGTTTCAGGAACGGTAATGCCATGGTAAGCAGGCGTTGGTGACTGGTCAGGTTCAGTTCGAGACTCTTCGACCAGGTTTCTTCCGTCATTTTTTCGATTCGTGAACTCGGCGGAAAAATTCCTGCGTTGGAAACGATCATGTCCAGTCCGCCGAACATGCTGACTACGAACTTCAAGGCATTGTCGACTTCCTCTGTTTTGGTCATGTCACATTGTATGCCTGTTACAGATTTGTCATCAAATGCCTGTCCTACGGCATTATCGATATCCAGGGCAGCCACGGTGGCCCCTGCCGCCACAAGCGCATTAACACAGGCCTTTCCTATTCCGCTGGCCGCACCTGTGACCAAAGCGATTTTACCCTGAAAGGGTTTCGGCGCGCCTGCTTTTTTCAGTTTTGCCTGCTCCAGTTCCCAGTATTCCATTTCAAACAGGTCCTTTTCGGAGAGGGCTGTCCAGCCCCCGAGCTGTTCGGCTTTATAAATAGCTTCGCGGGTGTGTTCTGCTATATCCTCAATTATGGTAACATGCTTAACTGAAGGACCAAATGACAGGGTCCCGTGTCCCGGAAGGATTCCCCACCTCGGGGCCGTATCAAGCATGGTTTCACCGGAATTGTACCGGTTGAAGTAGGAGGTATATTCAGCTGTAAACCTGTCCATCGAAGAAGTTATATTATCACCGATCACAACAGGGGTTCTCTTGGTCCGGATGATATGGTCAGGGGTCAGCGGACCGCGGTCGGCGATGTTCCTGATGTCGCCCAGTTTACTGAAACCAATGGCCTGCGGCCGCTGGTCGAGCCGGGACAACATGGCCATTCCGGCTGTATGACTGACCGACTTTCGTATGTCAGCAAGTACCTCCGGATCCGGATCTTCGGCCGGTTCTTCCGGAAGATCTTCCAGACCCTTTTGTTCCATATATGCTTCCGCCTTGCTAACCAGCTCTATCATTTTCTCATAACTGCTTCCGGCATCATCGGCAAATGTAAAAACACCGTGATGCAGCAGGATCATACCTTCTATGGACGACCAGTCCAGGTCTTTGGTCATCTCATATATTTTCCTGGCCAGCACAAATCCGGGCATGACATAGGGCACGACCAGCACCGTGTCTCCATACACCTCATTGATGATCTTTTCCCCCTCCGGTGTATTGGATAAAGCGACTACCGCATCTGCATGGGTGTGGTCAACATATTTGAAGGGAATGATCGCATGCAGGATGGCTTCAACTGACGGATTGGGTGCGGAAGGATTAGTCATGGCCATTCGTTGATTTTTGACCATGTCACTGTCAGACAGTTCCGGGAGTTCGGCCAGTTTCAGCAGCGTTTCCATACGTACAGGCGCAAAGCCTTCTGCTTCAATGGTCGCAAGGTCCCAGCCGCTTCCTTTCACAAGGAGCAACTCTTCTTCTTCCCCGAAAATATTTTTCTGACGTACCTTGACCGAGGTATTTCCCCCGCCATGAAGGACCAGGTCGGGATTCCGGCCCAGCAATCGGGAGGTATATACACGCATTGCCAGCGGATCATCTTTAAAGCCAGCAGCCTCATCTTCATTCCAAAAACTCTTCATTATTTATTGATGGTTAATTGGTATTTCATTTAAAAATTCACTGATGGCGGAAACGACTGTTGATTGGTGAGCATCGGGCTCCGCATAACGAGAAGGTGCTTTTACCAGAATACTTCCCGGGATTGCCTGGTGCCACATGTCAGCCATTTCCCAGGGATGTAATGGATCCTCATCATTTCCTATGACCAGCGTAGGCAGCTCAATAGCGGGTATTTTTTCGTGCGGACATGGTTGGTCTTTGACCATGGCCCGGAGAAGCCGACTGGTAAATTGCTGCTGGTCCCTGTCAAACATGCCCATAACAGAGGCTGCCGCTGCAGGAAGATCTGCCTGCATTTTCTGAAAAAGGGCATCTTCCTTAAAAATTTTGTCACCATCCTTCAATTCGAGACAGTCAGCCAAGCTGAGGAGAATTTTAAGGTTATCCGGAACCGGTGAACAGAACCAGGCCGGACGAAGAAGGATCAGGGCAGCCACCCGTCCCGGGTAACGCAGGGCCATATTAATCGCGATCCCGGAGCCCATCGAAAGCCCTCCGATTACTGCCTGGTAAATCCCGTTGATGTCCATTACCCGAATTACCTCGTCAGTAAACCAGTCAAATGATGGCGTACAGCCGGGATCATAGGGAAAATGGCCGTGTCCGGGTGCATCCATGGTCAGCAGGCGTGTATTCTCCAGTGTCTTGAGCAGGGAAGTAATCTGGAACCGGTTAGCTCCCAGGCCATGTTGAAAAACCAGGGGTTTGCCGGATCCTTGAATTGTGTATTGATTTGAGTTTACCATGGAGAAACGGAGGATTCAAATTACGAAGTAATCCAGAATAATCCTTGCCGGTTGTGGGAGAAGCTCCGGATATCTTCTGACCTGATTAAAATCATTTCTTAACAGGACACATATCTGCTTTGATCATTGTCAATTTATGTAGTTTAAATTAATCACTAAATGCAGAAAATCGTGGAAAAAACCCTGACAAAATCCGATGAGGTCGTCATACTCTTTGCAGGCGACAGTGGAGACGGGATCCAGTTAACCGGCGGTCAGTTTACCGAAACGGTTGAATTATTTGGAAACGATATAAGCACGTTTCCCAACTATCCCGCTGATATACGCGCCCCGATAGGCACGCTTTCAGGGGTTTCCGGGTTCCAGCTGAAATTTGGCTGCGTTGAAGTATTCACTCCCGGCGATAAATATGATGTCCTCGTGGTTATGAATGCTGCTGCCCTGAAGGTCAACCTGGCCAACCTTAAGACCGGTGGGGTAATTATAGCCAACCTGAGCGGCTTCGATGCAAAAAACCTGAAGCTGGCAAAATACATCGATAATGAGAATCCGCTTACCGATCATTCCCTGGACGGCTACAAGGTGCATGCCATCGATATTACCAAAATGACCAGGGAGGCGTTGAAAGAATCTTCCCTGGGCATGAAGGAGATCGATCGTTGTAAAAATATGTTTGTACTCGGCTTTGTATACTGGATGTTCAGTCAGAAGCCTGACAACACGATCCGATTTATCCGGGACAAATTTAAAAAGAAGCCGGAGGTTGCCGAAGCAAACATCACGGCACTGAAAACCGGCTACCATTTCGGGGATACAAGTGAAACATTTACCAGCCGATTCCAGGTCAAAGCAGCCAAATTGCCTCCCGGAAGGTACAGAAACATTAACGGGAACCAGGCGGTGGCCCTTGCCCTGGTCGCGGCTGCCCGGCGTAATGACCTGGACCTGTTTTATGCCAGTTATCCTATTACCCCGGCATCCGATATTCTGCATGAATTGAGTAAACACAAGAATTTCGGGGTAAAGACCTTCCAGGCTGAAGATGAAATTGCTGCCGCCTGTGCGGCTATCGGTTCTTCCTTCGCAGGGGGGCTTGCTGCAACAGGATCGTCCGGACCTGGTATCGCCCTAAAGGGAGAGGCACTCGGACTTGCGGTAATCCTCGAACTGCCCATGGTCATCGTGAATGTTCAGCGCGGGGGACCATCTACCGGCCTGCCGACCAAGACAGAACAAGCCGACCTGATGCAGGCCATGTTCGGAAGGCATGGGGAAGCGCCGATGCCTGTCCTGGCCGTGGCATCGCCCAAAGATTGCTTTGATACAGTGTATGAAGCTTCAAGGATTGCCGTCGAGCATATGACCCCGGTGCTGGTATTGTCTGACGGCTACATTGCCAATGGCGCCGAACCGTGGAGATTCCCTGCATCCGAAGACCTGCCGGAGATTAAGAAACCGCCGCTCCCTGACAACGGGAAGGCGTTCAGGGAAGACGCTTACCTGCCCTATATCAGGGATGAAAATGAAGTTCGGCCCTGGGTTCCGGTGGGTACCGAAAAGTACGAGCACCGCATTGGCGGACTGGAGAAAGAGCTTCTGACCGGAAATGTCAGCTATGATCCTGAAAATCATGAACGGATGGTAGCTATTCGCGCCCGAAAAACCGAGCAGATCGCCGGTGACATTCCGCAACAAACAATTAACCGCGGAACTGAAGGAGCAGACTTGTGTGTGCTTTCCTGGGGTTCTACTTACGGGGCTATTGAGACTGCGGTCAGGGACCTGGTCGATGAGGGAGTCCCGGTAGCACATGTGCACCTGCGGTACATAAATCCTTTCCCATCGAACCTGGAAAAATTGCTCAGGACTTTCCGCAAAGTAATCATCCCGGAAATGAACCGGGGACAACTTTCAGTGATGATCCGTGACCGGTTCCTGATTGACGCCAGGACCGTAAGCAAGATGAAAGGATTGCCATTTACGGTTGATGAAATTAAAGAAGCCATTCAAAATGAACTGCCATGATCGCTCCTAAAATAAAGAAGAAAACAGCCGATGTAAACGGACTCACTCCGAAGGATTATGCTTCGGACCAGGATATTCGATGGTGTCCGGGATGCGGAGACTATTCAATTCTTAAACAAGTCCAGAGTGTATTACCTGAATTCGGACTTCCCCGTGAGAAAACGGTTTTTATTTCCGGAATCGGTTGTTCCTCACGGTATCCATACTACATGAATACCTATGGGATGCACGGGATCCACGGACGGGCCATCGCCATTGCCAGCGGGGTGAAAGCCACAAATCCTGAACTTGACGTTTGGGTGATCACCGGGGACGGTGACTCGCTCTCCATTGGCGGAAACCACCTTATTCACGGGCTGAGAAAAAACTTTGACCTGAACATCCTGCTCTTCAATAACGAGATCTACGGATTGACAAAAGGTCAGTATTCTCCTACATCGCCTACAGGTAAAGTTACCAAATCCACTCCGTTTGGTTCTGTAGATACTCCTTTCAACCCTGTTGCGCTGGCATTGGGAGCAGAAGGGTCATTCGTGGCAAGAGGGATTGACCGCAATCCGGTCCAGCTTAGGGATATCCTGAAAGCGGCACATGCCCATAAGGGGGCAAGCCTTGTTGAGGTATATCAAAACTGTAATGTATTTAATGACAAGGCCTTTGATCTTTTCACCAACAAGGAGACGAAGGACGATCATGTGATTAACCTGGAGACCGGCAAGCCGCTGACCTTTGGTGGAGGTACCCGCGGGATAATCCTTGATGGATTTACTCCCCAGGCGGTTGATCTGGAAAAGGTCTCGGAGAATGACTGCTGGATACATGATCCTTCGGATAAGATCAAGGCATCCATCCTGGCAAGGTTCTTTGATTATACGGTGGTCCGGGGCGATCTGCCCAGGCCATTTGGCATATTTTACCAGCATGAGCGACCGACGTACGAGGAGGTGCTTGTTCAGCAGATCAAGGATCACAGCCATGAAAAAGCAGATCTTGATACACTTCTGAGCGGAGCCAACCCCTGGGAAATCAAGTAGACAGTTGAGCCGGGTCAGACGTAGGTATTGCCTGCCTGAAATAAAAAAGGACCACCTGTTAAGAAAGGTGGTTCCTTTTTGTTTTATATCTCTTTCTCCCCTCTCATACTCTTAATCCCTCTCTTTCTCCCTCTCCCTTTGTTTCTGTTCTCAAACATTTCCTATCTTCAGCCCTATGGCACCTGTTTCTATCAGAAAGGCATCCGGAGAAACTGCTGAATTCTCCGCTAAAAAATTGTCACGCTCCCTGGAAAAAGCGGGCGCAGGACCAGATCTGATTGATGAAATAGTCTCTGCCATTGAGGATGAGATTTACGAAGGGATGTCCACGCATAAAATCTACAAGCGGGCGTTTTCCTTGCTTCGTAAGGAATCCAAACCACTTGCCGGCCGGTACAAGATCAAGCAGGCTCTTCTGGAGCTGGGTCCGACCGGGTATCCGTTCGAACGGTTTGTCTCGGAAATCCTCCGGTACCAGGGGTACAGTACCAATGTAGGCATCACTGTTCAGGGGCATTGTGTGAGCCACGAGGTAGATGTCGAAGCATTTAAAGGAGATCGTCATTACATGGTGGAATGTAAATTTCACAACCGGTCCGGATACAAATGTGACGTGAAAGTGCCGCTGTATATTAAATCCCGGTTTGAGGATGTGCGCAAACAATGGCTCAAGCACGAAGATCATCAGCAGAAATTTCACGAAGGATGGATTGTTACAAACACCCGTTTTACCGAGGATGCTATACGATTTGGTAAGTGTGCGGGATTACGGCTGATTGGATGGGACTATCCGGAACAGGGCAGTTTACGTGACCGGATCAACCTTTCCGGGCTTCATCCGCTCACCTGCATGACAACCATCACCAATGCAGAAAAGCAGCGCCTCATTGACATGTCCGTGGTGCTAAGCCGGGAATTGGGTGAGAATCCCGCCCTGTTGGAAAAAATCGGTATAAATGAGACCCGGATTCAGAAGATTGTGAAAGAGGCGAGGGAAATTTGTCAGCGAAAAAATGAAAATTAACCTGATGGGCCACTGCCCTGATTAACGAATCATGATCAAAAAAATTTTACTCGGATTACTGACGGTACTGGTTCTGCTTGGCGCCGGCGGCTACCTGTATTATCGCTTATTTCTGTATGAGGCCCCGCTGATCTCGGAAGATGACAGGACACGAATTCAGCTGATGCCGCTTCCGGCATCCCTGGAGATCAATTCAGGCCTGCCTGATATTTCGGAAGGCATTTACCTGACGGCTGGTCATGACGCCATTAAGGATACAAGGGTATACGATTTCCTGAATCGAAAAAGGGATATCCTCGGGCTTAATGATAATAAGGAAGGCTTACCGCTATCAATTAATGTGAGTGATGCGGGTGATCATGGGATTGTTGACCCCATAGAAGATGAATGGTATGCGCTGGATATTGAAGCTGACGAGATCATGCTGGCTGCTCGTTCCACCATCGGTGCTATCCGGGGCCTTACAACCCTGACCCAGCTGGTCCAGTCTGCACAAAATAATACAATCCCGGCGATGTCGCTCACCGATATACCGCGGTATTCATGGAGAGGGCTGATGCTGGATGTCTGCCGGCACTGGATCCCTAAGGACGTGGTATTACGTACGCTTGACGCCATGGAGCAGGTAAAAATGAATGTGCTTCACCTGCACCTGTCGGAAGACCAGGGCTTCCGGGTGGAAAGCAAAGCCTTTCCGAGGCTGCATGAGATTGGTTCGAACGGGTACTATTACACCCAGGAGGAGATCCGTGAGATCATCGCTTACGCTGATGACCGTGGGATTCGTGTGGTTCCCGAGTTTGATCTTCCGGGCCATTCCAAAAGCTGGCAGATCGCCTACCCGGAACTGAGTTCACTGGATACGCCCCTTCAGTTTGGCAGCAAAAAGGGGTATACCTTTACCGCTCCCGTAAATCCTGCCAGGGAATACACCTATGAATTTATGGATGTATTCATTGGCGAAATGGCCTCTCTTTTTCCGGATCCCTATTTTCACATCGGGGGAGATGAAGTAAATCCGGAAGCGTGGCTGTCCAACGATTCCATCAGGATGTTCATGGATCAGCAATCGCTTGCTGATGCCCCTGCGCTGCAGGCCTATTTCATCGGGCGTATGCGTGAACTGATTGAAAAGCATGGGAAGAAAATGATTGGCTGGGAGGAAGTATTCCACGAAGGGAATAATAAGGAAGTGGTAATTCAATCCTGGGTCAACCAGAAATCGCTGTTTGAAGCGGTTAGGGGGGGTACACAGGGTATACTTTCAGCCGGGTACTACCTCGACCTGATCATGACAGCCGGTCAGCATTATGCGGTGGACCCCGCGGTCATTCCCAATGCGGTCGAGATCAGGCCGGACAGCTCGCATTGGAAAATGTTTGAACTCACCATAGAGATCGCGGATGATCCGCGTCAGCTTGACCTGGTATTGTTTGACCGTGATCCGGGGGATGTTTACGGATTCATGAATATGCTTGGACAGATGACCGCGTTCACGGGTGGGTCGTACCGGGACGGCCAACTGGATTTTCTGATGGATACCCCGTACGGCGAAATGACGCTCAATGCGATGGTGGAGAATGATTCACTTAGCGGTGAGCTTTCCGTGGCATTGATTGGCCTGGATGTGACGGGCCACCGGTCCGGCGGATCTGATATGGAGGGAGGGAAACCCATGCCGGCCATCGAATACCTTCCGCCCCTTGCGGAAGAAGATAAAGAGCTGATCTTGGGTGGAGAAGCCTGCATGTGGGCGGAATTTGTAGATGGGAATAATGTGGAAAGCCGCCTTTGGCCACGGGCGGCGGCCATTGCTGAAAAACTTTGGTCACCTGCTTCCCTGACCACCGATGAAAATGACATGTACCGCCGGCTTGCATTTGCAGACAGCATAATCAGGGCCGGTGGAGTTCCCTACCTGGATAACCGGGACAGGATCCTGCGTAAAATCTGCCAGGGTGAATGCTATGAAAATCTGGTGCCGCTTTCCGAAATATTTGAGGAGGTAAAATATCACGGGAGAATGGCCGGGCTGATGGAGCTCGACAGTCTTTATCTTCCGGCTTTCCCGCTTGACCGCCTGGTTGACGCCTCTGCCCCGGAGAGCTACATAGCAAGGGAATTCAACCTCCGGGTTGAAAGGTGGGGTAACGATGCATCCGAAAAGGAATCCATACTGGCAGACCTGGAAAAATGGAACCGGCAGGCGACAAACCTAATGCCGGATACCGCTCAATATGAAAAGCTGGGAGACATCAGCAATTTATTGAAATCCTTCGTGCGTACTTCGGATAACGCGCTTCTTGTGCTTAGCGGGAAGCCTCTCACGGCCCCGGCAGATGACCTTGAGGACGATCTTAGGTTGCTGGAGAATGGTGAAAACGGGGTGATCATTGCGATATACCCGGGCCTCCGAAAGTTATTCTCCAATAACTAATTACTCGTAACGAATACTTTCAATGGCATTCGTGGTACTAAGCTTGAAAAATTGATAGGAAACCGACGCCAGCGAAAAAAACAGCAGGATCAGTACAGGTAGTAACATAGGCCATGGGGTTATGATAATCCTGTTGGGATAATTTTGTAACCAATTAGTTACTAGTACATAGGCAACCGGTAATGCAACAATGGAAGAAATCAATACCATCGCTGAAATACCGCCGGATAATTTTCCAAAAAGGGATATTGATGATGCGCCAAGAATTTTTCGTATCCCCATTTCCTTACTTCTGCTTTCAAGGGTAAAAATCGATAATCCGACGAGACCTATGCATGAAAGGAATATGGCCAGTCCGCTGAACAGGCCCATCTGAATGTTCAGTTTTCGTTCGGCATTTAATTTGTCCCGGAAAACCTCATCCGGGAAGGAATAATCAAACGTCCCTTCAGGAAAATAAGTCTGGAAAACGCTTTCGGATAAGGCGACAATGTCGGAAGAACTTTGAAGCGGCGTATCGCCTGTATGATAGCGAATCGTATAAAACTGTGGGTTTCTGTCCAGAAGCATCACGGTAGGGGAGTAAGATTGCCTGGAGGTCTGGTGAAAATAGTTGCCAACTACCCCGATCACCTTCATTTCCGTATCCCCATTGATCAGGACACGATCCACTGCTTCTTCCGGGGAGGTAAAACCAAGGGATTTTGATGCCGCCTCATTGATTAAAATTTTTAAAGTGTTGTCTTCATCCTGGTAAGCACCAACACCTGCAAGCAAATTAATATCGTAGGTGTGCACAAAATAGTTATCAATATAGGTGACTGCATACAATGTTTCCCGCTGATCATTCTGACTGCCTTTGACCTGCAGTGCATTGGTGCTCCAGTTGAATCCATTCCCCGGAACACTTCCGCTCACGGTGACAGATGAAACCGGAGCCATTGCCCGTAAAGCATTCTCAAATGACAGCGAAGCCTGGTTAGTGATATCTTTGCTGTCTTTCGGGCGTTCGATGATCAGTAAGTGATCTATATTCATTCCGAGATCAAGATTTTGCATATATCGGACCTGTCGCTGGATCAGAATAACCCCGCAGAGGAGGATCAGGGAGATAACCATTTGAAAGATGACCGAGAATTTACGGAAAGACCTTCCCCCGGATGAATATTGAATTTTTCCCTGTATTACTTCCCTGAGAGAAAATCGTGACAGAATCCAGGACGGTTGCCAGGCCGACCAGAAGAGTACAGGAATAATTACAATCAGCAATAGAAATGTTTCCTTTAAATTCCATTCGGCATAGATACTTCTGCCCATGATTTCCTCCAATACTGGTTTGAGGAGTTGATAAAGCGTAATTGTGATAAGGAAAGAAATGGCAAGAATTATCATTGCTTCCAGGCTGAACTGCCGGATGATCCCCGATCGTGATCCCCCCATATTTTTTCGTAAACCGACTTCTTTGGCCCGTTTCAGGCCTTTTGCAGAAGTCATATTAATATAATTGACCGCCGCAATGACGAGGATAAAGAATGATATGGCCATCAGGGAATGAAGAATAGCCGCATTGGTGCCTTCAGAATATTCATTTTGCTGATTGATCGTCGTATGAACTTCTCCCACAGGGATAAATTGGACAGATAGTTTTTGCTGTTCCCTGTATTCTGCACCTACGTACTTATCAAGCAATTGAAGAAGTTCTTCTTCTTCTGGCTGATGTTCCATTCTGACGTAAGTATAAAAGCTGTTCCATCCCCAGTTATCGGTTTTGGCCCAGAATGAATTCTGGTTGTATAATTCAAGCGTACTTAAGGAAACAAAAGCCTGAATGGGCACATGCGTTTGTTCAGTCCGGTCTTTGTAGATTCCGGCCACGGTGAGCTTCATTTCGCCGAAATTGTTTTCATAAATGAGAACTTCCTTCCCAATAAGCTCATCCGCCTGGTCGAATAATCGCAGGGCGACAGATTCTGAAATATAAATCCTGCCCGGATTAACCATCTCATTCCTGCTGCCTTTCAGTAACTGAAGATTAAATGAAGTGAAGAAGTCACCATCACCCATTACAATATCCTCCATTTCAAAACCAGCTTCGTTTGTGCCGGCCTTTATAATTCCGCGTAGCGGAGCAAACCGAATATATTCCGTTACGGCAGTGAGCTCGTTCTTTAAGGCGGGCCCGGTAGGTACGGGGGTACTTGCAGACGCTTCTTCATCTTCAAGAATTCCTATCCGGTACAGGTTATCCGGCAAATCGGAATCATAATTCATTTCATAGGAGACAAACCTTAATAACAGAATGCACGCGAGTAAACTAAGTGAAAAACCCATCACACTGATCAGAAAATATAATGGGGATCGTTTGAGAAGGCGGATGGCAATAAGCAGGTGATTACGAAGCATGGGAAATCAATTTATGAATTCTTTGCCAATGGACATGCCAATGGGGTAAAATACAGAAAACCAGATAGTTAAATAAATATGACCCGTTTGTTTGTATCGATTTGACACATAAGTGTATCAGAATGAAACAAAGATTCCATGTTGGAGTTTATTCAAATTAGCTTAAATTGATACTAGCAAGAAGGCATGCTGAAAACATCGTATAATACGGCAATTTTTATTTGAATTTCGGTGGTAACAATTTGATGCTATGAAAACACTGCACTTTCATATCGAAGGCATAGTTCAGGGGGTGGGTTTCCGTCCCTTTGTATATCATCTTGCTAAGGCCAACCATCTGTCCGGTTGGGTTAAAAACGGTTCTGACGGAGTTCACATTGAGGTATCCGGTCCGGCCCGGCGGATAAATAATTTCAGGGACATGCTCCGTATTTCACCACCCGGGAATGCAGTGATCAAGGCCCGGCACGAAAAAGAGTTGGATCATCACCACCACGGACCTTTTAAAATCATTACGAGTGAAACATCAGGCGGAAAAAAGGTCCTGTTTACACCGGATTATGGCATGTGTGACGATTGCGAGCAGGAATTGAATAATCCGGCTGATCGCAGATATCGTTATCCCTTCATTACCTGTACACAATGCGGGCCCAGGTATAGTATTATCAGGGACCTGCCTTATGACCGCCCCAACACTACCATGGACTGGATGGTAATGTGTGATCGATGCCAGGATGAGTATGATTCTCCGGAGAATCGCAGGCATTTTTCACAAACCAATTCATGTCCGGACTGTGCAGTTACAATGAAGTATTACGAGCGGGACCGTATCATCAGCAACCAGGACATGATCATTGACTATGCTGCCGGTCAGTTGCTGGAAGGTAAGGTGGTCGCGGTTAAAGGAATTGGCGGCTTTCTGCTGCTCTGTGATGCCACAAATGAAGACAGCGTGCAGGCGTTGCGGTGGAGAAAGATCAGGCCTGATAAGCCCTTTGCCCTGATGTACCCGCGGGAATCAATGATACGGCGTGATGCACATATCACCACCGCAGAACGAACAGCAATTTATTCTCCGGAATCACCCATCGTTCTGCTTAGAAAACGGCATGAACAGGATACCGGACTGGCAGCGGATGCAGTGGCTCCGGGATTGAACCGTATCGGCGTGATGCGGCCGTATGCTCCTCTTTTATCACTGATTTCCAATGCAGTAAACCGGCCGCTTGTGGCTACCAGTGCCAACGTGAGCGGGTCTCCGATCATTTATGAAAACAAGGTGGCACTTGACGAACCCTATGATATTGCCGACGGGATACTTGTGCATAACCGGGATATCATTATGGCGGAGGATGATTCGGTGGTCCGGTTTACACGCGACGGAGTACGTATCATTCTGCGCAGGTCCAGGGGACTGGCACCCAATTACCTGCCGGATGTGATACGCAATAACCAGTCCAGGCTGGCGGTGGGTGCATCCATGAAAGGTACGTTTGCTCTTACGCAAAGCAGTACAACCTATGTCAGCCAGTATCTCGGTGACCAGGATAACTATGAGGCAGAAGAATCGTACCACGCCTGTCTTTCCCATATTACCAACCTGCTTGACTTTGTTCCGGATGTGATTTACGCAGATATGCATCCGAAATACGCATCTACGCGGTATGCGCTGGAGCTTTCCCGGGAGCTTGATATTCCATTCGAATTGGTGCAGCACCACGAAGCTCATTTTGCGGCGGTTCTGGCCGAAAATAAATTATCAGAAAGCGGGAAACCGGTGCTTGGCGTTATCTGGGATGGTACAGGGTACGGGCATGACGGCAATATCTGGGGCGGAGAATTCATGATGTTTGACGGCGGTAAAATTGAAGGATTCCGGCGAATGAAATATTTCCGGCATATCATGGGCGACAAAATGGTGCGGGAGCCAAGGATTTCTGCGCTCAGCATTCTTCATGAATCGACTCATGCCGGTCAGCTGAAACAATTTTTTAATGACGGAGAATGGAATCTTTACCAGGGACTTCTATCGAAAGGAACCTTGAAAAGCAGCAGTATGGGGAGGCTTTTTGACGCGGCCGCCTGTTTGCTGGGCATTTGCGAGGTATCGACCTACGAAGGAGAGGCACCTTCGCTACTGGAGGCAGAAGCTGAGCGATTTGACCGGAAAGGTCAGTGGGAAGAATCGCCGGGAGATCACCTGCTTGATCCGGCCTATCATCTGCTGCAGGTGCTGCTTCGTAAGAATATGGGTATCCATGTGCAGGAGAATGCCTACCATTTTCATTACGGTCTGGTCCGGACGATCGTCTATGTCGCCAGGCTGGCTCGGGTGAAGCGAATAGCCTGTTCTGGCGGAGTATTCCAGAATGGCCTGCTGGTGGAATTGCTTCAGTCAGTCCCGGATATCGAAGTGTATCTGCACAAAGAATTATCTCCCAATGATGAGAATATTTCATTTGGTCAGCTTGCCCATGCTGACCTCCGGTGGAAAGAAGCAGAGCGAAATTCCATGCGCAAAGAAGCAACTACAATAACCTGAGAGTGAATTCCAGCGAGGAAATTAAGCCAAAAAAAAGCCGGGTCAATCACCCGGCTTTTCTAATAAAATAATTGCAGTCTGATTATTCTGACTGACTCCATGGAGGGGTCACATCATTTGACCTTGCGTAAGCAATCAGCTGCCCCATATGTTCTTCACAATGACCGAATGCAAACAGTAGAGCAGAGCGTACCGACATGGTTTGTCCGAAAATATCTTTCATTTCTTCCAATTTACTGTCAGGTACACTTTTGATCGATTCGATCATGTGTGCGTAAGAATCTCTGAGCGCCTCTATGATGGCTTCCTTACCCTGCACGGTATTGGCCATGTTCCGGGGATCTATCCCTTCCGGCATGGCAACATCGGCAAACGTCGGAAAGAAATAATTGGCGCCTGCAATGTGAAAGATTACGCCTTTGACATCACGTACCCCTTCAGCAGGACTCCAGTCATAATGATCTGCCGGAATGGCCTCCGCCAGGGCGATTACTTTTTCGGAATTGGCCTGGACAACAGCAGCCAGGTCATTCTGAAAAGTTGATTGACTAAAGCCAGCCAATGGTATTAAGACAACGAGTAGTAGTAGTATTTTTTTCATGAGAGTATTATGTGGTTTCAGTACAAGTTAACGAATTTAAGCGAGGAAAGATACAACTGCCTGTAAGAAAGGGTGATACTGCAGACGGGGCCGGAATTATGATCGCGGGGAAAGGGTAAATAAATGAACGCTTTCATTTTTGCCGCGAAGCAATTGAATACCCTTGTCGTGAATCTGGAATTGATCAGTTAAAGCAGGGCGAACAGGTTTCAGCACCTCTTCTGAAACCAGGTGGTCGGCGTTGAGGTCTTTGCAAAGCTCCATGATCCGGGATGTAGCATTGAGGACGTCGCCACTGAACATAATGTCCTTTTTGATCGTGCCTATTTCTCCTGCCGTTACCATGCCCCCGTGAATTCCGGCCTTAAACTCGGGAACCAGGCCATAATCCCTGATATATTCTCCTTTCCTCTCTTCAATTTTCGCTTTCATTTCAAAAAAGCAATGAATTGCATTATGACCGTGTTTATGGCTCCAGCTGATAACTATTTCGTCACCGACGTACTGGTAAATACTGCCCCGGTTTTTAAGCACTACATCACTCAGGTCCGAGAAAAAGTTATTGAGCAATGAGTGGTAAGCAATGTTGCCAAGGTTTTCCGCGATGGTGGTGGAATGGTTCAAATCCAGGAACATAAATATTCTTCGTTCCACTCTTGGAGAATGATACCTGCCTGTAAAGAAGTTCCAGAAAACGGACGGTCCCTGGCTGTCGGTAAGTTCGAATATGAACAGATATAGTACATTCACAAATCCGGCATAGATCATTATACCCCAGAATGAATAGGAAATGACAAAACTTAAAACGCCACGTAACACTTCCCGGTCATAGAATGGCAGATCGAGGGTGGCCGCATTTGACATAAGTCCCGCTATGGTAAGGGTGAGAAATATCACCGCGCCAAATACCACACTCTTGACAACAAGCTTGATCATAAAGGGCTGATTCCTGATCACGCGGTTAATGATCAGAACATCCAGGCTTTTCAAATAGGCCCCGCCGATAAATGATACAAGTGGAACCAGCAGGAGGCTGTAAAAAAAATTATATGCCACACCGGTGGACGGGTAAGAATTCAGCGGCCCCAGGAGTGCTTTTTCGAGGATTACATATACCAATCCGCCGATCCCCCATAAAACTCCAAATGCAAGAATCCGGTAAAGATTGCGCCGCTGAGCCGGGTAAAGTTTCACATTTACTCGATTGAAACAGTTGTTGTACCGGCTCCCTGCAGGCTTATGTCGACCGGACTGTTGGATTTCCAGGCACCCCTGGTGAAATCGGGAACATCCACTGAATTGGACCGGTTGGCAACCGAATGTTCACTTAACGGGGCGATTGAACTCCATAAGGCGGCGTCATACACATCCTGGTCGAGCGCCAGTCCGTTCCGCAAACAGTCAATCAGGCGCCAGTCCATGATGAAATCCATTCCGCCGTGTCCTCCAACCTTTTTGGCAAGTTCTCCCACTTTTTTGACGATCTCAGGCTCATACTTATTCTCAAATTCAGCCATTTGCTCCTCGTCTGCCCATTGGTGACCTACCGAGATCTTACCCGGGGATGGCCATTTACGGGCTGTTGCCTTTGATCCCGTAACCAGGTGGATCCGGCTGTACGGCCGCGGCGAACTTACGTCGTGCTGGATCATCAGGCTGCGACCATTTTTTGTGCGAACAAGCGTTGTATTCATATTGCCGCGGTAGCTGGCATTTGCGTAATCAGCAAAGAATGAATCCTCTGCCGCCAGTTCGCGTGCATGCTGACCCATATTGAAGTCGTTACTTGACAGGGAGGTTAGGTAATCCATCTGGTCACCCCGGTTAATGTTCATGATCTGGCAGACAGGGCCAAGTCCGTGAGTCGGGTACAGGTTCCCGTTACGTGTAGCATTCTCCCGCAAACGCCACATGCCCTGGTAGCCGTCCTTATTAAAATTCAGATCGACCAGCGTATGTATATAGGCTCCTTCGGCATGAACAATTTCACCGAAAAAACCCTGACGCGCCATATTGAGCGTAAGCAATTCAAAGAAATCATAGCAGCAATTCTCCAGCATCATACAATGCTTTTTGGTCTTCTCCGAGGTCTCCACAAGCTGCCAGCATTCATCAATGGTTTTAGCTGCCGGGACTTCCACCGCGGCATGTTTTTCATTCTCCATTGCATAAACCGCCATCGGCGTATGCCATTCCCATGGAGTGGCGATGTAGATGAGGTCAATATCATCACGCTCACAAACTTCCTTCCACGCGTATGCAGTGCCAGAATACAGATCAGGAGAATGCCTGGTTCCTTTCAGTATTTCCGCTGCTGCCTGGGTTTTTTCTTCACGCAGGTCACAAAGTGCTTTTATTTCTACGCCTTCAATATAACTGAGCCGTTTGACCGCCCCCGGCCCCCGCATACCCAGTCCGATGATTCCGACACGAACCGTATCGAGTTTTGGCGCCCGGAACCCGGACATGTTGGTAACCTGCGGAGGTGCGTAGGTACGTTTGGCAGTTTCCCCTAAAACAGCTGGACCCATGAGGGATAGTCCGGCTAGCGAGCCAAGCTTAAGAAAATCTCGTCGTTTATTTTTCATGACATGACGCTGTAAATGATACAATTGCATACTAGGAATTCCTGATCATTTAAGAAAGTGAATTCTGAGAAATGGCATATGGAAATAACCGGCGGTATTGAGTCAGGCCTGGCCAGGGAAGGTAAAATTTGCGTAAATTGGTTACATGAGACCTTATATACTTGCTGAAACTAACTGGAAAGCATTGAAAGATGCTCAGATGGACCTGGCGGTACTGCCCTGGGGTGCTACCGAAGCCCATAATTACCATATGCCGTACGGAACGGATATTATTGAGGCCGATCATATTGCTGCTGAATCTGCACGCATCGCCTGGGAACAGGGTGCACGGGTTATAGTATTACCAACCATTCCCTTTGGGGTGAATACCGGCCAGTCAGACATCTACCTGGATATCAATATGAACCCCAGTACCCAGTACGCCATTCTCAAAGATGTCATTACGGTTCTGAACCGGCAGGGCATTCATAAGCTTGTCGTATTTAACAGTCACGGGGGGAATGATTTCAAGCCAATGCTGCGCGAACTGGGCCTGGAATTCCCGGAAATGTTCCTGTGCGCGGTAAACTGGTTTCAGGCCGGGGATAAAGATGCGTTATTCACACATCCGGGAGACCATGCCGATGAGATGGAAACAAGTATGATCCTGTACCTGAGGCCGGAGCTGGTCAGGCCGCGCGAAGAATGGGGGGATGGCCGCGAAAGAAAAATGAAGATCGGGGCGTTCCGGGAAGGCTGGGCCTGGACAGAGCGCAAGTGGAGTAAGGCTACAGTAGATACAGGGGTGGGCAATCCCGTCGATTCAACGCCGGAAAAAGGCGAGGAATTTTTTAAGGAAGTGACCCGAAAAGCAGCACAGCTTTTTGTTGACTTATGCCAGGCCGACCTGGATAGTATGTATGAGGACTGATCAGCTGGTTATTAACCATCCGCTCCGGTAACACTTTTTCTGTCACGGACGACGTCTTCAATCCGCCCTTTCAGTTTTTTGATCCGGAAAGCGATGATTAGCATCAGCGCTCCTGCTAAAGCGGCAAATATGCCCAACATAATCATTAGGGCAGATATCGCAGTCATAGGATTGCTCAGGACGATCACTCCGAGTAATACAGATATGATCCCGCCGGCGATAATCCACCCCTCCCCGGTAACCTCCTTGCGCATCTGAATTCCCAGGGAGATTTTTACGATTCCTGAATAAATAAACCAGAAAGAAACCAGCAGTGAGACATACAACAAGGTTATTTCAGGCCGGTTGATCAGCAAAACACCCAGGGCAATACTGAGTACCGCCTCCACCAGGAACATCCATTTGTCTTCGGTTTCCTTCCAGTGGCGAACGGTTTGAATAAGGAGGATCACCCCGTCAATGAACAGGAAGATGGCCAGCCAGAGTGCAAAGGTCGTAGCGGTGATACCAGGTGCCAGCAAAGCAAGGAGAGCAAAAACAAGGAACAGGATTCCCCTGAAAAGCCATGCCCACCAGGTAGCGGTCAGAAAAGGTCTCATGAGAAATGAAGGTTGGTTTTCGGAATTTAGTAAAAAACGTATAACCGACCATATTAATCAGGAATTTTGATTTGTTGTTTTGTATCTTATGTCATTCTTACTTAACCACTCAATCCAATGAAAAACAATCATCTGATTTTTACATGTCTCCTTCTTCTTTTATTCTCCTGTAATACCGCAACCGAAACAAAGGAGGAAAAAGAGGAGGTTGGTGCTTATACTATTGAACAGTTTATGGATGTGGAGGCGATTAATGGGAGCTCCTTTTCACCTGACGAATCCAAGGTGATGATAAACAGTAATGTGTCAGGCATATTCAATGCCTATGAAATCAACCTGGCAACCGGAGAGAAGAAGCAGGTGACCAATTCCGAGGATGATGCCATATTCTCCCAGGGGTATTTTCCCGAAGATGAGCGATTCCTTTTTACCAGTGACAACGGGGGTGATGAGATCACGCACATATATATTGAAGGTCCGGATGGTTCGCGGCAGGATATTATCCAGGATTCCACGGCCAAGGCCTCATTTGGTGGATGGAATCACGACCGTACCCATTTCTATTATGTCTCCAACAGCAGGGACCCCCAGTATTTTGATATGTACCAGGTGAATGTGGCCAGTGAGGCGGAAGGCAATATTTCCAATGAAAAACTGGTATATAAAAATGAGAATGGATTTAATCCGCAGTCGATATCCAGGGATGGGCGCTACATTGCGCTGGTTGAGTCAATCACCACAAGTAACCAGAATATGTACCTCCTCGATACGGAGACAGGCGAAAGAAAACTGCTTACTCCCCATGAAGAGGCAATACAATACAGTCCGCAGTATTTTTCCCCCGACGGCACCCAACTTATCTACCTGACCAATGAGGACGACGAATTCATGTACCTGAAAACGTACGACATCGCGTCCGGTGAAACTGAAGTTCTGCAAAAGGAAGACTGGGATATATGGTACAGCTACCTGTCGCATAACGGGACTTATCGCGTCACGGCGGTCAATGCCGATTCCAGAACGGAGATTCAGATATTAAATACAGGTACCGGCGAGCTGGTGGAGATCCGGGACCTCCCGGAAGGTGATATCACTTCGGTTAATATTTCCGACAGCGAGCGTCTGATGACTTTTTATGCGAGTAGTTCGAAGTCGCCGAATAATCTGTACCTCTATAATTTTGAGACTGGCGATCTCCGGAAGCTTACCGATACCATGAATGATGAGATCAACCCGGATGACCTGGTAAAGGGAGAGGTAATCCGTTATAAATCTTTTGATGGAATGGAGATTCCGGCCTTGTTGTACAAGCCGAAAATGGCTTCAGCAGATACTAAGGTCCCGGCGTTGTTGTGGATCCACGGCGGACCGGGTGGCCAGACCCGGCTGAATTATTCCGCCGGGATGCAATACCTGTTGAATCACGGGTACGCTATCCTGGCCGTGAATAACCGCGGGAGTTCGGGATATGGCAAGACCTTTTACCAGGCCGATGATCAGAAGCACGGCGACGAAGATCTCCGCGATTGTGTGGAGTCCAAGAAATACCTTGCTTCTCTTGATTACATTGACTCTGAGAAGATCGGCATCATGGGCGGCAGCTACGGAGGATATATGGTGATGGCAGCCCTGGCTTTTCAGCCGGAGGAATTCGATGTGGGTGTCAACCTGTTTGGTGTAACCAACTGGTTACGTACTTTAAAGAGCATTCCGCCCTGGTGGGGATCCTTTAAAGACGCACTTTACAAAGAAATGGGTGATCCGTATGCTGATTCCGTAAAGCTGTACAATAAGTCGCCTCTTTTCCATGCTGATCAGATCACCAAGCCGTTTATTGTCCTTCAGGGATCCAATGATCCGCGGGTGCTGAAAGTTGAGTCCGATGAAATTGTGGAGGCGGCCAGGGAAAATGGTGTGCCGGTTGAATATGTCCTGTTTGAAGACGAAGGACACGGATTTGTGAAGAAGGAGAATAATATAGAATCCTTTCAAAAGATTCTGCAATTCCTGGATGAGTACCTGAAAAAGGAGCAACCGGTGGCGGCAGAATAATAAGTCTCTGGTTTAACTGACAGGACAGGCATAAATTCTCAGAACAGAATGCCGTCTACCGGTTCCACCGGAGGCGGCATTTCCTTTTCTTCCAGCATTTGTCTTAAATCCACTTCGATGGTGCGGCTCAGGCTTGTGATCGGAATATCGTTGTAGCCTCCTTCAAACGGGTTTTCACTGTAATCACCAATCATTTCCATGGTAAAGAACAGCCATCCGATTAATGCACTGAACGGAATGGCCAGCCAGATATTGATC
Organism: Bacteroidia bacterium; assembly: GCA_030432655.1. GTDB lineage: Bacteria > Bacteroidota > Bacteroidia > Cytophagales > Cyclobacteriaceae > JAUILA01. The sequence continues at coordinate 97,546 of JAUILA010000006.1, forward strand.
TGGTCAAAAGTATCAATCATACCCAGGGGAAGCAGGAATCCAAATATCCATACAGCAATCATGTTATAGGTCGCATACTGCCGCGGGAACGGGTAGTTCTTGATCCGCTCGCATTTACCCTGTTGGGTATAGAGATCGGTCAGCAGATCATGCAGTTTCATGTGCCTGAAATCATCAATCAAGTCTTTTTTTCTTAGCTCCTTCAGGCGCGAGGACTGCTTAGCCAATAACTGAGTAGCAGAATTGGCTTTGGATAGCACCCATTTTTTTTCCGGTTCACCGATCAGTCCCTGCAGGTCATTCTCCAGCGAATGCTGGTATTCAGGAACAATCCGGCTGAAATAGGCATCTTCCTTTTTGTTCCCCCGGTGTTCCCATCCTTTCTTCTGCCGGAGCTGATGACGCAGCGCCGTCATCCAGGCGATATGACGATAGATCATTTCCCGGTGAATTTCAAGCAGGTCCTCGTCTTCCATTCCCCATTCCAGGAAGGTGTCGGTGATCAGATCCCTGACCGCGATCCCCCAGGTCCGGCTGGTATTGACAATGGCCCCGTAGATCTTCCGTGCTTCCCACTGCCGGTCATAGGAGCTGTTGTTCTTGAATCCCAGAAAAAATGCCACCGCAATACCGATTACGGACATGGGCAACCAGGGAATCCGGAGAAAGTGAAAATGGACCAGTTCGTAGCAAATCACAATCAATGCGGAATAAACGAACATTCCAATCAGGAACTTTGATGACCAGCGGACAGTCTGTCCGATAGGGTACGTACGTTTCGTTTGCATGTTGACCGGTTATTTCTCAGGAAGTTACACAGGAACGGGAGAATTATGAAATTATCTCCACACCGTCGTGAGGGAATTATATTAAGAGGTGTAGCGTGAAAATCTTATATTAGTCAGAAGTATCCGGTTGCGGTTGGCCGGATTCAGATCAGACAAGCAGAAGAAGGGAGTAACTATGATTTTTAAGAAAATTCAGATAATGAATATAACGGCGCTGCTGCTGTTGCTGATTTCCTGCTCGCCGGGGACTGACCAGGAGCAGGTGACTGAGGAGCAGGACGGCGGTCCCGATAACCGGCCGAATGTGATTTTTATTCTGAGTGATGACCACCGGTATGATTTTATGGGTTTCACCGGGAAAGTTCCGTTTCTGGAAACCCCGGGAATGGATAAAATGGCCAGGGAAGGGGTGCATTTTGTGAACGCATTTGTGACCACCTCGCTCTGTTCGCCAAGCCGGGCCTCCATTCTTACCGGAAAATTTTCACACCGCCATGAAGTAATCGATAATCAGTCCCCGGTGCCGGAAGGAACCGTTTTCTTTCCGAGTTACCTGCAGGAAGCCGGCTATCAAACCGCCTTCTTCGGCAAGTGGCATATGGGCGAAAGCAGCTCCCAGCCACGCCCCGGGTTTGATCACTGGGAAAGTTTCAGGGGCCAGGGCACCTATTACAAACCCTTGTTAAACATAAACGGGACGGAAGAGCAGTTTGCCGACAGTGCCTACATCAGTGATCTGCTGACTGACCATGCCATTGACTGGATGAATGGCCGGGATCAGGACAAACCGTTTTTCCTTTATTTGTCACACAAAGGGGTGCATGCTGAATTTCTCCCGGCTAAGCGACATGAGGGAGAATATGCCTCTGAAAGTCCGGCCTATCCTCCATCCATGTACCCGCCCGATCCTGCGGATTCGGCCAGATATAATTACCGGGACGTACCTGACTGGGTGAAAAATCAACGTTACAGCTGGCATGGCGTGGATTATATGTACCACGGTCAGATCCCTTTTGATGAATTTTATATGAGGTATACCGAAACCCTCCTGGGTGTGGATGAGAGTATCCAGGATGTACTTGCCTACCTGGAAGAGAACGGGATGCTGGAGAATACCCTCGTGATATACATGGGGGACAATGGATTTTCCTTTGGCGAACACGGGTTAATTGATAAGAGACAAGCCTATGAAGAATCAATCAGGGTACCGATGCTTGCGTACGGGGGAGGCGAACTGATCCGGACGGACAGTATTCTCCAGATGGTGCAGAACATCGATATCGGTCCGACTGTGCTTGAGCTGGCCGGCGCTGATATACCGGAAGATATGGACGGTCAGTCTTTTCTGCCCCTGATGCGGGGAGAGGATATTCCTTGGCGGGAAAGGATCTACTACGAATATTTCTGGGAGCGTGCCTTTCCACAAACACCGACGGTACATGCTGTGCGTACGGATAAGTATAAATTCATCCGCTATTACGGGATCTGGGATATCAATGAATTGTATGACCTGGAGAATGATCCGATGGAAATGCATAATCTGATACGTGATCCCCAATACAGGGAGGTCAGCGAGCAACTGAGAAATGATATTTTTGACTGGCTGGAAGAAACAAATGGTATGTACATTCCGCTTAAAAGGGATATGGGTGCCAGATTTGATCATAAATACCGGGGGACATACTAATGCGCGGATTATTATTAAGCATTTTGTTAATCGTTTTGGTGGCGGCACCATCGCTGGCCCAGATCAGGGTTATGTCGTACAATATCAAGTTTGACGACAAGCGTGATTCAGTTAATAACTGGGAGGCAAGAAAGGACGGCCTGATTGGATTGCTGAATTATCACGAACCGGATATTATCGGTGTTCAGGAAGCACTGAAGCACCAGATTGATGATATGCTGTCCGGCCTTGACCATTTTAAGAAGATTGGAGTCGGACGAGATGACGGCAAGCAACAGGGCGAATACAGTGCGATATTATACAATGCGGAGAAATTTACTTTACTGGACAGCGGAACATTTTGGTTGTCAACCACCCCGGAAAAAGTAAGCACTGGGTGGGATGCAGCCCTTCCAAGAATTTGTACCTGGGCGCGATTTGAAGACGGTCAGGGAGACCGGTTTTACATATTTAATACGCATTTCGACCATGTGGGCGAACAGGCGCGTCTTGAAAGTGCAAAGCTTATCAGGGAACGCGTTATGGAACAGGTTCAGGCCCCGGCAGTAATTATGGGGGATTTTAATTTCACATCGGACAAAGCGCCCTATGAGGTGATGACAGAATATTTTGCTGATGCAAAAAAGGAAAGCAGTACCCGTCCATACGGACCGGATGGAACGTTTAATGCGTTCCGGTTTCATGAACCGGTGGAACGGCGGATAGACTACATTTATCTTTACGGAAAATGGGAAGTGCTGGCGTATGCTACGCTTTCGGATTCACGGGATATGAAATACCCGTCCGATCACTTTCCCGTGATGACGATCATCTCACCCGTCTACGAATGATACACGGCGATTCTATCCTTCTGAATGACCAGTCAGCGCCAGGAAGTTTTTGTATGCTTCGCGGGCTACATTCCGGCCGAGGGTGAGCCCTTCGATATTATCACTTTGTATATGATATCCCCCGAGCACCCTGGAGATTCCTGCCATATCGGCCGTTTCTGTGAAAGTCGGGAAGTGCAGTGTGACCGTATCGCCCAGGTTGTCCGGCTCCGTAAGAATCCCCGGCACCAGATCAATGGAACTCCCGAATTCATCACTTCCGGTAAACAATTTTAGTGCCTCCGCGCAGGCGCCGCTGATCGTACTGTGCCCGGAGACGTAGCTGGGGAATGGCGGGCAAAGGAAAGTTTCAGGCGAGTAGGGCCTCCACATTTGTCCTTTTACAGAGTCCATCCCGGTCACTGGCCCGGTCCAGGCTTTGATCAGCTGATCCTGGTAGTAATCGTGAACCAGGGCATACGGGCGGGCAAAATCGTAATACATTTTACTGTCCCAGGAGGCAATGAACGCGTCCATGGCCGTTGCCTGCACCAGGAAATACATTTTGACATCTTCATCCAGCGTATGGTTGTCCCGTACCGATACTTGCTGTGCGAAAATAAACCAATGACCCGCCTGTTGGACCGACTGCGGACCATCCCGCATGAACTCCACCAGTGCGCGCTGCTCATCAGTGAGGTGCGCTTGCATTTCCACTACTTCTTCAATCTCCGCATTAAGCTGGGGAGAACCGATTTCCGGCGGAGGCCCCGGGCGAAATTGGCTTCCTGAATCAATCAGCAGGGGCTTGACCAGCTGCCAGTGAGGGGTAAGACAAGCAGGTGCAAAAGTGCCGCCTTCTCCATCGGCAAAGTATTTTGGCTGCCATCTTTTGAGGTCGGTAAGTTCATCGGCTGAATTGACCGGTTTGTATCCGGTATAATCTGAATAATATTCTCCGTCAGATCCGTCATGGTCGCCATATTGATTGGCACCATCATGACGACGTTGTTCAATAATTGTCTTAGCCGCAAGATTCCCAATCCCTGCAGGGGTAGTGGGATCCAGGGAATTGTCTTCCGGATCAAGGCCCAGGTTTTCCATGGTTTCCCTGAATAATATGGAATCAGAAAAATAATATTCATTCAGCGTTCTGTAGGCGGCATAGCTTATAGCAATTTCTTTATTGGTTAGCGTTCGTTCCGCTTCCGGTCGTCTTTCTACAGTAAGATAGAGGGGAGAGGCCACATCATCATAACGGCTCCAGGCGTCATATACGGAAGTCCAGATCAGTCCCAGAATCCGGGAAGTAATTGTAGGCCGGGGGTTGAACCATTCGGTATCATGGGCAGTGGCATCCAGCGAGATTTTTCCCCAGAGATAGGCCACATTGTCTTTTCCGAGTTTTTCCGATTTAACCTGTTCGCTGGTCTGGCAGGAGCCCACCGCGCAACACAGGACTATTAGTAAACATAAAGACCTCATAGAACAGTTTTTCTTAAAATGACGGCAGATAAACCCTCAGCAAATGGATAATTTATCATTCATTGTACCATTCAAATTTTAAATGTACAAAAAATAAAGCAATCGATTGCGTAAAATTTCTTCAGAATAATTATAGGTTGGGTGGTTTAAAAAGAAGGCAGATTATCGATAACTTCGGATCGGTCCAGATTGTAAAAAATATTCTCCAGCCATGATTAAGCATTTTATTCCTGCGATTTTCCTTTTGTTTCCATTGGCCCTAATGTCCCAGGAGGTCAGGACCGTCACCTATCATGATAATCTGCAAATGGATATTTACCTGCCTGACGGACGGGCAGACGGAATTGTATTGTTCGTTCATGGAGGGGGATTCAGTGGAGGAAAAAGGGAAGACGGGGATAAATTCTGCAGGAACATTCTGGAGATGAACAAGAACAGTGACGTTAAATATGCGGCAATCACGATGTCTTACCGGCTGTTACAAAAGGATAAGGGGTTTGGCTGCGATGTCTCCTCGGCACAAAAGAAAAAAGTGTTTCTGGAGTCAGGAAGGGATATTGCTTATGCGGCTGACTGGATACTAAAAAACGGGGCAGAGTACGGACTTCCTTCCGACCGCATAATCCTGGCTGGCAGCAGTGCCGGTGCAGAGGCGGTGTTGCATGCGGCTTACTGGGAGGAAACCAGAAAGACGGATGCAGGCGAGCGGATATTGCCGGCCGGGTTTCATTACTCGGCAGTGATCAGTATGGCAGGCGCCTTATTTGATCTCTCGCTCATTACGCGGGAGAATATGTTGCCAACCCTGCTCCTGCATGGAACATGTGACAACCTGGTGCCCTATGCATCGGCGCCGCACCATTACTGTGGTGAATCTGAAAGCGGATACCTGATGCTTCACGGGAGCGGCAGTATTGCCGACCGGCTTTCTTCACTGAATGCCAATTACATGCTTGTCTCTGAATGCGGTGGCGGACATGAATGGGCTGGGAAACCGCAGGACGAAGAGTTTTCAAAGGTGAGGCTTTTTCTTTCCGGGATGCTGGCCCATGCCCGAAGCTTTTCCTATGAGGAGGTCATACCCGGTGAGGCAAACTGTAATTATCCTGACCTGGGTATTTGTTCGGCAAACGAATAAAAAAAATGCCCTCCGGCGGGAGGGCATTCTTATTTACATCTTTTATTTGTTAATCCCGAATCACTTCCGGAAGAGTTTCTTGAGGAAGATACATCGTATTCACCCCAGGTTTGTCGTCGAGGGAGAATTTGATGGCTTCTCCGCGTACGGGTAATTCATAGGGAGCCAGTACTCTTCCGCCTACTCGACCCGGAGTACTTATTCCCATCAATTCCAGGGCTCTTGCGAGTAAAGGTTCGGACGGATCTCCAAGAGGTTCCAGGGGCAGCTGCATGAATTCCTCCACCAGGTTGTCACCGGCAGGTGAAAATCCATCGGCATAATTTGAAAGGCCATCGCTGTTATAAGTCCTGAATACGATGGGAAGCATGCCGTAATCATTATCATCGTTCTCATCATCTTCAATCGGAATGGAACCCACATTTTTTCCAATCGTTTCTTCACCGATGATCACTACGTCCATATAAGGCAACAGGCCATTGATCATCAGTTCACTGGCCGATGCAGTACGGCTTCCTACAAGAACATAAACAGTCTGACCCGCCAGTGATTGTCCGATATTTTCTGCTTTTTCAAGAAATTTACCGCGCAGGATATCGTCACCGTCTTCCAGGCTTTCAATATATGCCTGTAGTTCGTCGTTCCAGCGGTTTTCATAGAAAATATTGGTCCCGGTAACGCCGGGTGCGATGAGACTTGCCAGGTTTCTGGCAGAGGAAACGGATCCGCCGCCATTGTAGCGCAAGTCAAGCACAAAATTAGTTACTCCCTGCGCCTTAAAGTCCGCAAAGATCTGATCCATTTCATTATCATACGCCTGGCCCGTTCCGGGAGAAAAGAAAGTGTACATGAAATAGCCTACTTTCTGTCCGCCAAAATCCAGTACCTGCGCAACATGGTTCGGATTATCTGCCAGTTCAATGGCAGTAAGACTCACACTTCCCTGGTCCACGTAGGCGCTGGACTCGTTAACAAAGCGCTCATAGGAAACATCATGATCGCTGTCAATATTACCCAGCAGAAACTGGTAGTTATCGAGGTCCATGGTGGTTCCATTAATCTGGGTGATTATGTCTCCGCGCATCAGCCCGGCATCCTCTGCAGGACTGTTGTGCTTCACATAAAGAATAAGGGCAATGACATTTTCATTATCTGCACTTTCGCGGAACAGGACAAATTCATACCCTGCTTCCAGCGACACCCCATTCAGGCTGTTGATCAGGTCCTGGTAATCATCAACGATGTAGGAAAAGCGGTCTTCAGATGACAGCAGGTCATCAAAGAAATCTTCCGGATCCTGGGTACGGTTTGGATTAGATGGAATCTGGTCCGTCCACAGATAATACACATCCATATTATCATAGATCCAGTTGTTAATCTCCCGGTTCGGATTGGGTGGTGTAGGGGTGCCTCCGCCTCCCGGATCATCATCATCGTCATTTCCACATCCGCTGATTGTCAGCATGCTGAGTGCGATCAATGTCGTCAGCATAAGTGACCAAGCATACTTTACTTCTCTCATTCTTTGTTTCATTAAAGTTTCACGTTCATTACCTGTCGGTTGATCACCAGGTTGGTCAGGTTACTTTTGCCTTTAGAGATGGTAACAGCATTTCCGAGAGAAAAATTCTCCAAAATGACCCATCCGCACTTGTCCGACTTTGCTAATATACTCCCATTTTTGTTTTTTACCGTCGCTTTGCCGACAGGATTGCCTTTATTATTGGTGATCCTGATTATAATATTCGCGAATTCCGGTTTGTTCTCATGAAGGATAAAGACACCGTCTTTACCACCCGGTCCGTAAAGATCAATGGCCTGCCGCCCGCGGATCACATCAATCCTTGAAATATTACTGTAATCAACAGAATCAGCGGATATTCTGGTTTTACCGTAAAAGAAAACGCCTTTATTCGAGGGATCAGGGCGGGAGGTGATAAGTGCTCCGTTTCTGGCGGCCGGACCATACAATTCAATGGCCCTGTCTCCTTTAAGAAAATGGATGATCACGGTAGAGTCATTCTGGATCTTTCTGAATTCTTCCTGCGTGGCCTGCTCACCATCGATGACCAGGAAAAAGCTCGTCGAATCGCTTTTCTGAGCCATTACAGCCATAGAAAAGAGCAGGAATGCGGAAGAGAGTAATAGCTGTTTCATCATCGTTTTTCTCAGTATCAGTCAAATCTCATGCCGGAACTAATTTCACACAATAATTAATCCTTCCCCCGGATCTCCGAATGTCCTGAACGTTTCTTTTTCGTATCTCCAGCCTGTGAGCCAGGCAAGCAGGGCGTCGACCTGGTGCCAGTTTTCCGGATCTGGCATTTCCATCGGGACCCTTTCTTTAAGGCGAATCAGGAATGCCTCTTTATCCTTTTTGTAAAATTCTCCCAGGTCCCATTCCCGGACCAGACCGGCCGGGTAGGCTTCAAACACTTCCCTTTCTTCCTTCAGCCAGTAATCCTTGTGCCGGATAGCACGGGCGGTTAATCCGCCCAGAAACATCGGCGACATAGCGGAAACTTCCCGGTCGGCCGATCGGTAAAAGTAGTCATTTGCTCCGGGTGTGCCGGTAAATACGGATGGGAGACTGAGTGGCGCATCAATGAATATCCGGCGGATATCCTGCTCGTGCACCATGCTTTCGATGAATTTATCGGAATCGATGCCTTTTTTCGATTGCTCAATGACCCATTCATCTTCCATGAAAACACATACCGCAGTTTTCCCGGATCTTCTGGCGCCGAAATCTATGCCGGCATGCATGATCAGTGCTTGGCCGTTTTACTTTTCTTGCTCAGGCATTTATTGTACGCCTTATTGTAATAATCCACCAGGCTGCCCCAATCAAAGTGCTCTGACAAGTCTTCGGCTCGGTTTCGCTGAACCATCCGGTTGCGCCGGGTCAGTTTGATGAATTTGAACATCATATTCGCAAGGTCTTTGGCGGCAACCTCCGGTTTCTTGCGGTAGCGTTTGAGTACATATACGCCATAATCTTCATGGTCATCCATATGGGCATTGATGTAATCACCGAAACCGGAGAAATCAGCCGTGATGGTAGGCACCCCACGTGCAATACATTCAAGGGGGGTATAACCCCAGGGTTCGTAAAAGCTTGGGAAGATGCCCAGGTGGCAGCCCCGGACAAATTCACCATAATCAATTCCGAATAACGGGCTGGTGCTGTCAATAAAGTCGGGGTGGTAAACGATTTTGACCTTGTCTTTCGGACTGTTCACCATTTCATTACGGCGCACATATTGCAGGATCTCATCGTTGATATCATCGACCAGGTTGTGGGTGGTGACGATCGGCCATTTATCAGATTTCCATGACTGGAGAATACGCCGGTACTTCAGACGGAGATAATCATCCACCATTACATTCAGGTCCGGCAGCTTGAAATCAGTCATGGATTCGGCAGCAGCCTGGAATAGCCGGTCGCCCACCTGTTTTTCAATGGCCTCGGTGGTCTTACGGATTTCCTCCATTACCCCTCGCGACTGAAGTACCTCCGGATTGATGGACCAGGTTGGCCGCTTGGTGATAAAGAACATGACCACGGTAGTATCCAGCTTGGCCTCTTTCATCATCTGGTTGAGGAGCTCCAGTGCTTCCAGGGTAATGTCAAACCCTTTGTTGCGGAATTCGTACCGGCCGGATGTAAAAAAGTAGAGCGTCTTGTCCAGGTCAAACGGTGAGCTGTTAAAGAAGTGCCCCATCACGAACTGGTGGATTACATCTTTATACGCTCCATGGAGGTTCTGCACTTCATGGAATGCCACAAATCGCTTGATATTAAGGCCGTTTGGTGTAATGACATCGGGAACGCGTGAATAGAATTGTTTGCACTCCCGGGCGGTCACATCACTTACTGTCGTGAGAATATCGCAGGATTGCGCCACGTAACGCTCAATTTCCGCAATTGCGAGAATGTTGTAATAACGTGCTTCATTCTCCCAGTCATACATATTGAGTTTGCCATAAAAATTTTCGTCGTTCATGGCCACATAGCGTCCGATGGCCGTGGCATGCGTGGTGAAAACGGTTTTGATCGGGAGATCTGTGTTTTTGAAGCTGAGGATGGGCAGCGCGGACATCCATTCGTGGCAATGGGTGATCAGTGTTTTTGATTCTTTATCCAGTTCCTCGGCGAGATAGCGGAAAAAGATGGTGGACAGTTCCGCCAGTGCGATGACCTGGTTCTGAAGTTCTTCCTCGGGATTAATATGGATATTGTGTTCTTGCTCCAGGCGGTTGCGCGTGGCATCACTCTGCTGGGTCATGGCCTTGAGGTCGAACAATACCGTCACCGGACGCCCGGTAACCAGCCAGACACCGTATTTCAATTTATGCCCGTCGGCCTCCATCCGGGAAACAGCTTTGCCCAGCGAACCTTTTCTTTCGTGAATATCATCAAATTCCGCCGCAATATTTTTGTTGAGGAGTGGACCAACCAGGCAATAGTTTTCACCCCACTGGCGGGTCATGGCAGGCACCTTGGACCGGATCACGGTATAGATTCCACCAACCTGGTTACATACCTCCCAGGCGGTCTCAACAAGAAAAGCAGAACTAAATTTATCGGTTGTTACTTCAGAAGGGTCTTTTTCCATAGGAAGTTATTTATTGTAAAAGTTACATACTTTTCACAATAAATCGGAAAAATAGCGCCTCAAACCCGAAGTTAAATTCCTTTGTATTCCGGTTTGAGTTTGTCTTTATATTCTTTCATGAATTTTTCCACCTTCGGACGGGATACTGAGCGAACGTATGAATCATTGGGATGGAGCTCATAATAGTTCTGATGATAATCCTCCGCGATCCAGAATTTGTTGTAGGCCGTAATTTCGGTGGCTATTGGCTTATTGTATTTGCCTGAGTCATTCAGGCTCTTTTTCACATATTCAGCAATGGACTTTTCCTCCTGGTTTTTATACCAGATCGCCGAACGGTATTGTTTACCTATGTCGGGGCCCTGGCGGTTTACCTGGGTAGGATCGTGTGAGGCAAAGAACATTTGAACCAGTTCCCGGTAGTTGACGGTTTCGGGGTCAAAAACCACACGTACTGATTCAGCATGGTCAGTCAGCCCGCGTCCCACTTCTTCATACGTCGGGTTCTTTTTTTCGCCTCCTGCATAGCCGGAAACGACATCAATCACGCCACTGACCCGGTGGAAAACAGCTTCGGTACACCAGAAGCATCCGCTGGCGAAATAAACGGTATCCAGGCGTGCCTCCTGTTCGGCGGATACCGGTACAGCGGTAAATTCATCACTGGCCGGTTGCTTTTCGCCAGCATTGCATCCCAGGGTGAATAGAGTTAGAAAAAATGTAAAAATGGTGAGGCTTCTCATAATGCATTCTGTTTCTGTTCGAATATCTAACGAAAATATAAGGAAATGTGTTCTGCAGACGACAAATTCGATTAAAAGAGGGTGTAATTGCCTCCACGCCGGAAGACGGAAGTATTGTAATCCGGCATTCTTCGTCCTTTCATCGTAGCATCCTTGGCAGCACTGAAAAGCTGACTGATCGAATCTGCTATGGGCCCTTCTCCTTTGATACGGCGGCCCCACTCTGAATCATTTACTTTCCCGCCGTGGGCCTGGCTCACCTGGTTCCAGACTTTGTTGTACCGGTCCGGAAAATGTTCCTTGAGCCAGCTTTCAAAAATATCCCCGATGGTTCCGTTGAGCCTGACGACGGTATATCCGGCAGTAAGTGCCCCGGCGTCGGCGGCAGCCTTCAGGATGGCCGGTGATTCATGATGGTTAAGGCCAGGGATCAGCGGGGCGTTCATGATCCCGACGGGGATACCTGAATTGGTAAGCTTGCGGATGGCCTCCAGTTTTTTCCTGGAAGTCGCAGTACGCGGTTCGAGTTTTGCCCTGAGTTTCTCATCCAGTGTGGTGATAGAGAAGTAAACGTGAACCAGTTTGTCCCTGGTCAGGTCTTCCAGGATATCCAGGTCACGCAGGAGAAGTACGTTTTTTGTGATGATACCCACCGGATGGCGATAACGGGCGAAAACCTTCAGAAGTTCCCGGGTAATACCAAGCCGCCGTTCGATGGGCTGGTAGCAATCCGTGTTGCCGGAAATGACGATGGGCTGAGGTTTCCAGGAACGCTGAAGCAGGTGTTTCTCCAGTAATTCCGGGGCGTTCTTTTTTACGATGATCTTTGATTCAAAATCGAGTCCGGCACTGAGGCCCCAGAATTCGTGCGTGGTGCGGGCGTAGCAATATGCGCAGCCGTGTTCACACCCCTGGTAGGGGTTAAGCGAATAGGCCATTCCGACATCCGGACTGGTGACTTTATTGACTACTTTGGAAGGTGATTCGTACAGGATTTCGGTTTCAGGACGTTGTATGTATTCTTCTTCATCAATGCCTTCGTGATGTTCCTGCACAAATTTTCGAAGCAGAAAGCGGTTGGCCGGCTGGATGCGGGCTCCTCTTCCTGCTAAATGGTCGTCCTTCATTCTCCAAAAATACTAATAAAATTAGTAAATACTAACTATAATGGAGAATGTTACCGTCTATATTTGTTCGCCTTTTGTGGCAAGCCTGTTCACGGCGATAAAGGCGAATAATGCGCCGGCGGCAGCACCTTCCGCCACGATCGTGGTGGCGATGATATACGGGTTAATCAGTTTACCAAACGGAGCGGTTTCACGCAATTGCTTCATGAATCCGGGGTCAAGGAACATGAGGTACGCGAAAACAAAGAATGCAAAGATGATACAGGAGAGCACTCCGATGTAGACACCGGTCATTACCCCGCGGAGGTAGGTGAAGTGTCCAGGATTTTCGTTGCGGATACTTTTCATTCCGTAATAAATGCCAATGGCCAGGATAACGAATTCAACGATGCGGTATTCCAGCTGCAGGCCGAGGCCGATGAAATTCATTATCAGGAAATAAATGATCAGGGCGGCAGCTGTTTTAGCCGCCGCGGAAATCAGGGATTTACTAGTGAGTTTCATAGTATTTTCCTTTGATGTAGTAAAAGATACAAATACCTCAGGCAGCATACTATGATAATTATCAGGCGGACGTTGAAGTTATTCGAGAATCATTGTAGTTTTGTTCCGTCGGCTGAAGCTTTAGCGAAAGCTGGTCGCATCCGCCGAAGCCTCTGGCGCAGGTGGACCGAAGTTTACGGCAACGCCGAATGTCTTTATTGGCACGCCTTCGCCAAAGGCTTCGGCGCGCAGAGGGTGATTAGCTCAGTTGGTTTAGAGCACCTGCTCGACAAGCAGGGGGTCACTGGTTCGAATCCAGTATTACCCACATTGATTATCAGGCACTTACGATTAATTTTGTAAGTGCCTTTTTCATTTGCAAGCAATTTGCAAGCGGATTTTGACGATTTCTGGCATGTTTTTTCCGGCGGAAAAAAATTTTCAAAAAAGTTTAAAAAGTCCTTATTTGTTATTGTCGAAACTGTGAATTGTGTAAAAGTCAGGAGTGGGATTGCGCCTGGGAGTTTTCCACTGTTCACGGTAAATTGAAAGATATGAGTCTTTTTAAGATCGTAAATTATTTAATCCTTGGATGTGCTGGATTTGGAATGACTATCTTAACCATGTTTTGGTTAGGGACTGAAGAGGATTTTAGTTCGACTTGGAGGGTAGAGTTGTTTCTAATCAGATTGGGATTCAACCTATTGTTAACCATAATATTTTCAGTCATTATGGTTATATCTAATCGAATTTTAATGAAAGCAGTAGGAGCACATGGACAGCCTGAATTCCCAAAAGAAATGGCCTATGTTTTCTTCATTGTACTTTCAACGATTAATCTGTTGGGATGTATATTGTTTGTATTATGAAATATGAAATTACCTCCACGAATCGTGATCTTAATTTTTGTATTCCTCATGAACTGTGGTGATAATAACGATTATCAAATAGTGAGTTACTATCCGTCAGGTTCAATTAAAGAAACAAGCGAGGTGAATGAACATTCAGTTAAAGAGGGCCTTAGTATTGGATTTTTTGAGAATGGTGATACCGCCAGAATAGCAACTTATAAAGCCGGTAAACTTGACTCCACTGAAGTATTATATTATCGTTCAGGTGGCCTGAATATTCGAAGGTCATGGCGTATGGGTGAATTATTTGGTGAATACCGGGAGTTCTACGAGGATTCAGAGTCTGTATACTACACTATACTGGATAAAGACACAGTGGCTATTGAGGGGCCGGTGGTTTCTAAATACATGTTTTATTATGGCGAAGGAATCAAATATTATCGAGAATATGACAGGAAAGGAAGATTGAAGGAAGAAGGGGGATCAGGCATAATAGCTTTCAATCCATTAGAAAAATCAAATGAATTTGAATTAAATGATACCCTCAAAATTCAATTTTTATTAGCGTCTCCAAATTATGCATATCGGGAATTCGAAGTAATTACCTATCATAATGATAGTCTCATTTCGGAGGAAAACATTAAAATTAACAATGCGTTAAGCTCAGCATTTTTAATTAAAAAGCTTGATAGACTAGGCAAATACCAATTTTATGTAAAATGCAGAATTTATGGTAAGATGGATTCCAGTGTTAAAGTAGACACACTTCATTTTGGTATTCAAATTTAACGGGTATGTATTTCAGAACAATAAAATATTATCGTGAAGCATTAAAAGAGAGTTTACTCAGCTGACTCAAAAAAAAACAAAAATTTGATTTTATTAACGTCCACATTCCTGGATAATATCCAATACACACCGGATTTAGAGTAGGCAATCCAGAAGCGAGCAGGAGTGGGTGTATTCTGGATCGCGAGTAACTACGAGCAATCCATTCTACAATCAAAAGGCAGGAGAAATTTTCTAACTAGTTTAAAAAATCCCTAATTATTGTTGTCGTAACTGTGAAATGTGGGAAAGTTACGGGTGGGATCGTGCCAGGGAGTTTTCCACTGTTCACAGCAAGTGACAAATTCTTAATTCCTGGTTATTTTAATTTAGTAACGGAGATGTTTACAAAAATGGTCCAATATACATTCTTGCTTTCGACCTTTCTTTTGATTACAGGTAATGCTCATGCGTGTGAATGTGAATATTCAGATGAGATATTAAATGAATTGAAACAAACGGCAGATTTCATTTTCATAGGATCGGCTGTGTCTAATTTTCATTATAATACTGAAATAGTGGAAGCGCAGAATACTGCTGGTTATGGTTCGAATGTATTTTTTAAAATTGACGATTTGATAAAGGGTGATGCAGAGGCAGGCCAGAACATTTTCATATATCAGGAGTCTTCTAGCTGTGAGCAGGATTTTGTGCTCAATAAGAAATATTTGGTTATTGGATATTCGATCAAATCCTTCGAATCAATAGATTGCCAATCTGTTCCTCCGCCACCTTCAGACATAGATACGGTCAAAATTTGCAATGACTTGGAGAAAGTCCGTTTTTTAAATAATAAAAGCTCCAATGGACTGATTTTAACGACGAATGTGTGTGGCGTATTTGTGGCAGGCACCGACTTGTTTAACGAATTACTATCCGCGTGGGGTAATGAATAATTATTTTCAGTTGAAATGCTAACCTGAACATGATGGATGAAAGGGAATATCAGCCAGGTTGAACTTGTACATATAAAAGGATTAAACCACCCTACTCCAAGTGGATCTAGTTCCTCACCAGAAAAAGATGCAAATGGTCTATCTAAATCAAACAACCTTCTGACATATGGAAGTTACATAATGGATGGTAACTCAAAGCATTTAAATGGGGTAGATAAAACAACCGATGATTAATAAAATAATAATGACATGCATTTATACAATGTTCCTATTGAGCATTGTATCATGTGAAAAGCAAGCTGAGGCAACTGAAATTATGGAATGCATAGATATCAAAATGAAGAGATCTTACTTGTTTTTTGAAAAAGGATTTCAAGGTGATGAACTTGATGTGTTTGTCAACGGTCACCACTTTGAAAATAGAATTTTAGATACTGATCCATCTATGGATTTAGCGGGTGAGATATTTATCAAGACTGATACAGTTCAACAAATCGCATTCAAAATTAATAATCAATATTATGGGGGTTTTTGTCCATATCCATTTATTCAAATCAATAGATTAAATGATCAAATTGTAATAAAAGTAGCTGAAGAACCTACTGCATATGAATAACATAAAGCTAGTATTATGAATTAGTTTTTACTCCTTTTCCTTTTATTATCTCAAGCATGTGATGGTATAAGATAAATTCTAGAAAAGAACCTATCCTAATTTGCGCATCAGTATATTTATTTCATAGAAATTAGCGTGGATGGCAGGTATTTATTTCTAAAGCTCCTTTTTATAATATTGATTAGATTGATCTAACCTAGGCGGCTAACGGATGTATGATGATTTAAGGATCAAGTGAAATCCAAGTCGCGCCGGATTTTCGCTTTTTGAATCAAAAAACACATCTTGCTATAACGCTTCCATTTTCTGAACTTGCTAGGTGCCAACATGGGAAATGATGACTGAAATATTCATGTTGGTCATTGGGTAATCAAATGTTATGATAACTATTAATGGAATCTGGATAAAAGTAATAGTGACTCTGAGCATTATATCCTATTCACCAGGATCCTATTCTCAAGGTGCATGGAATTTAAAATATACTCCGATTGATCAATTAGGTAAAGAATTAGTGGGATCGGAAGTTAGGATCGATTTCAAATCTTCCATAAATGACACACTAAGCGGTGTAGTTTCTCCAATTTCAATTAGAAAACTATTATCAAATAACGATACCGTGCATTTAACTTTTGATCACGGGAGAGAAATATTTATTGAGAACTGGAAGTTATATCCTGACCATGGCGTATTGAATGAACAAGAATTAGTGAACCTGAATGGAAGTGTAATTAGAGAACAAATTTTAGAATCTATTTCTAAGAACGTCCTTACTATAAGGGTGAAAATTTTTAGAAAAAATCGTAATGAATATGAATTCGATTCAGAGGAAGAAATAAATATTGAACGGAATATTGTTAAAGGTATAATATATAAATGATAGCGATTGCATCATATCTGTTTAGACTTAGAATCAAAGAGAAAGTCTGGATTCGCTTAACCGGAAAGAAAATAATCATTCCTGCATTTCAAACAAGTCGTAGATAGTTCAAATGAAAGGCAGCATTGGATTGATTTCCGGGACGCTGCGTATGAAGATTATGTAAACGAGGAGTTTGAATGGCAGATTGATGGGTAAAGATTTCAACGAACCTTCGAATATTTTATCCGACCAGAAATCATTTGATAAACTTTAATTATAACTTCAAAATGGATTCGAAAAATTTTGTTCAGATCACAAAGCAGGTTGTTATGGAATCTGCAATAAAGGATACCATTGACAATTTGGTTGAACCACTTGGTAAAAAGCCTAAGGCAGAACTCAAAGAAATGAGTGATTACTATAAAAATTGTACGAATAACGAGCGACAAATTATAGCAAATATTATTAGAGAATCTGCAGAGGCAACTTTCTTTGGTTTCTTATGTGTAATAGATGGCGTAAGAGCTATTGAGGGTAATGGGGATAAAGGAAGTCTCGAATTATGGTACCGAAAAGGAGAATTTACGAGACTAATTAATGACGAGAATGAGGATTTTCTACATGATTTAATCTAAATGATTGATGTAAAGGTGAAATTCCAGAATTGGAATTAAAATGATAATTCCTTTATAATCACTTCATCATACGAATCTATAACCTCATTCTCGAATGAATCCAGGTACACTTGGGTAACAGATTCACTTGAATGCCCCAAACTTTCCTTAATCACTGAAACCGGAACGCCTTTTCGTTTTCCCATGGTAGCGTAGGTATGGCGTGCGGTGTAAATAGTAAAGCGTTCGATATTCAGCACTCTAGAAATCTCCTTCAGCTGTTTATTTAGTTTTCGCCGGCGCTCTCCGATAATCTCTCGGAATTTTTCTTCCGAGTACTTGTAATCCAGAATAGGAAAGATGAATGATTCCTGGTCATATTTTTCCGGCAGGTATTTCAGCATGAGTTTTTTCAAAGGGTCACTGATCTTCACGCTGAACGGTTTTCCGGTTTTCTGGCGGACATACCGGACTCTATCAAAATCACCCTGGATATTTTTCACTTTCAAATAAGCCAGGTCCATCCAGTTCATACCCCGGAGGAAAAAACTTGCCATAAAGAGATCCCGTGCCCGCTGGAGGTAATATCTTCCTTCCAGGTTACCGGAGATCAGCTTACGAAAATCAGACTCGCTAAGCGCCTTTCTGGTGGGTTGGCCATTCTTGATTTTGTAATCCGTAAAAGGATAATGATCCCGCTTGACAATTCCGGATTTGATAGCCCGGTTGTAGGCAGCGCGAAGTGTTCTCATATAAACGGACAACGATCCTGTCCTGGCTCCCTTACTGTAATGCCAGTTCTCAAACTTATTCAGGAATACATAATTGACCTGTTCGAAATACAGGTCCTTCTTTGAGGTGAAGGTTTTGAGCATCCGAAGGGTGGCCTTGTACACCTCTGCGTTGCCAACCTTTCCTGCTGTGGTGAGATCATCTACTATTTGCTGAAGAAAAGAGAAGACAGTTATTCTTTTTTTCTTTTCACCAGTAATTAAAACTCTTAGCTGCTGAATGCTGGTAACTTCCAGTTTTTTCTCATCGTATAATTGAGTGATGAGATCGTACGCACGGGTGCGTTTCTTTTGGATGGCGTTATTGAATCGGGTGGTATTGTCAACAAAGTGGGAAGAGGGCTTTAACCGTTCCTGCTGTTCATCCCAGTCTTTCTCCTGGAGGCTGTACCCCAACGGAATATTCGTACTCCTGCGCTCATGGATTACCCGCATCACCAGGGGATAGGACCCGTCCTGTTTAGCCCTTCGTTTATCGAGTAATATTTTGATGTTGGTAGCCACGATTTGCAAGCCATTTGCAAGCGAAAGTACCAATTCTGCGAATCAAAAAGAAATGCGATTGTTCAAAAAAGTGCGTTTAAACGCTCTAATGGCACATTTTGAACCGTTTGAGATTTTTATGAAACACCGATTTTAGTGCTCGACAAGCAGGGGGTCACTGGTTCGAATCCAGTATCGCCCACACTGATTATCAGGCACTTACAATGAATATTGTGAGTGCCTTTTTCTTTTCTGCCCACTTTTTGCATGTTTTTTCTGCTTTTTCCTTCGTTATCGAAAGTAACGTCATATTACGTTTTGCTGAGTCATTAAACACATTTTGCTTTATCCTTTCCTTTTTCCGACTTTAAATAACAATTAACAAGTGCATATCATGCCTGGAAAAACTACACTGACCAAGGAAATGATCAAGGAAATATCCGGATCTCTTCAAGCCGGAATTACTTGCTACCTTCATAAAGAATCAGGAGAAATAATAGAAACAATGGAGGGCGCGGATTATGATCCTGAATGGGATGATGGAGCTTTTGGGAAAAAGCTTTATGATATTGAAAATTCACCCGAAGACTATTTAATGTTCAGTCCTATGTCCAGCTCGCGAGCGTTTGATGTTATGGAAGATTTCGCCAATCAACTGGAAATCATGTCGCTTAAAATTGAATTGGTTAATGCGCTCGACAGAAAACAGCCGTTCAGGCATTTCAAACAGATAGTGGATAGTTCAGACGCAAGGCAGGATTGGTTTGATTTCCGCGACGCTGCGTATGAAAATTATGTAAGAGAGGAGTTTGAATGGCAGATTGATGAAGAAGACTGATTTCATATAAAAATAGATTAATCCATCATTTTCTTTAGTTTCTCCACCACTTTTTTTCTGCGTGCTGCAGCCGTGAGCGGATTTAGATGGCTTTTATTTGCAATTCGCGAATTAATGTATTCACCTATGTATTAAAAAGTAGGCCTTGAAATCCTCAAGGATGATTACTGTTTTTTGGGCTTCTCCCAGTGAAGCCCATAAAGGTTTATTCAGATTACTTCTCTCATGGAAGGATCTTGCCTTAATAGGGTCCAGTATTAATGGGGAGAATTCGTCCACTAGCAGTTTATTAACCTCTTCAATAATTTTCCCACACAACGGGAGTATATTAACAGGCAACCCACGAATACATGAGAACTCCCCGCTCCATTAAAGAAAATAAAGAGGTAAAAGGATCCTTCAGGGCCCTGCGGTATATTCCCCGGTTTTTTATGGAAATCTGGCGGACTAACCGTGCATTATTCCTGTCAAACCTCCTCTGTCGCCTCGCGAATGCATTTGTTCCTGTGGCCCTGCTTTGGGTAGGAAAGCTTATTATCGATGAGATTGTGCTCCAGGTCTCCATGGAAGACCCCGATCTTTCCTCCCTCTGGATTTATGTCGGGGTGGAATTGCTGCTTGCACTGCTTTCTGACCTTCTGAGCCGGGCCATCGGCCTTACCGATGGCCTCCTCGGTGACCTTTATGCCAATGCCTCATCCATTGTGATCATTCAGAAAACCAAAGACATCACCATCAGTCAGCTGGAAGATCCGGAGTTTTACGATAAGCTGGAACGGGCCAGGCAACAGACAACCAGCCGGGTCAACCTGATGTCCGAATCCCTCACCCAGATCGAGAATATCATTTCCATGATTTCTCTTATAGCCGGTCTCATATATTTCGAGCCCTGGTTAATTCTTCTGCTTGTGCTCAGTATCATTCCTTCCTTTATCAATGAGATTAAATTCAGTTCCAGGCGGTATTCACTGGCGCGCTCCTGGACCGCCGAGCGCCGGGAGCTGGATTATCTGCGGTACATTGGTGCCAACGACCAAACGGCCCGGGAGGTAAAGCTGTTTGGTATTTCTGACTTCATTGCAGGCAGATTTCGAAAGGTATCCGACGAATATTACAGGCTTAACAAGGCACTGGCCGTTCGACAGACCTCCTTCGGAGCCTTATTCAACATGCTCGGGGTCCTGAGCTATTACGGTGCCTATGTGCTGATCATTCTCCGGGTAATAGGAGGCGTCCTGACGATTGGCGAACTGACTTTTTTGTCAGGATCGTTTAACCGCCTGAGAGGCAATTTACAAGGATTTTTTCTCCGTTTTACACGCATAACCGAGCGTGCACTCTACCTGAAGGACTATTTTGATTTTATTGATCTCGCGGTGGAGGATCGATCCGGTAATCCGCTGCCGGTACCGGATGTCATCAGGGAAGGGTTCAGGATTCAAAATGTTTCCTTCGCCTATCCGGGCGCTTCGCAGAATGTATTGTCTGATGTGAGTTTTGAGCTAAATCCCGGGGAAAAAATGGCGTTTGTAGGTCAGAATGGGGCCGGGAAGACCACCCTGATAAAACTGATCCTCCGCTTTTACGAACCAACTTCCGGCGAGATCACGCTGGAGGGAGTTAATATCAACCGGTATGATCGCGAACAATATCAGCGGATCTTTGGGGTGATTTTCCAGGACTTTTTCAAATATGAGTTTACCGTTAAAGAGAATATTGCAGTAGGCAATATTGAGGAGCTGGAGAATACGGAACGGATCGAGAATGCAGCGGAGCGAAGTCTTGCAAATGAGGTAATCGCTGAATTTGAATCTGGCCTGGACCAGCAACTCGGGCGACGTTTTGCCCAGGGAAAAGAGTTGTCCGGCGGACAATGGCAGAAGGTTGCCCTGGCGCGGGCGTACATGAAAGATGCACAGGTGCTGATTCTTGATGAACCAACCGCTGCCCTCGACGCCAAAGCGGAATATGAAGTATTTCAGCGTTTTATAGGATTGACAAAGGACAAAACCAGTATCATAATATCTCATCGTTTCAGTACGGTTCGCATGGCCGATCGCATCCTGGTACTGCAGGAAGGCAGGGTTGTTGAATTGGGCACTCATGAAGAATTAATGCAGAACAAGAAATTGTATGCCGAACTGTTCGAGCTCCAGGCAGCCGGGTACCGGTGAGCTGCTTGCTTTCTAACGCAAGTTCCGCTCCAGGGAATCCAATTCCATTAATATACTATCCATTTTAATAGCCTTCCGTGCCAGAAGTCGTGTTAGTTTGTGAGCCTGCACAAAATATTCCTGGTAAGCTTCCGGAGAATATTGCGGAGCGAATTCACTTTCCAAGAGGAAAATCAGCTTTTTCAATACTTCCGGCGGGTCGTTACCTTCAAACACTCTTTCAATGATTGCTTTATTAGTGACCAGGCTCAATCTTCCCACTACATTTTCGTTGCAGCCAGGACACTGATGAATTTCCGGCAAAGCCTTGATTTCATCAATCCGGCACGCGTCTGTAATCGCTATCCATTTTACCGGACTGAGTTAATGCGTATTGCGGCGAAGGAGTCGATCAGATGCTTTTTCTGTGACTATCCCCGGGGTTTCTAAACGTACTATTTTTTGTTCGATTGCTGTAAATTGTAACCGGCAATATGATTCACATACCGGGGAACGATACTCCAGGGTGATTCCTGATATCTTAACTTCCAATTCTTGTCCGCCAGCCGGAAGCACAATTAAAAAGAAACAGAGAAATACTACAAATACATTAAAGTCGATCTGAAAACCATGCATTACCTGATTCTCTCCAGTTCAAGGATGCCTTTTTCAATCGCGACCACACGGGTCGTAGCTGTGACCAGTTTGAACTGATCGCCCGGGAAGAATTGATCACCAGGGAAGAATTGATCACCGGGGAAAAAGGGCTCCCGGGTGTGAAGTTCGATTTTGGTTTTCAGCGGGGGAAGAATTCCACGTTTCGTGAGTTCATAATCCCCCCATATTTTTCCCTTGAAAAAATTTGAATCCGGATATTTCCGTACCGCGGCTTTTTTAACCTTCGGAAAATTTTCAGATAAAATGAGATGACTCACTTCATGCGTTTTATGCTCCACTACAAATACTACATCGGTACCGCGTAAGTCAGCCGAACGTCGATTCTGCGCTTTGAGCAGGTTCAACCCTATCATGGAAGCTAAAATTGTTATAATCAGGATTCTTGACTTCATCATTGTCGAATTTTAATGGTAAGAATATTTTTTACGGTTTGTTTGGCAACATGTGCTTCTTTGTCCAACAAGGTATTGACCTATTACTCCTGAATGGACAGCCTAATCCACGGTGGTAACCTCAAGTTTGTACGGTGTGCTCCAGTAATCCGGGATTTCTTCACCTTTATTGACCGATGGCCTTGCCATGTCATGATGGGTTTCAACAAAGTATGTCCCCGGCTCCAGGATATTCATGGTTTCCACATAAA
Organism: Bacteroidia bacterium; assembly: GCA_030432655.1. Taxonomy (GTDB): domain Bacteria; phylum Bacteroidota; class Bacteroidia; order Cytophagales; family Cyclobacteriaceae; genus JAUILA01. Next base: position 120,675 of record JAUILA010000006.1, read on the forward strand.
AGAGAACCCCGGGTTCAGAAAGCGACCCGTCTGTCGCCACTGTATTGATGCCCAGGTTGACCGCTCCGGACTCGAAAATACGCAGACCCATGCGTATGTCTGACGGACTTTCCACGATGGCTACCCGGACTTTCGATGGTTCGAAGATGCTAAACTTGTACCAGTCATAGGTTTGATCGGCCCCCGTGGCTACAAAATTTTTGATATGGCCGCCATGGGCAAATGCTTCAATTTCCAGGTCCTTGGGGATAGCTTTGGCATCTGCCATGACATCATTGGGCTCATAACAATCCATGCGTCCCTCAAACGACCAGGAAATCGAATAGCCCCATGGATATTCATCTCCTTCCACAAAAGAGATCGCCCGCAAGGAATAGCTGACCCCGGGATACCCCAGGAAGCTTCCTGTCCATAGCTGTTCATTATTGGTTTGCGCCGATGACCCCCCAAGGATTACACCGCTTTCATCTCCATCAGCTGTAATTGACATGGCCGGTATGGCCGGCCCTTCTGTGGACAATGACACGGTAAAAATGCCACCGCCAAGGTCATCCGGCGGAGTTGTTAACTCGGCAGGGAAAATATCTACATCCCCTGGCTCATCCCAGGTTGATACTAATCCGCCGGGTACCTGCGACGGCATATATTCTACACACTCATGTGGCTCTTCCATTTCGCAGCAATCATTGTCATCAGAATCCTCGCAGCTCATGAAGCATACTACAAGCAGGGGGATACAACTATACTTGAACTTATTCATCTGGTTTCATATTTTATTACCAGGGAAATGTACCGTCTATATACTTCTCTTCATTGTACGTTTCGGACATCATGATTAAAACATTCGCCAGTGAACTCGAGTATGCCATTCCTTCCGAAATCCGGAAGTATCTTGTGGTTGCCTTAAACGGCCATTCCGATTCAGATATTCAGGTCACCTATCCGGTACATGCCAATGGATTTCCTCTCCTGATTTATGTATATGGTGATCAGCCTACCCTGCACATCAACGGGGAGAGTGAATGTACAAGGGATCGGCTTTATATAGCTGGACAAGTATATAATGTGGAGGCAAGTATTTCTATTGAAGGAAAATTCGGCCTGGTAGGCTTCCTGTTATATCCCACAGCACCCTACTATCTTTTTCACAAATCGGGAGAATACTTTCTGAATAAGTGGCAATCGTTCAGTGATGTATGTCCGGTACAATGCAGTTCCCTGATGAATTCATTGTCGCCGCACATGGACCGGTTGGAACAGGTGGGTTTACTAGTGAACTTTCTTAAGTTGTTGGCTGCGAATAGCCTGCCACGGGTGGAATGGCTCGATCAGTCGCTTAAAAAAATATATAAGCACAATGGTCTTTTATCTGTGGAATCGCTGGCGGACAACTGCGAAGTAAGTGTACGTCATTATCGTAGAAAATTCAAGGAAGTTCTTGGTGTGCCTCCGAAATATTTCAGCAAGGTGGTCCAGCTGAATTCTGTATTCGAACTAATCAAATCAGGCAAGCATGAGAACCTGCACCATCTTGCACTGGACTACGGTTACTTCGACCAGGCGCATTTTATCAGTGATTTTAAAAAACTAATGGGGGAAAGCCCTAATCAATTCCTGATGGGAAAAACCTCATACCTGAAAACATATATGGGAAAGCGGGGATTATGAGCCAGTCAATTCGGTAAATTTACTTCTCTCTGTTTCTTCTCAACACCCGGTTGCTGAACCGGATATTTATCCCCATATCCCGGGCCGATGGCCTGGGATGGTCCGGATCCTGCACCAGCTGAATATAAAATTTACCCCCGGCTTTCTCAAACGTGGTTTTAGCCGGAAGTGTTAATCCATCATTTTTACCCAGATTCTTCCAGGGTACTGAGATCCAGATATCAAGATAGTCTTCGAGCCTGACCTGGCCCTCAATGAAAAGCTGGAGGGCGGAGGACTGTACTTCAGTTCTGGGTATCAGAATTTCTCCATTCTTAATATCCAGGGTCTGAACAATGGGCTGGAATTGCAGCTTTTCAAACCGCTCTTTGCTGAACAATACCACCTTGTCGAGCAGGGGGTCATATCCATATAATTTGAGTTGATGTAATGCCAGCGATACTTTGCCATTAAGTGATTCAAAAAGCAGCTTTCCCTGTTCATCGAATCGCCCGCGTAAGTCAACCTGCAGGTCCGCAATCCCTTCGATCCGATCAGCTTCGCGCAATTCCTCATTGCCAAAATAATTGAGGTCCGTTATCATTTTATTCAGATTGAGCTGCGCAATGTTCATCTTGATATCCACCGGATAGGATTGCTGTTCGGTATTGCCAATTCTGAAGGTAAGGTCAACCGATCCGTCGTATATGTTCATAGACATTTTCTCAGCAACCAGGTCCCCGTCATTATCAAAGGAAAATGAAGTGCGGAAATCATTTACCATCTGATCCTTGAAGAGCAACGAATCAAAGTACAGTGATAAGGTAGGATTGAAGGAATATATGATTTCATCCAGGGTTTCCCGGATCTTACGGATATCGGCCTCCAGATTAGCGGAGTCCTTAGCTGCGGCTTCCCCGGAGTCAAAAAAGGTATCCAGGTCTTCAATATCCAGGTAGTCTGATTTTATCTGAAAGGCCGAACTGTGCCGCCCGGAGTCGCTGTTGATGAAGCTTGTAAAATTGTTAATCGTTCCGGAGAAGTCCAGCGAACTTTTACCCGGCAGATCCATATCCAGATAGGTAAGGGTAGCCAGGTTGTTATTAATCTCTACCGCCAGGCTGTCGATTGGGATATCGAGCCCGGCTGTCGTATTATGTACCAGGGATGGCCCGATTCGCAGTGCGGCGGTGGCGTTTTGCTCCACCAGTGCCAGGCTTTCAGATTCCCCCTGGTAGGTGCCTGAAAATTCGAAGCTTCCGGTTTGAAATAAGAAATTGGTACTCCCCAGCAGGTCATTCAGGTCTGTATTCGGACCAGTCGCAATGACCGTAACCTCAAATTCAAACGGATCGTTATTGATCATGGTTTGTGATGCCTCCGGTGCCATGATGCGGCCGTTGACCTGCGCGCGGGATTGCTTATAGTAAATATCAAAATTTTCCATGCTGAGAACAGAATCATTCTCAAAAGCAATGCGCGAAGAAATATCATACATATTCAGATCCTTATACGATAAGGAGTCGATGGTTACTTGGATTGACGGATCAAAATGGTTGAGGTCCTTGAATACGGTATACAGTTTTTTCTTCTCCCGCTCAGGCCCCTCCCGGTTCGCGGTACTTACTTTCTTTATCAGGTTTCGGACCGTATCTGCGTTCAGCCTGGGAAAGTGCAAACGCACATCCACCGAACCTGAGGTGGCTTCTTTTCCAAGTAGAAAGTCCGGGTACCGGCTAACGCTCCCCTGCAGACGGACATCCTCATAATTTCCCATATCAAAGGCAAAGTCATCCAGTAGGAGGCTGGAGCGTTCCACATCCAGCTTGAGTGAATCAAGGTGAATACGAAGGTCGGCTGGGACGTAGAAATAGGTATTATCCCGGAGCACCAGCTCACCCCTGATATGGTACAGGAGGTCCTGAAACCGGTTTACACGCGCATCGACTGCACCTTCAAAATCAAATTCTCCCGATAACACATCCATAAGCTGAATGCGGAATAAGTCACGTAAGGCGGTCACTTTACCCCGGGAGGAGGCACGCATATCCACGCTGACCGGCTGGTTGACCGATCCGCGCGGAGGAGGTACCTGTACCGTTCCGCTTACGGAGGTGACTGATTCGTTAAAGTCAAATTCAAAGAAAGGAACTGACACCACTTCCGGCTGGTGAAGATTCAGTGATGCCCTGACATTATTCAGCTCAATCCCCTTGTAACTCAATGATTTCACGTCTACCCTGAGTTCCGGGTCAAACCGCCGGTGCAAGACCTCAATGGTTTCATGCAGATTTTTCTGATCAGTGGCGGCCCCTTGATCCGCCAGTAACCGGGTGCTGATGGCAATAATCTCATCCACATCAATATGATCTGCGATTAGTTCAGCATAACCTGTGGTCCTTGAAAAATTGTCATCGGTTAGCAGGTCACCCGGATGAGTCAGTCTGCCGGTGAAAATAATGTTGTCGCTGTCAGGCAGACGTATCTCCAGATGACGGAGTACAGCTACATCACGTTCCAGCTGAAGGGTAAGTTTTTCTATTGGCAATCCAAGTTGATTTCTCTTAAGGGTAACGCGGGTATTTTGCAGGGAGAATGAGCCGCGGGCGTAATTAAATATCTCCGATGGATTAGGGATATCTCCGCTGATAGATGCCTTTAAATCAAAAGTTCCTCCCGTAAATTCAAAATTATCGGTACCCACCAGTCTGGCCAGGGCTTCGTTGCTGCCCTGCATTTCGACGGAGGAATTCAGGTAATTAAGGGCGTCAGGCGAACTCTGAAAATATGAGGGCCGGAATTTAACCTGAATATCGTCGGTGAGGGCAGTGAGACTGTCGATGGTTATGCGGACATCTTCACGGGAACGCTTTTGCAGCCGGATACTGTCCGTAGCATAAATATCGGTGGTTAAGTGACCGGTAAAGGAGGCTTGATCCAGTTCGATCTGATCAGCGAGGACCAGCCTGTTATCCGTTGTGGAGAAATCCACTATCACCAGCGGGAATTGGCCATATCCGAATCGGCCCCTGATGGTGGCTTCCGTTTTAAATGGCCTGAAAAGTTGAAACGGAGCTATTTTGGCCTCGAGGCTGTCGGCCAGCAGGCCGCCGAGCACAGAAAGGTCGGTCTCCTCGTTAGCCAGGTAAAAGGCATAACCTGCCGAATCGGTAAGGTTGAAGGATGCCGCTGTTTCATAATGCTCATCATTCAAGGATAACCTGAACGTATCGGTACGGATTTCCTGATGCTGGCGGTCAAACGAAAAAGCGGGACGGCCGGTTACCCGGGTATTTTTGAGATACGCTCCCTTGAGCATATTGAAGCCGAGGCCCCGGACCATGACATTCATATCGGCCTCACCCCGGACCTGATCATCTTCGACAGTATATTCTCCCTCAAAGCGGTCAATCTCCATTTCAAAATATTTGTTGAGGGTGGTATCCTTCAGCAGAAGCCGTGAATGCTCCACCAGAAATTCAGCACCGGAAGCATCCATGAAACCGGGAAGATAAAATGGCTCATTCTCCCTGTTGTTTTTCTCAAGTTTCAGGTTGATGTAATAACTGAAAGGCCGGGTGGGATGAACTTCTGAAATCAGCCGGGCATCGCTGATTGCGACTTCAGTGATATTCAGGTCCCCGAATAACAGGTCGAACGTACGTACGACAATGTCGGCCTTCTGTATCTCGATGCTGACGGATTTATCAGTTACAGAATCGCTGTCGGCATGCCGGATATCATGAATGGTAAAGCCAATTTTTGGGAAATCTGAGAAATTGGAGATGACCTCGCCAATTTCCAGTTCGCCGGTATGATTCAATGCATACCATTCCTGGACCAGATCAATGATGGTGGACCGGTTCGCCCAGGTGAAAATGATGAGTCCGACCGAGACGACCAGCACCGAGAGCAGGGTCACCAGTATTCCTCTGATCCATTTCTTCGTGATCAGCCGTCGGCGTTTGGATTCTTTATTATTCAAAGTCAGCTTGGCGGGAGAATTATGGTGCCCCCATCATTTATATAAAACTACGCAATAGGCAGTTCTGGTGCCTACTGATTTTTTGAATGTCCTTTATCATAGATCAAGAAGTGGCTGACCTGCCGTTTATACGATCCAATCAACCAACCCCCAGGCAAGGGCCAGGATGATTGCCAGCCAAAGAGACGGCATAAACCCTTTCGTGTGAAAATCCTTGCGAAACTTATCCACCAGTTCAATGATAATGGCATACGCGATGGTCCGGGTGATGATGCCCAGACCAATAAGCCAGAAAATTCCCAGTGTGGCCAGGTTGAGAAGGAAGGTCAGTAACCAACCAATCACGAAGCCAACGAGGATGATCCAAACGGAAGTCCATATAGCGGCCTTATTATCTTTGACCGACACACCTCGCATAGACTTTGCAGCAGCGAGAAGGACGACAGGTGTGATGATGAGTTGCAGTATAAATTCGAGCATGGGAACATAAAGGCAAAATCCAATCCAAGCGCATTATAATCACCTGCAGATGGATTTGCCGTAAAATCTGTGGAAAGATTGGTATGAGAACGAGTCAGTTATTGCCCTGTCACGCTACCTGTGTGAGAAATATTAAGGGAATCCCGATCGATATCGTGAATATTCATACAACACATTGGGAATCTGATCATTATATTTATTAGTTTCAGGCCCAATTATTAACAAAATAATATAATGATAAAAAAGATCGGTCTTTGGGTGTTCCGTGTCATGTGTGTTTTCATCGGTTTATATCCGGTAATTTACTTTTTAATTGACCCTCACTTCGGCCTTCTCAAAACTAAAACGCTGGAGGTGCTGGAAAGCCAAAGCTGGAATATAGGTTTTTACGGACATATCATTTTTGGTGGAATTGCCTTATTGATCGGCTGGTCCCAGTTTGTCACCAAACTGCGAATCAGGAGAATGCAGCTGCACCGAACAATCGGGATGATCTATATGCTCACGGTACTGATAAGCGGCATTTGTGGTCTTTTCATTGCCCAGTACGCTACGGGGGGCGTATCCAATCAAATCGGGTTTACCCTGAGTGGGGTGGTATGGCTCTCCACTACCATTTATGCGTTTCTTTCAATAAGAAACGGAGATGTGACCAGTCATGAGAATTTTATGATCTATAGTTATGCCGTTTGTTTTTCAGCGGTTACCCTAAGGATCTGGCTCCCGGTATTAACGATTTCATTGGGTAATTTTAACACCGCCTATTTGCTGGTAGGCTGGTTGAGCTGGGTGCCGAATTTATTTGTGGCGCACTTTATTATTATGCGTAAAAAGAGAAGGGCTCAGATGAAGATGGCCTGAATTGTCTTTACGTCGGCCTTACAGTAAAACAGCGTAATGGTCCCTGCATGGTTTCCGTCACTCCCAGAAGTCAGGCTTAACATTTGTGCCCTCACGCAACAACCGGCAATCCATGCATTGCGGCAGCGCGTAGCTGTAGCCCCAGATGTTACCCATCGGAGTGGTCAGGGATCCGACCAGTGTCCGCGGATAGGGAATGCTGTCCAGGAGAATGGTAGATATCGAATCCAGATCATTGACGTGGCAATTCTGGAATGGGAGTGGATAATCCGGCAGCTGTCTTTGATCAATAAAGAGACGATCACGTGTAACCGAACGGGCACTGAATTGACCAATGACGTATTCCTCCGGGTCCGATACTGATTGAATATTGCCAAAAATTCTGCCTGGTTGCGGATCGAACAGGGTTCCGATATTCTCCGTATTATTCTCCAGTTCTTTCAAGAAGATATAATCAGCCTCCGATATTGAATATTGGCTTACAAGAACACTGTACTTGTATTGTATTTTCCAGGAATTAGGATCTAAATAAATGATCGGATATCTGAAGACAACATCTTCCGTCAGACCATCTGTGGTGTAAACCATGATGGTGTTTGAATTATTGGTTTGCCAGCATACCCGCTGCTGTTCCGGCTGTCTGAAAATTTGCTCTCCATCCCAATAATAATCAGAGCCAAATAGTGCCTGGTACTCCGCCGTTTCTTCAAATGTCCACTGATACCATTTGGTGGTATTTTCCGGATCATGCGTATTTACTTCAATTTCAACCCCCAATGCGTCGGCACTAAAAGTGAGACTGTCTATCTCCGGAACCGGGCGAACCGTTACTACGGAAGATTCATATATCCGGCCGTTAATTTCTACCAGCAGCCGGGCCTCCTGTCCGACCGTTACAGGTATCTCCGCTTCATAAAATCCGGGATTGGTTTCAGGCAATACGTAGTTGGAGCCACCTACAATCATTTCCACCCTTGCTCCGCCGACTCTGAAATTCAGGGAATCACTTGCCGGGGAAGTGATAGGCTGGATTTTAGACAACATCACCCGCCCCGTCCCGTCCGGGGCGTCAAGGGTACCCTGAATCACCAGAATTTCATCAGGTGACGCAATTTCCGGCGGATCAAAAGGCTCAACACATCTCACAAGCGATGCCATACCAAGCACAATAAGTCCGATGAAAAGTGATGCTCTCAACAGCTTAACATGTCCGGTGGATAGCTGAGACAAGTGGATTGCAAACCTGATATATTAGTGAGGCACATAGACTAATATACTCTTTATTTTCCATTAGTTTCCTGAGCCGCGCCGGCTTTAATTTCTACTAATATTCTGAACAGCAGCAGGTTTACTGATCTGCAACAGTCTTATTATAAAAATCAACGGTTCGCTTCACGTCCCCTTCATTACTGAAATTGAAATTATTCTCCCTGACATAATCTTCCAGCTCTTCGGAATTAAAAAACCTGAGATTCCGGTTCTTTCCGCCCGAGACTTCAGTTAATTCCCCGTTTCTGAAATAGAACAGTTTGTCCATCACAACAATTCTGTCCATTTCATTATTTACCAGCAGTGGCGAATCGGCACTTTGGTGGGAAATGAGTTCCTTTACCTTGAGGAGGGTGACTTCGCCATCAATCAGCAACTCCGGAAAATACGTCAGCATTTTATCCGTCCCGAAATCCAGTTCATTCCGGTTGATAAAACGCTCCACATTGAGCCGGTTTGCGCTAAACCAGTCGAAACCGGCGATATTGGATTTGTTGATGGACTGGAACGCATTATCTACGATCAGCTCAAGACTGTTATTCACAATGTTGTATCGAATATAATATCCCATCAGGGAATCTCCGTTTACCAGGTAAATGTTTCCGGCATTCCAGGATTCATCATAATAGTATTCTCCAAGCTGATTGAGCCTGGTAATGGCAACATCTATTGTATCCGAACCATCACGGACGAAATACGGATTGTATTTTAAAATCTGACTTAATGCAGTTTCTGAGCAGCTGAAAAAAGCTACCAGGATAAGAATAACCTGAGCAATACGCATATTTTTGAGTTTTGACCTGTTTTTCTAATTTATATATTAGCAGTCAGACCCCCAAAATTTACGAAATTAAGCATCATGAAAATTCAGCTTCTGCTCCTGCTTTTGTCTCTCTCCCTGTGCGTGACCTCCATGGCCCAGCCATCCACGGAGATTTATGTATTCAATCTGAACGAATCCAACGGGACGCTCACCCTTTCCAATCCGGTGAATGTAAGCAATAACAACCCCGGATATGACAATCAGCCGGCTTTCCTGGAGAATGGACAACTGCTCTATGTGGCTACACGGAATGGTCTGACCGATGTGGTCCTTGCCGACCTGGTTTCCGGAGAGCGCCGCTGGCTCACGGATACACCTGGCGGAGGCGAATATTCTCCAACCCCCATTCCCGGAGAAACGGCCTTTTCGGCCATCCGACTGGATTCTACCGGGTTGCAACGGCTGTATTCCTATGACTTTGCCTCCGGGAAAAGTGACATACTGGTTAATGAAGTGGTCATTGGTTATCATGCCTGGATCGGCCCGCATCACGTTGCCGCGTTTGTCCTGGACGAACCCCCCACGTTGCAGATCTGTGATACCTGGACCGGTGAGTGTCGCAGGATGGAGAAGGATATTGGCCGTTCCCTGCACCTGATTCCTGGCTCGGAATTACTAAGCTATGTGGACAAGTCAGTCACGCCATGGGAAATCAGGAGTATGAACACCGCCACCGGCGAATCCAGCCGGCTTATTGCCTCGCTGCCTGAATCAGAAGATCATACCTGGACGCCAGGGGCGGTTCTTTTATCCGGAAAAGGCAGTATTCTCTATAAATTTGACCCGGAGAGAGACAGTGACTGGATACGGTTGGCGGATCTTTCGGAATTCGGTCTGTCCGGCATCACGCGACTGGCTGTCGATCCTCAGGGAAGGCATCTTGCTGTTGTAGCTGAAGGCCAGTGAACCGCGAAATGGTAAGTCCCGTTCTTCTTAAAATTTGACGTTTCATCGTGATTTATGTTGTAATATCGTTATAATCAGGCTTATCTATCAACTTCCCTTATAATTTCCTATTAACCTGATAAAAAGATGAAAACTGTATTTTTTGCCTTGCTAATAAGCATTTTTTGCCTGGTCTCATGCGGATCAGATGACGACGGACCCTCCACGGTGACGGAAAATCTGGCCTATGGGGTGGCTATGACAATAGATATCCCGGGTGGTGTACTTACACCGACTCAAACAGTTAGCCAGGTATTCGAATTGGACTATTCGGAAATTGACAGTATTAATGGTGATCCGAATGAGCTTATCCTTGACCAGATATTAATTGAATTTGACAGTTACCAGGGTGCAGATGCCATTCTGCTTACCGGCGGAACTTTTGTTATCAAAGATGCCAATGATGTACAGATAACGGCGTTGACATTGGACGGTATTGATATTAACCTGAAGGAATATGATGACGCGAATTTCAGGCTTGATGCAACCATAACCGATGCCGAGACGGTGGAAGCACTTGAAGAACGTTTATTGAATGACGGCGAACTTCATTTCGAACTGACTGCAGAGGTAAGTGATGTTCCCGCTAAATTTGACTTCATTCCTTATATGGTCATGCGGGTCACAGGACCATTGTAACGGAGAACAGCAGGGGGCCGGGGTTAAGTACCTACCTTACCGAATCCCCCTGGTATATTTTCATTTCAAGTAAATCAAACTGACTCCCGGTTTGTTCAGGGCTGGTATTCTCCAGTCCTTTTAAATGCCGGTCAAAAAACGAAGTGACCAGCCGGGAGACAATTTCCATCCCCTCGTAAGCATCTATCTCTCCGGTTCCGGCCAGCGCAGGTACCGGGATCTGGAACGGAATATCCATAAAATTCGGATGGCCGGAATTCAGGAGTTTGGATTCATAGAAATAGTCCGTACTCTTATTAATATAGACGTGCGAATTAATATCCTCGTGCTCTGCAGGCCAGTCCGCAGAAACGTACAAGTAAGGTATCTGGTAGGTGGTATCGATCATTTTTCCCCATTGAATACCATCCAGGTTCACAGCTGCCCTTATCCTGCTGTCCTGAATAGCTGCATTACCGGCGGCTCCGCCTCCTACTGAATGTCCGATTACGCCGACTTTATCAAGTGCAAGCTTATTTTTCAATAGCCCTTCGCTATTCCATTTTCCCAGCTGGTCAATTGTAAATAATATGTCTTCCGCCCACCGGTCCTGAATTCTCCCTTCAAAGTATTCCTTCACTACTTCCCGTACTACCGGATGCCGCTGTTCATAATCAAGGTCCGTTTTAAAAACATCCACAATGGGCTTAACCACCTCCATCGAACCACTCGCTATTTCATTCTGGAATTCATAGTCAAAGTACTTCATTCTCCCGTCAGGAAATGTGACCCCGAGGCTCTCATACGTATGGTTCATGTTGATGATCACGTATCCCTGGCTGGCTAATTCCGTGAGCAAGGCGTAATACCCGGTGGCCTTGGAGCCATAGCCGTGGGAAAATATCAGGACAGGATATGAGCCTTCAGCTACAGGTAAACCGCGATAAACGTATGTTTTCACATGGTCAAGGTAATTCATGGCCGACGGGGGCAACCCGTATTTCGTGGCAAACCCGGCCCGGCTGGCGTTGTCCACATAATTCTCCCCTTGCAGGTCAGCTACATCCGCATCTGAAGGATACCAGATTTTGTACACCAGTTCCCTTTTGTCATCCGGTTCCTGTGTAATGGTTTCATCCTTGTCAGTCTGCAGGTAAATTTCCTCTGTGCCCACGGTGTACGGACCACGTGGTTCAGGGAGGGAAAAAACAGGCAGGGCTGAGGGCAGTACCCAGGCAACTAAAATGAGGAGGATCACTCCAATATATCCGCTTGTCCTGAGTATTGTAAGGCGAACTTTATTCGCGACGTCGACACGGTAAATTCTCCAGCCCAGGATCATGACCAGGATATAGGCAGGGATCATTTGCCAGCGATATCCTTCAAACAACAGGTGGATGGCTAGCAAACTCCCGAGAAGAATCAACAGGTAACCGGAGCGGATTTTCAGGGCAAGCCTTCGTTTGATGAAGGGTAAAATAGTTACTGTAAGTAGAAGAACGATTTCAAAAGTACGCATTCAGGATCAGGTTGATTGATACATATAATCGATGTACAAATCTTGAAAACGGAGGTTCAAAAGGCAATGTAGTATCCCAAAGAAAACCTGTTGTTTGTCGAGAAATGTTCAGATACGGGATAATTTGGGATAGTTTTTACTAAACCGAGGGCAATTTGTTACCGGATGATTATGGTGGCATAAAACCCTGGTTATATGTACCTTGTCATATGTTAAGTAAGAAACAGGCGAATGATCCGGATAAATACTGACCGAATATACCTGGTAATAAGCCTGGTCTTGTTGGCCTGGGCCTGTTCGGGAGGCCAGCGGGAGACCGGGTCAATCACCTGGCCCAGGCCGATGAGGCTTATTTAAGCGACGGTCCGATAATCCTGGTGATGCCGGTCGAACAGCAATGAGATTAGATTGGGAGCCCGGAAGGTTTCGCTGTATAATCTCACTGGCAGTTCAACAGAATCAGTGATATTACGTATATTCCCGTAAGTACATTTTCCATCATTATGAATGAGAAACAAGTTACCGGGCTCAGGTTATATGACGGAGTATTGCCGTCCCTGAACAGGCTGGTCTTGCTTGGATTTGCCGGATTCTGGATCCTGGTGGCATTTCTGGAATTCGGGCAGGACTACCTGGAAGCCTTTTTACGTGACCGGTCATTTGTACCGGCAGAGTCGGTGGCCTATAAGGTATACTGGCCATTGTTCATTTTGTTTTCAATTGTGCTTGATTTCGTGCTCACCTGGCTTCAAAAACGGGTCACGGGAGTGCCCTTTTACATTCTTTCACTTTTCCTGATTTTGTTGCTCACGATTATCCATCTTTTCATTTTTTCATTATTTCTCTTCGGATTTTCCATTCTGATTCATGAGAATGTCTGGAGATTGCCCTCGTTGCTTTTTGAGAAATTATCAACACGTCTGTATATCACACTATCCGTCTATATAATTCTATTCTCTGTTTACATGATTATCCGGCACAATCAACTGAGGGAGCCGTCGCCCGAAAATGATACCAGCCCTTCCATACTCACTGTTAAAAACGGGAAGCGGTCAACGGTTATTCAGACACAGGATATCAAGTGGATCGGCTCGGAAGGAGACTACCTTGAAATTCATACCAACGGACACAAGCATGTGGTCCTCGACAGCCTAAAAGATATGATCCAAAAGCTTCCGGGAAATTTCAGCCGTATTCACCGTTCGACTATTGTGAACACCGACCGCGTCAAAGAAATGAGATCACGCGGGAACGGGGATTACGACATTACCCTTGACGAAGGCTCGACACTCCGTCTCAGCAGAAATTATACTGCCGGCCTCCGGGGCAGGCTGCTGTAGAATGTTAACGTGTATAATAAGGTGTAGTAAACCTTTCTTCACCGCGCTGCTTGTATCGTTCTGGTTCCTGACAATTAAACCGGCTCATCAAATTGATTTTCACAAGCAGACAGGAAAAAGGCCATATTCTCCAGTCAGAAAATAACAGATTTTTCAGGTAGAATGAATAAAACGTTTGCAAAGCGTCCTGGGATAGATTATGTCGATGAGTCATCGATCAGGAGGCTGGAAATGGCCAGGAACTCAGGCAAAATCTACAAGGGCTCATAATTCGATTTTTACTACATTCTTCCGTGTTTATTGCAATCACGACATATATCCGGGTCAAAAGGATCAAATTTCTGGAAAGCTTTCAAGTTTTTTTAAAAAAATGTTTTGCATGTTAATTAATAATTATACATTGCTAATTGATGCATCCTATAGAACGTTTCAATCGATTGCAAACGTTCCATAAACTTAAAATCTACCTTATGAAAAAAATTCTATCTAATCTATGGAGTCCCAAACGCTATGGGGCTTTGATTGTGGGACTGATCCTCTCCATCACAGTGTCTTATGGACAAGGTGTTGTGAGCGGACAAGTTACGGATGACGTTGGGGATCCCATTCCAGGGGTAAACGTCGTTATCCAGGGAACGACAAGCGGAACGGTGACTGACGCCACCGGTAATTATTCATTAACGGCTTCATCGAGTGATGTCCTGGTGTTTTCTTTTGTGGGTTATCTGACCCAGCAGATTACAGTCGGGAACCAAACGAATATTAACGTATCGCTGGAAGCCGACGTACAGCAACTTCAGGAAGTGGTTGTAACGGGTTACACCTCTGAGAGGGCAGCCGACATTATCGGTTCCGTCGGAATTGTAAACACCGATGATGCACTTTCCACGCCATCAGCTAACATATCACAGCAGCTGCAGGGGCGTGCTGCGGGTGTTACAGTCAGTGGTGACGGTGCGCCTGGTGAAGGTGCAAAAGTGAGGATTCGTGGTTTTACATCATTTGGATCCAGTAATCCGCTGTACATTATTGACGGGGTACCTACAAAAGATCCCGGAACCATTAACCCTTATGACGTAGAGTCGATGCAGGTGCTGAAAGATGCAACTGCCGCTTCCATTTACGGAGCTCGTGCTGCCCAGGGGGTAATCATTATCACTACCAAAAAAGGTAGTTCTGAGAAAGTTCAGGTTTCATACAACGGATACTATGGTACTACCAAAGTTCCTGAAAGTTCATACCTGGATGCCATTAACACAGCTCAGTATGCCGACTATTTGCAGAGAACGAATACACCTGGTACGATTCACCCGGTTTTCGGAGATTTAGGAAATCCTACCATTCCTGATTTCATCGTGTCAAGCCCTACCTTTAAAGGTGGTGTAGCGGCGGGTGATCCCAGAGCAAATCCTGATTTATATGACATTTCGGATTTTGGCTCTGCGTACCAGATCATGGAGACCAGCCCGGGAACCAACTGGTTTGATGAGATGCTCCAGAACGGACCTATTCAGAATCACCAGATTACTACTTCCGGCGGATCGGAAGCTGCAAACTTCTCATTAAGTTTTAACTACTTTGATCAGCAAGGAACGCACATCAACACCGATTACAAAAGGTATACAGTTCGTTTGAACACTTCCTTCAAGCCTGCAGACTGGCTGCGGATTGGAGAAAACCTTCAGGTAAGTAACGAAGAGAACAATGGTAACCGTGCTCGGGGTGAAGGTGGTCCCTGGGGATGGGCATATCGTTTTGTGCCTTATATCCCGGCCAGGGACATTGGTGGCGGATATGGTGGTAACTCCGTCGGACAGTCAGGTAACGCATCCAACCCGGTCGCAGTACTTGAAAGAGATCAGTATGACCTTCGTCGTACGTGGAGGGTTTTTGGTAACGTTTTCGCAGAAATTGAGCCGATTCAGAACCTCGTACTCAGGACTTCATTTGGTATTGATCTAAATAACTTCTATAACGAAGATTACAATTTCAGAACCTATGAGAATTCTGAGAATACAAGTATAACCCAGTTCGGTACCAATAATAACAATTCGGTCAACTGGACATGGACAAATACGCTGACGTATTCCAAAACTGTAGCGGAAGATCATAACTTCAAGGTACTTGGAGGTATTGAGGCGCTTAAGTTCAGTAACTACGGATTGGGTGTAAGTACGAACACTTTCGATTTCGAGGATCCTAATTTCATTAACCTGAACACGGATCAGTTTGCCACACCGAATGCGTATCAGAATGAAGGAACACCTTCAACGCTGTATTCCCTGTTCGGACGCTTTGATTATACCTTCAGGGATAAATACCTGGTGAATTTCACTATTCGTCGTGACGGAACTTCCCGAATTTCAGAAGATGCCCGTTTTGGTACCTTCCCTGCGTTTGGTGCAGGCTGGAGACTTTCTGAAGAAGCCTTCATGAGCGGTATCGAATGGCTGGATGATTTCAAGATTCGTGGTGGATGGGGTATCCTGGGGAGTATAGACAACGTGGATCCTAATAACCAGTTCACACTGTTTGGGTCCAATGTGGGTATTTCCTGGTATGACATTAATCGTACACAGTCAGGTCCGGTGGTTGGATACACTCCTTACCGCCTGGGTACGCTGACAACCATCTGGGAAGAGAATACCACCACTAACGTTGGATTTGATGCGACCTTATTTGGAGGTAAACTCGATGTTGCTTTTGACTGGTATAACAATACCACGAATAACCTGATCATCCCGAGGGTGCCTACCGGTATTGAGCCGCAGGTATTCCAGCCTTCGATCAACCTGGGTGAAATGGTGAACAAAGGAATTGACCTTTCTGTGACACACAGGAATCAGTTAGGCGATTTCTCTTATGATGTAACCTGGATTTTCTCCAAGTATACAAATGAGGTTAAAGACATTGACGGTAACCCGGAAACATTCATTTCCAGAAATGGTAACCGTCTGTCTGACATCGTTCGGACGAAGTCCGGTCAGCCGATCGCTTCCTTCTGGGGATATCAGATCGATCCTAACAACCGGTTCTTTGATGATCCGAACGAGCTGGACGAGGTGGACCAGGAAGGTGCTGTCGTTGGTAGCTGGAGATATGTGGATCAGAATGGTGACGGCGTGATTGATGCCAATGACCAGACTTTCTTAGGAAATCCTCACCCGGATTTCGTAACCAGTTTAAATCTTGATCTCCGCTGGAGGAACTTTGACCTGAGTTTCTTTGTAGTTTGGAACAAGGGTAATGATCTGTTTAACAACGTGAAATACTTCACTGACATGCGCGTGTTTGTTGGTGCGGTTTCTCCGCGGGTTATCAATAATGACTGGAGACCTGGTCAGGACAACAGTGGTGCAACCCACCCTCGCTTGGCCCCTGGTGCAGAAAATGGGTATACTCCATTTACTACCAGTACTTCCAATTCATTCTATGTTGAAGATGGATCGTTCCTGCGCGGACGTACCCTTCAGTTAGGGTATAACTTTGATCCGGGATTGACTTCACGGATCGGACTCTCGAATGTTCGTATTTATGTACAGGCACAGAACTTCTTCACCATCACAGATTACGATGGATCTGATCCTGACATCAATATTCAGGGAGGTGATGACCTCACGATGGGGGTTGACCAGGGAAGATTCCCTACCCTAGCTCAATACTTGTTTGGAGTTAACATTTCACTGTAGAATTAAAAAATCAGAAATATTATGAAGAAATATAGATTTCTAATATTGAGCATGATTGGACTTGTCGCAATTGCCATATCATGTAATAGCGATTTCCTTGAAGTGGATCCGCCGGGTGCTTATTCCGAGCCTTCCCTTCAGAACGCTAAGGGTGTGGAGGGTATGCTGATTGCAACCTATTCCGCGCTGGATGGCTCCTGGTTTGAAAGCTGGGGCAATAACCGCTTCAACCAAAATGGTGGTGCTTCCAACTGGATTTGGGGCGGCATCACTTCGGATGATTCCTATAAAGGAACAGAAGCGAGTGATAACGTAGATGCAACATCCATTGAACGTTTTGATACGCAGCCTAACCTGCCTCCTTTGAACAACAAGTGGGGGGCCATTTACGATGGCATCGGTAAAGCCAATGCAACCATCCGCAATGTGGCGGTTGCGGGAGACCTTACTGAGGATCAGGCTACCCGTATTCTGGCAGAAGCCCGCGCCTTACGTGCTCATTTTCACTTTGAGGGTGTAAAGGTGTTTGGACGCGTGCCTTATGTAGATGAAACAGTAGGTGATGAGATTCCTTTTGTTGAGGTAACAAATCCTGCTGTGGGTGAACCATTCATCTGGGCAGATATCGAAGCTGACTTACGTTATGCGTATGATAATCTTCCAGGTACTATGCCAAACCCTGGACGTATCAATAAGTATACAGCCGGTGCCTTACTGGGAAAAGTTCTCGTATTCCAGGCGAAGTGGGCTGAGGCTGAACCTATCTTTGATGATGTGATTAATAATGGAACAACTGCTTCAGGGACCCCTCTCGGGTTGATGGATAATTTCAATGAGATATTCCGTGCTGATATGGAGAGTTCAAATAATGAGGTACTCTTTGCCTATGAAGCGTCCTACGGGGATGGTTCCATTAGTAATGGTAATTATGAAAATAGCCTGAATCAGCCTCATGGTTCAGCAGCGCCTACCGCATGTTGCGGGTTCTATCAGCCTTCGCAAAACCTGGCTAACAGTTACCGCGTCGATGGAAGTGGTCTTCCTTTCCTGGATACATTTAACAGCGTGGATATAAAAACTGATGAAGGTGTTGCATCAGATGCAGCCTATACACCAGAGACCGCCCCGCTTGATGCACGTATTGACTGGACAATCGGTCGTCGTGGTATCCCTTTCCTTGATTGGGGTATCAACCCGGGTAGCGGATCCCTCGGATGGGTGCGTGACCCTACAAACGGAGGCCCTTATAACCCGGTGAAAAGTGTTCCGACTCTTGCTGAGTTTGACGCACAACTAGCCGGTGTAATTGACTGGGGTTTTACTTCCAGCGCTAAGAATGTTATTATCATTCGCTATGCTGATGTTCTGCTCCTTGCCGCTGAAGTTAAAGCCGAGCTTAATAAACTTGGCGAGGCCGTCGACTTGGTTAACCAGGTCCGGGAAAGGGCTGCTAATCCTGATGGGTTTGTTGTCGACGAAGACGGAGATCCAGCGGCAAATTATTCAGTTGGCCTTTACACTTCATTTGGCAGCCAGACGGAAGCCTTGAAAGCGATCAGGTTTGAAAGGAAAATTGAACTTGCTCAGGAAGGTCACCGCTTCTTTGATCTGGTGCGTTGGGACGAGAACTCATCCAGCAGTGCCTTGTCATTTGACATAGTAGCGTATATGAACGCCTATATTGCTGAAGAAAGTACAAAAAGGCCGCACCTTTCAGGAGCCACTTTTCAAGAAAGAAATAAGTATGCTCCTATTCCACAATCGGTTATCGCACAGAGTACCGTTGGTGGTGTTCAGAATATAACTCAGAATGCTGGGTTTAATTAAAACTGGATTTATCTTTACAAGAGAGACTGCCAATTTTGGCAGTCTCTTTTAATTTATAAACAAACCAAATGGGGAGATGAAGAGATTTTTGATTTTTGCTGTGTGTGGAGTGTTGTTGAGCTGTACAGCAAAAGACGAAGAATTATTTAAGCTGCGTTCGCCTAAAGAAACAGGAATTGATTTTACCAATACGGTAAAGGAAAGTGATGAGTATAATATCCTGAAAATCTACTACCTGTATAATGGGGGCGGCGTTTCAGTGGGGGATTTTGACAATAACGGTTATACCGATGTATTCTTTACAGGTAATATGGTGGAGAATCAACTCTACCTAAATCAAGGTGATTTTAAATTTAAAAAGGTCACGGAAACAGCAGGTGTTGGTGCGCTGGGTAAATGGAGTTATGGATCCTCTGCCGTAGATATTAACGGGGACGGCTGGCTGGACCTTTATGTATGTTCTTCAATTTCCGCTGATCCAAAAGAACGGACAAACATGCTGTTTATTAACCAGGGCCTTAACGAAGACGGGATTCCTACCTTTGTCGATATGGCTGCGGAGTATGGCCTGGATGTAAACAATCACAGTACGCATGCCTCATTCTTCGATTATGATCTTGACGGAGATCTTGATGTATTCGTATTGTCTAATTCCAAAGTGGAGGGAATTCCCTCTGTCTACAAAAAGAAAGTTAACGACGGAACCTCACCCATAACCGATCAGCTGTTCCGTAATAACGGGGACGGAACCTTTACTGACGTATCAACGGAGGTAGGGATTACCAGCGAAGGTTACGGACTTGGCCTGGCAACAATTGATATTAATAAGGACGGAGCCGTTGATATTTATGTCGGGAATGATTTTATCACTAACGACCTCCTTTACATGAATGACGGAGGCAGATTCAACGAACAAATTGACAGTGCGATGAAACATCAGTCGCGCTTTTCCATGGGCAGCGATGCGGCAGATATCAACAACGACGGACATGTAGACGTGGTTACCCTCGATATGCTGCCGGAAACCAATCTAAGAAAAAAAACGGTGATCATTCCTAACGGGTACATTGCTTATATCAACGATTACCGGTATGGGTACACCCATCAGTACGTACGGAATATGCTGCAGGTGAATAATGGCAATAATACCTTCAGCGAACTTGGTCAGCTGGCCGGAATTCATCAGACCGAATGGAGCTGGTCTCCGTTGCTGGCAGATTTTGATAACGACGGGTTTAAGGACCTGGCCATCACGAACGGATACCCTAAGGACATAACGGACCTTGACTTCAGCGATTTCCGGATGGAAACCACGGGGTACATCGATACCAAGGAATTACTTGAACAAATTCCTTCCGTGAAGGTGGCCAACTACCTGTTCAAAAATAACGGGGACCTGACATTTACCGATGTTTCCGGAGATTGGGGATTTACTCAGCCTTCCTTTTCCAATGGAGCCGCCTATGCTGATCTGGATAATGACGGTGACCTTGATTATATCGTGAACAATATTAACGACCCGGCATTCGTATATGAAAATACACTGAATAACGGGAAAGATGAAATCAGTAATCATTACCTGCGTCTGAAGCTAAATGGAACAGAACAGAACCCGTCTGCCTTCGGTGCCAGGGCAACACTGTATTACGGGGACGACCAGATGCAATACCAGGAAATGAGCGTATATCGCGGGTATATATCCACCGTGGAAGATATCATGCATTTTGGACTGGGGGCAAGCACCAGTGTTGACCAGCTGATCATAGAATGGCCAAACGGGAAAATGACTCAGCTTGAGAATGTGGATGCTGATCAGGTGCTTGAGCTGAGTATCAATGAAGCCGTTGATCCTGACCCTGCAGCTTCACCGGAAAGTACAAACACCTTGTTCTCTCTTGTAAATAGTCAGCACGGGATTACCTATAAGCATCAGGAAGCGGATTACATCGATTATAATATACAGCCAAGTATACCTCATAAATTTTCGCAATTTGGTCCGTCTGTGTCTGTAGGAGACCTGAATAATGACGGTCTTGATGATTACGTGGTAGGTGGATCTGTCGGACATGATGCCAGCGTTTACCTGCAACAGGATGATGGTACTTTCAGCCAAATCAGCGGCGGAGAAAATAAGGAGAAGCTTCAGGAAGACATGGGAATGCTCCTGTTTGATGCGGATGGCGATGGTGATAACGATCTCTATATTGTGAGCGGCGGATTTGAAAGTCCGGAAGGCAGCGAAGCCATGCGCGACCGTTTGTATCTGAATGACGGAAAAGGAAACCTTACCATTGCACCGGATGCCCTGCCGGATAACCGAATCAGTGCAAGCTGTGTCAGAGGCGCTGATTTTGACGGTGATGGAGATATTGACCTGTTTGTCGGCGGCAGAGTGATCATTAAAAAATATCCGTTCGCCCCGGAGAGTGTTATTCTCCAGAACCAGGGAGACGGAACATTTATCAATGCAACTGACGAGGTCAGCCAGGGGTTGAAGAATGTAGGCATGGTCACTGATGCGTTGTGGAGTGACTACGATAATGATAATGATCCGGACCTGATTGTCTCCGGAGAATTCATGCCCATAACCATTTTCGCCAATGAGGATGGTAAACTGGCCCCTGCAGCCACCACAGGCCTCGATAAATCAGGTATCTGGAACAGCCTGTATGCAGCTGATTTTGATAATGACGGCGATATGGATTACATCGCGGGTAACACGGGCATCAATAATTTTTATTGTGCAACCCCGGAAACCCCGTTGCAGATGATCGCCAAGGACTTTGATTCCAATGGTGATGTAGATGCCATCATGTCCTGTTATCTGAAAGCAGAGGACGGCAAGCTGAAACCTTTCCCGGTTCAGTCCTGGCAGCAACTTTACAGGCAGACCCCAATCTTCAGGAAACGTTTTGATTCGTACAAGGAGTACGGGCAGACCACAACAGATCAGTTACTGACGGCAGAGGAAAAGCAGGGAGCGCTCGAAGTCAGCACAGATTACCTTCACAGCAGCTATATAGAAAATCTCGGGAATGGTAATTTCGAGATCAGAGAATTGCCTCTGCAAGCCCAGGTGGCGCCGGTCAATGGTATCAATAGCGGCGACTTTAACGATGATGGCAATCTTGATATCCTGCTCGTTGGAAATGATTATGGAAATGAAGTAAACATGGGTCAGTATGATGCACTGATGGGGCTGGTACTT
Organism: Bacteroidia bacterium; assembly: GCA_030432655.1. Classification (GTDB taxonomy): domain Bacteria; phylum Bacteroidota; class Bacteroidia; order Cytophagales; family Cyclobacteriaceae; genus JAUILA01. The sequence goes on from JAUILA010000006.1 coordinate 142,886, forward strand.
ATCGGAGACGGTCAGGGAAATTTTAAACCAATGTCCTTAATGGATTCCGGGTTTAAAGTGGAAGGAGATGCAAAGGGACTGGCACGGCTCGTGACTGCAGGCGGTAATGATGTTTACCTTGCCACACAAAACCGCGGTAAGCTCTTGGCTTACAGTGCTGATGCCAATTCCAGGAATTACCTGGAGATAGCTCCTGATGATTTCAAGGTTATTTTTACCTATGCTGACGGTCAGGTTCGGACAGTGGAAATACCATATGGCGCCGGATTCATGAGCCAGTCAACGCGCAAAGTTTCCGTGCCGGAAGAAGTAAGCAAGGTGGAAATTGTGAATTTCCGGGGAGGCTCGCGTGAGGTGGAGACGATGAACTTATGAAGTACATTTATGTGCTGTTGATTGGTGGGATGGTGTTGTTTTCCTGCTCTGGAAATGAGCAGGAGCAAAAGGAACTAACCGGCAAACAATTGGCATTGTCTGCCTGCAGCAGCTGTCATGCTTATCCGGGTCCCGAACTTCTTCCTCAGGAACAATGGAAAAATGTACTTCCCCATATGGGGTTGAGGCTGGGAATTGAATCAGCCGAACATGACCCGTTTCCAGGGTTTAATATGGAAGAAACACAACGGATCCTCTCCGCCAATGTATTTCCGGACGAACAAGTCCTTGATGATTCCCTGTGGCAAAAGCTGGAAGCGTATTTTCTGGAGAATGCGCCGGATTCACTGGATACCCCATTACAGGAGCACCCAATTCAACCCGGGATTTTCAAACCGGTTCTGCCGGAACTCAGCATTGGTGGCGCCCCGTTTATTTCCATGGTTAAATTTGATGAATTGGGCTCACTCAACCTGGCCGACAGAAGCGGAAATCTTCTGTTGATCAATGAGGACCTACAGATCGAGAAGCACACCTTTTTCCCAAAACCGGTCATTGACGTGTCGGTGATTGACAAGGAACAGGCTTTTGTGTTAAGTATTGGAGAATTATATCCTAACGATAAACGTACCGGGGCGGTGGGTTCCTTTGACCGAATGAGTTTCAGTACGCCTTCATTAGTCCTTGACAACCTACCACGTCCGGTTCAGTTCGCCAGAGGCGACATCGATGCCGATGGCCTTGAAGACTTGCTCATATGTAATTTCGGAAATTATGTGGGAGACTTATCCTATTACCGGAATACAGGCAGCGGATACGAGCAACGACGTATTAAATCAGCTCCCGGGGCCACTCGTGCTTTTCTGTACGATGTTGACGGAGACAGTGACCTTGATGTAATCGCGCTCTTCGCCCAGGGTGATGAAGGAATAAGCATATTTTATAATGAGGTGGTTAAATTCAGGGAAAGGCGAATATTGCGGTTTAACCCATTGTACGGCAGTAATGACATGGTGCTTCAGGATATGGACGGTGATGGCGATCTGGATATAATCCTGAGTAACGGTGATAACGGTGATCACAGCATTACCCTCAAACCCTATCATGGTATCCGGATTTTCCTTAATGACGGAGAATGGAATTTTACCGAGTCCAATTTTCACCCGCTCTACGGATCGTCCAAGGTCAGGGTGGCTGATTTTGATATGGACGGGGACATGGATATTATTGCCGCTTCCTATTTTCCGGACAGCCGCAACGGCCTCGGACAAAGTATCGTCCTCCTGATCAATAAAGGCAACCTGCAATTTGATCCCTATTCCGTGGAAGGGGCTGATCAGGGCCGGTGGATGGTCATGGATACGGGTGATTTTGATAAGGACGGTGATGTGGACGTGGTATTGGGTTCATTCACGCTCGCCCATGAAGAAATTCCGGCGGAGATTTTGTCAGGCTGGCAGCGAAGCGGAAAATATATCCTGGCCCTGGAAAATCAAAGCATCCCCTGACCTCTACTTATTATCAGCTGCAGTATTCTCCAGCAATATCACCGAGTTAGGATGTTGCCGCCAGATCTGCGCAATTTCCGGATCTACCTTCGATCGGATCACCGGTCCGTTGCCCAGGAGGATATCAATATCCCCGTCCTGATCGTAGTCTGCGCGGTCGGCAGTGAGCCAGTTTCCCCATATCGCCGCCGGAAGGCTTTTCGCCTTGAAGCTGAGGTTGCCCTGGTTTTCAAGGAATAAAAAGCTTTCCCGGGGCGTATTCTCAAAATCCGGGAAATAGGAAGTGACAGCCAGGTCTATATCCCCGTCCAGGTCATAATCCTCCGCCATCGTGTTGAAAGGTCCGTGTACCGGGAAGCTGGCGGCTTCTTCAAATTCCAGGTTATCATTCTGAATTAAAATGTGAATTCCATGATAAGGTTTGAGCGCCGGATAGTTATAATCACCGGTATCGCCATTAGCGTAGACGATGTCGGGGCGGCCGTCGCCATTCATGTCCTTTAATTCAAAATAGGATGAACCGTAATACGAAGGAAAGGAGTAGATTTGCTGTTCTCTGAAGTTGCCAGCTCCATCCCCAAGATAAAGATAGAATCCCTCTTTACCCTGTGCCATCAGTGCCAGGATATCTTTGTTACCATCCCCGTCAAAATCATAAATTTCCGCGTTGAGCGCACCGGGTTCCGGACGCAGAACATGCCGGCGATACCCGTTAACCGTATTTTCGTACCAGTCCAGCGAGCCAGTAAGATGTCCGAAGTTGCAGACTACAAAGTCCGGCCGACCGTCGCCGTTTAGGTCACTTGATCTCATCCGAACCGGACGATTCAGGCTGTCCAGAATGACTTCCGGATCATTTCCTTCGGTAAATCGCAGCAATTCTCCCTGGTAAAAGTCGTTGGGAAATATATCACCCATGGTAAGTAAGTAAAAGCCGTTTTCGGTCGGGTGGATATCAGATGGTGCACTTACGGCCTGGTACATACGGCGTTCCCCCGATCCGGGTTCATAATGGTAGACCAGGTTTTTGCGTGCATCTCCATACCAGAAGCCCGTACTGTCAAACCGCACCAGGGAAGCAGCGGGCAAATCAGCAGAAACTTCAATCTGTTGCGGGCGAAAAAGGGTTAGCTCCTCATCAGCAATTTGAGTTGTGAAAGCAGGCAGTGTATCCGGACTGTTTGCCAGGTAGTAGGATTTGATTGCTTCCCATTCTTCCTGGCTCAGGGCAGGAGCTGTTGGGTTCATATCGACCTGGCGCAGCGCCTGGTAGTATCCTGCTTCAGCCTGAGTAAAATTAATTCCCAGTCTCGCGCCCATCCTGGGGAGAATCTGTTCCCATAAATCCTTCGACAATGCCTCCGGTCCCGGGACACTGTGACAGCTCACACAATACTGCTGAGCCAGTTTCTTTCCCTCAGGGAAGCGCTCCCGTGCTCCATCCTGACAGGAAATGAGTAGTAAAAAAAGTGCGGATAAAATGATTAAACGCAAATTGATCATCTGTTACCTCTTCGCCGGGTCATACCGACCAAGTTGTACACAGATGATCAAAGTACAAAGAGCGTATTAAATTATTTTACGCGCTTTTTATTTCTAACCGATAATTACGGATTTGACGTTGACAAATTCCTTGATCCCGGATCCGCCGTGCTCGCGTCCGTAGCCTGAGTCTTTAACTCCGCCAAACGGCATATTTGGCTTGGCAAGCCCGAAAGAATTTATAAATACCATTCCGGTATCAAAATACTTACTGGCCATTTCAATGGCGCGCTCTTCATCTTTGGAGAATATTCCTCCGCCCAAACCGAACCGGCTGTCATTGGCTATGTGCATCGCATGATCAGCATCCTTCGCTTTTATAAGCGCTGCTACGGGTCCGAAGAGTTCATCGTCATACGCCGGCTGGCCTGGTTTAACATTCTCCAGGACAGTAGCAGGATAATAGAACCCCGGTCCGTCCGGAATTTCACCCCCGCAGGCAATTTCAGCCCCGTTTTCTACGCTTTCCATCACTTGTTCATGGAGCTGCTTACGAAGATCCTCCCGTGCCATTGGTCCAAGGTCGGCTTTATCCTCCATTGGGTCGCCAGTGGTAAGGTCCTTCATAGCATTCACAAATGCTTCCCGGAATTCATCATAAATTTCCTCAACTACGATAAACCGCTTAGCGGCAATACACGTTTCGCCGTTGTTGTAGGTACGGCCTAGGACACATTGTTTAACTGCTTTATTAAGATCTGCATCTTCCAGCACAATATAAGCGTCATTACTGCCCAGCTCGAGCACCGACTTTTTCAATTGTGCACCGGCTTTTTCACCGATTTTTTTTCCGGCATCGGGGCTGCCTGTCAGTGTGACGCCCCGGACGAGTTCATGCTTGATAATTTCATCTGACTGGTCATGGTCGATTACAAGCACCCGGAAAAGGTTTTCCGGCAACCCGGCCTCTTTAAAAATTTTCTCTAGGAATTTGCCTGTCCCGGTTACATTGGAAGCATGCTTCAGCAAAACTCCGTTTCCTGCTGCCAGGTTGGCAATGGCGTACCTGATGACCTGGTATACAGGATAATTCCATGGCTGAATCCCGTAGATTACACCGATAGGCGAGTAGGTAATAATACCTCTGCCGCCATCCGGAATCTCACGTTCTTCACTCTTTAATTGTTCCGCGCAATTCTCAGCGGTGTATTTACAGATGGCTGAGCAAAGGTCAATTTCCTGCTTGCTTTGTTTGAGCATTTTACCCATTTCGAGGGTCATTTGCTCGGCCAGATGCGATTTGTTTTCCTGCAGCGCTTCGCCAATAGCACCTATTACCTTTGCCCGGTCTTCAACGGCTGTTACTTTCCACGAATTAAATGCCTGATGACAGGATTCGATGATCGTGTTTGCTTCTTCGCCAGTAATGTAGGGGTACTCCTTTATAGTCTCGCCGGTGGCGGGATTTATGGTTGAAAGAACTTCTTTTTCTAATGTCGTATTCATAATTGGATTCTTTTGTAGTTTGAAAAATAGGGACGAGATGCCTTTATCCTTTTTGTTCAGTTGGCATGATATACACATCATTGATATTCGCCCGTGCCGGCTGAGTAAGGGCATATTCAATTGCGTGAGCTATATCCTCTGATTCGAGCATATCCATTTCCTTCATAGGAGCCAGCTTTTCCAGGATATCTTTATCGGTTATGGTATCCAGAAGTTCGGTATCCACGGCACCCGGCTCAATGGAGGTGACATTAATGCCATATTCAGGAGCCAGTTCCTGCCGTAATCCTTCGCAGAACATTTTAATGGCAGCTTTGGTCGAACAATAAACAGCTCCACCCGGGAAATATTTGTGGGCAGCACTGGATGAAATATTGATTATGTGGCCTCCCTTTTTCTCAATGAGTGTAGGTAATACCGCGGCTACTCCATTCAGCACGCCTTTAATATTCACGTCCACCATTTTCTCCCATTCGTCGGTTTTCAATTTATCCACATAAGAGAGAGGCATCAGTCCTGCATTGTTGACCAGTACATCAATGGTTCCGTAGGTATCAAGTGTTTTGTTGATAATGTTTTCAACATCTGATTTCTTTGTAACATCCGCAGGTACTACCAGGGCTTTACCACCTTCGGAGGTGATCTTGTCCCGGAGTTCATTGAGTCGTTCTTCTCTTCTGGCTGTTAAAACCACTTTGGCTCCTTTGGCAGCCAATCTTGATGCGGTTGCTTCGCCTATTCCGCTCGAGGCACCTGTTATTATAATTACGCTATCTTTAATATTCATAGTAGTATTTTTTCTGTTGTGCATACAGAACTGCAAAATTCCCTCCGCGTTTTCAAGTTTAGCACAAGGCGATTACAGGCATCTTTCATCTGACCGGTCTCCGTTGTATTCCCCATTGAGTAGAATTAATTCCACCCGGGTAGCTTACTTTACTCCCTAATTTTCAGATGATTGATCATGAAGACAATCCTTGATTTTCGGATAACTCAGACATTACCTATCTTTCCATGGCTATTACATCTATGAATGATCCTGAATATCAGCAGAAGCCTAACAACTGCCGGTTGACGATTGACAACCGGGAATTCATATTTGATCTGCAGGGAAAATTCTCCCATGGAAACGATGAGGTCTTGTTCGATCCCGACGGACTAATGGAGCATGTTTCGTGGCAGAAAGAAGGGTTTACTATACTTGATCTGTTGTCACCCACGGAAACAAATCGACTTATTACAAATCTCAGTAAAATCTTAAATCAGATTTTAACAGAGGAAAACCTGGGTTCACTCAATGCGCTGGAGAAATACCATGAGGTGATCGATTCGGATGAAAAACATCAGAAAGTCATTTCAAGGACCCGCTTTCTGACCTCACGTGATTTTGAGATTGATCTTAATGAAATAAGCCGGCGCGTCAGCCATGAGCTGGATAAAGAGGTTGGGATTGATAATCCGTTGCTCGAAGAAGAAATAATCATTCTCCGGATCAGTCGCCCTGAATCAATGGACATTAATCCGCTTCACCGGGATGGATACCTGGATATCTGGGCAAATACAATTAATGTCTGGATACCGGTTGCTGGCTGTAATAAATGGTCCTCCTTGCCATTGATACCGGGAAGCCACTGGTGGAATGAACAGGACGTGGTTCGTACCCCGCCAAGAAATGCGGTAATCAATGGAAATACCTACCATGTGCCTGGTATAATCGGCGGCCCGGAACCGCTTCATGCGATCCGGCCTGATCCGGCTGCCGGGCAGGCCTTACTTTTTACTCCTTTTCTGGTGCACGGTGCGGCGATAAATCAGAACAGCGACCTAACCCGAATGTCCCTGGAATTCAGATTATGCGCCCAATAACTTTGCACATTCAATTTGAGTTAATCAGGTAATAAAACTTCAGCGGGTCCGACAATGAAAGAAATAATACAATCACATCTGAACATAGATGAGGAGACCTATCAGGCATTTGAACAATTGTCCGAACTCAGGGAATACAATAAGAATGAGATCCTGAGCCGACCGGGGAAGACGGTAAGGCATATTTACTTCCTGGATGCAGGGCTTCTCCGTGCTTACCGGATCCATGAAGGAATCGAATTCACCCATTACTTTATCAACGATCGCTGGTTTTTTACTGACTACACAAGCTATCTCAACGGATCACCAGGCATGTTGTACCTTCGGGCGCTGTCAGCCTGCAGGTGTTACCGGTTTACAAAAACATCTTTCGACGAATTGCTCAGGGCTCACCCGGTTTTTGAAAGGCTGGGGAGAATTATTGCCGAAAAGGCATACCTCCGTACGGCAGAACGAACAGTAGAATTCCAGACCAGCAGCTTGCAGGAACGGTATCATCGCCTGGTAAAGCGAAATCCGGAATTGTTCCGGGAAGTTCCCCAGAAATATATTGCCTCCTACCTGGGAGTAACTGAACAAAGTCTGAGCCGGATTAAAGCCATCCGATGATTTCTTAACAAATGTGAATGATTATCCCCCGTTAAACACGTTGCTTTAGGAAATTAATTACATTCCTTAATGAAGAGGCTGTTATCCATATTCTTTCTTTCGTTACTTTTCTCGTGCCAGACAGCGACCAAAACGTATTCACCCGATTTTGTTATTTCTGAGAACACACTCTTTGACATTCCGGAGGATCAGGAATATACCTTTGGATATCTCCGCGTTCCGGAAAATCGTAAGAATCCGGAGAGCAGAATGATCGAATTGCCTGTGTATATCTTTAAAAGCCGTAGTGAAAACCCAAAGCCTGATCCGGTAATTTTCACGGTAGGCGGTCCCGGGAACACCACCATGCGCAATGCGCCCTACATGAAATATTATAAATACCTCGATGACCGGGACCTGATTTTATTCGAACAGCGTGGCACAACCTATGCGAAACCACATCTTGCCTGCCCGGAATGGGCGGATGCAGCGAGGAAATCATCACTGCCGGATTTCCAGGATTCAGCAGACAGCCTGATGGCTGCGGCGGCGATCACCTGCCGGGACCGGTTGACGGGGGAGGGAGTTGACCTTAACGGATACAATACACGGGAAATTGCGGCAGATCTGGCCGACTTAAAAATAACCCTTGAACTTGATCAGATCAATCTGCTTACCATGTCCTACAGCACCAAGATTGCCCTGGCCATGCTTCGGGATTACCCGGACGGAATACGAAGTGTGGTCATGGATTCTCCGCTTCCGCTTGAAGTAAGCTACGATGAAGAAAGTATCACAAATCTCGTGACAAAACTCAATGAGATATTAAACGATTGCTCACTGGATGCGGAGTGTAATTCCAAATATCCTGATCTTAAAAACCGGTTCTGGAAGTATATGCAGGAGATTACTGAAGATCCGCTGGAAATTACTGTCAGCAATCCGGAAAATGGAAATGATGAAACCTTCTGGTTACGCGGAAGGGATGTGATTCTTCTCTTCTCCGATGTGTCTACGTCCGGGGTGGTTGAAGTGCCCTTTCAAATGGAAAAATTGTTGAACAATGATCTGCAACTGGTGAGGGAAATGCTCCAGGGTTTGTTCTCACCACCAGGCACCGGAGATGGAAGGGGCATGCGATTATCCGTCTGGTGCGCTGAAGAGCATCCTTTTGTTTCACAGGAGAATGTTGAAAAGCAGAAACGGGAATTTCCAGCGCTCAGAGGACTTTCACCTGTAGTTTTTGAGGATACGATTTGCAGGATCTGGTCTGTTGAAAGAATGCCTGCAATAGATAATGAAGCTGTACAAAGCGAAATTCCCGTATTGCTTATCAATGGCGGATACGACAATGAAACCCCGGCAAGATGGGCGGAGAAAATGCAGGAAGACCTGACCAATAGCTATCACATCGTTTTCCCGGGATGGAAACATGGTCCCATCACTTATTGGGATAACCCCTGTGCGATGGATGTTGCGGTGGATTTTTTTAATGATCCGTTTACCAAACCAGAAACGCCCTGCCTCGGTGAACTGCCCCCCGTATCCTTTAAGTAAGCATTCGGTTACTTAAGATGATTCTCCACTAACTGGTGGAATGATTTTTGTTTCGATGATGACGGATCAATTCCATTCACAATGAAGTGGCTGTTTGTAATCCCCATCCTAATTTTAATTCTTCCCGCCTCCGGACAAAAGCAGGAAATCACTGTTACAATGCAGGACGGTTCCACCCGGCAAATGGAATACAGGCTCAGCAGATACCGGGGCGAACCGGTTATTGTTAACGATATCATCCGGAAGATAAAAGGCCGGAAAGAGGGTGAGAGAATAAAACTCGCTAAAGAGGATATTGCAATGGTCCAGTTGGAAACGGGGCAACGTTATCATTTACAATATCGAAACAACTGGCCGGTTTTTGGTCAGCGCCTGGCCTATGGTGAACTTGAGATCTATAAAATGTTCTTCTGGACGGATAGTGAATTTGACGAAGACCTGATGGATGTTACACCATTTTACTACAAGAAGACAAACGGCGAACTGGATCGGATCAGGCCCCGGAGGTTTCTGCGCGAGGTTGCCGAAACCTGCCCGGCTCTCCGTGCATATGAGAAAAAACACGGCAAAGTCAATAGAAGAGAATTTGATGTCTTTTTGAGTCGGATTAATGAGATGTGCCGGTAGTTTCAGATGAATTTCTAACCGTTTAAGAAGGCCTTCATAAAAATTTGTAATTCCGAAGTACTTTAAAACAAGTATGTATGAAAAAAAGAAGACACCAGGCAACCGCCGGAGCGATTAACCTGATGCCTTTCCGGATGGATCTTGGATTTCTTAATGCACCACGGGAGATACCCGTTTTTGTTTTGGAACAAAATGATCGTGGTAGGTACTGCGTAACAAATGCACTAAATGAGCTACATATTCACGACTCTTACTGTCAACCGGTTGCCGCAATCCTTCTGCAGTACGAATGGCCACGGCATAATGATCTTTACGTGCAATCATCAGCGTAATTCCCATGAGAATCAACGCTACACCACTAATCAGTAAGACCGTATTCGAGTCAACTATATAGGTTGCGTTACCAAAGGTAAGCTCCCAGTCAGCTAAATATTCGAATGAGCCGATAACAAGTCCAGCCAGTCCCAGTACAAAGAGCAGGATTCCCGGCCATTTTCCGGCTGATTTTTTCACCAGTCGCACATCTGTTATGCCTTCTATCAGGTACGTTTTGTCTGTCGTATAAAAGTTCCGGTCCGTGATTCTGATCCCGTGCCCGTCTGTATAAATGGTATGTTCATTATCTGTTGTCATGATCGTATCTGTTTATATATGATGATGAAGGTTTATGCCGAATGCTTATCCGGCAGCTTCCCTCCGTTTTTCAACCAGACTGAAGCCAGTCCGCGTGACAGGGCCAGTTTTATAACACCGCCTATGACACCTGTGGCTGTTGTCAGAATGATTGCTTCTTTCCATTTGACCCTGGGTGAAGCCGGGTTCAGTGGCGGTTCTTCCTTTTGAAGTTTTCGCCATCCAGTCTGGACCAGTTTGACAGCAAGCATTCCACTTGCTCCCATCAGGGCTTTTGAAACAACATTCCAGTTCGTAGCTGATAAATTCATCTTTTATTGATTTTCGTTTTTGCCTTATCCGGCTCTGATCTATGTGCTATTACCGTACCAATGCCGCTGGAGGCCTGATTAGCACGGTTTTACGCGGGAGGTGACGGATATCTTCTCCATAAGTGTGGAGGGCATCCCTCACTTATGATACTGTAGCAGAGGGCAGACAGGTAAAGTTTTTTGCATTCTGACACATTTTTCCTCGTTATTTGAAGTATGAACAGGGTCCTGGGTATAATCCTGGTTTACATTAGCATGACTGCCGGTGCACAGGTGGTGAATGATAATCTTTCCGCCAGACTCCCTCTTTTTATAAATTCGATACGAAATTCGACAACCGTAGATTGTACAGTAGAATGGAAGTGTCTTAATCAGTCACTGACGAGGTCATGTATCAAATACCACAATGATCAATGGTTTGGTTTTTCAGTTCCTGACAATAAGCCGTATTTCCTTAATGTATCAGGGCAGGTTTGTCAGGATATATGGGGAGTGCAGGTTCTGGTTTTTTCGGGATCGCCATGTGAGCCTTCAACCTATCAGCTGTTAAATTGTCACTCTGACGGGAATACAGATGACGTGTTTATCCGGCTCCCGCCATTAAATCCAGGGGAGGAATACCTGGTCAACGTGGATGGATACTTGCACGACTTGTGTTCATTTGACATTGAATTAAGCGATAAGCCCCGGGGGTTTCCAACTGGCGTACAAGGAGACGGTGTCATACAGGCCGAAGGAAACATCGCCCGTTTGGTCTGGAAACTTGATGAGGCTCAGGCAGGTCAGATGGAGAATTTTGAGATATGGCGCTCTGAAGGAAGTGGTAAACCATTTCACCTTATCAAGACCCTGGCACACGAACAAAATGCCTTCGGCGATGGGCGGCTGGAATATATGTGGACTGATACGCTGAACCAGGAACAAGCGGAATACAAAGTTGTGGGGCAGATGAATCACGACCGAATTATGCTCCTCCACGATACGCTTCGCCTTAGTCCACAACTGTTAAATGATTTACAAGAAAATTTCATCGAGGTTCCTGTGGAATTTCAAAATGGCGAGGAAATAGGATTACTCATATATAATGATGAGGCAGATACCTTACTTATCAGCGAAGATTTTAAAAATGCCAGGGCCGGAGACAGCAGGCGGTATATGATAAAGGAGTTTATTAAAACGGGGATAAGGGAATACCGGGCAGTGGTTATCCGGAAATCTGACTGGAATAAAAGAGAATACTATTTCCGGAAATAGCTGTTTCTTAATTCATCTCGCGGGACACTTTTCTCACTCTGGTACAAATTAAGTAACTTCATTGCTTGTTAAATCTATGCTGATGCAGACGCTCATTGTACTGATCCTAAGCATTTTGTCTTACCAGGACAGGGAAGTGGTCTATCTGGAAGATGCCACTCAGCCCTTGTTGCTGCATTTTAAGGATTTGCCCATCCTGGTTGACAGCGCCGGTTCAATGTCATTCGACCAGGTCAGGAACAGTCCGAAAGAGTTTGTACTTCATCCGGGATTCATTCCAAAAGATTATTGTACTTCCTGTGATTACTGGATCAAGTTACCGGTTTATATAGATCATAATTCAGACCGGGAATGGATACTTGAATTCTATGATCAGACAATTGATCAGATCGATGCCTATTTTCCGCAGCGCGACGGTACCTACCAGATGGAAACGGTGGGAGATATGTTTTCCTTTTCGGATAAACGATTTCAGCACAAGAATTTTGAATGGATGCTGGATGAGGACCTCCAGGGACGACAGGTATTTTATTTCCGGATCCAATCTCATTCCTATGCCGATGTACGTGTATCAATCCGATCGGTTGATGCCTTCATCGGGTATGCCATTACCGAATATTTTCTTTATGGATTGTTTTATGGTACGATTATTATATTCAGCCTGTACAATATTCTGATCTACCTGGCGATTCGCGAGATAAAGTACCTTTATTATACGTTTTACCTGATCAGTGTCGGTGTATTCGCAATGTGTGTGGATGGAATTGCATTTCAATACCTCTGGCCGCATGCTGCCGAATGGAACCAGATCGCACATGGTGTAGCCATGTTCAGCCTTATTTTCTGGGCCTGTGTATTCGGACAGCGATTCCTTGGTACCAAGATCCGCACGCCCAGACTGCATCGTGTGATCACCGGCGTAATCATTTTACGGGCAGTTTTCTTTCTTTATGCACTTTTTTTCAACCAGGAGGCGTTTGAATGGAGGAATATTGAGATCATCCCGCTTTCTCTGGTATTTTTCGCCAGCATACAGGTTCTGTACAGAGGGTATAAGCCGGCAAGATTCTTTGTAATGGCATATGGGATTCTTTTTGCGGGTTTTCTGATCAAAGCACTGATCAATCTGTCAATTATTCCCCTTCTGACAATGAGTTACTATAGCCTTCATATGGCCTTTCTGGTGGAGATGCTTCTTCTTACTTTTGCGCTGAGTGACCGGGTAAGAATTCTGAAAGCCAATCGCGACCGGGCGTTAAAACGGATTATCATACAGCATCAGCAGAATGTACGTCTTAAGGACAAGGTGAATAAGGAGCTGGAGAATCTGGTGACAAAAAGAACCGACGAACTTCGGCAGAAAAATATTATGCTGGAGGAATCCAATCAGAAGCTTTACCAGCAAACCAACGAGATTTCCCGGATCAATTCCATGCTTGATCTGGATAACTGGAAATTGAAGAATAACATCAAGGAAATTCTCCAGGACCGTCTGATTAATAAAAATCTCTCTTACGATGAATTCCGCCAGATATTTCCGGATAAAATCAGTTGTTACCGCTTCCTTGACCGGCTAAAATGGAAGGATGGATATGCTTGTATAAAATGCGGAAATGACCGGTATTCTGACGGACATCTAAAATTCTCCCGCCGCTGCAGTACCTGCGGGTATGACGAATCGGTAACCAGCAATACCATATTCCATCGTTTGAGGTTTCCCGTTGAAAAGGCATTTTATATTCTCTACGTGACCAATAATCGCCAGATTAATTATACGCTGGATGAACTTTCAGAGATTCTTGATCTCCGAAGAAATACCATATGGAATTTTAAGCGCAAAATTGAAAAACTGTATTCCAGCAAGCAGGATCAGCACCTGCTAATTGAAGACCTCTTTACGAGCCATCTTGCAGGTTAAGAAGCCCGAAAATCACGGTTTTTCTCCCGGTTGCTATTTAACCGCAATGGAATCTGCCATTTTCCCGTTAAAAACCCTTATCTGCTCTTTAATGATTGTTTTTTAACCGTGATAAAAGAGTCGAATGCAAACGTTTTAAAAGCACTCTTTTACCTTAAAACGGACAAAATACTTGGAGAGGTGATGTATGTAGTCTAGCATTAGCAGATAATCATCACAAATATCACCCTTATGTTAAAAACTTTACAGATTTTATGCTTACTCGGAGGGTTCCTGGTCCAGCAGGTGGCAGTGGGTCAGGATGTAACGGGTAAAGTAACAGACGCAGACGGGACATCCATTCCCGGAGTGAACGTTCTTGTAGAAGGAACATCCAAAGGAACCGTCACAGATATTGACGGTAATTATGCTTTGACCTTGTCCGACGGAGAAAATGTATTAGTCTTTTCTTTTGTTGGTTACGTCACCCAACGGGTCGAAGTCGGCGCCAGGCAAGTAATCAACATCTCCTTGCAGGAAGACATTGCTCAGCTGGACGAAGTTGTTGTAATCGGATATGGTACCCTTGAGGAAAAGGACCTTATATCTGCGATCACGACAGTAGAATCCGATGAAATTGTCAAAACCCCTACCTCCCAGGCCATGCAGGCATTGCAGGGTAAGGTCGCGGGTCTCCAGGTAGTCAGTAATGGTGCACCGGGAGCTTCCCCTACCGTCCGGGTCCGGGGTATTGGTACGTTTCAGGGAAATGCCGGTCCATTGTACGTGGTGGACGGAATGTTTTTTGACAACATTGATTTCCTGAATACATCTGATATTGAAACCATAACCGTATTGAAAGATGCCTCCTCAACAGCTATTTACGGGGTAAGAGCTTCTAATGGTGTAGTCCTGATCGAAACAAAGTCAGGTAGCTATGAACAGGAGCCGCAGATTACCTACAATGGCTATTACGGAATTCAAAACGCCCAAAATGTGATTCAGATGGCCAATTCTGAACAATTTGTGCAATATATTAATGAGACGGGAAACCCGGCAGACATTTCGTTTATCGACAATGCTTTTCAGCGGTACGGAAGAAGCCGGATTAATCCGAATGTACCTGATGTCAATACGGACTGGTATGATGAAGTGATTCAGACAGCACCGATCCAGAACCATACACTAACGTTCAGCGGTGGAAGCGAGCGGATGAGGTATTCCATCAGCGGAAGTTATTTTGACCAGGATGGTCTGATGAGAGAGACCCGCAATTCCTACCGGAGGATTAACCTTAGATCCAAACTTGAGTTTGATGCGGCAGACTGGCTGAATGTGGGTGGTAATATTCAATTGAGCGGAGCCCGCCAGTTTGTCGGTGAAGATGCAGCCTGGTTCAGGTCCTACTTTGCCGTCCCGATCATTCCGAAGTTTGATGAGCAAAATACAGCGGCTACTCCCAATCAGCTGTCCAACGCGCAGCAGATAGGGTACAGGGGAAGTCAGAACCCTTTCTACCCGCTCTATTATAATGACAACCGGAACAATATTGGGAAAGTACTTGGTAACTTCTTCCTTGATTTTGAGATTCTCCCGGGCCGTTTGAGTTTTAAAACGCAGCTTAACTATACTTATGAGAATATCAATTCCCGGAATATCGATTTTCCTTATTCTGACGGACAGACCGAATTTCTTTCCGGGATTTCCAGGGCGCACACTACATTCCTGAATACCATCTGGGATAATTACCTCACCTATGAGGAACTCTGGGACAGGCACAGCCTGACCGCCGTGTTGGGATATTCTTTCCGGAATGAAAGTTTTGAAAGAGTTTCGGCACGTGGTGAAGACCTCAACGTACCGGTCAACCGGGGACAGGAAGAACTTTGGTACCTGCGGTTTGGTACGATCAACCAGGATGCCACCGGTGATGCAGGTGGCAAGCTTTACGGCGCTTCCTATTTCGGGCGTCTGGCTTATAACTTTGACGACCGTTACCTGTTGTATGCCACCATTCGTCGTGAAGGAACGAACCGTATTCAGGACACCTGGGACTGGTTTCCTACTGTAGGTGCTGGCTGGGTGCTATCCAGTGAGGACTTCTTTAACGTGGATGCCATCAGTTTTATGAAATTCAGAGCGAGCTGGGGACGTTTGGGTAATGACGGAATCACTCCTGCTTTGGGAGCTCCCGAATTCACCACTGTATTCCTGGCGCTGAATGATATACGTGTTCAGGGAACCCAGGTAGTACCCGTTTTCGATTACGTGGACAGCTGGGAATTTACCGAGGAAATCAACCTTGGCCTGAGCGCTAGATTCCTGAATGACCGGATGAACCTGGAAATGGATTACTATATACGGGATACGGAAGATGCGGTTATTAATATTGATCTTCCGCTGATCCGGGACAATGTACTCCGGAACCTGGGTGAGATCCGTAACCAGGGTATTGAAGTGGCACTTAACTGGAGCGATGAAGTGGGCAGTGATTTCCGGTATAATATCGGGGCCAATTTTGCCACTCTTAAAAACGAAGTGCTGTCACTGGGCGGACAGGAATATATCAATGCCGGCTCTGCCGAATTCAGGCAACGATCGATTATCGGCCAGCCATTCCAGGCATTTTACGGCTACGAAACTGAAGGGATTTTCCAGACTGAATCACAAATTACCAACAGTGGTCTTACCTCTGAATTCATTGCGGATAACGGTCTTGAACCTGGTGACTTTATCTTCAGGGATCAGAACGGTGACGGTGTAATTGACGACCAGGACCGTGTGGTGCTCGGATCGTATTTGCCTGAACTCACCTACGGGTTCAACTTCGGAGTCACCTGGAGAAACCTCAGCCTGAGTGCAGCTTTCCAGGGACAGGCCGGACACGAAATACTCAACCGGAAACGCGGCGAGATTATTTTTACAACAGACACGAACATTGACGCAGAACTGGCTAACAACCTGTGGCGCGGTGAAGGAACTTCGAACAGGTATCCTTCGGCGGCAGGTCTCAGGAAAGGCTACAACCAAAGCATGAGCGATTACTATGTGGAGAGCGGATCCTATTTCCGTATCCAGAATGTGCGTCTCAGCTACAATTTCCTGGATGCCCAGTTATTCGGTGCTGATATGCCGGAAACCACGCTGATTCTAACAGCGGAACGACCTCTGACAGTTTTTGATTACAATGGCTTCAACCCTGAAGTACCAAGTGGAATTGACCGTCAGACCTACCCCATACCTGCTATTTATACCGTAGGCCTCAATGTTAAACTTTGAAAGGAAAAGAGATGAAAACTTTTAGAATATCTACCTTATTACTCGTGTTTATCATGGGCCTCTTATCGGCATGTGATGGATACCTTGAGGATCCCCTTGAAAACAGGGATCCGACCACGGACACGGATTATACCGATACCAGCGGCATGTTTTCGATTGCCCTGGGTACCTATGATGTATTTTATAATCTTCAGTGGGAAACATTCCCCTTGATTTCAGTTCGGGGCGACGATGTAAATGCCGCCGGGGACCAGTTTCCGCTGATCGAAACGGATGAATTCCGGTATGACCGGTCATTCTGGATGTATAATTCCACCTGGCTCAACTTATACAGTGATATTATATCATTTCATGCAGCCATAGAGGAAATTGAAAAGTACAAGGAATTTGCTCCCAATCCATCGGAGGCCGATCAGTATATTGCTGAGATCAAGGTCCTGATCGGATTTGAGTTTCTCCAATTGGCAAGATTATGGGGAGATCTGATCATCCCCACGAGTTCTTCAACATTCGAATTATACGATAAACCGGTTGAAGACAGGGAAGTGGTCCTGCAATATATTTCAGACTTCATGGATGAAGCCATTCCGGATCTCCCGGATGTTAGGCCAAACCAGCGTACAGATATTCCTGGTGGCGTCACGCGCTATACCGGACTCGCGGTAAAGGCCATGGCAAATCTGGAGCTGGAGAATTACCAGGGAGTGGCAGATGCTACCGGAGAAATCATCAATTCGGGTGTATTCCAGCTGGCGGATGATTACTATCAGCTGTTTAAAATACCCGGAAAACTGAGTGATGAAAATCTTCTTGAACTGCAATATTCAGATTTCGGACAAGGATCCGGAGAACGTGAAGCATACTTGTATGCATTCTTCGGGCCCCAGGGATGGACACCAGCCAAAGAAGGAGCGAGTCCGGGCTGGGGATTCTGGGAGCCGAGCTTGAAGTATGTCAAGTTTATGATTGAACGCGGGGAGGAAGAGCGGCTTGAAACCAGCGTCTTGTTTACAGACCGCGGAATCGAGGAAATAGAAAGCGATCCGGAATTTTCGGATTTGCCTGACTGGATCAACAATACCACCCGCGATGGTGACGTAATTAATGATTATGCACGTGCCCGGTTTACGAGTGGAAAACATTACCTGCCATCCATTCAGCTGATTGACGGACGAAACAGCTACGGTTCGAATAAAAACTTCATAGCGATACGCTATGCAGAGATCCTGCTGATGCATGCTGAAGCAATTGTATCCGGTGCCAGCAGCAGTTCCATTTCTGCGGATGAGGCGGTGAACCTGGTACGCGAGCGTGCCGGAATGGATCCGCTGACCGGTGTTACATTGGATGATGTCCTGGATGAGAAATTTGCCGAGTTCGGAATGGAGTGGGGCATCCGGTTTTATGACCTTGTCCGACACGGCCGCACTTCGGAACTGGATTATGGTGGCCGCTCTTATGAAGAGGCCAACGACCGCTTCCTTCCTTATCCGCTTGAACAGCAGGATATTCTCCCGCAACTGAGAGATGTGGATAATAACGGAGGGTCATAATGAAGATTCAAAAGATTAAATTTATAAGCGACATGAAAGTTTTCAGAATATTAATGGCAGGAATCCTGCTGTTCTTCCTGGGATGTAAAGACGGGTATATTGATGATATATCGCGCGTTGATCCCGGGGCCGATGAAGATGCGCCGGAAGTGACAATCAACTATCCGCTTGAAGGGACAGAAATTCAGGTTTACGATGAGGTGACAAGCATCACGATTGATTTTGAAGTTATCGATGATATAGAAATTTCCTCCATCCAGGTTTCCCTCGACGGAACGGAACTTACGACGATGACTGAGTTCAGGGATTACCGCAAGGTCTTTGAAGAATATGTATATGAGTCACTGACGACCGGTGATCATACCCTGACAGTAACCGCAACCGACTCCGATGGAAAAACAACCACGGAAACGGTGGAGTTTGCCAAAGTACCTCCCTATGTGAAGAAATATGACGGGGAAGTACTGTACATGCCTTTTGAAGGTGATTATTTTGAACTGGTCAGTGTGACTCCATCGACGGTGATTGGCGATCCCGGGTTTATTGATGAAGGAAAAGTGGGAAGAGCGTACGCGGGTGCAGCCGGATCCTATCTGACTTTGCCTACCGAATCACTTGATCTCGAACAGGAATTTACCGCAGTTTTCTGGATGAAGGTTAATCCGGATCCAAATCGGGCGGGAATTCTTGTTATCGGACCGCCGGACCCGGATAATCCGGATGCGCAGAATTTGCGAACCAACGGATTTCGTTTTTTCCGTGAGGCAGCTGGAACAGATCAGCGGTTCAAGCTTAATGTCGGAAATGGCGGCGGCGAAAACTGGTTTGACGGTAATGAAGCTGCGGACGTAGATCCTACAGTTGATGAGTGGAGACATCTGGCATTTACAATCTCGGCAGATCATGCCACTGTATACATTGATGGAGAAGTAGTCAGTGAAGGAGACTTTCCCGGTGTGGACTGGAGCAATACTGATATACTATCCATCATGTCTGGTGCCCCGCGCTTTGCTGGCTGGAATCATCTTTCCGATCAAAGCTATATGGATGAACTCAGGATTTTTAACCGGACACTGTCGCAATCTGAAATACAGTCTATAATCATGGAAGAGGGTGGCGCGATTGACTACGTGCCGGAATTTGGAGAAATATTTTACATGCCATTTGAAGGGGATTATGTAGATATGGCTACAGGGACTGCCGCTACTGAAGTAGGTGATCCGGGATTTGCGGGAGAAGGACTTCGAGGTGATAATGCTTATGCAGGAGCAACTGACTCCTACCTGACATTTCCGTCTTCTACATTTGAAAATGATGAATTCAGTGCTTCCTTCTGGTATAATCTGAATGCCGATCCTGACCGGGCAGGTATACTTGTCATCGGTCCTACTGATCCGGAAAACCCGGATGCTCAGAATTTGCGAACCAGCGGGTTCCGGTTTTTCCGGGAAGCCGCAGGAACCAACCAGCGTTTTAAATTAAATGTGGGAACCGGTGATGGAGAACAGTGGTTTGACGGAAACACTGCCGCGGATGTTGATCCTGGAGCTACTGGCTGGGTGCATATGGCATTCACAATTTCTCAAACAGAGGCCACGGTATACATTGACGGCGAAGCAGTATCAACGAATACATTTGATGGTATTGACTGGACAGATTGTGATGTAATGTCTATTGGTTCAGGTGCACCTCGTTTCACCGGCTGGGGTCATTTAGCAGATCTTAGCTACATTGATGAATTACGAATCTTTGATAAAGCACTTACCGCGGAAGAAGTAACTGCGATCAAAGACGCACAGTAACTATATTATTTCGTAGGGGTGATGGTCAGGAGTCTCTCGGCATCAGAGGGCTCCTGATTCCCTAATTCATAAACCATGAGATACCTCTTGCCATTCTTGTCGGTACTTTTTCTTGTATCCGGCTGCGGAGACGATGAAGAAACCCAACTGGACCTGCTTCTTGAATCTGCTTATGCGGGTTCGATCGAACTCAGTCTTGACGGAACATCGGAAAATATACCCATTGACCGCAACATCACGCTCACCTTTACGGTGGATGTCGACCCTGCCTCTCTGGACGATGGAATCACTCTATCCGCTAATTCATCCGACGTGCCGATTACACGACGGCTGACATCCAATAACCGGTCCGTGAATATTTCCACGATCGGACCGCTGATGGATAACCAGGTGTATACCGTTTCTGTCAATAACAGTCTCAGGAGTGTTCAGGGTGCCACGGCCACACCGGTTTCATTCAATTTCAGAACGGCAGCTAACGAGCTTGAGATCGTTTCAGTCGTAATCAATGGTACGGAAGTTACCAGCCGGAACCGGGTTCAGAATGTACCGGTCAACCTGGTGATGGAACTCGAATTCTCCACGCCTGTGGACATGGATTCCTTTGACGATTCATTCTCCATTTCAGGAGTTGCCACAACCATTACGGGATCCAATGAAAACCGGAACGTGGAAATAGTGAGCAATGCGCCCATGGATTACCTCAGGCAATACAATGTGCTCATTTCGGATAACCTGGTGAGTGAGTTCGGAGGTACCTTCGACGGCTATCGGCTTGAGGTATTCACCCAGGTCGATTCCACGTATAAATTTCCCGAAATAAGTGATGACGAGTTGCTGACCGAAGTACAGGAGCAAACGTTTCGTTATTTCTGGGACTTTGCACATCCGGCAAGCGGCCTGGCCCGCGAACGGAATACATCCGGTGACCTGGTGACCATAGGCGGTTCCGGTTTTGGAGTAATGACGATCCTGGTAGGTATTGAGCGTGGTTTTATCACCCGGCAGCAAGGTGTGGACAGGCTGGAAAAGATTGTGAATTTTCTGGAATCCGCTGACCGCTTTCACGGTGTCTGGCCACATTGGATGAACGGTAATACAGGCCAGACAATCCCGTTCAGTGCTGACGATGATGGTGCTGACCTGGTTGAAACAGCGTTTATGATCCAGGGGTTGCTTGCCGTTCGGCAATATCTTTCTGCTTCTGACAGCCAGGAGCTTGCCATAAGAAACAAAATCACTTCACTTTGGGAAGCCGTCGAATGGGACTGGTTTACCCAGGGAGAGAACGTACTTTACTGGCACTGGTCACCAAATGTCGGTTTCCAGATAAACCTGCCGATCCGCGGATGGAACGAAGGGCTTATCATTTATGTTCTGGCTGCCTCATCACCTACGCATCCGATTTCAGCGGAGGTTTATAATGAGGGATGGGCCAGGAATGGCGGAATGGAGAACGGACAAACATTCTACGGAACAGAGTTACCGCTGGGTCCTGATCGCGGTGGTCCGCTGTTTTTCAGTCATTATTCATTTCTCGGACTGGATCCGCGTAATCTTTCCGATCAGTATGCCGACTACTGGGAACAGAATGTGGCCCATACCACCATCAACCGCCAGTATTGTATTCAGAATCCTCAGAATTATGTCGGGTACGGGGAAACCTCCTGGGGTCTTACGGCCAGCGATAACCAGGACGGCTATTCAGCGCATTCTCCCAATAACGACAGAGGGGTAATTACTCCAACGGCTGCCATATCGTCTATCCCCTATACACCGGAAGAATCCATGGCGGCTATCCGTCATTTCTATTACCTGCTTGGTGACCGGATTTGGGGAGAATATGGCTTCAATGATGCGTTTAATATTACTGAAAACTGGTACGCCAGTTCCTATCTCGCCATTGACCAGGGCCCTATCGTGATTATGATTGAAAACCACAGGACGGCGCTGCTATGGAACCTTTTTATGCAGGACGGAAACGTTCAGGACGGCCTTGACAAACTTGGATTTACGTATTGACAAAAGAAACCAGCTCAAAAACATGAACCGTTTATTCAACCTCGCTTTAATAACAGTTTTGACCCTTTTTGTTGCCTCGTGCGGACAGCCAGGCGAGGAGCAAAAAGAAAAGACACCTGCGCTTCAGGTATCCAATGAACTATCGGAGGATTCCCTGCTGACGCTGGTGCAGTATCAGACTTTCCAGTATTTCTGGGATGGCGCTGAACCGACCTCCGGCCTTGCTCGTGAGCGTTATCATATGGACAACATCTATCCGAGCCATGATAAGGACATCATCACTTCAGGCGGTTCGGGATTTGGCCTCATGGCCATTATCGTTGGAATCGAACGGGGGTTTATTACCCGTGATGAAGGGATCGCGAGGTTTCAGAAAATTGTGGATTACCTCGAAAAGGCAGACAGTTTTCATGGTGTCTGGCCGCACTGGTGGGATGGTCCGACCGGAAAAGTGCAGGCATTCAGTCAGAAGGATGATGGCGGTGACCTGGTGGAAACGTCATTCCTGGCAGCCGGACTCCTCACGGTAAGGCAATACATGCAGGAGGATGATCCGGTGGAAGCCGACCTGGAACAGCGGATTGATGCACTATGGAGAAACATAGAATTTGACTGGCACACAAAGGGAGGTGAAAATGTGCTGTACTGGCACTGGTCACCGAATTATGACT
Source organism: Bacteroidia bacterium (assembly GCA_030432655.1). Taxonomy (GTDB): domain Bacteria; phylum Bacteroidota; class Bacteroidia; order Cytophagales; family Cyclobacteriaceae; genus JAUILA01. The sequence continues at coordinate 165,817 of JAUILA010000006.1, forward strand.
GGGAAATGAATTTTGATGTCAGAGGATATAATGAATGCCTGATCATGTATGTACTGGCTGCTTCCTCACCCACACACAGCGTGGACCCGGCAGTCTATCATGAAGGATGGGCCAGGGGCGGTGACATTGCGGATGATACCGTGTACTACGGGCTTCCTACCGTCCTTGATCATTATGAAACCAATGACAGTCCGGTCGGGCCCCTGTTCTGGGCACATTATTCCTACGTCGGACTGAACCCCAAAAATCTCAAAGATCAATACGGCGATTACTGGCAGCTTAATACCAATCATGCCATGATCCATTATAAGCATTGCGTAGAAAACCCCAATGACTTTGAAGGATTCGGACCTGATTGCTGGGGCCTGACATCCAGCTACTCTATCCAGGGGTATGCCGGACATCGTCCGGACAGGGACCTCGGGGTGATATCCCCAACGGCTGCTTTGTCTTCTTTCCCGTATACCCCGGAAGAAAGCATGGCCTTTCTGAAATTCCTTTATACGGAGACTGATTCACTGATCGGTGATTACGGTCCGTATGATGCATTCAGCTTCGAAAGTTCGTGGTACCTGCCGCGTTACCTCGCTATTGACCAGGGTCCGATTCCGGTGATGATTGAGAATCACAGGACAGGACTGATATGGGACCTGTTTATGTCGGCGCCGGAGGTGCAGGAAGGCCTTGACAAACTCGGTTTCACGTATGAATAAGCCAGCACAACTCATCATATGGCTGCTACTGATCCCTGTAATTACCGGATCAGCCCAGGATATGGTGATCAGTGACAGGACCACCTATTGTAATCCGATTGATATTGATTATTCCTATATGTCCCATTATGCACCGCGCGGAGTATCCTACCGGTCCGGTGCCGATCCGGCTGCGATAAATTATAAAGGGACCTATTATTTATTTGTCACTCGCTCACACGGGTACTGGTATTCCGACGACATGAGCGACTGGCAGTTTGTACGCCCGCAGTCCTGGTATTTTAACGGGAGTAATGCCCCTGCGGCAGCGGTATATAAAGATAAAGTGATTGTTCTTGGCGACCCCTCCGGCAGGGGGGCTGTCATTTCGACGGACAATCCGAAACTCGGGGACTGGAAAACCAGCTACAGCGTTATTCCGCTGGGGATCCAGGACCCGGACTTATTTGTAGATGAAGACAACAGGGTGTATCTGTATGAAGAGTCGTCCAATAAATGGCCAATCCGGGTAGTCGAACTGGACGCGGAGAATATGTTCATCCCGCTATCTGAAGAAAAGGACCTCTTCGGATTAGACCCGGAGAAGCATGGCTGGGAGCGTTTTGGCCAGGATCACAGGTCCGACATCACGCCGTTCATCGAAGGCCCATGGATGTCACGCCACGGGGATACCTATTACCTTGAGTACAGCGCGCCGGGAACACAATGGAATGTGTATGCCGACGGAGTTTACACTGCCAGCGATCCGCTGGGTCCGTTTGAATATGCTCCGTACAACCCTGTTTCCTATAAACCTGGCGGTTTCCTGACCGGGGCCGGGCATGGCAGTACCGTTCGTGACAATTCGGGAGAATACTGGCATTACGCCAGCATGACCATTTCTGTCAATTTCAAATTTGAGCGCCGGATCGGTATGTTTCCTGCCGGCTTTGAACCGGATGGCCAGATGTATGTGAATACGGCTTATGGTGATTACCCTCATTTTCTGCCGGATACACAGGTAGAGAATCATAAGAATCGATTTACCGGCTGGATGCTCCTGTCAAAGGATAAGGAAGTGACCACCAATTCTGTACTTACCGGCGTCAGGCACCAGGTACTGGATGCGGAGGAAGAAGGATATATGCCTGACCAGGAGGCGCCTGATTACTCAGCATCCATGCTCAATGATGAAAATATGCGTACCTTATGGGTGGCTGAGAATAATTCCGATACCATTTGGTTTCAGATTGACCTTGGAGAGAAAATGAATATCCGTGCCTTCCAGGTTAATTTCCAGGATTTCAATGCCGAAGTATTTGGCAAACCGGATACCCTGCGTCAGCAGTTCGTTATTGAGACCTCGGATGATGGCGAAAACTGGGTGAAAGCGGCAGATTTCAGCAATAATCAGCAGGATCGGCCCAATGCGTATATTGAGCTCAGGGAAGACGTGTCCGGGCGATACGTGAAATTTACCAACCGTTATTTTCCGAATAAGTACCTGGCGGTTGCTGAATTCAGGGTCTTTGGAAAAGGAAATGGTAAGAAGCCCGGGTCCCCGAAATCATTTGAAGCAGTCAGACAGCAGGACCGGCGGAATGCCGATCTGAGCTGGAAACCGGTTAAAAACGCTATGGGATATGTGCTCTACTGGGGAATCAGTCCTGACCGGTTGAATAATTCTGTGCTGATCTATGACCAGCATGAATATGAGCTGAGAGCGCTGAATATTGACCAGCAGTATTATTACCAGGTAGAGGCGTTCAGTGAGCACGGTATTTCAGAAAAATCAAATATTCTATCCGATGAATAGATTTAAATATTCTCTACAGACTATCCTTCTCATACTTTCTGTCACTATATTAATTTCCTGTGAAAGGAAAGAAGCGACCGGAAGTGAATCTTCAGCTCAATCGTCTTCTGACTCCTATTCGGAGCGTATTGATTCCCTGATCAGCGTCATGACGCTGGAGGAAAAGCTGGGTCAGCTTAACCTGCCATCTTCTGGTGATATTGTTACAGGCCAGGCACAGAGCTCCAATATCGCTGATAAGATTAGAGAAGGTGGTGTTGGCGGATTGTTCAACATTCAATCGGCACAAAAAATCCGCGATGTGCAGCGCATCGCGGTGGAAGAGTCAAGACTTGGTATCCCGCTGATATTCGGCATGGACGTTATTCACGGGTACAAAACCTTGTTTCCGATTCCACTTGGATTGTCCAGCAGCTGGGATATGGAGCTTATTGAGAATTCAGCCCGGCTGGCTGCGGTTGAGGCGAGTGCGGACGGTATTTGCTGGACATTCTCACCCATGACGGATATATCAAGAGACCCGCGCTGGGGACGTGTTTCAGAAGGAAACGGCGAGGATCCTTACCTTGCCTCGCAAATTGCCAGGGCAATGATCCACGGCTACCAGGGAGACGATCTTTCCCTGGACAATACCATCATGGCGTGTGTGAAGCATTTCGCCTTGTACGGTGCCTCCGAGGCGGGCCGTGATTACAATACTGTAGACATGAGCAGGATCCGTATGTTCAATGAATATATGCCTCCCTACAAAGCGGCAGTTGATGCCGGTGTGGGAAGTGTAATGACTTCGTTCAATGAAATTGACGGGATTCCGGCCAGTGCGAATAAATGGCTGCTGGATGAACTTCTTCGTCAGCAGTGGGGATTTGACGGCATGGTAGTAACAGATTATACGGCCATCAATGAAATGATCGCCCACGGGATCGGTGATCTGCAGCATGTTTCCGCCCTTGCCCTGCAGGCAGGTGTGGATATGGATATGGTGGGTGAAGGATTTCTTTCCACTCTGAAAGCCTCCCTGGAGGAGGGCACCATTGATGAAGCGATGATCGACCAGGCCTGCCGCAGGATACTGGAGGCAAAAATGAAGCTGGGCCTTTTCGATGACCCGTACAAATATTGCGATCCGCAACGAGCGGAAAATCAGATCTATACCAGTGAGCACCGTCAGCAGGCTCGTGAAGCCGCTGCACAGACTTTCGTCCTGCTGAAGAATGATGACAATATTCTCCCGCTGAAAAAGGGAGGAACCATCGCACTGATAGGGCCGATGGCAGATAACGCGGAGAATATGTCAGGGACATGGAGTGTGGCAGGTGATTTTAAAAGTGCCGTATCACTGCGTAGTGGAATTGAGCAGGTTGCCGGGGACGGAGTGACAATCCTCCATGCCCGGGGGGCCAATGTGGTACCTGATTCATTGCTGGAGTCCAGGGTAAGCATTTTCGGAAAGCCGACCTACCGGGATGAACGATCAGAGGAGGAACTGATCAGGGAAGCTGTGGCGGTAGCACGCCGGTCTGATGTGATCGTCGCTGCCATGGGGGAATCTTCTGAAATGAGCGGTGAAAGTTCCAGCCGCTCTGACATTGAGATACCCGAAAATCAGCGGGCATTGATGAGGGAACTGCTGAAGACAGGCAAGCCCGTTGTGATGGTATTGTTTACAGGAAGACCACTTGCTATGGAATGGGAACAGGAGAATATCCCATCCATTCTGAATGTCTGGTTTGCAGGAAGTGAAGCGGGTCTGGCCATCGCCGATGTTTTGTTCGGCGACGTTAATCCTTCAGGAAAGCTGAGCGCAACATTTCCGCGAAATGTCGGTCAGATCCCGATTTACTACAATCATAAGAATACCGGCAGGCCACTGGAAGAGGACAAGTGGTTTCAGAAATTCAGGTCTAACTATCTTGATGTGCCTAATACGCCACTTTACCCGTTCGGCTATGGACTGAGCTATACCACCTTTGAGTATTCCAATCTTTCTGTCAGCAATAATGTCCTGACCGGTGATGGTGAAGTGACCATTTCGGTGGACGTGGCCAATACAGGCGAGTATGACGGAAAAGAGGTGGTGCAGCTTTATGTAAGGGATGTGGTGGGCAGCGTCACCAGGCCGCTTAAGGAGCTCAAAGGCTTCCGGAAAGTTGCTATTCCGGCAGGGGAAAGCGAAACCGTTACTTTCGCATTGTCTGCCGACGACCTGAGGTTCTATAATTATGATCTGGAATTTGTTACAGAGCCCGGCGAATTCCAGGTGTTTGTCGGAACCAGCTCCGCAGAAGGTCTGGAAGGCAGTTTCACTCTTGAATGAAATTGACCATCAGGTCATGAGTAAAGGACCGGGTCGGCGGGAGATGACGGATATATCTCGTTATCAGAGGGAAAGGTGACGCCAATCATTTTTATATCGGCTAATTATTTAATAATTTCCTGCATTATTTAATCCGATGAAAAAACTCATACTACTTCTCATCCTGGTAACAGGTATTCAAGGAATATCCACCGCGCAGGACAAGCCGGAAAAATACATTTTATCCGGCGGCGAACTTATTTTTTCCTTTGCAGACGTTAACGGAGGGTATGACAACATCCTGCGTTTTTCACCGGTTTTCAATACGCAGTCCTGGCATGTATATGACTACGGCGATTTTGCCTTTTTTTATGGGCTGGGGATTCGTAATGTCGGATTTATCATCGACGATAACACGAATAACATCAGATATAAATTCAGAACCTATAACATAGGTGTGCCGCTGGGCGCCATACTCGAATTTTCCGATAATATGGGCATCTATGCAGGATACGAACTGGAATTACCTATAAATTTCAAGCAAAAGACATTCGTCAATGAGAGGAAAGAAGAAAAATTTAATTCCTGGTTCAGCGACCGGACACCAACCCTGGCCCATGCCATGTTTGTAGGGTTCCAGTTCAGGGGCGGACTGAATGTAAAATTTAAGTACTACCTGAATAATTTCTTCAACAAGGATTTCCGGGCGGTTGAGGATGGTATTGAAATCTTTCCATATGAGGATATGGACGTGCACGTATTCTATTTTGCACTTACCTTCAACATATTCAAGAACCGGACGATCATCATAGACGAAGTCTGGACGGAATAAAAAAAACCCGGACAATACGTTTGTCCGGGTAATTCATATCAGGCAAATATTCCGTTTTTTGAAAGGTGTGCTGCGATCGAGTCAATATGAGAATGATCCGTACCACAGCAACCACCAATTACACGGAGGTTTTTCAGCTTTTCTGCGAGAATTCCATATTCTCCTCCCAATGCATCTTTATTTCCCCTGTCCAGTTCGGTAGAGTTGTCAAGTTCTGCATGGCTCTTGCATGAGGCATTGGCGCGTATGCCGCCGATCCGGTTCTGCCATTCTGCAGGTTCATCAAACAGGTGCAGAAAATGGGAAGGATGGGCACAATTGATCATATAGTGTACCGGGTATCCGCCGGTTTCTTCGTCTGTTCTGCGGATTGCCGATGCAAGGGATTCTCCGTTAGGCAGTTTCCCATCGGTTTCCAGCGTATAGGATATCACCACGGGCACCCCGAATTTTTTAGCCGCCAGTGCGATGCCGGTCCCTTCAGCGGAATAGGTGAGTGTCATTGCCGTTACCAGGTCAGCATCGGCATGGGCAAATGTTCCTGTCTGCTCCAGATGATACATACTCGCTTCCAGGCTGCTCATTTCTTCTCCGCTGACGTACCCGTCACCCCTGGGACCGATACATCCGCTGACCAGGCTGTTTTCCAGTCCTGACTCTTCGGCAATGATTCTCATAAATTGAATCGACTGCTCATTAAGCGCTTTCATTTCCCTGAGCGAATAGCCAAGCCGGTAAGCCCAGTCAGGATTCAGTCGCCAGGTGGGGGATTCAAAAACGAATGGAAGCCCGTGTTGCTTCGCAATGGCAAGGTAAGGTTTAAAGTATGACTTCATTAAGATCCTGCCTTTGGCACTGTTCATTAATTCGAAAGCGGCAAAATGATTCAATTCAATTTCATGGTCAAAGACCAGCGTGGTTTCAAAACCGCCATCAGTGAGGTACAGATTTTTATTGAACATGTTCATAGCTTTTTTTCATTTCAGATACAGATTCGATTTTTGGTGATTCCTCCTTTTTCCTGGAAACATCCCTGAAGAGCAGCATGTCCCCGACCCGGGCCGATGCGCCGTGATAGAATCCGGTCTCGTACTCGAAATCAGTCGGATTATGAAACGTCCCGAAAAGAATATCGAAGATCGGAAGATCGGAATAATTGCCCCGGTGAATGTGCATGGCATGGTGGTACGTATGGCTTTCCGGACGTTGGATTATGTATCCGAGCCACCTCGGGGTCCTGATATTTGCATGCTGGAAAATTCCCAGGAAAGTTGTAGCGAGCAGCATAACAGTAATTGCCTGCGGGGTCAGCCCGGCAATCAGGCTGAAACATACGCTGCCAAGGACGGTCCATCCGATCATGTCGAGCGGACTGAAATAGAAGGCTCCATAGGTATCCAGCCGTTCTGCGCTGTGATGCATTTGATGGAAAGTCTTCCATAAAAAATCAGAGCGGTGAAGGGCAAAGTGCCATACAAAAACTCCGAATTCATAAAGCAGGACACCGAATAATCCGCCGCCAACTGTACCGAGACCGGAAAGGTCAAAAACCCTGAAAGGTTCAAGGTACGGGTCAATGAACAGCGGCAAGTAGGAGGACAAATAAAAATAAACCCCAAAGGCAAGGAGCCCGCGGAGGACCCAGAATTTGACATGAGGTAATTTTCTTCCAGGGAAAAGTGCTTCCCAGATCATAAGTGATCCGTAAATCGCCAGAACTACCAGCGAGACAGGATCCAGAAGTATTTCTAATGGAGTGGGCATAATACGTTGTTGTTATGTTTGTTTGCCCACTATTGCGTAAGTACCTGACTTACATTGTAAGTTATCAGACTTACGCTTTTTTCAGTTCCAGCGAAACGGCTGTTCCGGGGTATAGCTGCAGGTAGTTCCGGTACGGACGGAATTGGATAAATGAATCCCCAGACGCGGATGTTCCTTTTCTATTTTTGAGATGGCGCTGCGTATTCTCCAGGTCACGGCTGAACGAGCTTTCTCCACCGTGCCTCCGGATTTCCTGGATCTGCCACCCAGCCCTAGCGCCCCGGTAAGATGCTCCAGTAATTCGTCATACTCCTTTTGCAGGTCAGAAGACCGATGGAAATCGTTCAGGTCTTCTGCCTGTTCAATCTCCTCCTGCAATTCCAGTATCTTTCGCTGGTAAGCGGACTTGGCCTTGTTGTCCAGTACTTCCGCCCCGGAATCCAGTAATTTAGCGTCCATCAGTTCCGCACAATGAAACGGCTGACCAGGATTTTCCAGCAAGGTTTGCAGATCATGAAACCCCTTTACTTCCGGCAGGACAACACTTTTTCCATCGAATTCCATGGTCCAGAGATCTCCATCCGGAATGAATGTACCTTGCAGGTTTTCGCCCGGTTCGCGGCCTGAATCCGTAGAGGGCCGGTGGATACTTGCACCCTGGCTTATATGATCAATGAATGGTATAACGGGAGAATTTCCCCGGTAAGGATTAACGGTCACAAACCAGTCCAGCGCTTCCCGGTCGGTGACCTCACTGGATTTACTGATCTTGCGTTTATATTCCCGGAGATATTTCTCCCAGGATTCCTGCATTTTATCAAAGTCTTTCAGGTGAAAGTATACGGCGGCGATAAATACGTGGGCATCGACCCATGGATAAGACGGCGATCGCCTGATGAGCTCCAGTGCCTCCTTAAACCTTTCCTCCTCGATTCTGATGAAAATACCTACGTGGTTATAATTTATCGCGCCCGACGGGTTTATCCGCAATGCTTTGGCGTAAAGCTCACTGGCTTCTGATGAATGTCCGAGGTATATAAGGGACACCGCATTTTGAATCAGTGTGGCCGGGTCGTTATTGTTCAGCCTGAGCGATCGGCGAACATAATGCTCGGCTGTCTCAAATGCTTCTTCGTAAAGAAAAATCCTGCCAAGGACTGCGGCGGCCTGGTAATTATTTTCATCCAGTTCTATAGCCTTCTGCGCCCATTCAAATGCCCCGTTCTGATTGACCTCCCAGCGTTCCCACAACTGGCAGCTCCAGTCATTAAAATAGGATAACGACATCCCGGTATACGCCAGTGAATAATCCGGGTCAATGTCGATCACTTTCAGAAAATTCTCCCGGGCCCGTTCATCGCTTTCCGGCGTACCTTCTTTCAATTCCTCCATGCCATGCAGCCATAATTCATAAGCGCTGAAGGCTGTCTTTTCATTTTTCCTGAATCGTGACAGGAGATTGTAATTTAATTGCTCCTGTAAAGACCCGAGTACATCCTGGACCAGGTTTTCCTGAATATCCATCATCTCATCCAGCGGAGCTTCAAACCGGTTGGCCCACACCATATGCAGGGTCCTGCTGTTAACAAGGTGAGCATTGAGACGAATCTTTTTGCTGTCTGCACGGAACGAGCCGTGGATATGATAATCGGCGTCCAGTTCACTCAGCAGCATTTTGTCTGCCTGATTATCCGGCAGGGCATGTTGGGTTAAGACCTGAAATTGCCTGAATTTTGATAATTCGGTCGTAAGATCCATGCAGAAAGACTGGCAGAACAAATCGGTATCGCTCCCAGGGGTCAGGTTGTCGAACGGAAATACGGCGATGGTAATCGCCGCACTGCCCTCCCGTATTGCTTCTGCATTGTTGGTCATTTTTTCCATGAGCTAATGGATAAATTAATTCAATTTTCCCGGGAAATCAATCCGGACGTGCCACTAAGCCAGCGTATTATGGTTATCTTCAGGTGAAAATTCCTGACGTATGAGTTTCTTACGAAATTGTTCTTCGGTTGTTGTTGTGTTGGCGATAATATTATTGTTTGCACCGTTGACCCTTGCCGCGCAGGAACCATTGCGGATCGGCGTGGCTGGTCTGACGCATGATCATGTTCACGGTATTTTAGGTAGGGAAGATAAGGGCGATATAGAGATTGTGGGAATCGCCGAGTCTGATCATGAACTCGCTGAACGCTATTCGGAAATGTATGGTTTCCCAATGGACCTGGTGTATCCCACACTGGATGAGATGCTTGAAATGGCAAAGCCTGAGGCGGTTGCGGCATTCAATTCCATTGCGGGCCACCTGGATGTGGTAGAAAAGTGTGCCCCGCGCGGAATTCATGTGATTGTGGAAAAGCCGCTGGCGGTCAGCCTGGCGGATGCCCGAAGAATGGAACAACTGGCAAAAGAAAATAACATTGAGCTGCTTACTAATTATGAGACCACCTGGTATGGTTCAAGTCATGAGGCCTATAAAATAGCGGTAGGGGAAGGCCGGATCGGGGATATCCGGAAAATAGTCGTGCACGACGGTCATGAAGGCCCGGCGGAAATCGGGTGTTCGCCGGAATTTCTGAACTGGCTTTGTGATCCCGAACTGAATGGTGCCGGAGCCCTGTTTGATTTTGGCTGCTACGGAGCCAACCTGGCCACCTGGCTGATGCAGGGCAGCCGCCCGGAAGCAGTTTTTGCTGTCACCCAGCAGATCAAGCCTGACAAATACCCGGATGTGGATGATGAAGCTACGATTGTACTAACCTATCCGGAGGCCCAGGCGATCATTCAGGCCTCCTGGAACTGGCCATTCTCCAGAAAAGATATGGAAGTATACGGTGCCCGGGGGTATGTGATTGCGAAGGACGGGGCTGTCATGGAAGTCAGACTTCCCGGTCAGGAGGATGCTTCTGAGAAAAAGGCCCCGCCCCGGGAGTATCCCTACAACGATCCGTTTGCCCTGTTTTCAGCCGTTTTACGGGGCGATATTGCGCTTGCGCCTTATGCCCTTTCTTCCCTGGAGAATAACATGATAGTTATGGAAATTCTCGATGCAGCGCGGACCTCCGCCGCATCCGGTGAAATAGTCCGGCTCAGGTAAGTTCATCAGGGTAATGCCGCACCCCATTCCTTCACTTCACTTCCAAAAAAATTCGCCAGATTCCCTCCGACACGAACGCCAATGCTAAGCTGTGCCTGAAGTGCTGAGGCAGTCAGGACCATGGTAATTAGGATTAATAGCTTTTTCATAACACAATAGTTTAATGATAGTAGTATATGCAAGGTAAGGTGCAGTTGAAGGGACATCAACTGCATGATTGTGTGGTATTATGCTACGGTTAAGCTTTGGAGGTAATATTACTTTACCATTGAAAATCAGCGCAAAAAATCGTAAAATATAGTATAAAGCCAGTCTTATGAAAATGCTGATCATAAGTGTTATATCCGTTCTATTGGTCCGGTCAGCAACCGGACAGCAATACTTCATGGAAATCTATGACCGGGAAGATGGCATGCCGGCTAATGAGATATTGGATATAGCACAGGATTCGACCGGCTTCATTTGGTTATTGTCAGATTTAGGGATTACCAGGTATGACGGAAGCTATTTTCATCAGTACCCGATGTCCGAAATTTCCTCCGATGAATTTCCGTCTTCAGAAATATTGAAATTATATGCTGACAACAACGGGGGGATCTGGGTATCCAACCAGTCCGGAGGCATATTCTCCTATAACCCTGTAATGGACCAGTTTGATGTAAGAAATGATTCTTCCACACGACTTCCTTCCGCCGCTTACTCGTATTATAATAGTGATTCCGCTATACTTTGGATGGGAACAGCAGGTCAGGGGTTGGTAAAATGGGACAGGATTAAGAATACACTCAAGATTTACACGCAGGATGATAACCGGGACAGTTTGCAGGACAACTTTATTTCCACCATACGGGCAGCGAATGACTCGTTGCTGATAGTGACCACTACCAAAGGGTCGGCGATATTTGATCCGTCTAGTGAAAAATTCTTCAGACTCTGGTTTAATGCCTCTGACGGGGAGACGTATAAACACAATGTGATCAGGTATTCGCTGGGCCTGGACGGGATCAATTATACGACCACCTATTGGGGGTTGCACATAACCGATTTACAGACAAGGGAGATTGTCCACCTCACCACCAATACCACTTCGCGGTCGACGATTAACCATAATTCACTTTGGGAAATGGCTGCCGATAAGGAAGGAAGAATCTGGATTGCCTCCTATGGTGGGGGCGTAAATATATATGATCCGGCTTCCGCTTCATTTACGTATCTGACCATGGAAAATTCCAGTTTGCCGGAGAATAATATTATTGGGGTATTCCGGGACAGGGAGGGATCCATATGGTTGCGGACATCATCCTCAGGGATAGTTAAGATAGATTTTCGTAAGCAATGGATTCGTCGGATTGAAATGGATAAATACGGTTTGCCGTATGTTACCTCGGCTATCGCGGTTAACGACTCCATCATATGGATGGGGACAAACGGCAAGGGGCTGGTTCGGTTTAATCGTAAAAGTGATGAAATCAGCATGTACACCCATGAACCGCTTAATCCAAACAGTCTGGCGTATGACCACATTTCAGCAATAGACATGGATACAAACGGGGTTATCTGGATTGCGACTGCCGGGGATGGGATGGATTCCTTCGATCCGTCCACCGGCCTTTTTGAGCATTTTCCCTATGCCCCGAATGATCAGGGTGTGTCGAATTCTGCGCTGAAATCTGTGTCGTGTTTCGGAAAGGACGTTTATTTTATTACCTACGGCAATGGTTTTGGGGTTTATGACCAGGTGACCGGTTCTATTGAAAGTTTTTGGGATGCACAGGAAACGGGTACGGTTACCCCGATAAAAGACACCAATATGATTTTGCACGATAGCCAGGGGAATAACTGGATCCTGACATCCGGAGGGGTCATTGTAAGAGATCACGGGAGCTCAAGGTTTCAGGATGCAATTAATATGGGCAGGATAGAATCCCCTTTTAGTTCATTTGATTTTTTGTCGATGAAAGAAGTTAGTCCCGGGGTTTTCTACATCGCCAACAATGCGGGGGAAATAGCCTTTATCCGATACCAGGGAGGTGGCGAGGTCATATATGATCAGTTCATTCCTTCTTCCTCCAGGGATCATGTTGGATTACTTCATTATGAAGATTCTGTATTCTGGCAGCTGAATTCAGGGGGGCTTGTCCGGGTTGACCTCCGTTCCGATACCCGCGTAGAATATAAAGAAGAAGATGGGTTGCTGGGGAATGAGTTTTATCCATTGACCGGAAAGGATCAATACACAATGCTGGTGGCTTCACTAAATGGGTTAAATATAGTCGATCGTGAAAAGGTTCCCTCTCCTGGCAGCAAACGCCGAGTGATCTGGAATGAATTATCGGTGCTGAACAGACCTGTTCAAATTGGATTACGGGATTCATTGCATGGTCTGGTTCTCGACCAGGCGCTTAACTATACCAGTCATGTTGAGCTTGATTACGGCCATAAAGAATTTTCAGTTAGTTTCAGCGCCCTGCAGTTTTATGCGCCGGAGCGAACGTATTTTCGGTACCGGTTAGTCGGATTTGTAGATGATTGGATATACGGAAACAAGCAGAATAAAATATCCTATACGAACCTTGACCCGGGGGATTATGAATTCGAAGTGCAGGCTGCTTTACTGCCCGGCGAATGGGGCCCGGTGAAATCGCTTTCACTCCACATCAATCCGCCTTTTTGGATGACCTGGTGGTTTTTGCTTCTGGCCGGGACAGGGTTAGTCGGACTTTTATACCTTTTTCATACGTACCGGATTCAAAAAGCGGTTGCGTTGGCGAATCTTCGAACTCAGCTGGCGCAGGATCTTCATGATGATATTGGATCATCTCTTACCAAGATTTCGCTTTACAGCAGCTTAATGGCAGAAGAAAAAGAGTCTAATGGAGTAGCAGGTCAGATTGGCGAACTTAGCCGCGAAGTTATTTCGCAGATGAGTGATATCATTTGGTCCGTCGATCAGAAAAATGACTCCGTTGAAAATCTCCTCAGCAGAATGAGGTTGTTTGCAGAGGAAACGTTAATGAATTGCGGAATGGAAATAAAATTTGAAAAGGATATACAGGATGGGAAAATGATTCTCAATCCGCTCTTTCGACAGAATTATTACCTGATTTTTAAGGAAGCAATAAACAATATATGCAAACATTCAGGTGCACGTAACGTATGGGTGAGAATCCGGCAGGAAAGAAATCAGCTTCATATGGAAATAGCGGATAATGGCGTTGGGCTCAACGGTAAATCAGGATCAAACGGAACTTCCAGGGCATTTGCCATTTCGTCCGGTAATGGATTGGGAAATATGAAGAAGCGCGCAGAACGCATTGGTATTTCCTTTCAAGTTGGTGAGCGTGATGGAGGAGGAACCCGCATTTACCTGGGCAGACCCACATGAATATGTGATGTTTTGTGACCACAGTTATTAATAACTTTCGACATGATAGGAATAGGAATCATTGAAGATGATGCTCAGATACGGACGGTATTAAAGACCTACCTTGACAGGCAACCGGAACTGCATTGCCTGGGCGCATTTGAATGTGTGGAGGATGCTTTGAAAGGATTCAACCGTGATCTGATGCCTGACGTTATTCTTATGGACATTGAACTTCCCGGTATGTCGGGTATTGACGGGGTAAGCCTGCTGAAACGACGTCATCCGGAGATTCAGTTTATTATTCTCACTATATTCCATGATGTCAGCAAGATTTTTCCCTCCCTTAAAGCCGGGGCCACAGGGTACTTGTTAAAAAACACCCCTTTGCCAGACATAAAAGACGGGATCATGCAGGTTCAGTCCGGAGGGTCTCCTATGTCGCCGCAGATTGCCCGTGAGGTGGTTAATATGTTTTCCGGGACCTCATCAGAAAACAAAAAAGTGGATTCGTCGGATGTTCTCACTGACCGCGAACATGAAATCGTGATCGCGCTGGTTGACGGACTTAGCTATAAACTCATTGCCGATCGTATGGACATTTCGATAGAGACTGTTCGCTTCCACATCAGAAACATTTACCGAAAACTTCATGTACACAGCAAAGCGGAGGTGATAAGTAAATCCATACGCGGACATATCTGAAGAACCTGCCGAAACACTGGTCCTTGTCCATATTATTGCTCTACTGATTTTACTTCGGCTATCTGAGTAAGAATTGTGGCATTGCTTTTGAGACTAATTTGCTTTGATGTAGTTTTGATTATCTGAGTCAAACGTATTGATAAACAGCTATTAAATCCATTATTGTGCAGGAAGGTGTTCTTCTGATCTTTTTGTCTCTTTTTCTTTTTGGCCAGGTACAAGCGCAAAAAACCGATGTGCAGGGGCACCGTGGTGCGCGCGGGATGATGCCTGAAAACAGCATACCGGCATTTATATACGCCATCGACCAGGGAGTGACCACCCTGGAACTGGATGTGGTCATATCCGCCGACGGTGAAGTGGTGGTTTCACATGAACCCTGGTTCAATCCTGAGATATGCACCGGCCCGCAGGGAAAATCCCTGGAGAAAACTGACCGGGACGAACTCAATATCTATAAACTTACGTATGAGGAAATCAGGACCTTTGACTGCGGTTCGCTGGAGAATAACCGATTTCCCGAGCAGAAGAAAATGACTGTAAGCAAACCCCTGCTCCGGGATGTGATCAAGGAGGCGGAAAGGTATACACGAAGCAAAACACGATATGCCGTTAACTACAATATCGAACTTAAGAGTAACGAAGACGGGGACGGTATTTATCATCCGGAACCAGCTGAATTTGCCAGGATAGTTCATGACCTTATCGATGACTACCTGCCCTGGGAACGCGTTACAATCCAGTCTTTTGATTTTCGCATGCTGCAATACTGGAACAAGACCTATCCCGATGTACAGCTGGCCGTATTGATAGAAAATATGCGTTCAGTAGATACCAATCTCGGGGCACTGGGATTTCTGCCGCGGATTTACAGCCCCCACTATAAACTCATCAATGAAAAAACTGTTAAGGAATTGCACGAAAAAGGAATCAAGGTGATTCCCTGGACAGTAAACGATGAAAAAGAAATGAAGCAATTGGTGGACTGGGGCGTGGATGGCCTGATTACAGACTATCCGAACCGGGCCAGTGAAATCGGACTTACTCGAAAAATAAATTAATGAAATATCATATTTACGGAATAGGAAACGCATTGGTGGATATTGTCACCGAAGTCGACGACAGCTTCCTGGAAATACATGAAATTGAAAAAGGGCTGATGACCCTGGTCGAAGCTGACCGCCAGTTTCAGCTGGTGGAAGCAATCAATCTTAAAGAAAGTAATATGCAGTGCGGGGGCTCTGCCGCCAATACGGTTATTGCGGCCAGTCAGTTTGGTTCGGATTGCTTCTATTCGTGCCTGGTGGCCGACGACGAAATGGGACATTTTTACCTCAAAGATCTTCGGGCCAACCACGTCAGTACCAACATGAACTCAGAAGTCCTGCCCCAGGGAATTACCGGGAAATGCCTGGTAATGACAACGCCGGACGCCAGCAGGACCATGAATACGTTTCTGGGAATCACATCTTCATTCTCCAGGAACCAGCTGCACGCAGAAGCCCTGACACAGTCAGATTACCTGTACATGGAAGGGTACCTGGTCACCTCGGAGAATGGCCTGGAGGCCATGATCGAAGCGCGGAATATTGCCCGGAAAGCCGGTGTGCATACCGTTCTTACATTCTCCGACCCCAGCATGGTCAAATATTTTAAGGACCAGATGGGCCAGGTGATCGAGGGTGGTGTCGATTTGTTGTTCTGCAATGAGGAAGAGGCCATGCTCTTTACCGGGACCACCACACTTGAAGAAGCCCGCGAAGCCCTTCGCAAACATGCAAAAAAGTTTGCCATTACCCAGGGTGCAAACGGGGCAATGCTTTTTGACGGCGACACCTACATCGATATTGAACCTTACAAAGTGGAGGCTGTGGATACCAACGGAGCCGGTGATATGTTCGCCGGAGCTTTCCTGTATGGAATCACCAACGGCCACAGCTTTGTGGAATCAGGAAAAATTGCCAGCCTGGCTTCTTCACAGGTAGTAAGCCAGTACGGGCCGCGCCTGAAGAAGCATCAGTCAGAACAAATACTTAAACATCTATTTGAATAAGTTATGAAACAATTACTATTTCTAATTACAGCCCTGTTTGGCGCGGGTGTTCTACACGCCCAGGAGATCGAATTCACGGAATTTGACCTTGACAATGGCCTGCATGTGATACTGCACGAAGACAACAGTACACCTATTGTCGCCGTGTCGGTAATGTACCATGTAGGAAGCAAGAATGAAGAGGAAAACAGGACAGGTTTTGCCCATTTCTTTGAACACCTTCTTTTTGAGGGCTCGGAGAATATCGGGCGCGGAGAATATTTCAAAACCATACAGGCCGCGGGCGGTGCCCTGAATGCCAATACTTCTTTTGACCGTACCTACTATTATCAGATTCTCCCGAGTAATCAGCTTGAACTCGGTCTTTATATGGAATCAGAGCGAATGCTGCACGCCAAAATTGACAGCGTGGGCATTGAAACACAACGGGAAGTGGTAAAGGAAGAAAGGCGTCAGCGCTATGATAATACGCCCTACGGGTCGCTTCTGGAAGAGTCGATGAAGCGTGCTTATACCGTCCATCCTTACCAGAATACGCCAATCGGAACCATGGAGCATTTGAATGCGGCGAAGGATGAGGAGTTTATGGATTTCTACAAAACTTTTTACGTACCTAATAATGCTGTTTTGTCCATTGCCGGAGACATTGATATAAAGGAAACCCGCAAGCTTGTGGAGGCTTATTTTTCTGAGATTCCCCGCGGGACCAGGGAAATTCCGCGTCCGACAGTCGTTGAACCCGAGCAGACCGAGGAGGTCAGGGATGTGGTGTATGATCAGATCCAGCTTCCGGCGGTCATACAGGTCTATCACATACCGGCGCAGGGAACAGAAGATTATTACGCCGTGTCGATGCTGGCGCAATTGCTCAGCCAGGGACAAAGTTCACGCCTGAATAAGGCACTGGTAGACGAGCAGCAGATCGCCGTGGCCGCGGGAGCGTTTCCATTTTCCCTGGAAGATCCGGGGGTGAGCCTGTCCTTTGCCATTGCGAATGCAGGGATTTCCGCCGAGGAGCTGGAGGAAGCCATGGACGCGGAATTTGAAAAGGTAAAGAACGAACTGATCTCGGAATACGAATATCAGAAATTACAGAACCAGATCGAAAGCGACTTTGTATCCCGGAACAACCGGGTCGCGGGAATTGCCGAAAGCCTGGCGAATTACTACGTCTACTTCGGTTCTACTGATCTGATCAATACGGAAATTGAACGGTACCGCCAGGTTACCCGGGAAGATATCCAGCGGGTTGCCAACAAATATTTCACAGATAAAAACCGGGTCGTTCTTTACTATTTGCCTGAATCATCAAAGGAACAGCCTAAGGAAACTTCGGTTGAATCTGATAATTAATAACACCTGAAAAGCTAGAATATACCATGAAGACTAATGATATAAAACAAGGATTACTGCTGTTACTGTTATCAGTACTGATGGTCCCGGCTGTTGCGCAGGTGGACCGATCTAAATTGCCTGAACCCGGGCCGGCTCCGGAAATTCAAATTGAAAACCCGGATTCGTTTACCCTGGAAAACGGATTGAAAGTATATGTGGTGGAGAATGATAAACTCCCTACCGTAACTATATCACTTACCATTGACCGTGACCCCATACTCGAGGGGGAGATGGCAGGATACGTCAGTATCGCAGGCCAGCTGATGAGAAATGGCACCGAAAACCGAACAAAAGAAGAGCTGGACAGGGAAGTTGACTTTATAGGGGCCTCCCTGGGAACTTCTTCAGCCGGAGCCTATGGGTCGTCGCTGAAACGTCACGTGGAAACCCTGGCAGAATTGCTGGCTGATGTGGTAATGCACCCTTCTTTTCCAGAGGAGGAATTTGAAAAAATACGGAAACAGACCTTGTCAGGACTTGCTCAAAGCAAGGAGGACGCAGATGCCATTGCCAGTAATGTATCTCTGGCCCTGACCTATGGTAAGAGTCATCCGTACGGGGAGCAGGTGACCGAAGAGACAGTGAATAACATTACACTGGATAAAATAAAAGAGTATTACCAGACATACTTCAAGCCCAACATTGCCTATATGGCCGTTGTGGGTGATATATCGAAGAAAGAAGCGGAGAAGCTGGTGAGTGAGTATTTCGGGGACTGGAAGGCCGGCGATGTGCCGACGCACACCTATGAGAAACCGGATTCGCCTGAAGAAGTAATCATTGCCATGGTCGACCGGCCGCAGGCTGTGCAGTCGGTGATCAATGTGACCTACCCGGTCGAACTGGCGCCGAATAATCCGGATGTGATCAAAACACGTGTAATGAACCAGATACTGGGTGGTGCATTCTCCTCCAGGTTAAATATGAATCTGCGCGAGGACCATGGATATACCTATGGGGCACGGAGCAGTTTGAGTGACGACCGCGTAATTGGTCGTTTCAGTGCATCGGCAAGCGTTCGAAATGAAGTGACAGACAGTGCAGTCGCAGAATTTATGCACGAACTGAAGGATATCCGGTCGAATAACATAACAGATGATGAGCTTGACCTTGCCAGGAATTACATGAGCGGGAGCTTTGCCCGATCCCTGGAAAGTGCGCAAACCAAGGCGTCTTTTGCTATTAATACTGCCATTGAGGACCTGCCTGAAGACTATTATGCCAACTACCTGAAAAACCTGGCTTCGGTTTCCGGAGAAGATGTGTCGGCAATGGCGAATTCATATGTGCATCCGGATAAAGCGTATGTGGTTGTGGTAGGCAAGGCCTCCGAGGTGGCCCCTAAACTCGAGCAATTCGGTACCATTAAATATTTTGACGTATACGGAAATGAAGTGGATCCTTCCAGCGCGGCTGTTCCTGAAGGCCTCACAGCCCAACAGGTGATCGATGATTACCTGCAGGCAATCGGTGGTAAGGATAAACTTAACGCCATTGAGACAATACACACCACCTACAGCGGATCTGTAATGGGTCAGACACTTGAGATTGACCAGAAGAAAAAGATTCCTGGCAAATTACTGGTGATAACCAGGGTGGGCGGAAATGAAATGAGCCGCCAGATGTATAATAATGGCGAGGCGGCCATGAGCCAGATGGGAAACAGTATGACTGTCAATGAAGAGATTAAGGCAAACCTGAAAGCGGAGGCCTATGTGGTAAGTGAATTAGGCTTTATGGATAATGAATATGAACTGGAATTACAGGGGGTTGAAAAAGTGGATGGGAAAGATGCCTATGCTGTGGCGATTACAGATCCAACCGGAAACACATCCGTAAGTTACTATGATGTTGAAACCGCACTGAAAGTGCAGTCATCACGCACCGTGCAAAGTCCGCAAGGTGAAATGACCATGTCGACATCCATTGGTGACTACAAGGAAGTGGATGGGATCATGTTTCCTCATTCCATTTCGGTTCCGTTGAGTCCGCAAATGAAGGCTTCGCTGAACGTTCAGGAAATAACGATAAACGAACCCATTGAAGATTCAGTTTTTGAGTAAAGAATAATGTAAATCCGGGTGGCGTCGCTGTGGCATCCGTTCTGATGCAGGCAAGTGAAATCGCCCCGGAATTGAAAAGGTAATTTTCCCCTGAGTGTAAGGTTTGATACCCTGACTCAGGGGTTTTTCATTTACGCATCCATTTTTCCCTGCGCTTCACAGCGTCTTCCGGGGCATTCTCCAGCAGTTTGAGTTTCGGGACCGGGAAAAATGAAGCACCCTCATCTACCGGGAGGATCACGTTTACTATTCGGTTCATTCTTTTTATCCTAAAGGTGGCCTCACCGGGGGTTAAGCGGAAATCAGTGGCATTGAATTTCGTGCCGTTGACTTCCTGAACCTCATCATCCAGGCTGAACTTCTCTTCGGCGGGTGAATCCGGGTAGATCTGAACAATTTTATGATTCCCGTTAATTTCAGATGTCCGTATGCCTGTGTATTTTTCAAATTCATTCGTTGAGGCGGCCATGGTAAGGTCAAGTGCGGCTTCTGAAAGCAATGCCTTAAGTAGGTCAAATTTTTCTTCTGTTCCGTTAACAAAGCGGTCAAAGAAATCTGTTAGATCTGATTCTGCGGCTTCGGAGGTAATCCTTCGGATATCCTCCAGGGTATATCCCCGTGAGCGTTGTGCATATTCAGTAAATAAGGTGCGTACTGCATCATCAAGTGATCGCTGATCCCCGGACGATTTTCTTATGGTAAGATCAAGCATGAGTGCGGCCATGGCTCCTTCAACATAAATGCTGCTTTTCCTTGATGGGGCGCTTTTCTGGTATCCGTCAATCCAAAGGTCATAGGACGAATCCACCACTGAAAGAGAAAGCCGGCCGTGATTATCAAAATGCCGTTTGAAGAGACGTTCCAGCTCTTTCAGGTACCAGTCGAGGTCGCGAACTCCCGACCGGACCAGGAATAAGTCGCCGTAATACGTGGTGAATCCCTCTGCCACAAACCCGGTAGGGAAATAGGCGGGTTCATGGAATTTATAGGGAAATAATTCCCGGGGACGGATCTTCAATATATTCCAGGCGTGGAACAGTTCGTGCGAACTGATTCCGATCAGCTGATCCTTAAGATCTTCCGTTTCCATTTTATCATTCGGACCAAGACATATTACAGTAGATGCGCCATGTTCCACCCCATGATAGAATTTATAAGGCAGGATCAGGTTGAGAAAATGATATTCCTTTTCCGGGAACTCCCGCATCATGGCCAACTGTGATTCGGTGAATTTTTTAAATTCATCTACCATTCCAGGTTCTGGCTTATACCCCCAGAACCAGAGGTGAAATGTGGTTTTGCCGCATTTATAAGAAAGGTGGTCAAGCGAAGAAGCAGCCAGAAGCGGAGAATCGGCAAGCTCATAGTAATCACGGGCCTTAAACACATCCTCTTTCATTCGGAGGGAAGTTGCAGCCTGGTAGTCATTTGGCAAATCCAGGTAAAGTATGCATTCCCGCTTCATTTCCATGGGATCATACAGCAAGCAATTCACAAAATTGATATAGGTGAGCTCATCATCCACATAGCTGGCGCCGGCATCCAGTTGAAACGCAAAGTATTCATAATGGGCAATTATTCTCCCATCCCCGTTGGCCGTCACCCGCCAGGTACTTACCCTGGGCTTGGTGGCCGTCAGAACTTCTCCGGTTCCGCTTTCAAAGCTGAGGTTTCTCATATTTCTGGCATAATTTGCCGCTTCATAACGGCCGGGTCTCCAGAGAGGTAGGTGAAATGTGCAATGTGCGTAAGGTTCCACTTCAAATTCAGCCCTGATGCGGAGCATATGTGATAATGGATTCGGACACGTGATATTATATTTCATAGGATCAAATTTAATCCATTTTTAGTAGTCCGTAACAGGATCGGATGACCTGTTAATAAATCTGAAAAAGCAATAAAAGTATTGGGAAAAATCAAAAAGCTACATATCTTTGCACCCCATTTAGATTGAAGGAACGACCGTTAATCGGTCTTAAAATAAGGAAGCAATGAAAAGGACATTTCAACCATCGCAGCGTAAGAGAAAGAACAAACACGGATTCCGTGCGCGTATGGCCTCTGCCAACGGGCGTGCCGTATTGGCTCGTCGTCGTGCCAAAGGTCGTAAGAAGCTATCTGTTTCTGACGAGAAAACGCACAAATAAGCCGCAGGCCTGTGGCCTGAGCAGCATGTGTTGATGTCCAGCCGTAAATTATGAAGTCGTCGTACTCATTCGGTAAGGACGAACGTCTCTGCGGGAAACGTGACATTCAGGAACTCTTCCAAAAGGGTTCCTCTTTTTATTTGTACCCTTTCAGGGTGCTCTGGCTGGAAAATAGTGCCGGTCAATCCCGGGTTCTGATGTCTGTGTCCAGGCGCAACTTTAAACGGGCGGTTGACCGGAACCTGATCAAGAGGAGAATGCGTGAGGCCTATCGTCTGAACCGAGTGGCTGATGCTGACTGCCCGCCATTCAATATTGCCTTCGTATACACGGCGAAAGAAATCCTCCCTTCTGATAAGATCCACAATTCGGTAGGCAAAGCCTTGTCCCGCTTGAAGATAAATCCGTAATTCGTTCACGATGAATTATATTCTCAGTATTGAAACCAGCACCACGGCCTGCAGTGTGGCGCTTCATGGCGAAGGCGAATTGCTGGGGAATTCCTCCATTTATGTTGAAAAATCCCACTCGGGACAGCTGGGGCCGATGATCCGACAGCTGCTGGAATCCTGTGATGTTCGGAAAGAGGCATTGAACGCGGTGGCGGTTTCGGGCGGACCAGGATCTTACACCGGCCTGCGGATAGGATGTTCCATGGCCAAGGGCATATGCTTTTCACTCGGTATCCCGTTGATTGCTGTATCGACACTAGAGGCGATGGCGCGGCAGGTAATGCCACTGGCGAATACAGAAGATCTGTTATGCCCGATGCTGGACGCACGGCGTATGGAGGTTTACACAATGATCATGACTGGTGGTGGTAAGTTGGTGGAAGATGTTCATCCCCTGATTCTCGAACCGGGTGTATATGATGACAGGCTGGAGAATAACCGGATGTGGTTTTTTGGAAACGGTTCGGATAAGGCAACCGGGGTGATTGGTCACAGGAATGCGTTGTTTCTTCCGGGAATCACCACGGACGCGGTAACTGTCGGGGAGATCGCCGCAGGTAAATTCGCGGAGCAGGATTTTGCGGATGTTGCCTATTATGAGCCATTCTACCTGAAAGAGTTTGTGGCAACCAAACCAAAAAAAAGACTTTAGTGTTGTAAGTAAAATCAGAAGATCCAATGGAAGAAATTGTCAACAGAGTAGCCGGGAGTTCACTAATCACCCTGAATCTGGAAGATTATTATCATAAGGGAGAGCGCATAACCTGGGATATGAAAGACTGGCTTTTCCAGGGAATGATCCTGAAGGAAAAGGATTATCGGACAGCCCTGAAGGAGCATGACTGGTCGCAGTACGAAGGTAAGAATGTGGCCATTATTTGTTCTGTCGATGCCATTGTTCCTACCTGGGCCTACATGCTGGCCGCACTGAATCTGAATAAGTATGCCCACCGGGTAGTTATGGGCGACCTGGCCGCCCTTGAATTGGTTCTTTACCGGGATGCCCTGGCGGCTATTGATCCGGAAGAGTACCGCGATGCAAAGATAGTGATCAAGGGGTGCGGAAATCTTCCCGTGCCTGAATCGGCATATGTCGAACTTACCACTATGTTACAGCCCGTTGTTTCCAGTTTAATGTTCGGAGAGCCGTGCAGTACCGTTCCGCTTTATAAAAAACCGAGGAATCGGGGATGATTAGCGCAGGCCAAAATTTAATTGGCTACCCGTTAATCCACCAACCTGCTGCTAATTTTTTTTTCGTACGCTATAGCCGTAAGTCCGTTGCATAAAATATTGGCTTTCAGGGAATCATTTGGGTGGTTTCTTGTGTTATTACTCAGCGACTAAAATTAATTTGCATAAAGATTTGGTTGGTGGGGTAAAGCCTTGTTATCTTTGCAATCCTTTCGCGCCGAAAGTGGTGCAGATCGCCGGTCGGACTGGCGGGGTGAGAATGAGAAAAGAGGCGCTGA
>JAUILA010000007.1 GCA_030432655.1 Bacteroidia bacterium
GATCATCCGGATTCATTGAAAGCTTCTTCCCTACATGATCTGTGACCAGGGCAATGTTTTGCATCATTCCGGGAACATCCCGGAAGACATTCGTATTGATCTTCTGGAGTAGAAATTCGACCTGGTCAGACCCGTGTAAGAGGACCGTATAGGTATCATGGATATGGCCTGACCCGAACGGTCTGACTTTTACAGCCCGGCCGTTGATCTTAAACCTGTCCGCAACCTGGGTTAATCCCACAGTGTTTCAGGATATACTTTTTCGTTAATGAGCTCGCGAAGAGCTGCCTGGACTTTTTCCTTATCCTCTGAATAGGTGACTCCAAACCAGTCAGAACTTACTTCAATAACCCGGACGTCCCGGCCGTTCTTCTGCAGGGCACTCAGGACATTGGGCAGGTAGTATTCCCCTTTTTTAAGGTCTGTGGAGTTCCTGAGAAACTCCTTAAATCCATTATCAAACCATTCAAAAATCTCAGGCTTCAGGACCATCAGGTTCATACTCACCGGGGTATCTGCCTTTAACTCCACATCACCGTCAGGCTTATGGCTTACGATCACATCACCGGTTCGCTCAATGGCCGTATTCTCCTCAATACTCTGAAGATTTCCATTCTCCTTCTGAACAACTCCGCGCGAGACTGTTCCGTGGGCACTCAGTGTACGATCAAGAGGGTAGGCAACCAGGGTGGCCAGCGGACCGTCTTCCTGCATGCGTTTGACTTCATCGTAAGCTGCCTTTAGTGCTTCCCGTCCGTAAAAATCGTCTGCATTGATCACCGCGAACGGTTCTTTGATCGCAGAAGAGGCACACCAGACCGCATGACCTGTTCCCCAGGGCTTTTCCCGTTCAGGTATGGGGGAGAATCCTTCAGGCAGCGCGTCGTGCTTTTGAAAGACATAACACAGTTCGGCATGATTGGATAAATGGTTGAACCTTTCCCGGAAGGCATCCGAGAAGTCTTCGCGAATGATGAATACGATCTTGTTAAATCCGGCTTTGATCGCGTCGTACAGGACATAATCCATCAGGGTCGAACCATCCGGCCCCATTTCATCCATCTGCTTTAATCCGCCGTACCGGCTGCCCATTCCGGCGGCCATTACCAGTAATGTTTCTTTCATGCTGCTTTTAATTTACGGCAGCAAAAAAAGCCAATTAATTAGAAATAAGCTAATTATTCATAGCGCAAACTCTCAACCGGATTGGATGATGCTGATCGGTATACATGAATGGATATCGTCAGGACAGCCACGAGAATGGCTAACAGACCGGCCAGGGGAAATACCCACCAGTGAATATCCGTGCGGAATGCAAAGCCCTCCAGCCACGAGCTTAATCCGTAATAGGCATTCGGAACCGCCAAAACAAATGCGATCAGCACCAGGAGCGCAAAATTTCTCGCCAGCAATAACATGATCTGCCATTCCGAGGCGCCCATGACCTTCCGGATTCCCACCTCCTTGGTTCTGCGCTGACTGTCAAGCTGCGCCAGGCCGAAAAGCCCCAGACAGGCAATAAAAATGGCCAGTCCTGCCATCAGCGATACCACAGAACTCATCTGCTGGTCCGAACGATAGATGTCTTCAAAATGCTCATCCAGGAACGAGTATTCAAACGGCCAATCCTGAATGACCGACTCATATCGCGACCGGACATCCTCCAGGGCTGCCTGCATATCTGACCCCGTTACCTTAATCGACATTTCATCATACCCCCAGTCGGGATGAACCACCATGACGAGCGTATTGACTGCGAAGTGAAGTGAGTTGAAGTTAAAATTCCCTGAAACCCCGATGATGCTGCCCAGGGAATCATTGTCATACCAGCCGTGCCCGGCTTCGAGCCCCACAACATCATCTATGCCTAGTTCCTCCGCCAGCTTCTGGTTAACCACAAACGCCATATCCTTGTCCGTACTAAACTCCCTGGAAAAACCTCTTCCCTCCAGGATGTCTATCCCATAGACCTCAAAAAAATCATAATCCACATTCACATTGCTTGTGGTGATTCCCTGTACTGCGGTGTCCATGCGGACCTTAAACCCCCACTGGTGAAGGTTATTTCCCAGCCGCTGGCCGGAGGCGGTAACCCCGGACACATAGGGGCTTTTCAGCAACTCGTCTTTCAACACCCCGAATTTATCGTTCACTTCCCCTTCCATACTAACCAGCATGATCTGTTCGATATCATACCCGATATCTTTGTCCTTCATGTAATTCAGCTGTTGGGAGACAACGATCGTTCCAATGATGAGTGCTACCGCCAGGGTATATTGAATCACAATCAGTGAATTCCTGAATAGTCCGCCCGACCTTCCGGTTTTCCCGCCTTTTATGACACTGGATGCAGCAAAGGAGGCCATATAATAGGCCGGGTAGATCCCGCTTATCAATCCAAGGGTGAGTGTTCCCGCCAGGAGCCAACCCAGCAGTTCGGGTTCCCGGAATAGTTCCAGCAAGCTGAGTTGCCTTCCAATCAGGTCATTTAAAAGCGGTACCAGCACCACCAGCAGGATCAGGGCCGCGACCAGGGCCAGCAACGCCAGCAGCACCGATTCAATGATGAACTGTGTGAACAATTGTTTTTTTACAGCCCCGATAGATTTACGCACGCCTATTTCTTTCCAGCGAAAGGAGGCCCGGGCAATGGATAAATTCATGAAATTGACTGCTGCTATAATAAGAATAACAATCGCGATCACGGCAAACACATCAATGTACTGCCCGTTAAATTTTCGATAATTATTGTAATCGTGCTCAACGTGCATTGAGCTTAAGTGTACATCCCGGAGAGGCTGGAGATACATTTTGTAGAAATCTGTGATATCCGGATTATCCATGTGCCTTTGCAGGAAATCGGGGAAATCCGCTTCCATGGCCGAGATGTCTGCACGATCCTCAAGAACGAGGTAGGTATTGAGAAAATTCGATCCCCAACTGTTGTTAAACTCATTATTCTGCGCCAGTACAATGGCCATCGGCACGACCACATCAAATTGCAGGTGGGACCCCGAAAGGTCTTCTTCGAAGATGCCGGTGACCTCAAAATCCCATTCATCCACATGCACAAATTCTCCCAGTACCGTTTCGTCCGATCTTCCGAACAGTGCCTCGGCGGCATGGGGCATCAGCAGAATATTTTGCGCCTTGTTCATCGCCGTGCTTCGGTCTCCATATTTTAGGGGAAAGGAGAATACATCCAGAAAGGTGCTGTCGGCTATTACAAAACGATCCACGAGGAACTTTTCCTCACCATTTTCAATTAGTGACTGGTTCCGGTTCCAGAAACGCGTGTACATTTTTATTTCGGTCGGATAGTCTTCGAGCAAGGCAGGACCCATTCCGGGCATGGACAAAGCCACGTGCTGGGTATTGGTTCCTTCAAAGCTTTGCACTTCATTCAGCCGGTAGATATTCTCGGACCTTTCAAAATTGTCGAAATTCATCTCGTCACGGATGAAAAGGAAAATGGCGATCGCAGCAGCAATGCCGATGGTGAGACTTGAAATTGTGATTAAGGAATGCAGGCCTGATTTGCGTATTGCGCGCAGGGCAACCGTAAGGTAATTACGAAGCATGATGTTGTTGTTTTGAGTTTGACCAGTTGAATATACTGAATTTCTGCAGTAATATTTCTATATGCCGTATTGCATTTTGACCGGGATAGCAGGTTCAGTAATAAATTATTTCGTAGGACCAGCCCTCTGCCGGGCCTTCCGTGGAAGTGATAAGCTGTTTTGTAAGCCTTTCCTCCAGGTCTGTTGTATTTTCAAATGTATAGGTAATGACATCTTCGGTTTCCCGGTTGGTCAGACGAATCTCCCTCACCAGGTTAGTCGCGATCTTGGACATGTTATTGATATAGTCGGTGAATTCATTAAACGAATTCCAGGGAAGAAAATCCTTGAGGTTATTAGGCGTTTCGGAATAGAAAACTTCCACATCATAGGTCCGGAATACCTCACCCCCGACAAAATTTTCTAAGACTCCGGTAAACCCATCGGCCGTATGGGTGATTTCAGTGATTTCATAGGTAGGTTCTTCAATAAGCGTCCCGTTATTTTCCCGGATAATCGTTTTGGCAATAATTTCCAGGACACTGCCATCAGGTGCCCGGTTGTACAATCTTTCCAGGACAAAATTATTGAGATCATACTGAATGGTCGTTAACAGAAACTGCTGGTCGTACGCATATTTATAAGCCGCTTCGGTGGAAGGATATTTGAGTTCCTTGATCAGATCTTCCTCCCTGACTATGGTCATCTCATTTGTTTTATCAATAGCTACCCGGCTGAGCTTTCCTTCCCCGTCATATCCGAATTCAACATCCTGGCCTTCGCTGGACGAGATATTTTTCACCTCATCGAATTTATAACCCGGAGGCGGCGGCTGAATATTGGTAATCCCCTCATCTTCATCGCAGGAGGAATAACTGAATAAGACCAGGGCCAGGGCTGCGACTAAAAGTGTAATTCGTACAGAACTAACTAGCTTTTTCATAAGGTTTTACCATTGCAGATCATAAAAAAATGAAGCACCTATATCCAGGTTATAGGTAATCCTTGAGACTTTTCCTGATTCATTCTTCTGGTATTCAATTTCGTTTATGAAGAACTCATCGGTATCAATGTTGGTATATTTAAGCGACAGCGCGTTCTTCGGGGAAAACCTGGTTATCCAATTCATTTGATCCGTTATTTCCACCATCGTTTAGGCCGGTATGAAACCGTACAAGGGATTATCGTCTTCGCTGCAGATTATCTCGACATCATAGGTAACAAATGCCTCGCCGTTCACATAATTGATCATGGTAGCCGATTCCATTCCTCCGTTAGCAGCGTATTGCACGTCGGTATACTCAGTGGCAATCACCGAAGTGTATGTCCCGTCCGGCTGTTTTTCCGCATTATACGTCTTCATGCCCCGCAATTTTTCATCCGTAATCTCAAAGGTTGTTCGTAATTGAAATACATCCAGGTTATAAGTCGATTCGGACAATTCGCCATCGACGTAGTCATACAGATAACCCAGATCCTCTTCAGCATTCTCCGGAAAGAATATTCCCACCAGTACTTCACCAATGGTCTCCACATAATAATCGGTATCATTCCAGGCAAGTGAGTTCAATATCTTTGTCTCCTGATCGTATCCGAAGGTATAAAAGTCAGTGTTGTTATAGGCGATAGCAGAAAGGAACTCCGGATTCACCACAGAGGGTATTTCATTATCACTATTGCTGGAGCAGGATTGCATTTTAAACATGGCTCCTGTAATTATCAGGAGAATGATAATGCGCAGGCAATTCCGGAAATATATCATAACTTATTGATTTACAGATTAATAAGTTATAAAATATCCCTATTGGATACAAAGAAATGGACTAATTAAACCGGTATAGCTCTGTGTCGAATGAAAAATATGGCTAAGGCGACGATCTGTCAATGCATAAAAAAACCCTGAAGAATAACCGGTGGTTTTCTTCAGGGTATCAAGTGCGCACGAGAGGAATCGAACCTCCACGGCCGCAATGGCCACCAGGCCCTCAACCTGGCGCGTCTACCAGTTCCGCCACGTGCGCATGAAATGGTAGTTCTGTGTGAACAGGCGGCAAATCTACTAAGGTTTTAAATTATAACCAATATTGCTTTTTTATTTCTTCCAGACGGCATCGACGAAATACCTTCTTTTATCGAAGTAATTTTCCAGTTCGGTAAACCCGGTCTGAATGGCCATCCGGGTGATGTCGTTCAGGGAAAATTTCTGGCTGACTTCGGTGTGAATCGCTTCCCAGGCTTCCAGGCTGATCTTCGTGCCATTAATTTCAAACTCCTGGTCTTCCGTACTCACCAGGTAGCTTTTGGCTGTACCCGTCATAGGGTTATATACCGGGTAGTGAATAAATTTATCCACATCAATTCCTGCCTTCAGTTCCGTATTGATCCTTCGCAGCAAATTCAGGTTGAATTCCCTGGTCACTCCTTTCGAGTCGTTGTATGCCGCTCGTATGATCGCGGGGTCCTTTTTAAGATCAAAACCAATCAGCAATAAATCATCCCGCTTCATGGCATCATACACCTTTCCAAGAAAATTAAAGGCCAGCTCTTCCGTAAAATTGCCAATGTTGGACCCCAGGAACAGGATCACATTTCGCCTGCCCCCGTTGCGAAGGCTGTGTAACGCGCTGAAATAATCATCCGCCACCGGCTTCAGTTGAAGGTCCGGCAATTCTTCCTTCAGGTTATTCTCCAGTAACTCCAGTACATTCTCAGAAATATCAATGGGTGCGTACTCAAAATCAGCCTTCTGTTCAAGGAAATAACGAAGCAATATCTTGGTCTTATACCCATCGCCGGCACCGAATTCCACCAGGTTAAAGGGCTTGCCACCGGCTGTGGAAAGTTTAAGTAATGCCTCCTTGCTTGAGCTTAATATTTCATGTTCACACGAAGTCAGGTAGTATTCATCCAGCTTCATGATCTGCTGGAACAGATGGTCTCCTTTCTTGTCATAAAAATACTTGGAAGGAAGTTTCTTGGGAGTAGCGCTTAGTCCATCGAGAACTTCACGGGCAAATGTATCGTTCATTGATCTTCTTAAAGATATTTTGCCAGACGGATTCCGGAGAACATCCAGCGTAAAGGAGCATGAAAAAAGTTTCGGTATGTTTTACGGATATGTTCCCGTGGTGTTGCACATGACCCTCCGCGAAGGACCATCTGATTGACCATAAATTTACCATTATATTCTCCGAGAGCACCAGCCGGGGCCTCATAGAACGGATATGGTAAATAGGCACTGGATGTCCATTCCCACAAGTCACCAAACAGCTGGTTATTTCCCTCAGATACAGCTTTTGCTTCGAGGTGGTTATCCTCCAGGAAGTTTCCGTGGTCCCGGGTGCCGTACAAGGTAGCTGCCACCTCCCACTGGTATTCTGTCGGCAACCGGTATCCTGCCCATTTGGCAAACGCCGCAGCCTCGTAATAGCTGATATGGCTAACCGGTGCATGAGGATCAGGATCAACAAGTCCGCCATTAAGGGAAAATATGCGGAACGCGTCACCGTCCCGGTGCCAGTGTAATGGTGCATGGATCTGCTCGCTTTTCACCCAGTCCCATCCGTCCGACAACCAGTGCCGGAAATCCGTGTAACCGCCATCCTGTATAAATTCAAGGTATTCGGCATTCGTCACCAGCCGGTCGGCCACCGCACTGGAATGAATAAACGTTTTATGTCTCCCGTGCTCATTGTCAAAACTGAAAGATTCCCCCTGAAAACCGATCTCATAGGTTCCTTCTTCAATTTCCAGCCAGTTGATTGCGTTGCGCTCACCGGCAGCCAATCCTCCCTGACGTTTCACATAGGCAGGAAAGAGCGGATTATTTCCCAGGATATATTTAATGTCATACATCAGCAGTTCCTGGTGCTGCTCCTCATGCTGCAACCCCAGAACCAGTATCTTTTCGAGCTCTTCCGTCAGATTATTTTCAAGGAACTTCTCCATGTGGGCATCGACATAGCTCCGGTATGCAAGCACTTCCTTAACCGAAGGCCTGGTAATATTACCCCGGTCGGTCCGCAACATCCGGTCGCCTTTGCTTTCATAATAACTGTTGAACAGGTACGCATACTCCTCCTGATACACCTTGTACCCTTCCATGTGATCAGAGAGAATAAATGCCTCGTAAAACCAGGTGGTGTGTCCCAGATGCCATTTTGGCGGACTCACATCCATTACCGGCTGAACCACATGATCTTCAATTGTCAGTGGTTCACAAATTGATTCGGTTCGTTTACGGGTCTTTTTAAAGCGGTCGACTAAAACTGGTTCCGTGATGAGCATGCACACTAAATTAAATATTAAAGTTACAATGCTTTAACAGAACAAGTTAACCTCTTGTTGGATTAATTATAAGAATTTTGAAATGTGATGAATTGAATCTGGAGAATATGGAACTGCAACAGGTTACGAGTGCAGTGATGTATTCCGGCGTATCACACCGAAAAAGGATATGTTTTGTATGAGATATAGTCTGCCTTGTTACTCTTCACTATCAGACCATATGGCTGCCGGAGCAGCCCCTTCAGGACGTATGATTCTGATGAGCCTGTAATACGTACAGGAAGAATAAAGTAAAAAAGCCGACAACTGATAATAGAATCGCGAAAAAAGTCATGATGTTAAATTATGATTCTAAGGTACTTATAAAACACGCAGTAATCCGCTTTAGTTTAATTCCGGTGCTTTCATTGTAAGAATTTAGCCGGACTTGATCACTTTTTAACCGTTCATCAGGCTTAACCGGCAAGGTTTATGCATAACGATGCTTTAAACGTATATTAGCAGCAATAAAAGTTTGTAAGTAATGAAGAAACATTCGATAAAATTAATCCTTGGAGTTGTGATTTTACTAGGGACCGTACTGAACGGCTCGGCTCAGGATACTACAGAAGAGAAAGATACTGCCCGGGACTGGTTTGTCGGGAATCCGGAGAGTGATAATGTACAGGGTTTAAGTGTGGACAAGGCATATGAAACGCTGGAAGGAAAGGAATCCAGGACTGTCATTGTTGCAGTTATAGATTCCGGGGTGGACATTGACCATGAGGACCTGGCAGGAAAAATATGGATTAACGAAGATGAGATTCCTGACAACGGGGTGGATGACGATAAGAACGGATACGTGGACGACCGTTATGGATGGAATTTTATCGGTGGTAAGGATGGCAATGTGGAAGAGGATAACCTGGAAATTACGCGGGTCTTCATCGGGCTTCATGAACGTTTTGACGGGGTTGACCCGGAAAAGGTGCGTAAGAAAGATCAGGAAGATTATGAGTACTATCTGAAGGTTAAAGAAGAATTTGAATCGGCACTTGAAAAAGCGGAGAGTCAGTATGTGTTCTATAAACAACTTGCCGACAACGTCCTTCGCTACCACACCCTGATCAAAGCTTATGTCGGTGTGGATACGCTTACCATGAGTGACCTGCGGGATGTGCAGTCTTCCGACTCTACAATCAATGCAGCCAGGAACCTGACCGCAATGATATTCCAGAATGTCGGTCCGGATGCTGATTTCAATGCAATTGATGAAGAGCTTTCCGAGGCAAAGGATTATTTCGGTGCCCAGGTAAATTATTCATACAATACAAAGTTTGATCCCCGTGGCGTAGTGGGAGACAATTATGATGACCCGTATGAAAAGTACTACGGAAATAACGATGTTAAGGGTCATGACCCGTCTCACGGAACCCATGTATCAGGGATCATTGCGGCAAACCGATCGAATGACCTTGGTATGCAGGGGATTGCGGATAATGTTAAGATCATGGCGATACGCGCTGTGCCCGACGGAGACGAACGGGACAAGGATGTGGCCAATGCGATCTATTATGCGGTGGACAATGGCGCGCAGATCATCAACATGAGTTTTGGTAAACGCTTCTCGCCTGAAAAGGAAGCTGTCGATAAAGCCGTCGAATATGCTGAAAAGAATGGTGTACTCCTGATCCACGCAGCAGGAAATGATTCAAAGGATATTGATAACCGGGATAATTTCCCTACCCGCAAATACCTGAATGGCAGCGAGGCAGGGTCGTGGCTTGAGATCGGGGCTTCAGGAAGCGGTGCCGATGAAGACATGGTTGGCAGCTTTTCGAATTATGGTAAGAACACGGTGGATGTTTTTGCACCTGGGGTGAATATTTATTCCACCACGCCCGACAACACCTACTCTTCTTTCAACGGAACAAGTATGGCTGCCCCGTCGACTTCCGGTGTGGCCGCAATGCTGATGTCCTATTACCCGGATTTGTCGGCAGCGCAGGTAAAGGAAATTATTACCAAATCCTCCAGAAAGTTTGATAACCTGCAAGTGCATCGGCCCGGGCAGGAAGACCTGGTCGAATTCAGTGATCTTTCCATTTCCGGTGGCATTATCAATGCCTACGAAGCGGTTAGACTGGCTGAATCCATGAAAATCGAAAAAGAATAAATAACTTGCAGGCATGTATCAGCTATTAATTCACACGCATTCGGGATTACGATGGATCGTGCTGCTCACCCTCATCATTGCCATCGTTAATTCTTTCGGGAAAACAAATGGTTCACGTGCCTTCACAAACCGGGATAAACGACTGGCCCTGATGGCCATGATCTTTACCCATTTACAACTCGTGATTGGTCTGATCCTGTATTTTGTGAGTCCGCGGGTAATATTCTCCGCGGAATCCATGAAGGATCCTCTTTCCAGGTTCTACCTGATCGAGCACCTTGTCATAATGCTCCTGGCTATTATTCTGATCACGATCGGATACAGCAGGGCCAAACGGGCAATCGATGAGGGAAAGAAGTTCAGGAATGTCCTGGTCTTTTACCTGATCGGACTTATCCTGATTCTCATAGGAATCCCCTGGCCGTTCCGCTATGAGGTGGCCGGGTGGTTCTAGGATCATGAAATGGATGCTCACAGCCGGGCTGTGCCTGACGTTTCTTTGTTCAGTCGGACAGGTTGTCCATAATTTTGAAATGGGTCCGGAGAATACCGATTGTGGTGGTCTGGATAGCCTGGAATTAGCTGAGCAGGAACTGGCAGAAAAGATCGTGGCATCTACCTTCAGGCTGAGGGAAGAAATGCAGATTTCAAGGTATTCAGCACCTAGAAGATTTATATATGCGAGCTGTGACGGAGAGACAGGCTACCTCCTCGCCTATCAGACAGATTCACTTATTCATGTCTATTACCCGGTGGGCACCGGAGAATGGGAGGTAATTCGGGATGCCGCAGACCCTCGTGAATCATTCCGGAATAAAAAGGAACTTCTGAAAAGGATTGAAAATTAAAAGAAAAGAGGCCTTGGGCCTCTTTTTTTATTCGATGGTCACATCAAAGCTTATATCCACATCCGTTTCACCGTCTGCCGACGTACTTGTTTCTGATTTGATATCCGGCTGGTGCTTGAGAATGATTTGTAAATCACCGGTGGTTGCATCCCCGGTTGTCCAGACCGTTTCAAGACCAAGAGGCAACGTGTTATCATCAGCATCCAGGTAATTCAAAGGATCATTTCTTCCATCAATATTGCCATTGCCGGCCGGATCAGCAAACATCCCATCGGTAAACCCAAAAAAGAACATATGCTCGGAAGCTTCCTCTTTCACTTCATTGGTGATATCCTCCACCGGATCAGCCAGTGTATTCTCCAGGAACAGTTCCAGGTGGTATTCTGTATTTGTGGAGAGCACTACGTCATCCACCACAGGATCTATGGTTCCTTCTCCGTCCTCATCAAACCAGATGGCGGTTATTACGTCCGAAGCATCATCCCTGTTAGTAAACACTGCGGTGATCCGCGTAATTTCCTCCTCCATATTTTCAATTGGCGGCGCATCATCGTCACCACAGGATGAAAATACAAAAGCCGCTAGACTAAGAATAACTATGTTGGCAGTTAAAATACTTTTCATGAATAGTCAGTTTAAATTCGTACTTCACAAAGATGCAACACTGTTGCATTATACGCAACTCTTTCAGAAAGAATATGAGAATGAAATCCGGAAATTGATCCCAGGTTCATCGGCGAAATAGCGGAGACGGTTCGTATACATCCGGTAAGAGCTATTCAGTACATTCCGGATATCGAGCCGGTAGTCTATTTTTCTCCATCCGCCGCTGAATGAAGCATTGACCAGGAAGTAAGCATCCGGCGGATTGGTGAAATCAAACGTACTGCCAGGCTGATACACGGCATTACCTGATTCCTGCGCATCCTGCACTTCACTGATCGGGATTACCGGGGGGGCATTCCATTGGTTGAAAACATAGGCTACAGAAAGACCAATCTCACTGTTTGGCAGGAATACAATGGATGGCTTATAATTCATCTGATAATCAAAACGCAGTGGCGGGATTTCCAGAAACCAGCTCTTGTTTTTTACATCCCGGGCATACACGTAACTCATTTTCAACTGTGAATTCCAGTATTGAGAATGCCTCCATTCTCCGGCGGCATCCACCCCGGTAAAAATTGCATCGGTCTGATCATAGAGGAAAAATGGAAATGCTCCGCGTACGGTGGATGTTGTTCCACCGGGCGAGCTGAATATATAGTTCCCTATGTAGTTCACATATCCGGTAACTTCTCCTCTGAATTTATTCCGTTCCCAGCTTAATGAGGATATCCATTTTACCCCTGTTTCTGATTTCACTTCCCGGTCATCCTCATCCAGGATCACATCGGTCAGCACATTGCCATCGGGATCGATATCATAACGCCAGATTCCATATTCAATGGTTGACTGGTGCCTTCCAAACACATACAATTCAAAAACATTAGGAGGCCGCCAGGCAGTCCCGATATTCGTCCGGAAGTTCAGGTTTTCACTGATATTCCTGCTGAAACCAATGGTACCTGAAGCATTCTGAAAACTGAGCTGATTGGTATAAACGGAATTATCCTGGGCACGCCCTCGCACATCCATAGCCTGCAAGTCATAGCGGAGACCCCATTCCCAACGGTTTTCGCCAAACATTTTGGCTTCTGTCAGGTATAAGCCAATGCGATGCAGATCATAGTTCGGGATGAATGCCACGGTATTGGTCCCGGGCTGGTTATCGTTATTCTGGTACGCGTACTGAAACCCTGCATTACCGTTCCAGCCACGAAACTCCGGATGTTCCCAGGCGCCATCGAGCGTATGCGAATACAATTTCAGGTCAATGGACGGAAGTTCATTCAGCGTTCCGCGGCGCACGTCATACTCCTGGCGGTGATTTACCTGGAATCCGTATTGCAATTCAAACACATGCTGGTCCTTGAACCATTCCCCTTTTATCTTCAGCAGATTGTGATCCACTTCCTGCCTGGGGTTATTGATGTCATAGGAGAATGGGTCAATAATGGTGGGTTCATCCGATTCAATAGCATTCTCCAAATCATCCAGGTTTCCTGCTACGGATGCCCTGAGAATGCCGAGGTTCTGGTAAAAATTGGAATAATAGGCAGTCAGGTTGTATTCAGGCTGATGATACCGGAACCCGAATGACAGGCTTCGCTCTTCTTTACCTGTGTTGGTAAGCATGTAATCCGGGGCACGCAGATCGCCCTGCCGGATATAAGAAGCCTGAGCCAGGTAGGCGGTGTGTACATACCCCTTTTGCAGGCGAATATCAGCACCGATAGCACGGCCGTTCGAACTTACCTGAACCCCGGCACGGCCGTTCAGATCTTCATGGAGGTCCAAGGCAGGTCCGTCGATAAGGATAACTCCTCCCATCGCTTCCGGTCCGTATCGAACGGTTGCCGCTCCCTTGACGACCTGGATGCGCTCGGTTAGACTCGGATCAATCTCCGGTGCGTGCTCCACCCCCCAGTTCTGAAATTCATGCCGTAATCCGTTGTTAATGATCAGCACGCGGTTACTGTGCAACCCGTGAATAATAGGTTTGACTACATTCTGACCGGTAGATAAGGTGGAAACTCCTGAAATATTGGATAACACATCTCCAAGATTGTCTGACCGTGAAGACTCCAGTGCTTTTCCGGAAATTTCTGATAAAGCCAGCGATTTCAATTCACCCGGCATTTGTTCACCTTCCACAACAATACTCTCCAGGGTCACCTGATCGCGCACCATGTAAATAGTGGGAAGGTCATGGTATACATCATGATGGTGAATAACCCGCTTGTACCCTACAAATGAAATAATCAGGTCGAATTCATCCTGACAGATCTTGTTGATCTCGAAATAACCGGTGGTATCCGTAGATGCCCCTTTGGTGGTACCCTGTACCTGTACACTGGCAAATGGCAGGGGCTCCCGGGTCTCCAGGTCAAAAATTTTACCCGACACCGAATATTCGCATGTTTCA
Organism: Bacteroidia bacterium; assembly: GCA_030432655.1. GTDB lineage: Bacteria > Bacteroidota > Bacteroidia > Cytophagales > Cyclobacteriaceae > JAUILA01. The sequence continues at coordinate 13,879 of JAUILA010000007.1, forward strand.
TCCTGCCCGTTGACGGTATGCCAACCGGTCAGACAAATTAAGATAGATAGAAGTATGCCCCTGTTCATGAACGCGCAAATATATCCAAAATGCAATAATGTTGCAGATAGATTTACACCTGCGGAATTTATTCGGTCTGGCCTGACTTTCCCAGGTTCTTCAAATCGTCGACACTCATGGACTTAATATGGAGGTCACGCTGCGGAAACGGAATTTCAATGCCGGCCTCGTTAAACGCCTCGTAAATGGCTGTCGTCATATCACTTTTAATGATCAGCCAGTCATCAATATTGGAAACCCAGAACCGGGTGGAAAAGTTAAGCGAACTCTCTCCTAGTTCTTTAAAGAGAACTACCGGCTTTGGAAGTTTTAATACGCCGGGAAAGTCCTCTATGATTCCGGACAGAATCTCCTTAACCTTTCTGACATCACTGCCATAGGAAACACCCGCAATCACCTCCACCCGGCGATGCTGGTTGGTCAGCGTCCAGTTGATCACTTCCTCCGAGATCAGGTGTCCGTTTGGAATGATCACCTCCGCCCCGTCAAAAGTTCGTACCACACTCGCCCTGATCCCAATTTCCTTAACGATTCCGGAATATGTTTTGACCTCCACAAAATCCCCTGCCTGTACAGGTCTTTCAAAGATCAGAATGATCCCGGAGACCAGGTTATTCACAATGTTCTGAAGTCCGAAACCGAGTCCGACCGACAATGCTCCAAGGATGATCGTGATCTTGTCAATCGGAATCCCAGAGAGAAACAGGGCCAGGAGAAACCCCAGCATAATCACGCCAAACCGAAGGGAGGTCGCCACCGTACTGGTCTTTTTAACCGACCCGTAATATGATTTTCCCTCAGAAAAGAACTTGATCCACGAGGCGACTTTTGACGAAAGGTAAATGACAAGCAGGAACAGAAGTATTCCCAGGTAATCAAACGTCAGCGAACCAATGCTCCGGTCACTGGTAAGAAATTCCATTATGCGATCAGAGATGGCATCGGAGATATAGAAATAATGAGTAAAAGCGGTCAGGTAAATCAGGACCAGGCCAAAGCGAATAAAATTCTTCACTTTTTCCCAGCCCATTTCTGTATCCGATGAATGTAAATGCCGTAAGGCCGGCTGGTCTTTTAGCCAGTCAATCAGGATATCAAACCAATGCCCGATATACAGGATGACCATTCCCAGGGCTATCGTGTCCCCCACACCTTCAATAATGAGTTTGGCCAGCACCACCCGATTAGTGAAATAACAGATAAGTGCCGCTACAATAAGCAGCTTTAGAAGCCACAGCAGAACTCTCGCGAATTTCCATTTTGGATTGAATGCCCTGTATTGTTTTTTGTTGAACAGAAAGGCCAGAAACACCAGTGCACCCCCCAGGTAAATGATCACTACGATCATCTGAGGAACAAAAGGCATATAAAAAGACGATAGCCTGATCAGCAGATAGGTCAGGAAAAACCCAAGGTACCAGCCAAACTGTTCCCGGAAAGGTGCCTGCCGGAGAATAAACAGGAACGGGATATAGGATATGACCAGCATGAAGTTATACATCAGGGTGGTCGTGGGCGGAAAGATCACCGGAAACAACAGCAGCCCGAGTACCAAAGCAATGGCCAGGCGCTGATTATATAGTTCACGGAATTTTTTATCCGGATCTTTCAGTTTGATCCGGTAAAGCATATACGTGATCAAACTAATGACAATAATAAAAAACAGCGTATCGTAAACATTTACCCGGAAAAAATCCAGGACCCGCCAGGCAATATCATTTACCCTGCCTGATGCCGTCAGTACATCTTCACTGTCCATATGGATGGTAGAGTCCCGGTTGATCAGGTAATTCCAGTAATTGGCCCGTAGGTTCTTAAGGGCGCTCATTTTCTTAAGCGCCTCCACGTACTGGTCGGCAATCTCAATCTGGAGATTCAGAACCTCTTCCTTCCTTGTATCAAGCAGGCCCCTGGTTTCCAGTAACTGACCTTCTACCTCATCGACATGTTGTATATAACGGTCATTGGTGAGCTCGTCACTTCCTTTCAATGAGTCAAGTGATAACAGGGCATATTCCAACTGGCGCCGATCTTCCGATAATTGATTACTAACCGCCAGTACCTCTTCCTGCCAGGCATCAAGGCGGACTTCAATTCGCTCCGTGATTATGATCAGGTCCTGAATACGGTTTATCCCGGCACCAGCCAGCTGATCATTGCCCAGCCTGAAATATCGCTCATGTTCCGGCTTGTAATCTTCAAAATCCTCCCTGATATTGTCAATCTGGATTGTCCGGTTTAATTCCGCCGTAATCTTAAACAACTCCTGGGCAATCCCTTCCACATGAAGAATAATATCGGATTCCGACATAACCCTGGTGGAATCACTCTGCTGGCTCTGAACTGACAATGTCCCGGTCAGCAGGAATAAGGCGATAAGAAATATTCTGAATTTCATAAAGAATGAACATCAGGAGGACCGGCCATTTGTCTGCCCGGTCCTTCCATATGCACAGGTCAAATTAGTACAAATCGAATAATAAACCAGCACCGGCGGTTAAAATCTCATATTTGCCCCAAGCATAAAACTTCGGCCCCTGACCGAATATCCATGCACCTCCTCATAGTCCTCATTGAGCATATTCATCGCATTTACAAATACGGATATATTCTCCAGCACCTTATATTCCGCGTAGATTTCGAGCAGGTCGTACGGGTCCAGGGTAACTTCCTCTGTCAAAAAGGTGGTCATATTAAAAAACCTATCCGTCCGCCTTCCGAATGCCCTGTACTGAACGGTCATACTGAGATTTTTTAATGGCTGTACGAAAAGATTTAACCCAAAGGAATGCGCGGGCTTGCGGATCAAATCCTGATAAGTGGAATCTCCTTCAGCGGTGATCGTGGTAACTTCCCCGTGCATGTAGGCATAGTATCCGCTGAGCCTGAACTTATCAGAGGGCTCCCAGGAGGGTTCTATCTCTACCCCGCGAACCAGTTGCTCGTCCACGTTCTCATACCTGGCCGTATAGATGATCATGTTCCGGATATTTCGGCGGAAGGCAGTGACGCGAACATCAAAATTACGGGACAGGTAATGAATTCCCGTCTCCATGCTTAGGCTCTCCTCAGGCTGAAGATCCGGGTTCGGACCGAACTGACCGAATAATTGGGTAATGGTTGGCGCCTTAAAACCCGTTCCGGCATTTGCAAACAACCGGAACTTACCGACCTGGAGATACGGATTGATGCTGAATGTCCAGTTGCTCCCGTACACATTGTGATGGTTATACCGCACGCCACCGTCGATGCCCCCTTTGCCCTTCCGAAAGGAAAGGTTGACGTAAGGACTGGCCAGCGAATTACCGGGAATGCTGTCTGTATCAATAGTCATTCGCTGATAAGCGAATCCACCTGTCAGTTCGAGGCCCGGGAGAATAACCGACTCCCAGATGAACTCGGAATGAAGGAGTCGTCCTGTGGCACTGAAAGCACCAAAGGCATTGGTGAAATTCCTGTCGTTTTCGGTCCAGGCGGTTAACAGGGAAAATTTATGTATACCGTACTGATGACCTGCCCGGAGGCCAGCCCGCTTCATAATACCCTCGAATACTGCTTCCGGATCATCGGTAAACGGACCACTGTCATATTCTCCGGATAAATCTGACCAGGCAATAAACGGGCGCAGCTGCCAATTGGCCGCGGGATCCAGTTCTGCCTGCAGCGTGAACGATGTCTTGCGGAAAGAATCATCATCGAACGAACCTGAATTAAGTGTGTCCTTCGCTTCGCTGAACCCGTCGGTGGAAATACGGCCAAAGGATGCCCGTATTCCGGTTCGGTCGCCAAGGCGAACCCGCCCCGAGACACGTCCGTTGAACGATTGATAAGAACCGAAACTTCCGTTAACGTCAGCATACGACGCCTGATCTCCTTCTTTTGTAATTATATTGATCACACCGGCCATCGCATCCGATCCGTACAGGGTAGACTGGCTTCCTTTCAGTATCTCGATCCGGCTGATCTCACCCGGCGGTACCATGCGGAGGTCTGCCACCCCGTTCACCCCGGACGGATCACTAACAGGAATACCATCAATCAGCAGCAGGGTATGATGCGATGCTGCTCCGCGCAAATACACCGATTTATCCTTCCCCGGATTGGAGTTTGCACCATTCACATATATTCCTGCCTGAGCAGCAAGTACCTGTGACAGGTCTTTCCCTCGGGCATTGCGTAATTCAGTGCTGTCGATGATAACGACGACTTTGCTGGTTTGCCGGTACGACTTGGGAAATTTGGAAGCGGTCACTACCACTTCGTCGAGCTTTTGAAAACTCAGTGAATCCTGGCTTTTCAGTTGATTTGGCGCCAGCCACCAAAAGGCAATACATGTCATTGCCCAGACTTTCAACTCCTTTTTCATTTTCGTTTGGTTTAAATGAATGAAATAAAAGGAGTAAAAGGCCGGAATGGAAGTAAACCATTCTCATGCTTTTTACCCGAAGCATAATAAATGCAAGGTATTGGCAGGTCTCCTGGCTCACATCCTGTAGTCCGTCTTCCCGTTTTCACAGTGACATAATGGTACTACGCTTATCGATGATGACAGTAGCGGGAACTGCTCCGGATTTTCACCGGATTCCCTTTTCATTCCAGACTAATGGAAACCAATACGAGGCAAGGATACACAAATTCCAGAAATTCTAAGAGGAGAAGAAAAATAAAGGGAAAAGAATTTAATGAAGGTTTTCAACATGAACCATGACGGTGGTACCGGCAAAGTCATGAATCGCACGCTTTTGCTCATTCTGATGAATTGTAATGAATGACAACCATCCCAGCAGAATCTTCACAAAATAGCGCGCATATGACTGCCATAAGGTGATGCGCTTGAAGGGATCATGACCGTCACGCACACGGATTCTCATCAGCCGCTGTCCAATTGTGCAGGAATAAACTGTCAGCAGCGGTTCGTAGAGCAAGAAGCTGAGAATAACGAATGGTATAATTACCACCTGTGGATTGCTTAATGCCTGGGAAATAAGCAGCACAATAATATTGAGCACGAGCAGTAATAAGAAGTCAATCAGGGTTGACTTGTACCTTTGCAATAAAAGCGGGTAAGTAATGTTGATATACATCTGGCGATGATCCCCGGAGTCCATATTAGTAGAAATATAATTACAGTAGGGCGATTTAAAAAGGTATATTCCGTAATTATTTTTAGACTTGTCTAATAATTTATTTAGCTTTACAGTATATTAATTTTATGTCAGTCAAAATACTTACATTATTCAGTATCCTTTTCCTGTCATCCGCCCTGGCAGGTGCACAGGATATCCGCGGGACTGTCCGTAATGAGGAAGGACCCCTTCCAGGTGCCACAATACAGGCAGGCCCGGATATCGGTGTAATCTCTGATCCGGACGGAAAGTTTGTCCTCAGCGGACTGGATAAGGGTAATTACATACTGACCATTCGAAGTATCGGGCATCAAACCATAACTAAAGAAGTCTCCGTGCCTGTGAAGGGTACACTGGAAATATTACTTCCCACCAACAGCCTTGGCTTGCAGGAAGTCGTGGTGACCGGATCGATGGCCCCGGTCTACCTGAAAGATTCTCCGGTTAAAATTGAGGTGGTCAACGCCAAACAGCTGACCACTTTTCTTCCTTCGGCGGCAACCGGCATTATCGAAAGTGTTTCGCTGATCAATGGGGTGCAGGAGGTTGTAGCCTGCGGGGTCTGCTTTACAAACAGCATCAGTATTAACGGTCTTCCGGGACCCTATACGGCGGTATTGCTCGACGGCAGTCCTATGTTCGGCAATCTTGCTTCTGTTTACGGCCTAAATGGCATTCCGGCTTCCATCATTGACCGCATTGAAGTTATCAAAGGGCCCAATTCAACCTTATATGGTTCGGAAGCCATGGCCGGGGTAATCAATGTGATCACTAAGGATCCTTCGGAACAACCACTGCTGGTGGCCGATGTTATGGGTACCACTCACCAGGAGCTGTTTACCAACCTGTCTTACCGCATTGATGCGGGAAAAAGTACGGGACAGTTTGGTGTCAACCATGCCTACATCAATTTATTTGAGGATGACAATGGGGATGGCTTCGGCGATATTGTCAACCTGGACCGGTTTTCACTTTTCAATAAATGGGATATCCATAGAAAATCGGGTAGAAAATGGACCCTGGCGGGTAAATATTATTATGAAGACCGGAGAAACGGAGTGGAGGAATACCTGGAAAACCGTGAATACAGGCAAATCCGCGGAAGCGATTCTGTTTACGGAGAAAGTATCTACACCCGTCGTGCAGAATTGTTTGGTACCTATGAATTTGATTTCATCCCTTCGTTAAAAGCGGACTATTCATTCTCCACCCACCGGCAGGACAGCTACTACGGATCGGACCAGTATGTGGCCAGCCAGGACATTGCTTTCGCTAACCTGATCTACACGGGTAATACCGGGGATCATCAGTGGTTGTCGGGTCTTACCCTGCGTTATCAGTATTACGATGACAACACCGTGGCCACTCCGGATGCAGACCATCAATTTATACCCGGGATATTTATACAGGATACGTGGGACATTTCCCCAACCCTGGATCTGCTGACCGGCTTGCGGCTGGACCATTACCGAGAACACGGGATGATATTTTCTCCGCGACTCAATGCCAGGATCGAGGCAGGACCGGCAACAACTATCCGTGCAAATTTTGGCACCGGATTTCGCCTGGTTAACCTTTTTACCGAAGACCATGCCTTTGTTACAGGACAGCGTGAAGTGGTAATTGCTGAATCACTGCTGCCGGAAAGATCTGTCAATGGATCTTTAAGCCTGAATCAAATCCTGGTGCTGGGCGAATCCCAGGCAAGCCTTGAAATGGATCTTTACTATACCTACTTTACCAACAAAATTCTTCCGGATTACAGCGACCCGGCAAAGATCATTTATGAAAATTCAGGTGGTAATGCGATTACTAAAGGCGTTGCTGTCACCTGGAACCATGAATTTGCCTTTCCGCTGTCATTTTCAGCAGGATTCAGCCTTCAGCGGGCTACCGAAGAAACTGAGACTGCCGGTTCTCCCGAACGGCGTCAAATCGAATTTGCTCCCGATTTTACCGGCACCTTTTCTGCCAGTTACATATGGAGGGAAGCAGAACTTACCATTGCGCTGAATTCCCAGCTTACCGGGCCCATGCAGCTGCCGGAAGTCTATGATCTGGATAATGGGGGCATTCCGGAGCCCGATCCGCGGCCAGTCCGCTCCGAACCATTCTCCATACATTCCATTCAACTCACCAGGCCACTGAGCAAATCCCTTACCTTATACGGAGGTATTCAGAATATTTTTAATTACAAACAGGAATATTCACCACTTTCCGGCTATAACGATCCCGCATATGCCCCCGGTTTCAGCGACCAGTTTGACACAGCTTATTCCTTTGCACCGATTCATGGCAGGGAGTTCTACCTGGGTATCACCTGGAGAATGAAAAAATAAATTCATTCAATATTATGGCTTCCATACAATTGGATTGTAAATTGATTTACAATTTCATAGCCATGCCGACAATTGAAGAAAGAATAAAAAACCGCATCAAGGACCTTAAAAGCCTGGAGATGTATTTTTACTCAGATAACAGATCTACCGATTTTTTCCGTGGAAATCCGGAGAATACCGATGAACTGATCATTAATGAGAAGATAAGTGCAATTAACAATGGATTGATTGATGTTTCGTATGCACCCGAGCTGGCTCAGCACATCATGTCCATACCGGTGGACGAGGCGATCAAAAACAAAGACCTGACTATTGTGGATAAGATGGCCCGGTTTACCGACGCTGAACCTTCCATGAATATGAAACACTTTTGTTCGCTTTACTGCAATTTTCATGATCATGCCGTCTTTCCCATTCAGTCTCCCACGGCGCTTGAATTGATCACGCTTCTTCAGGAAAAAAGTGAGAACCCCGAGCATCATGATCTCGATCTGAAAAATTATGATGACTTCAGGAAAGGCCTGGATATCGTTATGGAGCGGTACGATCTGAAAGAAATGAATTATTACGAAGTCGATAAATTCTTCTGGATCAACGAAACGCGGATCAAGGATTTTATTGCCACCCTGTAACCACAAATCGGCCATTTAACATCCCTTACGGACCACTGACCGTCCACATCTGCAGGAAAATGAATTTACCGGTTACTATGATTCAGAGAAGGTGTATTCATCCGAAACAATCCATCATGGAACGGAAAAAATTTACTTTTTGGTGTATAGCCGTACTTTTCGGTATCCTTTTGTTTACTGCCGCCCCGGGTGATGTCAATGCACAGGGGAAAGGGAATAATAAGGCGAAGGTAGCTAAAAAAGAAACCGGTCCGCCTCCCTGGGCGCCGGCTCATGGCTACCGGGCAAAGACGAGGTATGTCTATTTTAATGAATACAATGTGTACTATGACCATGACCGGGGTGTTTACATCAGTCTCAGCGGGAACAACTGGCAGGTCACAGCCAAACTTCCTTCCATATTGTCAAGCGTTGATCTGAACGCCGCGGTAAAAATCGACCTGGATTTTTCCGGGGACGATCCGCAAAAATATAATAAAGACCACCGGAGCAAATTCGGAAAAAGATAAATGTTCCGATGTATGGAAAGGCCTTCCGGATGGAAGGCTTTTTTTTATCCTTTAAACCATTTTTTCACCTTAGCCGGCAATCGATCTTTGGAGGAGCGACGCGGGGAAATAAGAAAGGCGATTGGTTTAAGTGGTTCCACATGATCGCACACCACTTTAAACATTCCCACAAAAGGCACAAACAGGAACATGCCCGGAATACCCCAGGCCAGACTGCCGATAATAATAGTGAAAATAGTCATCAGTGGATTTATAGCAACACGCCCGCCTGTGATATTCGGTGTGAGAATATTATTCTCCGTAAACTGAATTATGGCAAACAGGATCAGTACTTTGATCGCATCGCGGGGTTCGTCCGAAGCCAGTGTATATAACAGCGGAAAAGCGGCGCCGATCAGCGTACCAAAATAGGGAATGAAATTCATTACGGCGGAAAGGATCCCGAACAACAATGCATATTCTATCCCCAGAATGAATAATCCTATCGAGTTAAGAAAACAAAGGATCAGCACGACGATAAATACCCCGCTGACATAATTCTTGGTCACCTGTGCGATATCATTTAGTATTGTCTCCAGGGTATCATGTTTCTCTTCCGGTACCACTTTCAAAAGAAATTCCCGGAAATGATTTCTGTAATACAGCAGGAAATAGACATACACCGGTTGCAAGCCCAGTCCGACCAGGGTGCCGGAAGTAGCATTAAATACATTCCGTAACATGCCTTCTTCCTTCCCGATATTCTGAAGGATCCCGTCCATCAGCGTATTATTGGCATCAAAGTTAAACGGGGTATTACTGGTCAGCCATTGCTGCAGTCCCTGCATATTCTCCCGGGCATTGTCCCTCAGCTGCGGCAGGTCCTGAAAAAATATGGCCAGCTGTTCATACAGAATAAAGTTAAACGCTGCGATAACAACAATGGAAACCAGAATCGACAGCAAAGTTGCCACCACCCGGTTGCGAATCCAGTTTTCAAGAATCCTTACCAGCGGATAAATCAGGTAGGCAAACAAGATCGCCAGCAATACGGGATACATAAAATCCCTGGCGAGAATAAGAACGGTAAAACAGGCGATCAGCGTCAGAATGACGAGACAGATGCGGATAATGCGGAGATTACTGTATTTCGTATTGGCCATTTTATCGAAACCGTTGCAAATCAGCTTCCAACTATTAAAATATTGAATTTAACAGTTAAAACAGCCTGTAGACGTATTTATTCCACCTCCGCAGAATCGTCCGTGGAAATTTACATACACAATTGTCCTGAAACCCCGTTTTTAAACGGATAAGGTATTGTCACCGCTCCCTATTCTTCATTCATAGAATCAGATGTTTCCGACGTCATTTCGGTTTCCTCACGGTTCTTAACATATTTTTCCAGCCACTGGTCCTGTTCCCACAGCAGGTGGAGTATGCTTTCCTTCGCGCGGTATCCGTGGCTTTCCTTTGGAAGCATGACCAGCCGCACCGTAGCGCCAAGTCCTTTCAACGCGTTGAAGTATCGTTCACTTTGCAATGGATAAGTCCCCGAATTATTATCAGCTTCACCGTGTATCAGCAATAAGGGGGTTTTCATTTTCTCCGCGTGCATGAATGGCGACATGGTATAATAAACCTCGGGGGCTTCCCAGTAGTTACGTTCCTCACTTTGAAAGCCAAATGGGGTTAGCGTTCGGTTATAGGCACCACTCCGGGCGATACCCGCTGCGAAGAGGTCTGAGTGCGACAACAAATTGGCCACCATAAAAGCACCATAGCTGTGTCCGCCCACAGCCACCCGGTTCCGGTCAATATATCCCATTTGATCGACCGCGTCAATCGCAGCTTTGGCATTCGCTACAAGTTGTTTCCTGAAGGTATCATTAGGCTCCTCCTCTCCTTCCCCGATAATCGGGAAAGCCGCATCATCCAGGACGGCATAACCACGGGTCACCCAGTATACAGGTGAACCATAATACGGGTATATAAATTCATTAGGATTCTGTGTGTTCTGGGAGGCGCTGTTCTTGTCCTTGTATTCCCTTGGGTATGCCCAGAGGATCATAGGCACTTTTTCTCCGCTGTCCTTATCGTATCCGACCGGTAAATAAAGCGTACCGGAGAGTTCCAGTCCGTCATCCCGTTTATAGGTTATCACCTCCTTATGAACATCCTGCATGCTTTTGAATGGATTTTCAAAGGCCGTGAGCTGTTGGAGTTCGTCATTTTTCAGGTTCCGGAAGTAGTAATTCGGATAGTCGGTGGGTGATTCGATCCGTACCAGCAGCCGGTTTTTATCCGGATTATAATCACTGAGATTTTCAAGCTTATCGGTGTATTGTGAGGTGTATAACCGCTTCTTTTTTTGTGTTTTCAGGTTTAACTCATCCACAAACGGAAATTGTCCTTCGTCCGAATACCCGTCCCCGATCAGATAGGCATTGTTTCCTTTCATTGCCAGCACATAGCTGCCATACTCATTTCGTTCACTCACAAATGAACCCGGATCACTGTACCTGTCCTGGTAATTCCGGTCAAAGAGAACCACAGGTTCTGCATCCCGGTCCGATGGATTGATTATCAGGGAAGTGGTTTTCCGGGTGTTCCACCAGTAATCATTTACAATGGCCATTTTATCATTCGCCCATTGGATGTAGCGATAGCGGTTCTTCGTTTTGACCAGCAGGGACGGCTCACCATTGAAAGGTGCATCCAGTGTATATACAGCATCACGAAACTCCACTTCATTTTCCGGATCCCCACCGTCAAGCGCCTCGGCAAACACCAGCGTGGCCGGCTTGTCATTCCGCCAGCTCAGGCTTCTTCTACCGGTCTGGGTGGCCATAAAACCCTGGGGCAGATCCTCCAGGAGAGGCTCCTCATTGACCGTTGCAACAAAATTGGCCTGGTTATCATACACGTTAGAGGTAGATGGAAACCTGTAATAAGGAACCAGGTAGGAGAATGGCCTTTTAATTGTATTGACCATTACATAGCTGCCATCCGGCGAAAAACTGATATTGCCGTACATGGCGCTTTCCATCCATTTTTCCTCGGAGCCATCAAGTGATACTCTGTACAATTCTGAAAGTGCAAGCTGCTCAAAGTTAAACTCATCATTCTTGTTCTTAAGCAGGTCCTGATAGGTACGGTTCTGCGCTTTTTTTCCATCGTTGACCGAGACGGTCGGACCAGCAGGAACCACATCATCGGTATTAATCAACTCCTTTCTTTCTGAGGATATCATTTTAACCAGCAGGCTGTTACTGTCCTCGTACCAGTTGATCACGTCGCCCATATTGGCGTTTATCAGGCGGTCGGACAACTGCCGCGCCGTACCACTCTCAATATCCAACACCCATAAATACACTCCTTCTGAAGTGGTGTTGGTCATGGCAATTTTTTTCTGATCGGGTGACCAGCTGAAATTACTGAGACGTGGTGTTTGCGGAAGGCCTTTAACTTCCATGGGCTCATCGCCGCTTACCCGCTGAATTTTTACATTATTAGTGTAACTCACCCGGCTGCCGATGTTGGTCTTCGGGTCAATGCGCAGGCCGGCCAGTCGCAGCTCCTTCTGGGACAGCTCTTCAATGGAAGTGTATGCATCCCTGTAAAGCAGGATCATATACTCACGGGCGTCATCCATTAACACGGATGGCGCCAGTGGCACATCCACAAGTTCCAAAATTTCCTGGGGAGGTTTCTGGTAGGTAAGATTTTCCTGGGCGGTCAGCGAAACTGAAATTAATACCGCCAGAATGGTCAGTAACTGTCTCATGGTGCTTTAAATTATAGGTGGAGTATAAAGATAGCCAATTGAATGGATGGTTGTAAAACCGTTTATAATGTAACCGCGCCATTGATGGGATTGTTTACCGGAAATACCAGCTTCACTATTCTGATTTTTTTATAATATTCCCTGCATTCTCCCATGGCCTTTCCGCCGCCTGCCATATATTTGCCGCCCAATCTGAAAACAAAATTTAAATACATGAAGACCTGGTACAACTGCAAACTAAAAAGCACGAAGGAAACGGAAGATGGATCGATCAAACAGGTGACCGAGGCATTTCTGGTGGATGCGGTTTCTTATACGGACGCAGAAGCCCGTATTAATGAAATTGCGGCCCGTGATATTCACGGTGAGTTCATGATTACACAGATCACGAAAACAAACATTGGCGAGGTAATTCCATCAGAAGACAGCTTCACCTGGTTTAAATGTAAAGTTGTATATGTTACGGTTGATGCCGATTCTGAAAAAGAAATGAAAATCAACTCGTATCTTCTTGTGGCTGCTCAGCATATCAAGCAGGCATTTGAAACCATCGAAGAACATTTCAAAGGGACCATGGTACCGTACGAAGTGCCTTCCATTACCCAGACACCTATTATTGAGGTTTATCCTTATGATAAAGATGAAATCCCGGCCAATCTGACGCCGCTCAGCGAGATCGAGAATAATGCCTGAAACAAACAAAAGGTCCGGATATTCCGGACCTTTTTTCAATTTAATTCATCTCTATGATTCTCTGTGGATGCAGCCTTTAATCAAGTGCTGCCTCCAGTTGCTCCAGCTTGCTGATACTGTTTTTTATCTCATCCCGCTGGCCCCGGATAAGCGCATGTGATTCGCCTGAGATATTCTCTTCACGCAATAGCTCGTTATACTCATCAAGTGCTTCTTTCTCCCCTCTCAGACATTCCTCAACTACTGCTTCATCCTTATTGGTTGAAAGAGCCGAACGGATGTCCATCCAGGTACGGTGTGCGCCTCCCTCGAATGATCCACTCCCGAGGAGTTCATCCACATTCTTGTTCATAGCGTTAGTCGCGGTTTCCAGCTGTGTGGCAAACGACTTACGCTGGGTCGCCTCTTCCCTGAAGCCCTGTGCGAGATTAGTATTTTTTACGTTATCCGCGGCATTCAAATAGCATTTATATGCATCGATATTTCTTTCGATGACATCTTTTATTTCGTTATTCAGATTATTGGTATTCATAATTATTCAATGTTTGGTAATTAATACACCTGCATAGAAAAAATAATTATGCCAGGGCGCTATGTTCCATCCTGTCTGAATTTCCGATTAACATGTGTGGAAGACAAGTAACAATTATTCGGAAAATGAGTAAAAGTTACTCACCTGAAATATAGTCAGTTACCGGCATTTCTTAGCATAACCCGGCATTGTTCCGGATGGGTTGTGCGGATTGCATTGGCAAAATCTTCTGAACTGCCAAAGGACTTATTTTCAAGTACATGATATTCAAATTCCAGCTCTACCTCCTGTTCCCGGAATGGCCAGGGTGTCAGCAGGTCCCCTTCAGGGATCTTTTCGATGAAGATATGGCCGATGCCATCCAGCGGTGCGATCAATTCCTTCTTCCTGGGCAGAGTTTGTTCCCGGCAAAGGATCAGCGAAAGTTCATCACACCATTTCATCACCCGGTAGACACGACTGGCATATGTTTTATCAACATTCATAGCCTCAAACAAAGTTTCCTGGTATTTTTTCTGTTCTTTCAGAAATGCCTTAGCCTCAGGCATATCAGAATAAATATTGGTCGTATGCAAAGAAGTAAGCAATGATTGCCACCGAGATTTATACCTTGAATTATACACCACCTGGCGGGCCTGATCTTCCTGAAAACCCAACTCCCTGAAATCTTTTGGCTCACCGTTCTCTCCCACCAGCTTGTCACTGTCCCATGCAGCCTGCCCGTCATCATGGTCGACAATGGCTGCCAGCAGGTCATGCCAGGGTTCAGGCCTTAGATCATCGCGCAGGTGATCGGCCAGCTTAAACGCCAGCAGCGCGTGTGTCCGTTGAAAAACTATTCTCCAGCCTACAGGTACTTTTGAAACTAACATGATATTCCGGCTGCATTTTTCCTGCCAGAAATGGTGAAACTTCAGTCCGCCAGGCCTGCCTTAGGCATTACCGCCGCTTCAACAGGGTTAGGCGGGAGACTCAGCAGAAGGAAGTGCATTAAAATGCTTCTTATATGCCGCGGTAAAATTTGACGGGTGGGCATACCCGAGTTCATAGCTCAGCTCAGAGGGAGACTTTCGGCGTTTTCTGAGTTGCTCCCGGGCATATTCCAGGCGGATCTTGTTCCGGTATTGCATCGGTGAACTGCCAAAGACCTGCTTAAAATTGGTCTTGAATTTAGTTATGCTCATTTTGGCAGTGGCTGCCAGCTCCTCTATGCTGGGAACCGGGTCGGTAAGAGGATCCCGGAGAATGCTGGCTGTGCGGATCAGGTTGCCATAATCCTGCGAATGGAGTTGGCGTCCTTTGCCGGACGGATCGTGTTTTCTTAGTTTTTTAAAGAATGATTCCAGGAAGGATAAAGCTTTTCCGTGAGCTACCAGCTTGTGCCCGAATTCTCCAAGGGCTTCCATTAGCAGAAACTCCAGATCAGGATCCAGATCTTCAAAAGTCAGTGGCTTGTCAAGTGCCACTTCCCGTAATTCGTCACCGAAATATTCTTCCAGCAGCTGACGGCTGAATCGTAACCCGCATACTTCCGCCTCTGTACCACGCGGGAAATAGGTATCTATCTCAAGCCCCGGGCCGTACATGAGAATGGCAGCCGGAAGGTACTTATGAAACTCAATCTGCACATCCCCTACGGTTTTACGCTGCCCCACACTGGAGAGGTTTACATGAATAAGAAACCAATCCGAAGTGGTTGGATTTCGGGACTTCATTTCAACCGGCACCTGGTAGACCGTCCGCCCAAAATGATAAAATTCAAGTTGTCCCGGAAAACTTTGCCACTTCGCGATCCCTCCATCCCCCACTTCGGGGTTCATCACATAGGACTCGCCGTCCTTCAGCATCCTGAACTGAGTAATTGCCTGATCCAGGATCGGTTTTGTTATGTCAAAGACCACCTCCATCCTGTTAAGATACACGGTTCCGGCCAAACATGAAATTAATGCTGCCCGCGGGTTTGACTTGGCTGGTTATCATAAAAAGAGGTAACTTGTTACTCCAAATTTCAGTCCATGTCAAAAAGAATTTTTCTGTATGCCGGCCTGTTGGTCTTAGCTGCCTGCAGCCAACCGGAAGCACCTGTCGATTATGATGCGTTGTCTGCCAGCGAACAGCGATTGCCTGAAAATGCCGTCCATGGCATGAAGGTAGCAGACGGTACGACAATCAGTCTGTTTGCCAGCGAACCTATGCTGATCAATCCGACCAACATTCACGTCGACGAAAGGGGTCGGGTCTGGGTATGTGAGGCACTCAACTACCGCAACAGCTATAACCCGGAGAATCCTGTGCGGGAAGAGGGCGACAGGATACTGATCCTGGAAGATACTGATGGTGACGGAGCGGCCGATAAGCGCACAGTCTTTTACCAGGGACAGGATGTTAATGCAGCCCTGGGTATCTGGGCGGTGGGCAACACCGCCATCGTATCGTGCAGTCCGAATGTATTCATCCTGACCGATACGGACGGGGACAATGTGGCGGACAAGAAAGAAGTCCTGTTTACCGGACTGGGTGGAGAGCAAACCGATCATGCGGTTCATGCCTTTGTCCAGGGACCGGACGGAAAGCTTTACTTTAATTTTGGAAATACGGGTGAGCAGATCATGGACCGGAATGGCAACCCGGTGATTGCCAGAGGCGGTGCAGAAGTGAATGACAAAGGTCAGCCTTATCGCCAGGGAATGGTATTCCGGTGCGATCCGGATGGCTCCAACCTGGAAGTACTGGCACATAATTTCCGGAATAATTACGAGGTGGCGGCAGACTCATATGGTTCGCTCTGGCAGTCTGACAATGATGATGACGGCAACCGTGGTGTGCGCATCAATTACCTGCTGGAATATGGTAATTACGGATATGCGGATGAAATGACCGGCGCCGGGTGGACCCAGAACCGGGTGAATATCGAAAAAGAAATCCCTCGTCGTCACTGGCACCAGAATGACCCTGGCGTGGTTCCTAACCTCCTGCTGACCGGGTCGGGGTCGCCAAGCGGGATTACGGTGTATGAAGGGAGAATGCTCCCCGAAATATTTCAGGACCAGGTGATCCACGCCGAACCGGGACATAATGTGGTACGCGCGTATCCCGCCGAAAAAAGGGGGGCCGGTTATACGGCCGGAATGCTTCCGCTGGTGGAAGGAAAAGACCAATGGTTTCGGCCGGTCGATATAGCTACTGCCCCGGACGGGTCCCTGTTTATTGCCGACTGGTACGATCCGGCGGTTGGTGGTCATAAATTCGGCGATCCTGAGCGGGGAAGGATCTACCGGCTGACAACATCCGGACGAGAAGACACCTATGATATAGTGGACCTGGATGCGGATGATCTGGAAGATATGGGGCTTGCCCTGGGCAGTCCGAATCTGGCGGTACAGGCGCAGGCAAGGCAGGCGCTCACAGCAGCAGGACAAGAGGCAGAGCCGGTCCTTCTCAAAGCCTGGGAGAATGATAACCCGCGTATCCGTGCACGGGCACTCTGGCTGCTTGGGGATTTACCGGAAAACGGGGAATCTTACCTGCAAGACGCCCTTTCTGATGCCAATGAAGACCTCCGGATTACCGCCTTGCGCGCATTGCGTCAAAAGAACGTGGATATGCTTCCGGTTCTGGCCAAACTGGCCAAAGATCCGTCGCCACAGGTTCGCAGGGAAGTTGCGATAGCCCTGCGGTGGGAAGATAGTCCGCAAGCGGATGGAATCTGGACAAATCTTGCTGAGCAATACGACGGGGAAGACCGTTGGTACCTGGAAGCCCTGGGGATTGGTGCAGACTTGTTTGCAGAAAGCCGGTTTGCCGCCTGGAAACAGGCTGTCGGTGATAATTGGAATACACCGGCGGGTCGTAATATCGTATGGCGGAGCAGGGCCGAAGCATCCCTGCCCCTGCTGCACCAGCTCATCGCCGGAGACCAGGTGACCCCATTTGATATGAAACAATATTTCAGGGCATTTGATTTTGTTGAAGCTCCCGGGAAAGAGGATATGCTGGCGTCTCTTTTGAAAGAATCTCACCCACTGGCAGACTCTATCCGGAAATTTGTCCTGTTTCAGCTGGATCCGGAATATATTGCCGGACATGCCGAGGTACAATCCGCTCTCATGGCCTACCTGTCTTCCGTAGCCGGGACCGGCGAATACCTTGAACTGGTACGGCTGCACCATATTGAAGGACAGGAACGTGAATTGCTCAGGATAGCCACCCAGGGAGAAGATCCTGCCTTGCAACAGGCTGCCATGAACCTGCTTGCCGGGTCCGGAGGGGGACCGCTGATCCTGCAGGCACTTTCCGCTGCCAGCGACGAAGAGAAAATCAGTTTGTTACGCTCCCTCCGCCAGGTTAGTGAAGCGTCCCTGTTGCCGGAATTCTGGAAATTCGTACAGAATGAGCAAACGGATACCCGGGTCCGGAGGGAAGCCCTGAGTAACCTGACCAACACCTGGGATGGACAGATCTACCTGATTGACCGTGTTGACCAGCTGGAACCCGGGATGAGATCACAGGCCCTGGTATCACTGGCCAATGCCTGGAACACAGATGTAAGGCAGCGAGCCCGTACCGCCCTGGAAGAGATCCAGTCTGAACAAGGCGTCGAACTTTCTCCACTGGCTGTGCTGGAGAACAAGGCCGGATCGGCGGAGAATGGCCGGATAATCTATCAGCAACTCTGCCAGACCTGCCATAAGGCTGATGACGAAGGAACCGACTTCGGTCCCTCCCTGGCCGAAATCGGCAGTAAATTAAGTAAAAAGGGCCTGTATGAAGCGATCCTGTACCCCTCCTCGGGCATCAGTTTCGGTTTTGAAGGGTATTCTGTCCATATGAAGGATGGTTCGGTTTACCAGGGGATCCTGGAAAGCCGTACCGACGAAACAATCGTGATCCGGTTAATGGGCGGTACCACCATGCCTCTGGAAACAGATGAGATTGACCGTTTGGAACAAATGAAACAATCCCTTATGCCTGAAGGCCTGCACAGGGGCCTGAACGAGGAGCAACTGATAGACCTGGTGGAGTACCTGGCTTCACTAAGACCTGTTCAGGGCTGATCAATGTAGTACATCCTAAAGAAATTTTGGTTATATTCCTTTACAGGCCAGGCCTAATCGCCTTACCTGCAACACTATGGAAGCCAGGCAAAATAACGGGTTTGTAAAGCAGGCTGCGCAACATGTTATCAGATCAGTTGAGAATACGGAATATTCCGTCAGCCGGCTTGCCGGTGAACTTTCGCTGAGCCGCGAACAGACCCATCGAAAACTTAAAAAATATACAGATCTGTCAACCGGACAGTTCATCCGGTACCTGCGCCTTCTGCTTTCAATAAAATACCTATCCGAAGGCAGCCTTACCGTGGCCGAAACAGGATATAAAGCAGGGTTTAACGATCCCGGATATTTCAGCAAATGTTTTCACAAAGAGTTTGGTATTCCTCCGGGAAAAATGCGCCGTAATACGTATAACCATGGTCGAATGAGTGCGAAAATGAAGAAGTTCATCCAGCTTCCTGAAATCCGCAATATCCTGTCAGAACAGGAGGTTCCACTGCCCGAAGCAGCTCTGGCTGCCGGAACCCGGCGCAGGCTCTGGCTGACTACCCTGATACCCGCCCTGGTAGTCCTGGCAGCTGCAGGAATATTCTTTTCGACACAGTATACTCCAAAGGAGTTTCCGCTTTCCATGACCGATATAGGGCGGATTGGCATTCTCCCGCTCACTAACCGTACCGGGGAGAGCCGGTACAACCAGGTAGGTGAAATCAGCAGCAGCTGGCTTTCGGGCAAACTTGATGAACTGGAAAACATCCGGACCGTTCCCTATTTCACTATTAAACAATATGCAGGATATGCCGGGATATTACCAGGTGATCCGGATGGAAAACCGACCTTCAGAGATGTTACCGGGGCAGGCTATATGCTTACCGGAAGTTATTATGCGCAGGAAGACAAACTGATATTTGATACACGACTTGTTGATGCGCATACGCAGGAAACGGTTTATCACCTTCCGGCTGTATCCGGTTCGCGGGACAGTATCATGCACGTGGTGGAAGAACTTCGACTGGAACTGGCCGGCCTTCTGCTGAATCTCGAAAAGGTGAAGCTCGGCAAGCTGGACCCTCCCGGGTACGAAGCCTATATGAATTATGTGAATGGGCTGCATGAACTCCGGAACGGAACGTATCCGAAACGTGCCTATGATTATTTCCGGACAGCCACCCAGCTGGATACGAACTTTGTGATGGCCCAGATTTTCGTTTCGTGGTTTACCCCGCCTCAAAAAAGGGACTCGCTTCTCAATTTCATCAAACGTATTCCCATGACTGAATATGAACGCCAGGTCTACATGGAAGTCTACTACACCTACACAAGGGACTATCACCAGGCACTGTCCACCACGCTGGACAATCTGCAGGAGAATCCTTACGACTATTACCTGAATATGGAAGCAGCACACCTGGCGAAATCACTTTTCTACCCAGAGCTTGCCCTGGGAATTCTTAACGAGTTGGAAGATCCGTTAAAAGATGATTTTGGAACAGTTTGGTATTATTATAAAATCTGGAATTATACTGAATCACTGGCAATGATGGGAGAATATGACAGTGTCCTGAAGTACATGCGCAATATTCCGGAAAAATTCCACACCCCGGCAACACCACTGATCATATTGCGATCAATGATCAGCCTGAATGCCGATCGACCGGATATAGAAAAAGTAATCGAAAAATATTCACATGGTCATGATTCCCTGCTGGCTGAGAATTACTGTGCCGCTGCCTATGAATACAAACTGAATGGCAGGGAGAAAGAGGCATTATACTTTTCCACACAGGCCATCCCTCTTATGCAAAAACTGCCAGGGGAAAAAGCAATTCTTTTCGACCTGACCGATGCCTATTACCTGAACGATGACCTCCAGAAGGCCCGTCAGCATATTGCAGTCAAGCTGGCTGGTAATCCGCGTGATGCGGAATTCAGAATTTACCTTGCCATGACGGAGGCTGCCATGGGTAATGAAAAGGCGGCTTATCAGGCGGTCAGCGGACTGCTCGACAGAGATACCATCATCTTCTGGAGGCGGCATGAATACGAACACCAGTCCGATTATCTGTTGGCGAGAGTTAATGCCCTGCTCGGTAAAAAACAAGAAGCATTGTCCCTCCTGAAGCAGGCAAAGGAAAAGGGACAGCTATATCATACCTGGGATTATGACCGGGATATTTTTCTGCTTCCTGTATTTGAGGAACCGGGGTTCAGAGAGCTTACTGCTCCGCGTATCTATCCTGATGACATTAAATTACACTGAATGCAACTATAGTATATACAGGTGCAACAGCAGAATAAAGGCGTTAGCCGGATCCATGGTAACTTACGATAAACAAAATCTCCGTTATCTATGAAATCTTCAACACTACCCTTGCTGCTCATTCTATTTTGTATGAGCATTTCGTCGTTCGCACAAAATCCTGAAAAAATTGCCATCGAGGAATTTCCTGCAGATCAGCCTATCAACTATGTCAGCGGTTGGGGCGACATGGCCGTTGCGGTCAACAGCATGCCTGCAGGTACCGACCTGGCCCCACTTCTGGAAGGGTTAAAAAATAATAGTTGTCAGGTACCACATTGGGGGCTTATTAAAAAGGGGGTTCTCAAACTTACCTATGATGATGGCACCGTCCAGACCCTGAAAGCCGGCGACTTGTTTTATATGCCTCCGGGACATGTGGGAGTCGTGGTAGAAGATCTGACCATCATGGATTTTAGCCCGTCAAAGAAATTTGAAAAGCTGATGGACCATATAGATGCGAAGCTGGCCGAAGGCAGCCAGGAGTAATGCAGGGATAAATTTCCCGTATTGTCCGGAAAGTGTGGAAATTTTGAGTCGGTGCATGTCCCTAAAGGGCCGGAATTGACCTAATTGGCAAGATGGTAAGGTATTTGAATTGTTGGCCTGTATGCGGGATACGATTCGTCCATTACAAATATCACCACATTCACCGATCCTGGTTAAATGAATTATTTTCTGTTCATAACCGGGATTCTGATCACCGTTCTGGCCGTCGCTGACCTGATCTATACCGTGCTGGCCCCGCAGGGATCCGGCTATTTCACCGGCAAATTCACACGCTGGTTCTGGCGTATTCTGCTGGGGATCAGCAGCCATGACGGGTCAAAAAGATTCCTGAACTTTTCCGGGGTCATCATACTTTTTTCCCTGATCCTTATGTGGGTGATGCTGATCTGGCTTGGCAATACCCTCATTTTCTATGCCGACGAATCCTCGCTTTTCAGCAGTAATACAAATCAGTATGTGACTTCCTTTACCGATACGGCCTATTATACCGGGTATGTCCTCTCATCCATGGGTAACGGGGATTACATACCCGTCGGAAAATGGTGGAAAATATACGTGGGATTTATTTCGTACACAGGCGTAATCTACATGAGTTTGTCGATCTCCTTCCTGATCCCGGTAGTGGAAGCGGTGACTATGAAACGTATTATTTCCCTGCGGATTTCTGAGATCGGTAAAAATCCGTTTCACATCCTGGAACGTCACGTGCGTCGCGAAGACCTTTCCCGGTTGCTCTCGCGGATCTACCCGCTGCGGCAGGATGTTCTCAAAATAGCGCAGAAACACCTGACCTATCCGATAATTCACTACTTCCATTCGGGCAACAAGAACGAGAGCCTCCCGCTGAGTATTGTCAGCCTGGATGAAACGATCAGCATTCTCCTTTACGGCACGAAAATGGAGGACGAGGACGATTGTCGTAAACTGGAAGAAATGCATACCGCATTTACCTACTACCTGTCTACCCTCGGATCCGCATTTATCGATCCTTCCGACGATCTGCCCGAACTCCCTGACACAAAGAATTATGCCGACAAATTACCACTGACCTTCAGTGATCCGCCGGAATACGATGCGATTGCGGACAGGCGAAGACTTTTGCTTGCGTACCTGCAAAACGACGGGTGGAAATGGAAGGACATGGCCAAAAATGACGAAGAAATTATATTATGAAACCAGCACTATTATTACTCAACTACCATAACCCGGAACAGTCCGGCGGATTTACCAATTTCCCGCAGGTTTCCGACACTATCGAAGGGCTTATTCTTTCATTTAAAGAAGATAAGCTACCGATCCTTTCCGTCCATGACAGCTTCAGCAACGGGTATGATATTCCCCCTGCAGAGCTTAATACAGACAAATTGCTGGAGAATGAACCTCAGTTCTGGAAGAACGGGCTGAATTGCTTTTCGGAAAAGTCAATTACCACGTATATCAGGGAAAATAAAATTGATGAACTTCTGGTTTGCGGATTTTCCACGGAAAAGAGCATGGCGGCGACGATCCACGGCGGACTGATGAAAATGCCTGAACTGTCGATCACCATACCGGAAGACGGACATTCGACCCGGCACAACAAGACGATGACCGCATCGCGGATGATCGAACGGTATAACCTGTGGTGGAAACTGGCTTCTGATAGTTATGAAAACCTCTCGGTGAGCTCCGGAGAATACCTGATGGAGCGGTTTTGAGGAGAATAAGACCAGGAATAAGACTAAGACCAGGACTAAGAGAAGATTGTCAATTATTTTTGTAATTATGTAAATTATAGTTTACATTTAGACATTAATAATTAACAAATCATTGAGCTTATGAAAGCGGTCAGAATTCTCAGAACGAGTCTCATCATTGGTGTTCTTCTTTCCCTGTTTGCCCTGGGGGCAATTGCCTATGAATGGATCGAACATAACCGGCTGGGCGTACAAAGCCTTTACGGTCATCTTAGCCTGGGCCTTCTTTTCATCTATCTTTCCACTCCGGCGATGCTGGATGAGCGTATTCAGTTCCTGAAATTTAAAAGCCTGGCCATCGGCTTCTTTATCGGACTGATCGGCGTGAACCTGCTTAATTATCTTGTCACCTATCCGGACGGATACCAGACAGGTGCTGTTTCCTCCTATCTTTTTGCCCTGATCTGCCTGGTGATTGCCTTCATTACGTTTTTTATCTTACAAACGAGAGAATGAAAAACCTGATCAAAGTGGAGCGGGCGAGGCACGATCTGTCGCAGGCCGCACTGGCCAAAAAAGTGAATGTTACCCGCCAGACCATCCATGCTATCGAAAAAGGTCGGTTTGTGCCCTCCACCATGCTGGCCCTGAAAATCTGCCAGGTACTGCAAATCCGCGTTGAAGAATTATTTGAACTGGAAGACACCGACTGGGAATAACAACACCCCCTAAGCCCCCTCAAGGGGCCAGTTGTAATTGTTCTGTTCCTGTTCATACCTACACCCCCGTAGCCCCCTCAAAGGGGGCAGTTGTAAATTGCGCTGCTTCTCTCTCTTCTCTTTCTCTTTCTCTTCTGTTTCTCTTTCTCCTTCTCAATCTTTTTTCTAGTATTACTAATATTTTTAGTAATTACTATTTAATTTAGCATAACTGATTTACATAACAAGTGAATACATGTCAGCCCGTGCGATCCTACATCTGGACCTTGACACGTTTTTCGTGTCCTGCGAGCGGCTCATCGACAGCCGCCTGGAAGGCAAGCCCATTCTGCTGGGCGGCGTTTCCGACCGGGGTGTGGTGGCGGCATGCAGTTATGAAGCCCGCGCGTTCGGTGTTCATTCGGCCATGCCAATGAAACTGGCCCGCCAGCTGTGCCCGGAGGCCATTGTCATCAAAGGAAATGCGGGCACTTACACAGCAAAATCACAGGAGGTCACCGAGATCATTAAAGAATCGGTTCCGCTCTATGAAAAAACTTCCATCGACGAGTTTTATGTTGATCTGACGGGGATGGACCGTTTCTTTAACAGTTTCCGGATGGCCGGCGAATTACGCCAGCGGATCATCAAAGAAACAGGGCTGCCGATTTCGTTCGGACTCTCGGAGAATAAGACAGTCTCAAAAGTCGCCACCGGGGAGGCCAAGCCCAACAATGCGATGCGCATTGACTACGGGGAAGAAAAACCCTTCCTGGGCCCGCTGTCGGTCAGAAAGATCCCGATGATCGGGGAGAAGACCTATCATTCATTGTGCGGATTGGGCATCCGGCGTATTCACACCATCCAGGAGATGCCGGTAGAGCTTATGGAAAAGGTATTTGGCAAAAACGGAATTGCCATGTGGAAAAAGGCGAACGGGATCGACCCGTCACCGGTCATCCCCTATTCCGAGCGCAAATCAATTTCTACTGAACGAACCTTTGACAAAGACACCACTGATGTGGTCAAGCTGAAGGGGATGCTGGTGGCGATGGCCGAAAACCTGGCTTTCCAGTTGCGGCGGGGCGAAAAAGTGACCGCCTGCGTCACAGTCAAGATCCGCTATTCGGATTTCAATACCTACACCCTGCAGGCCCGGATTCCTTACAGCGCGGCCGATCATGTCCTGATACCGAAGGTGGAAGAGCTGTTTGATAAGCTGTACAACCGGCGGCTGCTGGTTCGCCTGATTGGCGTTCGCTTCAGCCACCTGGTCAGCGGCAGCCACCAGATCAACCTGTTTGATGATACGACCGAGATGATCCGTCTGTACCAGGCAATGGACAGGATCCGTGACAAATTCGGTGACCGTTCTGTACTGCGGGCATCCGGCATGCAGGCACGCACCATCAGCCGCTTCAACCCGTTTACCGGGGAACCGCCTCCGCTTCTGCCTAACCGGAGGGCCTGAAAAATTTACTTATTCATTCACCCATTAAACCACGAGAAATTATGGAAAACTATCTTATCGACACCAGTTACACATTTGCCCTGGCCGCTGTACGGCTTCATAAAAAAAACAGTGAATCCTTCCTGTCGGAATCCCTGGTCAGGTCTGCCGCTTCCCTCACCCTGCAGGTTCAGGATGCCCGCCAGGGTGCATCATGGAATGAAGCCCGCATTTCCGCAGCCCGGGAAAAAGCCCGGGAGTCGTACTGTTATCTCCGGCTGCTGCATGACAGCAACCTGATCGGCGAACAGGACCACCTGGCCCTGGAAACCCTGCTCGAACAGCTTACCCGCCAGCTTCAGCAGGCCACCCGCAACACCCCCTTGTTCAACGAACACTAAGCACATGAAATGTACCTGAACACACATTCCTATTATTCATTTCGCTACGGAACCATACCGGTCAGGGAACTGCTGGAAATGGCGCAATCTGCCGGCATCACCGCACTTGCCCTGACCGATATCAATACCACGGCCGCCTGCCTCGACTTCATCCGCCTGGCCCCGGAATACGATATCCGGCCGGTGACGGGTATTGATTTCCGCCGCGGCGCCGAACAATTATATGTGGGAATTGCCCGGAACAACGAGGGATTCCGGGAGCTCAACGACTTTCTGTCTCCTTTCCTCCACCGCCGGGAGCCCTTGCCCCGCCGCGCACCTGCATTTGAACATGCATACATTATCTACCCCTGGAAGAACCTGCCGGAAGGAACCCTGGAGGAATACGAATTTGCCGGTATCGCCCCGGAAGAATTCTCCCGCCTTAAATTCTCTCCGCCACCGGTCCCGAAAGAAAAACAGGTGGTCCTCCTGACCGTTACTTTCCGGAATAAACGGGATTTCAACGCACACCGGCTGCTCCGGGCCATTGACAACAACACCCTGCTCAGTAAGCTTCCGAAAGATGAAGAAGGGGATCCGGGGCACCGGCTGGTTCCTCCCGAAGCCCTGAAGGAGCTTTGCTGCGAACATCCCCACCTGGCGGAAAACACCGAACAGCTTTTGCAGCAAAGCGGGATCTACTTCACCTTCGGGGATGAGCACCCCCACAAGAACCAGAAAACCTATACCGGAACGGACAAGGAAGATTATGCCCTGTTGTGCCGCCTGTGCGAGGAAGGGCTGAAGTACCGGTACGACAATCCATCACCGGCGATTATCCAGCGGTTTCATAAGGAGCTGCAGATCATCCGGGAGAAAGGGTTCGTTTCCTATTTTCTCATCAACTGGGATATCACGTCCTACGCCCGGGAGAAAGGCTACTTTTACGTCGGACGGGGCAGCGGGGCCAACAGCCTGATTGCCTACCTGCTGCGGATCACGGACGTGGACCCGATCGAACTTGACCTCTATTTTGAGCGGTTCATTAACCTGTACCGGAAGAATCCCCCCGATTTTGATATTGACTTCTCCTGGAAAGACCGGGAAGACGTCACGCAGTATATCTTCCGGCGGTTTAAACACGTTGCCCTGCTGGCAGCGTATTCAACCTTCCAGTACCGTGCGGTGGTACGCGAACTGGGCAAGGTTTTCGGATTGCCCGCCCATGAGATTGATGTGCTGGCCGCCGGAAAACTACCCGGAAACAACCCGGAAATGGATCATTACGGAAAGCTGGTATTGCAGTACGGAAAACTGATTGAAGGATTTCCCAATCACCTGACGGTCCACGCCGGAGGGATCCTGATCTCGGAGCAGCCGATCCATTGCTACACCGCCACTGACCTGCCGCCAAAAGGATACCCGACCACTCACTTTGACATGATCATCGCCGAGGATGTAGGATTGTACAAATTTGATATCCTGAGCCAGCGGGGGTTGAGTAAGATCCGTGAGACCCTTGAGATCATCGCACGGAACTACCGGCTGCCTGTCCCGGATATTCATAATATCAAAAAATTCAGGGACGATGGACTGATCCAGGCACAGCTCAGGGAAGGAAAAGCTATCGGGTGCTTCTACGTGGAATCCCCGGCTATGCGGATGCTGCTCAAGAAACTCCGTGTCGATGACTACATGGGACTGGTCGCGGCAAGCTCGATCATCCGCCCGGGAGTGGCCCAGTCGGGAATGATGCGGGAGTATATTCTCCGCTTTCGCTACCCGGAAAAACGGAAAGAAGCCCACCCGGTGATGCTGAAGATCATGCCCGAAACATTCGGGGTAATGGTATACCAGGAAGATGTGATCAAGGTAGCCCATTATTTTGCCGGGCTCAGCCTGGCCGAGGCAGATGTGCTGCGGCGGGGGATGTCAGGCAAGTTCCGGTCGAGAAGTGAATTCAATAAGGTAAAGGAAAAATATTTCGATAATTGCCAGGAAAAAGGATATTCAGACGAGGAGAGCCATGAGATCTGGCGGCAGATAGAAAGCTTTGCCGGATATGCCTTTGCCAAGGGTCATTCGGCTTCTTATGCAGTGGAAAGCTACCAGTCCCTCTACCTGAAAGCCTATTACCCGCTGGAATATATGGTGGCCACCATCAATAATTTCGGAGGATTTTACCGGACGGAATTCTACGTCCACGAGGCGCGCCTGCACGGAGCAGAGATCCACCCCCCCTGCCTCAACCACAGTACCATGGATACCGTGATCGAAGGAAAAACCATCTACCTGGGATTCGTCCTGGTGAAGGAGCTTGAACAAAGGGTCGTACAGGCCCTCATCGAACAACGTGAAGAGGAAGGACCCTTCCGCAGCGTGGAAGATGTGGTGGACAGGATTTCCATTTCGCTGGAACAGATCACCCTGCTGATCCGGGTCGGGGCTTTCCGCTTTACCGGCAAGAACAAAAAAGAACTTCTCTGGCAGGCTCATTTCCTGCTGGGAAACACCGGGAAAAGTGCTCCGGAACGACACCTGTTCCCTTCCCCGAAACGATCGTTCCGGCTTCCTGAACTTACCATTGATAATTACGAAGATGCCTTCGATGAAATGGAGCTCCTGGGCTTCCCGCTGACCGATCCGTTCCATCTTTTGAGGGAAGAACCGGAGAATGAGCTGAGCAACCGGAACCTGCCGGACCACCTCGGGGAGTCAGTGACCGTCCTGGGATACCTGGTCACCGTAAAGAATACCCGCACCTCAAAAGGCGATCACATGAATTTCGGAACCTTCCTCGACCGGGATGGCGCTTTCCTTGACACCGTACACTTTCCACCGGTGGCCCGGGCATGGCCGTTCCGTGGACGTGGTATCTACCGGATCACAGGGAAAGTAGTGGAAGAATTCCAGTATTACACAATTGAAACAGAGAAGATGGAAAAACTCACGTTTATTGACGATCCAAGATATGGAGAACCTTCCCTGCCTTTTCAGAAAGCCACCAGGATGAAGTAGTTAGCAGCTTTCTTCAATGGCGATTCTGAATTACAACGGAGCTGTGTTGCTCACAAAAGCAATTTTCTTACTGTCAGGTGACCAGCTTGGAGTATTGATAGTTCCCTGTCCGCCGTACACGTAGGCAATTATACGCGGCTCTTCGCTGCCATCAACCGGCATCAGCCGCAGGGTAACATGTTTGTAAAACGGGTGGTCCCCGCTGTCCACATCGGTCCCGAAACTCAGGAAAGCGATCCATTTTCCATCCGGCGATATATGTGGAAACCAGTCATTATAATCATCATGAAAGGTCAGCTGCTCTTTGTCGCTGCCGTCGGCCTTCATCCTCCACAGATGCATTCTCCCGGTCCGGTTGGAATTGAAATAGATATACTTTCCATCCGGAGAATATTCAGAACCATCATCAAGTCCGTCTGTATCCGTCAGCTGCGTTTCTTTCCCCGTTTCAACATCGGCAGCAAACAAATCATATTTTCCATTTCTGTTTCCTGTAAATATAACGGTGGAATTATCCGGCGAAATCCCGTGTAAATAGGAATGGCCTGCATCCGGAAGAGTCACCCTTTTGGGTTCATCGCTCCCATCCACCGGCAACATGAAAATTGTGGAAGCATTGTCCACAGAGGAACTTATCCCAAGCATTTTCCCATCCAGTGAAATCACGTGATCGTTGTTATTGCTGATCACACTACCTGTATTCAATCGTGCGATTTCGCCATCTGAAAATGAATAGGTGTACAAATACCCATTCGAATTGTAAATCAGTTTTTCCCCGTCCGATGTCCAGTTCGGTGCCTGTACTGAATGAGCGGATTCGAAGAGAATCTTCCGGGTGCCCGAGGCAATGTCCAATACCTCCATTCTGCTCGGAAGGAATTGCCGGTAGGCCACCAGGTCTTCCGGCGCCGGTTTCACGATCCGCACATTCCTGAACCGGGCTTTTTCTACCACATCCGCATTGTGCGCACAGATATAGATTCCGGCGAAAACCTCATTGCGCAAGGTTAAATCAGTCAATTCCACCATTTTTAAAGGCTCTCCCTTCTTCGCCGTTCCCATAATGAAGGTGTCCCCAACCCGCATCAATTGAATAATATCAGGCATCGAATCTGATGAAGCATTCTCCTGTGTCACACCACCCTGTTCCCTTCGGTACTGCAGGGATGCCAGCCCGTCCCCGTGAAGCGCCGCATTGACCATCGGCGAACCCGGATCAAGGGAATTTCTGACCGTCCACCCGATCTTGCGGTGAGGATCCGTTCCTTCCCCGATAAATTCCACCTCAGCGCGAAGGATGAAATCACCCTGAATTGATCTCCAGACGTAACGGAATTCATCCTCCGTTCCCCACATATTGGCCCCGGAACCACTGAGAACATATTCTCCTGATTCATCGTCGTATAAAACAGACCCTTCATGGCGCACTTCCCCGATATCGAGGGTATTTTCAAAAATTCCGGTATTTTCCGCCGAAGGCTGAAACAAGAGTATCAGAAGTAAGCTATAAATCATATTTTTAGGGTTAAGAAAGGGAATATACAAATATTGCCTGTCCCGAATGTCATATAGCTTGCTCTTTCTGTAATATGAATGTAAATTCATCGTGTCATTTAAACACATTAACCATCATGAAGACTTTTTCACTATTTATTCTGTCAATATTTATGCTTACAATCGCCTCTGCACAGGATGATGCTCCCCGGGTGCAGGTTGCCAACGGGCTGCTGGAGGGAATTCATAACGACACGCTTGGACTCGACTTGTTTCTCGGGGTTCCGTTTGCGGCACCTCCGGTTGGAGAATTACGCTGGAAAGCACCTCAGCCAGCAGCTAACTGGTCCGGTGTGAAGGAAGCCAAGGCATTCGGCCCCTCCCCGATCCAGACAAATGTCTTCGGGGACATGAATCACCGTTCATCCGAGTACAACGAAGACTGTCTTTATTTGAATATCTGGACGCCTTCGGAACGTTCCGGCGAACCGCTACCGGTCCTGGTTTATTTCTACGGAGGTGGTTTTGTCGCAGGAAGCGGATCGGAACCGCGATACGACGGGGCTAGCATGGCCCGGCAGGGAATCGTGGCGGTAACGGTCAATTACCGGCTGCATATTTTCGGCTTCCTGGCGCATCCGGAACTTTCAGCAGAAGGAACGTACAATTCTTCAGGAAATTACGGGCTACTCGACCAAAATGCAGCCCTGAAATGGGTACGGGATAATATCGCTTCCTTCGGTGGTGATCCGAACCATGTGACCATCGCCGGAGAATCGGCCGGTTCCATTTCGGTCAGTGCCCAAATGGCCTCTCCTTTATCAAAAGACCTGATCCATGGGGCCATCGGAGAAAGCGGTGCTGCCATCAACCCAACCCTTGCACCCATTCCGCTGCGTGATGCAGAAAAGATTGGCGAGGATTTCGTGAATGGAACCGGGCTCTCCCTTTCAGAATTGCGGAAGCTGCCGGCAGATTCATTATTCGCGATTTATAACAAAGCGCAACGTTTCGGATTTCCGGCGACGATTGACGGGTACTTCTTTGATCAGTCATTGCCTGAAACGTTCCGCGCCGGAAAACAGGCACAGGTTCCCTTACTTCTCGGATGGAATTCTGCAGAAATTCCCGGTATGGCTTTTATGCAGGGCCTTCCTTACACATCGGAGAATTTCATTACAAAAGTAAAAGAAGCTTTTCCCGAAACATATGAGACCGCCCTTGAACTATACCCTCATGGAAATGCTTCGGAGGTGGAGTTCAGTGCCACAGCGCTCGCATCCGACCGTTTCATTGCCTACAGCACCTGGAAATGGTTTGACCTGCACCGGAAAAATTCAGACCAGCCTGTATACCGCTATCTATACAGTAAATTACGTCCGCCATTAAAAAACCAGAACCTGGCTTCAGGCCTGGCCGGAGGTACTGTCGAACGGGATGAAAATGCGCCTGCGATGCCGGAACCCATCGGAGCGCCCCATGCGTGTGAAATTGAATATTGTATGGGCAACCTCCATCTTGTCGACGATTATGCCTGGACGGATGATGACTTTAAAGTATCCGAAACCATGATGGCGTACTTTGCCAACTTTATTAAAACCGGTGATCCCAATGGAAAAAGCCTGCCTGAATGGCCGGCAGCCGAAAGTGCTGACAGCACTCCGCCGGTGATGGTGATTGATGTAAAATCAAAAGCGGAAAACTCTGAAGATGACGCACGTTACGAATACCTGGATGAATTCTACGGAAATAACAAATGACCAGATAAACCAGTTGCTCCGGGGCATTCCGGAGCAACTTTAAATTTTCTCCCGGACCGGTGTGCAAATCAAAACAGGAAGCCGATCTTCAGGTTCAGTTTAAGGACCAGTGGAGCATCAGGCCCGGTAATGAAGAATCCGTACTGGTTTGACCGCCAGTCCGGATAATCCCTGTCGTCAAAATCCTGCGAGGAAAACCCGTATCCTATCCCGAACGAATAGTCAATAAGAAAGGAATCATCATAGATCACCTGTTTTCCCAGATTGATTACCAGTGCCCCGGAAACCACATCATCCTTGATGGTCGTGGTACCGCCCACCAGGAAGGCTTCATATTCGTTGCTGTAAATTGACAAAAGGACCTGTGGTTTCACATAGCTCCCTTTGAGTATATGGGAATATTTCATGCGTGATGCGTAAAAATCAGGCGTCCGGAGAAACTTGTACCCGGCACTCAGACTTATCCCGGAACTCTTATCCTCCTTGTAGGTATCAAATCCCAGCCCTATCAACCCAAGTTCCGTCTCAAAACTCCGGCCAGGGCGTATACTTTTCTCCAGTGAAAAAGCGGTGTACTCAAACAAGGGAGACAAAAAATTGAGCTTGATCGCCGTTTTCTTCTGATCGGCATAACTGGCTGGATCGGTCATCGGATCTTTAAACTCAATAATTCGTCCATTCTCCAGAACAACTTTTATCAGCTGATCAACGGGAATGGACATCAGCGGACCTTCCTGCTCCCACTCAAAATATTTCACTTCATTCAGTCCAACCTCCTCGATACGGGAGGGAATCACCTCCCCGGTTTTTTGAAAATTCTGTCCTGTGCAATAAGCGAACTGACCAGGAGAATTCCCGTTAGGGTAAGCAACAGTTTTTTCATGACGTTTCAGGTTAAAGGTTATGAACGAGACACATTTTTCTCCGAAATGGTTGTTATTATACAACTATTAATTCATACAGATATTACAGTGATAATCAAAAAAAGCCGGCGTTACACCAGCTTTTTTTTTCGCTTAAACTTGCTTGTATCAGTGAACGCTGTGCGCTTTTCCGGATAACTCGTCTTTTTCCGTCACCGGCTGATCGCTATTAAAAATACAATGTTTCAGCTTCCAGCCATCTCCTTCCTCCACGAGGATATCAAAAAAATCTCCCGAAACATGCAGGTTCTCCCCGCCTTCTTTCGGGGACATGTTCATCTCAAAAGTCCCATGGGCATAGGCGCGGTTACCTGCAAATTCAACATCATCAAAAACCGCATTGAAACTGAGATCATACGGATCGAGGAATTCCTCCCTCACCCATTGCCGGACCTCCCCCTGACCACGCAATGATTCCTTGTCCGGCGGACTGTAATAAATATCATCGGTCATGGTTTCCATCAGGGCATCCAGATCCCCCGCATTGCAGGCGTCGATATACTCCCGGAGGTGTTTGTTGATTGCTTCTGTCTCTGACATGGCATTTTCCGTTAAGGTATAACAGCGGAAATGTGTCTCATTTCCTGTCACATAGAATTTACAAAAATCCTGGTGTTAATGCATTCCGGAATTCCAGTTTCTGCTGATTAATTTTTTGCGTATTTCGCAATATACATTCCTATCCGGAAATCCCTATCTTCACGGCTATGGCCGATTGGGAAAAACGCGACAATACCACTATCTGGCATCCATTTTCCCCTCTGGAAGGAAGTATGCCACACTTACCTGTAATAAGTGCCGAAGGTCCCTGGCTAATTACTACCGGCGGCAGAAAAATACTCGATGCAGTTTCGTCATGGTGGGTCAATCTGCACGGTCATAGTCACCCGGTCATTGCAAAAGCAATTGCCAGACAGGCGGCCAAGCTTGAACATGTCATGTTTGCTGGTTTCACCCACGAACCTGCCATTCAGCTTGCTGAATCCCTGCTCCGCATTCTCCCGGATAATCAGTCCCGCATTTTTTATTCGGACAACGGCAGCACGTCGGTGGAGGTCGCGGTAAAGCTCGCTTTCCAGTATTGGTATAACCAGGGCGAAAAAAGAAATCAGGTGATTGCCCTGGACGGTGCCTATCATGGCGACACGTTTGGTGCGATGTCGGTTGGCGAACGAAGTATTTTCACCCAGCCGTTCTTCCCATTTCTTTTTGAAGTGGACTTTATCCCTTTTCCCTCCCGGGACGCGGAGGAAGCTTCCTGGAAAAAATTCACCGCTCTTATTGATTCAGGAAACGTTGCATCCTTTATTTTCGAACCGATCGTTCAGGGGGCTGCAGGAATGCGTATGTACCGCCCCGAATTCCTTGACAGGCTGATTCAATACGCTCAGGCCAATGATGTACTCTGTATCGCGGATGAGGTGATGACCGGCTTCGGCAGGCTGGGCAGGCTGTTTGCATCAGATTTCCTGGAGAATAAACCGGACCTGATTTGTTTGTCGAAAGGCCTGACCGGCGGAGCCCTTCCACTCGGGGCAACCAGTATCTCGGCTCATATCGTCAAAACTTTTCAAACCAGCGATCTGAAAAAGGCATTCCTCCATGGCCATAGTTACACGGCCAATCCAATGGCGTGTGCCGCGGCGAATGCGAGCCTGGAATTGCTGGAGAAAGAGGAATGTCAGAAGAACATCAGTCGGATCACACAGAATCATGAGCGATTTGTTCGCCAGCTGACAGGTCATGCGAAGATCCGTGACGTTCGTTCAATGGGCACCATCATGGCCCTGGAATTCCATACGGACGCCGACAGTTCCTATATCAGCGAACTCAGGAATAAGTTATATCCATTCTTCATGGAAAGAAATATCCTGCTTCGTCCGCTTGGCAACCTTATCTATCTGATTCCGCCCTACATCATGACAGACGGGCAACTCTCAGAAATCTACCAGGCCATCGAAGACTTCCTGGCACTTGATTACTGATTCGCAGATCCTCCACTATGTTCGGAAAGATACTTCTCGAGCTTTTTACGAAGTTCCGGTCCGCTTTCCGTATACTCAGGTGAGTTGCCTTTCTTCTCCGGGAAAGTCTCGACATGCAAAGTTTGAGTAGGGAATGCAAAATTCACCCCCAGTTCTTCGGCGAGTTCGACCACAGATAACAGTACCTGGTGCCGTCCCAGCAGCTCCTCGGACCATGTCGGTACATCAAAAAAGATGTAGAACATGATATTCAGGCTGGAAGAAGCCATCTCGTTAAAGTGTATCTCGTAAAAATCCTTCCTTGTCTTCGGATGTTTATCCACGATCTCCTTCAGGCCGTCCACAAAGGTCTGGATAAGGTATGGTGGTGTATCGTATGTCAGTGAAATGTGGGTGAAAAAACGCCGGTATTTCCGCAGCCCGTGATTATCAATGGTCTGATTGGTGATCACCCCGTTCGGGATATACATCAGCGAATTCCTGAATGTCCGGATCCGCGTACTCCGAAACCCTACTTCCTCTACCGTTCCATCCACATCGCCTGACGTAATCCAGTCCCCGACCTGAAATGGCTTGTCAATAAAGATCATCAGCGACCCGAAGAAATTTTTGATGGTATCCTGAGCTGCCAGCGCAAATGCCAGTCCGCCTATGGATATGCCGGCAATCAATCCCGTGATGTCAAATTCCAGGTTATCGAGAATAAAGATCAATCCAACAATTACCACGAAGGTCTTGAGGATCTTACGCACCAGCGGCACCAACTGGTCATCAAGCGTACTTTCGGTCTTATCCGCCAGTTTGGCCATATAGGCACTGACAATATCAACCAGCCGGTAAAAGAATACAATAGCGAACACCGGCCAGATGGCACGAAGCAGCAAAACCACATACCTGTTAAGAACAATGGGTAATTGAAGTACAGGAACCAGCAAAATCAGTAAAGGGAAAATCACCAGGAAACTGATCGGTTTCGCCACCGGCATCACCACGTTGTGGGCCAGCCTGCGGTACCCCATACGCATGAGCAGCTGAATGATCAGTCGCTCAAAGATGAATGAGAAAATCTTGTGCAGGACAAAGCTGATCACTATAATCCCCAGGATTCCCACCAGCTGCCAGACATGAAGCCCCAGTATTTTTGACGTTCCTATTCCCGGGAGAATATTCAGCAGCTTGTCCAGTCCGAACGGATATACCTCATGGTGCCACTGCTCAATCTTGCGGACGGTTACCGCAGAAAAGTACCACTTATCCCCTGATCGCGAGACATACATATCAGGAAACTGGCTGGTCAGATAATAGCGGTTCCGGTTTGTAACAGAATCAAGGTAATCCGGATCCCTGGGTAGCAGGTCCAGGTCTATATAGGTAGCGGAACCGTCAAGCACCTGCTTCAGTTTAACCGCAAGTTCCGAAGCCTTCTCTCCTGACACCTCACCGGGCGCCAGTGTCCTTGCCGCTATTTCCGGCTCAAACCTGTCTTCCTGCAGAAAGTAAAGGAATGTTTGTATGGTCTGGTACGGGTTGTTAAGGTTGACGGAGTCGCTTTCAATCTCCTGTGCAACTCCGGCAAAGGGAAGCAAAAGTAACAACCATCCTGCAGCCAGGATCCGTTTACAATTTCCTGATAAGCAACGAAGCATTCGATACATAATATATGGTAAATTCTTTATTCAATTCTGAATACAGGAGGGCAATTTGCCTTCCGCTGTCAAGTGGTCGCGTTCCGATCAGTCTGCCATTCTGATCATACAGGTAAGTAAATCCCTGCTCACGATCGGCCACCACAAATACGCGCACATCACTGCCGAAATCATAATACTGGATCTCCAGATCCTGGGCACTCAGGTAATCCTTGGCCATAAGTTCCTGCTGCAACTGATTCATAAGTACCATTCGCCGTCCTTCGAGCCGGGCAATAATGTACGTCTTATTCATCGCGTCGGGAATGATGGTGAACTCCGTCCCGGTGGTGGGTTTGTACAACTGTTCGGACGACTGGATCTTGCCGTTCAGGTTAAAGACTACCCGCTTTCCGTCTTTGTCGATGACCGTGATCTCCGATTCTTCAAATGTCGCACCTGCTTTTACAAAAGGAATGGTTTCCACCCGCGTTTCAAGGTCCAGCGGAAATCCCGGGTACTCTTCGCCGCGCCGGTTCAGGGCATGTACCTTACCAATCCCTTCGATCGCTATTATAAAATCCTTCCCCCGGACACGGATGTGAAAAGGAGCAGAAGAAAGCCTGCTGCCCATTGCCCGCGGTTGCCAGCCCTCCAAGTTATTTCCTTCTTTGTCATACATGTAAAGATTTCCCTGCTCGTCGGCCACCAGATACCGGTAACGCCGGCTACGGTCATAGTCCAGGACGGACAAATAACGTACCTGGTGAGGCAGCTGAATCGGATACCCTTCCACCTCATTGCCCAGGCGGTCAATCAAATGAAGCGTATTAGGCGTCGCGAAAAAATATTGCAGCTTGTTGTTCCGGTAATAATCCAGCTGCTCCACTTCACCGCGCAATGGCCCGTTGAGTGGTTTTCCCCAGGAGATCTGCCCGTTGCTGTTCACCAGGTAAAAGGTCATGGAGGAATCCTGCACAACAGTTTCCAGGGAGTTATTCACATGATTCCTTACGACAAACGGTTTCGTGATAAGGAGGTTGTCAAAACCGGTCTGATCAGCCAGCTGGAGAGGCGTGGAACCTGATCCCTGTGGCTCAGATCCGTCATGCCTGATTACCACGCTGGTATAGAATCGTTCATCCAGCCTGCTGAACTGGCAGGATAAAAGGTCAAAACTCTTGAGCACACGGCTGTTCCGGATGGCAAATTCCCGCCAGGATGGGTCAGCGATCCTCATGGTATGCTCCCAGGCCCGACGGGCATTAACGAAAACAGAAATATTCGATTCCTCCAGTGTATTCTCCAGGAACTGGTTATATAAAACACTTCTTCCCCAGGTGTTTTCCGACTGGATGGCCTCAATCAGATCCTTCAGGGAAATAATATCCGGGGTCATCACCACCACTTCACCGACCAGCGCATAAAAAGTACTTTCAAAACCGGCGAACTGGGGTCCGAACAAAAACCTGGGGACATCCGCCAAGTCAAGTTCCCGAATCTCATAACTGCCGTATTTTTCAATATACAACGAATCCCCGGCTGACTCAGAAACAGATTCACTGAGGCGGTTAAGCTGATTCATCATTCCTGCCATGTCCTTGGTTCCCACCAACACCACCGGCGTATAATCCGGATCACCAGGGTTTTCAATCTGAAGCAGGGAAACCGACGAACCTACGGTGGAAAAAAACGCATCCGGATCCAGGGGCTGGCTTTCAAAAAACGCATCCCGTTCTGCCTTAAAATCATTCGCCGTCACGCTCCAGTAGTTTTTCAGGCGCCCGTGCCATCCGGCCGGATCGCTCAGCAGAAATTCATACAAATAAGCCGTCGAGTTCGGTATCATGTTTTTCAGATTAGCCGAGGCAGGCATTTGTCCTTCAAACGTACTCAGGAAAGTATCGGTCCCATCCTCCGTAAAGCCGTTCAGCAGGATGGCATTATCTCCGACCACCAGGTCGAAAAACGAAGATTCTCCCAGCATCTCCAGTCCGTTTAAACTTCGCGTAAACCTGGCACTGATAAAGCCGCTGAAAAAATTATACATATGCCGCATATTGACATACAGGTTGCCATCGTCCCGGGCCAGCTTGGGCATGTCGTCGAGTGACTGATTGGCTCCCAGGAAATCAGGCTGTGTTTCATCGGTAATAAGACGCACTACGTCCTCCACCAGGAATGGCGTAAAACTACTGGCAAATTTATTGTCGTGAATGAGATAGGAGAATGTCCGCTCCCCCTTCCTTAGTTCCGTAATAATAACCTCCTGGTAGGTATGTGTACTCACTTGCCAGTTTTCATCGCCCTGCATCTGTTCCAGGAGTTCGGAGAGTGTACGCTGACTCCCCGGCGCGTTCAGGTCGAGCAGGTAAAGAAAATCAAATGAATTCTTCGTAATCACATGGAGCGAAATCAGGAAATCTCCTTCCGTCAGCGTACGCAGCCCCATTGAGCCCTTCATACTGTCCAGTTCACTGGCCCAGGTATTCAGCGAACCCACCTCTTCGATGGAAGTCAGGGAGTTCCAGATGGCATTCTCCTGCAATCGGGAACGCGTTTCATCCAGGGATCCGGATTCAAATACTGCGACTGCATTTTCAGGTACCAGCCTCCAAAGGGTTGTTGGTTCAGCGTGATAATACTTATCGTAGATCAGGTAGCCAGCCACCAGAAAAACCAGTAGCAACGTGATCAGCAGGGCGGTTTTTTTCACAGTCGTTGTGTTTTGTGCAAAGTAAAAGAATCAAAGCAGGATTTGAAAAACCTAACGAAATTCCTTCAATTTCATTTCAGGCGCAGAATTTGCTTACCTTGAAGAATGATTTCCCCTGTCCTCCGCCGGATCATCTGGCGTGAATTTCTTGTTTATGCCCTTATTTTTACCCTGATCAGCCTGCCCTATGTCTGGATTTCCGGAGCTACCGGACTGATTTATGCTTTCTGGGTAAAAATTACCGGCTTCGCAGCCATTATGATCTATATTTTACTCTGGAGAATGAAATACATGTATTTATTTTTCAACCTGGGTTATGGCCGGCGCCAGCTCATTGCCTTGTTCCTGGCAGCGGATATTGTCCTGTCCGGGTTGATTTACCTGGTGATACTCCTGATTCGCAACCAATTGATCCTTCCCGGCTTGTGAATATTCTGGAAACCGATAGCATACAACTTGCATTTAACGGGCAAACAATCCTTAACAACGTTTACCTTTCATGCCGAACGGGTGAAATTGTCGGACTGGTGGGGCGGAATGGAAGTGGTAAAAGCAGCCTGATGAAATTGATTTTCGGGACATTAAGAGGGGATGCACAATCCGTACGAATCAACAAAAAGTACTATTCCCACGCTTACCGGCAGGGTGCCAGGCTGATGTATTTGCCACAGGATGGATTTCTGCCGGGATACCTTCGGGTGGCCGATGTCAGGAAACTGTTTAAATGGAAAGAGGATCCCTGCGATGATTTTGAAGAACTAAATGACCTGGGAAATACAAACATCAGTGATCTTTCAGGCGGTCAGAAAAAACTCTTAGAGGTGCTTGCACTCCTGTACGGCCAGGCTGAATTCCTTCTCCTTGATGAGCCATTTTCCTTCCTGGCCCCTGTGACCGTTGAGAAATTAACGCCTCACATCATTTATCAATCCGGAAAGAAAGGGATTCTTCTCACAGACCATATGTACCGGACGGTCCTGGACACCTGCCATCGCATCTACCTTGTTCAGACCGGGGTTCTCAGGGAAATCAAGGACACCAGGGTATTGATTGACATGGGGTACCTGCCTGAAGAATGATCAGTCCGAAAGTGCGCTGATCACTTTTTGGTTGATTTTTCTTACCTCATCCATGTCCAGTTTATTAACCTTCCGGTCATAGGTCATTAGTCCGTTCACTTCCATCTCAACATCCGTGGTCTGGGTGTAAATGGCTGCTGAAAATCCGAGCGGGATCAGGCCTGCGAGGTCATTTGCATATTTCACATAGGTATCAGTAGCCTCTTCAGAAGTCTTGTACTGGACATACCCCCAGTTCTGATCGGCTTTCCATACATGGTCAGCGATAACCAATCCTATCCCACCGTATTCTCCCAGAACAACCGGGCGCTGTCCGTCGCTCAGGTAAAGTTCCGGATGCGGATAATTGTGCAGGTCGATCATGTCCCCCACGTGAAAGTGATTCCCGCCGGAGGCCGCATTAACCAGCCGCTCCGGATCGTATTCCTGGGTCCATTCGACGATCTCCATGGTTTTGAATTGCCCCCAGCCCTCATTAAACGGCACCCAGGTTACAATACTGGGATAGGGCTGCAGGTAATCCATAATGGCCTTCCATTCCTTTTTGTACACCGCTTCCGACTTGCTGCTCCGCTGTAATTCTTCTCCCTCATAATACGACCTGTTTTGCCAGCTCTTTGTCCGGTCCCCGTTAGGCATGT
Source organism: Bacteroidia bacterium (assembly GCA_030432655.1). Classification (GTDB taxonomy): domain Bacteria; phylum Bacteroidota; class Bacteroidia; order Cytophagales; family Cyclobacteriaceae; genus JAUILA01. Next base: position 54,847 of record JAUILA010000007.1, read on the forward strand.
CCTGCCAGACCAGCATCCCGATGCGATCACAATGCATGTACCAGCGTGCCGGTTCGACTTTTACATGTTTACGGATCATATTGAACCCGTACTTTTTTGTTTGTTCAATGTCATAGCGGAGTGCTTCATCGGTTGGAGCCGTATACAGCCCATCCGGCCACCAGCCCTGGTCCAGGGTGCCGAACTGAAAATAATTCTTATTATTCAGCTGTATCCGCCATATCCCGTTGCTGTCTTTTTTCCTGCTTATCTTTCGCATGGCCATATAGCTGTTTGCCTGGTCAATCGTCTCACCATTTCTGACAAGTGAGACTCTCAGGTCATACAAAAACGGATCTTCGGGTGACCACAGGTGTGGTTGTGGAACCTTCACAGTTGCCTCCTCGCCGGCAGCTGCCATCCCGCTGTTCAGCACGCGGCCTTCTGAAAGCACTTCCACTTTCACAACATCCCCAAATTGCGGATTTGATATGCCAGGGCTGACACGTACCACCTGGTGGTCTATGTCAGGATTGATCTTCATGTGCTCCACATAGCTTTCCGGCACTGGTTCCAGCCAGACTGTCTGCCAGATTCCGGTTACCGGGGTATACCATATTCCCCGTGGATTGATGGTCTGTTTACCGCGGGGTTGCGGCCCGTCGCTGGTTGGGTCCCACACCCTTACCTGGATTTCCTGCGATCCGTTCTCCGTTAAAAACGGGGTGATATCAAATTTAAAGGGGTCATAGCCCCCCTCATGCCTGCCAATCTTAATACCGTTTACCCACACATCACATTGCCAGTCTACCGCGCCAAAGTGAAGAAGGATACTGCTTCCATCCCATGAATTATCCAATTCAAACGATCGCCGGTACCAAAGCTCATTGCCCGGTCCTGCTTCCTCCATATTCCCGGAAAGGGAGGATTCGACTGCGAAAGGAACCAGTATCTCACGGGAGAATGAATCCGGGGGCGCCGAACCTTCAGGGGTTATCCCGAAATCCCAGATTCCATTGAGGTTTTGCCATTGTTCACGTTGCAAAATGGGCCTTGGATATTCATTCAATACGCTTTCCGGATCGATCTCTTCTGCCCAGGCAGTTTTGATTTTATCCCCGGCAGGCTGCCACTGGGCAGTCAGCTGCAGGGAGGCAAGGAGAATTAAGAGGAGAATAGCAGACCGAAGAAAAAGAAATCTTAACCGGTAATGGAAAATCATGGGTACAGAGGTTTATTAAATCGATATAAATTAAGTGAAATTGGGAATACTTTTATAAATTCAATAGTAAATAACCCTTACAGATGAAAAATATTCAATCCAATACCTCCCGGCGTAAATTTCTTAAACAAGCAGTATTAGGCGCTTCGGCATTCAGTATACTTCCGAGGCATGTCCTGGGCGGCAAAGGATTCACACCGCCGTCGGATACCCTGTACATTGCCGGAATAGGTGTAGGTGGTAAAGGGTTTAGTGACCTGACAGGTTTTGCCGAGAGTTCCAGCGCAAAGATAATCGGATTGTGCGATGTGGATGACCGGCGGGCTGCGGAAGCGGTAAAGCTGTTTAAGGACGCAAAATATTATCATGATTACCGGATCATGCTGGAAGAAATGCGTGACGACATAGATGCGGTTTCAGTATCAACTCCGGATCATATGCACGCCATTCAGACACTGGCGGCAATGGAGCTGGGTAAACACGTGTATGTCCAGAAGCCCCTTACCCATGATATTTACGAGGCCCGTCAGCTTACCGAAGCTGCTCACAAATATAAGGTAGTCACCCAAATGGGCAATCAGGGCGCATCCGGCGACGGAGTCCGTAAAATGCAGGAGTGGTACCAGGCAGGACTTATCGGGGAAGTGGAAGAAGCCTATATTTGGACAAACAGGCCGGTATGGCCGCAGGGAATTGCCTGGCCGGATAAGAAGGCCGAAATTCCAGGCGAACTGAACTGGGATCTCTGGCTGGGTACGGCTCCTAAAAAAGAATATGTCGAAAATCTGGTGCCATTCAACTGGCGCGGATGGTGGGACTATGGCACCGGTGCCCTGGGCGACATGGCTTGTCACCTGATTGAACCTGCATTCAAAACACTTCAACTGGGCTATCCTGTCAGTGTGGAATGCAGTGTGGGCAGTGTTTTTACCGGCCCCTTTCAGCGTGGATATTTCCCGGAAAGCTGTCCGCCGTCATCACACATTACCCTGGAGTTTCCTGCACGCGGGGATAAACCACCCGTGACCATGCACTGGATGGATGGAGGGATTCAGCCAACACGCCCCGAAGAACTCGGACCTGATGAAATGATGGGAGACGGTGGGAATGGTGTAATCCTCATTGGATCGAAAGGCAAAATGATGTGTGATACTTACGGAATGAACCCGCGCCTGTTGCCGCTATCCAGAAACGATGAGGTCAATGTGGAAGAAACCATTCCGCGGGTACCTGAAGGACACTATGTACAGTGGGTGAATGGTTGTATGGCGGGGTACAAGGAGAAAGACCTGAGTTCTGATTTTGATATTGCAGGTCCGCTTACCGAAAGTGTATTGATGGGCAACCTGGCACTCCTGGCACATGATTACCGGATTAAAGGGGATAATGATCGTTATACCTATCCGGCCAGGGGCATCAAATTGCTGTGGGATGGTCCGAATATGAAGATCACCAATTTCGATCCCGCAAATCAGTATGTAAAAAGGGACTACCGCACCGGGTGGTAAGTGCTGTCCTGGTCAGGTAATCATAAATTCTTCAGCAAGCGGATCGTGCCGGGCCCAGACCTCGTTCGAATGATCCCATAATTTCCTGCCTTCCTCCGGGAGGTATACTTTTTCATCCATTTTTTTCCGGTTGAACATGTGGAGATATTGATTCGTGGTGCTTTCAAAATCCCTGGAAAGACACATATAGACAGCAGGTAATGCTGCCTTTCGCGGTGCTTTGAAGATCACCGAGAAGATACTGCCAAGGATCATCCGGAGCAACCAGGGAGCTTCCTTGATAATTTCAGAATGAACCGGACCGGGACAAATGACATTAACCGGAATATCAGGATGCGGCCCCGGGTTGAGCCTCCTGGATAGTTCCGTTGCCCAGGTATTCAGCACCAGTTTATAGTAGCTGTAATAGTTCATTCCCCTGGTGATGCCGTATTCTTCATAAGTACCGAATTGTTCATGATCGACATGTGAGGAACCCTGGTGGGAATCAGAGGAAATAAATAAAATCCTGGGACGTAGTGCCCTCTTAACATGCCTTGTTTTATCAGGAGGACGGATCACGCCGGTGGTGACTAACCGGGAAACCAGGATCACGTTGGACAAATAATTTACCAGGAACATCTCCTCTAAACCGCTTTCGGTGGGCCTTGATTCCGGCAACGCCACGCCCGCATTGAGCACAAGAATATCCGGATGAACGTTGTCATTTTTAAGTCCGGCGGCAAAGGAATGGATAGACTCAATCCGGCTGAGATCGATGCGACGAAGCTCAACTTTATCGGAACCACTCAGCTCCCTGACTTTATCAACCACCCCGGGTACATTACGCCGGCATGCCATTATAACCCGGGCTCCCCGGGCTGCAAATTCGACCGCCATCCCAAAACCCAACCCACTGTTGGCACCCGTGATAATGACCGTCTGTCCGTCGGCACGATCGCTCTCCAGGAGGCGGTCTGACAAATCCTGTTTTCTGAAAAAATCCTTTACCCCCGCGAGGGTGGCAATGATGGGGTTATCGAATCTTCCATGCGCCACTTACGCAGGATCTTCGTTTCGACCCGACCAGGTAGGTTGAAATGATCCCGTTGCGCGGGTGATTTGCACCGGGATTCCGGTAAGGCGAACCATCCCGGAAATACGGTCAATATGCTTCGGCCCGTCTTTGGCCAGCAAATTAACATTCACCCCCTTTGTCTTATTGGCGACTGATAAACCACGCGCATGCTGATGGCCCCAGCCATGGGGAACCGCCACGGTTCCCGGCATGAGCGTGTCCAGTTTCTTTACCTGAATCCGTATGGCCGCCGGATCAGTCCGTATATCCACCCATTCATTCTCCTGAATTTCCAGGCGCTCCATATCCCGGGGATGGAGGTAGGCATAGTTGGTATCCCTGCCGCCTGCTATCATTCGCGGAATATTATGTGTCCAGGAATTATGGGTAGTTACCGCCCGTCGGGTGATTAGCTTGAAGAACGATCTGTCCCGTATCTCCTGTCGAAAATCCTCTTCCAGTTTTGCCGCAAAGGCAATCAGTTCCCCGGGGGCCAGCTTCACCTTCTTATCAGCGGTCATCACCCTTTCGGGCAGGAAGGATCCTGCCTGATGATCAGGCCGGGGATGGCCATGCGGAAACCGAAGTAATTTATTGAATGATTTCTGGCGCGAGAGGCGCAGGAGGCCATTCAAAATAGACTCCTGGGGAATGTCACGATGTTTTTTCTTTCGGCGACGTGAATGATAAGCCGCGGTCAATTCAAAAAACTTTTGGGCGGGGACAGAATCAAACAGTGAAACACCCGAAGCCCTGGCGAGGTCAAGGTATATGGAACCCTCATCGCGTTGTTCGCCTCTCGGTTGAACTACGGCCTTTGTGGCCTGCAGGTAAGGCTTCATCTGCAATCCAAGCATCAGCGGAAAAATAAACGGAAGGTCCGGACGCTGGAGCGGATCGGTGCAGGGAAGAACATAGTGTGCTTCTGAAGCAGTTTCGTTCTGATAAATATCAAGGGTTACCAGCAATTCCAGCTGACGGAAAGCCTTTCGAAGACGGCCGGAATTGGCCATGGTGATCAGCGGGTTGCCCCCGGTCACAAAAAGTGCCTTGACCTGTCTGTCGCCAGGTGTCAGAATCTCATCAGCCAGTATTCCACCCGGGTATGCATCATTGACTGCTGTAAACCCGCCGATCCGTGAGGTATCATCGCGCATCAGCAGCCCCTTTTTTACCCCGAATCTTATAAAATCAATTATACCCTTTCCAACAAGCGTACCCCCTTTTCTGTCCAGATTCCCGGATACTGCATTAATAACCTCCTGGATCCAGAAAGCCAGGGTACCGTTGCCTCCCATATTGACGCCAGTCGAACTATACAGTGCCGATCCATCCGCAGCAATATATGCGGCAACCATTTCACTTAGCTGCTCAGGTTCAATGCCCGTAACCTCTGCGGTCCGTGCTGAAGGCCAGGCAGATGCCAGTGCACGAACCTCCTCAAATCCATCCAGGTGCTGCTTTATCAGATCTTCCCTGGTTCCCCCCTGTTCAATCAGCTCATGAAGAAATGATAAGTAAAAGAAAACATCCGTACCGGGCCGTATGTATACATGATTTCCCGCTACCTGGGCCGATTCAGTTTTCCGCGGATCAACAAAATACAGCTTAGCCCCCTTCCCGGAAAGCTGTTTCAGTTTTTCCATGGGGTTCGGAACCTGGAGGAACGACCATTTGGATATCACCGGATTGGCTCCGACTATGATCAGGCATTGTACATTCTCTATATCAGGAAAAGGCTGTGTAAAAGGAAATCCGTACATGTGCCGGGCAACGGCGAATTTATTGGAGCAATCCTGGGTGGCGGAAGCATACATGCTCTTCGAACCAATCCCGGTCATGAACCCCTGTGCGAATACCGGGTGCAGGACGCTAAAACCTGCCGCTGTGCCCACATACATTCCGATGGCATCCGGTCCGTCATTCTTTCTGATTTCCTTTACTTTTTCACCAATCCCTTTCAGGGCATCATCCCAGGAAATTTCTTCATAGGTTCCATCCGCCCGCCGCCTTAATGGATGCTCAAGACGGTCGGGTGAATCATACATTTCATGCTGTTTTAATCCTTTTACACAGGAGAATCCCTGGGTGGTAATATGATCGGTATCTGGCAGGATCGATGTAATACGTTCTCCCTCCGTTTCGATTTTAAGACCGCACAGTGATTCGCAAATCCTGCAAAAAGAATAATGAGTTGCCATTTCTCAGGAAATAAAATTATCTGAAGACCCTTGTGAACCCAATGGATCAGGGAAAAAGATAATAAAATTTTTCAAGAAGTTCCGGCAGGTTCGCGCAACAGGAACAGGCAACTAGCCTGCCGGGAGATTATGTAATTATTGGTTTCTCAAGGTATCCACCGGATTCTGTCTTGCCGCCAGAAACGTCTGGACGCCCACAACCATAAAAGAAAGAAGGCCTGAAACCAGGATGGTAACCAGGAAAATCCATGGGTTGAGCCCCCCGTGATAAGCAAAACCACTCAGCCATTCACGACCGAAATACCAGATCAATGGAATGATGATAATATTGGCTACCAAAACCAAAACCATAAATTCTTTGGAAAGCAATCCGATGATCATGGACTCACTGGCTCCCATAATTTTACGAATGCCTATCTCACGGGTTCGGGAAACTACCATAAAGGAAACCAGTCCAAGCAGGCCGATTATCGCGATCACGATGGTAAGTACGGCAAAAAGTATCAGCACATTCATAAGTCGTTCCTCCCTCCGGTATTGCTGGTCAAATTCCTCATCCAGAAAGAAATAATTCATCGTGTAGTCTCCCAACACCTCATTCCAGATCACATCCGCCTGATCCATTAGTTGGCGCGTGTTACCGGTGACAAACTTAACAGCAAAATATCTGCCCCATGAAAGCTCATAATCCATAGCCATCGGCCAGATATTCTCCTGCAAACCCATTCCGTGAAAGTCCTTGACTACCCCTATCACCTCCCCGGCAGGCGAGCGTGAAGGGGAAACGATGCGTTTTCCGATTGCGTTTTCCGGCGACACCCACCCCATCTCACGAACAGTGGTTTCGTTGATGATCAGCCCGTCATCCACGTCACTCTGTCGTTTTGGATCAAAATTTCTTCCGGCCAGCAATGTGAGGCCGAGCGTTTCCAGATAGTTTTCGTCAATGGCCATGTATTCTGTGTCGACTTGTTCGGCATTCTCCCCCTGGTCCTCGGCATAGGCCCATTGCCCCTGCCAGCCCGGTCTCCCGGGCAGAGCATTGGTCTGGGTGACTTGTTCCACGTCTCCCAGCTCGCGCAAACGGTTTCCGAAAACCTGGTAAGAAGACGATCCCGGTACCCGGGTTACATCAAATACCACAATCTGTTCTTTGTCAAACCCCGGATCGGTTTCCTGCATGAATTTAAGCTGACTGATCACAATGAAAGTCGCCATAACCAGGGCGCCGGAGACAGCAAACTGGAATATGACCAGACCGCGACGCAGATTGACCCCTTTACGGGTCCCTCCGATTTTTGTTTTGAGCACTTCTGCCGGCTGATACCCGGAGAGAATACGGGAAGGATAGAATCCGGCAAAAAAAGTTATCAGAATGATCAGGACACTCATTCCAATGAGCATTGGCGGGGTGAGAAGTGAACTCAATTCATAGTGTTTACCCATCAAATCATTGAAAAACGGCAGCAAGAGATCAATAAATAGCGCTACAAGACAAAAGGAAATAACCGTCACAACAAATACTTCCACCTGGAACTGCCAGAAAACCGCACTCCGGGAAGAACCGACAATTTTTCTCATCCCCACCTCGCGCGCCCTGTATACCGACCGGGCCGTTGACAGATTAATGTAATTGATACAGGCAAGGATGAGGACAAAAAGCGCAATGGCACTTACCAGGTACACCTGGTCGATTGAGCCGTCGGGTCCGAATCCGTTGGCAAAATCCGATCGCAGATAAATGTCATTAAGCGGGATCAGTCCGACCGACAGGTCGACGCCAAATTGATCCAGCATATCCCCGACTCTTTCGCGGTACAATTCAGCGGCTTTCGCTGACAGGTCCTCGACGGAAGCATTCTCCCGCAACAACAAATAGTTGCGTACATTAAAATTTCCCCAGCCTTCAGCATATGAGAAATCTGAACTCAGCCGTTCAAAAGTGGCAAAGGACACCAATCCTTCAAACTGAATATGAGAATGACCAGGCACGTTTTCAATTACCCCGGTCACTTCAAATTCCAGGCTGTCACGAATAAGAAGCGTTTGTCCCAGCGCTTTTCCTTCAGGAAAGTACGCATCCCTGAGATCACGGGTAAGCACAATTGTAAAGGGTTTGGCCAGAGCCTCAACCGGATCACCTTCAATAAAATCAAAACTGAAAATTCGGAAAAATTCATTGTCCGCATAGAACATTTCATGTTCGTGTCGCTTGTTTTCGTGGAAAATCATCATTGACGGACCGGTGCGCCGGGTATAGGTGGTGCTCTCGACTTCCGGATATTCCTCTGCCAGGATCCTGGCCACCGGCCAGCTGTTGGTTTCCATTCCGCCACCTTCTGTGTTGACGGTAACTATTTTATAAATCCTGTCCTTTTTATCGTGGAAATTATCAAAGGACAATTCATCCAGGACAAACAGCAATATCAGGACAGAAACCGTCAGTCCGAGAGCCAGTCCTGCCACATTGATGATTGAGTATATCTTAAACCTCCAAAGGTTTCGCAACGCGATTTTTATATAATTTCGGATCATAACAGAAGATGAATCGAATAGAATGCCAGATGGTTATAAAGCCAATTTTACACAATCTGACCCATTCCTGATGTAAACCAGTGTCCATTCACACTCCATCGATGTCCGCATGCGGACACTTTTGATCTTTGGTTTTTTGGTGACCACCTGTTACAATCCATTTTTTTGGTTAATTTTCGTGCATTCACAATTCCTATGGATATCAACCTGGTAGAATGGATTGAAGAGCACTGGATGATAAGGCCGGTGATCCAGTACAAGATTTTTTACAGTGTACTTGTGATCCTGGTCCTGTCAGGACTACGGTATATTGCCAATAAGCTAATCTACCGCACCGTCAATGATGTAAAAGTCAGGTATCAGTGGCGAAACGGCATCAAGAATACCGTCTATGTGCTGACGATTGTGATCATCCTGACTATCTGGATGGAGAATATTGATTCGCTGGCCACCTTCCTGGGACTGGTAAGTGCGGGTCTGGCCATTGCCCTGCAAACACCAATCGTTAACCTGGCCGGCTACCTCTTCATCATAATTCGCAAACCATTTGAAGTAGGTGACCGGATCCAGATCGGCGAGCATGCCGGTGATGTGATTGATATCCGGTTTTTCCAGTTTACAATCAACGAAATAGGCAACTGGGTAGATGCAGACCAAAGTACAGGCAGGATTATTCATATTCCGAACGGACAGGTTTTCAGGATCAGCCAGGCCAACTATAACCAGGGGTTCAGTCACCTCTGGCATGAGATTGGCGTGATGGTCACATTTGAAAGTGACTGGCAAAAGGCTAAATCAATTCTGGAAGAAATTATCAACAAGCACGCAGACCAGCTATCGGAACGTGCTGAGCAGAAATTACTGGAAGCTTCCAAGAAATTTCTCATTTTTTACAGTCAGCTCACCCCATTTATATACATTAAAGTGAAGGACAGTGGTGTAATGCTTACTATCCGCTACCTGACCCTGCCTAAGCGTAAACGAATAACCGAACACAAGATCTGGGAAGATATCCTGAATCGATTTGCCCGGGAAGACGATGTTGATTTTGCCTATCCTACACAACGTATTTACTACAACCTGAAAGAAGGTAAACCCGGCACCAAACCACCTGGTGAAACCTAATTCAGCCTTTGCAATTCAGCCCTTACCCGTTGTTTGGGCTGAAAAGATCTGTTCTCTATAGAAACGAAACGCGTGGGTATAAAAAAACCGGTAATTGCTTACCGGTTCTTACTACATGTTTGCTGTTGAATTAATCCTCTGAATCCAGTCCGCCTCTCCGGTTTGGCGATCTCGTCTCAGGCCAGCTGTATTTTTCGCCTGTCCTGGGATTCACTGGCAGCACACTCTTTTCCCGGGAAGTATGTTCCGGATCCTCCGATGCCATGTATGTCAGGATCGCCGTCAGTATGGCGTTATTACGTACATCATCAAATACGATCTTGTCATATGTATCCAGGTTGGTATGCCAGGTATAATTCCAGTAACTCCAGCTTAATGAACTTAGTGAAAATGCGGGGGCTCCCGCAGCAACAAACGAAGCATAATCCGAACCTCCACCACCCGGCCGGCCGGGGAAACTGGTTTCGATGTGACGGCTTATATCCCTGGGAACAGCGTCCAGCCATCGCCCGATATAGTCGTACGAATGCAGGAATCCCTGACCACTGATATTTACCACACGACCCGTTCCGTTATCCTGGTTAAATAAGGCCTGCAGGTTGGCCACAATTTCCGGATGGTCCTCCACATAGGCGCGTGATCCATTAAGACCTTGCTCTTCGCTTCCCCAGTGTCCGGCAATGATCGTCCGCTTTGGATTAGGGTACACCTCCTTCAGAATGCGCATGGCCTCCATCATTACCATGGTACCTGTACCATTGTCGGTCGCGCCGGTGGCCCCGTCCCAGGAATCAAAATGGGCGGATAAAATAATGTATTCATCAGGTTTTTCAGTGCCTGGAATTGTCGCGATCGTATTGAAGGTAGGCTGAGGACCCAGGTCCTTCGATTCAGCAACTACTCTGATCTCAGGCTTATCACCATATTCAGCCATTCTCCATAGCATTCCGTAATCCTCAAGAGACAGGTCAATAGTCGGTATTTCTTTGGTTGAGGCACCGAATATCTTATTGGCACCGAATCCGCGCGACCAGTAACTCATGATGATTCCGGCAGCACCTGCTTCTTCCAGTGCAACCGGCAATGAACGGCGTCCGTAGCCGGTCTTTGCGGTTCGCTCTCTCCAGGCACTGTTCATTGCATCCCGCTCTTCCTTCATTTTTTCAAATGATTCTTCGGTAGCAAATTCTTCCCAGTTCTCATCCGGACGGCCTGTCGGCTGGGGCATGGAGATCATTACAAATTTATCCTTGACATTGGGCAGCCAGGATGCGAACGCCGCCGAATCAGTTACATCAGGCAGGGCGATAACCTCGGCCGTAACCCCTTTTTTTCCAGTACCCGGACTCCAGGCAAGCATCATTCCATTCAGTGTCCGTACCCGTGGTGAGATCAGGTCAATATGGGTTATTCCCCTCTCCCAGCCTCGCCATTCTCCCCATTGCTGGTTTTCGGCGTCAATTCCCCATTCTTTGTACTGGTTAACCGCCCAGTCATGGGCATTTTTCATTTCCGGAGTGCCAACCAGTCTCGGTCCGACCACGTCCATCAGTTCATGCGCCAGACGTTCAAGCTGTGATTGCTGAGTTGCCTCCTTCACGATCGCTTCCACAACCTGATCCTGGTCCTGAGCAAGGACCGGAACAGTTACAATTGCTAATAAAAATATGATTAGTCTTCTCTTCATAACAGGTTGATTTAACATGATGGGCGTAAAGTAAACCATCATATTGTTCTGTGATAATACTATTACATAAGTGGTCATTTAAAAAAATTTCAGGTTTACTGAAACTAAGGTGCGTATATTTCCGTTCAGTTGTATATACATCTATATTATGAAAGATCCGAAATCATTAGAAAACAACTTACTTTTCCTGGCCGGAGAAGTGACCAGAAAGGTGAATAATGAGATCAAAGCTGCTTTCCGGGGAGCAGGTTACGACATAACAGTCGAGCAGTTTTCCATACTTGCAGTACTCTGGTACGAGGAAGGCATTAACCAGCAATTCCTGGCCGACCATCTCGACCGGGACAAAACTACCATCACCAGAGTCGTTAAAAACATGGAAAAGAGCAATCTGCTGGTCCGGGTGCCGGATCAGGCAGATAAGCGCAACAATCTGATCTACCTGACCAGCAAGGGAAAGGAGCTTCAGAATGACCTGATCCTGCTATCAGGTAAGACCTATGTTCAGGCGCTGGGCAATCTGCCTGAGGACAACTTAAACCAGGCGATTTCCCTGTTTCAGAAAATTCTAAATAATCTGAAATAATTTAATTTATTAGTTGCATATACATCTTAATTCAATTGTCATGATACGCTCATCTCTCCGTTATCTCCTGTTAACCGTAATATATCTTGTCACCTGGCTTGCCGGCGTGACCACCGGTATTACTTTACTGACTCCGGCCTCAGCGCCGGCCTCCGGCTCTGAGTCTGCCTTTGACCCGATGCTGTTGGTGGTGGCAGCATTACATACCCTGGTCCTGGTTATATATCTTCGCCACACGGACCTGCGAGGCTGGCGAATGGTGCTCAGGCTGGCAGCCATTTCATTCGGTCTTACCTTCCTGATCACCCAGGTGGAATCGTTATGGTTTATCAATCCGTTGAATATGGAAAAAGGAATGGTCTACGGTCTCATGGCCGGTGGATTGGCATCCTCTCTCATCTTTGCCTGGGCAGCGGTACGTATTATTCCTGCCCGGAAGGAAGTGCGCATGTTGCAGCCGGCGGGTATCGCGGCGAACCGGAAAAGTATTCTCCTTCTACTCTTCCTGATCGTAATTGCCTGGCCGGCGCTTTACTTTCTTGCAGGGTATTACATTGCCTGGCAGTCCCCTGAGCTACGGGAGTATTACAGTTCGACCGTTGAAATGAAATCTTTCCTGGAAATGATGGAAATCAATATCCTGGAAGGTCTCTACACGTTCCAGGTATTGAGGTCACTGATCTGGCTGGCCCTGGCGTACATTATTCTCCGTCCGCTCGATCCGGCAACAGTTGTAACCAAAATGATACTTACGGGATCCTTATTTGCCGTGCTTGGTAGCAGTCAGCTGTTGCTGGAGAATCCCATTATGCCTGACACCATCAGAATTGTTCACCTGATAGAAACTGCGGTATCCACCTTTATCTGGGGGGCTATCCTGGGGTATAGTTACGACAAGGTTGTTACTCATAACGTAACCAGCCTGTCCGCAGAGGGCAGCCAACTTCCGAATTCGTACTAGAAACTTACAGTTATTGCCTGTCCGTTGTACAGAACTTCCTCGCCGGTTTCAGGAAGTTCTTCCAGCGTAACCGGATTCTCCGGGGAAGCCACCACGACCCGGAAGGTGCGTTCATCAAGCATCCCTTCGAATGCACCTTCCCTTTCTCCTATCGTCAGGGTTGAACCGGCATCGTCCCAGCTGAGGGGAATGGTGCTGAATTCACCTTTTTCATAGCCATAGGAAGTACCGTCATCCTCATATATGTCGAATGTCCCGTCGGCTCCTGAAAATATAACAAGGGTAATCGGGTCTGCAGGTTTCTGGGTGACAAATTCGATCTCAGGACCTGTCGGGAGAATGGAACCTTCTTTCACAAAAACCGGCATACTTTCATAGGGTGCATCCGCCTCGATGGTTTGTCCGCCTTCCAGGTATTCTCCGCTAAGCCCGCTGTACCAGCCGATTCCTGCGGGCAGGTATACCTGCCGTTCCCTGGCCTTATATTCCGTAACGGGATTTATCAGGAGCGACGGACCAAACATAAACTGATCCCCTACCTCCCAGGTGTTTTCATCATCTGAAAAATCCATGGCCAGTCCGCGCATTATGGTATAGTCCTTATGATGCGTCCATCCGGCCAGGCTGTAAATGTACGGCATCAGCCGGTATCGCAGCTTATTATATTTCAGCATCGAGGAATAGGCAGGATGGCCCTCTGGAGCAATATTCCAGATCTCACGGAACGGATATTGGCCATGTACCCTGAAAAGCGGGGCAAAGGCTCCAAACTGATACCAACGTGCATTCAGTTCACGCCACTCCTCCATATCCTTGCTCCCTTCCTGTGCATTTTCATATCGCTTTTCCACACAAAAGCCACCTATGTCCATTGTCCAGTAGGGAAGTCCGGCCATCGCAAAATTAAGCCCGGCCGTAATCTGGGCTTCCATATCCTCCCACCGGGTTCCGATATCTCCGCTCCAGGTAACGGCCCCGTACCGCTGAATCCCTGCAAATCCTGATCGCGTCAGAATGAATACACGCTCATCAGGGTTCTCTTCCCGCTGGCCATCGTAAATTCCCTTGGCATTCATGAGTGCATAGGCATTGAAGTATTGTTCCGCCGGACCCAGAGCGGTCGGGTCCATCAGGTCTTTGCGGTATTCGATACTTGCATTGGAGAGTATATCCGGCTCGGTGGCATCCAGCCACCAGGCATCAAATCCTTTGGTGTACAGGTGCTCCCTGATCTGTTCCCAGAATAATTGCCTCGCATCCGGATGATAGGCATCATAAAATGACCCGATATAGCCCGGATAGATCCAGTCGCGGATACTGTCTTCAGCCGCCTGCTTATACATCCAGCCATTGTCATTGAACTCCTTATAGTGATCCGTGGTAATGTAAAATTTTGGCCATACAGACACCATAATCTGTGCGTTGGCCTCATGAACCTGGTCAATCATTCCTGAGGCATCAGGAAACCGATCCAGATCAAATTCATGGCTGCCCCACTTATCCACCGGCCAGTATGACCAGTCAAGCACAATGTTATCCAGCGGAATTTTACGCTCCCTGAATTCACTCAGCACATCGAGCAATTCTTCCTGGGTTTTGTAACGTTCACGGCTTTGCCAGAAACCCATTGACCATTTTGGCATAACCTGTGCTTTGCCGGTCAGTTTGCGGTACTGGCTGATGACCCCGTCCATCGAGTCATCATACAGGAAGTAATACCGCATTTCATTGCCCATCTCTGATGAAAACGTAACATCATCGGGATTATAGATATCTGTGGGGGTATGTACTTTCAGGCCGATATACGACGTTCCTCCGTCCGGCACCCATTCCATTTTGATATGACGTTTCTCCCCCTGGGCCAGCTCCACATCAAATTTGGCAACCGACGGATTCCAGGCAGTTCTCCAGTGATAGAATTGAAGTTCGCCATCCACCCACACTTTCGTATATCCTGCATAGTAACAAAGGAAATGATACAAACCAGGTGTTTCAGAGGAAATATCTCCTTCCCAGGTAATCAATGCGTTGTTGAAATTCACATTATCAGGAAACCGGCTGATCGTCTCCAGGTTTTCATAATCGACTATGGATTCAGTGCGCTTTACAGTCACCTCATTGTTGTCCTTATTGAGGTACGTTGCGGTCAATCCACCAGGGTTCCCGTCGGCATCAAACAGGTCCAGCGCCTCCAGATTTTCATAAGGCCGTGGGTCGCCAAAACGGCTCAGGGAATAATTGTCCCACAATATCCCGTAGTTCTGTGTAGATACAATGACCGGGACCGAAACCTTTGTGTTATATTGAAACAGCTCTTCACTTTTTCCTTTGTAATTCATTTCATGCGCCTGGTGCTGACCCAATCCGTAGAGCGCCTCGTTTTCCGGGGTATTAAATTTTTGCATCAATGCGTAGCCCGAAGTACCCTCAACCTCCCTGGCTGTAAACTGACGGCCATCCTCGGCCTCTGCAACGATCTGACTTCCATCCGGTTTGTAAAAACTTACCCGTCCGTCTGCCCGGTTGATTTTTACCGTAAGCGATACAGTACTTACGGTCACCTCATCCTCGTTTTCTGCAGTGGTAAAATCAACCTCCGGTAATCCCGTAATATCCACCAGGCTCTCGTCTTCTGTAAACGCAGAATCCGGGGTGGATTCCACCTTAATTATACCATCTGAAAGAACAGTGACTCTTGTGAGCAGTTGATTCTCATCAGACCTGACAACGACCTGATTGCCTTGCCTTGGCAGGTTGGTTTCAGTAGTACAGCCAATAAAAACGGATACAGCCAGAATTGCCGTAAGGATTCTTTTCATGATTTTCTCTTTTGTAAGTTGAAATAACTTATTTCTGAATGATTCTCAAAACCGGCAGCTGTCAATTGGCCAGCGCCAGCCCGCATTTCTGCCGCATCAGGCTTTCAATAAAGTAATAATCGGCATAGCTGAGCGGCACATCGACCTCACTTCCAGCCGGCAAATGACCTACACAATGTTCAATGATGAAGTTTCCATTGGTACCCGGCTCAGCCATATAACCTGATTCAAGGCTGTTCAGAATTTCATCCGCTGTGGCGGCGTAATTCTTTTCAGGAAGGTATCGATCCAGTTCCAATAAAGCAGACGCCAATATGGCCGCAGCTGAGGCGTCCCTCGGGGCATCTGCCGGCGCATTAAAATCCCAGACCGGAACCTTATCCGCCGGCAGGTTCGGATGGTTAAGCACAAATTCCGCAATTTTTCCCGCCTGTTCCAGGTAGACTGAATCTCCGGTTTCCCGAAAGGTGACCGTATACCCATAAAGTCCCCATACCTGGCCACGCGCCCAGGCTGAATCATCCGCCAGGCCCTGGGCGGTTTTCTTCTCCTGCACCTCTCCGGTCTCAGGATTGTAGTTCAGTACGTGCCACGAACTGTTATCCTCCCGAAAGTGATTTTCGATGGTGGTATTGGCATGCGTTACGGCAATATCATAAAATGAACTGTCTCCCGTGTGTTTCGTCGCCCAGAAGAGGAGCTCCAGGTTCATCATATTGTCAATAATAACCAGGAAATCTTCCGGATCGGAGTCCCACGACCGGATACAGCCTGTGACGGGCGAAAATCGGGTCGACAAAGATTTGGCGCTGTTGAGGAGAATTTCATCGTATTCCGCCGAGGGAGCCAACCTGTTGGCATTCCCGTATGGACAATACATCATAAAACCAAGGTCATGAGTGGCTGTGTTATATTGTTCCTTTTTCAGACTGTCCATCACCACCATCGCCTCGTCCCAGAAAACGGAATCACCGGTATTTTCAAAAAGATAAATAAGCGAACCCGGATAGAAGCCGCTGCACCACCAGCCTGATCCGCTGGTTATCAATTCGCCGTTTTCAAACGATCTGGGGAATTCCCCGGGGCTTACGTTCTCCATCATGCCCTTATACTGTACAGCTGCCAGCTCCAGCGGCTCCACGGAGGCGGAATCGATGGATTCCGAAGATTGTTCTGACGGACTCGTCTGGCAGGCCATCATCATCACCATCAGTAATAGTGAAAGAAATTTTGTCATAAATGCGTACGGTTCGTGATCAGGCGGTCAATATAGTGAATATTTAAATTGAACCTGTAATGATCACGAAATCCGGTACTCCATCTGTGTATTGCACCGGGCATATGGAGTATCGCAGCCTGTGATTTCAGTAAACCCAAGCCGTTTATACAATCTAAGCGCCGAATCCAGGATCGTATTGGTTTCAAGGTAAATACGACGGGCGCCCTTGTCCTTCGCCGCCTGAAGAACCGCCTTTCCAAGAGACTCCCCAACCCCACGGCCTCTGACCCCCGGATCCACCGCCATCTTGGCCAGTTCAAAATCAAATTCCGTATCAGGTCCGTGCCAGGGAACAAGAGCACACACACCCACCGGCGTGTCATTCTCCAGTGCCACCTTGATCGCCCCTCCCCTGTTCAGGATATACCCATCCGGGTCATTCAGCATTTTCCGGTCGGGCTCTTCCATCGTGAAGAACTGGTTTATCCAGGCTTCGTTTAAGGATTTAAAGAATGGGGCATGGACAGGCTGATAATCCACTATTCGGATGGTTGTTGTTAAATTATTCATGACCTTGAATTTTGTTAATTGTAATGACCCTGACCTGAGTGAGTAAATAGCTTACTCTTTTGAGGATTGCCTGTACGCTTCTTTTAAAACGCCGGCGAGGTCCTCGTCCACTTCATCGGGTGAAGTAAGGATCACGCGGTTGGTACACATCGTTCCGAACGGCCCTGAATCCAGGATCCGGTCGTTCTCCGGAGCGTCATCAAACTTAAGTCCCAGGTCAATTCTTGTTTTAGTACTTGGCTGAATCAGCGCAAACTGTCGTGCTGCCCGAAGTGACACATTGGCTTTCTTTGGCACCACCTCAACATCGCTGCCGAATTGCTCTACAATTCCCAGAAGTTTGTCATAAACCTGCTTCAGCTGCTCCTTGCCCTTGTACTGAGTAGATATAAGATCGGAATCATCGATCGAACCGGCATCTGTTTCGCGCGTTTTCAGCGCCACAAAATTGGCGTAGCCGTGGGTAAATCCGTGTTTTTCCTTAAGGTATTTCACCATCTCGCCGTGCTTTTGAAATCCCTTCGGCTTTACAATGTCAATCCACTCCTGGAGTGATTTCCCGGTTTTTTCTTTAAGACCTTCTTCCATGTTGTTATTGTTAGTTTATGTTAATTCCTTTTCCGCCGAGAATCTCGAGCGCCTGTCCGCCGGTTGGTTTGCCCTCCAGCATGGGCATCGCTTGCGAGATCAGCTGAGGCACCCCTTCCATCGCCAGTGAGGCATCATGGTCTTCCTTCGAATCCCACACCTCGGTGACATAAATATCATCCGGACGATCAGGATCCCGGCTGACGAGGTATAGGTGACAGGTGATTGCATCATTCATAATCTGCGAAGCCTTTATCAGTATTTCAGCCAGCGAATCCCCATTCCCTTCCTTTGCCCGCAGGCATCCGTGTAATCCATATTTACTCATTTTGTTCTATTTAGGTTGCAGGGTCATAACATAATTATAGCTCTCATTGAGCAGCGAAGTGAGTTTCTGCGGATCGTCCCACAGCGATTCAGGCATCAGCACATAGCCCTTCATAACCGCGCCATAGGAAGTGAAATAATCAGTTCCCAACTCCTGAATATACTTTTCCTGCGTCTCTTTTGAAAACCTTATCCCCAGCTCACCATTCTTATTCAACTGGGAAAACATATAGCCATTGGCCGAAGTATACAACATGGATTTCCCCTTCAACTCAAATCGCTCGCATCCTGACACTAATTTCCGGTACATCTCAATTTTATCGCGGGGCATTACACAATGACCTATATGCTTCAATTTACAATATTTTCAGGACCTGCGCTTTGGCTGACGGTAATGGTTGGCGCGCAGGTTCTGCCTCGCTTTCTGCACCGTTTCTTCAATACGCTTCTGACGGGTGGCTTCTCGTTTCGCATTATGCAGCCACTCAAGAATAATTTTTTTGGACGATGGAGGGAATTTTTCCCAGTTCTCCTTCGCTTCAGGTACTTCGTCAAGGGCATTCTGCAGATCGTCCGGTACGATCAGCGCTTCCACGTCATTAAGTGCATCCCATGTCCCTGATTTTTTCGCTTCCTGTACCATTTTCATTCCTGCCGGCATCATCTTTTCCGCCGCAATCAGCTTTTCCACTTTCCTTTTATTGATCCGGCTCCAGTTGCTCCCCGGTTTTCTCCGCGAGAAAAACCGGTAGGAACTTTGATGGTCCCTTTTCTTCGGAACACTGTCGATCCAGCCGAAACATAACGCCTCATCCACCGCCTCATCATAAGTGATACTGGCCACATTGCTGGATTTGTGAAAAAATATTAGCCAAACATTCTCCTCTCTCTGGTGATTTTTTAATAACCAGTCACGCCACGCTGCTGCAGATGCCGCTTGTATTGCCGGAGAATATTCTTCAGGGGTCATACTTAAATTTCGTAATTATTGATGGACCGCCAAAACCACAAAACCGCCTTCTGAACCACCTCTTTCCCAAAATTGTTGTGTAACAAGTGTTACAGGCGGCTACATTAACCTTACCTATCTTTACATCTCACAAATTGAAACGACATGGCAACAGAAAAACTCACAACGCAGAAATTCAAAGACGAAATTTTTGATTATACAAAGGAGAAAGAGTGGAATTATAAAGGGGAAAAGCCCGCGATCATTGACTTTTATGCCGATTGGTGCGGACCCTGTAAAATGGTGGCGCCCATCCTGGAAGAGTTGAGTGAAGAACATCCTGAGATCATAATTTATAAGGTGGATACCGAAGTGGAACAGGAGCTTTCGGCGGTGTTCCAGATAAGGAGCATTCCCAGCATTCTGTTTATCCCGACGGACAACAGACAGCCAATGATGCAACCCGGGGCCATTCCAAAGCATGCGCTGGAAGAAATAATCAATAAGGAACTTCTGAGCTCTGCCTCATAATAAAACTGTTTTACCAATTCTCTGAAACCGCGTCCGGATAGATGCGGTTTTTTTATGACCTCTTTTTCTGAGCTTGCCATAACAAGGCTGCCGCAAAATTTTTATATTGATCGTTTCTCAGTTTCGGGAGAAGCACCACATGAAAAAGATCCTTCAACAGCTACGCAGCCACCTGAAGATGACTGGTTCACCCAGACTGTTCATCCTTCTGTTTCTGATCATGGCGGTATCACTGGCATTCAACTACGCCCTGGATTTTGAAGATCAATACCTGGATACACTGCCGCCGGTTGGACGGTGGCTGGGGCTTATGACGTTTCATATAGTTCCCTACCTGGCCATTTGCCTGGTGATCCTTCCTCAGACGCGGGAGAATGCCTGGTGGCGGCAAACGGGTTTCTGGTTGCGCTTGTTCCTTGGCTTTGGGGTGCTGGCGGCCGACCGTGCATTGCACATCCAGGATTTCCTGACAGAATTGACCGCCTGGGACGCATATTACCTGGCGAGGGTTCTGGGGAGGCTGGTCAGCCTGGCAACCATGGTACTGCCCCTGGCTATCATTTATTTGATGTTTGACCGGGACCAGCCAAATCGTTTCTACGGACTGGTGGTGAAGCAGTTTGATCCGCGCCCCTACCTGCTGTTGCTTGGTTTTGCTGCCCTCGCCATCCTGATTGGCGGTGCATTCCGGGACATCCAGGAGCATTATCCCAGGTACCTGGAGGTAGGCGGACCGCGATTCACCGACCGCCATGACCTTCCGGGCTGGCTCAATGTGCTGTTGTATGAGGCTGCCTACGGGGTGGATTTTATATCAGTCGAAATGTTCTTTCGCGGGTTTCTGATTTTTGCATTCTCCCGTTACCTCGGCCCCTGGGTTATTTACCCCATGATCGCCACGTATTGTTTTCTGCATTTCGGAAAGCCGCTGACCGAATCCGTCAGCTCGCTGGTGGGCGGATATATTCTTGGTGTAATCGCCATCAATGCCCGTACGATCTGGGGCGGCGTGATGCTGCATGTCGGACTGGCCTGGTTGATGGAGCTTGTGGGGTATGTGTATCGAGTATTTTAAGCAACTGCTTTCAGCGCCATTAATTTGAGTAGTAACCAACTTTACCGGTCGGGCTGGTTGATAAAAAGATTCGCTCTGGAAAGGCCTCCAGATCCACGATTAACTACGCAGATCCAGATGCCTCCCAAACCCCGCTTCGGGGCCAGCCGTTTCCCCTTCAGAACCATTTACTCAACCTGTGAGGAAAACTGGCCAGTAGGTTCAATTTAACATGACTTCGAACGGACCTTGACTGCTACTTGCCTGATTATGGCCGAAATACCACTCACCTTTGTAGACCGGCTGCACACCGTTTTCTAAAGTCCCTTTTAAGGAAACCAGGTTGCCGGATTCATCATAGGTATAATTCACCTCTATAGTTGACTCATTTCGGGTCCAGGTACCTGTAAAAGTTGAACCTAGCCAACTTCCGGTTAAATTCCCGTCCGGATAAAATTCTAATTCAAATGGACCCGTTCCGGCACTTACGGTTAGTGTTCCTGTGAAAAGCCCTTGTAACGGATTACTTAAGGTAAAGTTTACTATAATTTGCCCGGCACTATTGGCGACTACAACTTCCACATTATATATGCCAAGAGGCAAGTCTTTTGTCCAGCTCAATACCCCTGTAGTGGTATTTACACTTAAACCTGTAACCGGTGTGGCTATACTTAAGCTTCCCTGATTACCATTCCAGTTAATTTCAGGTGCTAGGGAATTTCCCGCTTGAAAAAACGTCGCATTCAATGTTGTTTCTGAATAAGTTACCGAAGGTGGTTGTACCGGATCGTCATCGTCGTCCAGCAGACCACAAGAAGCAACCAATAAAAGCGATACTATCAGGAAAACACTTTTTGATTTGATAATTACTGAATTCATGATTTCGTTCATTAAATATTACTCAATGGGCTGGTCCGACTCACTCTTTGATATACTCAACAGTGGACTGGTCCTTATCCCGGTATACATAGAAGTTCCCGTCACTGTCGAATACAACTTCACCTGCCAACTCCGGATCGTCCGTGACAAACCCAAAATGTTTTTGCCCTGCTATTTCCGATCCACCGGTCACTTCGATGTCAGTGGTTAATCCATCATCGTTAATCCGCAATGTTTTTTTACCATCGATAATGAGCAACACAACCACCCCAATGGACGCAACCTTTTCTACATTATTATCCGCTGAAATAATGACCTTATGATCGAAAGGATGCAGGCCTGTCCATTCATCCACTTCAATTGTGCTGACGCTATTGACCACCAAGGGTGCTGTCTTCGGTTTTAATTTGGGATCCGGTGGTGAAGTGGTGTATTGGATAGCGTAATCTCCTGGGTTAACCAACACTAACGAATCTTTGGAAATACGCAGGATAGGAAATTCTGCTTTTTCTTCCTTGTCCTCGATTTTAAGCGTGGCCCGGATACTATTGGTCTCCTCCAGGTACTCCCAGGTGCCATCGAATTCCATGTTCATTCTCCCGTTGATCAGATGCATAGATCCATCTTTATTAAACGTCCAGGTCTCTTTTCGCTCGGTTGGATTCATATTTGTCCCATCGGGCTGACCGATGTAATGGGCATACCATGTCGTAGTCAGAGCTTCGGTAACTTCCGTTGCATCCTGCGAAAAACCATTGTGGTTGCTTAGCAAAAATGCTGTGATCATTAATAATGTATAAATTGTTTGTCTCATAATTTCAGATTGGTTAATGATGAATGTGATGCCGGCCCGGTTGAAGCAGGCTGCCGTAACAGCCCGCTTCTGACAACCGGAGCCAACAATCCTTAATGATCAGTCCTGCCGGATATCACCGGATGGGTTATTACTGAAGGTATTTCCACTTTCGTTCAAAACGGCATTTCCGGAACGTGTCCAGATACCATATGTCTGACTATTTGTTATGGAAGAATTAGTCAGGGTAAGCTGAGAACCAGGGCTGCTGCCAAACATGTAGATATTTGCACCTCGTCCGGCATCATTTCCGCCATTATTAATAACGGCCTGATTGATCAGGTTTACAGGGGTATTGGATCCCTGTATTTCAATGCCGAACCATGCACCGGCCCCATCCACCATACCATCAAATACAATTTGCTCCGATGCTGTTCCATCCGCGATAATGGCACCATCTGAAGTGACCCAAAGCCTTTTCCCGGTATCGAACAGACAAGTTACACCTGGGGCAAATGTCACTTCCGCCCTGAGTTCCGCACTGCTCAGAAAATGATATGGAATGGCTTGTACGGGAATTGTTCCTGCATTATCAAACCGTGCATTGGTGTTTCCTGCAGATGCCACCTCTATGGCCTGAATCCCGTTTCCTGTATACACAGAATTCTGATCCAGCATATAGATATTCTCCGCACCCAGGTGCAATGGTGCACTGGCGTTATCTGTAAAGGTATTGCTTTCAAACAGGTCTATGAGCGCATTATTGCCATCTGAGAATATTCCATAGCCGTCGGATTGACTTATGAGTGTATTGGAAATACTTAAACGTGCGGGCACATTACTCTGCAAATGGATGGCTGTTTTTGCTGATACAAATGTGTCGGTACTTCCCGCGTGCAGGATTTGCACATGGTCTAACTTATTCTGCGTGTTGCTCGAAGCAATGGAGATCGCCCGCCAGTATCCAGCCACCATCTCGCGGCCTCTTAAGATTATCGGCTCGCTTTCCGTTCCTTCCGCATGCAAAAACGCATTATTGCCGCTAAACCATAAGCGCACATCCGTACCGTTCTCAATTACCACACCCGGCGCCAGTGTTACCCCTGCGGTAGCATCAAGTGAGGACAGTGCATAATAATCCGGAATTGCAGGATCTTCAAACAAGTTCGGATAGCTCGTATCCGTCGTAATAGACGTGGGCAGCAATCCGCCGATATAAAGGATGATAACATCGGAAACGGTACCACCATTTTGATCATCCACCTGAATGGTAATTTCGTAAAGCCCTGCAATATCCGTATTGAAACTCGCATTGGTATTGCTGGAATTGGTCAATGCAGGATTGGATCCGTCCGGAGAGGTTGTAATGTCCCAGATAATATTGAGGGCATCACCATCCGGGTCCGAAGCAATAATGGATACATCACTTACAGATCCCGTGATCCCGATAATATCATCCCCCACATCCAGTGTGGGTGGATTGTTTACAGCAGTATCAGGATCATCTTCTGAACAGGAGGATAAATAAAACCCTGCCAGAATTAGTACGCAGGGTAGCATGTTTTTGATTAGATTTTTCATAATAAAGCGTGGTTTGGTTTACTTCTACACACACGCTTTTTATGAAAAGTGGCTCAGGAAGAACTAAAAAACTTCAATAAAAAGAATTAAACTGGTTGTGGAATGTTTGATTTATGTATAGGAACTACTGCACCTGGAGCAATGAATCCAGAGCGTCAACCTTCTTACTGGTTAACACAACCAGTCTGCTGGTACTGTCCAGATAGGATATATATTCCGCCAAAGCCAGCTGCAAGTAATTCCGTGCCTCCTGTAAGTCACCAGCTTTTTGGTAATATTCACCCGCCCAGTCATAAGCTTTGGCACGCTTTTGCGTGCTTATTTTTGGGGATTCGGAAACCGTTAGCGTCTTATTCACATAGTACTGAGCCGAATCCAAATTATTCATTTTGATGAAAAGTGCTATCAGCGCATTATAGCTTGAAATATGCCAGCTGTTAAATTCATCTTTATAGACATCGTTCTGAATGGCAAGCGCCTTAGAGAAATAAAAATGAGCACTATCGTATTGATCCAATGCAGAAAAGGTATGCGCCAGATTGTAGGTATTCGTGGCAGTTTCCGCATGTTTTTTGCCGTAAATGTTCTCTGCTATTCGTTTTGCTTTTCTGTTATAAGGAAGAGCTTCTTCTGCATTCCCGTTAGATTTAAGCAATCCGGATAACAAGTTAAGGTTAGCCAGGGTTCCAGGGAAATTGGAACCCATAATCCGTTCGCACAAATCAAGCGATTTCTTTTGATAAATAATGGCCTCATCGTATTGTTTCAGATCAACGTAAATAGCTGCCTGAATATAATAACTCTCTGCCAGCTGGATATTATAATGATCGGGCCAGATATTCTCCTCTAGTGCGATTGTTTCCTTCATTAGATATTCGGCAGAATCAAATTTGCTTTTGTTTTTGTAAACATAGGCCAGACGTTTTAATACATCAGTGTACATGCTGTCCTCGCGTGGATAATCGATCTTCTCATATAAATTCAGCGCCCTGTTTAACAATATGGCGGATGAGTCATAATTCCCAATATCCCGCTGATATAATCCCATCTGAACTACATTACGAATAAACGGAGGAGAGATTGTCAGCATGGAATCGAGTGCTAAATTTTCCGCCTGGTTTAACACCTTTCCGGCATTATCATAATCTCCCATGTTCCGGTAAGAGCTGCTGATTGTATTCAGCAATTCAAGTTTAATCGCTGCGGGCCCATTATATC
Source organism: Bacteroidia bacterium (assembly GCA_030432655.1). GTDB lineage: Bacteria > Bacteroidota > Bacteroidia > Cytophagales > Cyclobacteriaceae > JAUILA01. The sequence continues at coordinate 80,236 of JAUILA010000007.1, forward strand.
CGGATAATTGCTGATGTCCTTTTTCAAGTAATTGAAATACTGTAAGCGTATCACCCTGAGCGAATGATGGATCTGCTTCCCTGAATAAATTACTAAGAAAATTTTTTGTAAGTGTAGCCACCTGCTCATTCTGAACAGCTTTATCCCGCTGTTCCGTGGCCTCCCTTGCCTGCCATAAACTGGCCATCAGGCCGGCGAGCAAAGAAAGAATGATTAAGGAAAAACTAATCACCTGTAGCCTGTTTCTCCGAATGTATTTTTTTAAACGGTACCCATTGCTTTGGGGCATTGCAAACAGCGGATAACCTTCTTCGAGCCGCTTAACGTCCTGAAGCAGATCAGCTGCTGAATTGTAACGCTCATCAGGATTTGCCTGGGTACATTTCGCAATAATAGAGGCAGGTTCTGCGGGTATGGCGGAAGAGATCTGCAATTCTGGCGTGTCGGTAAGCGGTCCTATTCTGGTAAGCTGCTCGGTAGAAGCCGCATAACTTCGCACCGGTGAAGTACCTGAAAGAACAGTATGCAGCAAGATACCCAGCTGATAGATATCTGTAGCGGCAGATAAGGGTTGTCCGGCCAGCTGTTCCGGTGCTGCGATGGAGGGTGTACCAAAAAAGGTTCCGGGCTCATGATTTTCATCTTCATTAAGCTTCATGGAAATGCCAAAATCAAGCAGTTTTATCTGTCCAAGGCTATTTACAAATATATTGGAAGGCTTCAGGTCAAGGTGCAGCGTAAACCTGCTGTGCGCAAAGGCAACAGCCTTCACAACTTCTTTGAATAGTGCCAATCTGCCGGAAGTAGCAGGCTTCATTCGTTTCAGGTAGGTATCAACTGCCTCGCCATCCACAAACTCCATGATAAAATACAGAATACCGTTCCCTGTAATACCGGCGTCCAGAAGCCTGGCTATATTCGGATGCTGAAGTCCGGCCAGGATCTGTTGCTCAGCTTTTTTGACATTTTCCTTCCGAACCCTGACTGATCGGGCAGGAAAACATTTAATGGCTACACGCTGTTCAAACTCCCCATCGCAACGCTCAGCCAGGTAGACATTGCTCATTCCCCCTTTTCCCAGTAAGGAATCCACGCGATAGTTCCCAACCACTTCACCTTGTTCCAGCGTGGGGATTTCCCCCGGGGACCACCCACCTGCCAGGGATTGTTGTAATTCCTGGAAATACGCAATCGCTGTATCTTCACTTTTAAGCATCTCACGGAGAATGGTTTTTAGCGACTCCCTGTTTCCGCATGTTTGGTCAATAAGCTTATCACGCTCTTCAGGCGGAACGCTCAGGCATTTCTCATAAACCTGTTCCAGTTCGGCGAGTGTATATCCTTCTTTCATGAACTGATTTTTGATAAATGAACGAATAACCAATTGCGCGCCATTTGCCATTTGCGCTTCACTGTTGCCGGGGATATGTTTACCACTTCAGCGGTTTCCTTGATGCTTAGCCCAGCAAAAAAGCGGCATTCCACGATTCGCCCGTAAATAGTATCCTCTGCCTCAAGCTGCAACAGCAATTCGTTAAAGTTGATCAGTTTAGCCGATGTGGCATCTGACATCACCAGCAACTCATGGACCTCATCTATTGACTCCGTCTTAATATTCTCCCCTCTTTTAATTGCTTTTTTACTACGCGCCGCATTCAGCAATACCTGGCGCATGGCTTTGGCCGCCACGCTGTAATAATGCTTTCTGCTTTCCCATTGCGATTCTCCTTTAGCTAGTTTTAAATAAGCTTCATGGACAATGGCGGTAGTATTTAAGGTTGCGGCGCCATGGAAATTAAAGCGGATTCCCTTAGCAATCTTCCTTAATTCATTATAGATCACGGGAAATATGAATGCATACGCTTCTTCGTCACCTTCATAAGCTTGCCGCAAATACTGGGTAATATCTTCCTTCTCCGGAGAATTATTAACCTGACGGGCCTTATTGTTTGCCTGATTCATTATTCTCTAAAGTGTTACGCTTAAAAAAGGGTTGATGTCGGTACCGTACGAAAATTCAACAGGAGGAATTGAATTTTACCGGTAATTCAATATATAAAAAATTACTGAAGACCAACAACTTATGCCGGCTCTGGTAGAGTTAAAGACCTCCAGTTCATCTAAATACTACTCCCAGGATAGTGAAAACTTACCCTTTCAAGGGATAGCTTTCGGAGGAATTCACTGTGAAGTCTGTAAATTTCCTATCTTGAATGCATGAATTATTCTAACCATTACTATTTTAACCTGATCATCATCCTCTTTTTATCCGGATGTAACCCACCGGCTGATGAGAATACTGAATCCAGCACGGATAGTGAACCGACTACAGAAAGCCAATCATTAGTCACGGAAGTCATTACCAATGCGATGGATTTCGAATTACCGGACTCACTCCCTTCCGGCTGGCATACGTTCCGTTACATCAATAAATCCGAAGAGGTTCATTTCTTTGTACTTGAAAAAATGCCGGACAGCATTCGGTTTGAGGATTACAAAAGGGACATATTCCCTCCCTATCTGGCTGCTAACGATTTGATGATCCAGGGTGACCCGGAGGCGGCCATGGCTCAATTTGCAGACATCCCGGAATGGTTCAGCCGGGTGGAAGTCGGTGGGGGTGTAGGACTAACCTCTCCGCAAAGCACGGCCGAAGCCACTTTTTACCTGGACCCGGGGACCTATGTGATGGAATGCTATGTCCGGATGCCCAACGGAACCCCTCATGCCCTGGTGGGGATGATTACAGAACTTATCATCACACAGGAAGAAAGTGAAATGGACCCGCCGCAGGCAGATCTTGAGATCTCGCTCTCCACAGAGGGAATTTCTTTTCCTGACACCCTGAATTCCGGTGATCATATGCTCTCTGTGCAATTCGTGGATCAGCAAAAATACGAACACATGCTTGGCCATGATATCAATCTTGTAAGACTGGAACAGGGTGCTTCACTGGATTCATTGGCAGGTTGGTTGAATACGGTAGATTTCCAGGCATTCAGGACCCCGGCGCCTACTGGCTTTGATTTTCTCGGCGGTATGGAGGACCTGCCGGCCGGACAAACCGGGTACTTTCCTGCATCCCTGGAACCGGGAGACTATGTGCTGATCTCTGAAATACCTATGGCCCTGGACAGAAATATGTTTCATCGGTTCGTGGTGGTTCCGTGAGAAAGAATCTGGATAGTAGTAGCGTCCACGCTACTACTTTTAATCGGGCATTGGTCGTAGGTACTGTCTTAAAAGTCAACTATCCGTAGACCATCCGCCACTGTCACCCCCGTCCGATAACCTGATTGTGTGCTTTTTTCCTCCAGACGGGGGTCTGGGATCGGAGATCCCCGGTAGGATTTGAGAGTAGGCCTTCGTCGCTACTGGATCCCGGGTTGCCCTGTCGGGCCCCCGGGATGACAATTACGCCATTCTTCCATGCACCCGGCCTGCCGGCAATCAGGGATGAAAAATCCCGGATAGACCTGGCATCACATACATCCCCCCTGCCCCCTTCAAAGGGGGAAGTTTATGATTACTCCCCGCAGCTGCAATGTACATCCATTACTTCATGCCAGTCAAATCCCGGCGAATATGGTGAAATCTCCCAGGGGAATTTCGATCGTTCCTTCTCCGTATTGCCGATCTCATTCATGGTTTCGGTATCATAAAGCCTTCCGTTGACCATGGTATAGCGAACTGTTTCCGAGTTTTCAAGATCGTCCAGCGGATTCTTGTCAAGTACGATGAGGTCGGCAAGTTTACCCACTTCCAGGGTGCCGATCTGGTCTTCCATGCCGAGCATGATCGCCCCGTTTATTGTGGCAGTTTTCAGTGCCTCCATGTTGGTCATACCACCCTGCCCCATCATCCATAATTCCCAGTGGGCCCCGAGTCCCTGCAATTGTCCGTGAGCGCCAAGATTCACTTTCACCCCGGCATCACTCAGTTTTTTGGCCCCTTGAGCCACCAGGATGTGTCCGTTTTCATATTCTTCGTCCGGTACCATCGTGCGGTGACGGGAGCGCGAGTCAATCGCCCCCCTCGGATAATATTTCAGCTGTTTTTCATTCTCCCAGACATTGTCCCGCTGGTAAAAGAAATATTCGCCATTGAGTCCGCCATAATTCACGATTAACGTCGGCACATAGTGAGTTTTACTGTGGCTCCATAATTCTATCACATCCTTGTAGAGTGGTGCTACCGGGATGTTATGTTCGATTGTCGTATGACCGTCCATGATCATGGACATATTATGAAAGAAGGTACTGCCTCCTTCAGGCACCACAAGCATTTCATATTCACGCGCAGCCTGAATTACCTGCTGGCGTTGATCCCTGCGTGGCTGGTTATAACTTTTAACGGAGAATGCACCAAATGCTTTAGTACGCCGGATAGCACTCCGTGCATCATCCAGGCTGTTGATCACTGCCTTGAAGTCCCCATCGGCTCCGTAAAGGATAATACCTGTCGAGAAAAGACGCGGTCCGACCATTTCCCCGGCACGTATCATTTCAGCCATGCCAAATACTGTTTGCGAATTGGCGGAAGGGTCATGAGCAGTAGTCACTCCATAGGCCAGGTTGGCGTAAAATGGCCAGTGTTTCTGCGGCATAAGGCCAAAGCCGAACGAACTGGTATGTGCATGCACATCGATAATTCCCGGCATGATGGTTTTACCGGTGGCATCCACCACATAGGCATTTCGCGGTACTTCCACCGATGAGGTCGGACCCATCGCCGTGATTTTATTATCTGTAACTACTATCGTACCATTCTCAATTACCTAATCGCCCTCCATGGTGATGATCCGGGCATTGGTGAATGCGGTGATTCCCCCGGGTACATCGGATTCAATTTCCAGCCTGATTTTGATCCCGGTGGTATCCATTGCCGGTAAGCTGTCCGGCGCTCCCTCCAGGAAGGTGTATTTCTCAATCAGGGGGACACTGTAATACTCATCACCCAATGTCCACCGTACCTCGCGGCTGTCCGCAGACCAGTGCAGGTTTACGCCGGCATCCCGTGAAAGCTGCGCTACCGGAACGGACTTGGTATTAGCATCCAGGTCCAGGGTTTGTCCGATCATGGGCATGGGCACAACATAGGCCTTGTGCAAATAGATGAAAGCAATCCATTTATTGTCCGGGCTCGGGATGAGCCTGTTGGCGTACTTCGAAGTAACATGGCTGCGCTCATCCTCGCCGTTGAGGTCAACACTTTTTAGCGTTTTGGTAAGGTTTCCGAAGAAATAACCGCCCGTCTGGAAGAAAATACGATCACCCGCGGCATTAAATGCAGGAAAACTTCCTGAATTGACCAGACGTTTGGGTTCACCCCCGGATGCCGGGATCGTATAGATTCCCGGGTCCGTACCAAAAGCATTCGACAGCAATGACTGCTCTCCTTCTTTAACGTATACAATCGTACTACCATCCGGCGAGAATGAAGGATTACTGAACAGCCCTTTGACAGCAGTTACTTTAACAGGCGAACCGATTCGCCGGGTTGTCAGGTCGAGGGTATGGACCGCACCTAACGCTTCATCATTCCAGGAAACGAATGCCAGGCGGGAGCCATCCTGTGATAAGGAAGGGTGGTAAGCAAAGGCGTCTTCAAGGTCAACCAGGATCTCAGGTTCGCCATCCGGCAACGCCTTTCTCCAGATTTTTCCAACTGCCTGAAAAATGAGATGCTGTCCGTCCGGTGTTGTGACCGCATCCCGGATCACGTTGGCATTAAATTTCTCCGGTGCTGCATCATTTTCAAAGTGCAGTGTATTTGCGATCTGTACGCTCACTTCCGCTTCAAACGGGATCTGTGAAACTTCATAGGAGGATACGTTCACCTTATGTATCCCTCCCTTCGCCCAGAAAATGATCTGACTGCCATCATTTGTCCAGCTGAAATTCGGGTATACACCAAAAATCGCCCAGGCTTCTGACTGATCCTTATCAAGCTCATCATATACGGGCCGTTCAACCCCGGTTTCCAGGTTACGGACAAACAATACGGATTTTTCCCGCACACGACGTACAAAGGCCAGGGATTTCCCGTCAGGAGAAACGGTTGGACGGGCCGCGCCCCCGGGTCCGCCGGTGATGGTTTCCGTCTCTCCATCCTCAAATGAATACTTTTTGATCACATAGATCTGGCTGTTGGGATCCTTGTTGTACTGGAACATGCCTCCCGGATAAACATCCTCGCTGTAATACATGTATTTCCCATCGGGTGAAACGGACGGCTCATTTACATCCTGCTGATCATTCTTACGTTTTGTAAGCTGAATGCCGCTTCCACCGGAAATATGATACAGCCACATTTCACCGGCACCCATCGAGCGCTGGGAAGTGAAGTGCTTACGTGCGATCAGGTAATCCCCGGAGGGCATCCATTCGCTGTTGTTGAGCAGGCGAAAATCTTCTTTGGTCACCTGCCGGGCATTCTCCCCGTCAATGTCCATCACCCAGATATTATCACCGCCCCCGGCATCGCTGGTAAACGATATCTTTGACCCGTCCGGACTGAATTTAGGCTGGACTTCCATCGGGATGCCCGTGCGTAACGCCGTGGCCTTTCCCCCGGAAGCAGGCATGATATAGATATCTCCGAGCAGATCAAATACAATCTGGCTGCCATCGGGACTGATATCAAGATTCATCCAGGTGCCTTCGGTAGTAGTGAAGGTATGAGTGGTATAATTGAAGGATTCTCCCGGGTCGGATACATCCCACGATTTTTTCTTGTCCTGGCCATTTCCGGAAAGGAACGCCAGCAGCAAACTTGCGGTGATCAGGTACTTCATGAAATTGGATTGGTTAACTGATCCCTGAAGATAGGTAAAATATAAAAACTGATTCAGGCAGACGCCTTCCGGTATTGAAATAATATTCATCTCTTCCTTCTGCCTCTGGTGTAATTATCCTTCGGGATATCTTAAAACATTCCGACCTTACACTTATTACAGTTTAACCTAAACACACCATGATGAAATCCCTGACCACCTGCCTGCTGTTTGTTGGCGTTGTCTTTTTCGCCTCCGGACAGGAACAAATAGATTATGACGCCATTTCAAAAATCAAGACGGAAGGACTTGAGAACTCTCAAATGGAGCACATTGCATCGTACCTCACCGATGTTTCAGGGCCTCGCCTGACCAATTCTCCCGGCCTTAAAAGAGCCTCTGACTGGGCGGTGGAAGAAATGAAGAAGTGGGGCATGGAGAATGTCAAACTGGAACCCTGGGGCGAATTTGGTAAAGGATGGGAAGTGGAGAAGAGCTACGTGGCCATGACAGAGCCTTACTACATGCCGTTTATTGCAGTTCCAAAAGCCTGGACCGGCAGCACCAAAGGCGAAGTTACAGGTGAAGTGATCCTTGTAAACATTGAAGAAGAAGAGGATATGGAGCAGTATAAAGGCAAACTGAAGGGTAAGATCGTCCTGATCGCTAATGACTACGACCTGACGGCTACCTTCGACCCGGATGGAAATCGTTATACCGATGAAGAACTCAAGGAAATGCAAAATACACCTATCAGCCGGGGAGGCGGAGGCGATTATTCAGATCGTTATGCCAGGTGGCGTGCAATGCGGGCACTGATGAATAAGGTAAGCACGTTCCTTACTGAAGAAAAACCTGCCCTGGTCATTAACGGACGGCGCGGAATGCACGGAACGTTATTTACTTCCAATGGAGAATCATACGCTCCGGATGCAGAAATAGCCGGCCCTGCCCTCGAAATGGCACCTGAGTATACCAACCTGATGAAACGATTGCTGGAAAAGGATATTACGGTAAAACTGGAAGCCGAGATTACTACAAAGTTTTTTGAAGACGATTATCAGGGCTATAATGTAATTGGTGAAATACCTGGTTCCGATCCTGAATTGAAGGATGAGGTAGTTATGATAGGTGGTCACCTTGATTCATGGCATGGAGGCACCGGGGCCACTGACAATGCATCCGGATGTGCGGTAATGCTTGAAGCGGCACGGATTATACAGGAGCTGGGACTGAACCCGAAGCGTACTATTCGTGTAGCGCTCTGGACCGGAGAAGAGCAGGGCATCCATGGCTCACGCAACTATGTGAAAAATCATTTCGGAGACCGGGAAACGATGGCACTCAAGCCGGAACATGAAAAATTATCGGCGTACTACAACATTGATAACGGCACCGGACGTATCCGGGGTGTGTATCTGCAGGGAAATGCTGCAGCACGGCCTGTATTTTCCAGCTGGTTCAGCGCTATGTCTGACATCATCGAAACACCGACCATTACAATCAGGAATACCGGCGGCACCGATCACCTTGGATTTGATGCCATCGGATTGCCGGGATTCCAGTTCATCCAGGACGAAGTCGAGTACAACACCCGTACGCACCATACCAATATGGACGTGTATGATCGTCTGGAAATGGACGATCTTAAACAAATAGCTACCGTTATTGCCATAATTGCCTACCATACGGCTGAGCGTGAAGAGCTGATGCCGCGTGAAACCCTACCGGTAGCAGAAACACAGACCGGGTCGAATTAATTGTTAACCTCATCTTCCCCCCTGTCAGACCTGAAGTCTGACGCAAAGGGGGGCCAGGGGGGTGTAAACCTGGTTTCAAAACTCCGGGGATTTTCTTATATTCTGAGGTTAATTTTAAAAACTCCAGAATGTTCCAGTCTACAAGTGACCGAATCTTCTTCACCGGTACTGCATTATTCTTCCTCCTCACTAATGTAATTGGATTCACCTCTACGGTAAATTCAAGGATTGCCTCTGACGGTAGCATGGCCGGTCATATTTATATTCACGGAATATGTGCCGGGATTTGGATCCTGCTGTACTTGGTTCAATGCCTTCTGATCGCGGGCAACCGAAAGCGCTGGCACAGGTCACTTGGGAAGGCGGGTGGAATTGTACTCGCAGCTGTGCTCATCAGCGGCTTTTATGTCGCATTTAAGGTGCCGTCCCTGTACGGTCCGCTGGAGGAATCGTCTATGATTCAACCCGGAAGAGATTTCGCCATGATCCTGATGTCTGTAATTTTTGCGATTCTGGGTATCCGTTTCAGGCATACATTTTATGTCCACAAGCGACTGATGATGTTCGCCACCCTCCTGTTGAGTTCTGCCGGAATTGCCCGTACGTTAGGGGCGATTGGTCTCGGTGGGAACATACCCTTTATTATATCCACGTTATTTCTACCGGTAGTCGCACTTATCATATACGACTGGTTTACCTACAGGAAATTTTTCAAAGTTCACCTGATTGGCATTGTATCCATTTTACTAATTTTTGTTCTGGCCGCACCTTTTCTTTGGGAAAACCCGGTAATGCAACCTGTTCTTTATTCAATTTCTGAATGGTTATCCTGAGTCATGAACCTGCACGAATTCATCGATTTTCATTACACGCAAGACGGCGACAGGAAGCTGGAAGAGTGGCTGAAAGACGGTGAAGAAATCAATGCGCTGATCCATGGAGAAGCTCCCATACATGTTGCTTCCCGTCGGCGCAGGAAACGGGCGACAGAAATTCTCCTTGAGCATGGCGCAGAGGTTAATATGGTCAATGATTTCGGAAAAACTGCGTGGACCCACGCCATCAGGCGCGGATTTACGGATATTACCGGGGTACTTGAAAAACATGGTGCAAGAAAAGAATTGAATTACGCCGACCAGCTGGCCGTAGCTATTTCCAACCTTGATCTGGAAGCTGCCCGGAAAATGCTGGCCGAGCACCCTGCCTGCGCGTTTACCGGAAACCCGGAGGAAGATCGTTTACTGGCGGATATCGCCGGTCGGGCCGAAAGCGAACCGGTGAGTTTGTTAATAGATGCCGGGGCCGATCTTACTGCTCCGGGTCTCGATGACGGCACCCCTTTGCATATGGCCGCCTGGTTTGGCCAGCCCCAGAACGTAAAGATCCTCCTTGAAGCAGGCGCCCCGCTGGATATTTTTGACCACGTTCACGAGAGTTCCCCGCTCGGATGGGCCATTCACGGCTCCAGGTATTCAGGAAACGCGGAAAACCGCCAGCAAGAATATACGGAAATTGTGAAAATGCTGCTCGACGCCGGATCATCCCTGTATTATCCGGGCGACCCTGCAGGCGATGCCTATTTAAAACGCCTTCACCAGGATGCCACCCCCGTCATCCGGAAGCTGCTTCCCGATAGCTTGTAAAAATATGTGACCATTCTCAGTACCAGGGTTATGAGGTTAACCAAACTTCATCGACATGGACAAAGTTTCTCTTCGGTTTGCCTGTCCGGAAAACAAAAACACAATGAATCATTGTGGTGGTGAGAACTATCATTGCGGCAGCTGTGACCGAGTTGTCCGGGACTTCACTAATGTCCACGATTTGTCTGAAATCAAAAAGGATCTTCAGAATGGTAAAAAAACGTGCGGAATATTTAACCGTTCCCAGGTTAATACATCCTTACTGAAATACGCAGCGGGCGCAGTAATTATTTCCTCCATGGCATCATGCAAGGATGAGTCAATTAAACCGGATATTATCTCCACGGATATCTCCACGGAGATTCTGGAAGCTCCCTTAACCGGAGATATTGAAACAATTGGATTATTGATAAATATCGAAACATTCCCGGAACCAGTTATGGGTTATGAAAAAATGTATGAGCTATTACAAAGCAGGATATCATTTCCCGAAGGCCTTACACGCAGGCAAAAAGTATTTGTAGAATTACTAATTGATGAAGCGGGTAATATAAAATCGTTTGAAATTTTGAAAGGAATCTCGGGGGAAACAGATGCCGCGATCAAACGTCAGCTGGAACAAATAAATATTGCTTTCCACCCTGGTACCATGGATGGAGTACCGGCTGAAATGAGAATGATCATTCCAATCGTATTTGAAGGACCTGTGATTGAATGAAAGATAAATCCAGTTAGAGTGAATTGATCATATTCTCCAGCTTTGTTTCAATTTCACTGGCAATTCCCCCCAGCTCATCATTCTCAATAGCCTGCATGGATGCCATGGGGCTGACGGCAGCTACCTCAATCCCATTCTCCTTTTCCTGAACAATTACATTACAGGGCAGCATGACGCCAATCTTGTCCTCTGCCTGGAGGGCCTTGTAGGCATAGGGCGGATTGCAGGCTCCGAGAATCCGGTACGGCCGGAAATCCACATCCAGTTTCTTTTTCATTGTTGCACTCACATCAATATCAGTGAGCACCCCGAATCCTATTTCCTTCAACGCGGCGGTGACTTTGTCAATTGCTTCATCAAAAGTGAGGCCCGTAAGTGTTTTTTCGTGGTAGTATTTCATGGTATCTTATTTTACAGCAATGGTACGTATATCCCTGACAAGTTAACGTAACCCGGGTTACGTTTGACGCCCGACAATCGTTTAACCCGGATAACACCTGTTGTGTTTTGTGTATTGATTTTTGCATATTGTGATTTAACCCCCTGATCAACAATGCGAAATAACATTCTCCTGCCGCTGGTTATCCTTCTGTGTTTACATTTTCCTTCCATAAGCCAGGATTCAATATCCGCCGAGGTGGAAAAATATGTGAGCCATCCACGGGGAAGCTATCTTCTCCAGAATCTGACCCTGGTCGATGGCACCGGGCAACCTGCCCGAAGAAATCAGGATATTCTGATCAACGGAGAATATATCGCAGAAATCGGCCAGGATCTGGATATCCCTGAGAATACCCGGGTCATTGATATGAATGGCAGATCAGCCATGCCCGGGATGGTCATGTTGCATGAACACCTGTTCTATCCCAAAAGCACTCCGGAAGCAAACTATGGGGTAGACCAGATGAGCTTTTCCTTTCCCAAGCTATACCTGGCCGGAGGGGTGACCAGTATGCGGACAGGCGGAAGTATCATGCCCCAGGCGGATGTATCCATTAAGCAATGGATCGACGAAGGACGGATCATTGGACCTAAAATGGACGTGACCAGTCCGCATATGGACCGCGTCGGAGTTCCAATAATGGAGATGTTTAATTTTGATTCACCTGAAGAGGCTGTGAGACAGGTTAACTTTTATGCTGACCTGGGTATGACTTCCATTAAAGTATACAATTTTCTGACCCGGGAAGACCTGAAAGCCATTGTTGATGCTGCACATGCCCGGAATATGAAAGTGACCGGCCATCTTTGCTCCATCACTTACCGTGAAGCAGCTGATATCGGGATTGACAATATTGAGCATGGGTTCGGGTCTTGTCCGGATTTCGTGGAGAATAAGGTCGCCGACCAGTGCTATCCATTCATGGTGCCGGGATTACTTGCCTCTGATCCCGGGTCTGAGGAAGTAACCGGTCTGATCAGACACCTGATTGAAAATAATGTAGCGATGACAACTACCATTAATGTCTGGGAACCCTACACCGGACGGGAGATCGTCCCGGGCGGCGGACTGGTGGCCCTTGCACCGACAGCGAAGCACATGGTTTACCAGCGCTGGGCTTCCATGCAGGGGAAAGACTCTGTGGCGATAGCGCAGTTCAATAAATTAAAACTACTGGACAAGCAATTCCATGATGCCGGCGGACTCCTGGTGGCAGGAACAGACCCCACTTATGACGGCCGTATTGTGGCCGGGTATGCAAACATGCGCCTGCTGGAAATTTTCATTGAAATGGGCTTTACTCTTCCGGAAGCCGTGATGATCTGCACCTACAATGGTGCCCGCTACCTTGATCTGGATGAAACCATCGGAACTCTTGAAAAGGGAAAACTGGCGGATATCGTAATAATGAAAGAGGATATTACCAAAAATGTTTCCGCTATTCGTTCCGAAAAGATCGTTTTCAAAAATGGCATCGGCTATAATTCTCGCGCCCTCTTTGAAGCGGTAAAAGGCTATGTGGGGATACGATGATATCGCCACTTTTTCCCGTCCCCGTACTTAATCGGACCTGAGTACAATCATTCTCCGTCCAAATAGAAATCACTGATATTGTACCGCTTACTTCCGATTTTCGTATATGGTAACAGACATGCTGCTCATATTTCTGTCGGTAGTGCTATTACTGATCGCAGGGCTGTTGTTTGTCCCGATCATTCTGCGGATTGATACCGTGAATGAAGTGTATTGCGTGATGGTCCGTGGTATTATGTCCTTTCGGATAACCCAGGAGAATGAAGAACTCCTCTTTGAGCTCAGTTTGCCATTTTACCGAAAGAAAATCTTTCCCCTCCGGCCCGGCAAAAAAACCAGTGAAGAGGCCGAAAAAGCAGACGCCAAAGAACATGTTAAAAAGAAATCAACTGGTAAGAAGAAGTCCCGGATGAGCCTTTCGAAGGTAATAGCCATGTTACGGACGTTTCATATCAGGGATTTCATGTGTACAATGGATACCGGTGATTATGTACGGAATGCCTGGCTTGTTCCCGTTTTACAGGCCGCGGATCAGTACCGGAACCGGTTAACCATCAATTTCCAGGGAGAATTTGCCATGCGTTTTATTGCATCCAATAATCTCTGGCGGCTCGGACGGGCTTATTTGACATCATAGGAACCGATTATAAACATAAATACAACAACCATGGAAATGCATTTTAGTGAACTACTGGATAAGATCACCAAGTTTATCGAATCAGAAGCGCGTACTGAGACAGTCATCGGTGAGCCTTTCAAACTGGGTGAATTTGAATGTGTACCCGTCATCCGGATCGGTATAGGATTCGGAAGCGGTGGAGGTGGCGGCAATGCGCCGAAAAATGCGGCAGGCGAAGGTGGTGGAGCCGGAGCAGGTATGGGAATTGAACCAATAGGATTCCTGGTCACAAAGAAAGATGAGATTTCCTTCCTGGGGGTAAATAAGTCCAGCAAAGGAATGGCAGCCGCTTTTGAGAAAGTGCCGGATCTTGTGGAAAAAATAATGACCTCGAGGAAGAAGGAACCGGTGTAGAAAAATCGTGAACATGTTAAGCCCCGGGCCCGAAGCCCGGGGTTCAGGTAAACATCAGGCGGAAACCGTGCGTTAGTGTTATCCAACTCAACCACGCAACCTTATGGATGATTTACTTAATATTTCCTGGAATTCAACAGGGAGAATTGTCTTGACTGCTGCCGGAATTTATCTGGCAGTAATCATTTTTACCCGCATCGCCGGGAAACGCAGCTTCTCCAAAATGTCCAGTTTTGATTTTGCCATGACTGTGGCAATCGGTTCGCTTTTGGCGACCACCATACTTTCATCAACAGTATCCCTGACTCAGGGCATTATTGGCCTGGCAGCTGTATATACCCTTCAGCTTGGTGCCGCCCTTTTCCGCCGGTTTAAAGTCATACAAAAGTTGATGGACAATGCGCCATTGTTGCTGATGGATGGAGATGAGATTCTCTATAAAAACCTTCGAAAGGCCAGGGTGACTGAAGGTGATTTGAGGGCAAAACTTCGGGAAGCCAATGTAATCCGGCTTGAACAGGTGAGGGCGGTGGTTTTCGAAACCACTGGTGATATTTCCGTCCTTCACACAGAAGAGGATAACACCAAACTGGAAAATTGGCTGCTTAAAGATGTACAACGCGGGAATGGGCCCGAATCTTGATCCGGACCCATAATAAAAGCTTATGGCAATTAATTACTTTCAACCAGGCTCCAGACCGGTATCTCAGAACGGTAAAGAATTGCCTCTGTTACACCAATTGCGTAACCCGGTTTCCCTTCTCTGTTACGGGTTTTCATTGCCAGTAAATCAGCTTTGCTCTCCCTGGCATAATTAAGTATGCCATTTTCAAGGGAGTGATCATTGTAAACAACATGTTTGGCATTGATCCGCCGGTAAAGCTTACCTGCATCTGATATTCTTTCCTCAATGGTTTTTGTATCAACAAACTTTGACGGAGTATTTACAAAGAGCAGGGATATCTCGGCATTTGCGCTGTTGGTTGTATTGATCAGCTTGTCGATCACATCACCCACCGGTTGTTCCATCGTACAGGCAAATGTGACCTTTGTCACGGACTTCGGAGAATAATCCTTTTTCACGGACAGGACCGGGCAACTTGCTTTGCGAACAACCTGTTGAGCAGTTGATCCGATATAGTTTTTTGAATCTCCGGCACCATGGGCACCCATGACAACAAGATCTGTATCGGAAATCCGGGCATAATTAATTATCGCTTCGTGCGGAACGCCAACCAGGCTTTTTGTCCTGGCCTTTTTGCCTTCCAGTTCGCTGTCGGAGACCATTTTCTTTAATTTGTCCTCCGAATCGGTAATGCGTGCTTCTAAATCCGGATATTTCTTTTTCTCCCCGGACGGAAGACTGTTAAATTCCGAATAACCATTCACTACATGAATAAGGGTTATTTCGGCCTCGCCGTCAGTGGAGAGAAAATCAGCGGTTTGTAACGCTACTTTCGAATATTCGGAAAAATCTACAGGGACCAGTATTTTTTTCATATTCTTACTCTTTGTCAATAACATACTAAACCAGTATCCCAGGTTCCATGATATGTCCTGTCTTCGTGTCAGATTTTTATCATCATGTTGCCGCGGGCATAGCCAATTGGTAAGGCCATTCAAAAAAACAGGTTATTTAAGCGCTGCCAGATAACTATCCATTAGTCTGAGGTACCGGCCACACTCTTTCAGAGCTTGTTTCCGGCCATCTTCACTTTTTGCCCGGAGACTATTCACTTTTGCGCGGACATTAGCCCGGAAGGCTTTATAAAAAAGAAAGAGGTTCATGTCTCTTTTCCCGTTCATTATCGGGAAGAATTCATTGTACGCACGGATAAACCATTTGGAGAGATCTTGCCTTTGAAATGAATCAAGGTCCATACACAGAAAAGCCACTTCATTCAGGAGGTCGATGCGACGGTAATCATCATTGAACTCAATGCAATCGAAGATAACCGGATCCTTCTTCAGAAATATATTCCTTGCGTGAAGGTCTCCGTGAACATCCCGGAACATGCCTTTTTTTCTACGAAGCTCAAGGTGGTCATTTATATGATTCAGGTAATTATTTGATTTTTCCAGCGCACGTTCAATACAATCAACACTCCAGGTGCCAAGTACTTCTGCAAGGAAGTCTTTTTCCTGTGCCAGGTCTGCGAATTTTTCCTGAAGTCCGTAATCACCGGCGACTATATCAGATCGTTTATGAAATGAAGCCAGTGATTTTGCCAGGGTTTCCATTTGCCGGCGGCCAACCAGGTCCTTCGAGAGTAAAAGATCCATCCGGCTATCAGGATTGATTTTTTTCATGCAAACGGCAAAATCCAGTATCTCATGTACATTGGATTTAACAGACCAGTGTCCATTCTCCCGCCTTCCCACCGGAACAACTTCCAGGTATATTTCCGGGGCAAGTCTCCGGTTTAATTCCAGTTCACGGTTACAGTAATATTCCCGTTTCTCCCTGGTCGAAAAATCAAGGAAGGAATAATGAACGGGTTTCTTGATTTTGAATACCAATTCATCGCAAAGTAAGACCCAGGAAATGTGTGTTTCAATTAAATCGGGATTAATGCAGCCCGGCATTGAGCCACTCTTTATCAGCTTCTGAATTTCCCGATTATTCATGACCAAGGTATTTCAGAGCCTCGGTCGTCATTAAGTCCAGATCACCCGATTCAAGAGTCAGGTGCCGCATATCCATCGGGTCCCACTGATTCTTTATCTGGTTATAGACACCAAAATCCGCTTCGCTGGAACTCCTTGACTTTCGGAGACGGTCCTTTATTTCGCTTTCCTTAGCGGTGATCTGAATAAAATAGGTGGCATACCTTTCAAAATGCCCGGACACTTTATTGCGCAACTCATCGCTGGAGAAGGTGGCATCAAGCACTACGGACTGATCCGATTTAAGTACCTGTATTGCCCTTTCAATCATTAGATGGTATACGATTTCCTTTTCCTTGTCAGAATAGCTACGCACTTTCAGCTTTTCAAACCGGATAGAGTCGCTGCTTATATGAACAGCATGCATTTTTTCTGACAGTGCTTTGGCAAAACGCGTTTTTCCCGCACCCGGTAGTCCCATAATAACTATTACAACAGGTTTTTCCATTTTCGTCTGTCAGTAAGGTCGGTACTTTTATAACAGCTGAAAATGATAATAATTCGGGCAGCCCTCGATTTACATCACCGGATCATTCTCCCCTGGTCAACAGTTTCAGAAAAGCCGCATTTTCCCCTTTTTGCTTGAAAAGAAGGATCATCTGGTGGGGTAAAGCGGAATATACATCCTCTGCAAAACTTCCGAGGAAAAAGGCTTCCGCGAATGACTGTCCCCTGGCCCCTAATACGATAAAATCAGCATCACTGTCCTTAATCCAGGAAATAAGGGTTTCACTTTTCTTCGCGCCAGGGATAGCAGGAATTAGCTTTTGTCTTACCGGGCTGTAGACATTCGCTGTCCTTATCTGCTCAGCGAGTTTGTGCCGGCTATACTCCATGAGTTTGTCCTTAATGAGCTGCTTTTTTTCCAGTAGAATTTCCACATCGTACGCGGTTTCCAGGTATTCTCCAACATATTTTGATGGATCCTGTGTTACATGTGTAACTGTGATCTCCGGTATTTCCAATGCAGTTGAAAGGCTGGATGCAATCTCCAGGGCACGTTTGGAGTGATTTGAAAAATCCGAGGCTATTACTGTGTGCCGCAACGGGAAAGACATTTCTCCAGGTACAATAAGCACGGAAGCACTGGTCTTGCGAACAATTTTCTTCATGACGGCACCTCTCTTCCGGCTGCTTCTTCCAAGGACAATCAGATCGGTATTGTGCTCTTCAAGAGCTGTGAGAATGGATCGCAACTTTCTTCCCTCGCGTATATCTATCTCCACCTGTTCCATCCCATTAAAAAATTCACGCTGGAATTCATGAAGACGATTAAAATAATATTCGGTTTCCGGCTGATGCAGATCCGGGTAATCTTTGAGCAGTATTTCCGGCACTTCTGTAGTTTCAATCACATGCAGTAACCGGATTGATTTTGGCTGGTAGTGACGGGCCATGGCGGCCATCTGCGTCACCAGTGCCTGGTCGTTATCATCCATTCCAAGACAAATGGTCCAATTCTGAAGTTGTTTCATGGTAACTGATTGTTTTAAACGATTTATGATTTTGAATGTCTCTGTATACTATTCTCCCTGGCCAAGTGAAAAACCTCTTTGTCCGTCAAATTCGTAAAGGTTCTCGGTTTTTATGATGTCAAACCCGGCAGCATTTAATTTTGACTGCAAGTCAAGCACCTGTTCAAAGTCGACCGGTCGGTAATCGGGAACTGCCTGTTTAATGGAAGCATCACCTGCGACGAACCGGCAGCGCCAGTGGTCAGTACAAAATGTCTCATCCAGACCTTCCGGATACACTTTCACACCCCTGTTGGTGATCATTTTGAGTTTCATCTTGTAGGCTCCCACCTTGTCCAGCGCCTGACCAATGATCTGCGGATCATTTCCCTGCCAGTCGATGAAGACATCCACCCCTACCAGCGTTTTCTTCACATCTCTGCGTTCATATTCAGGGAGCGTGATGTGGCCGTTTCCATCCGACATGCGGCTGACAGGCAAATTATCAGGCTGCTTGCCGAGGCGCTCCGTAACTGCCACCGCAAATTCGGATGTGGTTACTTTTTGAGTACTCAGTCCTTCCGTGTAGATATCCGCTGTATGAATCCCGTCTTCCAGTGTCTTCAGCCAGGCATTCCGGATTTTATCCGCAATTTCAGTTTGTCCGAGATGTGCCAGCATCATGACGGCGGCATTCAGTAAGCCGGAAGGATTGGCGGATTGTTTGCCCGCGATGTCCGGGGCTGATCCGTGGATTGCCTCAAACATGCTCACTTCTGTTCCGATATTGGCCGACCCGGCCATGCCCACCGACCCGACGATCTCCGCTGCGATGTCTGATATGATATCCCCGTAGAGATTGGATGTTACAATTACATCATACTTCTCCGGATGTGCCGCGAGTCGTGCAGAGCCGATATCGATGATTTGTACCTCCTGTGCTATCTCCGGATATTCCTGTCCTATCTCCGTAAAGACCGAATGAAATAGTCCGTCGGTCAGCTTCATAATGTTGTCCTTCACCATACATGTCACCTTTTTCCGGTCATAGGCGCGGGCGTATTCGAAAGCATAGCGAATGATCCGTTCACAGCCAGGTCGTGTGATCAGTTTCAGGCACTGAACCACATCGGTAGTCTGCTGATGCTCTATCCCGGCGTAGAGGTCTTCCTCATTCTCCCGGATGATCACGACATCCATGTTTTTGTGGGGAGTGGGGATGAAAGGGTCAAGGGCTGATACCGGGCGGACATTCGCAAACAGTCCGAGTGTTTTACGTAGTGTAACATTCAGGCTTTTGTATCCTTTTCCCTGAGGGGTGGTGATGGGTGCTTTAAGAATGATTCGGTTTTTCCGGATCACTTCCCAGGCATTTCTGTCAATCCCGGCCGAATGGCCTGATTCATAAACTTTTTCCCCCAGCTCGATAAATTCAGGATCAATGGCGGCTCCGGCAGCTTTCAGGATGCTTAGTGTGGCATCCATGATTTCCGGACCAATGCCGTCGCCTTTGGCCACAGCCACCTTAATTTTTTTTGCTTGTTTCCCTGATGCGGATGGAGTCATGAGTGATTCTTTCATAAGTATTTGATTGGTTCGGGGCAAATATCCGCAATCATATTCATTAATTTTTATTAATATTTTTAATGGATAACATACACTAATACTTATGTTTTATTTATTATACCTGAATGCACATTTTATAATTCAGTGCTTTTTGCGGTAATAACATGAATCGCTATCTTTCTGTCTTCCAACACCTAACGCCTTAATCAAACTAGTTCCCGGCAAAATGAAAGCAGCTGTATTAACTAATTACGGGCCTCCTGAGGTTCTTAAAATTGAGAACCTGGATAAACCTGTTCCCAGGGAAAACGAAGTACTCATAAAAGTTTTTGCCTCATCCGTCACATCGGGTGACAGCAAATTACGACGGGCAGATCCGTTCATCATAAGACTCCTTTTCGGATTATTTAAACCCAGAAAAAACATGGTGCTTGGCAATGAGTTCGCCGGGGAAATTGAAGAAACTGGAAATAATGTCACTTGCTTTAAAAAAGGCGATCGGGTTTATGGTCAAACGGGTATGAAGCTCGGAGCAAATGCAGAATATAAATGTATACCTGAAGACGGTCCGCTAGAACTGATACCAGCTGGTTTGAGCTACCGCGAAGCAGCCGCCCTTCCTTTTGGAGGTGGGTCATCACTGCATTTCCTGGAGGCAGGAAAAATACAAAGCGGGCAAAAAGTACTTATATATGGCGCATCCGGCAGTTTAGGTACCGCGGCGGTGCAATTAGCCAGGTATTTTGGTGCGCATGTTACCGGCGTTTGCAGTACGTCAAATATAGAACTTGTCAAATCTCTGGGCGCGGATCAGGTACTGGACTATACCGCTGAAGGTTTCACTATTCAAGGGGAAAAATATGATGTGATTTTTGACACGGTTGGTAAAGTTTCATTCGAGGATTGTGTAAAATCATTAACGAACAAGGGTAAACTTCTCAGGGCCGCCACCATAGATATGCCATCACTGATTAAAGGATTTTGGGTATCTGCTACTACAGGGAAAAAGGTTATTGGCGGAGTTGCCAATGAAAAAAGAGAACACCTGGCATTTATCAAAAAGCTGATTGAAGAAGGCAGGTATAAACCTGTTATAGATAAAACCCATCCATTAGATCAGATTGCCGAGGCACACCGGTACGTGGATAAGGGACATAAGAAAGGCAGTGTTATTTTGGTAATTCGCGAAGAATAATCAAAATATCTTGCTGTTGCTCCAAACACCAAACTAAAAAAGCCCATCGCATAGCGATGAGCTTTTTCCGTGATCCCGCTGGGGCTCGAACCCAGGACCCTCTCCTTAAAAGGGAGATGCTCTACCAACTGAGCTACGGAATCGGATCGTTTTTCCCTCCAAAACGAACGGTATTTGGCTGCCGTTTTGTTAATGGAGTTGCAAAAGTAAGGTCTCATGTGGTAATTGCAAAAACTTCCTTTGAAATATTTCTAAAAAATATCCTTTCCATGATCGGTGCACAGGTTATCGTACACTCTTGTATATTTGCCGTCATGATACGACGTATCTGCTTAATTCTCATCATTTCCTTGTCTGCCGTAGCTCTCCGTGCCCAGGAGGCAGATCCGGTAGCTGAAGACCCCATGCCGGTTGATGAAAAATTAGTTCTGGCAGATTCCTTATTTAAAGCGAAACGATACACCCAATCCTTTGACTTGTACGAATCCATTCTTCGGGAAGACCGGAAAAGTTCGCCTGCGATGCTGCTAAAAATGGCATACATCCGCGAAGGGTTGAATAATCCGGCTGATGCCCTCTATTACCTGAACCTGTATTACCTTAAAACATCTGACAAGGATGTCCTGGAAAAAATGGAGAAACTCGCAGGTGACAAGGGCCTCAGGGGATATGAATTCAATGATTTTGAATTTTTCAAAACCATATTCTACCGATACTACCAATACCTGATCATTTTCCTGTTTGCGCTGGCTTTGCTGCTGCTGGCATTAGCTTACCACCAGAAATTCAAAAAGCACAACCGGCCGGTACTGCCTGCGGCAGGGATGGTTGTGGTACTCATTTTGTTATTTTATACGCTGAATTTCGGACTTAAATATGACAGGGGCATCATAATGGAAGACCGCACCTACCTGATGCAAGGACCCTCCGCCGGTGCTGAAGTGCTGACTATTGTAAACAAAGGCCACCGCCTGGAAATCGATGGCGAAGAAGATGTATGGATTCGGACCAAGTGGGACAACCGAACCGTCTACGTAAAGAACAATAAACTTCGTCCGATCACTTTTTAATATCTCACCGTCAGTGAGCCTTTGTACTCATGGTCGCTGTATTGAATGGTATAGTAGTAAATCCCGGGTGAGACATTCTCTCCGTCCCATTTAAATTCACGATCAATACTTCTGTAAACGATTGTACCCCATCGATTGTAGATCACAATCTGCTCGAAATACGAATCACAGACATCTATCGGGAGACCGGTATCAATACGTTCGTTAGACGGCGTATACCCATCAAGGGCAAAATACGGATTGTACGCATCGCCATTTGGCGTGAAAATATTGGGAGGAATAAAACTGTCCCTGTCCTGAACAAGATCACTCATATCCACTTCCAGTTCAAGGCGTTCAAATCCGGGACTAAAACAATTATTATCTTTCAGCTCAAATGTAAACGTAAAAGTTTCATCCAGATCACCAGGTTGCAAATCTTCACAAGCCGGAATAAGCCGGAAATCCGAACTGATTTGCGAAACACCACTTACCGGCTCAAATACAAACCTCCCTTCCATGGCCGGATCAAAACTGATCAGGTCCAGTGTCATGTTATCCTGATCAAAATCCACTCCCGTTAGCCTGAGAATGATCTCATCACCAATATTCGCGGACACCCGGTCATTCTCAATAGGCAGATCAGTCAAATTCCGGTAAGAAAGAGTCGGCGGAGTTGAAACCGGCGGATCCACGAGAATATCCACCACCAGCGTATCGCGGTTGGTAATCTGACACTTATCAAAATCCTCCACAAAGAACATCAAACGGAAAGAATCCTGGCGCGCAAGGTCGTACTGGCAATCCAGCTGAAACTGCAATGTAGATGTAATATTCTCCAGACCTCTGCCACTCACATTGTTAAACGTGGCTCCCACGTCGTCCAGGTTAAAATTCAGTCCTCTGCCATTCAGGAAAATCTCGTCATTGTCTTCATCCCTGCCTGTTACATCAAGAAGTACAGCTCGATCCAGGGGCGTCCTGATTTTTAGTAATTCCTGGTCCTGGCCTGACCTGTCGGTGAAAATCACGGGATCCGTATTCGGCGGCAGGTTGACACGTAAATTCAGGTTTAAGAGGGAAGGCACGTCCAGGTTACATTCATCCAGGTCATTCGCAACCATCTGGATCCTGAACGTATTTCTGTCTGAAAAACTGGTGGTCTGGCAATCATAATCCCATATAAACCTCGTTTCAATCAGCCCATCCTCATTTCGGATATTTTCAAACCTCATCCCATACTGAGCCATATTGAACCCAAATGGAAAAATATTTAACTCAATGGCATCATCCTCCGGGTCACGAACCCTGATGACTCGTTCATAACGTCCGCCTGCTTCCTCATCGACCGTAATATTCAGCACAGACGAAAGTCCCTCATAATAGGGCTTGGCATTCGGAGGAGGCTGCACTCTTATGCTCACCACCACGGTGTCAAGCGCAGGTAACGGACAGGCATCGTCCGTTGCTATAATTCCTATCTGGTATGGCCGGTCAGGCAAGTATGGACAATCCGGGAAACATACCGAAAACACCGCCTTGTCATCCGGTCCGGAGAGTGGTATGTTCTGGCTGATATCAATGGTAATATCCTCCAGGCTGGCATCAAAATTCATTGGGATCGCCTGAATATTCACATTCTCCACCACATCGGAACCAACCGGAACATCCTGCACCTGGATCTCAATACATTTATTCTCTTCTGTATACTGAAAATTTATCACCTCTCCCTCCTGGTAAAAATCAGCACTACCCTCCTGCCTGGCACGGATCACAGGATCTTCATTCAGGCAGCCGTCCACCACCAGCATCTGGAAATCCCGGCGCATCAGGCCGATGCGTTTCCCGTCCCTGAATTCTTCGCACTGTACAGCGAACACAAATAATCCCGTCGCGGTCGGACGGGCCGTTAATAATCCGTCGCTGGAGATACGGAGGTCAGGATCTCCCTGAATGATATTATTCTCATTAAACCCTTCGCCGGCACGCCAGATCACTTCCGGATAAGGCCCCGGGCTGGGAAATGGCGGTATGGCGTTAAATGTATCAAAAGTGCTGTAGGGAGTTACCATTGTGTAGACGAGCGAATCCCCGTCATCATCCACCCCGGAAAAATCGGTATAGAAATATTTTCCAACACAACCATAATCACGAAGCGGAGGAAACAGCCGCGGCGTAGAATTTTGAAAGAAATTTCCGTCTGCATCAACTACCGGGGGGAACTCCAGGTAGAATGTCTGACCTGCCGACAGGCTGGAACCGCTGTTGGGATCATTGCTGAAAATATTATCGATCCCGTAATTACGGCAACAGCGTTCGAAAGAAACATAATAGCCTTCCGGGTCATTAAAATCTTCAGGCGGCAGGATTATATCCGCAGAATAAACAATCCGAAGTGTCTCAAGAATATCAGAATTACAAGACGGGTTACTGTAAGGCACATCAACGATTGTTCGGCGCGGAAGCAATACCGAAAACATCAGCTGATTGTCCGATTTGCGGTAGATGTAGACCGTGGCAGAAGGGTCCAGGGCCCCGGGCGAACCGTTTTTTTCATCAAAATAAAGGATCATATTCAGCGAATACCTGAATTCCCGGACGTGCAGCAATTCAAATTCGCCACCTACGATATGCGAGGCAAAAAGGCTACCTTTGCAGGCCAGAAGAATGAAAAAGGAAAGGAGTAAACGTTTCCTCATATAGTAGTATTCAAATATAGACAGGATTATGAAGATAAAGAATAAAGTCCTAACGGCCATACGAATTGAAGGGATTGCTGCCGAGGGAAAATGCATTGCCCGTCACGAAGGTAAAGTCCTTTTCGTAACAGGAGCTGCTCCCGGGGATGTCGCCGATTTACGGATTACCCGTAAAAAGAAGTCCTATCTCGAGGCCGTACCATTAAAATTTCATTCTTACTCTTCCATGCGGACTGAACCTTTCTGCAGTCACTTTGGCACCTGTGGCGGCTGCAAATGGCAGCATATCCAGTACGACAAGCAGTTGCATTATAAACAACAACAGGTAGTGGATTCACTGGAGCGCATCGCCAAGGTTCCTCTTCCGGCGATCAGTCCGATCATTCCTTCTGATAAGACACGTTATTACCGGAATAAGCTGGAATACACTTTTACAGATAGTCGCTGGCTAACGCGTGAGGAGATCGACAGCGGGGAGAATCTTGAAAGAAACGGTCTTGGATTCCATATTCCGGGCCGGTTTGACAAGATCCTGGACATAGACCATTGCTACCTGCAGGAGGATCCTTCCAATGCAATCCGCCTGTCGGTAAAAGATTTTTGTATCCGGGAGAATATTCCATTCTTCAACCTGGTAACCCAGGAAGGATATATGCGAAACCTGATCATCCGCACCTCCTCAACCGGAGAAAGTATGGTCATCATACAGGTGGCGGGTGATGAGCCTGCATGGCTCGAATCGATAATGGATCACATAAGACAGCAATTCCCGGAGATCACCTCTCTCAATTATGTGATCAACACCAAAAGAAACGAGACCTTTCACGACCTTGAGGTGGTCAATGCTGCCGGACGGGATCATATTCTCGAGCAAATGGCCTATGACAATCAACCTGACCATCTGCTGAAATTCCGTATCGGACCAAAATCATTTTATCAGACAAACAGCCAGCAGGCAGCTGTTCTTTACAAAACCGCCCTGCAGCTGGCAAATTTAAGTGGTGTCGAAGTGGTTTATGACCTTTACAGCGGCACCGGAACCATTGCCAACTATGTGGCACACCTTTCAAAAAAAGTGGTTGGAATAGAATATGTTGCCGATGCCGTGGAAGACGCGTGGAAGAACAGTGAACTGAACGGCATTGGAAATACGACCTTTCATGCCGGTGATATGAAGGACTTGTTATCCGCTGAATTCATGGATGAACACGGTCACCCGGATGTGGTAATTACTGATCCTCCACGGGCCGGTATGCACGAGGATGTGGTTAAAATGCTGATTAAAGCATCACCCAGGCGAATCGTATACGTAAGCTGCAACCCGGCCACCCAGGCACGGGACCTGGCACTCCTCTGTCAATACTACCGGTTAACAGCCGTACAACCCGTGGACATGTTTCCACACACACATCATGTGGAAAATGTCGTATGTTTAGAGTATAATGGGTAAACTTCTGACTATACGGCATTTACCTTGGGAAGCAATCATCTGGATCTGCGGGCTGATATACCTGGCAGCCGGAGCTCCCGGTGGTAACTGGAGTATATGTCCGCTTGACAATCTCGGCCTTGACTTTTGCCCCGGCTGCGGCCTCGGAAAATCCGTTTCCCTGATTTTCAAGGGAGAATGGGAGCAGGCATGGGCAGCTCATCCGCTGGGTTTTGCCGCATTGCCCATACTATCAATCAGGAGTTTATCTTTACTACACAAAACAATAACCAATAATAACAATTCACATCATGGCACGAGCACTCGATCTCTTACCTGAAATTAAAGGAGAAGAATTACAATACATTCAGGCCGTACTGGATGGTATGTCTGAAATGGAAGCCCAGAAATTTGCGGATATCTATCGGTCACGGCGGAAAAATCCACAGGACATACTGATTTTTGCGATAATCGGTCTGCTGGTGGTTCCGGGCTTGCAACGTTTTCTATTGAACCAGATCGGAATGGGACTGCTCTATCTCTTTACGATAGGATTGTGCTTTATTGGATCCATTCTGGACCTGGTGAATTACGAAAAGCTAACGTTCGAATACAATCAGAAAGTGGCCGAAGCAATCAAATTCGGCATGCGGGTATAACCTCCTAAATTACGAACTGCAGATATAAAAAAACCGTACCTCTCCGGATACGGTTTTTCTGTTTAAACATTACGTTTATCAGCCAGTTCTTTAATTATCAAGCTGAATATTGATCTTTCCGTCAATATTGCCAAATCTTGACTCATACGCTCTCAGGTAACGCTGAAAGTCGCCGCCCTTGACCTTCTTACCATTGTACTTAAAATAATCCTGCGTGAGTTCGATTTTTTTCAGCTCATCATCATTATTGAGGTAATCATCAGCCCGGAGCATCTCAGCTACTTCCTGTTCGAAACTCTGCATCCTGTTCCTGTCGAAGAACGGACGTGATTCCATTCTGATCACACGCGCCGGCTCGCCAGGTCGCACCACTCTTATCTCACGCTGCGCACGTTCCAGCTCTCGCTGAGCCTGATGCATCTGAAGTTCTGCCTGCCGTTGTTGGGCACGCACTATTCTCTCCACTTTATCTCCATCCACAATCACCTCAAACTGCTTGCTCCTTAACTCTCTTTGCATTTCGCGCATGGCCTTCTGATGTTCTTCCATCAGTTCAGGATGTTCTTCGCGGTATTTACGCATAATTTCCCGTAATCGTTCCTGCTCTTCATGCATCTGTTCCCGGGCTCTTTGCATTTCTTCCTGCGCTTTGCGCATTTCCTCCTGTGCCTTCTCCATCATTTCCCTGTCCTCTTCACTCATCAGTGAATCACCTAAGAAGAAATTACCGGGAATTGTATCGCTAAAGTAGAAGGTATAGGCTCCCGGCTTATCAGACACCCATGTCCGCACATCGAAATCCGTATCCGGCATGACAAATGCGTAATTTCCCATATCTGTAAACTCAAGGATTTTTTTGCTCCAGCCGCCATCCGGACCGATCCTTATTTCAAACGGACCAACTGTGTCTGATGAGTAGCTGTAAACGTGCACCGCACCATCAAGTTCAAATTCTTCCTCTATGATTTCTTCAAGTTCGAATTCAATATCCTGATCAACATCCAGATCGATAGCTATTTCTTCCTCTTCCGGAATAGTATCCAATGGTGTGATCAGGGAAGTTGGCATTCCGGCAATTAATGGTTGCTGCTTTTTAACAACGACCGGTACTTCCGAAATGGAATTCTCACCTGGCTGGGTAAAATAGCTGAACAGGAAGAATGAAGCAGAGAGCACGATCATTACCACCCATTTTGAACTTCCCATTTCGCCGTACGACGGATCAGTAAGTCTCCGGATCCGCGCAAGTAATTCTCCCTTTTTACCCAGTAGCATCATAGCATTGCCCGGAGCATTTACCCGGTAAAGTTCCAGTGTTGATAATGCCTCCACGTATTGACGCTCATTATGGCAAATTTCCATAGCAAGATCATCGCAACACTTTTCCCGCTCCGTGCGAAGATGATTTGAAAGAATCCATACAAACGGATTGAAAAAGAACATCGCTTCCATGATCTGCTGAACGACATTCACCAGGTAATCATGACGCCGGATGTGGGCAAGCTCATGTGCGAAAATCGCCTCCAGCTGATCAGTTGTCATACCGGTCAGGAGACTTACAGGTAACAGCAATACCGGTCTGGCATGACCAAATACCATCGGCATACCGATATGCGAAGAATGCAGAACACGTATATCCCGACCGATTTCCAGCCGGCTGGCAATACGGTCAATCATGCGGATCCAGTTTTCAGGAACCGAATCTTCACTGCGCTTTACAACTTTCCGGAGATATTGATATCCACCTGCAATGCGGAACATAAGCAGGATTGCCCCCACAGCCCATAATTTCAGGATAAATGGCATATTCTCCTGGAGAAAGAAAAGAATACTCCATCCGGTTTCTGTAGCGGCCATTCCCTGCGATACCATCTGAACAAAGGTCACTTCAGAAACAGGTTCTGAAATTCCGGAATTTGCCGGTTGCTCGGGCATCACATGGAATAAGGTGATTCCTACCGTCATCAGGAAAACGACCAGGCCTGCCACACCCAATCCATATCTAACCCGGGGATTTCTGATGTTAAACATCCAGAGAACCAGAAAAACAAGTCCGGCGATCAGTGCACCTTGCCAGAGAGAATGAAACAGAGCCATCACCCAGCCCTCGGCAAGTGGTGACAACATTTGGGTTAAGGCGTTCATTTCTTACCTCCTTCCAGTGAATCCAGGTACTCCCTGATCTTTTCCAGTTCCTGGGGCGAGGATTTTCTTGCCCCGAGGGCTCCCATCACCAGCCGCATGGCTGATCCTTTAAAAGCAGTATCCATCAGGTCGGTGATAAGCGACGATTGTGCATCGTGTTCGCTGATGGCAGGTTCATAGATATGTGTCTTACCATCCTTTTTCCGGGTGACCAACCCCTTTTCGTGCATGATCTGCATGAATTTTAGTGTAGTGGTATAACCTACCTCCCGTTTTTCTGATAAATAATCATTTACATCCCTGACTGTGGCCGGACCTCCCTGCCATAGCACCTGAAGGATCTCCAGTTCCTTCTCCGTTGGTTTAGCATTCATAGTGTTGCTTATTTTGAGTTAATTTCTTATCTACGAACTTCTTCGTAATACAAGTATATCCAAAACAATCCGATTACAAAAATTTATTACGAAATTTTTCGTAGAAAGGTTATAATCTTTACACAATTGGAATTTTTAGTTATTTAGAGTAGTTCTAAACTGAAAGCTCAACCCTGCTTTCCTGACATAAATCAGGCTCAGGAATTTTCAATAATTCGCATTATGCTTAAATTTGCAGACTAGTATGACTAATATGGCTGGCTCATTCAAGTTCGTCGGTTTATCATTCAAACAGACTCCTATCGAGATTCGCGAGAAGCTTGCGCTGGATGAAACAGAGTGCAAGAAGGTGCTGGATTTCATTAAGGAGTTTACGAATGCCGAGGAAGCACTGGTTCTATCTACCTGCAATCGCACTGAAATCTACTATTCAAGTGAAGAAAACCTGACGGAAGTCATTATTAAAGGCCTTGCCACGATCAAGGGCGATCCGTCCTGGAAAATCGCCGGTTATTTTACCGAGAATAATGAAACCAGCGATGTTGTCCGTTATTTATTCCGGGTCAGCATGGGTCTGGAAGCGCAGGTGGTTGGTGATATTCAGATATCCAACCAGGTGAAACGAGCATATCAGTGGAGTGCTGATGCCGATCTGGCTGGTCCGTTCCTTCACCGCCTGATGCACACAATTTTCTTTACCAACAAACGCGTGGTTCAGGAAACGCCCTACCGGGATGGTGCTGCCTCGGTGAGTTATGCAGCAAAAGAACTCGTGGATGACCTTTCCTCTGACATTATTAATCCGAAAATTCTGGTATTGGGGCTAGGCGAAATTGGAAAAGATGTTTGCCGCAACCTGAAGGACTCCCGTTTTAATTCGGTGACCATCATCAACCGGACCCATGAAAAGGCTGATCAGATGGCGGAAGAATGCGGGTTTAAAACCGCGCCGTTTTCGAATGTTGAACAGGAAATTGCAGATGCCGATGTCATTATTTCTTCCGTGGCAGGAAAAGGACCTTTCATTACGAAGGAAATTATAGCCCGGATGGACATCGTAAGTGTCAAATTCTTTATTGATCTGTCCGTCCCGCGCAGTGTCGACCTGCATATCGAAGAAGTGCCAGGTGCACTCGTTTATAATATTGATCATATCTCTTCCAAAGTTTCAGAAGCACTGGAAAGACGCCTGGCGGCTGTCCCGGATGTGGAACGCATAATAGAGGAATCTCTTGGAGAATTTGAGACATGGTCCCGCGAAATGGTCGTTTCACCGACGATCAAAAAAATTAAAAATGCTCTGGAGGATATTCGAACCAGGGAACTGGAAAAATACCTGCGGAACGCAACACCGGAAGAGGCCCGGTTGATGGACAAGGCCACAAAAGGAATGATGCAGAAGATCATGAAATTGCCTGTTCTGCAACTGAAAGCCGCATGCCAGCGTGGCGATGCAGAAAATCTCATTGATGTACTGAGTGACCTTTTCGACCTGGAAAAGGAACAGGATAAGGCCTGACAGTTATTCTTTGATTTAACCAGATCCCGCCTCAACCCCTGGATATCTTAGTCATAGTCTTAGTCCTAGTCTTTGTCTTTCATTATCTTTCCACCCTAATCAGTAAATACCATATGAAGCGACTTCTCATCGTCATCTTATTACTTGGGTTTTCCATCACCGGAATGGGCTGGGGACAAACCGGTCACCGGGTTGTAGGAAAGATTGCCTCTAAGCACCTCACTAAAAAAGCGCGAAAAGCCTTATCCACTGTTATGGGGCATGAGTCCCTGGCTGTGGCTTCCACCTGGATGGATGAGGTGAAGTCAGATTCCACCTATGACTACATGGAAGACTGGCACTGGGTCACCATTCCGGA
The DNA here is from genome assembly GCA_030432655.1 of Bacteroidia bacterium. Classification (GTDB taxonomy): domain Bacteria; phylum Bacteroidota; class Bacteroidia; order Cytophagales; family Cyclobacteriaceae; genus JAUILA01. Next base: position 111,254 of record JAUILA010000007.1, read on the forward strand.
CGGACAGACCTATGCCCAGGCTGAAAAAAATCCAAATGGGGATATTATTGCCACCCTCGAACGAATTATCAATGAGCTTGAATCAAACCGTGAATCCATGTCTGTCGGGCAGCAGCGCGAATATATACGGATTCTTGTACACCTGGTAGGTGATATTCACCAACCCCTTCATGTCGGAACAGGCCTTGACCGGGGAGGGAATGACGTAAAGATCAGCTGGTTCTGGAGCACCCCAACCAATCTGCACAGTGTATGGGATACCCGGATCATCCAGCACAAGGAATTCAGTTATACAGAACTGGCCGAAGTAGTCGATCATACAAAAAAATCCACTGTTGAAGAGTGGCAATCGGCCACCATCCGCCAGTGGGCAGAAGAATCCATGTCTTATCGTCCGATGGTTTATGAAATACCACAAGACAATGTGCTGGCTTACAACTATGTTTACGCCACCTGGGATACGGTACAGTTACGATTGCAACAGGCTGGTATTCGCCTGGCCGGTATACTAAACAGGATCTATGGCTGATGATCCCGGATGATCACTTCCGTGGACATTTCAGATTTGGCAGAACCATGGTACGAACCCTGCACAGGTAAGGTGTTTGCCGGGTCATAGCTTGCCGCCAGGGGGATATGATGTTCGGTAACAAGCAATCCCAGGGTTGGATCCATAGCAAGCCAGCCTGCCCCAGGCAGGAGCACTTCGAGCCACGCATGCAGTTCATGACCATCCTTCATTCCGGGCACGTAGCTGTATCCGCTGATAAACCTGCAGGCAAATCCTTTTGATCTGAGCATGTTGATCAGCATCCAGGCCAGGTCGCGGCAAGATCCGGACTTCTTTTCAAAGCATATCGATGGCTCAAGGATATTTTCCTCTAAACGTATCGCATGATCCCATTCCCTGGCAATTTCCTGGTTTAATCCCTGAAAAAAATCGAGCACATTCCCGGATGCCCTGCCTATAGCCTGCTCTATGAACAAATTCATTTCCGGGGTCATTCCATCATAAGACAGATATGGTTCAAGCATGGAAGTGGGCGTATGACTGTATTTAAACCTCTCATGAATATCAAGAGGCGGATCGATAAGAAAATCGTATGGATTGAAACTGTTCAGTTCCATCACCATGGACGTCCGGATATGTAAATGGGATACTTTATCAAGGTACCACAGCTGATAATAGACATTATTTTCCCGGTCAACCCGTCCTGCCAGCCCGGCAGGAACCGGGTCCGTTTCAATATCATAGCTGATCAGCCGCTGGTAGGGCCGGTTCAGCGGGCGGAAATACAAATAATGGGTTCCGGGAAATACCTCCTCGCTATATTTATAATGCGTTTCATGTTGTATTTCAACCTGCATCAGGAAAGTTTACGAAGCAATACATCCCCGTTCTCAGTGAGTGCCCGGTCCAGTGCTTTCACAGGCATATCTTCGATTCCCTGTCTGAGGCGTTCATTCCAGAACTCCGATATATGTCCCAGGTCTTTTTCCTGAAATCTGTGCTCGATAAGCTTATACGTGTCTTTTTCCAGGACAACCGTATCAATGGGGTAATCAACATCATTCGCAGAAATCCGCGTAGCGTCAAATGACAGAAAGGCACTTTTCAGCGCAAACTCAAGAGTTGAATCAAAGCTGAGAGACCGGCGAAGGATTGGTTGCCCGAAACCTGAATTTCCGATAATCACATAGGGTGTATTCTCTCCCACTTCAATCCAGTTACCTTGCGGATAAAGCATAAACAATTTAGGATGTTTATCTTTTTCCAGCTGTCCGCCAACTATGGCATACAGGTTAAAGGACATACCCGAATCGGCAAGATCAGCCTTGTCTTCTGCTGCCACCCGTTTCACCTGTTCGCCAAATTTATTCACTGCCTCATACAGCTTTTGAAATGACTGATCCTCGGTCTCAATGACTTCCCGGAAATAGGTGATGGCCTTGTCACGAACACTGCGCAACCCGGATGCCATTATAAAAAAGCTGTGCCGGTCGCGGTTGATGGTAAATAGTTTTTTGGCTGTGGTGGTCTCGGTTCCCGAGGTAATTCGCGTGTCTGCCAGCCCTACAATACCCGCCTTGGTAATTATACCCAGACAATATGTCATTCCTGTAATATTTTATCCGCCACTAAGTTATTCTTAAAACGGAAAAAACAATCAAAAATCTCATCAGATATATGGTTCAATTTTATCTGCAGGTTATCCAGGTATTCATGCAGGCCGTGCTGGACCACATCGCTGATATCATCATATTCAAGCTGAGAACGCAATTCACCCATCACCTTCTCTGCTTTATTTGAAAACCCCTTTTCACTATTACCGGAGATCTTATGCAGGCAATTCTCCGCTTCAGTAAGGCAGAAATAAATTGAACGTGGAAAACGGGTATCAAGCACCAGGAAATCCACCAGGCCGGACGGGGAAATATTGCCGTAACTGCGCCGGTAGGTGTTAAATCCGCTGACAGATTTCAGGAGAGCCACCCAGTGCAAATCATCCAGGGGCGAACCTACATCCGCCGGACTTGGCAGAATATAGTGGTATTTGACGTCCAGTACGCGGGAAGTCTTATCCGCCCGTTCCAGGAACTGCCCCAGATTAACCCAGTACCAGCCTTCAGTTCTGGCCACACTGTTGTCTGCTATTCCGTAGAGCAGCTGGATCGCATATTTAATATTCCGGATAAATTCGGCAGGATTTTCATTTTTCCACACTTCCTGCTGAATCCCCTCCTTCATGGTAAGGTATACCTCGTTCAGTTTTTCCCAGGTTTCCTTGGTCAGGTTTTCACGGACAATCCGGGCATTCTCCCGGGCCTTGGAAACAGATGTAAAAATTGAATTGGTATTCTCCTCGTCAAAAGCAAGAAAATAGATGGCCGACTTCCTGGAATAGGAGTCATATCGTGCTTCGTAATCCTCATAATCACCCGTAGCGGTAATCAGCGGCTTCCACTGTTCATCCATTCCCGGAGGAAGATCCAGGGAAAGGTTAAAATTCACTTCGATGAATCTGGCGTAATTTTCTGCCCGTTCTACATAACGGCCCAACCAGTATAATGAATTAGCAACTCTGCTTAACATATAATTTTTTTGTTTTAGTCTTCGTATAGTACCCACGTATCCTTGCTGCCTCCGCCCTGCGACGAGTTGACTACAAGTGATCCTCTGACTAGGGCCACCCGTGTGAGTGCCCCGGGAATAACTTCAATATTCTCCCCGTAAAGAACATAGGGCCGCAAATCCACATGCCGGCCTTCGATTGCCTTGTCAACCACCGTCGGAACTGTCGACAAACTCAGCGTGGGCTGGGCGATATAATTTTTAGGATTGTTCTTTATCAGTTCACGGAACTTATCATGTTCCTCCCTGGTCGCTTTCGGACCAATAAGCATCCCGTATCCACCAGCCGCGTTGGTTTCCTTGACCACCAGGTCGGCAATATTCTCAAGCACATACTTCCGGTCATCTTCTTCCCGGCACAAATAAGTCGGTACATTTTCAATAATCGGATCTTCATCTAGGTAATACTTGATGATCCTGGGAACATAGGCATAAACCGCCTTATCATCGGCCACACCTGTTCCAGGCGCATTGGCCAGTCCGAGGTTGCCTGCCTTATAAGCGTCAAATAATCCGGGAGTGCCCAGCATACTGTCCTTATTAAAATGCAGCGGATCCAGGAAAGTATCATCGATCCTGCGATAGAGTACGTCCACCTGGCTCAGGCCCCTGGTGGTCTGCATATACACCTTATTCTCACGAACCACCATGTCCTGGCCAGTAACCAGTTCGATACCCATCTGCTGCGCGAGGTAAGAATGCTCAAAATAAGCCGAATTGTAAACACCCGGCGTCATGACACCCACTACCGGCCGATCCTTGCCACTGAGATGCTGAAGCATTTTAAGCAACTTCAGCGGGTAATCAGCCACCGGTCGCACGCCAAGATTATGGAACAGGTCTGGAAATACCCTCTTCACAATCTCCCGGTTTTCCAGCATATACGATACTCCGGACGGACAACGGAGATTGTCCTCCAGCACGTAAAATTTACCATCATTGTTCCGCACCAGGTCGGTTCCGGTAATATGACACCATATCCCTTTCGGGGGTGTCAGTCCGACGCACGCTTCGAGGTAGTCTTTGCTACTCAGGATCAGCTCTTCCGGCACCACACCGTCTTTCAGTATCTTACGGTCGTTATAAATATCCTGGAGAAAAAGATTCAGGGCATGAATACGCTGCTGTAATCCTTTATCCACCACCGCCCATTCCTTTCCGTTGATAATCCGCGGAATAATGTCGAGATGAAGAATACGTTCAATCCCCTCTGTTGCATGGTAGACATTAAAAGTCATCCCCATCGACAACTGGGTTTTATCGGTTGAATACTGCAACTGAGAAAGTCGCTTTTTAGGTATATCAAGTATTTTTTTGTGGAAGGAGCCGTAATGATTCCGGACATCTCCGCCGGATTCAAACATTTCATCATATACCCCTTCCAATTGGTAATTGGAAAATTCCATCAGATCAGTTTTAGTCATAATTGAGGGCACAGAATTTACGATTTTTTAACCGTAAATTCAACAAGCCGGAACCTTGTTTCAGATAATCACACCGCCACTTCCGGCAGCATGATACTTCCTTTCATATAGGTTACAGCATTTCCTTCGATCAGTACACGGTCTTTATCCAGCGAACATGAAATAATACCATGACGTCTTGAAAGTTGCCTCGCGCTCAATTTTGATTTGCCGAGGCGTTCTGTCCAGTAAGGTATCATAGTTCGATGGGCGCTTCCCGTGACCGGATCTTCGTTAATTCCAAAGGAGGGGTAGAAACAACGCGATACAAAATCACATTCCTTGCCTGGTGCGGTAACAATCACACCGCGGACCGGCAAGGTAGCCATTTTTTGAAAATCAGGGTTCAGGGCCTGAACCTGTTCTTCCGAATCAAGAACAACCAGAATGTCACTTTTCCCCATATAGATGTCACCATGGTTAACGTGGAGAATAGGCAGGATTTCATTACGTGAGACCTTTTGAAGTTTGTCTACAGGAAAATCCATGATATACCCGAGACCACCCCGGCGCACCTTCAGGACCCCGCTCATGGTATGGAAATCAATCTCATCCGAATCCTCACCAAGAAATTCATAGAGAACATGGGCAGATGCCAGGGTAGCGTGACCACAGATAGCCACTTCCTTAACCGGGGTAAACCAGCGCAGGTGATATTTACCAGGCTCCTGCTTTACAAAGAATGCCGTTTCCGAAAGATTATTTTCCATGGCAATCTGTTGTAATACCATATTGTCAAGCCATTCATCAAGCGGACAAACAGCTGCCGGGTTGCCCTGGAAAATTTCGTCGGCAAATGCATCGACCTGGTAGAGTGGTTGTTCCATGTATTAAATATAGAAAAAGAGAAGGAGAAAGAGAAAGAGTTGGGGATGGAGATGGAGAATGAGAAATGGAAACGGAGGGCAAAAGGATAAACCAGGTGAAACAGGGTAATTTTTCGTCAAAGGCATGTGGAAGAACACTGCTTCCGGTTGGTCGCGAATCCCCCTGGCGTGGCAGGGTCTTTTGCCTTCAGGGTGATCTGTCGTTCGGACTTTTGCCGGTAGACGTAGAATTACTACCCGGGATACGAGTGGCTGGAAGATAGATCAGGTTGATACCAGTTCGCCTGATTGAACTATTTGAGCCCCTTTATCAATCATTTCCTGTTTTCGTTTGCTGAAAGCTTCTGCATCGATGGGGCGCGTGGCATCCTCCACCAGGCTGGCATGAAAGCCTTCCTTTAATGCATCCATAAGGGTAAAATACACACAATAATCGGCCGCCAGACCGGCGATCACTACTTCAGTAACATCACGTTCGCGCAGGTACCCGGCCAATCCGGTGCTCTTGAGATGTCCGTTATCATAAAAACCGCTGTAGCTGTCGATTCCGGGGTCCATGCCCTTTCTGAAAATTGCTTCCATCTTGTTCACTAAAAGTGAATCATGAAACTCCGCTCCGCGAGAACCCTGCACACAGTGATCCGGCCACAGTACCTGCTCCAGCCCCTGAAGAGTGGTTACTTCGAAAGGCTTTTTCCCTTCATGATTACTGGCAAAACTCAAATGTTCCGGGGGATGCCAGTCCTGGGTGGCCACGACCAGGTCGAATTGGGATTGAAGATTATTTACCACCGGAATGATTTGGTTTCCCCCGGGAACTTCAAGTGAGCCACCTTCAAGAAAATCATACTGAATATCTATGAGTAACAGAGCTTTCATGTTGTTTTGTGATCTTGTGCCAGTTCTGTACGCATACTCAACAGATCCTTACTGATACCGACTTTATAAATGTGCGGGTTATCAAATCTCTTGTATTCATCAGGCAATTTTTCAAGTTGCTTGCGGCAATAATGTGCAGCTTCCTGCAGATCTGTTCTGTCCTTTATGCGGCCCTTCTCCATTACCGGAGTCAGTTGCGGATCAGCCCGGAAGCCTGACAAATCCAGCGATTTATTTGGCTCAAACGGATCAAACATTTTCAGCGGAGCAGTTTCTTCGAACAAAGTCACCGCGTCTGCACCTATAAAGTTACCTGATTCATCAATCATCCTGTAAACCTGTTTCCTGTCAGGCAGTGTCAACTTTCGGATCGATTCTGATAACTTGATCCGTGGTCTGCCTCCGGATCTGGCCAGTTTATATACTCCGTCAAGCGCGGCATCAGGGGCACCCGTTGCAAGACTTGTTCCGACGCCAAACACATCAATGGGTGCCTGCTGACCTCTGAGACTCCTGATTACGTACTCATCGAGCTGGTTGGAAGCAACGATCTTTACCTCCTGCAGGCCCGCTTCATCAAGCATGTGACGTGCGCGTTTGGAAAGGTATGCAAGATCTCCGCTGTCCAGCCGGATTCCCCGTAGCCTGTGTCCTTTTTCAGCCAGTTCCTTTCCTACCTTAATGGCATTTGGAATTCCGCTTTGCAGGGTGTCGTAGGTATCTGCAAGAAGAACGGATGAATCAGGATAGATTCGCGCATAATCCCTGAAGGCTGACAGCTCATCCTCATATCCCTGAACGAACGAGTGAGCCATGGTACCCGTTGCATGAAGGTTGAAGTCTATTGCAGCCTTGACGTTGCTGGTGGAATCCATTCCTCCGACCACCGAGGCCCTGGAAGCGTAATACCCTCCAGTTGACTGGGCCCGCCGTAACCCGAACTCTGCCAGAGTGCAGGTACCTGCTGCCTGCCGAAGTCTGGCAGCCTTTGTAGCAATCAGGCTCTGAAAATTGAGCATGTTAAGCAAAAGTGTTTCAATTAACTGTGCTTCCAGCAAACCAGCCTCCACCCGCAATACAGGTCTCGTGGGAAAGATAAGTCCGCCTTCTCTTGTAGAATAAACCGAACCATTAAAACGAAATGACTTAAGGTATTCAATGTAATCTTCCTCAAATCCATTCTCTCTTAGAAACGTTAAATCCTTTTCACTAAAGTGAAGATCCTCTAAAATTTCCAACAACTCCTGCAGCCCGGCGAAGACGACATATCCCCCGTTAAACGGAATTTTTCGAAAAAAATAATCGAAAACAGCCGGGGCATCCGAACGTCCCGTTTTGAAATACACCTGCCCCATGGTAAGCTGATACAGGTCGGTGTAGGTAGCAGTAAAGTCTGTCAAGTAAAAAGGTGTTTTACATAAAGGTACACAGCAATCAGGCTCGATAAAAGTTCTGATAGAAGAATCACCGAAGGTTCATTATCCGGTCAAGACCTGTCCGCCCGGCATCCTAATTTCACTTTTAATTAAATCCATATAAAATGAATCTGAAAGAAAAGAGTAAGTCACTGGCTCCGGGAGCACAAGTTAAGGGCGGACAAAATGTTCGGGAGAAATTATGGAACATCCTGAAAGACAGGCAAACCTACGGACTGGCCTTTCGCAGGAATGAGATGATCGGCCGTCACTGTGTAGATTACTGTTGCCATGCGGAAAGGATCGTTGTGGAAATTTCAGACTTTCCATTTGAAAGTGCTGATAAAATGGACGCAACAATGGAGCGGCATATTTGTCTGATGGATGCCGGATATACCATACTTGGTTTTGATGCTTCTACCATCCACGGGAATCCACGGTACATTCGCGACATGATCAAGACACACGTCCAGATCAACCATGCAGGAAGCATGGAGCATTTTGATTTTGATCAGGGGTTTTAGGTCACAAATGAACGACGAGTACCGGATACATAAAATCCATGGCGATTTTTTTCGTGAGGCTTTTATGAAACAGCTTTTCAGCAATCGAATAGTGATGCGTATTCAATACCAGGAGATCAGCGTCCGCATGAAGCATGAAACGCTGAATACTATCTGCATAATCTTCCGTTCTTACTATATCAAACACCACGGGCACACGAATGTCCACCTGATTTTTTATGTTCATTTTGTGTTTTGCAAGTGTGACCTTTTCATCCTCTGTCAGTTCACGTTTCGTAAGCTGCAGGATGTGTAATTCACTATCAAAACCAGGCAACCATTGATTGAGGTCTTCCAGCGGAGGAATCCCAAGATGAAGATAATCATAGGCATAAACGATACGCTTAATGAACGAATAGCGGATTGTATCCGGTATTAACAGCACCGGTACGCCGGATTTACGAAATACGTGGTAGGTATTTGTGCCGAAGAAAAACTGATACAGGTCGTCGGGACCGTTCGTCCCCATAATGACCATATCAAATTCATTGCCCCGACTGGATATCAGTGATGAGAGGGATTGGTCTGAAACCTCCACTTCACTGTAACAGGAAATTTTAAAGGCGGCGGTAACTTCTTTGGCCTGGCTTTCGAGAATTTTCCTTGTATTTTCCACAGAGGGAGGATTTTTGGTTAGTATCTCTCCCGGCACCAGGGCAAATAAGGACTGAATATTGAGTAGTACCAGTTCTGATTCAGTTTGTTGGGCAAATTTTGCTGCATATGCAACTGCATTATTTGCCGTATCAGAAAAATCTGTCGGACAAAGTATCTTTTTCATGTCAATCGGGTTGAATGTATCATGAATCAGCGGATCATCAGTGTGCGACCCCCATCAGTTTCTGTTTATCCAGGACTTTAATACCTGCTTCCGTCAGTTCCAGGATATGCTCATCCCGAAAATCAGCAAGCGTCCTGTTAAGGGACTCAGTGGCAGTCCCCACTATTCCTGACAAATCCTTACGGGAAATCCGTATAAGCGGACAATCCCCGTTTTCGTCAGACTCTTTGGTAAATAACTTCATCAGCGAACTGGCCACCCGTTGCCTGACTGACTGATATGCCATTTCGAGGAGACGGCTTTCAACTTCAAATAAGTTATCCGCCAGAAGTTTAATAAACTGGGTGGCAATCATCCGGTTGCTGTATACGAGCGAGTTAAAATCGTTCTTACTTATCATGTAGACAACGGTATCCTCCAGAACAATAGCCGATTCGTTATAAGAAGAATTTTCCAGCAATGGCAGATACCCAATGAATTCTCCCGCTCCATGAATTCCCGTGACAAGTTCCTTACCATCCTCGGTCATCATGTAGGTTTTAACCAGTCCACTGTTGATGTAATAAAGATCAAGGGGCTCGTGGCCTTCCATGAAAATGAAATTCTTCTTTTTAATGACCCTTGACTGTAACTGGTCAGAAATACCCCGGGAGCCCCGAACCTCACGGGCCCTGGATAGAAACTCTTCTATGCTGTGAATGTCCCGGTCAAAAGCTGATTTAATTTGTTCATGTTTCTTTATCCTCATTTCGATCACGCTAAGCAACTCGGAATCATCAAATGGCTTGGTCAGATAGTCATCTGCACCCAGCATCATACCCTCCCTGATATGTGAAAAATCCGACATAGCTGTCAGGAAGACAAAAGGAATGGTGGAAGTGGATGGATTTCGCCCAAGTATATGCAGAACGCCATAACCATCCAGCTCAGGCATCATTACATCGCATAAAATAAGATCAGGCTTTTCCTTAAGAGCAATTTCAATTCCGCGCTTTCCATTCTCCGATGTCAGTACTTCATAATGTCCCAACTCCAGTATGCTGGCAATATTCTCCAGCATATCCGGATTATCTTCAATAACCAATATCCTGTAACTCATAGGACAGGCAGTTTAAATCCTTACACCGGTTTTTTATACATATTACGACAAGGTAATCAGCTGTACCCGGCATATCTAAAGTAGGATAATAGGTGTTTGAAAAGTATGATTGCAGTCACCGGACAAAGTGACCTGCATCAACAAAAAAAGCATTTAAACCGGGGCCAGGATGCCCCGGTGAATGATCACGGCACCTACAGATTTGTGATAAGATGCTTGCCTTTCTCTGCTTTCAGGATTTGATCCATGTGTTTAAATACAAGTCGTTTTGTGTTTCTGAACTTTTTAACAAATTCGACTATTTCAGATTCCAGCAACCGGTGCTCATCCAGGTAAGCAGGGTCCGCAAGTACGAACGGACTGCTGAAATGGTCACTCAGGTGCCTCAGGTGCCTCTTCACTTTTCGAATCAGTAATTGCCGATGTTCCTCCAGTTCTTTAAGTCCGCCAGTTACCAGCTGCGTCTTATCAATACCCTCCAAAAGTTGCAGGACATACCTGGACATCAGGGATCTGAAAAAAACGATCTCATCTTCAAAGAATAAAAGATCTGATTGCCAGTTTTCTGTAATAACATACAATTGTTGCCAGTTAGTCCCTGTTTCGGGGAATTTTTCCTGGCTCTGTTTTGTCCTTGCTTTCATGATTTCCATCGTTTAAGTGCTTTAACTCTCTGGAATAAAAGTGCTTTTTTCCGGACTCAGACCAAATGACTCACTTAATGAACAGGCATGATTTCAATCACGGGGAATGGATGTTTTTTATTATCCGTCCATTTCTCCGATCATACTGAAAGACAAAAATCACGGGATACCGACAGAAATATCATGGACGTTGATAGACCCATCTGCTAAGTTTATGGCGTAATAAAAATTATTACCAACCATTAAAAAAGGAGCAATCATGACTACTGAATTAAAAAAAAGACTCCCTAACCTGTTTACAAACATGTGGAGCCCTGAATCGATTTTTGACACGGATTTATTTGACAGGTTGCCGGAATTTTATTCAAACAGGAGAATAAACATTCCTTCTGTGAACATTAAGGAAACCCCTAAAGCATTTGAACTTGACCTGGCTGCTCCGGGATTAACACGTGATGATTTTAACCTGGAAATCGCAGAAAATCTGTTGAGCATCAGTGCTGAAAAAGAGGAAACAAAAGAAGTTGAAGATGGCTATACCCGCAAAGAATTCTCCTACAATTCCTTCTGCCGGACATTCAGACTTCCTGAAAATGTTAAAGTGGAAAAAATTGATGCACGATATGCCGACGGCATGCTTAAAGTAACAATCCCAAAACTGAAGGAGAAACCAATTAGTAAGAGCAAACATATAAATGTTGCCTGACACCTGGTTAATTAATGGTTTTTCTTTTAATGAGATGCCTGTCCTCCGGGACAGGCATTCTTATTTATCCGTTATTTCCTGAAATTATATTCACAAAATTCAAACGATGAGGATGGGTGTTTCTTCGCGTTGCATCAGTGATTCGGCAACGCTGCGAGAAAAGAAGGAACTGTCATGTTCGCCGCGGCTTATTCCTATGACGTCAGCCGGATATGTCTGGATAAATTCCCCGATACCCCAAAGCTCATCGTTTGTATCGATGACATTTATGCGGAAGCTGGCCTGCGGATATTCGCTGCTGAAATATTCGAGAATATGTTCAGCTTGCCCGGATCCTGCGGAGCGACCGGTAAGATTTACATATAACAACTGAATAGTAGCACCGAAAAGTCCCGCAAACTCCACAACCCTGCCAAGGGATTCGCTTACATCATGACTGAAAACGGAGGGGAACAATATATCCCTTATCTCAAATGCCTCTGTAACTTTTTTAGTGACAAGTACCGGTATGGTGGTATGCCTGGTAATATAACGTGCGTTCGAACCTACAAGCCACTCCTTCAGTCCGCCAATTCCATGGGTACCCATCACCACAAGGTCAATTTCATATGAATCCAGGTAATCAATTACCTTTTCACTGCCATGGTCATACACAAAAATGGATGACGACCTGATACCTTCGGCCTCGGCCTGCTCAACCAGTTTTTCCAACCTTGCACGAGCCATCCCTTCTTTCGGATGCCGGCTGATCACATGATCAGAAAGCTGCGGAACATGAATCGGCTCTGAAAAATCGGTGAACATATGTAAAAAATAAAGATGTGCCCCTGATTTCAGCGCAATGGCATGAGCCAGCTGGACGGCACTGTCGGCACATTCAGAAAAATCAGTCGGGACAAGTACAGCGTTCATAGCTCTTAGATAAAAATTATCCGGCTCTTTTGCCCTGACCTGGATCATATACCGGTAAAATCCTTATCACCGGATCTTCAATAACAAGGATCATTATCCCGGCTGCCCGTCGTCATAGTCCTGGCAGGTTATAATAACGATATTTATTACTATGATCCATCAACACTCATCGATAGGCAAAAAGGTCCCGTTTTTTGATCGCCGGGAAGCCGGAGAGCTTTTGGGTGAACAGCTTTATGAATATACAGGGGCCGACAAGGTGCTTGTTTTGGGGATTCCACGCGGAGGTGTTCCGGTGGCAGCCGCGCTCGCATCAAAACTCAAGCTTCCACTCATTCTTTTTCCATGTCTGAAAATCAACCACCCGGCCGATCCGCATCAAAGTATTGGCTCGGTATGTGAAGACGACGTAATTCTCCACCCGGACTCGGAAATACCAACTGATATCATCCGCCACCAATTCAGCCGGATGCAAAAAAAGATAAATAGAGCGCTTTCTGTTTATGGACGATTGCCTCAGGACCTGCATGACGTAATCACAATATTGGTGGATGACAGACTAAAGAATGAGGACACGCTGCTTGCATGCCTGCAAAGCCTTCAGAAAAGAAATGCTAAAAAAATAATATTGGCGGTCCCGGTAATTACCACCAGGGAAAAAGAAACCCTCAGACAAAAAGGTATTGAAGTAAAATTCCTGCTCTCGGCCCCTGCCCTGGAAAAGACCGAAACCTATTTTGAACGGTTTGGCGAAGTCACTGATGGTCACATAAAAAGGTTGCTTGAAAAGGCGATTTCATCCAATTCTACCGCTGATAGCGGTCGCTGATTCTGATGATACCAGTCATTGCACAAATCAGGCTTTCATTATAATTTCTGGTATAAGTGAAACGCAATGCCGCGACATTGCATAATTCAATTATCATGAAAAATTTAAGTAAAGCTTTTATTATCGGGCTTTTGTTCATGATTGGAACTGTGTTGACAACCACAGCACAAATCACACTGCCCGATGAGAATGCCCGAGCGACCTTAACTCAGGAAATCGGATTGACCGAAGTTTATTTTGAGTATACAAGGCCAGCCACCAAGGGCCACGTAATATTTGGCGAACGTATTCCCTACGGAGAACGATGGCTTACCACAGACTGGCAATATCTCAGAGCCAGGTTTGATGACGATATGCTGCTGGATAATGGTGATCGGCTGCCTGCCGGCAATTATGCCATTGAAGTGATCCCAAATGAAAATCAATGGGTGATCATTTTTAAAAAAGGAGAATGGAAACAGGCTACTATGGCATTTTTGGAAGAGGACATGATCTACATGTTTGAAACTGAACCGGAAACTTATTTCAGCACCGGGGCAGAGGTAGCACGCATTACTGTTATTCCGGAAAAACTGGCAGAACAGGCGGATAACTTTACCGTTCAGCTTATGAACATCTGCACTACCTGCGCTCAGGTGCAGCTTTCCTGGGATTTCACCAGGGTAACATTTGGCATCAGCAATGAAATTGATGAACAGGTTCAGGCTACCATTCATAAATTTACCACCAACCCTGAGCTCAAACTTTCCGGCCAGTACTACCTGGCAGCCAAATATTATCTTGATACCAACAAAGATCTGGACAAAGCGCTTGAATGGATAAACAAATCCCTTGAGTACGGTCCGGATGCCTATTGGGTAATGCATACCAAAGCAGAAATCCTTGCTAAACAAGGTGATCTGAAAGCCGCTATTAACACCGCGGAAGAGTCACAAAAAATGGCTGAAAAGAAAGGTGACATGGACTTTGTCCGGATCAACCAGCTTGAAATTCAACGCTGGAAAGATCAAAGAAAAGGATCCTGATTCGCCATGAATTAAATGTTATAATATTGTGCCGCCGGATAGACACCGGCGGCTTTTTTCCGTTAATACCAATATGATTACAAATCCGGTTTCATCTATCGCTGAACAACTTGAAGATGTTCTGGCCTACGTAGAATCTGAAAAAGAAAAAGCGCCAGATATTCTTGCCGTTGATAAACGGCTTAGCGCGAAAAACCTGCGGAATTACATGAAATTCAGGGAACTTGATATCGCTGAATTTCAGGCCGGACTGGGCTCGCTGGGTTTGTCTCGGTTTGCCCGGGCAGAAGGACATATTCTCCATTCCATATACCAGGTTCGTTCAATTCTCCGCAAACTGAACAATGAGGAATTAATAACAGAATTCAAAGAACAGCATCCTGATCCGGATGAGGCGCTGCAATTGCTGACCCATAATACGTACAGGTTGCTGGGTCCCAGAATGCCGGAAAGGAGAATGATGATTATGGCCACCCTTCCATCAGAATCGGCTGAAGATGCCGGCATAATAGAAAAGCTCGTCGCTGGCGGAATGAACTGTGCCCGGATCAATTGTGCGCACGATAATCCGGAGACCTGGCTTAAAATGATTGATCACGTTCGTACCGCCGCGGCACACCATGACCGCACGGTAAAGATCGCCATGGATCTCGGGGGCCCAAAACTCAGAACGACCGGCGTTTCGGGTACACTGCTTGACAAAAAAGGGAACAAGTGTTTGCTCCTGTTCCCGGAAGACAAGCTTCTGCTGACTGCTAATCTGCCGGCAAATGAAGAGGGGGATAAGGCTGTATCCATGTCTCTGCCGTCCATACTTCAGGATATTAAGCCCGGGGAAAGAATATTTTTCGATGATGGAAAAATTGAATGTGTGGTCCGTGAAAAACAGTCGGATCAGGTTGAACTTTGCGTAATCCGATGCAAACCCCAGGGCTCCAGGCTAAGGATTGACAAGGGCATCAATTTTCCGGATTCTGAACTCAGTATTTCAGGACTGACCGAACAGGATAAGATTGATTTACGCTTTATTGTCAAACATGCCGATATAGTTAATTTCAGTTTTGTTAATACTATTGAAGATCTCAAGGAATTATTCCACCAAATGCCGGTTAATCAGACAAAGCTACCAGGTGTGATCCTGAAGATTGAAACCAAACGGGCTTACAACAACCTTTCTTCCCTCCTGCTGGAATCTATGCGTTACCCAAACCCGGCAGGGGTTATGATCGCACGCGGAGATCTGGCGGTGGAGGCCGGCTGGGAAAATATCGGATACATTCAACGGGAAATTCTTAGAATATGTACAGCCGCTCACACGCCCATTGTGTGGGCCACCCAGGTACTTGAAAATCTGGCAAAAAAAGGAACTCCTTCCCGTTCAGAGGTAACTGATATTGTTCAGTCCATGAAAGCGGATTGTGTCATGCTCAACAAGGGGCCATTTGTCAATGATGCCCTTGTATTTCTGAATAATTTCCTGATTCGCGGTGAAGAATTCCAGCAGAAGAATAAATCAATGTTGCCATCGTTGCGTGAGCTTATCTAATGCTGTCACTTTCTTCCGTGATGCGATCAGCAAGAACGGAATCCTGCATGGCAACCCATCCCCCTCCGAGGGCTGCATACAAATCAATAGTTGAGGTAATCTGCAGTCTGAGGGTCTCGGATGCTTTTAATTGTGAGCTGAACAACGATCGTTGCAGATCAAGTACTTCCAGGTAACTGGTCAGGCCGCCGTCATACCTGACCCATGATAATTCAGCTGCCTCCTCGGCCGCCTGCATTTGACCCCGGCGGATTACGAATTCCTCATCATATGTCTCCACGGCAATCAAGGCATCCTGCACCTCACGAATCGCATTTAAATAGACACTTTCGTAATTATTCAGCGCCTGCTCGGTCCTGGCTTTTTCTACCTCCACCCCGGCCTTTACAGCACCGCTGTTAAACAGCGGACCGAGGACCTGGGCACCCAGGGTGGCAAATGCTGCTGCAGGATTGACCAACTGAGCCCCCATGTCGGCACTCAGGGTCAATGAAGGATATTTCAATGCTTCTGCAATACCTATTCGCTCGGTCTGGGCCTGTAGTAATCGTTCAGCCGCCCGCACATCAGGTCTTCTGTCCAGCAATTCGGATGGTATGCCGGCCGGCAGTACCGGGGGGAATACCTGGCTGGTAAGCTCCTGACCCCTTGGTATTGATTGAGGGGGCACACCCATCAGGATACTGATGGCATTCTCAGTCTGCACGCGCAGCCGGGTAAATGTACGGATAGCTGTTTCTGCTTCGGCCAACTGAATTTTTGCCTGGTTCAGATCCACTTCACTGACAAACCCCGCATTGAACCTGGCCTGAACGATCTCCAGGTTGGATTGCCATGATTCGGCCGTCTGCCTGGCCACAAGCAACCTGTTGTCCAGGTCCAGCAATGTCATGTATCCTTTGGCAGTTTCACTGACAATGATAATGGTCAATGTCCGGTAAGCCTCTTCCGTAGCCAGGTATTCCTGGAACGCAGCTTCGTTCATTCTCCTGATCCGACCCCACAAATCGACTATATAACTGACATTCAATCCCGCAGTTGCACTGTTAGAAAGGCCATCTCCTCCGCTTTGTGCAGTGGTGGATAAATCCGCACCATAATTTATACGAGGGTAAAGGTCGGCACGAACAATCTGCAGTCCCGCCCTGGCCGCCCTGATCTGCGCAACAGAGGCTCCCAGATCCCGGTTATTCTCCACTGCCACAGATATCAGGCTCACAAGCGTCGAGTCCCGGAATAACTGCCACCAGGGAAGATTGGCAAGAGATGCACCTGCATCTGTATCTAAGCTGTATGACGGTGGCAATACGGACTCAGGCCGGGTATAGGTTGGCCCCACCTTGCATGCCTGAAGAATGAACAGGAGAATAATGAATGAACCGATGATCCTTCCCGTCATGTAGTTTTCTCTTTATTTGAACGGGAGAATTGTCTGATAATCGCAAATGCAAGAACCACGTAGGACACAGCCATACTCATCTGCAAAACACGAGTCCATACTTTGTCACCCGCCTCCCCTTCCGAACCGGTCACCGATCCCAAAATCAGAAGAAAGGTGGAAAATGCAGTTCCGTAAAGGGAGGCACCCGGGCGCCCCGAAAACAACCGGTTGCCCATTAACAAGCCCGCAATAATTGTTAACAGGAACAAAAAGAATACATTCGGTACAACTGTCAGGAGGTTAAATACGATGATCGCACCGATGCCCCCGGCTATATTCGCAATTACCATGAATATACCCGCCTTCGCATTTCGCGTGGCCGGGGTAAGTGAAAGAATCATAACAAAAATGAGCACCAGGATCGCTCCTGACCATTGATAAATAAAATACAGGATAAAGAGCGGCATCACCACAATTACTGTATTTATGGCATCCCGATAACGCTCCTGTTCTGATCTTACCTGACCTGCTTTGGTGGTGTGAATTGCTTTCTCATTAAAAGGAAAGATCAGGAATACAAGCCATACGAGGAGCAGGGCGACCAGCGCATTAATGATCAGGTTAATGGCAATAACACTTCCCAGCCGCGTGGAGACCAGAGATACAAAGGGAATGAGTGTCAATGACAGGGTTAAGAAGAGTTTCACTATGGCGTTCAGCCTTTTTGAATAAAGCACAAGCAATAAAACCAGCGCAAACATCGGGAGAAAAACCATAGGAAAACTGATGAATATCCGGCTGAAGATCACCGCAAAAAAGCTGGTCACCGCAAGCATTATCAGGAAAGCGATTCCGGTCTTGAAGGTCTGTGGTTTCATACCCGGATTAAGAAAATTGAGCGCCAGGACCGGGGTCAGGTAGGAAAGGGTATAATCAGCTACGAGACTGAATGTCAGAATGACAGCGGCTCCTACCGCATACCGGAAGACCGGCCTTGCCCTGGCCCATCCGTATGAATCAATATGTGACGAATCAGCGGACATAGGACAACCAGCTTAACAAGCGTATTCTGAACCGCCCCAGCGCATTCAGGAACCAATGATCTCCTGTGTAGACAATTACGTCCACATGCCCTCCCCGTCGCATGATTGCTTCAACTTCTTCGCTTTCAAAGGAAATGATCACAGGAAACCGCTGCGGATCCCGTAACCATCCCTGGCTGCTGCTGATGGTTGGTAAATCCCCGCGGTTGGAGTTTCCTGTACTAACCCCATATCCAATACTCATAACACTGCCCTGAAAAACTTTGCCCGGAGCGACATCCAGGGCAAACTCAGCGATATCTCCCGGTTGCATAACAGCCAGGTTATTCTCCTTCATGTCTGCCTGCAGCCAAGTGTCCTTCTCAGATACCAGGGCAGCCAGTGGCTGTCCGGGAGAGGCGTAGTACCCGAGATCGATGCTGAAACTTTCAATGTATCCATTGGATTCGGCAATAACAGAGGTAAACGCAAGATCAAGCTGGGCTTGCTCAAGCGCTTTCAGAGCCGCACGGAATTGCGGGTTTTCTTCTCCCGAAATCCCCAGGGCCTGCTGGGACCTTTCCAGGTCAGCCTCTGCTGAGGCAACCTGCTCGGTCGCCTGCATGAGCGACGTCTCGGCCTGGTCCCGGTCAGACTGGGACAAGGCACCCGGATTTTCTTCAAGTACTTTCTGAACCCTGTTCCAGTTTCGTTGCGCCCGGTCAAGCTGGGCCCGTGCCACACCAAGCCGTCCTGCGGCGGACTTTACCGAAGCCGTTCTGGCCGCCACGCTCTGCGCAGTATTATCCAGGTTGGCCTCAGATCGGTCTACCGCCAGCTGATATGGTCTCGGGTCAATTCTGAACAGGGTATCCCCGGCTGAAACCGGCGAATGCAGCCGTACATTAATATCTGTGATATTGCCTGATACGCGCGGGACGATAGGCACCATCAGGCCATTCACCATGGCCTGGTCGGTATACGGGACATAACGATCAGAAAGAATGTAAAAGATGAGAAACAAAACCGAAATAAGGAGAAGCGTTAACGTAACTACCTTGATGGACTTGTTTTTTTTCGGAGCGGGTGCTGCTGATTTTTCTGTTTCAGTACCCGGGGTGGTGCTATCTTCAGCCATGGATTATCTCAATTCTGCCATTTTTCTTCCCGATTCAAGATATTCATTTTGAGAAAGCTTTCAAACAATAACTTCAGGCCCTGGCGAATGGAATGGGCAAGTTATGATTTTACGAGTACATTTGACAGGAATAAATCATGCAAAACACAGTACATCAACGGATATCTTCCGAGCTGGAAAACAACAAAACACCGCGGGCGCTTGGTCAGCTCTCAAACCTGACAGATTTTTCCTCCAATGATTACCTGGGCATGGCTAAACAAATCAGTGGTGAAAATCAGCCCCAGGGCTCTACTGGCTCCCGCCTGCTCACCGGGAATTTCCCCCTGGCTGAAGATACGGAAAACCAGATCGCAGAGAATTTCGGATACGAATCATGCCTGATCTACAGCAGCGGCTATATGGCCAACCTTGGTGTGCTCTCCTGCCTGCCAAAAAGAAATGATCTTATTCTCTACGATCAGCTTTCCCATGCCTGCATCAAGGACGGCGCAAGACTCAGTATGGCGGAAAGCCAGGCATTCCGCCATAACGATCTGACCGACCTGGAACGCCGTTTGAAAAAAGCAGCAGGTATTACGTATGTTGTTACGGAATCCATTTTCTCGATGGACGGTGACGAATCGCCGCTTCACGAAATCGCTGACCTCACCGACCGGTACGGAGCCTCACTAATTGTGGATGAGGCCCATGCTACAGGTGTACGGGGTTTTAAAGGGGGTGGGTGTACGCAGGAGAATGGAATTCAGGAAAAAATCCTCGCCGCTGTTTATACTTTCGGTAAAGGATTCGGCGGACATGGTGCGGCCGTGGCTTCCACACGGCAGGTGAAAGAGTACCTTGTGAATTTCTCCCGGCAGTTCATTTACACCACCGGACTGCCACCGGCGGCTGTTCAGCATATCAGGGAGGTACTGCCGAAAGTCACAGAAACGAGCCGCGAGCGAATTGCCCTCATGGATAACATCAATCATTTTAAAAAAATATGGAGCATGGAGGGACCGGGAAACCTCGAAGTCATATCATCGGAAAGCGCGATTCAGGCAATCATATACCCGGGAAATGAAGAAGTTCGCGGACTTTCCCGGGAACTTCAGAAGAAAGGCTTCGATGTACGTCCAATCCTGTCACCCACGGTGGCGGAAGGTCGGGAACGAATTCGTATTTGCCTGCATTCCTTCAATACTTTTGAAGAAATTGAGGCTCTGATCCGAAGCATCGCTAAACTTGTCTGAAATGAAAAACTACTTCGTGACTGCCATCGGAACTGATTGCGGGAAAACATTCATCAGTGCCATTCTCTGCCAGGCGCTTCATGCCGATTACTGGAAGCCGGTGCAAGCCGGCTATCCTACAGATACTGAGTGGATGGAGGGAATGATTGATGGCACTTGTCATCCTGAACAATACCTGCTGAATACACCAGCCAGTCCGCATTACGCAGCGGCTCAAGACAAAGTCTCAATCCGCCTTGAAGATTTTGAATTGCCCGATACGGAACACAGCCTGGTGATTGAGGGGGCCGGAGGAATGCTGGTGCCACTGAATAACAAGGATATGGTCATTGACCTGGCACGCCGCTTTGATGCTCCGGTAATCCTGGTTTGCAATATTTACCTGGGCAGCATTAATCACAGCCTTCTAAGTATCGACTATTTAAAGCGAAGTGGTCTGCAGGTGGAAGGGATAATCCTGAACGGGGAAGAAACCCCGTCGACAGAACAAATCATCCGGGAGAATTGCCCCTGGCCAGTACTGCTCACAGTGCGTCCGGAATTAAATCCTGGCAAACAGGTCATTAATGAATATGCAGGAATTCTGTCTGCACGTCTTGATAAAACGAACATGCAGTAGGCCATTATACACCCACGGATTTCTACTGCTGACCTTATACATCCTGATTGATAAAATCAGTCACCTCGTTAATTATGTCTGCTGACCTCAGGTTATGACCAAGTCCTTCCGTAACATGCAGCCTGGCATTGCTCCAGGAACGGGCAATCTCCCTTGCGTTTTCCACCGGGGTATCGCCGTCTTCCACATCATGGATAATTAGTCCGGGTATGGTGAGGGATTTGGCAAATTCACTGGAGCTGTAATATTCCGGCGGATTACTCATCCGGTCTATGAAATGGTCAACCGTCAACCGGATGGTACGGTCCGATAGCTGCAGCTGATCTCCATAGAAACGAATGAATTCAGCGGCACCAGAAGGAGGTGCAAGCAATATCATTTTTTCGGGAATAACAGATGGATACACGTGCGCCATATACAACAGCGTAAAGCTCCCCATGGAATGGCCTACCATCGCGTGCCACGAACCTGCTTCATTTGTCATGTCCCGGATTATTTCCGCATAATGAGGGATGGTGAGTGCCTTACCCGTGCTTAATCCATGTGCCGGAGCGTCCAAGGCGTAGATAGTGTAAATTTCAGGATCGAGGTTTTGAATGTAGGCCTTCCATCGATAAGAATGACTTTGCCAGCCATGTGCAAACAAGATCCGCTTGCTACCCCTGCCCCATCGGTACGTCTGTATAGTTTGCCCTTGGCTTGTGAATGTACGCCAGGCGGCATCCTGTAGGAATTTCCGGTGCTTTTGCAGCATTTTGGGACGGTAGGGATAACAAAAGAGATTAAATCCCAGCTCACCCGTCTTTTCCGGCGCGATATGCGACAGGATATTCAATCCGGTTCCCAGTGTTGTTGTGAGCATTTTTTTCATATAGTGCGTTAATTTGGATACCGATCGGTATCTGTATTCTTAAATTTTTTTAAACTGTCAGCTGTTTTACCACACCACGTAAATGATCGAGAATATGTCTCATATCGCTGTCTTTCCCGGATAATTTACCCATCATGATTCCCCCTTCAAGTGACGCAAGGATAACCGAAGCAACCTGTTCGCAATCTGTTCCAGGAATGATTTGTTCGTACCTGATCCCATTCTTTAAAATGGTGTACAACGTATTCCGCAGCATTTCCATCATTTGCAATGCCTGTATTTTTAAGTCCGGATGTGCATCATCCGCCTCCACAGCAAGGTTTAACAACGGGCACCCCCCTACCACCGGCGGATGCGTGAGGTAGGAATCAAAAAATATAAAAATTACCTCCAGCTTATCTTTTGCGTTATTCTCCGCCCTGATCTTTTCCCCCAGATGACTGGCCACCTGATCCGACAGGTACATAAAAGTTTCCTTCTCCAGTTCGTCCTTGTTACGAAAATGCTTATAGATCGCTCCTTTTGTAAGCCCAGTCGCATCGGTAATATTACTGATCGATGTGGCCTTGTAGCCATGGGTGTTGAATAATTCACCCGAGGTCTTAAGAATAATCTGCCTGGTTAATTCCGGGTTACGCATACGCGAAGATACCGATCGGTATCTTACTTTTCAAATAATTTTTTAAATCATTTTAATTCTGGACTATTTAAATAAAAAAAGCAGGCACCCGGCCTGCTTTCATATTTCTTAATAGTTTTATTATCAATCGATCCCGAATAAGCTTTTCACAGCATTGATGGAGAATATATCATTGAAAATAACAAATACCATAAGCGAGAGCAGCAGGACCATACCTACTTTCTGAGCATTCTCCAGAAACTTATCGGACGGTTTGTGGCCTGAAATCATTTCATAACTCAGGAACATCACATGTCCTCCGTCAAGTGCCGGAATAGGCAACAGGTTCATAAATGCCAGCACCATAGAAAGAAGGCCGGTCATAAACCAGAATCTTTCCCATACCCATTCTCCACCATATGCCTGGGCAATACGGATCGGCCCGGCAAGTGACTTGGCAGGATTAATTACTCCGCTAAGCATCTTTCCAAAAGCCTTTACCTGGAGAAATACGATATTAAACGCTTTTTTCGTACCGTAGGGAACCGCCTCGGCAAACGTAAATTCGATTCGTTCACGCTCCAGGACATCCATCGCCGAAAAACCGATTATCGAATCCCTGGCAAAGTACTCCTTAAAAGCAACCACTTGTCCTTCTCCACCCGGCTGGTATTTCACGGTGATAGAATCCTGGTCATAACCCCTGACAATGGCAGAAACCTCATCCTGGTAATTGACTGGAATTCCTCCAACCTCTACGATTTTATCACCTTCTTTAAGTCCGACCCGGTCAGCAATAGACCCTTCCTGAACCTGTCCGACTATTGATGGCAGTCGCGGATATATAAAATTCATCATGGATTCCTCATCATTCATCTTCTCGATGAAATCATCAGGAATCGCCACATCCACACGCTCACCATCACGTAAAACGGTATAGTAGGCATCTGATCCAAGGAACACTTCTGATTTCATGACTTGCTGAAAGTCATCGAATTCTTCCCCATTGATGGCCACGATCTGGTCGCCTGTTTTTAACCCAATCTCTTCACCAAGTTCCATGGCAATGATTCCGCCGTTGGCATTGACCGAATCCTTGGACATATAGGTTTCCCCGTAAATCCAGGTCAGGAAAATAAAAATGATCACCCCGGTAATTACATTGACAATGATTCCTCCCAGCATGACGATAAGTCGCTGCCAGGCCGGTTTAGCCCTGAATTCATAAGGTTTCGGCGGCTCCTTCATTGCTTCCGTATCCAGTGATTCGTCAATCATTCCTGAAATCTTGACAAATCCGCCAAGCGGGATGGCACTCAGTGCATATTCTGTTTCGCCGTATTTAAAGCTGAATAACTTAGGCGGGAACCCGATAGAAAATTGCTCAACGCGCATGTCAAAAAATTTGGCGGCCAGAAGGTGCCCCATTTCATGCAATCCCACCAGTATCGAGAGGCTCAGAAGAATCTGAGCGGTCATTATTAATCCTTCCATGTATTTCTATTGTATAAACTCCAACGCTTTTTTACGCGTAACTTTATCAGTTTCCACGTAATCCTCATAGGAGGGTATTTTTATGTAATCAATTTTTTCCAAACATCGTTCCACTACAGATGACATTTCAAGAAACCTGATCCTGTCCTTTAGAAACGCATCCACGGCAATTTCATTGGCTGCATTCAGCACACAAGGCATATTTCCACCCTGGTTTAACGCTTCAAACGCAAGTGCAAGGTTACGAAATGTTTTTGTATCCGGCTGCTCAAATGTAAGGGAAGGGTAATCCAAGAAGCTGAACCGCGGAAAATCGGACGGTAAGCGGTACGGATAACCTATAGCATACTGAATTGGCAGCTTCATGTCGGGCAGGCCCATCTGGGCCTTCATAGATCCATCCCTGAACTGAACAATGGAATGAATGATGGATTGAGGGTGAACGATCACTTCTACCTGATCCGCATCAAGTCCGAACAACCATTTCGCTTCAATTACCTCAAGCCCCTTGTTCATCAGACTGGCAGAATCAATAGTGATCTTGGCACCCATTTCCCAGTTTGGATGCTTAAGTGCCTGCGCCTTGGTAACATCCGCAAGATCACCGGCTTTTCTTCCGCGAAACGGTCCGCCGGAAGCGGTTAGCACTATTTTTTCAATCGGGTTATGGAATTCTCCGGCCAGGCACTGGAAAATGGCTGAATGTTCTGAATCAATCGGGTAAATATTCACCCCTTTTTCTTCGGCAAGTCGGGTGATCAGTTCGCCTGCCACCACAAGGGTTTCTTTATTCGCCAGTGCAATGGTTTTCCCTGCTTCAATAGCCCTGATCGTCGGTTTCAGTCCTGTATAACCGACCAGCGCTGTAAGGACCAAATCTATGCTGTCCATCTGTACGACCGATGCCATCGCATTCTCCCCGCAATACACTTTGATATCTTTTGGGTCCAGTGCCTCCTTTACTCTTTCGTAATGATCTTCGTTGCAGATTACCACTGCATTCGGCAGGTATCGTAAGGCCTGTCTGATAAGCAGTTCGCAATTATTGCCAGCGGTAAGTACTTCAACCTCAAAATGCTCCGGATGCGCTTCAATAACTTCCAGGGCCTGGGTACCGATCGAACCGGTCGACCCGAGAATAGCAATGCGTTTCTTAACGATTTCTTCAGTTGACATGTCAGAATTCCAGCCTGTATGGAGTTAAATCATCGGCAATTTTCCTGTCGTTAGACAATCTCGGGACTTTGTTTTGTCCGCCGAGCTTGCCCTGGGACTTCATATAATTAATAAAGGCATCACGTTTCATCGGACGAATATTCAGCGTCCGGAGAATATTTCCGCTCAACAGATCGTCGTAATAGGAGTTCAGCCTTCGAAGCGCCAAATCTAACGCTTTTTCAAACGCTTTCAAATCAGCGGGTTCCCTGGCAAATTCCACAAACCATTCATGGTATGGCAACCCTCCTTCAGGCGGTGTTACCTGTGGTGCTACTGTGAATTCAATTAATTCTGTCTCAGGAAATTCTTCTGACGCCAGTTTCATGGCCTTTTCCACTTCTTCGCCTATCACGTGTTCACCAAAGGCAGAAATGAAGTGTTTGATCCTGCCGCTCACCACAATGCGACAGGGATTCAGCGAAACAAATTTTACGGTATCCCCCAATGAGTATCCCCAGAGCCCGGCATTGCTGTTAATCACCACCGCATAATTGACACCGGTTTTTACTTCCTCAATAGTAAGCCTGGTGGGGCGCTCATCAAAGTATTCATCGGCAGGAATGAACTCAAAAAATATCCCGCTGTCAAGCAGCAGCAGCAAGCCTTCTTCCTGCTGACTGTCCTGATAGGCAATAAAACCCTCAGATGCCGGATAGGTCTCAATGCTGTCGATCTTTTTCCCGATACTCTCAAAAAGGTTGGCGCGGTAGGGTTCAAAATTCACCCCTCCATAAACAAATAAGGAAAAGTCGGGAAATACGTCCTTGATCTTTTTACCTGTTCTGGCTTCGATCCGGTCAAAATACATCTGCACCCATGGAGGAATTCCTGAGATAAGCGTCATTTGCTCATGGATGGTCTCATCTATTATTTTCTCCAGCTTGGTTTCCCAGTCCTCAATGCAATTTGTTTCATAGCTCGGGAGCTGGTTGGTTCGCAAATAAGCAGGCACGTGATGATTCACAATACCTGAGAGCCGTCCTGTATTAACGCCTCCCTTCACGGTCATTTCCGGGCTTCCCGAAAGAAAGATCAGTTTCCCATCCAGAAATTTGGAATGACCCGTCTCATGTACATAGCTCAAAAGTGCATTTCGGGCTGAATTCATATGATTTGGAAGCGAATCCCTGGTGATGGGAATATATTTGACCCCGGAAGTCGTCCCGGACGTCTTGGCAAAATACGCCGGTTTCCCAGGCCAGAGGATGTCATCCTGGCCCTGAAGGATTAGTTCGACATAAGGCTTAAGTCCTTCATAATCACGCACCGGAACCGCCTCGGTAAATTCTTCATGATTACTGATCTCGGCAAACCGGTGATCTTTCCCGAATTCTGTATGGGCAGCCTTCCTGACAATACTGCGGAAAACATTTTCCTGCGACGTTACCGGCTGGTTCGCCCATTTCCGCGTCTGGCTCGCCACATAAGCTGCAAATGGCCTGCTTAATACCGATCTGATACCCATAAATATCTTGCTCCTGACTTGGTCAACAACAATTTTAGGAAGATTTCATCACTCATTTGTACAACTTGATCAATTTTGTATCGTTAAACCCTGCAGATATATTTGCATTATCCAAACCCAGATTTGCACATGCGTAACCTACTACTGACTGCTTTCATTGCATTTATCACCGGAATAGCCGGCGCCTGGACCTACACTGCTTTTTTTATCCCGACAGATGCTGAAACGGAAAAGATGCCTGTGGTTAACACCGCATCGATTGCATCACCTCGACTCCACTCGGGGGAAGACATGCCGGAAGATTTTGTGACTGCTTCCGAACTAAGTACCAGGAGCGTTGTCTACATTAAAAATATTTCTGAGCGCACTTACAGCCGGAGTTACCTGGATTACCTGTTTGACCGGGAAGGATCTTCAACCATGCGTATCAGCAGTGGTTCCGGAGTTATTTTTACAGACGACGGGTACATCGTCACCAACAATCACGTGGTCCAGAACGCCAACCAACTGGAAGTAGTGTACAATAAGAAAACCTACGAGGCAGAATTGATTGGCACGGATCCCTCCACTGATCTTGCTGTCCTGAAAATAGAGGAGGAAAGTCTCCCTGCCATCCCTCTCGGCAGTTCACAACAATTGCGGGTGGGAGAATGGGTCATTGCTGTAGGCAACCCGTTTAACCTGACTTCCACCGTCACAGCCGGCATCGTAAGTGCCAAAGGCAGGGAAATCAACATTCTCCAGAGTAAATTCCCTATTGAGTCCTTTATCCAGACCGATGCTGCCATCAACCCGGGTAACAGTGGCGGGGCACTGGTAAACAAAGAGGGTCAGCTGGTGGGGATAAATACGGCGATCCTCTCTCAAACCGGTTCCTATGCAGGATATGGATTCGCTGTTCCCGTGGATATTGTCCGCAAGATCGTCAGTGACCTGATCGAATACGGGGAGGTTCAAAAAGCATTTTTTGGCGGAGATGTAAGTGATTTTGACGAAGCACTTGCCGAAAGACTGGATATTCAGCTCCAGGACGAAGACAATATAAATGGTGTCCTGCTGGACTATATTCAGGATGATGGCGCCGCTGCCCGGGCCGGCCTGAAGGAAACGGACATCATACTCAGTGTTGACGGCACACCCACCAACACACGGAGTCAGTTTGAAGAAGAACTCAGCTATCATTCTCCCGGAGACAAAGTGGAAGTAAAATACCTGCAGGACGGGGTGCTGAAGACGAGCACGGTGACGCTTACCAACCGGGAAGGCACCACCGGCATTCTCAAGCGTGAAATATATACATCTGAATCCCTGGGAGCCCAGTTTGAAGTGGTATCCAAAGTGGAACTTGAATTACTTGAACTGGAGTACGGTGTGAAGGTTTTTAATATTCACGACGGACTTATCAAACGCATCGGTATTTCTGAGGACTTTATTGTTACTGAAATAAACAGGTATCCGATCAAGGACCCGGAAGAACTACTGGAAATACTTCAGAATATACGGGGAAGGGTCGTGATAGAAGGAGTTAATAAAAAAGGGGTGAGCGGGTATTATTCCTTTATTCTCAGGTAAATCAGATGGATTTCATTTTCAGCTTCTTCTTCAGCTCCTCTACGGATGATTTGAAGCTGGAATTGGTATCCATCATGTCATTAACGGACTGAACCGCATGGATTACGGTGCTGTGATCCCTGCCTCCGAAATGGTATCCGATGGCCTTGAGCGAATGATCAGTATATTCCTTGGAGAAATACATAGCCACCTGACGTGCAATGACAATTTCCTTCTTACGGATCTTGTCTTTTAATGATTCCACCTCCACTTTAAAATATTCCGCTACAGTTTTCTGAATGTAGTCGATACTCACTTCGGTATCGATATCATGCACGATATTTTTCAGTGTCTGCTTGGCCAGCTCCAGGTCAAGCTCCACCCGGTTAAGCGAAGCGTGTGCAATCAGTGAAATCAGTACCCCTTCCAGCTCACGGACGTTTGTATCTACGCTGTATGCAAGGTATTCAATGACATTATCAGGAATATTGATGCCATCTGCCTGCATTTTACGCTGAATAATTGCCATCCGGGTTTCAAAATCCGGCTGCTGCAAATCTGCGGTCAGCCCCCATTTAAAGCGGGACAACAGTCGTTCCTGCAACCCTTTCAGGTCCCGGGGCGGACAATCACTGGTCATAATAATTTGCTTGCCGGCCTGGTGAAGATGGTTGAATATATGGAAGAATATCTCCTGGGTTCGTTCTTTACCCGCCAGAAACTGGACATCATCAATTATCAGAATATCCACCTGCATATAAAAATTCTGAAACTCCTGAATCTTATTGTTCCTCAGGGCATCAATGAACTGGTTGGTGAATTTCTCTGACGAAACGTACAATACAAAGCGGTCTGACAGGTTGCTCTTAATCTCATTGCCAATCGCCTGTACCAAATGGGTCTTGCCCAGGCCAACTCCGCCGTACAGCATCAGCGGGTTAAATGAGGTAATTCCCGGCTTCTGCGCCACTGCAAATCCGGCTGACCGGGCCAGGCGATTACAATCTCCTTCAATGTAGGTATCAAAAGTATAGTTCTGGTTCAGCTGGGATTCCTGGTAGAGGTGATCCACATGTTTCAGGTGAAAAGGCGAAACATAATCCTCTCCGCCTGATTTCTTATTGGTATTCCCGCGGTTAGGGAGATTGACCGACAAGGGGGACGTTCTGCTGTTTCCACGGTCAACAATCACCGAATATTCCAGCCTGGCTCCGGTTCCCAGCACTTCGGTAATAGCTTTTTTGAGGACACCCACATAGTGTTCCTCCAGCCATTCATAGAAAAACTGACTGGGGACCTGAATGGTCAGCACATCTTCCGAACATGCCAAAGGTTTGATAGGCTGAAACCAGGTATTAAAACTCTGGTCGGCTACATTCTCCTTTATCACTTTCAGACAGTCACTCCAAACCGTACCGCAGTCAACTTCCATTAAACAGATTTTAGTATGTAAGAGATTTACTTGGAATCCCTCAGCAGAAAAAGGGAAACAAAGTTGTAAAAAATTTCACATAAGTGAAAGCATGTGCCCTGCCTAATTATGCATAAAAAAAATTCTTTTCTAAATTTTTGACAGGATAACCGGTAATAGGCCATTTAAGCTTCCTGAAATCTTTTTTACATGCGAATTCTTTACCTTTACTTTAGAGAAATTCAACCGACCTGACTATGCACGACCTTTCCGAATGGTTCGCTCCCATGACATACAAAGACTGGAAAAATCTGGCGGAGAAGGAGGTTTCAGGACCTCTGGAGAGAACCTGGGAGAATATTTCCCTGAGAAGATATTTTACAAAGGAAGACCGGAATTCTGTCACTGAAGCATTTTCCGGGCATGTAGGATATGCCGAAAAACAAGCGGGCGATGTTCGTTCATGGGATAATATCCCCCGGATCAGTGACGAAAATGTTAAACGGGCAAACGGCCATGCGCTAACCGCTTTAATGGAAGGGGCCGATGGCCTTTTGTTTCCGGAGCCCGGACGGTTTGAGACAGACAGCCTCCTGGCAGACATCATGCCTGATTATGCGGCACTGTGTTTTACCGAAACGGATGACTCCTTTGCCTCTTCCTTCCGTCGCTGGCTGGACCGCCAGGATTCAGATCATCAAAAAGTTCGCGGATTCCTGGCTCCTGCAGGCAGCCGGAAGGAAGACCTGGCCAGCCTGTTTAAACTATTCCGTGATTATAAAAGTATTCGTTTTTTTCATTTCGATCTGGCAGCGCCCCATGCCGGATACACGGAGCAACTTTCCGTTTTTCTTGCGAATCTGGCAGATGGAATTGATAACCTGCTAGAAACTGGCATGAGTCTGGCGGAAATCTGGCAGCGACTGGTGATTTCAGTTTCATGCAGTCCGCTTTTCTTCGAAGAGATCGCCCGGTTGCGTGCGGTCAGGATACTGGCATTTAAAATGTTTCGGGCCTACGGCCTTGAAGATATCGCTCCGGCTAATGTGCTGATCCATGCCATTTCCCCTGACTGGAAGGAGGAATCCTTCCAGCCGCATGGCAACATGCTGAAAGGCTGTACCACCGCGCTGGCAGGTATCCTCGGGGGTTGCACAGCGCTCACCATTTTACCCGAAGACGATCAGTCAGAAATGCAGCAGCGAATTGCCCGGAATGTATCCCTGATCTTAAAAGAAGAATGCTTTATGGATAAGGTAGCTGACCCCGCTGCCGGTTCATACTATATTGAAACACTTACAGATGTGCTCGCCAGGAACGCCTGGAATGCCTTCTCAAACGCCAACTGACCATGCGACCTGATTTCAGCAAAATAAGCTTTGATAATGACAGGCCGGAAAAACCACGGCCGGCCGGTGCGAATGAATTCATATCAGCCGAAAAGATAGGCATCAGGCCGGCCTATTCTCTTTCAGACCTGGATGAGGTCAGCCACCTGGACTTTGGTGCCGGGAAACCACCGTATGTCCGGGGTCCGTATGCTTCGATGTATGCCGGGAGGCCGTGGACAATCAGGCAGTATGCCGGGTTTTCCACCGCGGAAGAATCAAATGCGTTTTACCGGCGGAACCTGGCAGCAGGACAGAAGGGGCTCTCGGTGGCGTTTGACCTTGCCACCCACCGCGGATATGATTCGGATCATCCCCGCGTGACCGGTGATGTGGGCAAGGCAGGGGTCGCAATTGATTCTGTGGAGGACATGAAAGTATTGTTTGATAAGATCCCACTGGATAAAATGTCGGTCTCCATGACAATGAACGGCGCGGTCATCCCGGTGATGGCATTTTACATTGTAGCGGCTGAGGAACAAAAGGTATCAGAAGAAGCGTTGAGCGGCACCATTCAAAATGATATCCTCAAGGAGTTTATGGTAAGAAATACGTATATCTATCCACCTGCTCCCTCCATGCGCATTATTTCTGATATATTCTCCTACACGTCAGCCAATATGCCGCGCTTTAATTCAATCAGTATCAGCGGGTACCACATGCAGGAAGCTGGTGCCACGGCCGATATTGAACTGGCGTATACTCTGGCCGACGGACTTGAATATGTGCGCGCAGGTCTGGCCGCCGGTTTGTCGATTGACGCCTTTGCCCCGCGTCTCTCCTTTTTCTGGGGCATCGGCATGAACCACTTTATGGAGATCGCCAAAATGCGTGCTGCCAGGATGATCTGGGCGCAGATTATCCGTCAGTTCAAACCGGAGAAAGAGAAATCCATGGCTTTACGGACACATTGTCAGACTTCAGGGTGGAGCCTGACCGAGCAGGACCCGTACAATAATGTTACACGAACCTGTCTCGAGGCCATGGCTGCGGTGATGGGCGGCACCCAGTCCCTGCATACCAATGCCCTTGATGAGGCCATCGCTCTGCCGACGGATTTTTCAGCCGGAATCGCCCGGAATACTCAGCTTTATCTGCAAAAGGAAACAGGGATCACCGCGGTGGTTGATCCGTGGGCGGGATCCTATTACCTGGAGAAACTGACCAGCGATATTGCTGACCGGGCCTGGGAGCATCTGAATGAGATTGAAGAACTGGGCGGAATGGCCAAAGCCATTGAAAGCGGTGTTCCGAAAATGAGAATCGAGGAAGCAGCCGCCAGGAAACAGGCACGAATCGATTCCGCGAAGGATATAATCGTCGGGG
This sequence comes from Bacteroidia bacterium, assembly GCA_030432655.1. Lineage (GTDB taxonomy): Bacteria > Bacteroidota > Bacteroidia > Cytophagales > Cyclobacteriaceae > JAUILA01. The sequence goes on from JAUILA010000007.1 coordinate 143,814, forward strand.
TAAATAAGTATACCGTCAGTGAAGATCCCGATTTTGACATTCTGGAAGTTGATAATACCCGGGTACGGGAACAACAGATTGAGCGGCTTAGAAAGCTAAAGGAAAACCGGAACGAGGCGAATGTGCAGGCCGCACTGAAAAAGCTGACTGAAGGTGCAGCAGGCGATGCCAACCTGCTGTCACTGGCAGTGGACGCCGCGCGGGAAAGGGCTACACTTGGGGAAATTTCCGATGCCATGGAAAAGGTATTCGGAAGGCACAAGGCGAATGTTAAAACAATATCAGGAGTATATTTATCAGAAATCACGATGGATGAATCGGTAAAAAAAGCCCGTGAGTTATCAGACCAGTTTGCGGCATCAGAAGGAAGGCGTCCGAGAATCCTGGTGGCCAAGATGGGTCAGGACGGACATGACCGCGGTGCCAAGGTCATCGCCACCAGCTTTGCCGACCTCGGGTTCGATGTAGATATCGGTCCGCTTTTCCAGACCCCGGAAGAGGTTGCCCGGCAGGCAGCCGAAAATGATGTGCATGTCATAGGAGCTTCCAGCCTTGCTGCGGGACATAAGACGCTGATCCCATCGCTGATTGATGAATTAAAGAAGATCGGCCGGGACGATATCATGGTTATTGCAGGCGGGGTGATTCCGCCGGCTGATTATGATTTTCTGAAAAAGGCAGGAGTAAGCAGTATCTTTGGACCTGGTACGGTCATCTCCCGGGCCGCTTCGGAAATTCTGGAAAACCTTATGAACGGATCAGGACATTGATACAACAGCCCCCCTATTTAGCGAAAATTTGATTTTAATGATTCAAACAGGCAAATTGGCCCTATGAACAGCAATAGTCGAATGTCTGAATTACGTGACCGGGTACACGAGGTCATTTTTGAAGCCGATACGTTCTGGGGCAAGACCTTCGATGTTGTCTTACTGATCGCGATCGTTCTGAGTGTAGTGGCGGTGATGCTGGAAAGTGTAACGGAAATCCGGGTTGAGCATGGCAAAGCCCTGTTTATCGCTGAATGGATATTCACCATCCTTTTTACACTTGAATATATGGCCAGGCTGTGGTCCGTCAATAAACCTATAAAATACGCCACCAGTTTTTTTGGCGTTATAGACCTGCTTTCCATTCTTCCTGCCTATCTCGCACTTGTAATATCAGGCGCCCAGGCATTCCTTATCATCCGGAGTATCCGCCTGTTACGGGTTTTCCGTGTATTGAAAATGGTCCGTTTCCTTGGCGAGGCATCCGAGTTGTCCAAAGCACTGAAAGCCAGCCGAATTAAAATCCTGGTCTTTGTCGGGGTTGTATTCATTCTCGTTGTGATTCTGGGCACCCTGATGTACATGATTGAGGGCTCACGCAACGGTTTTACATCCATACCGAAGAGTATCTACTGGGCGGTGGTGACGCTCACCACAGTTGGATACGGGGATATTGCCCCGCAAACACCGCTCGGCCAGGGACTGGCAACATTTATAATGATCCTTGGTTACGGAATTATAGCTGTGCCGACCGGAATCGTCACTGCTGAGATGTCATCTGCGCAGAAGAAAGTTCATATGAATACGCAGGCATGCACGCATTGCAGTGCAGAAGGCCATAGGGATAGTGCAAAGTATTGTTACAACTGCGGGGAGGTTCTCTGAATTATTTCGTCTGCCGCTGGTACAAGTTGATAAAGTGAACAATGGCCTCCCGGGCACGCCTGGGATCCTGCCAGAATTCCCGGCTGAAAATCGTCGTATAATCCCAGCTCTTTTCATTGAGAATGGCCGGCAGATATACATGGGCATCTTTCACGGACGGACTTCTGAAATACCGGTCGTCATCAGTCAGAATAAGTCCGATGTACTTGTCATTCTCCCTCACCGTCAGGTCTGCAAAAGGTAATTCCTCGGTAATTTCAATCTCCTTAAGTTCACCTTCTTCGTCCATATCCATCAGCCGCTGCTTTAGGTACCATTCAGCATGGTGTTTTTCTCCCTCGGGATAGGCCGGCGTAAATTGTCCCCCGGATACTTTCCATGCATATTCGAGGTATTTCCTGAGCAGCTTCGGACCTTCATTTTTGGTCTTTTCGGTTTTCATCTGCTGCGGGAGAATACTGCTTACCAGGATGACTTTTTCACGCGCCCTTGTTACAGCCACATTCAGCCGGTTTTCCCCGTGTACTGCATTCAGGCTGCCAAACTGCAACTGAAACCTGCCTTTTTTATCCGGTGCATATCCAATTGAAAAAATTATAATATCCTTCTCGTCTCCCTGTACATTCTCAATATTTTTTACGAACCACCCCTCCGGCCATACTAATTTTTTACTCAAAAGTTCCTCATCAAGCAAGTCAAGTATAAGCTGTTGCTGCCGCGCATTGAATGTAACTATACCAATCTGCTTATCAGGCTCTGTACGAATCAGTTCCAGGGCCAGCCGGACAACCTCTGTGGCCTCGGTTTCATTCACGTTATTCTCCCAGATCCCGTCAACTTTCCTATATTCTAAGGCAGGTTTTTTGGCGTTCACCACTTCATATTCCGGAAGAAGTACCAGTTTGCCCTCGTAGAAATGTTGGTTTGAGAATTCGATCAGATCCAGCGATTTACTCCGATAGTGACCCTTTAACTTAATATCTGAAAGATGCCGTTCGACCAGTTCGAGCAGTGAATCAACCTCGAGGGCAGCGTCATCACCTGTATCCTCCTCTTCATAGCGTACCTGGTAAAGATCATTCGGTCGTAACTGCATGTTATCCCCCGCTACAACCAGCTGCCGGCCCCGGTACATGGCAGGAATCCCTTTCTCCACAAAGCATTGTGATGCCTCATCAAATATGACCAGGTCAAAAAGAGGCTCAAGCGGAAACATAGCGGATACCGACTCAGGCGAGGCCAGCCAGCAGGGTACCAGATCAAACAGCTCATGGTAAAATTCTGCAATGGTTTTTCTCAGTGGCCAGATCCTGCGCTTTTTCGTTACCTGGTGATACAGATCACGATAAGTTACCCGGTTGTTCAGGCGGTTATATTCCACATGTTCATACATCCTCTCCCGAACTTTCAGTAAGACCATGTCATTGCTGATCTTTTGTTTTTCCTCTACTAACCTCTGGAGTTCTGCTACCTTTTTCCGGAATGAGCCTGAACTTACCGAACGAAGTACAGGGTACTTGGTCTCAATATGTTCGATCCACGCCAGTCTGAGGCTGTTTTGCAGAACACCTTCCACGTCTTTTTCCGATTCCACAGAGGCAAGATCCATGATACGTTCAACCACCTCCCGCTCCACATCGAGCAAACCTGCTTTGAGCGAATCGTATTCCTGAAGTGCATCAAAATCCTGCTCCAGGGTTTCCCGCATGGGTTCTATGAGCTGGGGTGCGCTTATCATTTTACCCAGCTGGCTGGGGGTGAGGTACTGAAGCCATTCGGCTTTCCGAACCGGAATATCCTGTAATACCGTAAATAATTCCTCAAATTTCGCCCGCAATTCCTCGTAAGAAAGGATTTGCACATTCATGAACTCCTTGAAATTACGAAGGGAATTGAAGATCAGCTTCGCTTTGACACTGAGCTTCTGTACATGGAACCAGTTCTGAAATTCAAGTTTCTTATAATTTTTCGGAATCTCTGTCAGCCACTTTTTGGCTTTCAGTTTGGTCAGGTTGTGCTCCAGATTCAACCGGTTGTCAATCATTTCGGCCATCTTATCAAAGCCTTCCGAATTCATTGAAATGTTGTTGGTATGGAAAGTATTCGCGAGCAGGTTTTTCTCTCTCGCAAATAAATACCATTGAAGACGCTTCAGAATATTGGAACGGGCTTCCAGTCCTTGCTGAAAAACCTCCTGAAAATGTCCCAGTTCAGCCGGAGGAATAGACTTTTCCGGACCATGGCCGGTATAACATTCCATCATTACCCTTTCCGTATTGGACAACCAAAGGTGATCGGTTTCCTGGTCAGGATAGGACATCATGTGGCGGAAATAACGGTAGGCCCGGTCACGTTTAAGTACACCCAGCATTTCCACTATAAAATCACGTCTGGAAAGGATCAGCTCACAGTCTTGCAAAGAAATTCTGTGGCCCAGGATCCTTTCCACCCGATCCTCAATATCTTTTTTGAAAACAGGAATTTCCTGGAGGATATCCATCATTTTCCTTAAATCACCTACCTGAAACCGGGCAAAGGACATTCGGTCAGACCAGGGGTGGCTTTGTTTTTCAAAACGGATCGCATATTCGCTGTAATCGATCAGTTTTGGTTTTAATTCCGGAAGTTTCTTGAAGTTGAAATGAGTGTATTCCTGTTTCAGACTGACTGCATCCCGGTGAATGCTCGAAGTAAGATAAAGCTCCTTCACAGACAAACCACATTCAGATTCGTCGAATAACGCATCCCTGAATTCATTCAACTCGTCCTTGATCTGATCTATGCTGCGCGAAACCTGCAGAAATTTACGCTCAAGCTGAATGGCATCCAGCCCGTTATTTTTTGCCTCATAGTCATCAAGATTGTCAATCTGCCAGGCGATTTTCTGGTAAAGATCCTTCCGGTCATTTCTGAAATCATGAACCAGGCCGAGGAAGGGGTCAAGCCGCTGCTTACTCATTCGCTGGTAGACAATATCAAGGGCCGCCCTTTTCTGACAAACTACAAGGACCCGCTTTCCCGAGGCAATATTATCGGCAATGAGATTACATATTAATTGTGATTTGCCTGTACCCGGAGGACCCTGAACAACAACAGAATTTCCCTGTTTGATGAGTTTTAATGCCTGCTCCTGATGAGCATCCATTGGCAAGGTCCCCAGTATCTTTTCTTCAGGTAAAGGTCCGACCGGTTCACCGGCTGTTCGCTTTTCAAAGAACTCATCCAGATCTTCCATCTGCTCCTCCTCAATGAGCCTGATATAATCCGGCACCAGGTAGGAGCCTGCCTGGGGAAATATTCCAAGAACGGCTTCCGGAAATAACTTTAGCTCTCCCTTTTTGTGCTCCTCATCAAATTCATCCTTCCTGAATTCCGTAAATTTCTCCAGCTGATCCCTGAATGTATCCTGGTTAAAGTGAAGTTCAACCGGACTTTCCTTAAGCAGCTGGTAAAGAGAGGTCCTGAACACAGTGCTGTCCATATCAAAATCCTCAAATGTCCTGTCCAGGAATTCATCCGGCAGAGGAATCTGGTTGAAGTGAGCATAAGCCAGTAAAAATGACTTGTTAAAGACTGTACCACTGTCAGTTCTTGGCCTGAGCTGCCACTGATCACCTTCCATCAGGATCTCAACAGGGAAAAATAACAACGGTGCCCTGATCTGGGTACCGTCAGACAACTTCCCTCGCACAAACGGCCACGCTACATACAGGTCCCTGGCTCCACGCTCCTCAAAAATAAATTTATCAGTCCGAAGGAGTTTTCTGAGGTTCCTGCTGGCCAGGTTGGCATCTTCATCGCGTGAATCCATCACCGGACCCAGTGTGGCTGTTTTACCATTGATCATAGATTCGATAATTCCGAAGGAACCCCCTCCGCGAATAAACTCGAAATCGTAAAGATCAATGAATTGCTGGCTAATCAGCCGCAACAGCAACAAAGAACGGTTGTTGCCGGATAAATTGGTCAGACGCTTTAAATATGAACGTAATATCTCCTGCATGCGAGTGCATCAATCCACATCAAAAATTAGAAAATTAATCTGATTAAAAAATTGCATGTAGTAAAATAAACGAAATTCAATCGGCACGGCTTTCAACCACCAGGCACCGATTCCACGGGGGCTTTTGAAAATTCAAGGTACGGAAGCAAGCGGAGAATTGATCCGGAATCCAGCTTATGAATCGCGTATAACTGCTTAGGATAATAGAAATCCCCGTGCTGGGACCTGTAATGGATAATCGCCGAAGCCTGACGGGCTTCGATATAAGGATGGGCCCGGAGCTGTCTGTAGCCTGCCCTGGAGATATTTATTTTCTCCGGAATAAACCCTTCTGACACATACAAGTAATTTTTCAGTGACTTGTAAAGAGAAGAATCAATTCCATATACTTCCCGGACCTGGTCTGTATGAACATAGCCGCCAAGAAGGTCGCGGTAGGCAATTGCCCTGCGTGACAACACCGGCCCGATTCCCCGGAGTGATTGCCACAATACAGTGTCAGAAAGGTTAATGTCTATAGGTTCCCCTCTGGTTTGCTTTTCAGGCCGTGCAGCCGGGGGCTTCGCCTGTATCGGAAAACTATCGGCCACGGCGGATACTGCATGCCGCGCCTCCATCATTACCCGAGCGTATTCATAACCGGCAACTTCCGTATCACTGAGAGGACGTTCATCTAAATACCAGGTGCAAAGCATCAGCACAAGACCGGTGGGGTAGATTACCAACAGACCTGTCCTCTCCCGCCTGGTAAGGTGGAGATAATAGGAAAGGAAATTAATCATTCTCCTGTGTAACCGCCGGATAGATCTCATCAAATTCACCGAAACTAGATAATCACTGTCGCGGTCAGTTCCTAGGCCGATTCACAGTAGGTTATAATTGCTTCGCGTAAGGAACGGAATGTGGATTCAAAAACATCCATATTCTCTTCCAGAAGGGTGACGCGAATTCCTAATTCGTCGGATTGAAAAGAGGATAAAGGCACGACGCATATACCGTAAACAGCCAGCAGATAATAGGTAAATCGTTTATCGGCTGCCAGGTCAGGCGTTATCCATTCCTTCAGTAAGTAATTGATTGAGGTATCATGTGTCTTCAGGTGCTGACCGGGCTTCAGCGCGTCCTTGCGAAAAAGGATTGTATTGTAAAAGGCGCCACGCGTTTCCACATAATGGATATAGGATACATCAGAGAGAATATCATCCATAAGTTTTGACCGCTTTGCAATTGATTTGTTACGGGCATCGAGGTAGGAATCATATTTCGAATTACCCATAATCCTCGGAATGGCTTTTTGTGGTAGCGTAGTGGAGCAAACCTCAACCATCTTGGCATCTTCAAGCGCACGGCAAAACCGGTCAAATTTTTCATCACTCTTTCGGTTATAAAATTCCATCCAGCCACATCTTGCCCCCGGCCAGGGAAGCTCCTTGGAAATCCCCTTCATGGAAATTGCCGGACGATTCCCCACTATCTCAGCCAGGGGAAGCGTATGTTCCCGGTTCAGCGTTATTGCCGAGTAAATCTCATCGGCAATCAATAACAGGTCAAATTCGGCGGCAATCCGGACTATTTTTTCAAGGTATTCCGGGGGGTAGATCATCCCGGTTGGATTGTCCGGGTTAATAATCAGAATACCTGCAATATTTTCGTTGTAGCGAATCTTATTATACAACTCCTCCAGGTCCGGGTACCAGTTATTCTCCGGGTCCAGCCGGTAAGTGACAGGCGCACTGTTGGCGTGTGCGGCCTCAGCCGAAGAATGAGTTGAGTAGGCAGGAGACGGACCGATGATGCGTGACGTTGACGGGAGATACTGGTAGAGCTTGGAGATGGCGTCTCCCAATCCGTTAAAAAAAAGGATATCGTCTTCCGTTATCTGAACGCCTCCCAGGGCATTATTTCGATCGGCCAGGAAACGCCGGGTCTCCGGAATTCCTTTCGAATGACAATATCCGTAAGATGAATCCTGGCGGACCAGCTCGCTGACCTCATCTTTCATCCACTCCGGCAACCTGTTGTGTTTCTGGATTGGATCACCAATGTTTTCCCATATGATGTTCACCCCGCATTTGGCGACCTGGTCTGCCTTTCGGGCTATTTGTCTAATCTCATATTCGAGCTGACTTGCCCCTTCAAATAACAGGTTATTTCTCAACTTCTTTTTTGTTTGGTGAGCTGTTTTCCAGTTGGCTTTCAAGCTGCCAGGTCAGATTATTGAGGTAGCGACCAGGTCCGGAAACCTCAAGACCTTCCCCTTTCGGCGACAGGATGATTTGCTCTGTGCCCATCCAGTCAGAAAACCATCGAAAGATCTGTTGCTTACTTCGAAAGGTACATTTCCTGTTCTCATGGTGACAGGTAAAACCAGCTGATTCAATAACAGATACAGTTAGATCACGTAACTCAGCCCGTGTACGACCCCGATGGGAAATGATCATTGTTTTGAGCCTGTTAGCAAATGAAAGTCCCAGGGAAACAGCGAATGACAGGAACAACATCATATTCAGCAACCTGAATGACGGAAAAAATCTGTCCACATTTATCAGCGACAGCAAGCCACCCAGGAATAACAACAAAAAAAGGACGACAGCGAAAACCAGTGGAAATGCCCGCCAGTTCGTCTTATCCTCCTCGATGGTTATCTGCAGTGATTCGTTCATCGACATGAAATTATCAATAATCTTCACCGTTATCCAATAACCACAAAAAAAATCCCGGGTCTCCCCGGGATTTATTTCAACCGTAACTTCTTAATCAATCTTTACTGAATCCAGATTCAGGAATTCAATTTGCCCCTGATCTGAGAGATCCACCCCGATGATCGCATCTTTTGTAATCTTGCCGGCCAGGATCTCTTTCGACAATTCATTCAGAATTTCCCGCTGCAGTACCCTTTTCAAAGGTCGTGCTCCGAATTGCGGGTCAAATCCCAGCTTTGCCAGATGATCCATCACCGCATCAGACACTTCCAGTTTGATCCCGCTTTCAGAAAGCCTGTCCCTGATCAGTTTCAGCTGAATATCGACAATCTTACGAATATCAGCTCTCGACAGTGGCCGGAACATGATCGTTTCATCGATCCGGTTAAGGAATTCGGGTCTCACAGACTTTTTCAGCATTTCAAACACTTGCTGCCTGGTCCGATCCACCACCTCGTCCTCATTTTGCTCTGTCAGCATTTCAAAATTCTCCTGTATAATCTGTGAGCCAATATTCGTTGTCATAATAATGATGGTATTCTTGAAATTAGCAACACGGCCTTTGTTATCCGTTAGCCGTCCGTCGTCAAGTACCTGCAACAGGATATTAAATACATCCGGATGGGCCTTTTCAATTTCATCCAGCAGAATTACTGAATACGGCTTTCGCCTTACTGCCTCGGTCAGCTGTCCGCCTTCGTCATACCCGACGTAGCCCGGAGGAGCTCCGACAAGCCTGCTTACTGAATGACGCTCCTGGTATTCCGACATATCAATCCTCACCATGGCATTCTCATCATTAAACAGGTACTCGGCCAGGGCTTTGGACAATTCAGTCTTACCTACCCCGGTAGTGCCCAGGAAAATGAAGGAACCAATAGGCCTCTTGGGATCCTGCAGTCCTGCCCGGCTTCGTCTGACGGCATCTGACAATGCCTGGATAGCTTCCTTCTGCCCGGCAACCCGCCTGCCCAGTTCATCTTCCAGGTGAAGTAATTTTTCACGGTCGCTCTGGAGCATCTTCGAGACCGGAATACCGGTCCATTTAGCCACAACTTCGGCAATATCCTCCTGGTCAACCTCCTCTTTCAACAGGGAGCTTTCTCCCTGCATTTCCCTGATCTGTTTTTGAAGTCCTTCCAGCTCTTTCTGTGCTTCCACCACTTTGCCGTAGCGGATCTCGGCTACTTTGCCAAAATCCCCGGCTTTTTCTGCCTGCTCCGCTTCAAACTTCAGCCGGTCAATCACCTCCTTCTTACTCTGGATGCCGTGAACCACTTCTTTTTCATTCTCCCATTGAGCTTTAAGGTCATCCCGGCGCTCCACGAGATCCGCAATTTCCTTACTCAGGGTAGTTTCCTTTTCCTTGTTTTTCTCCCTGCGGATCGCCTCCCGCTCAATCTCAAGCTGCATAATCTTACGGTTAAGTTCGTCCAGCTCCTCAGGCATGCTGTCCATTTCGAGGCGCAGCTTGGCCGCTGCCTCGTCCATCAGGTCAATCGCCTTATCCGGGAGATAGCGGTCTGAAATGTACCGGTGAGATAACTCAACCGCCGCGATTACCGCGTCATCCTGTATACGCACTCCGTGGTGCAATTCGTATTTCTCCTTGATTCCCCGGAGAATGGAAATAGCATCTGCGGGAGATGGCTCGTCTACCATCACCGACTGGAACCTGCGCTCAAGCGCTTTGTCCTTTTCAATGTATTTCTGGTACTCCTTCAGCGTGGTCGCTCCAATAGCATGCAACTCACCCCGTGCCAGTGCGGGTTTAAGTAAGTTGGCCGCATCCATGGCTCCTTCTCCTCCTCCACCGGCACCGATCAGCGTATGGATCTCATCAATAAAAAGAATGATTTGTCCGTCCGAGTCGGTCACCTCCTTGATGACCGCCTTAAGTCGTTCTTCAAATTCTCCCTTATATTTGGCGCCCGCCACCAGAAGCCCCATGTCCAGGGAAATCAGGATCTTCTCTTTCAGATTCTCCGGCACGTCACCATCGACAATCCGCTGGGCCATGCCTTCAACGATTGCCGTCTTACCCACCCCGGGCTCACCCAAAAGGATCGGGTTATTTTTGGTACGCCGGGACAGAATCTGCAAAACGCGCCGGATTTCATCATCTCTTCCGATCACCGGATCAATTTTACCGGCTTTCGCCAGTTCATTCAGGTTTTTGGAATACCGTTCCAGCGAACGGTATTTAGATTCCGCATTCTGATCTGTAACACTGCTCCCTCCCCGCAATTCCTTGATGGCAGCAATCAACGATTTCTTCTCAAAGCCCGCATCTTTTAATAATGAGGCCACTTTTTCTTTTCCTGCATACAGGCCGATTAAGATGTGTTCTACCGCGATAAACTCATCCTTGAAATCTTTAAGGGCCGATTCAGCCGACTGTAGCGCCGCATGGGCATCATTGGATAAGTAAGGCTGCTGTCCGCTGACCTTCGGATAACTCCCGATAACCTCGTCCAGCCTGGTATCCAGCAAACCGCGGTTTACATTCAGCTTCTTCACCAGGAACGAGATCACATTCTCATCACTGGCCAGGATTGCCTTAAGCAAGTGCCCGGGCTCGATAGCCTGCTGCTGATTTCCGGACGCGATCTCAGCTGCTTTCTGGATCACCTCCTGTGATTTGATGGTATATTTATTAAAATTCATATTCGTTTATTGTATCATTCTTTGGGCATCAAATAAGATTCCAATTGAATAAATGCGCCATTATGACACTAATAAACGATTGATTTTATCCTTAAGCTGACTGTTTGTCAGTAGGTTAGAATCGGTACCCCAGGCCCCATTCGATGACATCGGCTTTACCCATATGGGCCTTGAGAAAGATTCCGGCAAACAGCTTTTTCCCCATTTGTTGTTTGATACCAAGTCGCCAGTAAAAGGATTTATCGACATCTTCGGGCCGGTAAACATAATAACCCAGCTGAAATAACAAACTGGTGGGGCCGGCGATAAGGTCATGACCAGCCTGCAAGGCAACCCGGTACTGATTGGCCTCCGGGTCATCGAGACGCTCCCGTATTGTGGAATTATAAAAAACATCTACGCCCGCGGTCAGTGCACTCTTCTGATTAAGCCGCCAGTGGCCATAGCCTGAGAAAGTCCAGGCAAAGCCTACCTCATTGGTATTATCACCCGCCGACTTAACGGATCCCGCGTACATGAGGTAAGTGGAAAATTTATCCTCGATCTCATCTACCGGTTCGTGGTTCCTTTCGAAAGTGGTTGTCCCGGGAGAATATATGATACCCATAGTCAGACTGGGAATATTAAAGCCCGAATTCGGGGTTTTAACTCCGCCATTCGAATAATGGGTAAACTGGACACCCCCATAGGTGTGCCATTCGGGAGTAAGCCGGTAATGAGCCAGAAAATTCCCTTCCATCACCATGTTGAAATGAGAGGAGATAAATGTATTATTCTCATTATCCACCTGCTCGTAGGTTTCAGTGCTGTACGCAAACCCGGGTGCTACCTTGAAACTGAATTGCAAATCATTGCCCCGGTTTCCAATGTATTTCTGGAGAAATACCGTGGTATAAAAAGTTTGTCCCAGTTCCGGGTCCTTGAGGTCAATCCAGGAAAAACTCATCCCGATATCCGGGTAATTCCAGGTACGCTGCCAGTCCTTCTTGCCATTGGTTTGTCTCAGCCAGATAAAATCCACCGCAGAAGGTGTCAATCCACCATAGGCATCTGTCAGCTCCTCATGATGAGTCAGCAGGTATCCCTGGCGATATCCCAGTGCATAACGGCTAAGCTGCTGAGCAGCAACCGGCACGGAACCGCACATGACGAGAAGCATGCAAAAAATCCTGACCAACATTTTGTTAATGAGTTAATTGACGGACAAATCTAAAATAATTTTGTTCAAGGAGTAAAGTCCTTTTTCGAAAAATAGATGCATGTAACTATATTTAAATTATATCATTTCAATTAAGAATGGCTCGATTATCCCTGACACTACCTGAAAAATTTATTTATCAAACTTCCCTTCGTGTACGAATCTCGGACATAAATTATGGCGGACACCTTGGTAACGATGCCGTTCTCAGTATTATTCACGAAAGCCGGTTTCGCTTTCTCAACCACCTGGGGTATGCCAATGAGACTTCCATGGAGAATAATACAGGGATTGCCCTGGCAGATTCAGCAGTTATCTATAAATCCGAAGCATTCCATGGCGACCCTCTGCAGATTCATATAGCTGCCTATGACTTTAATAAATATGGAATGGATCTGTTTTACCTGATTCTTCACGAGGAAAACGGGAAAGAAATAACCAGGGCCAAGACCAATATGGTGTTTGTAAATTATATTGAAAAGCGCGTGGCCCGTGTGCCGGAAGAATTTATTAAGCGATTGAGGGAACTGGAAGCCTATACAATTTAGTTATCTTTGCCGTATGATTTCGGTTGGATCAGATATTCGGCAGCTCAGCCTGGAAGAAATCCAGGAATATTTTACGGAAATAGGCGAACGCCCGTTCCGCGCCAAACAGGTCTATGAATGGCTCTGGAAAAAGAGTGCCAAGGATTTTGATCAGATGACCAATCTCTCCCTATCCACCAGGGAACGACTTAAAAAAGACTTTACCATCAATCATATCGCGGTAGATCACATGCAGCGAAGCAATGACGGCACCATTAAGAACGCCGTAAAACTGTATGACGGAAAAGTGGTGGAGTCCGTTCTTATACCTACTGAAAAACGAATTACCGCTTGTGTTTCCAGTCAGGTTGGATGCAGTCTCGATTGTGATTTCTGTGCTACCGGACAGCTGAAGCGCATGCGCAACCTGAATGCAGATGAGATCTACGACCAGGTAGTTGCGATCCGTGAGCAAAGCGAACAGTATTTCGGACGGCCATTGACGAACATTGTCTTCATGGGAATGGGCGAGCCTCTGCTGAATTATCAGAATGTTCTGGAAGCAATCGACAAAATCACGAGTCCGGACGGACTCAATATGTCACCAAAAAGAATCACACTTTCTACCGTAGGAGTTGCCAAAATGATCAAAAAACTGGCAGATGACGGGGTTAAGTTTAACCTGGCCTTGTCCCTTCACAGTGCCATTGACGAGGTTCGGAGCAGTTTCATGTCCATCAATAATACCAACCAGATCGAAGACCTTAAAGAAGCGCTCCGGTACTGGTATGATATGACCGGCCGCAAGGTTACATACGAATATGTGGTTTGGAAAGGGATCAACGATTCTCCGGAACATGCGAAAGCCCTCGTTAAATTCTGCCAGGCGGTTCCCAGTAAGGTAAACCTGATTGAGTATAACCCGATCGGTGAAGGCCGCTTTATGCAGGCAGATCCGGAAGCTCTGGATATGTACGTTTCGATGCTGGAGAAGGCCGGAATTACGGCAAAAGTTCGCCGCAGTCGCGGGAAGGATATTGATGCCGCCTGCGGACAACTGGCGAACAAATCCTAGCGTTTGCTCGCGTTGAACAGCTTCTGTTTTTCTTCTTTACTCAGACTTTCATAGCCTTTCTCCGAGATTTTGTCAAGAATGGCATCAATCTCGTCCTGGCTTGCGTCGCCCGAAGCGGTTTGTTTTGCGGATGATCTTGTTTTTGCACGTCTGGCTGAACCTGAGGAGGCTGCCGGCCGCTCCTTTTTGTATGTCACCTTGATGTTGCTGCGGGGTTCAAACAGGCGACCGAAGAAGGATAGGGTCGATTGTATCCAGCGACCAAGATCAAGTCCGTTTTGTAATTGCTTTATGTAAACGTAGCCAATAATGATACCACCTAAATGGGCCAGTTCTCCGCCGGAATTCGAGCCATCAATTTTCAGAATGACCATTATCAGTGAAAAGAGCGCAATGTATTTGATTTTGACTGGTCCGAGGAAAAGGAGGTAAACCGTATAATTCGGCATTAGGGTTGCCGTCCCGAAAACGACAGCCAGCACGCCGGCCGAGGCGCCTACCATATTTCCCGAGAAATTGGAAACATCGGCTCCGCCTGACAGCAGGCTCAGCATGGAAGGGAATACAGTTACATAAAGCAACGCGCCGGCCAATCCGCCCAGGACATACAAATTTACTACCTTGGCTCCCCCCATATACTCGGCAAGGATCCGCCCGAACCAGTAAAGCCATAGCATATTGAAGATGATATGAAGAAACCCGTCATGGGCGAACATATAGGTAATGAACGTCCATGGTTTGACGATAAACTCCGAGGGCTGCAAAGGCAATCCCAGCCACTCACGCTGAACATCCATCCCCTGTAAGGAGGGAGTGAAAGAAATAATGACCTGGATAATCCCGAACAGCACAAATACCACCACGTTGATGATGATCAGCTGGATATGGGCATTATTCGGCTTGTTAAAAGCATTTTTAAGATCGTCGAGAAATCCTCCCTGCATGTATTAATAAAATTTATTTCGTTCCTGTTTCCATATCATGATCATGATGAACGCGAAGATCATACCGCCCAGGTGAGCAAAGTGTGCTACATTGTCATTTGGATTTTGAGAAAAGCCCTGCCAGATAGCCAGGCCACCTAATACCATGACTAAGTATTTTGCCTTGACCGGAATAGGCGGGAAGATCAGCATTAACTTAGTATTGGGAAATAACAATCCGAATGCCATCAAAATTCCATATATGGCACCTGATGCACCTAACATTGGCGTGTTAAGTGTTCTTTTATAGGCGACATCCACGAGCTGGATACTCTGTTGAATATACTGCTCATTGTTTTTGTTATTATCTTCACCGAATTGGTCAATGAATTGAATTATGCCCGGGGTTTCATTATCCCTGTATTTGCCCCTGTGCTCCTCGAAGAAGCTGGCAAAATCGTCAGGATTCGGGCTGTCGGCGTAAACCCCCACTTCGGTCTCCATCTTATCTATTCTTACATATTCAATTCCGGCAAATAATATACCTGCACCCAATCCTGTCACCAAATAGAACGTCAAAAATCGTTTAGATCCCCAGAATTGTTCCAGCAACGGACCTAAAAACACCAGACCGAGCATATTAAACAGGATATGCGTAAAGCCCAGTGTTGAATGAGCAAACATGTAGGTGAAAAGTTGATAAGGTCTGAAATTGGGTGAACTTAAAGGGAACATCGACAGGAATACTGTCAGAGAAGGTATTATATGTTGCAAAATAAAAACCACTACATTAATGATGAGCAGGTTTTTAACTACCGGGGTAAGTCGAAACATAAGTTATCTTGTAAAATAATTAGCGATCATCTCCAGCGAAATGATCGTATGGGTATTTCTTCCGTTCGGTGCAAAATTAGGATTTTCGCAGGCAAATAACTGCGCCACCAGCCCTTCCATTTCAGATTTATCCAGTGAGGCACCACTTTTCAGGCTTGTTCTGCGGGCCAGCGACCGCGCCAGATTCTCATTTCTGCCTATTTTAAGGGTATCCTGATGGTGCTTAAACTGGTCAATCAGCCCTTCCAGGATTTCGCGCTCATCACCGGCTCCTAAATCGGCCGGGATTCCTTTGATCAGGAAATCATTTTTACCGAATTCCTCGATCATGAAGCCCAGCGCTCCCAATTCTTCACTCATATCCTTAACGAGGGAAGCGTCGCCCGGGTTTAAGGAAATGGTCTGTGGAAAAAGCGTTTGCTGAGATGCACCGGTACGGTTTTCCATGTTGCGCATGTATTTTTCAAAAAGAATACGCTCATGAGCTGCCTGCAGGTCTATGAGCATCATCCCGGACCTCACCTGGCTGATGATATATTTATCATGAAGGAGAAAAAGCCCTCGTTCGGTTTCGGACTGCTGACGGGTTTCTTCCTGGTTTATACGGCTCTCAAATCGCAATGCCCCCTCATCATGGCTGGGTTGCTCATCCTTCCATTCCTCCGGCCTGACCGCCTTTCCTGTATTTTCTTCAAATAATTTTTCCCAATGATCCAGATTCGGATCCTTTTCTACCCGGAACTGGCTGTAATGTTTATCCCTGATTGCTTCCCGTTCACTAATAAGCTTTTTCCCCAGGTTAATATCAGCGCCAAAGTCCAGGGCCGGGGTCAGGTTATGCCTCGATAGCGCCTGACGAACCGCCGCCTGAACGATCGCATAGACCATCCGTTCATCATCAAATTTAATCTCAGTTTTGGTAGGATGAACATTCACGTCAATACGTGAAGGCGGAATGTCTATAAAAAGGACGTAAAAAGGAAAAGTCCCTTCCGGGATAAGACCTTCATAGGCATTGTTTACCGCATGGTGGAGGTAGGGGCTTTTGATAAACCTGCCGTTCACGAAAAAATACTGCTCCCCGCGTGTTTTTTTGACCGCATCCGGCGTTCCGGCATACCCGTGAAGGCGAACTTCCTCCGTCTCCTCTTCACAGGCGGCCAGCTGAGACTGATAATTTTTACCAAGCAGGCTTACTATCCGCTGACTGAGTTTCCCGGAATTCAGCCGGTGTAATTCCATATCATTCTGATACAGCGAAAAGGCAATTTCAGGGTAGCAGAGCGCCACGCGCTGAAACTCTTCAACGATATGCCTCATTTCCACGGCATTCGATTTAAGGAAGTTCCTCCTCGCGGGCACATTGTAAAACAAGTTCTTCACAGTAATGGAAGTGCCGGGGGTCATGGCACATGGCTCCTGTTTTTTTACCTCAGAAGCCTCCACGCAAATAAAAGTGCCCACTTCCTGGTCTGCCTGGCGCGAGCGGAGTTCCACCTGAGCAACTGCCGAGATGGAAGCCAGCGCTTCCCCCCGAAAGCCCATGGTCCGTATATTGAACAGGTCATCTGAACAGGTGATTTTTGAAGTCGCATGACGCTCCAGGCTCATTCGCGCATCCGTCTCACTCATTCCCTTGCCGTTGTCCACCACCTGGATGAACGTCTTCCCCGCGTCCTTTACGATCACCTTGATCTCCTCCGCACCTGCGTCAATTGCATTCTCCAGCAACTCCTTAATAGCAGATGCCGGACGCTGGACCACTTCACCTGCCGCTATCTGGTTGGCCAGTGAGTCAGGAAGTAGTCGAATGAAGTCCGGCATGGATTGAAAAGGGGTTTAAATGATCCGTTTTATCTTGAGGTACAATAATAGGGAAGAAAGCAATAAAATGATATAAACCGCGATGTTTCCAAAATAGAGGAATCCACCGATCAGGCCGATCAGCAGCAGCAGGATCACCAGCTGCATGATATTCATACCGCCACGCTTTGAGGCACGCCTGGTAAAAGCCCCCTGCAACCGGGACGAATTGGCGTGAGGTACATCCGGCATTTCTGAGCCACCACTTTTCAGCTCTGCCCGGATCCTGGAAGTCCGGGCATCAATTTCCTCTTTCACCGGGTCGTAATACCTGGGTTCAATTCTGAATCGCTGGTGACTGGCAGGGCGGAATAGAGATGGGAACTTCATGATAATTCGTCTTTTTTACTAATAATCTCACATTGTAGTTTAGCCACGAAATGAAGATTATTTCTTACCTTAGAATTTCGTAAATTCCAATTTTTTAATACACAAAGATACTTTTTTACGTTAACTATAAACAACGAACGGCTGCATGATCAAAAAAGTTTTTAGCGCCTTCTTTTCGTACTTTTTTCTAATTCTGCTCTGTAATCCATTTAACTCCTTTTCACAGGAACGTGTTCCGGATATTACCCAGAAGCAATGGGTGGATAGTGTCTATGAAGCTCTTTCCCCGGAGCAACGTATAGGTCAGTTATTTATGATTGCTGCTTACAGCAATAAAACCCCTGCCTATGAAGAAGAATTAATTACCTTCGTAAAGAACTACCAGCCAGGTGGCATTCTCTTTATGCAAGGGGGACCGGTCCGCCAGGCGAAGCTTACCAATACACTTCAGGACAACGCGCCTGTGCCCCTGATGATCGGTATGGATCTCGAATGGGGCTTACCCATGCGACTCGACAGCACGATCACTTTTCCCCGCCAGATGATCCTTGGCGCCCTTAACAACGACAGTCTGATCTATGCGATGGGAGCCGAGATCGCCAGGCAGATGAAAATACTTGGCATTCATGCGAATTTCGCACCTGTGGCGGACGTTAACAACCGGCCTGATAATCCGGTCATTGGCACGCGTTCCTTTGGTGAGAACAAATTGATTGTGGCCCGAAAAGCCATCGCCTATGCCAGGGGGCTGCAGGATCACGGCGTGCTGTCTGTGGCCAAACATTTTCCCGGCCACGGGGATACCAATGTCGACAGCCACCAGGCACTTCCTGTGCTGCCTTATTCAAAAGAACGCCTTGATACGCTTGAAACTGTGCCTTTCAGAAGGCTGGTTGCCCGGAATATTGGCGGGATCATGACCGGCCACCTGATGGTGCCCGCTATGGAGCCAAACGGACTGCCGGCATCGCTTTCACCTGTGATTACCGACGATTACCTGCGTAAAGAAATGAATTTTGACGGCCTTGTCTTTACCGACGCACTGAATATGAAAGCCGTTACTGATAATTTTAAGGACGGAGATGCCGAGCTGAAAGCATTCATGGCCGGAGCGGATGTATTGCTGTTCTCGGAGAATATGCCAGCCGCCGCCCGCCTGATTTCGGAAGCAGTTGAAAAAAAGAAATCCCTGCAAAAACAACTGGAGACAAGCGTGAAACGCATTCTCCAGCAAAAATACCAGCTGGGCCTCCGTTCCACTCCCCGGATCAACACCGACAACCTTTTGCTCCGGCTGAACGCCGCTCAAGGAGATTTGCTTGCCCTGGAGATGTACAAACAGGCCATCACTGTGGTTTCTGACAATTCTGAAATTCTCCCGGTAAGGGTTCTCGACAACAGGCATATCGCCTCGGTGATATTTGGTGAGGGAGAACCGTTTGAGAATCATCTGCAGCGCTATTCCAGAATCACCCAGTTTGATAATAATTCTTCCTACGAAGAACTTGCCAAACAACTGCCGGATTTTGACCTGGTGATTGTGGGCATCATGGACCGAAAAAGTATCCCGGATGAAAAAACGCTCAGGCTGCTGCGGGAGCTCGATAAGAAAACGAACGTAGTCATAAGCAGCTTTATTAGTCCGTACGAGTTAGCCCCGCTTGAAGATTTTAACACGTTGCTTTGTGCGTACACGGCCGATGAACGGGCCCAGCTCGCATCAGCCGAAGTAATATTCGGAGGCGTAACTGCCAGTGGAAAGCTTCCGGTGGCTGTATCAGAGACCTATCCGGCCGGAACGGGGATCCGCAAGCCGGCTATTGGCAGGCTTTCTTTTCATTTGCCGGAAGCGGCAGGGATGGACAGCAGGTCACTTCAAAAAATTGATGCCCTCGTAGGGGAGGCAATCGGTGACCAGGCGACCCCCGGATGCCAGGTACTCATTGCCAAGCAGGGGAAGGTGGTTTACAGTAAGTCATTCGGTTATTACACTTATGACAGTATTAAACCTGTTTCTGACCGGACTATTTATGACCTGGCCTCCCTTACCAAGGTTCTTTCCACGACCCAGGCTGTGATGTTCCTTGAAGAGCGTGGACTTATTGACCTGGACAAGAAATTGTCGTCTTATCTGCCTGAGCTAAAAGGATCTAATAAGGAGGATATGATCATCCGGGATATAATGACGCACCAGGCCGGGCTCTGGACGTATGTTCCCTTCTGGGCACAAACGGTTGACAAGAAGTACAATTATCTTCCTGAGTATTACAGCAGAACCCAGAACCCTGAATTCTCCATCAAAGTCAGAGACAACCTGTTCACCTCACCCGCAGTCCGCGACAGCATATGGCAATGGGTGATTGACAGCCGCCTCCGGAAACAGGAACCCGGAGGGTTTTACGACTACAAATATTCAGATCTGGGGTTTTATATGTTACAGCGGATGGTGGAAAAACTTACCAACCAACCCCTGGATGAATTCATGCAACAGAATTTTTATGATCCGCTGGGCATGGCATCTACAGGATATAAGCCGCTTGAACGCTTCTCTGCCATCAGGATTGCACCAACAGAGCAGGACGAAATATTCCGCCGGGCCCTGATTGCAGGGATGGTACATGACCAGGGGGCCGCCCTGTACGGAGGTGTTGCCGGGCATGCCGGGCTGTTCAGTACTTCCATCGACATCGCCAAACTGGCGCAAATGCTGCTGCAGGACGGCGAATACGGCGGGAATCAGTACTTTCATAAAAAGACTATCGAGCGGTTCACACAACAGCAATATGACAGCAATCGCCGGGGACTTGGCTGGGATAAACCATTACACGGAGAATGGTACGGTCCGACTGCCGAACAAGCCAGTAAAGACACATTCGGGCACACAGGTTTTACAGGAACAGCTGTATGGGTTGACCCTGAATTTGACCTGATTTATGTATTTTTGTCAAACCGGATTCATCCTGATGCTTCCAATACCAAACTTCTGAAGGACAATACACGTACCAGAATTCAGGAAGTCATCTATGATTCAATCTGGAAATACAGGAGTACACAAGTGAACTGAGCTGAATGAAAAATCTTATGAATATTGGCATTGTCTGCTACCCAACCTTCGGGGGCAGCGGTGTCGTAGCCACCGAACTCGGTATAGGGCTGGCCAAAGAAGGGCACCGGGTACATTTCATTACCTATTCCCAGCCCACCCGGCTGAGTTTCTTCAATGAGAATCTCTTCTACCACGAAGTGGACATCAGAAGCTATCCCTTGTTTGTATATCCTCCGTACGAGCTCGCCCTGGCCAGTAAAATGGTGGATGTGGTTAAATATGAGAAACTTGACCTGCTTCATGTACATTATGCGATCCCGCATGCTTCCGCTGCCTACATGGCCAAACAAATCCTTGCCACACATGGGATAAAGATCCCGGTTGTAACTACACTGCACGGAACAGACATTACCCTGGTCGGAAAGGATGCCTCGTACGAACCGGTTGTGACATTCAGTATTAACCAGTCTGATGGGGTAACAGCCGTTTCAGATGATCTGAAGAAGGACACCTACGAGCATTTCGATATCACCAAGGATATTCGTGTCATACCGAATTTCATTGACCTAAGCCGATTCAAAAAGCAAAAAAAGGAACACTTCAAAAAAGCGATTTGTCCGAACGATGAAGCACTCATTGTACACACTTCAAACTTCAGGAAGGTAAAACGTGTCGATGATGTGGTGCGGGTTTTTAATAACGTACGAAGGGAAATTCCCGCCAAGCTCCTGCTGGTGGGTGACGGACCTGAAAGAAAGAACATTGAAAGCCTGTGCCGGGAACTGGGAACCTGTGACGACATCCGTTTTCTCGGGAAACTGGACCAGGTGGAAGAAGTTCTTTCCGTGGCCGATTTGTTTATCATGCCGTCAGAAAAGGAGAGCTTCGGTCTTGCTGCCCTGGAAGCCATGGCTTGTGAAGTGCCGGTCATCTCGACCAATACGGGCGGATTGCCGGAGCTGAATGTGCATGGTGAAACCGGATTTCTGAGTAACGTCGGAGATGTGGAGGATATGACAAAAAACGCGCTGATCATCCTTGATAAGGAAAATTTACCGCGCTTTAAAGAGAATGCACTTACCCGGGCCAAGCAATTCGAAATCTCCAGGATAATGCCGCTGTACGAAGCATTTTACGAGGAAATCCTGGAGCAAACCAGTTCCGTACAAAAAATCCGCTGACCGTTCATCAATTATATTTACTCGTGAAACATGTTGATTTCACATTCGTTATATTATTTTTGTAACAGTGATATCAACATTTTGAAGCTATGAACGATACACAAAACGTGTCGAAACCTCAAAATAAAGGAACCAAACAGTTATTCGAGAATAAGTTACTTGAGAAACTCTCACGTACGCATATTGCGATACCCATTACCCTTTTCGTACTATATTCTGTAGGACTGCTGCTCTGGAGTGTTTTCAATACGAGCCTGCCAGCCTGGGAAACAGTGACCTTCTTTTTTGTAGGATTATTGGTTTTTACTCTTATTGAATACCTTGTCCACCGTTATGTCTTCCACATGGAGCCTACGAGTGACTTAAAGCGAAAGATTGCGTATAATTTTCATGGTGTTCACCATGATTATCCCAAGGATAAGGATCGCCTGGCAATGCCTCCGATAGCAAGTATTACGATTTCAACCATTCTCCTTTTCCTTCTGAGGCTGGTAATCGGAGACTATACGTTTGCCTTTTTACCGGGGTTTCTGATTGGTTACGCAAGTTATTTATTTGTGCATTACATTGTACATGCCTATCGCCCGCCGAAAAATGTCTTTAAAATACTGTGGGTACACCATGGAATACATCATTATAAGCGTCAGGACGCGGCCTTTGGGGTTTCATCTCCACTCTGGGACGTGATTTTCCGTACCATGCCTTAAAGCATGAAGCTGCGGAAAAGGGATAGATTCAGCACATCTGCCGAAGAACGATTTTTCTTTCACAACGAATCCTTTCTGTTTTACAGGGAGGATTCTTTTTTTTATGAATGGGAAGAAGATGGAGAATACATCAGAATTCCGTTTCGGACTGAAGGTCCGTTGATGAACAGTCTCACGTTCAGTTCCTTTGGTGGTTTTGACTTGTCTGAAACCATTGATAAAACTCAGCTGGGGCAATTCCTGATGCAAATGGAGCACATGCCGGAGACTGGCATTGAACGTATCCGCATCCGCACCTTTCCTGCATGTTATTCTCCCGCTAAATGGGAAATACAGCATAACGCTTTGCTGGAAGCAGGCTACAAGGTTCTGATCCAGGATGTCAATATGCACCTCAATGTCGGACAAAGTTCTTTCCGAAGTTTACTGGCTTCCACCGAAAAAAGATACCTGAACCGGGCACAAAAGGAAAAATGGCTCTTCAAAAAGCTGGATTGGCGGGAATACCTTACGGATTGTTACGACCTTTTTCTGGAAGCGAGAGCGCATAAAGGATATCCGATCTCCATGAATCTGACCGATTTAGAGGATATGTACCGGCATTTTCCTGATGAATTCCTGCTATTCGGTGTTTTTCACGCAGGTACATTAATTGCGTCAGCTACTTGTATTCGAGTTAATTCAGGTATTCTCTATGTATTTTACCACGGAGACCGTATCACCTACAGGGCAAAGAGCCCGGTAGTATCGCTGTATTCCGGCCTGTATGACTTTGCCAGGTCAAACGGAATGACCATCCTCGACCAGGGCATATGTACCCACATGGGGGTTGTAAACGAAGGACTTTGCAGATTTAAGCAAAATCTCGGGGGTATAGAATCACCGAAGATTACCTATGAGAAAGAAATTTGAAAACCGGGCACAAAAAAACCCCGAACGAATCGGGGTTTTTTCAAGCACTTTTTTTATTGTACCTTTTGTACCGGTAGTAAAAAATGTCACCTATCCAATGGATTAGTTTAAGATTCATTATGAACTTAAAAACCTTTTTCATAGGCGATTTAAGTCCTTCTCAGTCTTTTCAGGCTCTGGAGCCTTTGTATATGTCGGACACGTGTAACTGGCACATGAAGAAATAAACAAAGCCAGAGCAAACAGAACCAATACAGACTTTTTCATAGGTCAAAAAATTAAGTTTCCGGTTAAAATTATATTTTCAAATATGGGGATAATATATTTCCCGTAAAGGTCAAAAAAGGAGCATTTCTTACACACAAATGAAAATTTCATTTTATGTTTATTCACTGTAAGGAACAGAAACCCCCGCCACCCGGTTTAACAATAAAGAGAATCTAAGCAGCTATGGTAGGTCATCGTTTCACCAAATTCGTACCGGATCCTGATCAGGAGAAATCTGATTTTGAGAAATTACTGGATGTCTTCCTTCAATTACTGGTAATAACGGCCGGAGATGTGTCGGAAGCCTTAAGCTGGCTGAATAACCTGGACCGGCAGTATGGAATGACGGGTGACGGGTATGGAATGGGAGACTTTATTGAAGATTTGAAAAGCAAGGGGTATATCACCGACGAAAATCCGGAAGGCAAATTCGAAATTACCGCCAAAAGCGAACAAAAGATCAGGACTTCGGCCCTGGAGGAAATATTTGGAAAACTAAAAAAAGGGAAAAGAGGGGATCACAAAACCCGGTTCGGGGGGCTTGGGGATGAACCAACCACCGACCGTCGTGAATACCGTTTCGGGGATACGCTCGAACAGATTTCGATGACTGACTCCCTGCGGAATGCCCAGATCAATCACGGGGTGGATAATTTCATGATGACTGAGGGTGATCTGGAGGTACGGGAGAATGAATACAAGACACAAACCTCCACAGTGCTCATGATTGATATTTCGCATTCCATGATCTTGTACGGGGAAGACCGTATTACACCAGCTAAAAAAGTCGCCATGGCCCTGGCCGAACTGATCCAGCGCAAGTACCCTAAAGATAACCTCGATGTCATTGTTTTTGGTAATGATGCATGGCAAATTGAAATACGGGACCTTCCCTATTTACAGGTTGGACCTTATCACACTAATACCGTAGCGGGCCTGGAACTGGCCATGGATTTGCTTCGCCGGCGGAAAACAGCCAACAAGCAGATCTTCATGATTACCGATGGAAAGCCTACCTGTTTGAAACAGGGAATTAAATATTATAAAAACAGTTTCGGGCTGGACAGTAAAATCCTGAACAAGACACTCACACTGGCACGGCAGTGCCGAAAACTTAAAATCCCGGTAACCACCTTTATGATTGCCTCCGACCCCTATCTGCAGGAATTTGTCCGGGAGTTCACAAAGGTGAATAATGGGAATGCTTACTACAGCAGTCTTAAAGGCCTGGGTGATTTAATCTTTGAAGACTATCGCAGAAACAGAAGAAAGAAATTCTAACATGAATAGTAATGAATTGCTTCGGATCCGGACAATGGATGAATTGAAGGAATCCGGATATATCACAAAACCTGTCAAGAAAGAATTGCGGGACAACCTTATATCCAGGTTAAAAAATGGAGAAAAGGTGTTTGAAGGTATTTGGGGATATGAAGACACAGTAATACCGGATATGGAGAGGGCAATCCTTTCCATGCATGATATTAATCTGCTTGGTCTCCGTGGTCAGGCAAAGACACGTATGGCACGGATGATGATCCAGCTGCTGGATGAGTATATACCCGTTATCAAAGGATCTGAAATGAATGATGATCCGTTTAATCCTATTTCCCGCTACGGACGGGACATAGTGGATGAAAAAGGAGGAGATACACCGATTGCCTGGTTGCATCGTGAAGAACGGTATGCAGAAAAACTGGCGACGCCGGATGTTTCCATTGCTGACCTGATCGGGGATGTGGATCCCATTAAGGCTGCCACTATGAAGCTACCCTATTCGGATGAGCGTGTCATCCATTTCGGACTGATTCCGCGTGCTAACCGGGGCATTTTTGTCATCAACGAATTGCCTGATCTCCAGGCCAGGATCCAGGTGGCGCTGTTCAATATTCTCCAGGAAGGAGATATCCAGATTCGTGGATTTAAAGTCAGACTGCCATTGGACCTTCAGTTTGTTTTCACGGCCAATCCGGAAGATTATACCAACCGGGGCAGCATTGTCACCCCGCTTAAAGACCGGATTGACAGCCAGATAATCACTCATTACCCTAAGGATATTGCCACCAGCCGAAAAATTACGGAGCAGGAAGCACGTATCAAGGAAGAGCAAAGCAGCATGATCCATATTCCGGATCTGGCCAAAGACCTGATAGAGCAAATTGCTTTTGAGGCCCGCGACAGTGAATATGTGGATGCGAAAAGCGGTGTTTCCGCCCGGCTGACAATCTCTGCCATGGAAAACCTGATGTCAGCCGCAGAACGGAGAGCATTGTATTCAAACAGCAAAAACCAGACAATACGTGTGAGCGACATGTACGGTGTGATCCCTTCCATTACAGGTAAGGTGGAACTCGTATATGAAGGTGAACAGGAAGGACCCGGGATTGTGGCACATAACCTGGTAGGCAAGGCCATACGAAAACAATTCACTCTCTATTTTAAGGATCCTGAAAAACTACGTAAGCTGAAAGAAGAAAATCCGTATAAATCAATCATCGAATGGTTTGGAGACAATCATTCAGTGGATATCCTGTATGATCAGTCGCCTCAGGAATACGCCAAAGCATTGAAAGACGTACCCGGACTGGAAGCACTCGTTAAACGTGAGATCCGTGACCTTAAAGAAGAGGACAAATTGTTTATGATGGAATTTGCCTTGCACGGACTTGCCGAATACAGCCAGCTGAGCAAACATCAGCTGAGTCGGGGCATACAGTTTAAGGATTTACTGAGCAGTATGTTCACAATGCCGGACCCATCGGACGACGATGAGGATTATGATGATGATTTTTAAGAATGGAACTCAGGAAAGTCAGAAAAATGGTGGCCGGAGGCGAATCATCCACCGTGGAATTCAAAAGGAAAGTAGCCTATCCGGAAAAAATCATAAAAGAGCTGGTGGCATTTGCCAATACCCGGGGAGGGTTTCTCTTTATCGGGGTAAATGACGACGGCACTATCCCGGGACTCAAGTTTCCGGAAGATGACATATTTGCCCTGGAAAAAGCGATCGATGACTTTTGCCGTCCCCACCTTCCCTATACTGTTGAGGTCATCCCGGTTACGGAAGACCGGTGGGTGGTGATGGTTGAGGTGGAAGAATCCAAAAGAAAACCACATTATGTGCTCTCCCCGGAAGATGGAAAGAAAAGAGTAACGTTTGTCCGCTCCGGAGACAAAAGTATTCAGGCCAGCCGGGAAGTTAAGGAGATAATCAGGCGAAGAAATAATCCCCGGAATATAAAGTTCCATTTTGGTGATAAGGAAAAGAAACTGCTTAAATATCTGGAAACCAATAAGACCATTACACTCGACGATTTCAGAAAACTTGCAGACATCAGTCATTACCGGGCATCGCGAACCCTGGTAATCCTTACCCTCGCCAATGTACTTGATATAGTACCCGATAACCGGGGCGATTTGTATACGCTCGCTGAGCATGCCGCATGAGCAGGATTTATTGAAAAAAACCCGGTCGTTATCCCCTTTGTTAAAAAGTGTTAGTTAAATTTGACACCATTCAAAATAATTTTTTCCTTCCCGTATGGCCAAAGCGCAGACTAAAGAGCAGAAAGAAAAGAAGGTCTTTGTACTTGATACTTCTGTAATCATATACGAACATAATTCCATCATGAATTTCGATGAACATGATATCGGTATTCCGATAACCGTTCTCGAGGAACTGGACAACTTCAAAAAAGGAAATGACACCAAAAACTTTGAAGCCAGGGAATTCAGCCGGCTAATTGACAAGCTGGCGAACGGAAAAATGCTGAAAGACTGGAATCCGCTGAACGGCAAAACCAAAGGTAAATTCAAGGTCTTAATGCCGGGCAAAAGTGAAGTGGATGCCAGCCAGGTATTTGATGAAGACAAAGCCGATCACCGCATTCTTAACTCCGCTTTGTTACTGCAGGAAGAAGTAAAAGACAAAAAGGTGATCCTGGTATCAAAGGATATCAACCTTCGGCTAAAAGCAAAATCACTGGGTCTTCCCGCTGAGGATTACAATACAGGCAAAGTTCAGAATGTTAATTCGCTGTATACCGGGATGAAAATCCATGACAAGGCTTCTCCGCTCAAGATTAATGAACTCTATGAAAAAGGCGCTATTTCGCCCAGGGGACTGATCGGGACTACCAAGCCCAAGAAAAACAGCTATTATATTCTCAAGAGTGGCAAAAAATCAATTCTGGCCTATTACAACCCGGCAACAGAATTGGTGGAACACGTTGAGAAACGTCCGGTCTATGGAATAAAGCCTAAGAATGCAGAACAGACTTTTGCCATTCATGCCATTATGAACCCTGACATCAAGCTGGTAACCATTCAGGGTGTGGCGGGAACAGGTAAAACCCTGCTGGCACTGGCCGGTGCACTGGAACAGAAGCGGGAGTTCAAACAGATTTTTCTTGCCAGGCCAATTGTGCCTCTCAGCAATAAGGATATAGGGTACCTTCCGGGAGACATTAAGTCAAAGCTCAACCCGTACATGGAACCTTTGTGGGATAACCTCAAATTTATCCAGAATCAATTCCATGAAACAGACAGGGAGTATTCCAAACTGACCGAAATGGTTAACCAGGAAAAGCTGGTTATAACTCCGCTTGCGTATATCCGCGGCCGGAGCCTTTCGAACATATGTTTTATTGTGGATGAGGCGCAAAACCTTACCCCGCATGAGGTGAAAACGATTATCACCAGGGCGGGGGATAATACGAAGATCATTTTTACCGGAGACATTTACCAGATTGATACCCCATACCTGGATTCCCAGAGTAATGGCCTGTCGTACCTGATCGACCGGGTGAAAAATCATGATTTATATGCGCATATCACCCTGGAAAAAGGAGAACGCAGTGAACTCGCCAACCTGGCGAATGATCTTCTATGAGAAGCAGTACCCTCCTGTTACCCGTGATTTTAGTCATGCTTTCATGTACGGCTGACAAGGAGCCGGTTAGTCAGGAAGAACGAAAGAGTGATGTTTACATAGAATTACTAAGTGAGATCAGGACATTTGAACGGTCGTACGGGGATTGTGACAATGACACGACCAATACCTGTACAGTGATTACTCTTTCCTATCCGTACTTTACCGGAACCCTCAATCCGGAGGCAGAGCACACTATTAACGAAAAAATCAGCTCTGTACTAATCGACAATATGCTTTACGACAGTACGGTTTATGAGTCTCTGGATGAATTTGCCACTGCTTTCATTTCTGATTACCAGGAGATCCGGAATGATTTCGAAAGCGCTTTCGGATGGCAATATGAAGGAGACGTTTCTGTATTAAGAAATGACTCGACCAATCTCGTGTTGAAATTTGAGCAATATGTCTATACCGGCGGGGCTCATGGCATGTTTACGGTCCGGTACCTGAATATGGATCCGGAAAACGGAGCTTTGCGGACCATGAATGATCTGTTCCGGCAGCCATTTGCCGATAACCTTAATGTACGCATTAAAAAAGCCTTTCTCGATGCGAAAGGACTTAATACGGATGAGGAGCTTTCGAATGCAGGATACTGGTTTGAAGATGGCAGATTCTACAATGAGAATGTTGCCATATTACAGGACAGCATTCTCTTTTATTACAATCAGTATGACATTGCCCCGTACGCCATGGGCCCCACCAGACTGGCAGTTCCGATCAGCCTGGTTGAAGACCTTCTTCTACCCCGGTTCAGTAAATAAATATAACTAATCCCACGGCCTGCCGGGATTGTAGATGAGAGACAAAAAAAATCGCGGCATCAAAACACCGCGATTTCATTAATAAGCTTTATTTGAGCGTTTTACTTCAATGCTTTAGCCATTGTCTCACCAATATCCGCAGGGGAAGCAACGACTTCCAGGCCGCACTCTTTCATAATACGCATCTTCGCTTCAGCGGTATCATCTGCCCCGCCTATAATCGCTCCAGCGTGTCCCATACGCTTTCCTTTCGGTGCAGTCTGACCAGCGATAAATCCAACCACAGGTTTTGGATTACCCTGCTCCTGTATCCAGCGCGCAGCTTCGGCTTCGTATTGTCCGCCAATTTCACCGATCATAACAATACCGTCTGTTTCTTCATCTTCCATCAGCAGTTTAACCGCCTCCTTGGTTGACGTCCCGATAATAGGGTCTCCACCGATTCCTATCGCTGTAGATATTCCTAACCCTGCTTTTACCACCTGGTCTGCAGCTTCATAAGTAAGTGTACCCGACTTTGAAACAATGCCAATTCGCCCCTGCTTAAACACGAACCCGGGCATGATGCCTACTTTAGCTTCGCCTGGTGTAATTACCCCGGGACAATTTGGCCCAATCAGTGTTACATCACGGTTTTTAATGAATTCTTTAGCATAAAGCATATCCTTGACAGGGATACCTTCGGTGATGGCAATGATTACCTTAATTCCGGCATCAGCAGCCTCCATGATCGCGTCCGCGGCGTATGCGGGTGGTACGAAAATGATGGAAACGTTAGCCCCAGCCTTCTCCACAGCCTCTGCAACCGTATTGAACACAGGGCGATCGAGATGGGTCTGACCTCCTTTGCCCGGAGTAACACCACCAACAACATTGGTCCCGTATTCAATCATTTGGCCGGCATGGAATGATCCTTCAGAACCCGTGAAGCCCTGGACAATAACTTTGGAATCTTTATTAACTAAAACGCTCATGGATGCTTGTTTAATTTTGGCACAAAAATAGAATATTAGACGGGTTTCACAAAGACGTACCTCAGATATTATATACACACCGAAAGTGGCCAGATCCGCTCAGATATTGTTCATTTATGAACACTTTTATTCTACTGCAAAATACATAAATATCTGATTATCAATTATTTACATTTTAGGTACGCAGATTGTTTAATTTCAGACACGGGAAAACTTCAAGCATCAAACTCAAAACAACAACATACTTTGCAGCCAGGCCCCGTGAGGAACAACTTGCTGCAAATCACATTTCATAGTTTAGGTAAAAAAAAACCTGCAGTTGCGGCTGCAGGTTTTTTAATTAATAAACGAAGTGTATTATTTGTTTTTCGCGTATCGACTCGCTACTTCATCCCAGTTGATCACATTCCAGAAAGCTGAAATATAATCAGGACGACGATTCTGATAATTCAGATAATAGGCATGTTCCCAGACATCAATACCAAGTATTGGTTGTCCTTCACATCCTGCACCGGGCATCAGTGGATTATCCTGGTTAGGTGTGCTGCACACCTCCAGTTTACCTCCCGGGTGTACGCAAAGCCATGCCCATCCGGATCCGAACTGGGTGGCAGCGGCGTCTGAGAATTTTTTCTTAAAGTTCTCAAATGAACCGAAGGAATCATCAATCGCCTGACCAAGTTCGCCGGAAGGTGTTCCGCCTCCGTTGGGGGACATAATTTCCCAGAACAGGCGGTGATTATAGAATCCTCCCCCATTATTCCGGATAGCTTTATTATCGGTATTATTCGCCAGCAGGTCTTCAATGGATTTTCCCTCCATATCGGTTCCTTCTACGGCGGCGTTCAGTTTACTTGTATAACCCGCGTGGTGTTTTCCGTGGTGGATTTCCATTGTTCGGGCGTCAATATGCGGCTCCAATGCATTGTGCGCATAGGGCAAATTTGGAAGTTCGAAAGCCATAATATGATTGTGGTTTTAATTAACAAAATATTTCCTGTGCTTTCAGGGATGACTAAGTTACAAAATCACCGCCTAAAAGAAAGCTGTTACAGCCCCTTTCGCATTTTAATAAAGAAAGATTTGATCAGATCTTCTGCCTCCTCTTTCAGCAGGCCTGACTCCACTTTGGTCTTCGGGTGGATCAACCCTGAATTATAATGCTGATACCCTCTTTTTTCATCAGGTGCCGCAAAAACAAGTCGTTGAAGCTGCGCCCAGTAAAGCGCCCCGGCACACATGGCACAAGGCTCAAGGGTAACATAGAGGGAACACTCAGTAAGGTATTTTGTTCCAAGGTAATTTGTGGCGGCAGTCACAGCGAGCATCTCTGCATGAGCCGTCGGGTCGTTAAGCTTTTCCGTTTGATTATATCCACGGGCAATGATCCTGTCTCCGGCGACAACCACAGCCCCCACAGGAATTTCCCCTTCCTCATAGGCCATTCTAGCCAGTTTAAGGGCTTCATTCATGAAATATTCATCCGTGAGAAATGATTTCATTTCACCTTGACGCTGTTCATGATGGCGTGTGCCGTTTCTTTATAGGTATCCTTCATATTGGCGGGACACTGTACGGAGAACACCAGTGTTTTACCACCACTGACCAGGTATTCCACGTAATTATACTTCCGGACCGCCTGCCGGTTCTGAAGTTCATTATTCTCCCCTTCAATTCTTGAATCAAATTCAAACACAGCGAATTTCCTTCCATTAATTTCTTCAATCGACTCGTGATTCATCTCTACTTTATCATAGAGATTGAAAATACTGGACTTAAAAAATTCGGCTGCCAGCTCAATGTCCTCCTCCTTCCACTGTGTGGCGCTTTCTTTAATGCTGACATCCATCAGCCGGTCGTCATTGGTATAGGCTCCGATGGGTTTGCGGACGGAAGGATAGCGCTGGGCGATATCCTCTGGGGTCATGGCGTAAAAGTCCTTCGGCAACATCAGCGTGATATCGTCAGTTACTTTGGTTTTAACCATTTTAACATCCTGGGTCAAAGGAAGCAGAACGATCAATATTCCCAATAAAAATTTAAGCATAGCTGGATTCTAAAATTCGCAACAATCATTTTCAGGCAAAATTAATACCATTAACTTTGCCCCTCAAAAATATAAAAATAAGGAATGTTAAGATCACACACTTGCGGAGAATTACGAATTGATGATGCAAATAAGGAGGTAACGCTGTGCGGCTGGGTGCAGAAGGTACGCGACAAGGGTAGTGTGATCTGGGTTGACCTGCGTGACCGGACCGGAATTACCCAGTTAATTTTCGAAGAAGGAAGTACGGAAGAAGAACTTCTGAAATCCGCGGCCAGACTGGGTCGCGAATATGTAATCCGGGCGAAAGGACTGGTAGTTGAGCGTCACAGTAAAAACGATAAGATCCCAACCGGTGATATTGAAATCAAGGTTTCTTCCCTCGATGTGCTTAACGCCAGCAAGACGCCTCCATTTACAATCGAGGACGACAGCGACGGAGGAGAAGACCTCCGGATGAAATACCGCTACCTGGACATTCGCCGAAATACGGTTCGCCAGAAAATTGAGCTCCGTCATAAAATGATGCGGGAAACAAGAAAGTATCTCGACGCTCATGAATTTACGGAAGTGGAAACTCCTGTCCTGATCAAATCCACTCCTGAAGGTGCCCGGGATTTCGTGGTTCCTTCCAGGCTCAACCCCGGACAATTCTATGCGCTCCCGCAGTCACCGCAAACATTCAAGCAATTACTGATGGTAGCCGGACTTGACCGGTACTTCCAGATCGTCAAATGCTTCCGGGACGAAGATTTCCGTGCCGACCGACAGCCGGAATTTACCCAGATTGACTGCGAGATGTCGTTTGTTGAGCGAGAAGATATTCTCTCGACGTTCGAAGGTCTGATCCATCATCTTTTCAGGGAGGTCAGGGGTATTGAGATCGGGGAGATTGAACGGATGTCCTACGAAGACGCCATGAGACTGTACGGATCCGATAAACCTGATACACGGTTTGACATGAAGTTTACAGAACTAAATGACCTTGCGCAGGGCAAAGGATTCAATGTCTTTGATTCCGCGGAATTGGTAGTGGGCATTTGCGCCCCCGGATGTGCAGATTACTCCCGAAAGCAACTGGATGCACTGACGGATTATGTTAAACGTCCGCAAATCGGGGCTAAAGGTCTGGTATATATAAAATGTAATCCGGACGGCACCTATAAGTCTTCCGTTGATAAGTTCTACAGCCAGGATGACCTGGGAGAATGGGCCAATAAATTAGATGCAGAACCGGGTGATTTATTACTTATCCTGAGTGGTGACAAAGACCATACCCGCCGGGCGCTGAATGAGTTGCGTCTGCACATGGGAAATGAACTGGGCCTGCGGGACAAGAATTCCTTCAAGGCGCTCTGGGTCCTTGACTTTCCATTGCTGGAATGGGATGAGGAAACCAATCGCTACCATGCCATGCATCACCCCTTTACCAGCCCCCGGCCGGAAGATCGTGACAAACTCTTCGACAACCCCGGGGCGGTTCGGGCCAATGCCTACGACCTGGTCATAAATGGTATGGAGGCCGGCGGCGGATCAATCAGGATTCACGACAGGGAACTTCAGAAAGAGATGTTCAAATTACTCGGTTTTACGGATGATGAAGCCCAGGAACAATTTGGATTCCTGATGGATGCCTTTGAGTTCGGGGCTCCACCTCATGGAGGAATTGCCTTCGGTTTCGACAGGCTTTGTGCTCTGTTTGGAGGTTCTGAATCAATTCGTGATTACATCGCATTCCCTAAAAATAATGCCGGACGTGATGTCATGATCGACACGCCCAGCGTTATTTCTGAAGATCAGCTCAAAGAACTTGGCCTGGGTATCAGGGATTAAAGTCGTTTGAACCGTTTGTAAGCATCTTTTTCGAGTTCTTCCCTCACAGATGGGTGAGCTATTTCAATCAGCGCCCTGGCACGCTGACGCAGGTTCAATCCGTACAGATTAGCTATCCCAAAATCTGTTACAATGTAATGCACGTGGGCCCGGGTAGTGGTTACACTTGCCCCCTGTTTGAGATAAGGAACGATCCGGGTGATGTTCTTTTTGGTGATGGAGGGCAGGGCAATAATGGCCTTGCCACCTTCTGACAGGGACGCCCCGCGGATAAAATCCATCTGGCCGCCTACTCCGGAATATTGCATGGTCCCGATAGAATCGGCACACACCTGACCGGTAAGATCCACTTCGATCGCACTGTTAATGGCAGTAACCTTCGGATTCTTCCGGATAATGGCCGTATCATTGGTATAGGATGCCGCCTTCATCTGGATCATCGGATTATCATCGACAAAATCATAAAATTCCTCGTCTCCCATTGCAAAACAGGCCACCACCTTTCCCGGATTGGTCACTACATTCTCCCCGGTAATCACACCTTTCTTGATGAGAGGGATGGCACCATTGGTAAACATCTCGGTATGAATTCCCAGCCGCCTCCGGTCACCCAATTGTCCTAATACGGCATTGGGAATACCTCCGATACCCATTTGAAGCGTTGCCCCGTCATCCACCAATTCTGCTACGTACTTGCCGATCCGTTTCTCCTGCTCGGTTAAAGGCACCGCTTCCATCTTACCAATCGGGTGATCCACATCAACAGCAAAATCGATCTGATTCGTTGAAATGATGGAGTCACCAAAAGTTCGCGGCACATTCGGATTAATCTCTGCGATCACCAGGTCGGCCTGCTTGATGGCCGCAAGAGTGATGTCCACGGAGGTCCCGAGCGAACATAAACCGTGCTTATCCGGTGGCGACACCTGGATCAGGGCTACATTTATCGGGAGAATTTTACGGTTGAACAACTGATGAATTTCACTGAGAAAAATGGGGATATAATCCCCATGCCCTTCATCGACCGCACGGCGTACGTTACCTCCCAGGAAGAAACTGTTGAGCTTAAAGCTGTTCTGATAATGTTCTGCTGTATATGCCGCTTCTCCTTCCGTGTGCATGTGAACGATCTCAACATTCCGAAGGTCGTCTGCGCGTTGCAGCATCTTCTCCACCAGGACGAGGGGTGTCATCGCGGCACCCTGAATAAACAAGCGATGATTAGATCCAATATATTTTACGGCTTCCTCTGCAGACAGCTTATGAAAGGCATGCCGAAAGAAATTAGTCATTGTATTTCAGTGATTCGAATGTTAAACGATATATTCAACTCTTCTTTTACGCGCACCATACCCAGGAATTTAACCGGTGGTTCAAGGTTATACTCACTGAACTTCACTTCACGCTGGCCTTCTCCGGTCATCACCCCTTCGCCGCGTCTTATAGTTACAGGGATATAATAATTATGCGAAACACCTGCCAGCCTGATTGAAACATTGGCAAGGTACCCGCGACCATCAGGCTGAATCGAATTCAGCTTTACCCTCAGGTAAGGATTTTTGTCAGCCTGCAAAATCTCCTGGAAATCCCTGGTCATGATCTTATGCCCGCAATCGAACTCCTTTACGGGAATGCTCACCTCCGTATCGATAAATTCCATAGACTCGCCATCGGCAGAAATACGGATATCCATCAGTCCGTCACCCTCTTTAATATACGTCTGGGAACAGGTAAAAGAATTTACATTGGTTTTGCCATGGATCTTCAAGGTACTTTCCGGCCGTACACTTATCTCCATGGTATCCTGGGAAAAACAAGGACAGACCATCCCGGTAAGTAACATAAGAAGGCACAAATGATACATGGCAATAAGTTAGCTAAATCCACTTTACAAACGAAAGGCCGGGACTGATCCCGGCCTTTCATCAACTCTCCTCATTCCTGTCAGAAACCTATCACGGCTTCGATTACGATTCCGTCAAATGAACCATCTTCGTATTTGGTTCCGACATATCCGTCTCCTTTATTATTTTGATTTACATATTCGATTTTTGCCAGTACGTTCTTGGTGAGGAACCATCCGCCACCAATATTGAGACGGTTGATCTCGATCTCGTCTGAATCCTGGGTTTGACTTCCGCTAACTGTATTGTAACGGCCTCCGATGTAAAGCTGATCCCATGATCCGAAGCGGTAAAGAACTTCGCCTACGAACTGGTCGAATGATCCGCCTCCCTGGTCATCACTGTTGCCGATATTCTCATACATGGCCCGTACTTCCAGTCCGCCGTATTGCAGGAACGGAGCAATCTGCCATGAAGTCAGCTGACGGAATCTGGGGTTGAATCGGGGTTCGAAATCACTACCACCATCTTCCATTTCCCAGAATACACCGTAGTAACGTCCTCCACCGCGGTCACCACCGTAAAGGTAGGTACCTGTGGAAGTTCCCTGGTTTGAATATACCGAACCGGTTACGCGGAAACGAAGGTCATCGTTGAACTGCTTGTCGAATCCGAGTTTTCCATAGATGGATAATTTGTTATCAGGATCACCATCGGTGATAACACTCTGATTCAGCTTACCATTGGATACACCAAGCACGACAAGAAAATTATTAGGCAT
Source organism: Bacteroidia bacterium (assembly GCA_030432655.1). Lineage (GTDB taxonomy): Bacteria > Bacteroidota > Bacteroidia > Cytophagales > Cyclobacteriaceae > JAUILA01. The sequence goes on from JAUILA010000007.1 coordinate 180,883, forward strand.
TAAAGTAACTTCACCAAAAGCTTCAGTAGTGAACGCATCCATGATATAGTTGCCTACGAACGGGTTATAAATGGCGCGTGCGTTATCACTTCGCTGGAAGTGGTTGTCGCCGTAGTTTATCTCATCCAGACCTACGGTGAACCGGGCGACATCCATGAAAGACTCAGCAAATCCTTCCTTGATGAAATCGAGTTTATCAATCTGTATAAAACCGCCTTTTACCCATGCTTCTTCGTGGTGGCGTGCCGAAAGGTATGTACGCAGGTGCATCAATACACCATCATGTAGCTGAACGTTCAGGTTCAGGTTGGCAGTGGGAAGGTTAAAGTTACCTCCAAGGTCAGACAATGTGCCTGAAGCACTTTCCTGGGACAACCCCTGGAACTGGATGGCGAAGTCACCACCTACCTGTACTTTAATTTTACCATTCCACTCGGTATCATCGTCTTTCGACGGTTCGTAGATATTCAAACCATACCAGCCTGCGGGACGCTGATACTGTAGTTTTCTTACTTCCTGAGCATATGAGGTACCGGATATGACCAGAAGTGCCACAAGTAACAGAGGAACTATTCCTCCTAAATTCCGATGTTTAAGTAAAGCTTTCATGACTTTTTGTAATTGACATTAAATTTAATTTTGACTTCATCTCCGGTTTTGATTGTACCGAACACTGCGGTTGGAGGATCTACATTGAATGTAGTCATCTTCATGGGGTATTCGCCTGTAAAGGCAACTGCCGATCCTGATGTTTTGGCGGTGACCTCCATGGTAACAGGTTTAGTAGTCCCGGCAATTGTCAGGTCCCCTGTTGTGGAGAGCGTGTAAGTGCCGGATCCTGCCGGAGTGACTTTATTTACTTTCTTTAGTGTATAGGTTACTTCAGGATATTTATCTTCATTCAGCGCATTGTATGTGTTCTTATCCATACCTCCCTTACCACTTTTTAACTCATCCACGATGACCGTGAATGTCAGATTACTCAGCTGGCCCAGGTCGGCCGGATCAATGGCTGCATCCCCTTTAATTCCTTCAGCTGCTATCTCCCAGTCGTGCAGGGAGGATGTTCCTTCTATAACCAGCGATGATGATCCTGCGTCCAGTTTGTACTGGCCAAAAGCCAGCGCCGGCAGGATTACCAAGGCAAAAATTCCGATGTGTTTAATAAATTGTTTCATAGCGTTTTGATTTACGATTCAAACTTATACCACAAAAGAGGATGAAATTATGATACAGATCATGTTTTGGTCTGATTCGGTATAATCTAATTCCTGACCTACATTTGATTTTTAATATAGCAGCATTCGGAGCCAACCGCATTACCCTGATAATTAACTGTTTATTACCAAATTCGTATTTTAGTTAATCACAATTTGATCCTGTATTATACATATCCACTACTACTATGATCAACAGGTTTTTTTACTTTATTTTGTTAAGTATGATGTTCTCCTGCTCCACTCCACCGGAAGAGCAATCTGCTCAAAACACCGAAAATTCAGAAAATTTCAAAGCCGACTCCTTTCCCGATCCGCCACAGGATTTGGAGGGACCGGCTGAAACCTGGATCAGAAAGTGGGACGAAGGAGTTAATTTCTTTGCCACCGGCAATGAACCGTTCTGGAGCCTCGATCTTACATTCGGTGAAAGATTCATTTTTGAAACCGCGGAAGGACTAGTCATCAACACTCCTCCTGTGGAAGCCATACGGGCTATGGATGCTGATGTGCGCCTCTATAAATTAAAAACGGATTCGGCAATGATGGATATCACCCTCTCCAGAAATGAATGTATGGACAGTATGAATGGTCAGCAACGTGACTTTACCGTCCGGATCAGATATCAGACAAATCCTGAACAGGAATTCACGGAAGTATCGGGGTGCGGCAACTTTATTCCAAATCCAGGGCTGCACAATATATGGGCACTGGACTCAATCAACTCGACCGGAAAGTCCTCTTTTTCAAGAACTCCCTATATGGAAGTGAACATTACCCAAAAACAACTTCTGGTATACGACGGATGCAAGGAATTCAGCACGGGTTTTTACATTGATAAGGACAACAAGCTGGTCACCCGCCGGGTTGAAATACAAGCCGAAGAATGCAAAGATCCGGGGAATGCAGAAATGCTCCGTTCCCATCTTTCTTCAAGCCAACTGCAATATTCTTTCGAAAACAACCGGCTTGTCCTGATCAGCCGGAACGGCAAATCGGTCTGGCGTGCTGCCGATTAGGGCTTGTTTATATAAATAATCAGACCAATGCGTAACATACTTCTAATAACCGGCGTATAGTGTAGAATGATTACGTATTTTCGGAGAATAATTCAAGATTGATGTTGCAGAGAAGTTGGCTATTGACTATGAGTGTTGTTTTCCTGGCGTGCACGCAAAAGGAATACACAGGACCCGTAAACGAGAATTTAGAACCCCAGGATATAACGATCGAGGCATTGCGTACGCCGGAAAGCAATTTCCGTAACCTGCCGGATTATCCTTTTGAAGCACACTATATCCAGGTTTCAGGTGATCTTCGTATGCATTACCTCGACGAAAATCCGGAAGGAAAAAAGACGGCTGTCCTGATTCATGGCGAACCAACATGGAGTTTTACTTACCGGTACATGATCCCCGTCCTGGTCGAAGCCGGATACCGGGTGGTGGTTCCTGATATGATCGGATTTGGAAAATCGGACAAACCGAAAAGAGTGGAGGATCATACCTACCGCCGGCACATTAATTGGGTACGTACACTTCTGCTGGACAGCCTGCAACTCGACAATATTAATTTTTATCTCCAGGACATGGGGGGCATCATCGGACTGCGCCTGGTGGCAGATCATCCGGAACGGATCAACTCTGTCGTAGTTTCAAATACAGCCCTGCCAAGCGGTGACCAGATTCCGGGAGAAAAATTTCTGAAATGGCAGGAAACGCTGGAAAATATGGATCCGTTCGAGGTCGGTACTGTCGTTCAATGGGGCTGCAAGTCAGAATTATCTGAAGAAGTCAAAGCAGCCTATGACGCGCCTTTCCCTGATGATTCCTATAAGATAGCTCCCCACGCATTTCCACTCCTGATACCGGTTTCGTCCAATGATCCTGAAACAGCCAATGTCAGGGAAGCATGGAGTACATTGAAACGATTTAATAAACCATTTCTGGCGCTTTACGGAGAGGATTCCCACCTGACGAGAGGGTGGTTCAAAACTTTCCAGGTTAAAATACCGGGGGCTGATAACCAACCTCATGAACTGCTGGAAGAAAGCGGGCATTATATTCAGGAAGACAGCAGAGAGTACCTGGCCCTCAAGATGATATCTTTCATTGCAAACTCAGAATGATTTAACACTACGGCAATATATTTCTGGCAGTTTTTTATCATTTTTGTTGGCTGTGAGAAAAATCGCATTCCTGCTGTATTTCAGCCTGGTGTTCCAGGCGGCCTGGCCGCAGTCCGGGACAAGCTATGTAGTTCTCGTTTCTTTTGATGGGTTCCGGTACGACTATGTTGAAAAATATGATCTGGAAAATTTCAATCAACTGATCATTGAGGGAACGGCTGCTGAAAAAATGATCCCGTCTTTCCCCAGCAAGACTTTTCCAAACCATTATTCTATCGTGACCGGTCTGTATCCCGGAAACCACGGACTTGTTGATAATACATTTTACGATTCCATTTCTAACGAGACGTATAAGATCAGTAACCGGGATATGGTCCGGAACTCTTTTTATTACGGTGGAATGCCCCTCTGGCAGCTCGTGCAGGAAAATGGCATGAAGTCAGCTTCTTATTTCTGGGTGGGATCTGAAACGGCCGTGGCCGGCAGCTACCCAGATCATTTCAAATACTATGATGAATCTGTTGGGGATCAGGAACGGATCAATGCAGTGATTAACTGGCTGCGTTTGCCGGAGGAAGACAGACCGCACTTCATTTCCCTTTATTTTTCCTTTATCGATCATGTCACACATGCTCACGGGCCGGATGCACCTGAATCAGAGAAGGCCCTGCGTTATGCCGATCAGCTTCTTGGAGAGCTGAAAAAACAAATTGAATCGCTTGACCTTCCTGTTACCCTTATCATTGTATCGGACCACGGCATGTACCCCATGATCCTGGACAAGGAATACTACATCGACCTTTCAGGAATAAAAGATATAGCAGAAAACCAGGCAAAGATCGTGAATAACGGATCCCATATGCACATTTACTGTGATGGCGAGGTGAAGCAACGTATATTAAAGCAACTGGAAAATAAGGAGGATCACTTCCGGACATATCTCCGGGAAAACACTCCCGACAGATGGCATTATAACGGCAATTACCGGATCGGCGATATTCTCTTGGTTGCAGAACCCGGATTTTCATTCTCCTTCAACCCGAATGACAATAAGCATTACGGCGCTCATGGATACGACCCCTATACCACTCCTGAAATGGGTGCGATTTTCTATGCCTGGGGACCACGAATTAAAAAGAATAAGAAAATCCCGGCTTTTGAGAATATCCATGTTTATCCGCTTATAGCCCATATCCTGGGCATCGAAACTCCTGCCATCGATGGGTCGGTCAGGGTCCTTCAGGACATTGTGGTCGAATAGTAAAAACTATGTCCGTGTAAAATACGTTTAAACACAGATACAGATTACTTCCTTTCATGGACACCTCTTTCAAACATGAACTTCTGCTGCGCCACAAGGAGTGCACAAAATGTCCCTCCCTTAACGCAATCAAAACTTTTTTCAATGAACTGATGGGATTGATGTTTCCCTCTTTTATGTCGAAACCAATCACCAATGAAAAAGAGTTTGAAGATCATATCAGTCAGCTGGAAACGGATTTCGAAAAAATTCTCTTTAAAAATCTGATCAACCGGCCTGCTGACGAAGTACAAAAAGAGTTCTTTGCAGCTTTACCTGAAATATACAGGAAGCTAGCCATGGATGTTAACGCCATGCACATGGGTGATCCGGCATCTCGAAGCGAAGATGAGATCATACGTGCCTATCCGGGCTTTGTTGCTATTTCGGCCTACCGGATTGCTCACTTACTTCAAAAACTCGAGGTCAGGAACATTCCCAGAATGATCACTGAATACGCGCACAGTACAACCGGAATTGATATCCATCCCAATGCCCGTATCGGGGAATATTTTTGCATTGATCATGGGACCGGTATCGTCATTGGAGAAACCACAGTGATCGGGAATCATGTTAAAATTTACCAGGGAGTCACACTGGGCGCACTCAGTGTACGCAAGGAGGATGCCAGTATCAAACGTCACCCAACCATTGAAGATCACGTAGTGCTGTATGCCGGGGCTACCATCCTGGGAGGCGAAACAGTGATCGGCGAACATTCCGTCATTGGCGGTAACGTCTGGCTTACAGCAAGTGTTCCCGCACATTCCAAAGTTTATTATTCAGCCAGAATGACTCATGCCACAGAAGGTAAATCAGACGAAATAATTATAAAATAAGTATGACTCTCTTTGAACTGATAGGCAACACCCCGCTGGTGGATTTGCAGCAGATTCCTTATTCAACCCCTTTCTCAATTAATCCGGCAGTAAAAATTTATGGTAAACTGGAAGGACAGAATCCTGGCGGTTCGGTAAAAGACCGGGCAGCCTATGGCATGATCCGCGGAGCCCTGAAACGGGGCCTGGTCAAAAAAGGAGACCGCCTGGTCGAAGCGACCAGCGGCAATACAGGGATTGCCCTTGCAATGATCGCCCAGGGGATGGGACTGGAAATGACGCTGATCATGCCTGAAAATTCTACCGAAGAACGAATCCGTACGATGAAAGCGTATGGCGCAGAGGTAATCCTTACAGAGGCCGAAAAAACCATAGAATACTCCAGGGAGCTGGCTCAGAAAATGGCAGAAGAAGATGGCTATTTTATGCTCAACCAGTTTGCCAACCCGGATAATTACGGCATGCATTATGAGACCACCGGTCCCGAAATCTGGAACGATACGGACGGACAGGTGACCCATTTTGTTTCGGCAATGGGAACTACCGGTACGATCATGGGCGTATCCCGATACCTGAAAAAGATGAATCCTGGTATTCAGATCGTAGGAACCCAACCCAAAGACGGATCAAGTATACCGGGTATCCGGCGCTGGTCCCCGGAATTTCTGCCCGAAATTTTTGAACCCCAACGGGTAGACCGGGTCGTGGACGTTAGCGAAGATCAGGCCATTGATATGACGCGGCGGCTTGCCAAAGAAGAAGGGATTCTAAGCGGGATGAGCAGTGGTGGCGCATTAACTGCTGCCCTGGAAGTTGCTGCTGAACTTGATCAGGGACAAATTGTGTTTATTGTTTGTGATCGTGGGGACAGATACCTGAGCTCAGATCTTTTCGAATCAATGCCCTGACACGGAGGATTGTCCAGGTATCTGCTCGAACTTAACCGGATCCGTGTCTTTAAAAGCTTTCCTCGGCTTCAGGTTCAATACCTGAAGCATTTCCTTATCCTGAACGACTTCCGGATTAGGGGTCGTTAGCAATTTATCCCCGGCAAAAATTGAATTCGCTCCGGCCATAAAACAAAGGGCTTGCTCTTCCAGGTTCATACGTACTCGTCCGGCAGACAATCTGACCATGGATTCCGGCATTATGATCCGTGCAGTGGCAATCATCCGAACCATCTCCCAGACTGAAACACGTGGCTGTTCAGCGAGCGGAG
>JAUILA010000008.1 GCA_030432655.1 Bacteroidia bacterium
ATTTATGTAGTAAAATTCTGGGAAACTTAATACCGGAAGACAGTAACATTTTCTCTCATTTTACTGCCTCTATAACAAAGGGCAAGATGTGTTTTTTGACTCAAAAAACGAAAATCCGGCGCGACTTGGATTTTAAATCGTGGCTGTGGATTTATGGATAACTTTTCAAGTTACCCACAAGTCCACACCATAACAATAGCAATAATTAGTGATTTTTTAATATCTGGTTATTCGGCCTTTGAGCTAAATTCGATATGAATTAAAGTCATTGCACTTCTTTTGTTCAAGGTTGCTGATGAAAAGAAAAATAAGGACTGGAAAGGTCAGAAATCCGATCAAAACAGCGGATACGTATACACCACGGACCCTGGTCAAGTAATTGCCAAAATAAACAAACAGAACTATTGAGCCACCTATGAGAATCATCAAGGAAATAATGGTTGGAAAAAGTCCCGGTGATGCATATACCCTATTCATTTCATATTGATGTATGGATTTACATTTAGGACACGCTAATGAAATCTCAGTCCCATGTCTATGTTGCAAGCGTGCCCGATCAGACCCATATATGCCTGGCGAGAAAGATCGTTTGCACGATTTACATGATACCCGAAGTCTCATCTATTAAAATTGAATGAAGTAGCACGCTATTTTCGTCCTTTCTGAAAAGAAGACAAACAAGTTTCCAAAATCGCCAAAGCTCAAACAATCATCTAATTGCTTGTCTCTGAAAATACCTTTCTTTTTAAGCTCGGTTTCACGTGTTGAGCTTATGGAGCAAACGAATTTCATAAGTTCTCCAGATACAGGACATAACGGATACTGTGGATATTGATACCAAAGTGGCACTCCACATTGATGTACAGGCTCCTCTTCATTCTCAAGTTCTTCTATAGATACTGATGTGGTGGCATTATATTTCAATTTATCCAGGTACAAATTGGGTCTGTATTTTTTAAGGACTGAATTACTTAGAACCTTAAGGTTCTTCTCATCTGAATAATCTATGAAGGTCATTTCATAGTAAAAATTCAACGGATAAAATAAATGAAACCGTTCCATACCCATCCATTTAAAATGACTATCTGATGAGTCAAGCGCGCCTAAATAAACTGGCTGAAAATTATCGGGACACATAATTGAAATACTCTTAGGCATTTTGCCACCAAGAACATGATTACCCGCGTGGTCTTTTTTCAGCCAAAACAACGGATTGATTTCAAATGAAGGGCATTCTATCTTAAGATTTTCAGCCTTAAGTTCATCAAATGATTGTTCTACAATTCGGTGGATATAATCACCTTCAAAGTGAAATTCAAGTCCTGATTGAATCGCTGTGAAAATTTGAAAGTCTTTTTTAGATATACGGTGTTGTTTGACAAAAAACAACAGTTCTTCTTGATTATGTATGTCAACCTCCCACCCTCCAGTGTATATCATTTTACTCACTTTAAAATCTCTTTAACAAAGCCAATACTTCTTATTCTCAAAATCAATCACAGTCGGCCCACTTCCACACCCTCCTACTTCTTCCAGATCAACATCGGCAGGGTCATATGAAATAATGAAGACGCCGGATTTGTGCCTGCGTACTTTTCCCTTATCCATAATATATCCCTTGGGGGTATTCGCTAATTGACCATCTCCTTCATATCGGATTGTAACCGAATCCCCTTTTACGATAACCGTGACTTTCTCTCCCATCGACTTTCCTTGCCATTCCGCGAAGGCAATTTCATAACGGTATTCGCCATTAGTGGGAATGGAATCATAAAGAGGTAAATTTTCCTCTTGTGATTGATATGCACCCTCTCTCATGATACGAATTGGCCTGGCTTCTTCTCCTGATCCAATTGAGGCTAAAAAATAATCGTCTGTGATGATCAAGTATTCTGGCCAATCCTGCGGTTTTTTCTCGTAAGTAAGATACACCGTATCATATGAGAGTTTGTATTCTCCTTTATTACCTTCCAGCCCAAGCTCCAGGTAAAATGTCTGATCCTCGTATAAAATCACTTGTTGTACCCCTACAACTAAGTCATTTAACCCTAAATATTTTATTTCAGGTGTATTACAGGCTCCAAATAAAAATGCTGAATGAAGTAATACGAGCAACCTCATTATATTTTGTCTTTTTAATGATACAATTAAAAGGCCTGATCGCCTTGTTTTGATTCTCAAAACTCAAATTCTTCCCGTTAAACCACCTTTAGGGGTTTATAATTACCCGAAGAAGTCAGTAATCCTGGGTAAAAGAAACCAACTGAACCTGTGGCTTCTCATGCTCATAATATTTCAATGCTTCAGATGTCTCCATAATCGCCAAGATATTGTTTGACTTTTCTTTTGTCAACGACACAATCACTAATTCATCAAAAAGAAACGCTTTAATGTATTCTAGAGCTTGGTGAAAATTTTCGTGTACTTGTTCTGAATCAAAATGCAAGTGATGATCATTAACACCAACTATGAAAGTTCCATCTGGAAATTCTGAAAACCATAACGAGTAATTGAGATTGCTAAAATCAATTGTTGTTGTTATTTCCGAATCATTATTCGAAATATCAAAATTCTTTAGAAGCTCAGAATAATCATTTAATATAATCTTTTGCAAGGAATGAACTTTCTTACTCATCCGTATTAAATAGTTGAGACTCTTTACTTATTAAAATCACTAGCAGATAGTTCACCTCTCTCAGCTTTTCCTATGCTAATTTCATGACCAAATCTGGACAAGAGTATGGGACGTTTGAACAAAATTTGATACGTCACATTACTATTTTCATTAATAATAACTTGATTCTTGGCATCGATAACTAGACTTATTGAGCTATTTGTATCATGGTCGGATTCTTTTAATCCATCGTGAAATTTTACCGGGTTGGATAAATTTATTTTACCATCAAAAACTTCAACTGAGAATTCAGTTGTGGATGCAATATATACTCCACTACCCTCAAATTGCATTATGCATTTTTTCATTCCGATATTCGATTTATAAAAAACGAGACGAGAACCAAAACCTGCGTCTTCCGCCCTCCAAGTCTTATTTATGAGTTTTTCCCACGAAAATTCTTGTTGATTTTGAGATACACTCGGTAAAACAATAAAAATTCCCACCAATGTAAATAACAACTTCATCTGATAAAATTTTTTCAAATCTGAATATAACTTTAATTCTGAATCCAATTATTCTTTAAGTATTCTCTCCGCCGCCTCATCCAGCACTTCTTTATCAAAATCATCAAAATACACTTCGGTCGTATAATAACTTGTATGTCCAAGCATATCACCAATTTGCGCCTTACTAATTCCTTTTCTTAGTCCAGCGGTGGCAAAGGTATGTCTTACTACATACGACGAAAGTTTCTCTGTTAAGCCGATCATTTTCCCAATCGTAAGCAACCGTCGATTGTGGTTGGAGAGCTTACTCATATACATTTTGTATAAACGCTTTTCATCCATAAGGTGATAGCAATCATCCAGAACCGGAAACACATAGGGTGATTTTGACTCCCGGTCAATATAATATGAAATAATTTCCTGCGCCTCATCCAGAATCTTAATATCAAATTCCTTTACGCTTTGTCCGCGCTTCGTTTTCCTGCGCTTATAGCGAATCCTTCCTTCCTGAATACACGCTTTTTTCAGAAAAGCGAGATCAATGAAATTCATCCCACGCATGTTGAACATGAACAGGAAATAATTACGGTGATGCCACAGACCTGTAAAATTTTCAAGTCTCAGATTCCGGATTGCATCAATCACATCCAGTTTTACCGCCCGCTTCCTGGTCTTTTGAGATTTAATAGAATATCCATTTCTGCCAAACGGATAATTCTCCATTGTAAGCTCCGTTTCCTTGTCCTTGATCGCCAAGTTGTAGATCCGGCGAAGTGGCCGTAAACGCGCGCTGAGTCCATTCAGTTTTAATCCTTGTCCCAGGTACCAGGCTTCGAGTTCTTCCAGAAAAGTTTCATCTATGTCGGACAGCAAAAGCTGGTCATTTTTATATTTGATCAGGAAACGGGTAACATCCCGGAAATTATCCGCCGTCCCGTAACGCTTTGCCATATCATAACGATTTGCCACCTTATCAGAGTATTCTTTTAACAGCGTTTTCTTAAGGGTAACGCCGGCCTGCAGGTTTCGGGTGACTTCCTTTTTAAATCGTTCTTCAATCAGGATTGCTATCTCCCGAACATTCAGCGAATCAATGGTAGAGGCATATTGTGCCAGCACTTCCGTTGCCAATGCTATTTTTCTTTTCAATCGCACATTTGCTTTGGTCGCATTCTCATACGGACGCTTGACCATGCGCTTTTTTGCATTCCATTCTGATGGTGCTAACTTGTAGCCGGTAGAAAGATCTTTACGCTTGCCCAGGTGGGAGATCCGGAGCACTAACGGGAACCGGTCAGAAGCCGAATTACGACGGTCGAGAAAAAAGGAAACAGTTGCCATACTTGCAGGTAATTTGGTGGAAAAAAGATACACCCTCTCTACCCGAATTTAAGCAAAAATTTTTGCCCATTTTTTGCCCACTTTTACTGGTTTATTACAGTTTCTAATAAATTCAAACATCTAAAAACATTGTGATAATTAACTGTTTATTAGTTAGTTACGACATATTTTAGAATATTAGAAAACGTATTCTACGACACTGTTAATCAGTAGGTCCTTGGTTCGAGCCCAAGAGGGGGAGCAAAAACACATCAAAAACCCTTCAGAAATTGATTCTGGAGGGTTTTTCTTTTTTAGGTCAAGTTATAGGTCAAGTTTTTTGGTTCTCTAAGAATATTTTATCTTGAGCTATGGACACGATTTGGGTAATATTATTGGTTACTGGAATGCTCATTTATGCCATTTCAATCATAATTTCCATTCGGCGTCGAAACTCTGCACAGGGTATGTTTGACCAAAGGGCACGTAAAATCATAGCCGAGGTCTACAGCGTCTCAATACCCAAATACATCGAAGGAAACAATCTCATTTATGAAAATACTCCTCGCAATGGGATCAAGACCTTTACCAAAAAAGCCTATGAGCGTGAAGTTAGTTTAATCCAATATGGTAAGGATCTGGATTCAAAAATAAAGCTGTACCAGTATACCAAGCTTCAGCACATGAAACAATTAAACCAGCCTCAACCCCCAGAAATAGAGCAAGGCTTAAATGAGCAAATTGACCTTCTTGATGGCTTAATTCAATTGATATCAGCTAAAGCACCTGAATTAGCAGCTGACATCTCTGCTGGTTTGAAGAATGAGGTAATAAAGCCTGACACAAAAGATTATTTCACCGGATCCCTCTCCTTTGAAAAATTTCACAGCATAGTAATAAATAAACTAACCAGAAGGAACGGAAAAATTGTCCTGAAAACCCTGGGAAAATTCATCTTTTACTTATCTAAGGAAGGCTTCATTAATTTCAGTGTTGATGCTGACATCACCACTACTGAAGATCTAAAGAAAATTATGCGGCAATTTCTCGACCACTTTGATTTGAAATCAGCTGAAAATAGTGGTCAGCAGATTTATAAGGCAAAGGAGGATGGGCTAACGCCGGATGAAATAAAGCAATTTAGAGAATGGCTAATTGAATAAAATATAAGTCATTTATAAATTCGTTTATACTTTTTTAGGCCAATAGTTTCGAGCTAAATGACAAATAAAACTCATTAATAGCTCGAAATTATGAATACAAACCAGACAGCAGGTCTTGACAATAATCTTCAAGGCTTCCACTTCAAATCCTTAAGAGAAACACTTCGGGTACTTGATTGCAGCAAATTTTATTTATACCGTCTTATCAAAGAAGGGAAAATATCACCTTATTACTTTGAGAAAGATGAGTCAGGAAACCCCAAAGGGAAACCCTATTTTAACCTGGATGAAATAGCAGATAGCCTTTTCAAAATAGAAAAGGCTTAAGCTATGCCTAATACAATAGAGTTTGAGCCCAATGAATACTTTAGGGTAGGAACGAACTACTACAAAGTCGTTTATTGGCCATTAATTTCCGGTGATACCAGTAAGGTTTTAATTCCATGGAGTAGACAAACCATCATCCAGGATTTCGGAAGAAAAGTCCTTGATAAGATTGAAGCTTATGATGGATTTTGCAACATCCCTAGTCATACAGAATACCAGGCGGTAATCAATAATTTCCTTAATAGGTACGAGGATATCACCCATAGGCCATTGAAAGGAGAATATCAGTATACCAAAAAATTTCTACTGCACATTTTTCAAAGCCAATTTGAGATTGGGTTAGATTATTTAACACTTCTATACTTAAAACCGACGCAACGCTTACCAGTACTCTGCCTTGTTAGTAACGAAAGGGGAACCGGTAAGACAACATTTTTGAATTACTTGAAGATGTTGTTTGGACAAAACATGACTTACAATAAGAATGAAGATTTCCGTTCTCAGTTTAATTCCGATTGGGCCGGGAAACTCATCATTGCAGTGGATGAAGTTCTGTTGGATAAGCGAGAAGACAGTGAGAGAATTAAAAACCTGTCTACCGCACAAACATTCAAATCAGAAGCGAAGGGAAAAGATCGAAGTGAAGTGGAATTCTTTGGGAAATTCATTCTTTGCAGTAACAACGAAGACAGTTTCATACAGATAGATCCCGGGGAAACCCGCTATTGGGTCATCAAGGTTCCTGTGCTCCAAAAAGAGGAAGTCAGCATTATCCATAAACTTAAAACTGAGATTCCTGCCTTTCTCTATTTTCTAAAAGAACGAAAGCTCTCGACGGAACAGAAAAGCAGATTATGGTTTGATCCAAAACTACTTACAACAGATGCCTTAAAAAGGGTGGTATTTAAGAATAAGTCACGTATTGAAATTGAACTTCTTCAGATAGTTTCCGATCTGATGGATGAATTCAATCTCTCCGAGGTCAAATTCTGTCCTAAAGATCCATTACCATTTTTGAGAAATTCCGGGATAAGCTATTGCAAGGGTACGGATATAAAGGAGGTATTCCAGAATTGGGGCCTGAAACCTGAGAAGAATTCCAATTCCTACACCAGGTACAGTCATTGCAAAGATGGAATCTCATACCCAATTAGTGGCCAGAAAGGAAGGTACTATACAATAACGAAAGTGTTTGTTGATGAAAAGATGAGTATCGATGCGTAAAGGATGTATCTTTTTAATAATCAACTAGTTAAATACTCATCTATAGCTCATCGAAGACTCATCAAAATAATAATGATGATAAAACTTCACCAATTCTAATTTTTTGATGAATCAATGTTGACAGTAAAAGTGACATGTATCTACCTAATTATCAGTTTTTTACGATTATAATTCATCTAATCAGCAATATTAATTACTATGAACTGTAAAGAAATAAATTCAATGGATATGATCGAGGTCCTCAAAAGTCTTGGTTACAGACCGGTGAGCAAAAGTAACGCTGAATATATGTATGTCGCGAAGTATCGTGATGATACCAACCCATCATTGTGCGTTAATTCTATGAAGAATTATTGGTATGACTTCGGAATAGGCAAAGGAGGCAAGTTAGTTGATCTGCTAATGCTGATATTAAAAACTAATAAGGTATCTGAAGTTATCAATCACTGTAATAAGCATTTACATCTTTTTTATTTTAACCAGCAAGAAAAGTGCCCGCAAAAAGAAAAAAATAAGGCTTACGAGATCACAAAAATTATCAAGCCAGTCGCCAGTGCATCCTTAATCGATTATTTAACGCAACGAGGAATTGCAAAGAGCACCTGGAACGAGCATCTCTATCAAATCCATTATATCAACCAGCATGGCAATTTCTATGCACTTGGCTTTAGGAATGATCAAGGTGGATTTGAAATTAGAAATAAATATATGAGAAGCCCCATATGCTTCGGTCCAAAAAGCATCACTACCATTCCAGGAACGGATACAGCAATTTTATTTGAAGGGTATTTTGACTTCTTGTCGTTCAAAGAATTAAAGCTATACAAAGGTCAAAGTGTCATTTTATTAAACACTACGGCGAAGGTGAAGGCTGGAATTGAAAAAATCAAAACCAATTTTAGCAATGCAAAAATAGAATGCTACCTGGACAACGACATGGCCGGGAATGAGGCCACACGAAAGATCATGGATGCTTATCCATTCAGCAAAGATAAGCGGTGGATCTACAGCGGATTCAAAGACTTGAATGAGCTGCTTATTTCAAAAGTTGCAAGTGAAAAGAAATTAGCCAACTCACCGGAAGCAAGCCATGTTTTGGCAAGACCAAAACGCTTGCTTCCGTAGCCTACGGAAGGACTGTTCACTTCGTTCACAGATCAGGAAAATGAGCCGCCCGAGGAAAAACAGTAAAGACAAGAAATCGATCCGGTTCACCTTCCGAATGAGCGAAGAAGAATTCCGTATGCTGGCGGTAATGGCAGAATATTATAATACCTCCGGCGGAGAAGTGATCCGGGCATGTGTTTTCAAGCCCCGATCACTCAAACCAGTGAAGCCCTTACTCAACTGCCAGGCTTACAGCGAGTTAAAACGAATTGGCAACAATATCAATCAGATCGCCAGGCATTTGAATTCCGGAATGAAGGAGGATGCTGGTGAAATAAAAAAAATAAAGGAAGACATGAACAGACTTATTAATCAACTACTCCATGATCGCTAAACAGTCCATCGGTAAATCATTCATGGGAGCCCTTGATTACAACCTGATGAAAATGGAACATCCGGATCCTGGTCATCGAGCGACCTTACTTGAAACCAACAGCCAATCTATGGACCGAGACCAGATCCTGGCAGAGCTGTCCATGATGAAACAAATGAACCCAAGACTGCAGCGAAACACCTGGCACACCAGTCTGAATTTTCCAAAGGAAGACCAGCTGTCCGATAAGAAGATGCTGGCCATTGCCAGGGAATACATGATGAAAATTGGATTTGACAACAACCTTTATTTCATCTTCCGCCATCACGATGCCGGCCATATGCATGCCCATGTCCTGGCCTTGAGAAATCGATTTGACGGATCTGTGGTTTCGGACAGTAATAATTACAGCAGAAGTGAAAAGATCATTCGGGATATTGAAAAGAAATACAATCTCAAGGAAACCCAATCCAGTAAAAAGGCCATGCGAAGAGCTCCCACTAAGAGTGAAATTGAAATAGCAATCCGGACCGGACTGCCATCTACAAAAATGGAATTGCAGGATATGGTAGCGCTCGCCATTCAGCATTCCAGATCTGTTAGTGAGTTCATTCAAAATCTGGAGAAACAAAATATTTATCCCCGGTTCAACCAGGCTTCGACTGGACGAGTGTCAGGTATCTCCTATTCTTTTGGAGACTTCCTGATCAAAGGCCAAAAACTTGGCCGGCAATTCACCTGGGGAAACATTATAAAACAATTGGACTATGAAAAAACTAGAGACCGCCAGGAAATTAGCCAGGCAAACGATCGAAAAAGGAGAATCCTCGTTACTCCGGGAAGGACTTCAGGTGGAAGAGCTCCTGCAGCAAGTAGAGGAGATGAAGCTGGCACTCCAAGGAGTCAATCATCAGTTCAGAGAGAGTCAGAAGTCATGCCACAGCAGCCTGGAAGAAATGATTGGAAACCAGCAAATCCTACATCAGGAAACTCAGTATCTGATAAAAGAGATACGGGGATTCAAGAAAGCCAGAGACACAGGGAACTGGATCCTGAGAATGGTCTATTTCGGACTGATCATCGTGGTGGGAATAAATTTTGGGTTATTGGTGAGTTATTTAATGAGTTAGGGGCAGATGAGGATGATGTAAATAAAAAATCATTAAAAAAAAAGGAGAGGGAGAAAAAGTTAACACTGTAAAACATCGATTTTAGTAAAGATAACTTCACAGGAAATTTTTTGTATTTTTAACTATGCTTGAAAATAAATTAAAACGTCGCGAAATAAAACCAACGGTTATGCGCCTTTTAATATTGAGAAAGCTTGTTGAATCAGGATCGGCAGTTAGTCTTGGCGACCTAGAAGCTAAGTTTGATAGAGCTGATAAAGCGACTTTATATCGAACCCTTAAGACATTTGAAGAAAAAAAGCTAGTTCATAGCATTGATGATGGTACCGGTTCTGTAAAGTATGCCTTATGTGAGGAAGGATGTGAATGCGAGCCTCAGGATCAACATATTCATTTTCACTGTGTCGATTGTGGAGAGACATTTTGCTTGACGCAAACAAAAATACCGCAAACAAAAATACCGTCAGGTTTCAGAGCGGCAAGTGCAAGCATGATTTACAAGGGTACCTGTACCAATTGTAGTGAATAAGAATGCAACTTGTTTGCACTCCTTATTCTTTACCTTTGTAAATGTGAAATTATTAGCACTCATACTGTCGCTTTTTCTTCTGTCGCTTGCTATAACTCCGTGTTTAGATTCACCCTCAATAAACGATAGTGAAATTTCATATAATTTTGATGCGCAACAAAATCACGATAACGCAGGTGATCTTTGTTCTCTTTTATGTGTATGTCATTGCTGTCATTCTCACCTAATTATACATCAAATAAATATTACGGATTTTGATGCCTTGGTTTACCCTCACAAAAAAAGCTTTCATGCTGAATTGGAATTAAAGGCTTTCATTGGATCCCTTCTTCAACCCCCTCAGATAATATCAGGTAATAACAGGATTTACACGTTCTGTTCGACTTAATTAAAAGTCTATACATTTTCATTTCAACTGATATTAAATCAACACCATATGATTGATAAAATCATTGCTTTCTCTATAAAGAATAAATTCATTATAGGCCTGCTTACGCTGGCACTCATCGGGGTAGGTATCTACTCCATGTTCAAGGTAAATCTGGGCTCTGTTCCCGATATTACTAACAATCAGGTGCAGGTAATTACTGTCTCTCCTAACCTGGCCACCGAGGATATAGAGCAGTTTGTTACCTATCCGGTAGAACTTGCTATGGGCAACCTGCCTGGAGTAGATGAAATCCGGTCTATTTCCCGGTTTGGTCTATCCGTAGTTACCATTGTTTTTGAAGACGATATGGGTACCTATCTGCCCCGGCAACTGGTGCAGGAAAAACTAAACGAAATAAGAGAAACCATTCCAGAGAAATTCGGAACCCCATCAATGGGTCCTATATCTACTGGTTTAGGCCAAATCTACGAATACACCATTCAACCACAAGAAGGTTATGATTCGCTGTATTCTCCATTGGAGTTACGGACCATTCAGGACTGGATAGTGAAAAGGCAACTGACTTTACTGGATGGCGTGGTAGAAGTGAATTCTTTCGGTGGTTTTATCAAGCAATATGAAGTGGCCATCAATCCGGAAAAACTCAATGCACAGAATGTAAGTATTTCTCAAGTTTATGAAGCATTGGCCAGAAACAATGTCAATACCGGCGGGGCTTATATCGAGAAGAACAGAATGTCCAATTTCATCCGTGGAGAGGGCTTGGTGCGATCTCTGGATGACATTCGAAAAATCGTTATTGAAAATGAAAATGGTATTCCTGTGACCATAGGAGACGTTGCTGAAAAAGTTCATTTCGGGAGTCAGGTACGTTACGGAGCTTTCACACAGAATGGAAAAGAAGCTGTCGGGGGCATTATTATGATGCTGAAAGGATCTAATCCCAATGCTGTGATCCAAAATGTAAAAGAGCGAATGGCTGATGTAGAAAAGTCCCTTCCCGAGGGACTCGCGATTAACTCAATCATAGACCGTAGTGACCTGATTTCCCGAACTACAGATACCGTGAAAACTAACCTGTTGGAAGGAGCATTAATTGTGATTTTTGCTCTTGTAATCCTATTGGGTAGCGTCCGTGGGGGTATTATTACCGCCACCACTATTCCGCTTTCCTTACTTTTTGCTTTTATCCTGATGAAACAGTTTAATGTTTGGGCCAACCTTATGAGCCTGGGCGCTATTGACTTTGGGATTATCATAGATGGGGCCGTGATCATTATTGAGGGTACGGTATACGAAATCCAGAAGCGCATCCGCTCCGGTAAAATCAATTTCAATCAGGGTGTGATGGATGAAGTGGCTTATGATGCAGGAAGTACCATGATGAGTTCGGCTTTCTTCGGACAGATTATAATTTTAATAGTTT
Source organism: Bacteroidia bacterium (assembly GCA_030432655.1). Classification (GTDB taxonomy): domain Bacteria; phylum Bacteroidota; class Bacteroidia; order Cytophagales; family Cyclobacteriaceae; genus JAUILA01. Next base: position 12,114 of record JAUILA010000008.1, read on the forward strand.
TTGCACCAATTCTCTTCCTCACCGGTGTGGAGGGTAAAATGTTCCAGCCCATGGCTTACACCTTTGGGTTTGCTATGATTGGGGCTACTATCCTGTGCCTGACCTATGTACCAATGATGTCGGCTTTATTCATGAAGCCCATTCAAAATAAAAAGAACTGGTTTGGCCGGTTTGAACGCTGGCTGGAAAGGGTAAGTGATAAAATCATTGGTGGTATTCAAAAAGCCTACGTGCCCTTGCTAAAAAGTGCCCTGCATTTTAAAGCAATAGTGATTATCGTAGCTATAGTTCTGCTGGGAGTAGCCGGATTCATTTTTTCCCGAATGGGAGGTGAGTTTGTCCCACAGCTTGATGAAGGAGATATCGCCATGCAGGCACTCATCAGGCCCGGAAGTTCCCTAAATGAGTCAAAAGAAGTATCCATCAAGATTGAGAACCTGTTGCTGGAAAGTTTCCCCGAAATAAAAACAGTAACTGCCAGAATCGGAGTGGCCGATATTCCTACAGATCCCATGCCCATGGATATTGCGGATATGTACCTCATATTAGAAAAAGATAAAGACAAATGGGTTTCAGCAGAAAGCAAAGATGAACTGATTGAGGCCATCAAGAATAGGCTGGATGAGCAACTGACTGGTGTAAACATGGTATTCACCCAGCCCGTGGAGTTGCGTTTTAACGAGTTGTTGGAAGGCGTACGGGAAGACATAGCTGTAAAACTCTATGGCGAAGATCTGGAAGTGCTTTCTGCAAAAGTGCAGGAAATGGCCGATATCATTTCTACCGTGCCCGGGGCCGGTGATGTGAACCCTGAACGGACATCAGGACTCCCGCAAATGACCGTTCGTTACAACCGGGATAAAATTGCACAGTACGGCCTGGATATTCAAAAGCTCAATGAGTATGTAAGTTCTGCCTTTGCTGGTGGTGTTGCAGGGGTAATCTTTGAGGGCGAAAAACGATTTGACCTGGTTATCCGCTTTGATGAAAAACACAGGCAGAGCATTGACGACTTGCGTACGCTATATATTGATTTGCCAGATGGTACACAAGTTCCTATAAAAGAAGTTGCAGATATCAGCTATGTGCCGGGTCCCATGCAGATCTCCCGTGATAACACGTATAGACGAACCTATGTTGGAGTCAATACCAGAGGCCGTGATGTGGAATCAGTGGTCAATGATATACAGGATAAACTGGATGCACAACTAGACTTGCCTCCTGGCTATTACATCACTTATGGTGGTGAGTTTGAAAACCTGGAGCGGGCGAAAAGCCGGTTGCAGATCGTAGTGCCTATTGCACTCTTTCTGATTTTTGTGCTGCTGTACTTCGCCTTACAATCCTTTTCACAATCTATCATGATTTACATCGCCATTCCACTGGCAGCCATCGGTGGTGTATTTTCTTTATGGATTAGAGATATGCCATTTAGTATTTCAGCGGGTGTGGGCTTTATCGTTCTTTTCGGAGTAGCGGTGTTGAATGGTTTGGTCTTGATTAACCGATTCAATTCCCTAAAGGAAGAAGGGGTCACCAGCATCAGAGACCGCATTCTTACCGGTACCAAAGAACGGATCAGGCCGATCATGCTTACGGCTACTACCGATATATTCGGCTTCTTGCCGATGGCATTTTCAGGTTCTGCCGGAGCTGAGGTACAAAGACCTTTAGCCACAGTGGTAATTGGTGGAATGCTTACAGCTACACTGCTTACATTGGTGGTGCTTCCGGTACTTTACACTTTTGTGGAAAGCAGAAATGACAAAAGAAAAAGCCTGAAAGGGCCAAACGCCAACGTGATTATTGTACTGCTGGTTTGTGGTGGTTTATTCGCGTTACCTGCCTTGGCCAATGCCCAAAAGCAACAACCACCACAAGACAGTTTGCCAACAATCACACTGGATCAGGCCAGAAAACGTGCGGTAGAAAGCTATCCGAAAATCCAATCGGCAAGACTAGAGATAGAAAATCAGGAAGTGCTTAAGAAAACAGCCTGGGATTTTGGGAATACGCAGGTTTTCACCGGAAAAGAAGAGGTAGGCAATGGCTCTGATGGAGTTTACACACAAATCGGCATTCAACAACAACAGATAGATGTGTTCGGAATAGCCCCAAGGCTGAAATTGCAAAAAGAACGGGTAGCACTTGCCGAGAAGGCACTTGACCTATCCGTCATTGAACTGGAGCGGGAAGTAAGTCAGGCTTGGGCCATGGTATATGCTACCAAAAACAACTACCAGGTTTATGAACAGTTGGATTCGGTATTTGCAGATATTGAAAGAGCGGCCAGGATTCGCTTGGAAACGGAAGCCACATCTAAACTGGAATATCTGGCTACTTCCAACCAGGCCAATCAAGTACAGATACAAAAAGAGCAGGCATATCGGGATTATCTGAGTGCCTTACAGCGCCTAAACCTTTGGTTTGCCAATGACACGCTGTATACCGTACCGGATGTACCAACCAGTCAATTGGACGAACCGCTCAATTATGTAGCTGATTCACTGATGAACCACCCCTTGCTGAATGTATCAAAGCAACGGGTAGATGTAGCGGATGCCACCATAAAAGAGAGGCGGTCGCAGTTCTTGCCTCAATTACAGGGGCAGTATGGGCGACAACAGATTGCCGGGCAATCTGGATTTTATCAGTACCAGGTAGGTGTCAGAATCCCTTTGTTTTTCGGACCTGAGCTGGGCAGGACACAGTCGGCCAAAATCCAACGGGATATTGCCGGTCAAAACCTGCGCCAAAACCAGTTGGAACTGAATGCCGCCTATCAGAACATGAGAGAACAATACCTGAAGTGGCTCAATTCATGGAACTACTACCGGGATGAGGCACTTCCGCTGGCTCAGGAGCAACGGGACGGAGCTATTTTGGCTTACCGGGAAGGGGCTATTGATTATGTGACCTTCCTACAAAATATCCGGGATGCTATTCGCATAGAAATTGATTCCTGGAATGCCTTTGGCAATTACCTGAATAGCCGCTTCCAACTGGAATACTACTTAAGAACATCAAACTAAAAGTAAACTGATCATCAGATAAAATAGCACAATGAAAAAGCAATTTATATATATAGTGGCACTGGTACTTATGGTATCGGTATTTACGGGCTGCGGCAGCAAGTCGGCTGACACTGAGGATAAACAAGAAAGCCATACCGAAGAGGAAGGAGGTCATGGTGAAGAAGAAATGGGAGTGGTTCATTTGTCGGCTCTCAAGTTTAACAGCCTCGGGATGAAAGTGGACAGCTTGCCTACCCGAGCGCAGACTGGCACAGTAGAAGTCAACGGGCAACTGGAAGTCCCCCCTCAATATGAAGCTACGGTAACGGCCATACTTGGTGCAAACGTGACTTCAATTAAAGTAATCGAAGGAGATAAGGTTAAAAGAGGGCAGGTATTGGCCTACATTTCTCATCCTAATATTACCCAGTTGCAAACTGATTATGTAAAAGCTTATAGTCGCCTACAATACCTTGAGAAGGAGATGCGGCGGCAAAAAAGGCTGTATGAAGAGGAAGTTGGTTCTGGAAAAGCATATCAGGAAACCCTGGCCGATTATCAATCTATTCAGGGTGAGGTCAAAGGTTTAGAGGTTCAGTTAAGGCAATTGAGTATTAATGTTAAAACGGTAAGAGAGGGTGAAATTTACCAAAATGTGCCCGTAATCAGCCCCATTGATGGCAACATTGAAAAAGTACTTATCCAGGTCGGCCAATTTGTAGAACCCCAAACAAAAATGTTCATGATTGTTAATACAGAGCATGTGCATGCCGACCTGATGGTATTTGAGAAAGATGTATATAAAGTGAAAGAAGGACAGAAAATTTCCTTTACCATAGAATCTGTGCCTGATACCCATCTTTCAGCAGAGATTTACTCGGTAGGTAAAAAATTTGAACAAAATCCCAAGGCGATACATGTACATGCTGAAATAAAAAGCAAGGAAAGTTTTTTAATCCCAGGAATGTATGTCAATGGTAAAATCCATACTGAAAGTAAACCAGTTAAAGCACTACCGGAAGAAGCCATTATTGAAGAGGAAGGTAAGCCCTATATCTTTCTGGCTGAAGCACGAAATGAAGATGGAGGAGAGACAGATTGGGAATTCAGGCCGATAGAAATAAGAACTGGTGTTAGCAATGATGGTTGGGTAGAAATCAACCTGCTGGAACCCTTGCCGCAAAGGGCCAGGGTAGCTTGGAATAATGCTTATTATCTGATTGCTGAAATGAAAAAGGGTTCAGCTGAATCTGGTCATTAAAATAGAATATCATGAACAGAGAATTAAAAGAAAATTTAAAATCACACAGTATTTATCCAACAGCCATGCGTCTGCTGGTTTTAAATACTTGCTTGGAAGCTGCCGTGAGCCTTACGGAGATCTATGAGGCATTTGAAAAGTCTGCTCGGACAACTCTCTACAGAACATTGAACGTGTTTGAAGAAAATGGGTTGGTATATAGTATTGATGTTGGTACCGGTGTATCAAAGTATGTTTTGTGTGAAGATGGTTGAAATAGAATGGATTTGCATTTTCACTGTAGAATTTGTGGACAAACAAAATTCCTGACGAATTACAAAATACCGAATATAGAATTGCCTGAACGATATCAACCGGAGGAAGCCAGCCTGGTGGTGAAAGGAGTTTGTGATGTCTGTTCAAACATTTCAAAAAACAACTAACCGTATGAAAAAAATACAGATAAAAATACCACTCATCCTGCCCGAAGTGCCTGATGAAAAAGACCAATGCGTAGATAACCTGATCCACCAGCTTCAGGATAAGGACGGTCTTGAAAAGGTACATGTGGCAGATGAAACCGACAATGGTGTGCCACAACTCTGCTTCCATTATGATCCTGAGGTAATATCAATTGACCGAATCCAAAAACTGGCGGAGCAAACCGGGGCTGAGATCACCGAAAAGTTTGGCCATAAACTCATAGAAGTTGAGGGAATACGGCATACACGCCATGCCCGTAACATAGAGCGAAACCTTAGAAACAAAGCGGGCATTCTGGAAGCTTCCGTCTCGGGTTCCGGCATGGTGCGTTTGGAATTTGATACCACCAAAATAGATGAAGCGGAGATACTTAAATCATTAAGGAAAGAAGGTCTTGACATACCCGATACGCAGGTAAGTGCTGAGCGATTTTTACAGCAGGCCAGCAAATCTGAACCAAGGGAAACTCAGGAAAAAGAATATGATCATAAGGAAGGGGAAGATCACGACCACTCACACGGAGGTATTTTCGGCAAAAATACCGAGCTGATTTTTTCTATCATTTGCGGGGCATTGCTTGGAATAGGTTTCGGACTGTCCTTTGTTGAAGCGGTCCCTTCATGGGTAAGCCTGGCGCTCTACATCGGGGCGTATCTCTTCGGTGGTTTTTATACGGCTAAAGAAGCGGTAGAAACTGTTTCCAAAGGAGGCTTTGAGATTGACTTTCTCATGCTGGTAGCAGCCATCGGTGCGGCTATTTTGGGTGAATGGGTGGAGGGTGCTTTACTGCTGTTCCTCTTCAGCATGGGCCATGCCCTGGAGCATTATGCCATGAACAAAGCCCGAAAATCTATTGCCGATTTGGCGGAGCTGGCCCCAAAAACGGCCTTGCTCAAGAAAAATGGGAAAACAGAAGAAGTAGGTATAGAAGAACTAAGCCTTGGCGACATCATTGTGGTAAAGCCCAATAGTAAAATTTCTGCTGATGGTGTGGTAGTAGATGGTCGGAGTAGCGTAAATCAAGCACCTATTACCGGGGAAAGTGTACCAGTGGATAAGGAACCGGTGGATGATCCCAACAAGGACTGGTCTCAGGAAAAAGACATTAAGGACAAGAACCGTGCATTTTCCGGTACCATCAATGGCAACAATACACTGGAAATAAAAGTGATAAAAGTAGCGAAGGATTCTACACTCTCCCGCCTGGTGAAACTGGTCAATGAAGCCCAAACGCAGAAATCGCCTACCCAACAGCTTACCGATAAGTTTGAGAAATATTTTGTGCCTGCTGTATTGGTTCTGGTGGTGTTGCTCAATTTCGCTTTTCTGGTCCTTGACGAAACTTTTAGTGAAAGTTTCTACCGCGCCATGGCCGTGCTGGTTGCAGCCAGCCCATGTGCATTAGCCATTGCAACTCCAAGTGCTGTTTTGAGTGGAGTGGCCCGTGCAGCAAAAAGCGGTGTGCTCATTAAAGGTGGGCGGCCACTGGAAGACCTGGGTATACTCACGGCCCTGGCTTTCGACAAAACCGGTACGCTAACAGAAGGTAAGCCTAAGTTAACCGAAGTAATTGCCCTGGGTGAAGTGGGTGAAGACGAACTGTTAAAAACCGCAATTGCCGTAGAAAACCTGAGCGATCACCCTTTGGCTAAAGCCGTAGTACGTGACGGGAAAGAGCGACTGAAAGGTGTTAATATACCAGAATCGAAAGACCTGGAGGCCGTACTTGGAAAAGGCATCAAAGCGACCTTGAATGGCGATAAGGTTTACATAGGTAACCTGGACTTGTTTGAGTCGCTGGATGACAAGAAACCATCAGCGGAAATAGAAGAAAAAGTAAAGTCCTTGGAGTCTGATGGCAATACCACCATGCTTATCCGGCAAAATGACAGCTACATCGGCATCATCGCCCTGATGGATACCCCCAGGGCAGAAGCAAAAAATACCCTAGAGCGATTGAAAAAGATCGGTATCAAACGTATGATCATGCTGACCGGGGACAATCAGAAAGTGGCCGATGCTGTAGCGAAAGAAATTGGCCTCACGGATGCTTGGGGCAGTTTGCTGCCGGAAGAAAAAGTAGAGGCTATTAAGGAGCTGAGAGAAAAAGAAGATAAAGTGGCGATGGTGGGCGATGGCGTAAATGATGCCCCCGCCATGGCCAATAGTACGGTGGGCATAGCTATGGGAGCAGCAGGAAGTGATGTGGCTCTGGAAACAGCGGACATTGCCCTGATGGCCGATAAGCTGGAAACACTGCCTTTCGCTATCGGGCTAAGCAGAAAGGCAAAAGGGATTATCAAGCAAAATCTGTGGATGAGCCTTGGAATCGTAGCCTTATTGATACCAGCCACGATTTTCGGATTGGCAAATATCGGTATTGCGGTTCTGATTCACGAAGGCTCTACATTGGTTGTAGTATTTAATGCGCTTCGTTTGTTAGCTTATAAGAGAGACAATTAAGCTTTGGCTTTTATTGATAAAAACCCTTTGAAGTATAAATCAGTATTGATATGGAGTTAAACACTTTAATGACCAATAAGCTTAAGCCCTATTTCAAACTAGAGCTGGATGAATATGGCAGGAAATTCAAAGCAGGAGACCTGACTGGTGCCTGGAACCATCTGGAACGGGCACATATACTTGGCCAGGCATATCCGTGGCACCACAGCTATGTTCATTGGAAAATGCTGCTTTTTGGTATTCATATAAAGAGTGCTAAAAAGGTATTTGGTCAAATTCCGCGATTACTCATCGGAGGCGTTAAGTCTTTTGAGGGGGAGATTCCGGTGGGAAACACGGGAGGGGCCAATGTGCCGCCTCTTAAGTCAATGAAAATAGAAGAGGATTTAATGACTATTTTCAAAAGTGCTGGTATTCACCCAAACACAATACTTCATGAATAAAAGTACTTTTAAAATAAGCAAAATGGACTGCCCCTCGGAGGAGCAAATGATCCGCATGAAGCTGGAACCTCTCAGCCAGGTAAAGCATCTTGAGTTTGATATTCCAACACGCAGGCTGGAAGTCTTCCATCAGGATGAGGTACAGCCTATACATAAAGCGATCATTGAGCTAAACCTCAATGAACAATTGGAGGGCACCACCAATGCAGAATTGCCTATGGAGGTGGATGATGCACATCAGCGGAAGATACTTTGGTGGGTGCTGGGCATCAACTTCGGATTTTTTGTAGCTGAAATGACCACTGGATGGATTTCAAGATCTATGGGACTTATAGCCGACTCGTTGGATATGCTGGCTGATTCCATTGTCTATGGTCTGAGTCTCTTTGCGGTTGGAGCAGCTATTTCCCGTAAGAAAAAAGTTGCCAAGATCAGTGGTTATTTTCAGATGGCCCTGGCCCTGCTTGGATTTTCGGAAGTATTACGCAGATTTTTTACCCAAATTGAAACGCCCCTGTTCCAATGGATGATAATTATATCTCTGCTGGCTTTATCGGGCAACCTCGTTTCTCTATGGCTGATCAACAAGGCAAAAAATAAAGAGGCCCACATGCAGGCCAGTGCCATCTTCACCTCCAATGACATCATCGTCAACGGAGGGGTGATATTAGCCGGGGTACTGGTTTACTGGTTGAAAAGCAAATGGCCTGATTTGATTGTAGGCGGGATCGTTTTCGGTTTCGTGATGCGCGGTGCTATCAGAATATTAAATTTAGCAAAGTGATAATTCTTAAACTACCAAATATTTGAATGCATGGTTATGGCCAGGCGTGTTAGTACAGGCCAAATGGGCTGCCCATTTAAGAACAAATTTTAGGATGATGAGAAAGCTGTTGACATCTGGTTTTTAATAGTTGTTTTGTCAATCCCATAATAGTGCTTCAGAATAATTTGCACACTCTTTCCCGTAATTTCAGAAACAATCTTCGGGGAGATTCCTTTTTTTCCACATAAAGAAATAAATGTCTTTATCGCTATATGTGAAGTAATGACCTCATGTTTCGGAACCATAGAGTAAGATTTGTTGCCAGACTTGGTAACAATCAATTCAACATTTTCCGATATCCCAGCTATCTTGCACACTTCCTTAATATATTCATTGAATTTTTGTTCTGATACAATCGGCAGCTGGTAATCATATTGATTGAGGATTTCCTTGGCCACCGGAGTCAACGGGATATATATGTCTTTTTGATTCTTATATGCACGCAACTCAATGGCATTTTCTTTAATATGGGATTTTTCCAACCTGGACAAATCCGAGTATCTCAAACCAGTATAACAATTGAATACAAATACATCTCTTACCTTCACTAGTCGTTCTGATTTAAATTCAAAGCTTCTGAGTCGATCAATTTCATCTTCTGTCATGAAAATGATAGGGTTGGTGATTTTAGGGGCTTTCAGGTCACCAACAATATTGGAAATTGGATACCCTCTTTTTATAAAATGAATTAAAACGACTTTTAAATTCTTAATGGTTGTTCCTACCGTATTATCGGCAAGGCCGATTGTTCCATCCGGTTTTTTAAACTCATTATAGAGATAATGCACGAACCTGTCATAAAATTTCAGATTGATGTTTTTTATTCGAATTTGTTCATTCTTCTCAGATTCAAAGGATTTCAAATGATAAAGTGCGTTTCGGTATTTCTCTTTGGTATTTTCACTTTTATTAGCCAGGGAAATAAACTTGCTCCATAATTCCTGTAACCTTTCTTCCCTTAGATTTTTCTCAACCTTCGACTGATCTTTCCTGTAGCTTGCCTTTACCGTATGCACTTCCGGATCTTCACCCTTAATCTCGAGGTATCTTACGATACTCATGACTTTGGACTTTTCCTCTTTAATCTTCGTATTACAAAGCAGGTCATTCTGTTTGGCAATCTTCAGGAGCTCCTCGTTTACTTTGGTTTTAGGGATTGATCCCGCTTCGTTCACCAACTCTTTTTTGTCATGCCACAGTTTGGCAAATACTTTAATCCCGGTACTGATATCAACCGTCTTTTGTTTATGGCCATAGCGAAGAAACACGACGCACTCGCCATTTTGATTAACCTTGTTTCTTCTTATCAATGCTTTAACTGTAGCCATAGCAAATTTTAGAGCAAGATAAAAAGGGTCAAGTTATAGGTCAAGTTATTTGAGATAATTAATGGTAATTAAGTCTTATTGTGAATTAATAAAGTGCTTTTAAAACGTATTTAGAGGTATTTTTTGGTATGTAGAAGTTATTGGGTTCATCCCCAAGAGGGGGAGCGTAAAAACAGTTAGGGTTTGAGGATACCGGATACGGTTGACTTAAACCCTAATTGTTTTTACACCTGCTTTAGTACACCGAAGCTTTAGCGAAGGTGTATATCCAGTATCCCGTATCCTCCCTGTGAACTGTTCCTCTTCCTAACTTATGAACAAACAAATTTTCAAATGACCGCTATCTCTGCGATCATACAGAGTGTTTGACTACCAAAAACTCCATGCATATCAAAAGGCCAAATCGCTGAACCAGCAAATCAGGGATTTAATGGCAACAAATAAACTGGACAATGCTCTTCGAGATCAACTTCGAAGGGCAATGCTCATTGTTTTACTAAATATCGTCGAAGGAGCGGGACGATACACGCATGCTGACAAAAAGAATTTCTACGTGATTGCAAGGGCATCCGTTTTCGAAGTGGCAGTTATTCTCGAAGTGATGCTGGATGAGAAAAAAATTAGTTGTGAAACTTATAACAACATGCATAAGCAATTAGAAACCATCTCCAAAATGCTCTTCAAAATGATTCAGGTGTATTCAAAAAAATGATTTGCCCATTTTTTGCCCATTAAATATGGTACGTAATACCCCATGATGTTTGATTGGCTATTATTTGAAATGCCCTCCAAAAGACCGAAAATTTTATCATATTGGAGCATTTCTTCAGTCTAACACATAAGTTATACAATCCCTCTTGTCTTTAGATTCAAGATATTCAATCAGATCCCATTTGTTAAAGAATTGAAATTCGTCTCCAATATATATCTCCAGAGCATCATATTCTAAATCAAAAACGTCAGGAGTTGTACAATTTATGCAGGCTCCTATTTCTATTGTTTCATTTACTTCAAGCGTGATGGAGTCACCTTTTAATTCTGTATCATTCCTTGTGAAATGATATGTTTTTAAAATCAGTGGCTTTTTTCCATTATTAAGGATGGAGATGGTACAATACTGGTCACCCATGATGTGGAGAGCAAAAATTATCGCGGCTAAAAAAAGGATACCAATTACGGCGAGCAGGTTGAAAAGTCTATTCATGCCATAGTCTTATACCTAACTCTGCTTTCCATGAACATAATACTCATACATTTCGATTACTTTCTCTGGAGCTATACCTTCTGATTGTGCTCTTGCCAGTTTATGATCGGTAGGTTCAAGTTCAATGAATGGACGGATTCCCTTATTTCTAAAATGAATTCTCGTTTTGATGTTTTGATGCCCGTCATAATAGGGCCATAAACCTGAACTTAACCAGCCAAACATTGGCTCAAAGTGATCACGCAACTCTGTTTCAAACCTTTCAATAAATAACTGGAAATTATTTTCACTTAAGGAGACCCATGCATTAAATACAAAGGGTTCATGGTATCCAGCAACGGGCAATTCAAGACATCCCAACACGAAAAAATATTTGTCATCAATCACGCACATATCGGATGTTATTTCTACTCTTTTCTCTACTTCCTCTTGTGGGATCGAGTAAAAGACCAACGGCGCCTTCGCCCCGAGAGATGGCATGCCCCTGTGAATTTGCCCGCAGCACGAGCACTTAAATTGAAATTCTTTGATCGGATCTTTCTTTTGGAACCAGTTCATATTAAATCATCTCCGGACAGTTTCTTACCACTAAATCCTAAAGGAATTGAAGTCATCACACTTCTTTTGTTCCTGGTTGCTGATGACAAGAAAAATTATTGCTGGAGTGGCCAGAAATACGATCAATCCAGCGGATACGTAAACACCATGTACCCTGCTCAAGTAATTTCCAAAAAAAACAAAAAGAATCATTGAGCCACCGATGAGAATAATCAAGGACAAAATGGATGGAAAAAGCCCCGGTGATGCATATACCCTATTCATTTCATATTGATGTATGGATTTACATTTAGGACACGTTAGTGAAATCTCATTCCCATGTTTATGTTGCAAGCGTGCCCGATCAGACCCATATATGCCAGGCGAGAAAGATCGTTGGCACGATTTACATGATACCCTAAGTCTCATAGCTCAAATAAAAAAGCAAATGACTTAATACTTTTTCCCCTCCTTCATTAACTCATTCTTAATATCCAGTTCCTGAACAGTCTTTTCTATTATCTCTCGATTCAGACTATTAACAAAAATCAAGTCTCTACCTGGAAGGTATTCCTGATGATCAGAAAGAAGCTTCGACAAATATTCAATTGTCATAAAAGTTAACCAGTACCTTTCATTGTTATCAAATTTAACGGTGACTTCAATGCAATCATTATTCTCATTTCTGATTTCATCGTCGATTGTTATTTCGACAATTGCAGGGGGCAGTTGGTCTGAAAAACATCTAACAGGTAGCCAAACCAATTTTCCGTTATTATTCTTAATTCTGAATTGTTCATCTTTCAGGTTAGAGATAATATATTTCTCCCTTTTATGGATGTGCTCAGAATAAACAGATTCATCGATGCAGAAAACTGTATCGCCAATTTTCTTCTTCATAATTAAGAATTGCAGACTGTGATTCTATTACAATTGCTGCACCACCAATATTCTTTTTCATCATCTTTTAACCGACTTTCAGATTTACAGCCACAGCTGCTACAAAGCCGCTCCTGACTTTCATCTTCATACGCTCCATAACCACAGTTATTGCAGCCCCAATAGGTCAACAAAGACACTTCTTCATCAATACTCCAGGTGAATGAACCATTTTTACATATGGGACAAATTTGTGTTGACATATTCGTAAAGTCACCTTGCTTCTGGAACCTTAGAAAGCTTAAATTCACCAAAAATGTCCGTTATATCATATTCCTCCTGTAGTCCTACCTGATTTTCCCCGGTTAAGATTTCCCACGAACCAATGAATGCCCTTTCTCTCAAACTATAAGTTCCGGTATATTGAATATCATCTGAGGGCATCTCTTTGTCCAAATAGGTATTTCCATTTTCATCCTCAAAATAGAATCCTTCATACCGTTTTATAAAGCTTAAAACGCCATCTTCAAAAAATCCTGAAATGGTAAATCTGAGTTCGTCAGATGTTAAATCGCAGCCGACCCCTTGAATGCCTCCTTCGTCTTCTGAAATTGTCAATTCAAATCCTTCAATTAATGCACTTTCATTTCCGTACGAAAAATACCCCTTCCAAGATCCACTTAAATCCATTATTCAGATTGTAACCTTAAAAAATAAGACCTTATCCTTTCAATCTCGTCTTCGTATTCATAAAGACTACACACCGGCTCAGAGAAAACAGGATCCCCGTTTCGATTAATCACTCCTTGATCATAATTATAGTCAAATACATAATATTCCCAGTAAAATACCTGATCCGGGTTGGTGTAGTCGAGGGAACTTCCATCATCACTCCTTCTGTAATTCTTTTCTGTTTCTTCTATTTTCATGAGGAGATCATCATTAAAATAAAAAGACGTGGTTAAAGAGCCCCAAGACAATCCAATTTCCCGTGTGATTTTCTGAATATTTTTCCCATCGTGCAGAACTATTACTTCACCGCCGTTGTCCGTTACCTGCTGATAGATTTCATTGGCAGTGAATGTTGTTTTTGAAAGCTCTGAGGATCTGTCAATTGATTCGGTAAGTTGATCAATTACTTCAACGGATTCGATTTGACCGTAGAGATATGAAGGGGTCGATAATCCACAAGCGAGCAAGATAAATACTAAAACAATAGTTAATCGCATGCCATCTTATCACTTTGATCCTATATAAGTAATTTCAATTGTACCTGCATACTGCATCAAATGCCCAGTGCTTTTATTTACTATACCTTCTACTTCAACATACCGGCCGTCTAATGCTTCTAGAATTTTATCACTGTTTGACTGGATCGTACTATCTGATACCATTGTACTATGAAAATCGACCCATAATGCATTTTTCTTTTTGGAATCAAAATTCATATAAATAGCCACATCTTCAAATCTGTAATGAAAAATACCATTAAGCTTAACCTCCTCATCAGACAAAGTTTCCAAATCATTGATATCCAGCACCTCAGTCGGCTGATTTGGATTTCTTTGGCCAAGTTCTACATCTAAAGAATTACATGAAGAAAGGACAATTACAAATAGCAATACTATTCTCATATGAAATAAATATCTACCCCTCATCCAGCATTAGCAAAAGCAAAAATCCGCCTCGATTCTAACCGGATTCAAAGAATATTAATTGATTAATGTCCGGAATATACTGATTTTATTTTTCATTCATCCTTCATTATGATCGCCAGGCTCATTCTGATTTCGCCATAGCTTACGGTTTCTTCCAGCTGTTCGTAAATGGGTTTAACTTCGTGAGGACGGTCTAATTCATCAAAAGCAACACGCACCTTTTCAATGACTCCCCGTTCTACTAATTTCTGCAATTCAACAGGCTTACCTTCTGCATATAATTGGGCTAAATGCGAATTAATCGTGGTGACCTGGAGGTTACGTTTATTGGCAATCTCTTCGGGTGAAAAACCTTCCTGATACAGCACAAAAGTGATTTCAGTGGTGGGTATTTTTTTGGGCTTGTCCACCGATTTATACTTCTGAATCACCTCCATGAATTTCGTGCCGTATTTTTCCATTTTATGCAAGCCAACACCTGGAATATCTAAAAACGCATTTTCTGTCACGGGCATCGCGCTTGCCATGGCATTTAATGATTTATCGTTAAATATAATGTAGGCTGGTACATTGGCTTCACGCGCTAAGGAATTCCTTAATTTCTTTAATTCAGTGAGTAAGTGAGTGTTCAGCTCAGATTCATCCACTGTGGGTGATGCCTTGATCTTTTGTCTGCTTTTCTCTTTGTTGCTCACAGGTGAAGTCAATCTGATCGTCCTTTCGCCTTTCAGAACTTCCCACCCCAATGAGGTTATTTTCAGCGCCGAACCTTCGCTATACATGATTTCAACCAATCCCTGGTTGGCCAATTGAATAATGTAATCGCGCCAATCAGTAAAGCTTACGTCCTGGCCCGCGCCATAGGTTTTAAGGTTATGATGTCCTGCTGCATGAACTTCGGCATTGTGAGAACCCCGCAGTACGTTTATAAGCATGAAGATCCCTTCTTTTTCATTCATCCGCGCGATACCGGACAGCGCCTTTTGCGCCAGTACGGTCCCATCGAAATACTCAGGCGGATTTAAACAAACATCACAATTGCCACAATCATCGGTCAGATGCTCACCGAAATAGGATAGCAATATTCTTCTTCTGCACGATTTAGCCTCGGCAAATTGCAGCATGCGTTTGAGCTTCTCTTTTTGCATTTCAGTGTTCGCACCCTGGTCGGCAAACTGGCTGTAGAGCATAAAATCACGCATGTTGTAATATAATCGCGTTTCTGAAGGCAAACCATCACGGCCCGCCCTGCCTATTTCCTGGTAATACCCTTCTAGGTTTTTAGGCAAATTGTAATGAATCACCCAGCGAACGTTCGATTTATCGATACCCATGCCAAAGGCAATGGTTGCCACAATGATTTTGGTACTGTCTGTGATAAATTCGTTTTGCACCCGTTCTCGTTCCTCAGCATCCAATCCTGCATGGTAAAATGCCACCGAATGACCTGCCGATTCCAGGTAACTGGCAACCTCTTCGGTACTCTTTCTGCTCAGGCAATAAATGATTCCGCTTTCATTTACATTGCGTACCACGAAACGCCTGATTTCTTCAAGTTTTTGCTTTTTGGGCACTTGTCCCCGGACTTCAATGCTGAGGTTTTGCCGGTCAAAAGAAGAAATGAACAGCTTCGATTCCTTCAGCCCCAATTGTTCCACAATGTCTGTCCTGGCTGATTTGTCTGCTGTGGCCGTTAGAGCCATGAACGGCACCCCGGATAAAGAATTCCTTAGAATTTTGAGCTGGGTATACTCGGGCCTGAAATCGTGGCCCCACATGCTTACACAATGGGCTTCGTCTATGGCCACAAATTTGATATTCAGCGAATTTAACCATGTGTTGCTTACTGATATCAATTTCTCAGGTGAAAGATACAGCAGCTGAATTTCGCCATTCGTGGCGCGGTTAATCACATTTACTTCTTCCTCAGCAGAAATACTACTATTAAAATAGTCCGCCTTTACACCATTGGCGCGCAGTGCCTGGACCTGGTCTTTCATTAACGATATGAGCGGAGAAACTACGATGGTAATGCCGTCGAAAATCAACGCCGGAATCTGAAAACACATCGATTTACCACCCCCTGTTGGCATGAGCACAAGGCTGTCTTTTCCGGCTAACGTACGGTCAATGATTTCCTCTTGTAACGGTCGAAAATCATCATACCCGAAAATTTGCTTTAATACTGTCCGCGGATTGATTTCCATGATCAATTTTGGTCAAATAATAAGGAATTTAATGGCTTACATGTAAAGGTGGTGGAGCGAATTTGAAACCATGCACATAAATTTAAAATTGTAATCGGACATCCAGGCTATAAACTGATAGAGAAGTGGATCAGCTATGGTGCAAATCACAGCCAGCAACCGCCGGATTTGGATTAATTTGATGACAAATTACCTGCGTTTTATTAGGAGCTGATGCGAGCATGCCTATCTTTAATCTGTCGTGAGAAGAATATTTCGTATCAGGCTTGGTGATTCGTCGGGCGGACTGGGCACTTTTGAAGGGGTGTTCACGCCCTCTATCCTGACTATCCTGGGTGTGATCATGTACCTCCGATTTGGCTGGGTGGTTGGTAATGTAGGACTTATCGGGACGCTCATTATCGTTACCCTGTCGACGAGCATCACCTTTCTGACGGCACTGTCGATTGCCGCAATTGCCACCAATCAGAACGTTAAAACCGGCGGTGCTTACTACATGATAAGCCGTTCGCTCGGCATTGAGTCCGGCGGGGCAGTGGGGATCCCGTTGTATATAGCGCAGGCATTATCTGTGGCACTCTACACCATAGGTTTTGCGGAAAGTATCGCCATTGTTTTTCCTCAGGTCAACCAGGTGGTGGTAGGACTTATTGTTACCCTCTTTGTAGGAGCCCTGGCCTTGATGTCAGCACGGATTGCTCTTCGATCGCAGTTTTTCATCCTGGCCGCCATATCACTCTCATTGATATCACTCATATTCGGGGAGCCATTGGAGAATACAACCGTTGAAATGTGGGGGGCCAAACCAGCCAATTCAGAGAATTTCTGGACTGTTTTCGCTGTATTCTTCCCTGCGGTAACGGGCATTATGGCAGGAGTGAACATGTCGGGCGACTTGAAAGATTCGAGTAAATCAATACCAAAGGGGACGTTTATGGCAGTAGGTATTGGCTATTTGATTTATATGGTGATGCCGGTGATCCTGGCCAGTCGGGCAGATGCACTGACGCTGATTGAAGATCCGCTTATCATGCGAAAAATCGCCTTCTGGGGAGATGCCATTTTGCTTGGCATCTGGGGCGCCACACTCTCCAGTGCAGTGGGAAGTATACTCGGAGCGCCGCGAATATTGCAGGCCCTGGCCAGGGACCAGGTACTTCCGCGGCCATTACGATGGCTGGGCCGGGGTACAGGGAAGGATGATAATCCGCGAATTGGTACATTATGCACGCTGATTGTGGCCCTTGTAGCTGTCTACATTGGAGATCTTAACATGATTGCCCCCGTATTGTCCATGTTCTTCTTAGCTACTTATGGCGTATTGAACATATCTGCCGCTATCGAACGGTTTCTGTCCAGTCCTTCATTTCGACCCACATTTCATGTACACTGGTTATTTTCGCTGGCAGGTGCCATTGGATGTGTGGCCGTCATGTTCCTCATTAACGCCACCGCCACTGTTGTGGCTGTTCTCTTCCTGGCCGGTGTTTTCCTTTGGCTTCAGCGCCGGCAGCTTCAAACCACCTGGGGAGACGTCCGCGAAGGGATCTGGCTGACGATGATCCGGGCGGGTTTATTGCAGGTTCGCGGAAATGTGGATCCAAAAAACTGGCGTCCGCATATCATGGTACTTTCCGGAGCCCCGACCAAGCGATGGCATCTGATTGCCTTTACCAATGAAATTATCCAAAACCGTGGGCTGATGTCAGTTGCTACGATTGTGCCTGAATCAAATATGTCTCCGCGAAGAGTCCTGGCAATGGAAGATAATATACGCGACTATTTACTGAACCGTGGAATTCCCTGCCTGGTCAGGGTGGTAGCTGCCCCTGACCCATTTGCGGGCTCAATGCGTCTTGTAGAGAGCTACGGCCTGGGAGCCCTTGTTCCAAATACTATTTTACTAGGTGATTCAGAGGAGAATGCGCATCACGAACCCTTCTGTCACATGGTGTCTCATTTTTTTGAAAGACAGCGAAATGTACTTATCCTTCGCGGACTGGATGCAGGGGGCTTTGATAAAATGAAGCGAATTGATGTATGGTGGGGCGGACTTCGAAGGAACGGGGCATTGATGATCATCATTGCCCATTTACTACAGGGCAGCATCGAATGGAGTAATGCCGAGATCCAGCTGAACATGGTAGTTAAGTCCCAAAAAGCGGCGGTTGAAGCAAGAAAGAATATTCAGGAGCTCATCGACAAACTACGGATCAAATGCAGTATTAACCTGATCGTTCAGAATGAACAGACCTTCTATGAAATCCTTCCAAAAGCGTCCTGGGCGGCAGACCTTGTCATCATGGGCCTTGCTGAACCACGGGAAGATTTTCCTGCCTATTATGCTGATTTTAAGCAACAAACCAACGAATTGCCCGTCACCCTGTTTGTCCTGGCAGCCCAGGATATCAAATTTGATGAAATCCTGATATAAAAAGGAATCCAAATTAATGACACCCGCAAATTACCTGTCACCATCATTCATCAATTTTTGACGCTTTAAATCCGTAAAAGCTGAATCCGGTTACCTCATCTGCATCCCGGATAAATTCAAGCCAGGCCCCGCCATTTGTATTGAAAAAGGTACTGTCAGAGGAGGGGAGCAGAAAAATGGGCTCGGGAGCAAAAGGAGCCCGGTGTTCTAATCCATTTTCCCTGACTACCATTTCTACTTCTCCAAGATCCTGAATGTAATAGGTGCCGGCGAACTTGTGAAGCTCTTCATTCGAAAGTTCTTGATAAACTCTTTTTATTGGCTCAACACCAGGCAAACCATATTCTCTTGCAATACTCAGCTTAATCTCCTGGATGATACTCCCATTGTCCGAGTTGACCATAATCACCACCGCAACAGGCTTCTCCTTCCAGGCAATTAGCTCGGCTCTGAAGCCTTCATCAGCCCCGTTGTGTCCGAATGTATGTTCAGCCACGACAGGTCCGAGACCATAATCGTTCATTCCCGGAGTAAGCATGTCGTTAACGGTCTCTGCCTTTAATAAGCCATCCTGCTGAGATTGGTAAATCTGCTGAATTTCCTTCGCATACAGGACCAGTTGTGACGGTGTCGTCCATAATCCCGCCGCTGCCATTTCGGGATAAATTGGCCATTTTCCTTCCACTTCATCTCCATTCGCCCTGTAGCCTGTTGCACTTATTGAATGTAGCCCCGAGGGCAGCGGGTTTTCAAAAGTAGCGTTTGACATACCAAGAGGCTCTAATACATTGGATTTCATAAGATCCGGAAATGATTTTCTTTCTAAATCCGTAATCATCAGCTGCATGATTGTATAACCCCCGCCGGAATACTGCCAGCCTGCCCCGGGCGTCTGATAAACACGCACCGCTCCTGTGTTACCCTTACCGTCCAGTATTTCCGGCAGACTGGGTATGGTATCCCCTTTGTCATATCCCGGAAACCCGTGAACGGTTAATCCTGCTGTGTGATTCAGGATTCTTCGGGTGGTAACTTTTTCCTCTGCTGTAAATTCATTTTCCGGTACTTTCCAGCTGGTGAGGTATTTATTTACATTAGAATCCAGACTTATGTTACCTTCTTCCGCGAGCTGATGAGCCCTTAACGCAGCAACCGGCTTACTAATGGATCCTGCCAGAAACAATGTCTCCGCAGTTACCTTGCGATTTTCCGAACTGTCAGCCATCCCATATGCTTTTGCCCATTCGAGCTCGCCGTCATTGATAACGGCTATGCTAACCCCGGGAATACCCAATTCTCTCATTCGTGCTTCAATATTGAATGCAGGGATGCTGTCTCCCTGGATCTGGAGGGTAGGCTGAAGACCATTTTCTATTCTTGAAATTCGTTTAGCCAATACCTCCGCATCATTATCGGATGGAGAAGAACAACCAATCAGAATCAGGGGGAGCAAAAAACATGAAATAGTTTTCATAGTGAGTGTTACTTCTTTTCAATTATTGACTGTCTTTCCGAATTTATTGACAGCTGTGTTATATCTGGTCTTGAGTAATGTCCCGCCGGATCAAAATTCTGACGTTCCTCATAAATTTTAGGTAATTCCAATGTTGCTATAATTAATTTCTCCTCCCCGGTAACGGGAGAAACCAACCAGCTGCCATCCGGTGCGGCTATGCATGAGCCGCCATTAGCTAATGTTTCCGGCAATTTTTCTACGATAGAATCATAGTTCGGAATATTTCGGGGAATATGCGCACGATTCAACA
This sequence comes from Bacteroidia bacterium, assembly GCA_030432655.1. Classification (GTDB taxonomy): domain Bacteria; phylum Bacteroidota; class Bacteroidia; order Cytophagales; family Cyclobacteriaceae; genus JAUILA01. The sequence continues at coordinate 32,596 of JAUILA010000008.1, forward strand.
ATCCTGAGGCGGAGATAACATAGGACCTCGACTCCTTCGCAATAAACCGGGTTATGTCTGAAGTATTATGATCCGAACCAGGCCAGACCGCCACATGGACATTTTCACCCTGTGCATAAAGTGCTGCCCTGCTCAACGGCATCCAGTTCTCCCAGCAATTCAGTCCGCCAAGGGTGAAATTCCCCTGCTGATGAACGCGCAGTCCATGTCCGTCCCCGGGTGCCCAGCAAAGCCTTTCCTCATAGGTCGGCTGCAGTTTTCGATGCACAGATTTAATCTCCCCGTTTTTGTTAATGTAGACGAGCGAACAATACAGGCTTTGACCCCCTCTGTCTGCCGGCCTTTCAACAATTCCCAAGTATATTGCCACAGATTTTTGTTTTGCGACATCACATATAGAATTTAAATCCCCGTTTTCAATGGAGACTGCATTGAGGCAATAATGTGCGTACCACTGTTTCTGAACGGAATCATTGAAAGAAGAACCATTGGTATGAGACAGCCAAAATGGATAGCCCGGCAAAATCGCCTCACCAAAAACAATCAGGTCAGGTTCATTTGCCGATTCAACTATACTTACAATTTTTTCAATTGTTCTATTCCTATCCAGCCAAACAGGTTCGATCTGGGCAATTGCCACTTTGAGAATACGATCAGGTTCCATGAGGATTAATATACGTCCGGATTTCAAATTGTTCGTAGTTCCAGACCAAACAATGAACGGAAAATGGATTTATTTACCTCACCATATCCTTAAACGCAGATCCGAAAATCAAGTAACTGGTATTCCCGCCGATCGTCCCTTCATTCTGCCCCCACAGGAACGGCCAGTCATCATAATTCTCAAAATGGTCAGGTTTCCTGAATAAAATGCCCGGCGCCACATTGCCAGGGATCACGGAGAAGTCCGCCCGGTTATTGCCATAAAAGACCTCTTTGGGCCGGACAGCGGCCGATGTGGCCACCAGCGAATAATTATGATACGGATGGCAGCCAAACAGCCAGTTGGTGGCCTTGAAAGCATGACGGGCATCAATGATCTCAGGATAATATTTGTTGGCAAAACAAACCGTGGTGCCAAAGCCAACAATACCCCCGCTTCCGGCCCAGTTGCCCAGTCCGATGGGAACGCCGTACGGATTATCATTCTCCAGCTCATCAATATATTCCTTGTACTTGACCACATACGGCCGAAGCTTTTCCTTGTAGGCTTCATCCATGTACGGGATGGCATTCAGCGCGGTCAGTATCGTCCAGCTAAGCCTGCTTTCCAGGGCAGGCCACAGCAATTCCCCGAATGTATCTGCATATTGTTGTTCACCGGTTGTGATATACAGCTGCAGATTGGTGGAAATATCCCCGCCTCTTCCCCAGCCAGACTGATCCTCCGGCTGCTGAGCCAGCAACTCCGTGGCTTCTTCCAAAAGTCGTTTAGACTGTTCAAGGGCCCGGTCTGCCAGGTCATCATTATATCCTCTTAAAGCCCTGCTGGCCGAAGCAAACATGGCGGCCGCCCTGAGGTCAAGGCCCGGATTACGGCTCGTAAATGCCCACATGTCATCTTTCACCCCGCTCGAAAGTCCATCGTCGGCCACTTCATACGGTCCGAGTTCCGGGTTGTAAGGCAATCCGTCGGTAATAGAACCCGCGTCGCCAAGGTGGTGGTAGTTATCGAGCACGGAATTGGAAAGGGTTTGTGCCATATGGCCAAGGATCTCGGCCTGGGCTACCAGCTGCATGGTACCATGTTCAATATATTGCAGAATGTCAGGGGTGCCGTCCGGACGATGCAGATCCACATAACGCTGTTCTTCATCAACAAAAGTCTGATCACGCGAAGGTTTGAAATATTCCCAGGCGCGGACAAAATTCTGCACCACGAAAATGTTGGACCCGGTCTCAATATCAAAATCACCGGCGTCAAAATAACCCCCGACATTCAGCCCGGGAATGGTTTCCAGCGCCTCGTATTCCGTATCCGTGGTGGCTCCCTGGCCGTGCAGGTCAAAGTGGTCGGTATTCGGCGGAGCCTGTAAGTAACTTTCTTTGAATGGTTCGCCGTGCCAGACGCGGTACGCCTCATTCACAAACATGTGATTCATGTGGATGGGTATCCATACATCATTCGTCGCATCGGTGATTTTATCATAGACATGATCATCGATCAGGAAGTGATTGGTCCGTATGTCACCATATTGAATATAATAGATGCCTGGGGTCTCGACAGAAGTAAAATCGAACTTCACATAGTGATACTTAAAATAATCACCCCAACTTTCAATGTTGCCGCTGAATACTTGCGAAGTTGAACCATCCGCATCAATTTTATGTACCGATGCCGTAGTCAGGATTTCGTCGTTCTTATCCAATTCAATGACCGATACCTTCTGTTGTGATGGCAGGTATCCTACCTGGGAAAATCCCACATTTGGCTCCCGTATCCAGCCATTGACGGCGTTCGGTTCGACCGTCCAGGACAAGACTTTGCCGGTTTTACCTGCCGGCAGTAAACTTCGAACCACGTACCAGCCATTCTGGGCAAGTATTCTCCCGTCAAAAAGCATCAGGTCGGAAAGCTCCGAGGAAATCTTTACCAGGCGCTCCGGATCGTCCGGTGCAAGAATAATGGTATTGCCGGTTGCGAGCGGAAGTGGTTCAATGAACCGTCCCGTTCCCCGGTCATCCGAGGTAACATAGCCCTTATATTGCTTGAGTTTTTCGCTGTTGGGTTTTGTAACCGTCTCCCCCACCGCATAGCGCGGGAAGACAGCAGGACGCCCGTCCATCAGATAGGTCTTTCCCCAGTACTGAGAAGGGAGAAACTCCAGGTTAAATCCGGCATCCCCTTCAAGTTCAGCGGGCAGCGGCTCATCCAGGAAAACGGAAATTTCCACTCCATCACCTTTGGCTGTAACTACAACGCGTGATTCAAACGCATAATCCTCATACCTGAGTACCGACTCAATGCTGTTCGAGGCCTTGTCAACGGTACGACTGGGGATATCAGGGACCAGGTCCCACTGTTCCGGCGTACTGGAAAGTCTCACCGCACCCCCCTGTGCGGTCCGGACCCCGTGATGGATGAGCTCAATACCGGCAGTTTTTTCATCATTGAATCCGCCGGTGAAGAGGTTACTGTAGACAAGGACATTGACCCCTTGTGTTTCAAAATATTCAAGATCGTTGAGCTGTAATTCCTGGCTGAAGCAAACGCACGCCGGGAACCACAGCAGGGCAATTAATAATTTTTTCATAATAAAATTTATTACCTGCTGGTAGTTTAACTAGTTGTCCCAGGGTGCAGAGGACGTGAGTCATTAAAATCGTTAAAAAAGGTATGCAAAACAAACTTTTCCTTCGCAGGGAAGGAAAGGAGACTTATTCTTCAGATCGGGAGAATGTTTGGCAGGATCTTAAAGGCAACGCTAATTTTTTCGAAAAATCTTATTGGATAAATCGTAAAAATCAAAACGCTCCTTGTCAATATGAGGAACCAGGGCGTCAAAAAATCCGATGACCAGGAACCCTTCCGGAAAGAGGTGATCATAAAATTTATCAAGCACCTTTTTCTTTGCCTGGTAATCAAAATAGATCATTACATTGCGGCAGAAGATCAGGTGAAACTGACCCGGGGCGCTGTTCATGATCAGGTTATTCTCAACAAAGGATACTTTTTTTAACAGGTCCGTATTGAACTGGAGGCTTTCCTCACCGACCGTCATGTATTTGTCAAGACTTCCGGACGAATTAAACAGCCTGTAATTCTTTCTGAATTCTTCTTCCTTCATCGAGTGGTAGTTTCCGGACCGTGCCTGGCGGATAGAACTGCTGTTAATATCCGAAGCAACGACCCGGAATTTATCCGTCAGTCCAAGTTCTTTCAATAAAATCTGGAAGGAAATTATTTCTTCACCAGTACTGCATCCGGCATGCCATACATTGACACGATCATTTTTTTCCGCCAACTCTGTGACTATGGATGACAGCCGTTTCCAAACCCTGGGATCACGGAATAGCGACGTCAGGTTGATAGTCAGCTCATTTACAAACTGATTAATCAGGCCCTGCTCTTTCAGGAGCCGCATCCAGAGTGCATGAATAGAATCGCACTCAAAAATATTCATCGCGCGAGTGACCCTGCGCTTAAGCGATTTTGGCTCATAGCAGGTAAAATCAATTGCATGACGATTAAAGACAGCTTCAGTGAAGGAAATCAATTCCTGGTCAGTCAACATAGGCAAATAATCAGGCCGCCGGCACTCCGGGTGCATGCACGGCAAACAATGTACAAATAATGGTTTCGACGGAAGAGGAACCTTTTCGGATCGGATACAGCTGCACCCTGAATTTACCTTCAGACAGGCTCAGGGTTTTGACCGTTGACGAATTTTTATTCGCTATGGCATTTTGAATACAGGCAGCATCGATACCGGGCAGCAACTCCCCGATGAGCTTACCCCGGATTTCCTGTTTTGAATGCGGCACCAGGTCCATCATCAGTGCATTACATGTCTTATAGGTACCATCCGGCTTTATTTCCACATATGGCACAGATTCCTTGAATACGGAAACCATCTGGGTCATAATTTCTTCCTTCTGCTTATCATCGGTTACAAACTGCGCAAAAAGCATAATCTTCATTCCTTCATTCGTCTGGAATGGATTCAGCGTACCCGACAACCAGGAAAGGCTTCCATCCTTTCCTACAAATTTAAATTCCCCGTTAAATGACTGTCCGCTTCGCAGACTATCCCACATCATGATGTTCCGCATGCTGCTTTGTTCATCCTCAGGAATAAGACTCGAATAATTGCGTCCCTGTAACTCATCTTCTCCATAACCTGTAACTTGAGAAAATACCGGATTCACTTCCAGCACGTTACCCTCCGAATCGAATTCCACAGAGGCTATGGTCTTGTTTACCGTGTCAAGATGTGCCTGGATCCGGTTTTTCTGACGGTCTGCATCTTCCTGGGCCTCGCGAAGCATCCTCAGTGTCTCACTGGTTTCTTCTTCCTTTGCCTGCAGCTCCTCTGTAAGCTTTGTCGATTCCTCCAGGAGGGCGCGTGTTTCTTCACTTGTTTTAATCGAAGCGATACTGGCAGCGATATTCTCACTGATTGTTGAAAGAAACGCTATTTCCCTTTCACTAAAACGCCTGAAAGAAGCCAGCTCAATCGCGCCGTAAAAATTCTCATTAACCGTAAGCGGAATGATCAGCACCGCAGACGCTGTTTTCTCACCCAGCCCGGAGGTTATATTTATATATTCCTGCGGAAGCTCTGTCAGATGTATGAGCTCATGATCAAGCATGGCCTGTCCGAGTATGCCATTACCCGGGTAAATTCTCTTTTCTGCAGATTTCTCCCGGTTATAAGCATAGCAGGATATCAAATCCATATACTGCTCATCGTCGGTATCATACTTCACAAAAAACCCGCCCTGATTTGCCTCCACATAGTTGATAAGTCTTTTTAAAACCAGGCTGCAAAGCTCTTCCAGTTTCAGGTTGTCATGACGGAGAATCTCAATGAACTGATTGACCCCGTTATTGATCCAGTTCCGATCTTCCTCCGTTTCCCTTTCCTTTGTCAGTTTTTCCTGTAATTGCAGAATGCTTTTGCCCAGTGACTCTTCTTTCGAAATATGATGCAACTGAAAATCATGCAGTTCTTTTGAAAGTATTTCCTCCGTCTCTGCGAGCCTTGCCTTGAGGGTAAAGATTTTCTGAATATCTTCGAACCACAGGGACTCGGTATTCATATTATCGAGCCGGCCCTCTGCAATCCCCCTGATGGATTGCTGCACTGTTCGTATAATTTTCTCGTATAAAACGGCGGCAGTGACTATCAGTATCAGTCCGGCCCCTCCCAAAATAATTCCCGTCATCCATTGGCCTTGCACCAGCATGATGCCGGCAAGGACCAACATTGCGAAGGATAACACGATCAGGATCAATCCTGATTTTTTCAGGAGTAATTTCATTTTTTCAAATATTTATCCAGGTCATTACAGGAGAATGACCAGGTGAAAAACAAACAGAAATCACGGTTAACAGGCAGCAGATCTGTGGAATAGAAATAATCTGATTCTGTGATTACATCAAGAAGCTCTGATAATTTTGGTGAAGAATCAATAAATTCTGATTCAGGCACCCCACCATATATACTCGCATTCAATTCATTACTCAACACAGATATGAATGATGCAGAAATGATATTATCAATCTCTTTGATGATACAATCCTGCGCTACATTCTCCATATTAGCCGGACTGGCCATTTTCGAGAGCACATCCATTTCTGCATTTCTTATCCAGAGCAAGCTTTCTCCGGTCAGCACGTTTCCAAGCAGTGGCGTTTTAATCACATAAAGGCCATCTTCTTTCATTTCACGGTCAAAGAGTTGCGCCATCGCATTTGTCCGGCTTTGACTCACGGTTCCCGTAACCACTTTTTGTTTCACAAGCACACTGAGAGAATCACCGGAGGCTTTGAACCCTTTTTGGATGACCTGCTGTATATTATTCGTATTCTTAGTTTCCGTTATCATCTCACACTGTTTGATCTGAATTCAGTGATTTGGCCCGCTGAAACATGAAATTGTGAATCATGGCAACGTTCAGCACCAGGCACACATTTCCATTTCCGAGTATGGTGACCCCACTGATCACTTTGATGACATCCAAAGGTGGTTTCAGTGTTTTTTCAACAATTTCTTTTTGCTGCAGGAGTTTATCCACGACTAACGCGAAATAGCGACCGTTAAACTCAACTATTATGATATCCATACTTTGCTCATCATGCAGCTCCTCCATTTTTTTCAGGGAAGCAGCTGAAGCAAGTTCAACCGATTTAGACCGCAGGATTTCCACAAGGAAAATAACCGGAACCGTTCTGTCCTGAAAAGTAATTGCCAAACCACCTGACAGCCTTTTGATTTCCTTTTTATACAAGGACAGCACCGATTTGGTGTTTGTCAGTGGAATTGCGTAGGTCACCTCTTCAGACTCAAAAAGCAGTGTGCCCTTCACTGCCATGGTAGACGGAAGTTTCAATATGAACTTAGACCCTTTGCCCGGCTCCGAATGAACCGATATAGTGCCTCCGACTGAATCCAGGGCACTTTTTACCACATCCATGCCGACACCCCGTCCGGCCAGCGAAGTAACCTGCTCCATCGTACTGAACCCGGGCTCAAAAATCAGAAGGATGATATCCTCGTCTGATAGTGAATCCGCTTCCCTACGGGTAATCAGATTTCGCGCAATTGCCTTATCCCGTACCCGCTGAATATTTATTCCCTGTCCGTCATCCTGAATTTCAATGACCACCCCGTCGTTCTCACTTCGGGCACTCAGTGTAACTACCCCTTCTTCCCCTTTATCCAGTTTTGTCCGCTCTGTCTTCGTTTCAATGCCGTGGCTGATAGAATTACGAATCAGATGTATCAGGGAATCACTGATTATCTGGAGAATATTTCGGTCTATTTCCGTGTCACTCCCTTTAATTTCCAGCCTTACTGCTTTATCCTCCATACGCGCCGCATCCCTGACCACCCGGTGAAATTTATTAAACAGAAATCCTACCTGGATCAGGCGAACATCCATGACCGAATACTGCAGGTCTGACGAAATACGATTCAGGCGGGAGTACTCATTCGACGACTTACGGTTTCCTGCCGAGGCAATAAGCCGGTCCCGTTCAATGACCAATTCGCCTACCAGGTTTAGCAGGTGGTCAAGTTTCCTGACGGGCACCTGAATAAGGTCTGAAAAGGCAATATTTTGTTCAGTGCCTGTATTTTTTCCTTTAGGCCGCTCCTTTTCCGGTATTTCGCCTGCTACCGAGGACCCGCTTTCTTCATTCTCCAGTGAATTATTTGCCTCGACCATAGTATTTTCGGATGCAGATTCTTCCGGTGACGACAGAGGTTCCGCCTCCTTCATTTCATTATTCAGGTCATCTTCAGCATGATCATTTTCAGTCTCTGTCACCTGGTTGTTGTCGTGGATGGCTGACTCCTGATTTGCTTCGCCGGAAGAAACACTTTCAATAATGACCCTCAGTTTTGTCTGAAGTCCCTTGTAGCGTACTTTCTGCCCGGTAACCACCTGCTGAAGCAATTCTGAAAGTATGTCCAGTGACTTATAAATCTGGGTAAACAAATCATCGTTAAGACTCAGTTTATCATCTCTGACGAGTCCGAAAAGGTCTTCAAGGGTATGGGCAAAAGCGGATAAGTCAGAAAAACCCATTCCGGCAGCATTTCCCTTGAGGGTATGTGTGATTCGAAAAATGGATTGTATTTCGGATTTACCTTGTGGGTGTTTCTCTAAATCAGTCAGCAACCGGTTCAGCTCCTCAAGCTGTTCCTGGCTTTCAGCGATAAACAGTTCTTTATATTCCTTTTCCTTGTCACTCATCTGGAGAATAGTTAGTTGGTTAAAATGAACTCATTATAAATCCCGGAATTTCTTGCGGGGCAAGTTCGTACATGGAATACCCCTTTTGACGGGCCGATTTGGGCATACCATCTACCACACACGTATCCGCCCGTTGAGTGATGGTCAGTCCGCCGTTGTTTTTAATACATCCAAGGCCGGCAGTCCCATCTCTTCCCATTCCGGTCAGGACTACGCCAATCACCTTACCGGGAAAAAGCCTGCAAACCGACTCCATCATACAATCAATTGACGGATTGTTGTAGGCGTCAAATTTTTCTTCGGACCGCTCAAATTGATATTCCTGCCTGGTTTCGGAATAAGACAACCGAAGGTTTGAATCCCCCGATGTCACATAGATTTTACCCTCCTCAAGGACGGTTGAATCCTCCGCTAAAATAACATCATGCGGAATGAGGTCGCTGATCCTGGTTGCATAGGAGACCAGAAAGTGGGCCGGCATATGCTGAACCAAAATGATTGGGATCGGCAGATTCGAAGGTATGCCCATAAGCAGTGTTTCAAGAGCCCCGGGGCCACCTGTGGAAGCACCTATGACAATCACCTTATACGGAAGGCGGGATACATCAAATGTATGGACATGATGATTTACCTTTCTGGCGTTGTAGGATTCTAACTTCCTGTCCGTGCCAGCTGCCAGTTTAACCAGCGTGATGAGCTCGCCCAGTGATTTCTTAAACAGTTGGGGAGAATCATTTTTCGGCTTTTCGACAAAATGGAAAGCCCCCCTGTTCAGGCCCTCAAAAATCAGGTTCTCATTTTTATTCAGGCTGCTCAGAAGAATAACCGGAAGGGGAGAGTGCTTCATTATTTCATCCACCACATACAGGCCGTCATAATCTGGCATCAGGACATCACTGATAATTACATCCGGACTCACCGAACGTGCGAGTTCCACGCCTTCTTTCCCGTTTTTCGCCGAACCTATCAGGTTAATCTCAGGGTCTGCCCGCAAAACATCCGAAATCATGATGCGCATCAGCGCGGAATCATCGATCAATATGGCACGTACAGATTTCACTAAAGCTTAGCTAAGGATCCGATAAGTTTTTCCGGTGTAAATGGTTTTACTATATAATCGGTGGCACCCAGGCTCAGGCCTTCACTGATCACTGAGTCTTGTCCGACCGCACTGATCATTATGACCCTGGAGGGGAGCCCCTCTTCCTTCAGGACCTTCAGGATATCCAGTCCGATCATATCCGGGAGGATATTATCAAGGGTAATGATATCCGGCTGGAGATCCAGTGCCAGATCTATTGCCTCTTCGCCGTTAGATGCTTCCCCGGCAATTTCATAGCCATTTTCGACCAGGCAATCGCGAATCAATGTTCTCATATACTGAGAGTCATCAACGATTAATACATTCTTTGACATAATTCATTTTGTTTAAAACAACTGTATTTCCATTTGACTTGATTGTCAGAATTCCGTTCTCCGGATTTAGTGAAACGGACCTTGCCTTCGTACCTCCTGTATCTTCGTACCATGTCGCAATGCCCTGTTGCTTAAGGACTTGCCTGGCATAAGTAATGTTCTTTGTACCAATAGAAATGCTGGGAAGGGACATAATGTCGGCCCCGCCAATAAGGTAGGTATCCATTTTCTCAACCTGTACCGGCAGGACCAACAAAGACGTCAGGGCTTCCTGTATAATTCGGTCTGACTGGACACCAATCGGATCATCTGTTGGCATCATCACGTGTGCCCCTGCACCATATTTACATTCCGGACAATAAAAAAGTATTCCGACACATGATCCCAGACCGTAAAGCACTAATTCACCTTCGTTCGTAGCGGGCATATACTTGCCCATCCGTACGATGTGCTTCACCACTCCCCCCCGTTTCAGCCGGCATTTGGCAGGTTCTCCAAATGTTTATCTGAAAGAACGCTCAGGATATCAATCAGCAGAATTAACTGGTCGTCTGATTTTACCACGCCTTTAATATAGGATTCATTCTCCCGGCTGTCAGTCAGAACACCCGCCGCATCCTCAATGACGGATGCAGGGACATTCAGGGTATTGGGTACATCTGTGACCAAAACCCCTGCCTTCATATCCTCGCTTTCCACCACAAGGGTATAGTTGCCTTTTCCTGCTTTGTCCGACTCATCCTGACCAGCCTGAAATTTCAAAGCTAGGTCTACGATGGCAATGATATTGCCCCGGATGTTTGCCACTCCCCGAATGTGCTCCGGGGTTTTAGGCATTTTGGTTATGGCCGGAGTCAGTACAACTTCCTTGATCTGATCTATATGGATGGCATAATATTCAGAGGCAAGGCGAAATACAATAAGCTGTTGCATATCCTGGTCCTCCAGCTCTGTTACGTTCTTGGTTGTCATAATATTCTGAAAAGAGGTGATTACTTCTTCAATTTGAACTGGCTGACGCCGGACTGCAATTCATTGGCAACTGCTGCAAGCTGATTACTTGCCGCGGCGATATTCTCCATGCTTCCGTCGAGCTCCTGCGAACTGCTCGCCACCTGCTGTGCTCCTGCTGCTGTTTCTTCAGCAACAACCACGATCTGTTCGATATTTTTGACCACCCTGTCAATGGCCGATTTCTGGCCGGAGGATGTTTGCTGGATCTGAAGTGAATACTGGAATGTTTCCTCACTGGCAGACGAAATTTCCTGGAAAATACTTTCTGCTTTTGAGGTCGCTGATGTACCTGAGAGAACACTCTCTTCCATGGTCACGATCGCCTTGCTAGCCTCCTGGGTATCCTTTTGTACATCGGTGATGATCTTTTCAATATCCACCGCAGAACTCCTGGAGTCTTCCGCCAGCTTCCTGATCTCTTCAGCAACCACCGCAAATCCCCGTCCTGCATCTCCGGCTCTGGCCGCCTCAATGGCTGCATTCAGGGCAAGAAGGTTGGTCTGACCGGCAATTTCGGTAATGACTTTCAATGTCCTGGCAATTTCATCGGCTCGTTCTGTAAGGACTTTAATTGAATCAGAGGTCAGCGTGGCGGATGAAGTGATTTCCTTCATATTCTCCACCAGGTTCTGAACGATATTCAATCCTTCCTCACATTCCTTTTTTCCTTTTTCCGCAGCCGAATTGATCAGGTTGGCGTGATTCTCCATTTCCGTGGAAGAAGCAAGCACCTCCTGCGTCAGTTTGGATGACTCATCGGTTTTTGAAGCCTGATCCTGGGCTCCTTCTGACATCTGGGCAATAGCACTGGCTACTTCAGTGGTATTGTTTTTCATGCTCTTGGTCCGGTCCAGCATGCTGTCAGCCGCATTGGCTACCTGGTTGGCCCCTTCATCAATGGTGCTCAGCAAGCCATTCAGATTCTCAATCGCTTCGTTCAGAGCGAGTCCCATATCCTTGACATATCCTTCCGCTTGCATTTCAAACCTTGAAGTAAGGTCTCCCTGCGCCATTTTATTGACGATTTCATTGACAGACATGACCGGGAATTTGACGGCAGATATATCCGTTGCGATTTTGATTACTTTTACAACCTCTCCGTCTTCATTTTGAATCGGAGTGTATGCCGCCTGAAGCCACATTTTGGTTCCGTCCTTTTTTACCCGCAGATATTCGCCATTCTGAACATGTCCGCTGGCCAGGTCTTTCCAGAATTCCTTGTATTCGGCGGAATTTGCATACTCCGGCTCACAAAAGATCCGGTGATGCTTATCCTTTATTTCATCGGCATTGTGGTATCCCATAGCGGCAATGAAATTATTATTGGCATCAATGATTTCACCCTGGGGAGTAAATTCAATATACGCCCACCCTGTGTCTCCAGCCGATTTTACATTTTCTCCTTTTTCGCGGGCGATGACCATGTCAGTAATATCGGAAGCAATCTTTATTACTTTGATTACCTTCCCGTTCACATCGGTGACCGGCGTGTATGAGGCGTTTATCCATACCTCTTTACCATCTTTGCTGACCCGCCTGAATTCCCCGGACTTTACCTGGCCCGCAGCGAGTTCATTCCAGAAGGTAGTATACTCAAGACTTCTCGCATAAGCCGCATCACAAAATACCCGATGATGCTGACCCACAACTTCTTCCTCCTTTTCGTACCCCAGGGTGCTTAAAAAGTTTTTATTGGCTGACAAAATATGACCATCCGGTAAGAACTGAATGGATGCCCATCCTACATCCACCGCATTCGTGAGATGTTCAGCAATGAGGCGATCATTAACCATTTCTGTAATGTCCGAGGCAATCTTAATTACCTCCTTTACTTGTCCTTTATTATCAAGGACCGGAGAATACGTGGCATTCAGCCAAACCTCGGATCCGTCCTTTTTAAGTCGCTGGAATTCTCCTTTCTTTTCATTGCCTGCAGCGAGTTCTGACCAGAACCGGCTGTATTCCGGGCTATTTACTAATTCATCCTTACAAAAGACGCTGTGATGAAGACCTTCCAGTTTGTCTTTTGTCCCATACCCCATCGTACTGCGGAATACGTCATTGACGGATAAAATTGTACCATCAGGTTGAAACCTGATGACAGCCCAGGCTGCAACTGCGGCGCGTTCTATGCTTGTTGAAACATCTGTGGTGGTAGCATGCCCATTCTGTTTGGACAGCCCGTTTGCGTTCTTCTTTGTTGACATAAGTTCAATAGTTAAAAAAAGAGTCAGTGTAAAAAATGTGGGCTTTATGCCCTGGGATCAGGTAATTATTGTGAATTAATACCTGCTGACAACCGCAATGTCAACGTAAAATGATCTCTTAACAAATTGATAATGTGACAAATAAGAGGATGTAAGAAAAGTGTGGAAAATTACAGGGAAAGGCAGATTTACATACTAAAATACTGATTTTCAGCAGCTTTTAATTAGAAGTGTGAATGTAACATTTACAACAATTACGTTAATTGTTGTTACAAATAGTTGTAATTACGAATAATGTTACGAACAGCTATAACAACCCTAATAAAATAATGGATGATAAATGTATTAATCTTCTGATTTTCGTAGCTTATCGAGCAGGGCGCTGAATTCTGAGGACTCTGATTCAGTCAGATTGTTTATCTCATCAAACCGATCGAGCAGTTTCCCATAAACAGTCTTCCGGAACTCCTCGCCGGCTTCCGTGATAGAGAGGAGTACATGCCTGCGGTCATTTGGATCATTGTGCCTTTCTACATGTCCAAAATTGACCAGTTTATCTACCAGCCTGGTGAGATCACCGGTTGAATCAAGCATAATGTCTTTGATCTCGGTCGGACAAAGCTTCTTGTTCGAAAGGTGTAGTATCTGGAGAATATTGATGTGCTGTGCCTGAACTTTATGTTCCTTTAGGATATCGCTGATCTGCCTGTCAAACCATCGCGACGTATACCAAAGGTTTACCAGTGCTTTATGAAAAGGTGAATAAAAATCAGATCTGCCAATATCTTTTTCAATGGACATAAGGAATCGTTATCCACACAAGATAGTAGATTAATCAGAGATCCCTTAGCATTGTTTAAAAAATAAAGTCAACCATTCAGCAAAATCCCCATAATCAGGGAGATGCAAATTCTTCAATAATTTGCAGGACCGGCAAGCATTATCCGTTTACACCAATTTCATGTTCACCGGGTCCCATTTAACGATTTTCTTGTCAAAATAGCTTTCGTTGCAGGCCAGAGCTGGCGCGGCTGCCCGGAAGCCAAATTCGGCATCTTCGACCACAGGTTTTCCCTCGCGGATGGCATCAAAGAAGTTCGTGAAATGATCAAGATGATCGCTGTATCCCTGGGGTGCCCTGAAAATTATATCTTCCTTGGTTGGCCTTTTGCGCTGTGCTTCCGCCCATTTCTTTTCATATTCCTCCTGCATCTCCTTCTGCATTTTCTCTGAAAAAGTAAACAGGGAATCGTAGCCACCGAATCCAGGGGCCTCGGGCATGATACTGCGCTTTACAACAATATTGTTTCCCTGGACGGAAATCACCCCCTCTGAACCCACCATCTGAATAATCTCCTGTCCGCCTGTCCCGCTGATAAAATTCACCTGTAATGTCAGCTGGAAGGCAGGATGCTCGGGAGAATCCGGGTACTGCATGACTCCGGACATGACATCGGGCATGTTCCGGCCGTCATCCCAGTAGCTGATCTGACCCGTGCTGTAAATCGTTTCAGGTCCGTTGGAATTGGTCATGAAATGCGTTCCACTCAGCAGGTGAATAAATAAATCCCCGGCCACACCGGTTCCCACTTCTTCATATGCCCGCCACCAGAAGAATTTCTTGGCGTCAAATTCCATTTTTTCAGTGACTTCGATAAACTTGTCCCAGTCGGTTGTCTCGGCACTGGCGTCCTTGGGAATGGTGTATTCCCAGGCGCCGATCGAACTCTGCCGATCGTACACCGCGTTCACCATATTCAGGTCACCGATTTCGCCGGCTGCCAGCAACTCCTTCGCTTTGGCATATCCGATGCTGCTAACCCGCTGACTGCCTACCTGCAGGACTTTCCCTGATTTTTTAGCCGCCTCAATGATCGGATAACCCTCGCTGATTTCGTAAATCATTGGCTTTTCCAGGTACACGTGCTTGCCTTTCGCCAACGCATCAAGTGTAATTCTGGAATGCCAGACATCTGTCGTACAGACCAGTACCGCATCGATATCGTCTCGATCCAGCAATTCCTTATAGTTCCTGGTCGTGTAGAGGTCCTTACCGTGCGTTTCTTTGGCGTTCGTTATTCTCCCGGTGTACAAATCACAAATCCCAGCCAGTTCCACCCCCGGTACATTCAGGGCGGTACTCAGATCGAAATGGCCCTGAACACCATACCCTATCACCCCGATCCGGATAGTATCATTGGAGGAAATTGGCCTGTTGTACCGGAGAATGCGTTCTTCCGCATTCTGACGGGCAGCCATGGTAGCAAAAGGCGATGCTGCCGAAACCAATGTGGTGGCTCCGATTTTCTGGAGAAACCTTCTCCTGGAATTTGATTTACTGTCACTCATAATAATTCTGTTAAAGGTGAACTTCAGTCTGCTGAAGAGCAGGGACAATCCTGATCCGGACCAGTTAAGCTAACTAAAATCAGATTATTTCACACCAACTGTTATGTGAATGGCAGATATGTGATAAAAAGTATAGCCCGCCAGGCGGCCGGGCACTGTCTTAAACCAAATGCTGTATTTGCGGGATTCCTTTCAGGGACATCTCCTTGCCTGTCGACATACCCTCATAGATCTTGTCAATAATGAACATGTCCCTGGCCCCCATTTCACCCGGCACCAGGCAAGCTGTCCCTTTCATAATATTCATAGCAAATGCATCCATCTGAGCCGCCTGCTGATTTATATTCGGCAGGTTCATGGGCTCCCCATTGATTGTTCCTTTCAATCCCCCATAACTGTAGGTCGGATCCATCGCTATGGTATGTGAACTGGTTTTCAGGGTCAGGTCGTTATAGGATTTTTCATAGCTGGTTTCTATACGGTTTTCCACACCGGATGGAAATTTCAAACTAAATTCCAGCGTGCCTTCGACGTCTTTATAAAATTCCTCATCGATGGTAATATTCCTTGAAGTGACCGACAGCGGTAATTCGCCACTCGTGTACATGGCCGCCTGCAGGCAATAAATCCCTACATCCATAAGCGGACCACCCCCGGACATTTCCTTATCCAGTCTCCACCTGTTTTTATCCCTGAGCGGGAATCCGAAATTTGCTTCAATAGAATTCAGATCACCGTAAACTTTCTTCTGTCCTATCCTCATCATTTCCAGGTTGTGAGGTTCATAGTGCAGCCGGTACCCGATGGACAATCTCCTGTCCGCCTTTTTAGCCGCTTCCACCATGCGCACGCAGTCCGCATAGCTGGTAGCCATGGGCTTTTCCGACGTCACATGTTTGCCGGCTTCAAGCGCGCGGATCGTATATTCCGCATGCATATTATTTGGCAGCACCACATATACCACATCGATGTCATCGTTGTCCGCGATCTCATCAAAATTGTCGTAATTATAGATGTTCTTCTGAGGTATATTATATTTTTCCGCCCATTCGCCTTCCTTCTCCGGAGTACCCGTGACTATTCCTGCCAGGTAACAGTTTTCCGTTTGCTGAAGAGCCGGCGCAAGCTGTCCGCCGGCATAACTGCCAAGCCCCACCAGGGCAAATCCCAGTTTGTCCTTTTGCTTTTTACGGGCAGAAATATGGAACATGGGCAATGAACTCAGGGCCAGGGAACCCAGCGCGGCTTTCTGGATAAAGGGTCTTCTTTTCATGATATATTTTTAAATTAAAAAATTAATCCGAAAAATCATTGATCCCACCAGTTTCTCAAGAATCATCAGGACTATTTTTTTTACTGGAAAGATTATCAGATTGTGCCTAAGTTTACAATAGAATTAATTCGGGAGAATGAAGCTTTTATCCGTTTGTATGGTCATTGTTTGTCTGATAATTATTCCGGATCCATGCTGTGGAACCGAGAACCAGTGTTCAGAACAGGCAGAGACGGCCGGTAATTCCCATGAAGAAAACTCAGGGCCTGAAGAATCCTATCCTTGCTCGGCCTTCTTTACCTGCGGGAATTGTCCAGGTTTCATTGTGGCCGACGAAAACACAAACCCCATTCTGCCCACATCTTACAAGGAATCCCCCTTAAATCAAAGGACAAAGGAATCGGAATGCACGGGTCACGCCTACGGACTCTTTAAACCGCCCAGGAAGAGATTACCTACCTGACACTAATCTCTTACATTACTAACACATTCTCATGAAAACATTTCTGACGATGGCGATCGTCGTGACTGGATTTTATTCAGCCGTGGCGCAACACACCTTTACGGCCACAATACTGGACGCCGAATCATCTCAATCATTGCCAGGGGTCACGGTCTACCTGCCTGAAATCGAACGGGGCGGATCAACAGACGATGACGGAAAAATAATCATCAATAATATTCCTTCCGGAGAATTTACCCTTCGGTTCAGCTTTATAGGATATGAAACCAAGCGCCTGAACTATTCATTTCCTCTGCCGGATTCGCTTCAGGGGAGAATCATCGACTTGGAGCCGGCCAATGAAGAGCTGGAGGAGGTAATTATTTCTTCCACCCGGAGCAGCCGGACGATCGAGGATACGCCCACCCGGGTGGAATTTATTGCCGGCGAAGAACTGGCGGAAAAAGGAAATATGAAACCCGGGGATATCCGGATGCTTCTGAATGAAAGCACCGGAATCCAGACACAGCAGACTTCTGCTACCAGTTATAATTCGAGCATCCGGATTCAGGGGCTGGACGGAAAATATACGCAGCTACTCAGGGATGGGTTGCCGCTATATTCCGGATATTCAGGCGGACTAAGCCTGATGCAGATTGCCCCTCTCGACCTGAAACAGGTAGAAGTGATCAAGGGGTCAAGTTCGACATTGTACGGCGGCGGAGCGATAGCAGGTATTGTCAATCTGATCTCAAAAACCCCGGCTGAAGAGGCAGAACTGAATGTCATGCTGAATGGAACATCTGCCCTGGGGCTGGATGCAAGCGTTTTTTATTCGGAAAAATTCGGGAAGGTCGGGACAACGGTCTTTGCCTCCTATAATCACGGTTCTCCCTATGATCCCGCGGACATTGGACTAACGGCAATTCCTGAATTTGACAGATTTACCCTAAACCCAAAACTCTTCGTCGACTTCAATGAAAACACCGAACTAATTGCCGGTCTAAATTTTATAAAAGAAAGCCGGCTAGGCGGAAATATGGATTATGTCCAGGGGGACGATGTAAATAACCCCTATTTCGAACAAAATGATACGGACCGGATTTCAACACAATTTCAATTCTCCCATAACCCTGGTGTATCTTCCCGTCTCGAATTCAAAAACAGCCTGAACAGTTACGACCGGGAAATCAGTATACCTGACTATTCATTCGCCGGACGTCAGTTTTCTTCATTCAGTGAACTGAACTATTCCACCTTCAGCAGCGACCTGGAATGGATAATAGGAATAAACCTATGGACAGATAAGTTCACACAGTTTGAAGGTTCTCCAGGTCAGGATCTTGGTTATGACCAGACCACTACAGGTATTTTCGGTCAGAACATCTGGAATATTTCTTCCCGATGGACTCTTGAAACGGGCCTCAGAGGAGATTATCACAATGAATATGGAGTTTTTGTGCTCCCCAGGTTTTCATTAATGGTGGAGCCGGATGATGCCCTGACCCTCAGGCTGGGAGGTGGACTTGGATATAAAACCCCAACCGTATTTTCTGAAGATGCCGAACGGATACAGTTTCAGAATATTCTTCCTGTTGATTCGGAGATACTGGAGGCAGAACGATCCGCCGGAGGAAATTTTGATATCAACTACCGGATTTCCCTTACGGAGGAATTATCCCTGGCAACCAACACGCTTCTTTTTTATACCCGCATCAACGATCCGTTACAACTCGTTCCGGTAAACGACAATTATGAATATCAGCAACCGGCGGGATTTATTGACACCAAAGGGGTAGAAGTAAACCTGAAATGGACGTGGCGGGATTTTAAGTTATTCGTTGGCTATACTTTTTCGGACGTGAAAGAGCATTACGATGGCGAGGTTACATTATTCCCGCTGGTAGCCCGTCACCGGCTGAATAATGTGCTCATGTACGAAAAGCACGAGAACTTCTGGATCGGACTGGAAGCATATTATTTCAGTCCGCAGCAGTTAAGCGACGAAAGCACCGGGCAATCCTACTGGATCGTAGGACTGATGACAGAAAAACGGGTCGGAGAGCGGTTCTCCTTTTTTCTGAATTTTGAGAATTTCCTTGATACACGCCAGACCGCATTCGATACCATATTTACCGGCAGTATTGAGAACCCTCAATTCAGGGAAATTTATGCGCCGGTTGACGGTTTCGTGATCAATGGAGGGGTCAAAATACAGCTGCTTTAAGCAAATGAATAACCCCTTCATTAAATCACATTTATAAAAATTAAAACTGAATCCGGTACATAACATCAGGAAAGAACCCTATCTGTTCCACTACGTTGATTTCGTCCGTTACCTGATTATATGTCCTTACAAATTCGTTTCTCCTGTTTGTGACGTTTTGAAAATCAATAAAGAACTGGTGGGATACTTTCTTTCGGTTCAGCCGGACCCCCAGCTTAACATCCCAGCGGAAGTATGCATCGTATCGCTCGCTGTAGGCGATCTCATCCATGCGAACCTCACGCCCAAGATTCTCCCGGGTTGCCTCCAGGTCAATTGGTGTATAAGGACGGCCTCCGGAAGTGGTAACTTTCGTATCAAACGTCCAGGCATTTTGACCATTCGCCCCAAATTTCCATTCCTTGCCGAATAATAAATTTACCACATAGCGATTATTGAAAGCGGTATTTCTCCGGATCCCGTCACTTCCTTCATACCGGGAATCAAAAACAGAGGTGGTCAGCAGCATATAATAATTGCGGCTAAAGAATTTTTCCAGGGTAACTTCCATACCCAGGTTATACCCCGTTCCCTCGCTCACAAGTGATCCTTTCTCTTCAAAAATAAAATCACTCCCTTCATTGATAGCGGAATAGCTGGAAGATTCCTGTTCGACAGGAATATCAAACAGTCGCTGATAGTACGCCTCCGTTTTCAATCGCCAGTCCGGACCCAGGTTTCTGTCCATGGCCAGCACAAAGTGATGTGCCTTCATGAACCCAAGATCCTGGTTGGTCCTGACTGTGTTGCCCGGACTAACCTCTTCCTGGTAAAATAATATCGGGGAAGGTACGGACTGGCTATGCAAACCATAGGCAAGGCTCCAACGCTGTTTTTCCGTTTGCTGCCAGCTCACTGCCGCACGGGGTTCAAGGGATAAATCATCCATGAATCCATGATACTGCGCATGAATTCCAAAGGTGGCTGATAACTGATCGGTCAGTTTATATTCCGCCTGGTTATACACCTGAAATAAGTTAAACGTTTCATCCACGTCAGACGTCACCAGGAAGTAATCAGGTATCCCGTCCTCGTTGTCATCGGGAATCGAAATGCGGTCGTCCCTGTCTTCGGAAAAAAGATCCAGATCATAGGTCTCGTTCAGGAATCCGGTCCGCATACTCCAGCGCGCATTGAATTTAGTATTCAGGGTACTGGTCAGCGTATACCTGTTTTCACGGTTCCTGGTATTATTGGCGCGGTACTTCCCTACCTCTTCATCGTTCATGTTCAGCATCAGGTTATCCTGGAGGTATTGGTTGAAATTTGTAGAAACGCCCAATGAAGTTTTCAAATAAGTGTTTTTGCTCAATCGAAGGGTGTGGGCCACACCTGCCAGGCCCAGTTCATTTTTCACATACGCATCCTGGCTGGGGTCGGCAAACAGATCATTCTCATCTATGTCCTTACCCAAAAAATCAATATTGCTCTTACCACCGAGGCCAAATAATTCAAACCGGCCGATTTTGGTGTCTCCGAGATTTACCTTAAAAGAAAAATCCTGGAAATAGGGAATGGCCGAAGTCCCGGTGGCGGCCAGGCTGGCAATGCCGTATCGATACGAACCCACGAAGGAGGAATTATTCTTCTTGCTAAGTGGGCCCTCCGCCATGAATTCTAATCCGGAAAACGCAGAAACCTGGCCGGTAAATTCAAAAGTATCCGTATTCCCGTTTCGAAAGAACACATCAAACACCGCTGCATTGGCATTACCATATTCCGAAGGGAAAGCACCGGTCAGAAAATCGGACGTCCGAAGCAGGTTCGTATTCAGCGCATTTACGGGACCGCCGGTCGTCCCCTGTGTGGCAAAATGATTGGTGGTGGCAATTGGAATTCCCTCAACCCGCCATAGTAATCCGACCGGCGAATTCCCGCGAACCACAATGTCGTTTCGGGCGTCATTGGTGGCGTTCACCCCGGCAAATGAGGTCGCCAGTTTTGCCACATCGTTCCGGCCGCCGGAGAAACGGGTCACTTCTTCCAGGGAGAATGTCCGTGCACTCACCTTTGCCAGGTCATTGACCGGCAAATCTTTGTCAGCCGAACCGGTGATGACCACTTCGTCCAGCTTTTCAACAGATTCCTCCAGAAGTATGCGGAGGATTACCTCCTTCCCGGAGGTGACAAGTACATTCGGAAGGGTCAATCCCTTATAACCAACATACGTCACTGCCAGCGTCTGCCGGCCAACGGGTACATCCTCCAGGCGAAATTGTCCGTTGACATCGGTTATAGTTCCTTTAACGGGATCCGATCCAATCAGCCTGATCGTAGCTCCGATCAAAGGATAGTCGGTTTGCTCATCCAATATTGTTCCTTTGACAACTTGTGTTTGTGCTGTAACTGTGCCGGCGCTTACAAGGAAGAGCGTTGCCAGCAAAAGTGTTGTAGGTATAAAGCGGGTTTTCATACAGTTAGGATTTGTTTCCCGAAACCTAGCTGTAACGAGGACGGCAAAGAACAGCAACCGGACCGGAACCGAATGTATTCAAGTTGTAGCCGTGAAATAGTGAATTGAAACCTGTATGCCGCCGTGGCGCATCCTATTTTGGTTTGATACCATTCTGCCGGGGTTTTAACCGTACATTTTCCGGTTTCAGCAGAAGATTTATTTACTGGTACTTGTTAATTATCTTTATTCACAGGATGCTCAGCAGATTGAAAGAAATACATATTCGCTGGATAGGAATACCCATTGTGGGCTTTATTGCCATGATCGCGTCTCCGGATGATCATATGGCAGGCGAACCAATGTGGTATCAATATGTGGTAGCCCTGGTGTTTACTGCGATTTACTGGAACGGTGCCTGTTTAATTATTTTCTATTTCCGCAAAAAATATCCGCAGATAAGCAAAACCTCTACACGTCTGCTGCTAACGGCATTCTTTATTATTCTCTGGATGTCTGTCGGGGGCCTGCCGGTCAAACTGCTTCTTGGAATAAGTACACCTACCGATCTGTTTAAATGGTCTGAATTTTCAGATTTGCTGCCTTTCAATTTTATCGCGGCAGCTGTCATATCAATTTCATATGAGGCCTTTTATTTTTTCGACCGCTACAAGGAACAATTCCGGCTGAACGAACAGTTAAAAAACCAGCAGATCAGGACACAGTATGAGGTACTCCAGAATCAAATGAGCCCTCATTTCTTATTCAACAGTCTGAATACTCTCGCATCCATAATCCCGGAGAATACCAACGCTGCAGTAGCATTTACCGAGCACCTTTCTGAAGTGTACCGGTACATTCTCCATCACAAAGACCGGGAGCTGGTGCGCCTGGATGCAGAACTGGAATTTGTAAAGTCCTACATGTTCCTGCTTCATATGCGATACCCCGATAACCTGACTTACCAATTTAATGTTGACGAACAGTATCATTCGCTTACCATCCCCCCGCTGACGCTGCAGATGCTGGTGGAGAATGCCATCAAGCATAATGTTGTTTCAAAAGCGAGGCCATTGCACGTGGATATCTATGTGGAGAATGGGAAATCGGTAATCGTACGCAATAACCTTCAGCGCAAGGAATCGGCGGAGAAGTCTACGGGGACGGGCCTGGAGAATATTGAAAACCGGTACCGTATTTTAGGAAACCGTCAGATTGATATTATCACCAGTGCGTCGAATTTTATGGTTGCCGTGCCGTTGATAGATTTGCTGGAAGAAAAAGACCTGAACCTGATATGAAGCTGCTGATCATTGAGGACGAAGCACCGGCGTTTCGGAGAATACAGAAAATCCTGCAGGAGATCGATCCGTCCATTGAAATTCTGGAAGTTCTTGACAGTGTGGAAGATACCGTGAAATGGTTGACCAACCATACCTGTCCGGATCTGATCCTGATGGATATTCAGATCAGTGACGGGATCAGCTTCCATATCTTCGAGGAAACAGAGGTGAGATGTCCGGTGATTTTCACTACGGCGTTTGATGAATATGTGCTGCGTGCATTTAAAGTCAACAGCATTGATTACCTGCTTAAGCCCATCAAAAAAAATGAGCTGGAAAAAGCACTGAATAAATACAGAAATCTCAGGCAGCAAACCAATCCGGCCCAGGCAGACCTGGCTGCCATTCTCAGTCAGATCAAACTAAGCGAAACCAAGTACAGAAGCCGGTTTCTGGTCGGACAGGGCGATAAGATGCTCTCTATCAGATCGGAAGACATCGTCTGTTTTCACAGCAGGCACGGAATCGTCCATATCCATACCAATAACGAGCAAACCTACCTGTCAGATTTCACCCTGGACGACCTGCTGAATCAACTGGACCCGGATTTATTTTACCGGGCCAACAGGCAATTTATTGTTAATGCCGAATACATCAGAACGGTTCACAAGCATTTCAAAGGCAAGCTGCTGGTCGAATTAGATCATTTTCAGGGCGAACAGATTCTCGTCAGTTCTGAGAAATCCACCTCCTTCAAGCAATGGCTTGACCAGTAATTCTGCGCAAACACTTCCGATGTGTTACTGCTTCGCAAACAGGTCTACGGGCCATTCTGACCTCTTTTTCTAACAAAACTTTAATTAATCAACTTATTTTGGAACATTCATTCCAATATGCCGTATAGAGTATTATGGAACGATCATTCCAATTAAATTATAAATCCTAAAACAACATTTATGAATTCTTTAAAAGGTAAAAACGCCGTCATTACGGGAGGAAACAGTGGGATTGGTTACGCAACCGCCCAAAAACTTGTGGAAGCAGGTGCAAACGTAATCATTACGGGAAGATCAGAGAGTAAAATTAACCTGGCGGCCAGCGAACTGGGCGTTACCGGACTGGTGGCTGATGTAAGTCAGGTAAAGGCCATCGAAAATCTTGTTGCCCGGGTGGAAGGCCTTTTGGGTCATGTTGATATCTTATTTGTCAATGCAGGCATATTCGCCCCGGCTCCGTTAGGTGCCATTTCTGAAGAAATGTTTGATGAGCAAATGGGCATTAACTTCAGGGGGGCAGTATTCACCATTGAGAAATTCTTACCGCTGTTAAGTAACGGATCCAGTATTATCAACCTGTCATCTGTAAATGCCTATTCCGGAATGCCCAATACAGCTGTATATGCAGCATCCAAAGCGGCACTCAACTCCTACACCCGTACTGCGGCCACTGAACTTGCACCCAGGGGAATACGCGTGAATGCAGTGAATCCGGGACCGGTCTCGACCCCTATCTTCGGTAAAACGGGACTGCCCGAGGAACAATTGAAAGAATTTGCCTCTGCCATGGAAAACCGTGTTCCGCTGAAGCGATTTGGAAATCCGTCTGATATTGCCAACCTGGTGGCTTTTCTCGCTTCTGATGAAGCGTCATTCATTACCGGAGCAGAATATAACATTGACGGAGGAATTGCGGTAAATCCAATTCTCAATTAACTCCCATTATATCTAATTGTGGAACGTTTGTTCCATTTGTCTTACCTTAGAGGGAGTGTAATGCTCCCTTTATTTATATGCCCCGGGAAAGAAATTTTGTAGAAGATGAAGTGCTTGAAAAGGCTATGTACCTGTTTTGGAAACAGGGCTATAATGCTACGTCCATTCAGGATATTGTAGAACACCTGGGCATCAACAGGGCCAGCCTGTACAATACCTTTGGGGACAAGCACGAACTTTTCAAAAAGTCCTTTGACCATTACAGGAATAAAAATGTCGCTGTTCTGAAAAACTTCCTGGGAGAATATTCCGATGTGAAATCCGGATTAAAGGCGTTGTTTCATCAGGCTGTTATTCAGTCTGCTGCGGATAAAAATCAAATGGGCTGTTTCGTAGTGAATACAGCGACTGAAATGATTCCGGGCGACGAAGAAATTCAGAAAATTCTTAAGAACAACAAGGAAACAGTAGAACGAGTATTTCTGGAATACCTGGAGAAAGGGAAAGCCGAAAATCAGTTTTCTGAGCCACGCAATCTGAAAGCCTACGCTTCGCTGTTGTTCACTTTGTACAACGGTCTCAAAGTGGTCTCCAAAATTGATCCGGCTGGCGAGGAACAATCCGCCGCCATAGACTCCGTACTTTCTTTGATCCGACAGACTGATCAATAGCTCTGCCTGGTCACCACCGGCACATAACCATACTCCATTCCTTCCGGCGGGGTTACCAGTAAATTTTTGTCTATTCGCACCAGCTGTCCGGAAGTCGGGGGTGCGATATACTCCCGGTCAATCCCCCACTCACGATGTATTTTTTCAATCAGTTCCTGTAATGCCGCTTTCTTTTCTTCACTCCAGTCAAACTGTCCGAATACAGGCTGGTCGATGAACCGGTACCAGTAATATTCAACGGTCGACCCATCATTGAGCCTGGCAGAATACGGTCCGTCTGCAGGGCTGGCCCAGCTTCCTGTCGAAGGGGAAGAATAGGTTCCGGCATTCTCCTGTTCGGGAAATTCCGCACTCAGCAACTTCGTTTCTTCCGGGATATCTGAGGGGGATACGGGAACCATGACATTACCATTCATTTTATAATATTCGGGAAAGGTCCCTGTCTGAAAATCTGAATCTTTCCATTGAAAACCGAATGCGTGACCGTCCGTGAATGTGCTGAAGATGCTTCCAAGTCCGGAAATATTGCTGTCCTTCACTTTGAGGAAGGGCTCATTCGGGGTAATTTCGGGCTGGAACATGCCTGTCTCTTTAAAGGACCCATCGGAGATAATGTTATGATTCCGCCATGCAAGGATGTCATTATAAATACCATTCTCATCATAATACCGTAAATCCTGCACCAGCGTTGCCTTTCCGGATTGATCCGCGGGGAAATTCAACTTAGGGACTTTCACATACAGCGAACCATCCGGCCCCCGTGCTTCAAAATGGGGTACCGTATTGATTTCCATTGCACCTCCATGAATGATTCCTTTCCGGCTGTCCAGGCCCTTTCCCTCAATTTCCGGATATGTCTCAGACAATTTGGCCCAGGTTTCGGGCAGGTAATAGGCAATTGGCCCTTTATAATTCTCCGTGTTAATAAAACAGGTCCAGCTCAGGTTGCCCACCTCCACTTTTGAATTATTATAGGCATCCGTCAGGGGGAGCGCCATGTACGCATACCCCATGAAGGATCCGTCCGGATCACCCTCAAAAGTAAGCGCATCCGGCGGGATAAGCAGCCGGTTGCTCAATTGCGCAATACCCAGCAAATGGTCTTCCAGCGCCTGATCATCATAAAAAAATGACCAGCCGGGACTGGCTACTTCATAATCATAACACTGCGGGGTGGAATTCATACTGAATTTCGGCGGACCATACCGGTATTTATTGCCACGCCAGTACCCTAATCCACCTTCCAGGGTTTGAAAAACCGTTTCCCAGGTCGGACCTCTCTCGGGCCATGTACTGGCCAGGGTACCAGGCGGACAAAGCGCCAGGGTGGTATTATCTGAATTATCCGGCAAAATCCAGGTCCCCGGAAGACCAATTTGAAAAGATGTAAGGGGTTGATCTACCAGTTTCCAGGCAGCTGTATAAAAAGACACTCCCATTCCATAGGACGGATTCGGTGATGAATCGTATCCAAGGTAACCGTAGTAGCCATTCACGCCATATTCAGCTTCGGTGGAAAGATCATCTTCCCTGTCTTTTTTACAGGAAATCAGTGCGGATAATAACACTACAGCCAGCCCAAAATGCATTCGTTTTAACATAAAATTCATTACAAGTTAAACAACCTACTTTCTATACACTTTCCGGTCAACGATATCCACCCATCCCTTTTCTTCCATTGCTTTAATACTTCGTATCACGGTCTCAACCCTCAGGCCTGTCATATCGGCAATTTGTTGCCTGGTCAGGGGCACTTCATATTTTTTTCCCGGTTCCGGGAGTGCACCTTCCTTCAAATAATCAATCAGGGTAAGAATCCGGTGCTCCGGTGGATGTGAGGACATTTCGCGAAGGATCATCGCTTTATACTGAAGCCGTTTACTCAATGTCGTCGTAATTTCGAGGTGTACGTCAAAATTTTCCTTTAGCAACCGGAACAGGCTTTCCCGTGTAAGCCGGTAAACAGTGCTTTCCTCTACCGCAATAGCACTACTGGGGTAGTCAAAATCACAGAACAGAGGCGGTTCGCCAAAACTTTCGCCGGGTCCGAAAATCCCCTGGGTAAATTCTTGTCCGTCCTCACTGAAATTAAACATACGGATACTTCCCTCCGCAACCTGCCAGTAATACAGGGCACGGTTTCCTTCATTAAACAAGATCTCATTTTTACTCAACGCTCTCTTTTGTCCGCCGAATTCTTCCAGAAGCTTTTCAGATATCATATTGCTGCAATTGCTTTTCCAATTTAAAAAAAAGCTGGTTAAACCCCTCCTTATGATTCAGATCATAAGTACCAGCACAGGGCATCGGTAAATTTGAATTATCAAAACAAATGAAACTATGGAAACTGAATGCAAACCGACTTACCATACCAGGATTTTCCCGTCCTTGTTTTTTCTGCTGGCTGTTTTTTTTCTCACAGGTTGCAGCGGCGGTAATGAAAATAAAGAAGCCAGTGCCCCTCCGGCCCAACCGGAAGAAACGACACCGGAAGCCACGGCCGATCCTGTGGTAAACAAAGGTGTCGGTCCGATTACATCGGTCAACCTGGGCGAACTGGATACTGAAATGGCCGCCGAGGGAAAAGAACTTTATGAATCGCTTTGCACGGCGTGTCACAAACTTGATCAGCGCTATATAGGACCTTCACTTGCAGATGTCACAGAACGGCGTTCACCCGAGTGGATCATGAACATGATCCTGAACCCTACAGAGATGGTAAAGGAAGATCCTGAAGCGAAAAAGCTCCTCGCAGAATACATTTCTCCAATGGCCGATCAGAATCTGAGTGAAGAACAGGCCAGGAAAATCCTGGAATATTTCAGATCAATCAGCCAGAACCAATAAACCATTCTTATAAATCAATACACCATGAAACCTTTATCAATAATAACAACCCTGGTTATCCTCGGAGCCGCGTGGCTCACTGGCTGCACGCCGGAAGGAAGCAATACCGGACAAGGTGGTGCTCTCAGCTCTGCGGATGCCGCTTCGCGCGTATATGTCCCACCTGGCGAACACGATGAATTCTACGCCTTTATGTCAGGCGGATTCAGCGGACAAATAAGTGTATACGGACTACCTTCCGGAAGGCTGTTCCGGGTCATTCCTGTATTCTCCCAGGACGCAGAAAAAGGTTATGGCTACAACGAGGAAACCAAACCCATGCTGCAGACATCCTTCGGTTTTGTACCCTGGGACGATTCACACCATCCCGAGCTCTCACAAACAGACGGTGTACCGGATGGCCGCTGGATCTTCATCAACGGGAATAACACCCCGCGGATCGCCCGGGTGGATTTGAGTACTTTCGAAACCGCCGAGATCATTGAAATACCCAATTCCGGCGGAAACCACTCCTCTCCATTCATCACAGCCAATTCAGAGTACGTGGTGGCCGGAACACGATTTAGTGTACCTATCCCGAATGAAGATATGGCCCTGGCAGAATATAAGGATAAGTTCAAGGGCTCGCTCAGCTTTATAAGCGTGGCAGACGACGGCGACATGGATGTGGCGTTCCAGGTGCTTGTACCTGGCTATGACTACGACCTGGCGCATGCTGGCAAAGGGAAATCCCACGGATGGGTATTTTTTACCACCTACAATACGGAAAAGGCATCCACCCTCAAAGAAATCGGTGCTTCCCAGAACGACAAGGATTTCATTGCCGCGGTAAACTGGCAGAAGGCGGAAGAATACCTTGCCCAGGGGAAAGCCCATGAAATGTCTGCTTCCTATTACAATAATGAGTATAGCGATGAAAATCACTCAGCGACGTCTACTTTAAAAAATTCAGTAAACGTACTGATCCCGGAAGAATGTCCGGGCCTGGTGTATTTTCTTCCCACACCTAAATCCCCCCATGGCGTCGATGTGGATCCGACGGGAGAATACATCGTAGGGAACGGAAAACTGTCGGCCGACATGTCGGTACACTCCTTTACCAAGATGATGCAGGCCATCGAAAATGAGGATTTCGAGACCACCATAGACGGTATCCCTGTACTGAATTACGAAACAGTTCTCGATGGAATTGTTAAGGAAGCCGGGCTCGGTCCATTGCATACTGAATTCGACGGCAAAGGCAATGCCTATACTTCTTTCTTTATATCCTCGGAAGTGGTGAAATGGAAGACCGATACAAAAGAAGTGGTTGACCGCGCACCTAGCTACTATTCGATCGGGCACCTGATGATCCCTGGAGGGGACTCTCAGCAACCCTGGGGCAAATACCTGGTCTCACTGAACAAGATCACCAAGGACCGCTACCTTCCCACGGGCCCCGAGCTGACACAGTCGGCCCAGTTGTATGACATTTCCGGCGATAAAATGGAACTTCTGCTGGACTTCCCCACGGTGGGTGAGCCGCACTATGCCCAGGCACTCCCGGCAGACCTTCTCAAGCCTAAATCTGTAAAGACCTTCAGGCTTGAAGATAATCAGCACCCCTATGCCACGGTGACGGAGGCTGACGCGAAAGTGACCCGGGAAGGTAATGAAGTGCATATTTACATCACCTCCATTCGCAGTCACTTCAAACCGGATAATATCGAAGGAATACGGGTAGGCGATAAAGTATACATTCATCTGACCAATCTCGAACAGGACTGGGATGTGCCCCACGGATTATCCGTAATGGGCGCAAATAATGCCGAGATTCTCGTAATGCCCGGACAGACAGAAACCCTGCTCTGGGAACCGGGTAAACCGGGGATTTACCCCTTCTATTGTACTGATTTCTGTTCTGCACTGCACCAGGAGATGCAGGGATATATTCGGGTTTCACCATCCGGCAGCAATACAGATCTCACCTGGAGCACAGGAGAATAAATTTAATTCATAAAAAGGGCAGGTCCACCCCAGGTGGTCCTGCCTGCCAGCATCATGAAAACACTGCCCAGATTTCTGTTTCTCTCCGGCGTTTTACTCCTGCTTCTGGTGTTTATGTTCCCCCTGTGGCAGATAACGTTGTTCGCACCCCAGTATCCCGATGGCATTACCATGTTTATCTGGATCAATAAGATTTCCGGGAACGGGGATGGAGTATTGCAAAACATCAACATTCTCAACCATTATATTGGAATGGCACAGATCGATCCCGATTCCATTCCCGAACTGCAGTACTTCCCCTACATTGTTTACGGAATGATCGGCTTGGGTATTCTGCTGTTCTTTGTGAACCGTCCGGGCGGATTTCTGATCTGGAGTCTGATCATGGTGGTCCTGGGAACCCTGGGAATCTATGATTTTTATCTCTGGGAATATGAATACGGACATAATTTGTCCCCGGATGCACCCATAAAAATTCCGGGAATGGTTTATCAGCCGCCCCTGTTCGGTCGCAAAATGCTCCTCAATTTTGAAGCATTCTCCTACCCTCACTGGGGAAGCCTGTTCCTGGCACTTGCGATCTTGTTCAGCCTCGTTGCCTTCTGGACCGGCAAAAGACAAAGGAATCGCGCAGGTCACACCGCGATCCCGGCAGGAAGTGCATTGTTGCTCCTCCTGTTGATGACTTCCTGCTCATCCGGACCGGTTGCCATCCCGTACGGGGAGGCGCATTGTGACCATTGCCAGATGACTGTTGTGGATCAGCGTTTCGGTTCTGAACTCGTCACTAAAAAGGGGAAGGTCTACATGTTCGACGCCATCGAATGCATGCTGCCCTATATGCATGAAAACCAGGATGTGGACTGGGAACACGTGCTGGTTACGGATATGGATAATCCCGGGACCCTGATCGATGCTTCGAATGCGGTCTATTTGCGAAGTGACCGGATTCAAAGCCCTATGGGCTACAGCCTTGGGGCTTATTCACCAAAAAGTGATCGCTCACGGGAATCAACCGGCATCACCTACTCCTGGGATGAATTATTGAAAGCCTTTCCTGAAATGAAGCCCGGACAGAAAATAAACACATCCATGCACCGTGAATAAATTTATCACCATACTATCCGGAATACTGCTGATCTTACCATTCGCCGTTTCAGGTCAGATTGTAAACCAGC
Source organism: Bacteroidia bacterium (assembly GCA_030432655.1). GTDB lineage: Bacteria > Bacteroidota > Bacteroidia > Cytophagales > Cyclobacteriaceae > JAUILA01. The sequence goes on from JAUILA010000008.1 coordinate 64,056, forward strand.
GAACAGGTACTCAATACCGCCAGCTGAAGTCGGCAATCCAGATGGCTGGTGATCATGATGTCTTGCTGGTAAAGGGCGGTTTTTACGAAGAAGGAAACATTACCGTGCGTAAACCTCTGACACTCCGGGGAACAGGCGGCCCGGTACTGGATGGCAGTAACCAAAATGAAATTTTGACAATAAAGGCAGATTCCGTCCTGGTCGAGGGATTTATCATTCAGAATGTCGGCGTCAGTTACATGAAGGACCAGGCGGGCATCAGGCTGTACGGCAGCCGGGGCAGCGTGATTCGCAATAACAAGCTTAAAAATACCTTTTTCGGGATCCTGCTCGAAAAATCGGTGCATTGCAAAGTGGAGAATAATGAGATCACAGGAAATGCCGCGAGTGAGGTTTCTTCGGGAAATGCGATCCATCTCTGGTATTGCGATTCCATGCTGATTCGGGCGAATGAAGTACGCCGCCATCGGGATGGCATATATCTCGAGTTTGTCAACGCCAGTATGATACAGGAGAATGTCAGCGAGAACAATCTCCGGTATGGCCTGCACTTTATGTTCTCCGATGATGACACGTACCTTAAGAACACCTTCCGGAACAACGGCGCGGGCGTTGCGGTAATGTTTTCAAACCACATCACGATGGACCAGAATCTATTCGCTAATAACTGGGGCGCCTCTTCCTACGGGCTCCTCCTGAAGGAAATTACAGACAGCAAAATAACCGATAACAAATTTCAGCAAAATACCAGTGCGATCTACGCCGAGGGGGCTAATCGCTGCCTGGTGACCGGAAATGATTTTATAAGGAATGGCTGGGCCATGAAGATTTCCGGAAACTGTGAAAACAATACTTTCACGCAGAATAATTTTTTATCGAATACGTTCGATCTTTCTACCAACAGCAAACAGAATTATAACTCGTACAACGGGAACTACTGGAGTGAATATACCGGCTATGACCTTAATCGTGACGGCACCGGCGACGTGCCCTATCAGCCCGTAAAACTGTACTCCTATATTGTTGACAGGTCGGATGCCTCTATTATCCTGTTGCGGAGCTTTTTTATAGATTTGCTGAACTATGCGGAGAAAGTAGCCCCGGCCATTACACCGGCCTCACTTGTTGATTCTTCGCCACTAATGAAACCAATACCATGATGATCCGGATAACAAATCTTCAGAAATCCTTTGGTCCCTTGCATGTGCTCAGGGGCATTGATATGACCATTTCCAGGGGCGGGATTTTTGCGATACTCGGACCGAATGGTTCGGGAAAAACGACACTCATTAAAAGTATACTGGGAATGGTAATTCCTGACCAGGGCAATCTCGTGGTCAACGGGGAATCTGTATCCGGAAAGAGCGCCTACCGGGCCGAAATTGCTTACCTCCCTCAGATTGCCCGCTTTCCGGAAAACCTCAGGGTATGCGAATTGATCTCGCTGGTTAAATCAATAAGGAAAGAACCTGCCGATTACGAAAAAGAATTATTGGACGCATTCGAACTTCAGGCAGTACTTTCCCAGAAATTGAGAAATTTATCCGGAGGGACACGCCAGAAAGTGAATATACTGCTCAGCCTGATGTTTGAATGTCCGCTTCTGATTCTGGATGAACCAACAGTTGGACTTGATCCGCTGGCCATGATCCGGCTGAAGGAGATCATTCTGCGCAGGAAGGCTGCCGGAACAACCATTCTCCTGACAACCCATATCATGGGCCTGGCCGAAGCACTGGCCGACGAGGTGGTTTTCCTGCTGGATGGCCGTATTTATTTCCAGGGTTCACTGGATGACATGATCCGGCAAAGTGGAGAAAATGACCTGGAGCATGCCATTGCACGCATTTTAGAAAGGCGAAAGGACAGTAATTCAGCATCAGCTCCGGGCAAAAGCTTTCTGAATAAAATGATTGCCGCATTTTAACCTTTATCGCCATGCTGAAGATACTTAAATTCACTCTGTATGACCTCCTCCGGAGCCGGTGGACCATCGCCTACTTCCTTCTTTACCTGATCTGTGCTGGCAGTCTCCTGTATTTCAGTGCCGACCCCGGAAAAGCTGTGATCAGTCTGATGAATATCCTGTTGATCCTTTGTCCGCTCGTGAGCATTATGTTTGGTGTGCTGTACTTCTACAGCAGCCGTGATTTTGTGGAACTCTTGCTGGCACAGCCGCTTCCCCGAAATTCAATTTTCACCGGACAGTACCTGGGCGTTACCTTATCACTGGTAACGGGTCTTTCCCTCGGTCTGGGTATCCCCTTTTTATTTTACGGCATTTTCGTCTCCCCGGAATTAATGAATTTTGGCACCCTTCTTTTATCCGGGATCATGCTTACCTTCATTTTTACCGGAATAGCATTTCTGATCGCTATTAAAAACGAGAACCGGATTCGTGGATTCGGACTGGCGTTGATTGTCTGGCTCTTTATGGGAATCATTTATGACGGGCTTATCCTGATAATCCTTCTTATTTTCGAGGACTATCCCCTTGAGAATTTCGTCCTGGGCATGACGCTGTTCAACCCGGTCGACCTGTCCAGGATACTGCTCATTCTGCAACTTGATATATCGGCTTTGCTGGGATTTTCCGGAGCAGTTTTCAAAAAACTATTCGGCAGTTCTCTCGGGATGCTGCTCGTGACAGTTTTGTCGATATTATGGGTTCTTGTACCTTACCTGTTCCTCCGGCGAAGCGCTTCCAGGAAGGATTTTTAATAAAATGAAGATTAAAAGGAGAATCCCGGCATTACTGTTACCACTGACCGTCCTTTCACTTATATTCGGTACCGTTACCGGATGGCAGAGGCTCAGTCTGCCGGTACTTGAACAGCTGCCTGATAGTAATCATGGCGCCGTGATGGTCAGTTGCTTTCTGGGCGGTCTGGTCATGCTGGAACGGGCTGTTTCATTGAAAAATGCCTGGGCATTCACCGGCCCGGTCGTCTGCATCCTGAGCCTGTTTTGTTTCCTGACCAGCCATGCCCTTGCCGGCTGGATCGGCATCACACTTGCTGCCTCAGCATACATGATCATACTGATCGCTGAATATTTCAAAAGCCACGAAAGCGGACTTCTGATTACCTCCCTCGGCGGATTTTGCCTGCTCACCGGGAATGCTGTGCTCCTTTTCCGTGAGCTCTATCCATTATCCGTGCATTGGTGGATAGGCTTCCTGCTTTTCACAATACTGGGTCAGCGGCTGGCCATCTCAGGGAATATAAAAAAAAGAAACACCGTCAACCTGACACTGGTCTCTCTCGTCTTTTTCAGTTTATTTTTACCCTTTCATTCCTATGGTGCAGGTATTTTCGGAGCTTCCATGGTTCTACTGGCACTGTGGCTGATTTTTTCTGAGAATTATTCAGGAGAGGCAGATCGTTACCGGCGTTATATGAACCTGGGCCTGCGCATGGCTTTCGGATGGCTGCTGGTCACAGGAATATTGTTTTTATCCGGCGGGTATTATTATGACGCCCAGCTGCATGCCTTCTTTATTGGCTTTGTTTTTTCCATGATCTTTACTCACGCCCCCTTAATGGTTCAGCGGGTTACCAGGACCGGGGTCAACTTGTATCGACCGGTCCATTTATTCTGGCTGCTCCTTCTTCAGGCAAGTCTCATTTTACGTATTACAGGAAATATTTCTGGTATGGAGAGATTGGTACAATGGGGAGGTTTAGCGAATGGCATCGTAATACTGCTGTTTTTACTAACTATGGTCCTTTTATTTTTTTATGAACGCAAACAAATGATATTTTCTCATGACTGATATTAAAACAAAAGAGGATGTCACCAGGATGGTGCATGGTTTTTACGATCGGGTCGGGGAAGATGAACTTCTCGGCCCGGTATTCAATGAGATAGCTCAGGTGGATTGGAAAACACACCTTCCGCTGATGGTCGAATTCTGGTCAACTTTACTCCATGGAACTGCTTCCTATAAAGGTCAACCGTTTCCCCGGCATGCTGTACTGCCATTGACGCCTCAACACTTTCAGAGATGGCTGTATTTATTCGAGGAGAATCTTTCAGATAATTTTAAGGGTCCGATAGCAGACCAGGCGCTGACGCAGGCACGTCAGATCGCGCGGGTTTTTGAATTTAAATTTGAAAAGATAAGGATGCACAGGCCGTGAACATCAGGCCGTCTTTCCCGGAGAATAAACTGGTGTCGGGATGGGTAAAAATTACCCTGATATGGCTCATTATTACGGGGTTACTGGGGAGCTTACTCCGGCTTTATCCTTTTTATCAGATTGATAAGGTGCCTTTTCCTTTCCTCCTGCATGGCCACTCACATGTGGCCTTTCTGGGCTGGATATTCAATGCGTTCTTTATTCTTATTGTTGCGAACGTCCTGCTTACCAAAGAGAACCGGACCTTCTATCACCGGCTTTTTATTGCCCTTCAGGTCACCGTGGCAGGCATGCTGATCCTGTTTCCACTCTATGGCTATAATGCGGTAACTATTTCAATTTCCACCGTGCATACCGCCATTACTATTGTATTCGCCATTCGCTATTTCAGATTTCAAAAAAGAATTCTAACCTCTGAGGGCCTGGAGGCAGTAAATCTTTCCCTGAAGATCGCCCTCATCTTCATGCTCATTTCCGCCGCAGGCCCTTTGTTCCTTGCCCCGATTTCCATTCTGGGAATGAAAGACACCATCTGGTATAACCTTGCCATCTATTTCTATCTCCATTTTCAATATAACGGCTGGTTCTTTTTTGCGATGACCGCTTTATTTTTCCTGATCCTATCACAGCATCACGTAGCAATTCCCGGAAAATATTCCAGACGATTTATCTGGCTGAATGCTGCGGGAACGGTTCCTGCCTATGCGCTTTCGGTTTTATGGATTTCCCCTCCCTGGTGGATATACGCGCTGTCCATCACGGGAACCGGGATGCAGCTTTTTACCCTCTTCTATTTGTATCGAATCCTGAAAGTCCGCCGGAAGGAACTGGCTCATTTATTTCAGTCCCGGAATATCAGGGCGCTGTTCATTCTTGTACTGGTTGCCCTGATCCTGAGAAATATTTTTCAGTTTACCGGCAGTTTCCCGGATCTGTCTTTCATTACCAACACCCATCGGTTAGTAATAATCGCGTTTCTGCACTTGATTTTTCTGGGAATGATCACGCCGTTCCTCATGGGAATGTTCATGCAGTATGGATGGGTCGAAGCCAACTCCAGGAATTCAACCGTCGGCATTCTTCTTTTCCTGACAGGTATGATCACTACGGAACTCCTCCTTTTTGCAAGTCCATATATCATTCTCCCGTTCACACAGGAGATCCTGCTGGTACTGGCTCTTCTTACCACGGCCGGACTGGCGGTATGGGCGACAGGTAAAAAATCTCGCTAATGTGATTCCAGTCATAAAGTCTGTGGTCTGATCGTCGGTATTTTTACCATACATACAAATAACCACTGCGATGATTACATTAGATATCCGTGAAATTCCACCTAAAACGCGTCATCAGGCGATATTTGACAAGTTCCATGCGTTAGAACCCGGAGAAAGCATGCTGATCCGAACCGACCATGACCCGAAGCCTCTTTTTTACCAGTTCACCGCCGAACAGCCGGGCCGGTTTAAGTGGGAGAATGAATCGGCCGGGCCTGATATCTGGGAAGTACGGATCACCCGTATGGATCCTGCCGCCACAGTCGCCTCGATCGTCCGTGATTACCCGGCTGCCGCCGGACTTTTTAATCGGCTGGGCATAGATTATTGTTGTCACGGGGACCAGCCATTCGAACAAGCGGTACGCCGTGAGGGTCTGGATCCTGCAGAACTGATGAGTCAAATCAGGAATTTAACACCGGCATCCGCTTCTGAGCGACTGAATTACGGTCAATGGTCACTCTCCTTCATCTGTGACTTTATTGAGTCGAATCATCATTCCTATGTACGTGAAAAATTACCTCTTCTGAAGGATTTATCAGAGAAAGTCCAGAATGCTCATGGCGGACAACACAGTTTTCTTATGGAATTAAAAGAATGTATATCCCATTTGGGACAGGAACTGCTGCCTCATCTTCGTAAGGAGGAGGACGTTCTTTTCCCCGCTATTCGTAAAGCGGAAGCAACGGGCACAGGGGATACAGAAATGCGTGAGAGGTTAAAAAATGAGTTAAAGTCGGAACATGAAAAAGCAGGGCAGTTAATGAAGCGAATCAGACAAATTACAAACCACTACACACCCCCTGAAGATGCCTGTGCGACGTTTTCCTATTTCTATCAGGAACTGGAAGCTTTTGAAAAGGACCTGTTTACCCACGTCCACCTGGAAAATAATATTCTGTTCGAAAAACTTAGTCGAACAATCATTTGCTGACCTGAAAAGGCTGCCGGAAAGACATGTCGCAGTGAGGAGCTTATCCAGACCTGTTTCCTGAGATTTATTCATTATATTGAAATCTTATTTTCAAACTTCATATGAATAATTCTACAACCCGGCTTATTCGAAACCTGGCCTTATCCCTTCCATTTATCGCTCTTTACTCATGCGGAATGGATGAGAAACAAGTTACTAACGAGGATTCCACAAATCGTGAATCTGAACCAGGCCTTAGTATCGATCATACCCTGAGCAAAGACCAGACCCACAACCGTTTCAGCAGTGCGATCGAGCCGGTCTTACGGGTACAGCCAGGGGCAGTCATTGAAGCGTTTACCGAAGATGCCAGTGATGAGCAGTTCAGCCCGGAATCGGAGATTTCGGCGTTGGACAACCTGGATTTTGACCCGATCCACCCGCTAACCGGACCGGTTTACGTGGAAGGAGCTCAACCCGGCGATGTACTTAAAGTAACCCTGCATCAGATTGAACTGGGTGACTGGGGCTGGAATGCGATACTACCTGGTTTCGGATTCCTTGCTGATACCATTGACGTGAAATACCTGAAAATCTACGAGCTGGGTAAGGAGCGGGAATCGGTCGAATTCAAACCGGGAATGGAATTAAAGCTGAACCCATTCCCCGGGGTGATGGGTGTGGCCCCTGCAACGGATTCCATGCTTTCGACCATTCCGCCGAGAGCCAACGGCGGTAATATGGATGATCCGAATATGAAGGAAGGTACCATCATGTATTTTCCGGTCTTTGTAGAAGGTGCACTTTTCTCGATTGGCGACGGACATGCGGTACAGGGCCTGGGAGAGGTGTGCGGCACCGCGATTGAAGCCCCGTTGCGGATAGTCTATGAGATTGAACTGATTAAAGACAGGTCAATAAAAGAACCGCAATACGAAACAGACGATTATTACGCCACGACCGGATTCGCAACCACCATTGACGAAGCCGCTAAAAAAGCAACCTTGTATATGGTCGAATACTTAACGACTCATCACGGGCTTACCACGGAAGAGGCCTATGCGCTGTGTTCACTGGCCGGCGACCTTCAGATCGCCGAGGTGGTGGACATGCCTCATATGCTGGTAACTATGCATATGAATAAACATGTTCTGAACCAGTAAAACTGGTATAATGCTGCAGGTACTCGATATTCTCCTGTACACTATTCACATCCTGGTCATCCTGGCCAATTCATTCCTCTGGATCTGGAAGAGGACCCGGAAGATCCACCTGGTGATTATTTCCCTGACTGCCTTCAGCTGGTTTGTCATGGGTATCTGGTATGGATGGGGGTATTGCTTTCTGACAGACTGGGAGTGGGACATTAAAAGGAGAATGGGGGAATCCGGCCTGCCAAATTCCTTTATCCATTATTGGGTCAATGAGTCGATGGGTCTGGATATTTCTACCGGCACACTGGATATCCTTACTGTTCTGGTATTCGCGGTTGCGTTCATTTTGTCTGTCATCCTGAACTGGCGTGACCGGAAAAAATAGCGCACAATAGAACCAGCTTGCTAATTACCGTCAGTATTCAGCTATGATCTACGTCATCGCCATCCCCCCTCAAAATAATTATCTTCTCGTCAGAAAGAGAAACATCAGACGATGAAAGATATGTCCGCTTCACAAATCCGAAACCAACGGCTGTTCCTTGTCAAAGGGGTTCACACACTCATCTGGATCTTCTACAACGTGGTCATCTTTTACCTTCTGTACGCTGTAATCAGCAATAAAATTGATGTGTGGGTCTGGATCTGCCTGGGACTGGTGGTGGCTGAAGGAATTGTCCTGCTGGCCTTCAAGTGGTACTGTCCGCTCACCCTGGTCGCCCGAAAATACTCTGATTCCACCAAAGACAACTTCGACATTTTCCTTCCGAACTGGCTGGCAAAGCATACGAAAACCATTTATACCTCGATTTTCAGCTTGTCTGTAATCATTCTGATTTATCAGTTATATTTCCGATAATCACCAGCATTTGATTCGAACCAAACAAAATAACTTGAAAAGAAATATACTTTCCCTTGCCACACTCCTGCTGATTTTCGGGGCCTGCACGCCGGATAATCCGAAACAAAACGAAGCTGAAGAAAAAACTGAAGCCAGAATCGGACCGGTGATCATGGCCTATTATGTGCCCGAACGCAATTTTAAACCGGAGGAGATCCCGGTTGAAATGCTTACCCACATAATATTCTCCTTTACCAACGTCATTGACGGAGAAATGAAATTGAGGAACCCCGAAGTCCAGGGCCACAGGTTGGAGGCACTGGTCCGCCAGAAGAAACGCAACCCGGGTTTGAAGGTAATGATCGCCTGCGGCGGCTGGGGCGCGGATGGGTTCTCCGATATGGCCCTGACCGAAGAAAGCCGCCAAAAATTCATTAACAGTGCTGCTGAATTCATTGAAAAATATAAGCTCGACGGCATGGACATGGACTGGGAATACCCGGGAATATCCGGTGCCGGCACCAAAGCCAAGCCGGAGGACAAGCAAAACTTCACTGCGCTGATGAAGGGACTGCGTGAAATGCTGGATGGCTTTGACACACCTAAAGTGCTGACATTTGCCTCAGCCGGCTGGAAACGCTATTATGACTTCATTGAAACGGAGGAAGTCATGAAGTATGCAAATTACATGAATGTCATGACCTATGACCAGGTTTCAGGTGTATCCCAATACACCGGACATCACACTCCACTTGGAGATGTGACCAGTGAGGAGATTGCGGGAACACCGTTCCATAAACACCTCAATAGTTTATACCGGAATGGGGAAAGTCCTGATCCGCACCCGCGGTCCACCATGAAAATCGTGGATTACCTGATTGAACAGGGCGTGGATCCCCGGCAAATTGTAATTGGAGCTGCTTTTTACGGACGGATATGGAAAGGTGTGCCGCCGAAAAATAACGGCCTGTATCAGCTGAGCGGAGGAATACACACGGGATGGATCGCCTATCACCGTATACGTGAAACTATTGAGAACGACACTTCTTTTCGCCGGTTCTGGGATGAACAAGCGCTGGCACCTTTCCGGTACAGGCAGAAAGACAGTCTCATGCTTTCGTACGATGATACGGTCTCTGTGGCCACGAAAACCAGGTACGCTATTAGAAAAGAATTAGGTGGCATCATGTTCTGGGAGCTGGGCAATGATACTAAAGAGGATGGCAGCCTGCTCCAGGCTATTTATAAGGCAGCTGGGAGATCTGAATAACCAAACTCTTTGAAATAAAATAGATACGAACAGCTGCATTAAGGGAGATACACCTCATGGCTTAATTGTGAATTATAGGGATCACATAGTTTGTTTTTCCAATTACACGCAACCTCATGCATTGAATTCCGTTATACCTTGTACTGCAATGTATATCGAACTCTATGTTATCTAAAAACCTTACCGCCGCCTCCACGCGGCCCATCATTCTCGGAGTACTTAAGCAAGGCCGGAGCTACGGCTATCTGATCATCAAAAAAATCAAGGATATGTCCGGTGGAAAAATGGAATGGTCCGACGGTATGATCTATCCCGTGTTGCACAAACTGGAGAAAGAGGGACTGATAGTATCCGACTGGGTCATGTCGAAGGACAAACGTCCAAGGAAGTATTACGAGATCACTGAAAAAGGCAAACTGGAGCTACAGGCAGAGCAGGAACAATGGTCACAGGTAACCGCCGTACTTGATATGGTCTGGAAAGGACAAATCCCTAAAATTCTGCCGGATGCAGAAGTTTGACCTCAACCGGGAAATTAAGGCCTGGATACGGTCATTCAGAAAATTCAGGCCCTTTGATCACGGATCTATTCGTGAAATGGAGCTGCATATGCGTGATCACATCGATGACCTGCTGACTGCAGGACATTCCGAAGAGGAGGCGTTCAGCATCGCCAGGCAGGAATTCGGGGACGTGCATGACATTGCCAGGGAAGAATACTGGAACATCAGTAAAAAAAGGAACATCAACTCAATAATCAACAACACCATGATCAACTCATACCTGAAAGTCGCAATCCGACACTTTCGCAAACACAAATTTCATTCCGCCTTAAATGTTATCGGACTGATGACCGGCCTGGCAATTGTTTTCTTCATATTTTTATTCGTAAGTGACGAACGTAGTTTCGATCAGTACCACACCAAAAAAGAAGTACTTTACCGGGTGGTGGAGAATCAGTATTACTCCGGGCAGCCTGTTTTTCCGGTAGCGGTAACGCCAACCGCACTGGCACCGGCTCTCTCGGAACAGTTTCCTGAAATCATCCGCTCCACCCGCGCCTCCTATGAATCCTTGCAGTTTCAGCTGAATGATCAGGCAATCACCGAAGACCGAGGCCTGATGGTGGATGCGTCATTTTTTGATATGTTCTCCATTACTATTCTCGAGGGAGATATTTCCGGATTTGAAAATGATATCAAAGCACTCGTCCTTTCTGAAACACTGGCCAGAAAATATTTCCCTGACACAGATGCCGTTGGCAAGTCAATCAAACTTGACGATGAAGAATTTACCGTCCGGGCAATTATGGAAGATACGCCGGAAAACACCCACCTGCCATTTAATTACCTGGTGAATTTTGAATACTATCTTTCCTTTGATCCTGAAAGGAATCAGAACTGGGGTTCCAACTGGCTCTACACCTATATAGAGCTTGATCCCAATGCCGACCCGGCCATGGTTGACAATAAAATAACCATGCTGATCAAGGATAATTCCGAGGATTCCTCCACCGAAATTTACATGCAGCCATTAACCGATGTGTACCTCGGCGAGGTGGATTTTGTCGTGGAAGCGCCGCATAAAGGCGAAATGCTGTACGTAAACATCTTCACACTGGTAGCTATATTCATCCTGATCATCTCCTGCATCAATTTCATGAACCTGGCCACCGCCAAGTCCGAAATTCGGGCAAAGGAAGTGGGGTTAAGAAAAACGGTGGGTGCTGCCCGCGGACAACTTATTTTTCAATTCCTGAGCGAATCGGTTCTGCTTTCCCTGATTGCATTGCTCCTTGCGCTGGGTGTGGTGGTGACCCTGTTGCCATTTTTTAACGACCTTACCGGTAAATCAATTTCTATCGAAGAATTTTACAGCCTGAACCGTGGACTGAACTTTCTCCTTGTAATCCTGGGATCAGCCGTATTCGCCGGTCTTATTGCAGGCGTTTATCCAGCCCTCGTGTTAAGCAAACCGATGCCCGCCATCACCCTTAAAAATAATGGCCATTCGGTCAAAAGTGGCGGAGCCTTTCGCAAAATACTGGTAATCTCCCAGTTCACTATTTCAATAATTCTTATTATCGGAACCCTCGTTGTAGCTGAACAACTAAACTATATCCAGGATATTGACCTTGGATTCAATAAGAGCAATCTCGCCTATATGCGGGCCGCTCCGGAAAAGGCACCACTCCTCGCCGATGAATTGCGAAAAGAATCGGATGTACTGGCAGTGGGCCTGACCAACAACCACCCCGGATATGTCATGAGCAGTACTTCCGGATTCGAATGGCAAGGTAAAAATCCTGACGAATCAATGCTGATCCATACCCTTGGAGTCGATGAACATTATCTTTCCGCCATGGAAATGAGAATTGTTGAAGGCAGGGACTTCAGAAAAGGAGATTCCACCAGCATTATCATCAATCAGCGCGCCGCGGAAGCCATTGGATTCGAAGAGCCTGTTGGCTCCATTATTACCAACCATGGCCGTGATTTTACCATCATCGGGGTGGTCTCTGATTTCAATTTCAAATCCATCCACACCCGAATAGAACCGTTACTGATCTACATGGAAGATGACCCGGCAAGGCTGTTCATCAGGTATAAACCAGGTCAGGAGGCACGGATAAAAGAAATAGCGGAGACAGCGTGGACTTCCATGTTCCCGGACAAGGAATTTAGTATAGGTTACCTGGATGAAGACTGGACTGAAATGTACAAAGCTGAGAAACGTACCGCCCGGCTTTCGACTTACTTTTCGGCGATTGCAATTATAGTCAGCTGCCTGGGTCTTTTCGGCCTGGTTTCCTATACCGCCGAACAACGTACGCGGGAAATCGGGATCCGGAAGGTACTTGGCGCTTCGGTTCCGGGTTTGTTCATGATGCTGGCAAAAGATTTTACCAAACTGATCGTGGCATCGTTGATCATATCCGTGCCGCTGGGGGTATTTCTTATGAACCGCTGGCTGGAGAATTATGCGTACCATATCGACATTTCCGCGCTGATTGTTACAGAAACCATTCTTGGAGTAATTCTGATCACCATGGCCACCATCAGTTATCAATCGCTGAAGGTGTCAGCTACAAATCCGGTCAATGTCCTGAAGAATGAATGACGTACCAGTCATTCATTCTCTTACTTATTCTTCCGGATATAATTCATCGTCCAGCAGGTCAGAAAGACCTTCAATTGTATTCAGCGCAGTTGAATATACTGAGTCCTTGGCTTTTGTCAGAAACATGCTTTCTATAACCATGTTCTGCATCTCCACGCCATAAAGCGCCTGGGGCTTCACAACTTCCCTGGTTGCATAATTGATCACTCCCTTCATCACGGGGGATAACTCGTGTATTATTATCTGAAGATGAATTTCCTCCAGTTTACTTATTTGTTCATAGGTCGCCTCCAGTGACTGCAGTCCTGCAATCACCTGGTCATTATCCAGCAACCGGATATCCCCACTGTTCACCAGGTTTTGATAAACTGAGCTCGACCGGCGGAAGTCCGAGTACTGGGAAAGGGTCATGCACAGATAGGCAAGGGTATCAATCTGGTTGGTACGTTGATGAAGTATCAATTGATTGGCATGTGCATACGAGCGTAAGAAGTAATCGTTGGTCCCTGCAACCTGTAAAAGTTCCTGGTGATCCTCCCGGATCTCATTCCGTAGTTGTCCGTATATTTTATTTGCCTGTGCCCTGAGAATACGATCATTATTTGCATTATTGATCTGCAGAGCTATCAAAATACCAATCACAATAAGAATGATCTCGCCTGTTGCGTAGCCCAGGTAGTGAATAAAACGGTTCTTTCGGAGAAGCCGCTTACGCATTTTTTTTAGCAGGGGAGACATACAAAACCCGATTATTCTCCCTTCAAGCTAAGCCGGAATCATTCAAGGTTTACTGATACGCATCATTCCGGCGAATAAAGTTTGTCAGCTGATTATTTATTGATAATCACTGCGCCGCCAGTTTAACAGCAACAGCAGGTTCCAGCTGTTCGTAAATGAAGGCCGCCAGTACCCCTGCACTCCGTACGCCTGAACCATATGGAATTGGTGGTGTGGCATTCAATTCCAGGTGTTCTCCCTCAACTTTCCCATACGTCACATACGAAACGATCAGAACTTGTCCGTCCGACAGCACCGTATACCCATGCTTGGCCTCGTCCGAAGTACCGGTCTTGGCATAATACCGGGGCCCTTGCGGCAACAGATGCTTGATATGTGTGCCCGTTCCTCCCGGAAGCATGGTATGATGCATGGCTTCCTTAACGGCATTCGCATTGTTGACACTATAAATACGGCGTGCGCGCTGACTGATTACCTGGTGCTCACGCTTTACCGGATCAAAGGCTTTATCGTATAAGCGTAATTCTTCAAATACTCCATCATTCAACAGAGTTTGGTAGGCCTGGGCTATATCAAACAACTTCATATTCCTGGAGCCCAGCGGATAATTCACCTCGTATTCTCCCGATTTCCCTGCATCCTCCAGGTCCAGGAACATATCGTTACTTATTCCCTGCAGTTCAAATCTCTTTTCCACTTCCCTGAATAACCCGATCGGCTCTTCCAGTAGCCGAACGTTTACCATGGGCGCATTCAGGGATTTGCTAATGATCTCGTTAATATCCTTATCCTGGTTCGAATATCTGCGGCTGTAATTATTGGGTGTGAAACGGCCTTTTACTTTTCCGTCGTACAAGCGCAGTCCATCAGGCTCATGTCCTTGTTCCATAAGTTCCAGGAGAATAAACGGCTTGATTACACTGCCCACCGGACTGCCCCCGGAAAGCGTGGAAAGGTCAGTAACTCCCCGCCCGCCATGATGGCCCAGCACCTTACCGGTTGCTACATCCACCACTAAAGCAGCGGAATATAATTCGTAACCATTCAGTTTTATATTGTTCCTGAAATGATGTTCGAATTTATCTACTGCCGCCGTAATCCGATCCTGATTTTCATGATTCAGTGTGGTTACATAGGTATATCCAGTTTTTTCAGGATCCGGCATTTTTCGCTTGAGAAACTCCCTGGTAGTGACGGCAATAGCATCTGATTTACTTTCTTTCCTGAAACGGAGTATCTGTTGTTCCAGGGTTGAAATCTCTTCCGCTGACAGCAGCCCCTGCTCATACCACCGCCTGACTTCACTCAATAATGCACGCTTAATTTCATCCGCATAATAAGATGCCTCATAGTAGGCTATATAGCGCTCCCCCGCCTTAAAAAGATTGCTCCGCTTCAGTGACGAAACCAGGTACAGCTGTTCAAGTTCATTCAGTTCGGTCAGGGAACGGTCAAAAGCATGATATGCCGCCATAACAACTCCCTGGTGGCCAATTCCACCGATCATCCCCACCTGGTTGACATAACGGGTGACAATCTGATCCGGGGTCAGTCGCAATGATAATTGATACGCCGATAGCATCTCAGTGTACTTTCGCTGAAAATCCCGCGGAAAGGTCCCCGGGAACGCCTCGTTCTTGATCAGCTGCATATTCAGGTTTGATCCTCCCCCCGTGCCGGAAATCATCCGGTAAAAAGATGCCATGGAAATTCCATACCAGTTTGACCACTTTGGCAACCAGCTCCGTTGGTTGGAGAAATCCCTGTCTTCCTGCCATTGGAGACACCGGATCATGAATTCCGGAATATCCTCCCTGCTTGCCGGTGTGCAGGGGTTACCATCGAATCGTCCGATCAGCATGGGCTGCCTGCCTGCATCCACCACCGTATTCACATAATTCTTGTCCGGCGAGAAATCATATTTCTTTGGGAAAATACTAATGAAAACAAAAATAAACAGGGTGACTACTCCGGCCGGTACCAGGCTTTTGCCCATACCAGCTGCTGTAATTTTGAGATAATCGCTCATCGTTTTCCTGTCGATTTGTGTTTCAATTTCCGGCCGGATATACGATCGTATCAATGAAACAAGCAGACCCGCTCCGTACATAAGGATATGAAAAAGAAGAAAAACGAATAAGGTAATTGCCAGCAGGAAAAAAAGTAAAATAAATGACCCGGGCCGGATTAGTAATAACATCCCGGCAAGTGCCGCAGCTGCATAATAGAACCTGGTATTTCGCCACATTCCATCCTTATTCATGGGCTCGCTAAGTGCCTCGCCGGAATCAAAGAACATGATCGCACCGAAATAATTAAATCCGCTCGCCAGCACCTTCCTTACCACCCAGTAGAATAACAATACCGACAGCAGGGCAAAAAGCACCACCATCCAGTTATTCTCCAGGAACTGAGTTCCCAGGTACATAGGTACATGCAGAATTATCCCAATGCACCAGGTAAATCCGATCGTGATTACCGGACGCACAAGTATTCGCTTGACCCGCTGGCTGAATTTTACGTAACGTGGCAACGACCGTCGATAACGCCTGCGCATCATCAGGTGCAGATGCGACACTGCAAAAAAGTAGCAGATCAGTCCTGTGTTTGCCATGGCAAGGTACAGCAAGTGCACCGTGCCGGAAATCCTGGGCATTTGCTGGCTGTAGGAGAATATTTCAAGGGCCATAAACAAAATAATGGCGAAGAAACCGAAGTAAAGGACATCTCCTTCCGTGTATGTGGGTGAATCATACTTTTCATTTACGTAGGACATGAATGACCGCAGTCCCCGGTAGATGACAAAACAGGCGAGAAACTGTAACAGGGTTTGCCCTAAAAGCCCCGCACCCAGGTGGGAAATCATAAACGGATGCTGAACATCACTGTTCACGGTAAAAACGCCCCGCATCATCCGGAAAAACGAGATCAGGTCGTCCGATAAAAGATAGGATACAAATGCGGTCGAAAATTTGTAAAATACAAAGCCCGCCAGCGCCATGACAATCACACCAAACCACGTGGTTCCGTATTCTCCGAAATCAATAAAGCTACGATCACGCTTACTGGTGAACGTCTTCCGGAAGATGAACCGCATGAAATCCCTCAGTATAAAACACAGGGCGCCCAGTAAAAGCAGCCATCCTGCAAATGCAAGAATTATAAACATGGGCTACTGGTTAATATTGGAAAGGTTATCTACAAATTGTACATGCTCCAGTCCTATCTCATTTAACAGGGAGGACCAGAATGTTCGGATGTCACGTGTATTGGTACTTACACGTGTCAGCTGATTTTCCTTGCAGACAATGAGAATACTGGCATCCAGGCCCTGCTGCTGCCTTGATTTGAAAGCCTCCATCACAACAGGGTCGATCAGTTGATTTACTACGGCTTCTGCCTGGTCTTCACCCGGAATGTTCCGGTACATATTCAGGTATTCATTGTTTTCAATCATATCAGAAAAGACAATGAGGGTAATCTCCGAGCCGGGTGATGACCTGGTCAGTGCTTTGAGCATTACGTTGGCTATATTGCTGCCCGAGGTGACGGACTGGTCCTGCGTCAACCCGGAATAGGACGTAAGCTGTGTTTTTAGCAATTGTACCAGAGGTGCCGGACTGGCCTGCTGTCTTTCTGCCTGGTAGCTCTGCCCCTTCCTGCTGATAGCTATTGTCTTCGACGTAGCGTCCAGCCCCTCCCGTGCTGTGATAGGCACGAGGGTCAGGGTAAAACTCTCGCAGGGTGATATCTCTGCCAATCCGGTTTTTTCCATAAATACAGGAAGGTTATCGCTCAGGTCCGATTCGATCTCAACGAATAAATTTTCGTCGGTAACGTCGATGAGCATTACTGCCTCGCGGTTTTGCAGGGACTCGCATTCCGTAAAATTTGAGCATCCCCAAAACGTCAGTGCGAAGGCTGACAGGAAAGATAAAAGGAAGAATTTCATGTCAGTAGAGATTGAAGTAATCCATCAGGTCATGGCGGCCGGGCCATTCAGGCTGTACCACCATCGCTTTTACATGGTCATTCTTCAGGACATTCATGAATTCTGTCCTGTAACGATTCAGTTGCATTTCCAGGTTGCGGAGTAACTGGTCATTTCTGGCAAAAAGATCATCCTTCTGTCGTTTCAGGCTGATCATTTTTTCCTGTCGCGTGGTTAGTTCACCCAGGATTTCCTGGAGGCGTTCGGTATTGGGGGCCACTGCATCTGACTGACGTCTTGAAAGTTTTCTCAGACGCTGTTCGCCTTGAGCGATTTGCTGCTGGTAATATTGCCGCCTTTCCTCAATCTGATTCTTTCCTTCACTCGGCCGGAATTCGGGCAGAACAGGTTTGTCAGGCATCACCTCATCGGCTACGGCCTGCTTCTGTGGTTTGCGCCCGAAGGTTTGCATAATCACGAAGAACAGGAATACAAAAATGCCCGGGAGCATGTCATTGTTTCGGTAAAATGTAACCCAGAAAGGATACGGATCCGCAATATCTGTGACTTCAGGGACAGCCGACGAATCCAGTGCCCACTGGTCAGTGGTTTGTACCGTTTCGTTTATAAGCGGATACGCTTCCTTCAGGTACAGTGGTGCAAGCAACATGATAAATAACATGATAAAACTAAATACGAGAAACACCAGTTGAACCGGCCTGCGGTCACGTTTAAACATCCTTCCTACCAGGTGGATCAGGAACAGAACTACGCCCAGTGAAATACTTCTGACGATCATGTCCTCAATTCCCTTACCATCGCGAAGCGTATTCCACTGAACATACGTCATGAATACTTCACCAACCACCCAAATCGCCAGAAATCCCATGATCTCCCTGAGGGAAACCTTACTCAGCTTTTTATTTTTTGGTGGTTCCGGAGGTGGTAAATTCTCCTGTTCGCTTTCCTCCGGCGGAATATACCCTCGGATAAGCATATCACGATCCAGCTGGTTCAGCAGCGATTTATAATGATCTATCTGAATCTGCTGATCATTGATGGCGTCCTGGTCCTTCTCCAGCAACTTCTCCCCTTCCTTCTCCAATGCCCGGATCGGCGTTTCATAGGCAAGTATCTCCCCGGAGATATCCCGCACCGAATCCTCTGTCTGTGAAATTTTAAGCTGATTGACCCGGATGCCGTTAAACTCAGGCTGATTTAGTATTTCCAGCTGTCCATTTGACCAGCGGTACTCCCCGTTCTCTATGCGCACAGGAGTACTGTCCAGCCCCACGTCCCGCAGGGCTGACGTATAATTATGTAAATCCTTCATATGACCAATGATTAGACTTCCTGTGCGGATTTCAGTATTTGCCTGATACGCATCAATACAATATCCCTTGAACAGGGAGCCACGGGGGTCGGATCGGCTGTCCGCACTTCCCTGACGGGAGCAGACGCCGGCTGGCTTACTTTCGCCGCATACTTGTTTGTTGTCTTCATAGCAAAAATCTGTTTAGATGGGAGGTAGGTTTGTTAGTTATAACTGCTGAGGAGGTAAGATTATTGTGAAGAGTCAGGATCATTCATTTCCCCCTTTGAAGAGTCACGATCATTAACGTTCCCCTTTGAAGGGGGCAGGGGGATGTTACACCCCTGCAGTCTACAGTCTGCCCGCAATCAGGCCTCACGGACACATGCTAAGTAATCCGGAGAAATCCAACAATCAAAAAAAATCTATAATTTATGCAACCTCTTCAAAATAGTGCAGTATGCCTGTTTGATAAGGGGCAACTACAACAAGGACGTTCTTGGAATCACTCTCGGATAACGCCATCATGGAAAAAGTAAAAAGCGGTCAGATCGACCTGCTCGGGCTACTGTATGAGCGATATAAAAAAATGCTCTTTGGTTTTTATTTCCATATGAACCGGGATGCGGCCCTGAGCGAAGACCTGGTACAGAATACCTTTGTCCGGGTTTTAAAATACCGGGAAGGATTCAAAGGGGACGGAGAATTCAGAACATGGTTGTTTCGTATTGCCAGGAACGTCAGTCACGATCACTTTCGCGGGGACAAATGGAAAAATCCCGAGAAGCTGGACGACTGGAATGATAAGCTTGGTGATCCGGGGCAAAATCCGGAAGAGGCGACTGCCGGGCAGGATGAGTTGGATATGCTTCAGCTGGCACTTAGCCGGCTCGATGAGGACAAACGTGAAATTCTGATCCTGAGCAAGTTCAGGGACATGCCCTACCGGCAGATTGGTGATATCCTGTCCTGCTCCGAGGGAACGGTTAAATCAAAGGTCTTCCGTGCCCTCAGGGCTTTGAAACAGGAATTTGAACTGGTACAATCAAAAATGTAATGAAAGATCTCGTTGAAAAATATAACCAGGGAATAGCTTCCGAACAGGAGGTCAGGGAACTGGAACGCCTGATTGCCTCAGGGCAATTGTCAATTTCAGAGCTGGCAGGTGAATCCGAACTGCTGGAAAAACTCGCCGGCCTGCAAAGCAGCGAACCTTCACCTCAAATGGATGCAAACTTCTATGCCATGCTTGCCAAAGAAAAGTCAAGACAATCGGCACCAGGGCTGTCGTTTGACCTGGGCAAACTATGGCAGCAATTTCCGGCATTCAAATGGGCGTATACATTGATTATCCTGGCCGTCGGATTTGGAATCGGCTTGCTGTTGCGCGGGAATGATAATTCGGACGTAAACGAACTGGCCGGGGAAGTTGCCGAAATGAAAGAAATGATGATGCTCACCCTGCTGGAAAAAGAATCCACCAGTGACCGTCTGAAAGCAGTAAACCTGACAACGGACATGCCCTCGGTAAGCACAACGGTAACCTCCGCCCTGATCAAAACGCTTAATAACGACGAAAACGTGAACGTGCGGCTGGCAACCCTGGAAGCACTTTACCCCTACGCTGAAAATCCCGAGGTTCGCTCAGCTCTTATTTCCTCAATACGCAATCAGGAATCACCGCTGGTCCAA
Organism: Bacteroidia bacterium; assembly: GCA_030432655.1. GTDB lineage: Bacteria > Bacteroidota > Bacteroidia > Cytophagales > Cyclobacteriaceae > JAUILA01. The sequence goes on from JAUILA010000008.1 coordinate 84,443, forward strand.
ATGGCCATGGCGGAAATGATGGTAGCCCTTCAGGAAAAGAAGTCCGTGGAAGAACTGGAGTTTTTGCTGCGAAAGGAAAGCACGCCCGAAGAAGTCAAACTCAAACTCGAAGAAAGCATTCAAATTTTAATCTGATAACAATGAAAAAGGTCAAACTCATTCTGATTATTCTACTCACCCTGCCTGCCGGATTATGGGCCCAGACACATGAGGAATCACTGCAGCAGGAAATCGCATTCGAACAACCTTCAGGTAAAAACGTATTTTTTCTGGCCAACATTAACGGAAGCATAAAGGTTGAGGCCTATGAAGGAGACAGGATTATTCTCCAGGCACGGAAACAGGTATCCGCAAAAACCGAAGACCGGTTACAGCAAGCCATAAGCGAGGTCGGCCTGGGTGTTATGGACCGCCTGGACACCATTCTCCTGTTCATTAAACATCCCTGCCATCGCTTCGGACAGCAGCAGAACAAATGGGACAATCATCAGTCGGAACCGCACTGGGGATACGACTGGGACAATTGCAATAAAAAAGACTATTACGATTTTAAGTTCGACTTCACGCTCAAGGTACCGGTTAATCAGAACCTGCACATTTCCACGATTAACAAGGGTGACATATCAGTGCAAGGCGTCAAAGGAAACCTCGTGATCAACAATATTAACGGGTCAATCGCGGTGGAAGAAGGCGCCGGCCTCACCCGTGCCCATACAATTAACGGAGATGTGGACATTACCTATTCGCAAACACCTGGCGAGCATTCCACCTATTACTCTCTCAATGGGGACATCAATGCCATGTATCCTAAAAACTTCGGAGCAGACGTATCCTTCAAGAGCTATAACGGAGAATTATTTACAAATGTCGATGAGATCGTATATCAACCGGTGACTATGGAAAAGACACAAGCAAGCGGGGATGGAATTGCTTTTAAACTGGAAAGCCGTTCCTCCATTAAAGTACGCCAGGGAGGGGTTCGGCTTGATTTCGAAACTTTCAACGGGAACGTTTACCTACGCGAGAATTAAAATTTTAACTTCAAAATAAATAACAACATGAAAGTCAATCTAATAGCAGCCTTCGCGGCAATTTTGTTCTGGACATTTTCAGGGGCCATGGCTCAGGATAGTGGTGAGCTCACGATCCCCTTCAGTGATCCGGGCAAGCGCGGTAAAGTAAAAATTGATATAAAAAAGGGTTCCATAGAAGTTCGCGGCACCGATCGCCGGGATGTCCTGGTCAGATATTCCGCGATGGATAAATCGCGGAACGGAAACGGTAATACCAACCAGGACGGTCTCAGGCGTATATCAAGTGGTGCCATGGACCTGGAAGCGAGCGAACGGAATAATTTCATCGAAATCGAATCCGACTCATGGAACAAAGGGGTGAATCTTGTGGTCGAAGTTCCGGCCGGTGTGGACCTGGATTTAGCCACCTATAACAGCGGGGACATTCGCATATTCGATATTAAAGGAGAAATCGTTGCCGACAATTACAACGGCGCCATATCTGCTGAGAATATTTCCGGTTCGCTGGTAGCCGATTCCTATAACGGTACCATCAAGGCCACCTTTTCTGAAGTAACGCCGGATACCCCAATGGCCTTTACTACCTACAACGGTCATGTAGACCTTACACTTCCTGCTTCCTTTAAAGCAAGTATGAAAATGAACACCAAACAGGGAGATATCCTTTCGGGGTTTGACTTCGCCGTAAAGAAAACCGAACCAGTCACTAAAACGGAGAAACAATCCAGTACCTACAAGGTATATCTTGATGACTGGGTCCGCGGGGATATTAATGGCGGAGGACCGGAAGTTATGATCAAAAACTATAACGGAAATATCTATCTGAGAAAGAATTAGGAAGGGAATACCTCATTCGAGGAGCGGGATTACATGGGTGAGTTCCGCACCCATAACCGCTGCGTCTGACCATTTATCCTGTCGCGAATGAGGTAAACTCCATCTTCAAGCTCTGCAATATTCAGACTGCCGTCCTTGATCAGCGAGTACTGCACAAGTCTTCCAAAACTGTCAACCAGATCCACAGGGGTACCATCCGGAATTCCTGAAACCTGCACCTTCCCGGAAGCAGGGTTTGGATAAATAATCACCTGCGGTCCCGTATCCGGCTCGATGAACTGATCACCGGGAGGTAATACAACACGATCTTCAATGGTCATCAGGTACATGGCAATGGAATTTCTCAAGCCATGTTCCTCGCCCATAATGGTAATGTTCCTGGATTCACTATACACTCCGCCTGCAGCCATTATACGCCCGTCATGCTTCATCAGCACCTGGTTGTCAAAAGTTCCTCCGCTAAATTCGGCGGACCAGACCAAATTCCGTTTCTTATTTAACTTCAGCAGATAAGTCGTTAACTCCGCTTTGTTCAGAATTGGTGTAAGATTTGTCCCCTCCTTGATCATCACCAACCCTTCTCCCTGTCCGGTTAGAAACAAATTGCCTTCTTCATCATCAGTAAATGAGGTAATTCTTTCAACATTCATCTCGTCTTCATCAGAACTTCCGATGATAACTTCATCTAATAATTCACCCTCCATTGAGAGATTGACGAAAAATCCATCAAATCCTCCACGACTATCAAAGGAAATATCCTCCACGGTGAATGAATTGTTAAAAAATCCGGCGATACCGATCGTACCGTCCTTTAATCTTTTCATCATGCCGGCCGTATGGTATCCCGCGCCACCGTAGGATTTCATCCAAAGGACGTTCATATCCTGATCAATTTTTGCCAGAAGAAATTCAGTGCAATAACCCGGGCCGCAGTCAAAATTCACTTCTATTTCTCCTAATTCCACCCAGGGTTCAAGAGCAATCGACCTGAAATGGATCAACATGTAGATATTGTCTTCCTCATCGGCAAAAATGTCATCGAACTCAACCGTGACACCATGCAATTTACTTTCTATCTTCCTGTACGGCCAGTGACTCTCGTTAATTGAAACCCGAAGCAAACTGCCCCGACTCGTCACTTTCCCTGAGATCCAGGCATTTCCCTGCGAATCCAGCGCAATTGATCTAACCTCGCCGTAAATTCCGGTAGGAAAATATTTTATTTTTTTCTGGCTACCCGAGAGGGTATAGCTCGCAAGAAAATAGGTCTGGTATGAATCAGTTTCCTGACGCCCCGATCCTGCCAGGTAAATTGTACCCGTATCATCAAGAACCATATCCGAAATACCGGATCCCGGAATACTTTTTAACCAAACCACATTCCCTTCATTGTCAAAACGGGCAAGGAAGTTGGTCCAGAAATCATAGCGATCATGGTCAAGGATAATATGGTCGCCATGAGCATACCCGAGCGCGAGGAAACCATCATTTAACCGGATAATTTTATAGATATTATCTCCGTTGGACGATGTAATGTAATTCCGGTTCGAACTGGCCAATTCAAGATCCTCAAGTACCTGGGCATGGCAATAACCGGAGATCAGAAAAATTAACGGGAGAATAATCGCTCTGCGCATATAAAAAAAGGATCGTTATTATTCATTTGATACGAATAATCCGACGCAGGTAAATACCGGCATTTCGGTATCCGTCAATAACGATTCGTTATCAGGACATTAGCGTTAAAAAAACTTGTTATCGTGGAACACGCGATACGAACTCTGGCCGCAAAAGACTCTCTTACCGTATCTCATTCATAGTCTTTTGAAAATTCCTGATGATATTCTCACCTGCCCTGTGGACACCATTCGTAACCACCCACTCACCATTAATCAGCGTCCCCAGAAATGAAGAAGCATCCGCTGTATAGACGATGGTATTGCACAAGTCTCTGGGAGCACTTACCGCAATCAGCGGATGATTTGCATCAACGACCACCCCGTCCAAAGGCGCTCCCACAGCAAAGAATCGTTCAGCAGGCTTCCCCATAGCCCTTCTCCCCGATTGCCAGGCCATCCGGATCCCGTTAAAGCCACTGTTTCCGTTTCCTGGCAGGGTAAATGTAGACCTGGTATGACTGGTGACACGCTGGCCGTAATCAAGTATCCGGAGTTCCTCAAGCGGATTCAGACCTACATGGCTGTCTGTCCCGATACTCCATCGGCCACCGGCTTTTGTAAACTCCTTCAACCGGAACAATCCGTCTCCCAGGTTTCCTTCGGTACTTGGACAAAGCACCACATGCGCTCCAGAGCGGGCGATACCGGATACTTCTGTATCCTCCAGGTGGGTGGCATGCACCAGGTGATAGTTCTCATTGACCGGACAATGCTGCAGCAACCATTCCACTGGACGCTGTCCGTGATAATTCACACAATCCTGAATCTCCTTGAGCTGCTCGGCAATATGAATATGAAATGGCAGTGAACCATCCAGATCATTGCACATTTCAATTACATCCTGCGGGTCAACCGCCCGCAAGGAATGTACCCCCAACCCCAGTGAAGCATGCTCATGTCGATTGACCACCATCCGGGAAGCTTCGAGCAGCTTCCAGTAGGCTTCATGATCCTGTGATATGAAACGGCGTTGCCCTTCTCCCGGTGGCTGTCCGAACCCTCCTTTCTGGTAAAACATCGGAATAAGGGTAATCCGTATCCCTGCCCTTTCTGCCGCCCGCACCAGCCTTTCACCCATCTCGGCGAGGTTGTCGTACGGCTTCCCGTTCTTGTCGTGATGCAGGTAGTGAAATTCTGCCACCGCAGTATATCCATGCCGCACCATCTGTGAATAAAGCATCGCGGCAATATTCTCCAGCTGCTCCGGCGATACGGATAATGCCACCTGGTACATGGCATTCCGCCAGCTCCAGAAGGTATCGGGATTGGCTCCTCCGGAGTGTGTCTCGGCCAATCCGGCCATGGCATACTGAAAGGCATGTGAATGTGCATTCTGAAATCCCGGCAATAAATAACCGTTGATATATTTTCCGCTCTCCCCCTTCTGCACTGATTCGATACAGCCATGAGCATCGAGGGTAACGGTCATATTCTCTTTCCAGCCATCGGTCGTCAGGATACCTTTAAATGAATAAGATCGGCCCATTTACTTTATTTCATTAATCAGTTCGACAAATAGTTTTTTAAGTGATTCGCGCATTTTTCCGGCACGTTCCGGATGATATTTTTTTTCGAAATCATCCATGTAGTTGTCTTTGGCCATTTCCAGCTGTAAGGCATGCCTGTGCCGGGAAGGGTCACCGTAATGGCGCGTTATATATCCACCCTTAAACGGATGGTTATGAGAAAATTCATACGAACTTGTTTTCAGTACCCTTGCGGCAATATCTATGAGTTGACCCCCCGCTGAAGCTCCGTCGGCATCCCCCAGGATAAGGTCGGGGAATGGTTCTTTGCGGATGCCCGGCACCAACCGGCGAATCGAATGTGCATCAAACAGTAATACCTGCCCGAATTTATCTGCCATTTCTGAAAGAAGCTCCTCCAAACGGTCATGGTACGGGCGGTAATATAATTCCCGGCGCCGGTTGATCTCTGCTTCATCAGGTACCTTATCATATAACGGATGTCCGTTGAAGGTCGTCGATGGCACCAGCCCGGTGATAATCCGTCCGTCCGAGTAAAGCGGCTGACTATCCGGATCACGGTTCAAATCAATCACCCATCGGTTCATATTAGCAATGATCATCGTGACCCCAAGCTCAGGGGCAAAATCATACAACTGATCAATGTACCAGTCCGTATCGTCCGGATCCTCCGTGAAGCCCGGATAAATCTGTTCCTTCACTTCCGGAGGAAAATAAACTCCGGAATGAGGCGAACTGAGAACTACCGGTACCGCCGGTCCGGCCGGAGGAATTACATCGAAAACATCCATGGAACTAAGTTAGGAATTAGGCGCAAATCAGCGATGACAAACCTCATTATTCATTTAAATGCATGGATATTCCAGTTCTGATTATATATTTAGAAATCAATAATATTATTCTATTAATGTGTTCCCGATCTGTTTTTCCACTGGTTCTTCTGTTCTTTTCCTTATCCGCTGTGGCACAGGAGGATACAGATCACTGGTTTATCATGCTTGACGAAACTGAGGTCATCGGGAAAATAGAACGGGACTCCGCGGGCATACTGCTGGTCCGGACAATTGACGGCCTGCTAATGAATTTGCCGGTTGACTCGATTGAATTTCGCGAAACCCTGCAGCCAGGTGAGGCCGGCAGAAAATATCCGGTCATTTTTCCGGCCAACATACAGCGAAATCTGGGAGCAGGCAATGCGTTCACACTTCCAAAAGGGAAAGGGTTTTATCAGACCGGCTGGGGGATCCATCACACAGGCGACTATGGGTTGACCGACAATTTGACCGTGGGTGCCGGATGGTTCATGCTCTACGCTGGATGGATTCACCTGAAAGCCGCAACGCCCATTAAAAAAGATCTCGTCCAGGTGGGAATCAATACGGGTTACGGACTAACTTATCAATCGGAGAATGCAGCTGTTCTTACCGGACTGATCACCATCGGCAATCCAAACCTGTTTATCACCACCGGATACGGGATGTTCTGGATTGACGGAGCCCGCTACCAACAGCTTCAGATCAGCGGGCAAATGCGGACCAGCATGCACGGGAGTATGATAATGGAATTTATGTATTTCAGCGAATGGGATTTGTTGCAGAGCTATTTCATTCTGGGGGGTCGCTCACGCCTCTTTTCACGCACCTCGTTTGACTATGGATTTGGATTTGCCAATGGCCGTAATAGCGGGGACTATCTTCCGGTGGTCCCGTTAATCTGGCTGGGCCTGATGGTACCACTCTGATAAGCGGATTTGCCGAAACCAATTCTTTTTTTCTTCTTGCATTACCCCTAACCCCGATACCATGAAGTTCAGGAGAATCAAGCGAAGAAAATTTATTTCAAACATTGCCCGATACGGTGCTGCGCTGCCCGTTGCCGGGGCAGGCCTGCTAGCCTGCAACCAATCATCAACAAAAGAAGAATCTTCTCTGCCGGCCGCAACGGAAAGCAATAAACTGAATATCCTCATCCTGGGCGGCACCAGTTTCCTGGGGCCCCATCAGATTGCCTATGCCATGGACCGTGGCCATTCCATCACTACATTCACCCGTGGCAAAACACGTCCGACTGTTCACCAGGAGCTTTTTGATAATGTAAATATGCTTATCGGGGACCGGGCCGATGACCTCTCTGCTCTGGAGAACGGCAGCTGGGATGTGGTAATTGACAACTCCGGCCACAATGTGGAATGGACCAAAAGCACCGCTGCCTTATTGAAAGACCGCGTTGACCTGTATGTATACACTTCGTCCACCGGCGTTTTTTACCCGTACCTCGATAGTGATACGCGGGAGAATGTGGAAATTCTGCTGGAGGAACCGGAAGGGGTCACGGATGAGGACATGAAAATTGAATACTGGTACGGCGTCATGAAAGCCAACTCTGAACTGGCTGCCCGGAAAGAATTCGGGGATGACCGCACCATCGTTGTCAGACCAACCTACATGATCGGTCCGGCGGATAAATCAAACCGCTTTATCCACTGGCCGGTTAGGCTATCGCGTGGCGGAGACATTCTGGTTCCCGGAAAGGAACAGGATCCGGTTCAGTATGCGGATGTCCGGGACATCGCAGGGTGGATGATCCGCCTGATTGAGGAAAAAAAGGCCGGCACTTATAACGGCGTTGGTCCGGAGGCACCTCAAACCATGCCTGAATTTGTCCGCGAAGCAGGCGGGGCATTCGATGTATCCTCGAATTACGTTCAGGTCGATGATTACGAATTCCTCAAGGAACATGATGTGGAACATATCGTTCCATGGATTATGCCGGAAGGAAATAACTATGGATCTGCGCGGATCAACAATGAAAAGGCCCTGGCGACAGGACTCACGCTGCGGCCCCCTCGGGAAACTGTCCGGGACACCTACGACTGGTGGTACTCCGATGCGCTGACAGATGAAAAAAGAAATGAGTACGAACAGGACGGTACGGTCGTGTTAAACCGGGAAAAGGAAATATTGCAGGACTGGGCTGAACGAGGGTAGAATAATTTATCGCCGAAAATCGAACGCCCCTAACTCGTGATCCTGTTTGAATAGTTTATAATCCTTCTTTACCTGATGGTATTCCATTTGAGCAAATCGCAGAATATCATCTTCAAATAAATCCGGGTTAATACTTTTGAGAATTTCTTCTTCCGCTTCGTAGTTATTATCATCACTCTCATCTGAACGGGCATGGGTTTGTGCGAGGGTTTCCCCACAGATCCAGGCATAATTCCGGAACTCTTTTTTCCCGAGGGAATCCAGGTCCATTTCCTTTTTGAACGGGCTTCTTTCACGTATCAGATAGCTCTTATCATCAAAGGTGGCATACCCATAAAACCGGTCTCCACCAGCGAGATGGACGTTTTGGGCTTTCACAATATTTTCTGCCTAATTCGACTTTTTTCTCCCTCTTTTAGTTTGACCTGTTAGCCCGGTCAGGGATGAATCTCTTGCCTGTTTCATTTCCAGAATGATGTTGTCGTCCTTGCGGTCCGTGGGACCATTGACAAGCAACCAGAACCTGTCAAGACCGAGGCTGGCAGTACCGCTGTTCTTTTTAAGTGCCACATCTTTTAGCTTAAAGAATTCCTCAACCTCACGATTTGTCTTAATATCATTCTCTTTCGCGTAGGTATAAACCACCTCCTGGAACTCCTTCAGGTGCTTGCTGTAAGGAACAATCTTATCGGTTGTAATAAACCGTTCCTTGTCAAAATTTATATTCTTGTCCAGAAATTTCTTTCTTGACTCCTTGGCTGATTCGATCAATTCACAGATTAACGGCGGACTGTTATCAAGCCTGAATTGATGCCATCGTTCGCGATCGTCCTTCGCGAAAGAGACCAGCCCCTCCATGTATCCCCGGATAAATTCACGAACAATTTTACAGCGCTGTTTCTTCTTGAAACCATGCACCTTGGCGGCCAGGTAAAAACCAACTGCTCCCCGTTTCACATCGTAGGTAAACGGAGCAAAATAGGCTTCGTCAAAGTCATTCACTCCAAAAAACGGGACATTGTTCTCGTTCGGCATAATCCCGAAATTTTCAGGATGCACATCCCCGATAGTGAAAACCACCGGCATCTCCGAATCACTACCTGCCTGGTCACGATAGTAAAGTAGAGAGGAACCACGGAAGAACTTAAACATACAGGAAGAGAGCTTATCAAACTTGTCACTTGCCTCTTCCGGTTTGTTTTTTATCCGGATAGTATGATCTTCCCGAAGTGTACTCCGGATGTGCAGACGCCGCTGCTCATCATTCAGCAATCTGGGGTGAACAGTAATTTCGCACTTTGCCACGCGTCGCGCAAACTTTTTGAAAGCTTCGCGCTGATCCGAATCGTTAACTTGTTTTCCCTGGATGATCATACTTTAAATAATAAAAACGGGCCCGCTAACTGGTAACAGGCCCGTTTGAACAGACTTACACCGCTCTGCCGCGGATAAGCCGGAAAAGAATGGCGACTATTGCAATCACCAGTAATATATGTATGAAACTTCCAAGACTAAAGACAAAGAAGCCCAGCAGCCAGCCAATCAAAAGAATAACTGCTACTGCAAATAATAAATTGCTCATAACTTTCAATGTTTGGTTATGAGTTTCATGGAAAATATCATGCCCGCTGCATTTTTCTGTTATTCAGGCCCTTTTTAATATACTTTTCTATTAACTGTGTGTAATATTCTCCACAAAAGATATGACGTCATTCCTCTTTTTTCTCTTAGCTCCTGACTTTTCGTGACGCGTCATTCATGATCAGGTACAGGCTGGGAACTATGATAAGGATAATGGAAGTCGCAAAGACAATCCCGAATCCAAGGGAAATAGCCATAGGAATAAGGGTCCTGGCCTGATCAGATTGTTCAAGGATTATGGGAGTGAGACCACCAAACGTTGTAAGGGTTGTCAGCATGATTGGCCGGAAACGACGCACACCCGCCTCATGAATTGCCTTAAACACGCTGACTCCTTTTTCACGAAGTTTCTTATTGGCGTAATCAATCATGATCAGCGAATCATTCACTACAACCCCTGAAAGGGCAATAATTCCCATCAGGCTGACAAGGGAAAGGTCGTAACCCAGCATGATATGCCCGATCACCGCACCAACGATTCCAAACGGGATCGCAGCCATGACAATTACAGGTTGCGAATAACTTCCAAAGGCAACTGCCAGCAATGAATAAATAATCAGCATGGCCATCACAAACCCTCCCCAAAGTGATTGGGTGGATTCCCTCATCTCTGCCTGGCTTCCTTCAAAGCTCCAGGTGATCCCGGGGAAATCAGCCCGTAATTGGGGCAGGATCTCTGTCTGAAGAGATTCGAGGACTTGTGTAACTGTATTTGCCGGCTCAACATCCATTCCCACCGTCACTACCCTTCTGCCATTCCGCCGGTTGATCGAGGTAAATGCTTCCCGCTGCTGCACGTCAACGATATCCATCAGAGGAACCTGCACGTTGTCCGGACTTCTTACCAGTAAATCCTCCAGGCTGTAAATATCCCGACGTTCTTCCAGGGGTAATTTGACACGCACCTCCACCTCGTTATTCCCCCTGAGCTGCCGCATGGCCAGTGCACCAAAAAATGCATTGCGCACCTGCATGCCGATATCATTCGAGGTAAAGCCCATATTCCGCCCTTCCGGAAGCAGCGTAAAGTCGAACTGGGTTTTCCCCTTATTATAATTATCATTTACATCCCGTGTATTCTCAAAAGTTTCGACCTTATCAAAAAATGCCTGGCTGGCCGCTTCCAGCACTTCTATTTCCGAATGGCTGAGGTCCACACTGATATCCTGCTGGTATCCTCCGGGACCGCGTTCCGCCTCAAAGGTGATCTGGTCAACCCCTTCGATCTCGCCGATCTCGTCCCTCCACAATTCAATTACCTCCTGCGCCGTCATGTCCCGCTCTTCAACAGGCAGCATAACGATTTCAACATCAATAAAGCTCTGCCCGCGAACATTGGTCTTAACCCCTTCCGCCACTTCATACAGATTATGTTCCTCGAACATGGCAATGGTCGATTCGGTAATCTCCACGGCCACCCTGGCCGCCTGCTCAGGCGTTGTGCTGACCGGAAGGGAGACACCTGCCTCAATCTCATCTGCCGATACTTCCGGCATCAGGATAATCCCCATGTGATCGCTATAGCCATATCCGCCAATCACCAGCAACAATCCGAGCGCAGAACTCAGGGTTACATACCTGTTGTCCAGACATTTCCCGAGAAAGCGCTTGTAATGGTGATTCACAAAATGTTCGAATTTCCGCGCGATCACTCCCTGCCATTTACCTATACGGCTGCCGATTTTCAGCCTGTCTTTTTTACTGACATGGGCAAGGTGTGCCGGGAGAATGAAAAGTGCCTCCGCAAGTGAAACAAACAGCACAACGATCACTACGGCAGGCAACGGCCACCAGAATTTACCGGTGGTCCCCGGAATAAACAATAAGGGAATAAAGGTGACCACTGTCGTGAGAATGCTGAAAATTACCGGTTTGGCAATGTCTTTGGCGCCCAGTATCGCCGCGTCAAGGTTGCTCATTCCTTTTTGGCGGTATTCATAAATATTCTCTCCGACTACAACCGCGTCATCCACCACAATACCCAGAACCACCAGGAAACCAAACATGGAGATCATATTGATACTGACGTCGATAAGCGGCAGAAAAAGGATACCTCCGATAAAGGAAATAGCCATTCCCATCATTACCCAGAATGCCAGCCTGTATTCCAGGAATAAAGCCAGAATTCCGAATACTATGATGATGGCCATGATGCCATTTTCCGTAAGCAATCCCATGCGCTGCCGATAGTCATCGGCCGTATTGGTATCTATCCGGTACTTAATGCCATCCGGCAACACAAAATCATCCAGGATGCCATTTACTGCGTCCTCAATTTCCAGCGGCGACTGATCCCCCACCCTGTATATCGATAAATCAACCGTTGGTTGTTCATTAAACTGACCATGAAAGCCCTCTTCCTCAAAACCGTCTGTGATAGTCGCCAGGTCGTTGAGTGTTACGGTTGCCCCGCCTGGCGACGTGATTATCTCAATATTACCGTATTCCTCTGCCCATTGTTTTCGCTCCTTCATCCGGAGTAGTATCTCGCCGGTACTTGCTTCGACCGCTCCGGCTGGAACGTCCTCGCTGGACTGACGAATGATCGTGGCCACTTCACCGAGGGTCAGGTTGTAGCGTCGCAACTGATCGCGGCTTATTTCGATGTGTGTTACATATTCGGGCACATTCCCGATTTCAACCTGGGTGATGGAGGGGTCATTGAGAAACCGGTCCCTCAGTCGTTCCGCAAGTATACGCAAGGTCCAGATGTCCGTATTGCCGTATAAGCCTACTTCCATTACATTTCGCTGCCTGGATTGCAGCCGTACTTCAGGCACTTCAATTTCATCGGGGAAGGTCCGGATTCTTGCCACCGCCTGGTCAATATCCTGGAACGCCTTCATCCGATCCATACCAGCTACCAGTTCGATCGTGACCCGCCCGGATCCCTCATCGGCCGTCGAGGTGATCTCCTTGATTCCCTGAACACCGATAACGGCTTCCTCCACCGGCATCAGTATCCCCTGCTCCACTTCCGCAGGTGCCGCTCCGGGATACACCACACTTACCTCGACAATATCCAGCTGAAATTGTGGAAATACCTCCTTCTGAATGGTATACATTGTCCAGAATCCTCCGCCCAGAAGCAAAAGCATGAGCAGGTTGGCTACAATCGGGTGGCGCGCCATGTACCCGATAGCACCTTGCTTAACCGTATTTTCCGTATTTTTTTCTTCACTCATCGGATTGAGTCATTTTGATGAGTAGAGCTTGATTTACGGGCAAGCGATTCATTCTTCTGTTCAGGTTCCTGCACCGACTCCACGCGAAGCGGTGCGCCATCGGTGACTGTGGCCAGATTGGTGGTGACCACGCGTGCGGATTCCTCCAGCCCCTGTTCAATGTAGGCATATTCCGCATCGGTAAAGACGATGCTGACATTCCGGATTCGAAGTGTATCCTCTTCTTCCACCCAGACTGTTTCATTCTCCCGTAAGTGATCGCGGTTAAGCCGGATGATATCATCAAATTCACGGGCAATAAAGCGTGCCTCGACAAACGAATTGATCACCAGGGGTGGTTGTCCTGTATTGGTCCCCAACGGATCCTCCACTTCAACGATCACCCTGGCCATCCGTGTCTGTTCATCCAGCGCACCGATCATTTTATGCACATAACCAATCCTGGAAACATCTCCGGGCCATGCTTTACGGTCCCGGATGATCACACGCGATCCTCTTTCATTGGAATCATCAGGAAACTGTATCCGGCTGATCTTTGACAATGGCACATTTACCACAACCCAGTAAGTATCCACACCAACCAGCCGCCCAAGGGTGGTTGCCGGTGTGACTTGCGAACCGAGATTGACATTTCTGGTGAGAATATGGGCATCGAAGGGCGCCTTAATGGTTGTCCGGTCAAGGTTAAGTTGTGCCTGATCAACAGCCGCACGGGCCGCCTCGACCTGTGCCTTTACGGCGTTCAGCTGAGGCTCGCGCAGCACAAGGTCCATATCTTCCATGGGCATTGATTCCTCGATAAGCTGATAGTCTTTACGCGCCACTTCCTGTCGACCTTCTTCAATATTCAGGTCGGCAAGCGCCTGACTCAGATCGCTTTTCCTCAATTCAAGGGTATTGTAGTAATCACTGGGATCGACCTGCACCAGCATTTCTCCTTTCTTAATGGTCTCCCCGGGGACAAATCTGTCTGACTGACGGATTATTTCCCCGCTCACACGCGGACTTAACATTATATCCATAGCTGGCTGCACGGTACCTGTAGCAATGATCACCGGTTGAAAGTCTCCCTTTTCCAACTCCACAACATCCACCAGCATGGCGATTTCCTTAACAGCACCCGAGCGCTGTGCTTCAGGTTCTGTCAGAAAAATGAGGGCTGTGACCACCGCCGCCACGACAAGAATGGCAACACTGAGTAGTATGGTTTTCTTTTTTGACATAGTCTATGATTGTTGTTCCCGGTCCGTTTCAAATCCACCTGCGAGGGCCCGGTACAGATTTATCCTGTATTCGATAAGTAACTGCCTCGCGTTAAGCAGGTCACGCTGTAACTGCTGAACCTGGGTCAGTTCCGTCAATACAGCCAGGTAATCACTCAACCCATTAAAGTATTCAATTCGAAGCTGCTCATAGGCCCGGTTTCCTATATCAACTTGCTCTTCGAGCGACCGTATAACTTCCCGCTGATTTTGTTCAAGGATCAGGGCATCTTCCACCTCCTGAAAGGCAACCAGTACACTCTGGCCATACTCATACATGAGCTGTTCCTTAAAGGCCCGTGTCCTGTCAACCTCCGCACTTAGCTGCCCGCCGTAAAATATGGGGGCGGTAAGACTTCCTGCCAGGGAATACGCCCACTGGGAAAAGAGGTTTTGAAAATTATTTGATCGCACCGCATAGGATGTATTAATGCTGATACGGGGATACTGACTCGATATGGCGGATGCCAGGTCACGGTCAGCGGCGTTGAGCAGACTGAATGATTGCTGAATATCAGGTCTTCTTGTGATCAGCTCTCCCGGCAGTCCGGTCTCCGGCAACCCGGGCAATTCAGGGAGCGTATCAGGCTGATAATTGATCCCCTCCTGGGGAGTCCTGCCCAGCAGCACCGAAAGCTGATTCTCCAGCACCCCGATCTGCGCCTCCAGCTGGTAACGCTGCTGTGTCGTCGCCTCAAGCAACTGACGCTGACGTAGAATATCTACACCGCGAATCTGGCCAATGCCAAAACGTGCCCTGATCAGACGCATAATATTTTCATTGGTATTTATCTGGTTATTGGTCAGGTTCAGCAGGTTCCAGGCAGCCTGAAGCTGATACCAGGTCAGCGCTATCTCGGCAGAGAGTGAAATGGCCGCAGTCTGATAATCGTACCTTGTGGCTTCCGCCCGGTATTTTTCGGCATTCACTGCAGAACGCAGCCTTCCCCAAAGGTCTACCTCATAGGATGCTGACAATCCCAGACGTACATTTTCACCCCCGACAAAATCAGGTTCCGGCCTGCTTAGTCCGCTTTGTGCAGAAGCTTCCACCCATGGGAACAAGCTGGAAGTTTCACGGTCAACCACCGCTCCGGCTACCTTTACCCGCTGCCAGGCGGCAAGCAGGTTAAAATTGGAATCAATGGCATAATCTATCAGACGGTTAAGTTGCTCATCCCCAAATGCCTGCCACCATTCTTCTTCAAGTGGCACACCTCCGGTGCTACTGAATGTTTCCGGCGTGTCCAGCGGAAGATCGGTCGGACTGGTTTTCGGTGAGCACGCGGCTACAGACAATAATAAAATACAAGTGCAACAAGCACAAAATATATTTTTTAGTCTGGTTTGTAGCATATTTCCCTCATTATAACAACGGTACGAGGGTAGGGTTGTTCAAAGACAAATTATTACACTACGTTTTTCGCTCTTCCTCTCAATTCATTTTACGACCGGTTTTCCAGTCATAGTGCCTTTCGATATATTGCGGTGAAATTCGAATTAAACATGATAATACGCTCCCGTAAATTACTGATCGCCATGATCACGTTGTCCCTGTTTGTCTGTTCCTGTTCTTCCGGAACCGATGAAGCGAAGGAAAGCACCGCTTCAACAAATGCTCCTGACCTTACTGAAGAAGACCAGTTGTCCGGAAATCCTGTCATTGATGGGTGGTATGCAGATCCGGAAGCCATTATTTACGGGGATACGTACTGGATATACCCTACCTATTCGGACGAATTTGACCGGCAGGTTTTTATGGATGCGTTTTCCTCCCCTGACCTTGTAAACTGGAAAAAACACGAGCGGATCCTCGATACCACGCGTATCACCTGGGCCGACAGTGCCATGTGGGCTCCTGGCGTAATCTCTAAAGACGACAAATACTACTTGTTCTTCGCGGCGAATGATGTTCACGAGGGAGAGGTAGGCGGAATCGGGGTTTCTGTGGCGGACACACCGGGCGGACCATTCACCGACCTCCTGGGAAAGCCGTTGATCAGCGAAATCGTCAATGGCGCCCAGCCCATCGATCAGTTTGTTTTCCGTGATGCAGACTCCACCTACTACATGTATTACGGAGGATGGGGCCACTGTAATGTGGTTCAACTCAATGATTCCTTTACCGGCCTGGTGCCGTTCGACGACGGAAGCCTTTATCGCGAAATAACCCCGGAAAATTATGTGGAAGGCCCGTTTATGTTTATCCGGGATGGAAAGTATTATTTCATGTGGTCAGAGGGCGGCTGGACCGGCCCCGACTATCGGGTGGCTTATGCCATTGCAGATAATCCGTTCGGACCCTTTGAACGGGAAGGCATTATTCTTCAGCAGGACCCTGAAATCGCAACCGGGGCAGGTCATCATTCCGTCCTTCACATTCCGGGGACCGATGAGTATTACATGGTCTACCATCGCCGTCCGTTAACTGAAACGGACCGGAACCACCGGGTGGTATGTATTGACAAAATGGAATTTGACGGGGAAGGAAAGATATTACCGGTGAAAATTACCAATGAAGGGGTACATGCGCGGCTGTTGAAATAGCCCGCGTTTTGGTTTGTTGAATTATTAACGGGTATAAAAAATGGGGACAACCATTTTGAAGTACTCACTGCTATGCCGGATATAGCACCCGGGCTCACCTGTTTAGCAGATTGTAAATCTTTGTCCGGTTGTCCCCTGCCAACTACGGAGTATTTTTTACTCCTTATTTATCACTACTGACTTATTTTCTTTTTCCAGTTCACTTATCCTCTTTAATAATTCCGATTCTTTTCTGGCCAGTTCTTCCTGCGTCGCCTGCAACTCCTCCATATTCTGACGCATTTCCTCTTCCTGCGCACGCATCTCTTCTGCGGTCTGCTGTGCATTCTCCAGCAACTCCTGCATCTTCTCAGAATTCCGGCTGTTGACTACCGCAGATGCGACAATCTCACTGATCTTTTCGAGTAATTCCAGGTGTATTTTGGAGAATGGCTCGAAGGATGCCAGCTCCAGCACCCCTATCACCTGCTCGTTAAATTTTAGCGGAACCAGGATCAGGTTACCGGGTGTTGCCTCACCAAGTCCGGATGTGATATGGATATAATCTGCCGGAATTTCCTTGAGCAGCACTACAGATCCCTCCAGGTAGGCCTGCCCCAGCATTCCCGAATCAACGGGAATCCGTTTCTCATTGAATTTCTTTTTATCATATGCGTAGCAACTGGTGAGTTCGAGGTACTTGTCTTCCTCCTCTTCACTGATAAAGAACAATCCGCCCTGGTTGGCATCCATGTACTTGACAATCTTTGCCAGCAACTTATCACTCATTTCCCGCAGGTTATCCTGGTTGCGCCGGATAATCTCGGAGAAAATGGAAATTCCCTCGCTCACCCACATCCGGTTTCCTTCATCCGTTTTAACCCGGACCATCTGATCGCGCATATTAATGAGTTCGCCTGCAAGAGTTCCCTCATTGAGCTTAATATTCGAAGAAGTCAATCCTTTCCATTGAACGTCGAGGTTACCACGGGAAACATCCTTGATAAAATCCGACGCGTGCCGCAGGTTCCGGATCATCCGCCCGATCACCTGTTCATTATTCTCCTGCTCATTTTCATTCCCTTCATTGTACACATAGTTCCGGTCGCTTTCCCTGATCCGGCCGAACAGGTTATTAATATCTTTTTCGTTCTGTATAAGCTTATAGACGACGAAAACGAGGGTCAGACAGCCTAAAAACGCAAGCAACAGCTGTGCAACAAACGCATACAATGAAATATTTTTACTTTCCTGCAACTTCTCCTCATTAAGCGTATTGATATACTGCTTCATGTCATTCTGGACAGTGGAGTATTTAGACCATAGGGTATATCCGGGGTCTGAAGCAAACAGTTCAACCGCCTTTTCGGGCATCCCCTGGTCGATGTAGGCAACACCCTGATCTGCCAGGTCAAAATATTCACCTATCCAGTTGTCCACCATATGAAGGCTGTCAATATGAGCGTATCCTATTTCAGAAAGTACAACTTCAAGTGAATCTATATTCTCCCTGTGCTGACGACGAGCAATTTCCAGAGGTTCTTTGAGGTTAGGTTTCGGGATCATGAAATATCCGCGCAAACCAAGGTCAATCAGGTTGACATTGGTGCCGATCTGATCGATCCGTGTTGAAGCATCACGATGTTCCACTACGAATTCGTTATACTCACGGGTAGTCCGCTTGTTGTATAACGCAACAACAAAATTATGGAGAATGAGTATCGCAATAACCCCGATCCCAGCTTTAATGATATTGTCGCGATGAAACACACGTTTAAAAAATCGCTTGATCATAGCTAAAAAAATGGTTTCCTGTTTAATATGGACGAGTAAGAAAAGGAGAATAATCCAGAATTTCTTCCCACTTACCGGCAAAATCATTTAGATGTAAGATTATCAGTCATTTACATCATTTTCCTATGATATTTTAACCTGATTCCGGTCTGATATTTACAAAAAATGGGTGATATCAGTGAATTTTGCACACCTTACTCTTCAGAACCTGACCGTCAGACGAACTTATTCTGATCTGATAAACCGGAGGACTCTCCTGCTAAATTCCTCTGTGTTGCTATCATCAAAAGGAATGTGACCTTTTCCTTCGATCAGCCAGAGACGTGAATCCGATAACATGGAATCCAGCTCTTCTGCGGTTGTGGTACCGGCAATCACGTCATTCTCTCCGGCAATCACTAATGCAGGGATCCTGATTGCCTGAAGGTCATCCGGCGATAAATGAACCTGGTAGTCCGTATCAGAAGCAAACAGCTTGTCCAGTTGAGGGGGACCCTCCGGATGATCTGCCAACAGCTTGCGCTGAAAGTCCTCCGGGAATTCTTTCCAGCTGTATTGCCGCCCTCCGTCAGCTCCGTTAAATTCGTAAACCGCTCCAATCAATACCATCGACTGTAACAAGTCCGGGTTTGCCGAAGCGATCTCGAGTAAAAGAATGGCTCCGAAACTCATTCCCACAGCAGCTGTTGGCGCCAGATCTTTCGAACGAATAAAATCAGCTACATCAGCAGCAGCGCGCTGAATGGAAAAATCATCTTCGAGAATCCCCGACTTGCCATGACCGTGAAGATCCAGGACATATACCTTGTGATTTGCAGACAGTTCCTCCAGGAAAGGTTGCCAGAAGGACGATGTTTGTGTCCAGCCGTGGAGTAATAATAACGGTACACCCTCTCCATATTCTTCGTAGTAAAGTTCCGCATCACCGGCTTTAATCATTCCGGTACGTGTTGGTGTTTGTGCCATGGCCAGGTTGGTTATAGTGAGCAATATTGGCAGGATGAATCTCATTCTTCTGGTATTCTTCGAAAGGTAAGCAAACGGACGTCTATCACTGAAGACCCCGGTTTTGATAGGGCACGCAAGTGAAGTTTTCCCTGCCCTTTCTCAAATTTAATAATTCCCAGAGACAAAGGCTTGAAGTCTTTTACATATGAATTTTCCCGCATCACGCGGTCATGTCCCATGCCCCGCAACGGGGGATCAAATGATTCAGTTATAGTTTTGTTAATGAAGGAGTCCTTCAGACCGAGTTGAATGATCGCACCAGTATCCGATGGCTGACAGGTATAATAAAGCATCACTTCAAATTTACCGTCTTCCACAACCTCTACATCCCAGGTAATTTCATCTTCCGTATTAATCCAGTTTGTAAAAAAGGAACAATTAGGCCAACGATTTGATCGTCTGATGGCTCCATGCGGCTGGCCATCCCTTGCCGGAAGATGGGTAAATTCTGTCCCGGGATGCCCCAGTGGATATGTTCGTTCATCTTCTTCAGGCAGTTCAGATAATATCTCATTCATAAAAACATCCCGTTCTGCCAGCAACCTGGAGTGAATCTCAGGCATCGCGTTCTGCACATCATTACGCTGAGCACGGTCTGCGTCTATATCAAAAAGCTGATTTGCCTGATCGAGTCGGTAATTTGCTTTTCTGACACTAAGCCTTCCATTCCAGAAGTTAAAAACGGTTCGGTCTGTTTGCTCCCCGCAACCCATCAAATCAGGGACAAGGCTGATTCCATCCAGCGGATTTTTAGTGGCGGACGGAATTCCTGCGAGCCCGGTCAGCGTCGGCAGTAAGTCAATCGCCGCAGATAACCTGGTTAGTTTCCGGCCTCCTTCAATTCCCTGCGGCCAGCGAATCAGTAGCGGAGACCTGGTTCCACCTTCATCCGTAGAACCCTTCCTGCCTTTCATTCCACCGTTCCAGCGAAAACTGTTAGGACCGTTATCATTAAAGTATACGATAATCGTATTTTCATCAATATCAAGCTCTTCCAGCTTTTCCATAATCCGGCCAACATTCCAGTCTATGTTTTCACACATTGCCAGGACAGCACGGGTAAATTCCGGATTCTCTTCACCCCTGGAATCGGCCTTCATCTCCAGAGAGGTATTATCAAACTTGTCAAACCATTCATCGGGAACCTGCAATGGATCATGAGGTGTATTGTATGGCAGGTAAAGGAAAAACGGTTTGTCCCGGTTCTCTTCAATAAAACCGATAGCGTGATTGGTCAGATCATCAGGCAGATATCCGTTGCCCTGCACTATTTCTCCATTATGCTCCAGCATAGGTGAAAAGTAATTACCCCAGTGACCGGAACAAAATCCGTAAAAGTCTTCAAAACCTCTGCCGTTGGGATGATACGGAAATTGAGTACCGCTATGCCACTTCCCATAGGCGGCTGTTGAGTAACCAGCATTCTTAAACAGATCCGCTATGGTTGTTTCATCAATATCTATGCGTTCACCACCTTCCGACGTATCAAACACCCCGCTACGAACCGCATACCTGCCCGTTAAAAATTCCGCCCGTGTAGGTGAACAAACGGGCTGAACATAAAAATTCTCAAAATAAACTCCTTGCCGGGCAATGCGGTCAATATTCGGCGTATGAAGATTACGGTTACCGGTAAAACTAAAATCACCCCAGCCCTGGTCATCAGAAAGGATTACGATCACATTAGGATGCGCCCGAGGACTTCCGGTCGTCTCCGGCTTCCCACAGGAAGTCATAATAAACAATAATGGAAACAGGTAGATAAACCGGAACATCAGGTGAAGATACTCAATGTTTTTCAGCTTATTCTTTCAAAGAAATGTCATAATCGGTCAATCTGTCATTAAATGTTGGGATATTTTCCTCTTTAACTGTCATAATGGCTTATTTTCAGGCCCCTTTTCGATCCAAATTGATTTGGGTCAAAATTTGTATACTGCCTTTCCAGAAATGAAAACAAAAAACATAATCCATTATGACACTTATAAAATACAATCCGCTGAATGACTTCATCCCTGTAACCTTCGGGGATATGGTTGAAAAAATGCTGAATGAAACACCTGCGTCAGAGAAGGTATTCGCTCCTGCCGTTGATATCATCCGGCATGAAAAGGAAGTAGTCCTGCACGTGATGGCACCGGGTATGGCGAAGGAAGATTTCAATCTTGACCTGAATGAGGATCGCCTGGTGATCACCGGGGAAAGAGTATTTCCGGAAGATCTGAAGGAGAATTACAAAACCATCGAATCACGTTTCGGTAAATTCAAGCGTGTATTCAAGCTGAACAAAGAGATCAACGCAGAAAAAATTTCTGCCCGATATGAAAACGGCATTCTCATGATCACCCTCCCGCTGGTGGCCAGGAAGGATACCAAAAAAACAATTAAGATCAGCTAATCACTGTCTTTACAACAAAAGGAAAGGGCTGTCGCTGAATGCGGCAGCCTTTTTTATTTTAAAAGCGCACCAGGTGGTTTCGCAGCAGGAATTCGTCATAAGCATCACGATACCCTCGTATATTCGGTGCCAGCTTAAGTGCCTTGTAATAGCACATCTGAGCATCCGCGAGCAGATTTTTAGACTCATAGAAGCCAGCAAGGATAAGTAACTCTGCCGGATTAACTCCGGACGCCACATCCCGAACCTCTTCCTCAAGCTGGATCCTGTCCGTATCGGACAAGCGCTTAAGCGCATACGTATCAGAGCTTACTTCGCTGGCTCCTTCCACCTCAATATGAACCAGGAGAATTTTCGCATTTATCAATGACTCATGCGACATATCAAGGAAGGTTTCATTCTCCGTCACCTTTTTACGCAACAATTCCTTGTCCTGTATATCCCGGATGACCATGTCGAAGTTACCGTTCTGCACGGACTCCCAGCGGAGAAAAACCTGATCGTTCAGAACTTTCACCGCAGACGGTATATAGATCCGGATCCGGTGAGTGGAAGGGACCTCCGACCGCACCTGGTAGGCAGATGCGACCAGCCTGTTCTTTTTAGTTTCCGGAGTCATGTGAAATGAGGTGAATTCAGCATACTGCATGGCATAAGGGTATGCATCGGCTGATTCTGCCATTTTCTCGAGATCAGAAATTTTATAGGTACCCGACTCTTTTAGTTCCAGAATACTACCTGACACATGAACGAGTGCCATATATCCGCGATTGCCGATGACCACATGCTCACCGGGATAGATGAGTAAACCTGCAACAGGATCTTTAAGCTCCATCCCGTGATGCACTCTTACCTCCCCGGAATGCAGCAAAAGACGGAAAGATACCTCCTGTCCCTCGCTGACGGAAACCACTAAAAATATGAGTGCGACTGTTAGGAAATGTTTCATGCCGGATAAAAAATGATACACTCCTTTATACACTGTCCTGAAATTAGGTAAACAGTCATCCAGCGAAAGTAGGGCCTGGGTCACTGAATATGGTCATTCTTTTTTAACTTAACCGCTGATAAAAATGAAGAAACGCGCACGACTATCCCTTGACGAATATATTCGAGGAATTCTGGCAGGCGACCGGCTGGTTCTCAGCCGCGCCATTACCCTGGCGGAAAGCACCTTACAGGATGATCAGGAACTCGCAGACGAGCTCATTGAGGCTATTCTACCCAAAACCGGAAAAGCCAGGCGCATCGGTATAACCGGGGTGCCCGGCGTTGGAAAGAGCACCTTTATAGAATCTTTCGGGATGTTTCTTATCGGGGAGGGTCATAAGGTGGCTGTACTTACTGTTGACCCGAGCAGCACAAAAACCAGGGGCAGCATTCTTGGGGACAAGACCCGGATGGAAGAACTCAGCCGAAGCCCTGATGCATATATCCGTCCGTCCGCCACCGGATCCACCCTGGGTGGTGTGGCCAACGCAACGAGGGAAGCCATGTTGTTATGCGAGGCGGCGGGGTATGACATCATTCTCGTAGAGACCGTTGGGGTTGGGCAGTCTGAAACTGCAGTCAGAAACATGGTCGATTTTTTTCTTTTGCTCATGCTGGCCGGTGCGGGTGACGAACTGCAGGGAATAAAAAAAGGGATCATGGAGATGGCAGACGGCATGGCAATTACCAAAGCAGACGGGGACAATATACGGGCTTCCAAACAGGCGCGCTCGGCTTATGAAAATGCCCTTCACCTTTTTCCCGCGGGTCCCGGTGGCTGGCGGCCAAAAGTCCTGGTCACTTCCGCACTCAAAAATGAGGGCATGTCTGAAATCTGGTCGCTTATCGGAGAATACTACAGTCTCATGAACAAAAACAACCTGCTGGAATCACTCCGCCAGGATCAGCGTCGCACCTGGTTTCACGAAATGATCGATTTTATGCTGACCACCAGCTTCTATAATCAACCGGGCATGAAAGAAAAAATAGCAAAATCGGAAAACGTTGTAGCTGATGGCAAAGTCACCCCGATGGCCGCCGCCCGAAAGCTCATTTCAATTTCCGGATCCTGATGATGACTAAATTCAAATACCTGCTTTTTTTGTCCGGATTCTTACTAATTCTTTTTTCCTGCCGTCAGGAAACTCCGGATTCTGCCAAAATGCTGTCAGCAGACAGCTTGACTGTCCAATACGCCAGCGGGTTTTCTGCATTCAGGGAAAATGGCGCCTGGCACCTGACCATCCATTCACCCTTTCCCGGTGCCCGGAGAGATTTTTCTTATTTATTAATCCCGGACGATCAGCCTGTGCCTGACCATCCGGCCACGACCCAGGTGATAAGAACCCCGGTTTCGCGCCTGATAGCCACCTCCACCACCCATATTCCGATATTGGATTATCTTGACAAAACAAATTCCCTGGTTGGATTTCCGAATCCGGATTACATCAGTTCGCCTGCCATGAGAAAACGAATTGACGAGGGAGCGGTCACAAACATCGGGATAGACCAGGCGCCGGATCCGGAAACAGTGATCAGCCTGCAACCTGACCTGATCATGGCCTATTCCATGACTTCGGACCTGGGCGAACTGGAGCGTCTGAGAAGAGCGGGAATCCCTTACCTCCTGAACGCAGATTACCTGGAAGGACATCCGCTGGGCAGGGCAGAATGGATCAAGGTTGCCGGATTACTTTTTAATAGTGAAGAGACCGCTGATTCCGTTTTTAACTCGATAGAATCGGCCTACCTTGAAATTGCCTCGGCAGCTGCAGGGGTCCCGGAAAAACCTTCCGCGCTCAGCGGGGTGGTGTATGGTGACACCTGGTTTATGCCCGGAGGCAGAAACTATGGCGCAACACTCATGAAAGATGCCGGAATAAATTATTTATGGTCTGAAAATGAATCATCAGGATTTCTGGAACTAAGTTTTGAGGCTGTACTTGAAAAGGCCAGGGAAGCCGACCTGTGGATCGGCGCTGCTTCCTTTAAAACGCTGGACGAAATGGCCGCCGCAGAAAGCCGTTATCAATCATTCAAGGCGTTCAGGGAGGGTCAGGTGTTTAATTACAACAAACGAATAGGTGCGACAGGGGGCAATGAATACCTGGAACTGGGCTACCTTCGGCCCGACCTGATACTCGGGGACCTGATTGAAATGGCGCATCCAGGTCTTATCCCGGAACAACCGATGTACTTTTATCAACGCCTGGAATGAAACGATTTACCATATACTGGATAATTCTGATTTCATTGCTGATCCTCCTCACCATGGCCAGCATTGGTATTGGCAGTGTCTACATTCCATTCAGCGACCTGGTTCAGGTTCTCACCGGGGATATTCCCTCAAGGGAGGTACACCAGACCATCATTCTGGATTTTCGTATTCCTCGTGCGCTGACGGCAATTGTGGCCGGTGCCGGGCTGGCACTTGCCGGTCTGTTAATGCAAACACTTTTCAGGAATCCCCTGGCCGGTCCCTTTGTGCTGGGGATCAGTTCCGGGGCCAGCCTGGGAGTAGCCCTTATTATGCTGGCAGGCATAGGGACCTGGGCACTGCTGACAGGCTGGGGAACTGCCCTTGCCGCCTCTGCAGGTGCCGGACTGGTTTTATTGCTCACCCTGTCGCTTGCCCTTCGGGTCAGGGATGTCATGTCCCTGCTCATTATCGGGCTTATGGTCGGAAGTCTTACCAGCGCCCTGGTGGGGATCATGGAATTTTTCAGCTCGGGAGAAGAAATTCAGATGTTTCTCCTCTGGACTTTCGGAAGCCTGGGGGGGCTCAGCTGGGACGAACTCCACGTTATGCTGATACTTACAGCTGCCGGAATCATTGTATCATTTATCCTGGTGAAGCCTTTGAATGCCTTGCTATTGAGCGAAAATTATGCTCAAAGCATGGGCATCCGTTTACTCAGGACCCGGGCAGTCATCATTCTATGCACAAGCATAATAGCCGGTGCAATAACCGCGTTTTGCGGTCCGATCGCCTTTGTCGGTCTGGCAGTACCCCATTTCAGCCGGTTACTTTTCCGAACTTCGGATCACCGTATCCTGATTCCCGCCACCCTTGTTTCCGGGGCGATTATCATGCTGATATGCGACCTGGCCGCCAGAATCCCGGGCAGTGACCTGACGTTGCCGATCAATGCTGTAACTTCCCTGATCGGTGCACCGGTAGTAATATGGCTTGTTTTAAAAAGAGGAAATGTCAGCAAAAGTTTCTGATGAGTAATTCTCCCGTTATATCACTTACCAATTTAACCGTCGGGTACGATGATAAACCCGTACTCAGCGATATAACCCTCAACCTGGAACCTGGTAAGCTGGTTTGTTTTATGGGACCCAACGGGGCCGGAAAATCAACGCTTATACGCAGTATTTGTCAGTTTCAGCCCACCCTGGAAGGAAGTATCCTGATAGAAGGCCGGGACATCAGGGATTGCACCCGCCAGGAACTGGCGAAAAAAATAAGCGTGGTGTTGACTGACCGGCTGAATGCAGGTCAGCTAACCGGCCGGGAGATCATTTCCGCAGGCCGCTATCCATATACGGGCTGGTCCGGAAGATTGCAGCAGGAAGACTGGAATATGGTGGAGTCAGCCATGGAAAAAACCGGGACCAGGCATCTTGCTGACCGGCCTTTCTATGAAATGAGCGATGGGCAGCGTCAAAAAGTGATGATTGCCCGTGCCTTGTGTCAGCATACGCCGGTTATAATCCTGGATGAGCCAACTGCGCACCTTGACCTGAACAACCGGGTCGCAATAGTTACATTATTACGTCAACTGGCTCAACAGGAAAAAAGAGCGGTACTTATGGCCACCCATGAACTTGACCTGGCTCTTCAGCTGGCAGATGAATTATGGCTCGCGGAACCAGGAAAAGGTATTTTACGGGGAGTACCCGAAGACCTGGTTCTGAACGGATTGCTGGACCGCGTTTTCCAGTTTAAAGGATATGACCTTAAAACAGGGAGTGTCATTGCTTCCAAAACCGGCCGAAAAGTAGCCTTGCACGGCGAAGATTTTCTTTACCTCTGGACGAAAAATGCCCTGGAGCGAAATGGATATGAACTGGACCACGATTCTCCAGTTACTATTTCTGTTGCAAGCGACCCTGAACCGGAATGGGAAATGAAAGGCAGGAATTACGAAACACTCGCTTCTTTGCTGCAGGCACTGGATGCCCATTTCAAAGCGTCTGACCTCTAGGGAATCTGGCCAATCAACCATTTACACAACCAAACTTCCATTTAAACCTAATGGGAAATATTATCATTGTAATTGATTAATTTAACATTTAACTATCCATAAATACTACTACTATGAAACGACACGTGATAATGGTTCTGACACTTCTGCTGCTGCTTGCACAGGCCTGTCAGACCACCGAAGAAATTACGACTGATGATAGTCAGGACCTGTCCATAGACTATGAGAAGATCACACTTGATAACGGACTGGATGTAATCATGCACCAGGATGAATCTGACCCGATTGTGGCGGTGGCAATCCTGATCCATGCAGGATCAAACCGGGAAAAGCCGGGACGGACCGGTTTTGCACACTTCTTTGAGCACATGCTTTTCCAGCGTTCTGAAAACGTAGGAGAAGGTGCTTTTTTCAAAAATATTGCCGAATGGGGTGGAACATTTAACGGAGGTACCTGGACGGATGGTACCGTTTATTATGAAGTGGTACCCAAAGATGCCCTCGAAAAAGTCCTCTGGATGGAATCGGACAGAATGGGCTTCTTCATTAATGCCGTAACCAAGGCCAGCCTGGAAGGAGAGAAACCGGTTGTTCAGAATGAAAAAAGACAGAACTATGACAACCGTCCCTATGGAAATACCAGTGCGGTTGTCAATAAGGCACTTTATCCGGCCGACCACCCGTATAACTGGCTAACCATCGGCGAACTGGAAGATTTGCAGAACGCTACCCTGGAAGATGTAAAGGAATTCTATGAGCAATATTACGGACCAAACAATGCCACCCTGGTTCTCACGGGGGATTTTGATCCGGAGAATGCAAAGGAACTTATCACTAAATATTTCGGGGAAATACCTTCGCGTGGTGTTGATGAGCCACTGGATCCGATGCCGGTAACGCTCGATTCAACGATCATGATCTACCACGAAGACCAGTTCGCCAATCTTCCGGAACTGCGGATGGTATGGCCAACGGTAGAGAACTATCACCCTGATTCATGGGCATTGAGTGTCCTGGGTCAGATTCTCAGCGACGGAAAAAGAGCTCCTCTGTACAAGGAGGTTGTGGAAAAAGAAGAGCTGGCCCCTAATGCGCGTGCATATAACAGCGCCAGTGAACTGGCCGGCACCTTCAATATTGTAGTGAGGGCCAATGAAACCAGTGACCTGGACTCGGTAAAATCTTCGGTATTTGATGCTTTCGCCAATTTCGAAGCAAACGGAGTGGATCAGAAAGACCTGGACCGGATTAAGGCAGGACTGGAAACCGATTTCTATAACAGTATTTCAAGTGTACTCGGTAAAGCTTTCCAGCTGGCACAGTACAATGAATTTGCCGGGACCCCGGATTTTGTTACCACGGATATCAACAACATTAAAGCGGTGACGAAAGAAGATGTAATGCGGGTTTTTAATAAATATATCAAAGACAAGCCTTTCGTCCAGACCAGCTTTGTCCCGACCGGCAAACTGGAACTTGCCGTTTCAGGCGGCTCGCCAGCTGACATTGAAGAGGAGCAGATTGTACCTAACGAACAAACAGCCATTGTCGATCAGGAACCTACCGACGACTATCCGCGCACCGAGAGTTCGTTTGACCGTTCCGTGGAGCCGGCGTTTGGCAGTGCACCACTGCTCAATCCGCCGGTGATCTGGAAAACGTCTCTTGCCAATGGCATGGGCATGTATGGCATCGAAGCAAATGAATTACCCCTGGTCAACTTCAGTATTCGTATCCTTGGAGGACATATAGTCGAATCACCTGACAAAGCCGGCCTGACCAATATTCTCACCGACCTGATGATGGAAGGTACGGCTACCAAAACCCCGGAAGAGCTGGAAGATGCAATAGGCCAGCTTGGCGCGAACATCCGGATGTATGCGTCTGACGAATACATCACGATCTCGGCCAATTGCCTTTCAAGGAATTACGAGGAGACGCTTGCCCTTGTCGAAGAGATGATCACGGAACCCAGATGGGATGCCGATGAGTTTGACCGTATCAAAAAGGCGGCCCTCACCTCTATTCAGCAGCGAAATTCAAATCCAAATGCGATCGCCTCGATGATCATGGATATGAAACTCTATGGAAAGGACAACATCATGGGCGTTCCGACTTCCGGGACAACCAGTTCGGTGGAGTCAATCACCATGGACGATCTGAAGCAGTATTATAATACTTATTTCTCGCCCTCAGTGGCTAATTTCCACATCGCCGGAAATGTACCGGAAGCTGATGCAAAAAACAGCATCGCCTCCCTGGAGGAAAACTGGAAAGCCAAAGAAGTCAGTCTGCCTGACATGACATTCCCATCAGCTGTTGAATCTCCTGAGGTATACTTTGTGGATATCCCGAATGCAAAACAATCAGTTATTCAGATAGGACGGCTTACTGTGGATGGCAACGATGAAGATTACTATCCGCTGACCGTGGCCAACTACCGGCTCGGGGGAGGCTCTTCCGGTCGTCTGTTCATGATTCTTCGGGAAGAAAAATCATATACGTACGGAGCTTACTCTTACGTTTCGCGCCGCATACAGGATTCTCCGTGGATGGCTTCATCCAGTGTCAAGTCCAACGTGACCCTGGAAGCACTGGAAACGTTTAAAGAGGTAATCGGCACCTACGCTGAGACGTATACAGAAGAAGATCTGGAGAAAACGAAAACCGCGCTGATCAAACAGAACACCCGTGATTATGAAACCCTGGGTTCACTGACAGGTATTCTGCAGACGATCAGTACGTATGACCTGCCGCTTGATTACATTGACCAGCAGCAGGAAACACTTCAGGCAATGACCGTTGAAGATGTAAAATCGCTTGTGGATGAATACATGGACCTTTCGAACATGGTCTATGTGATCGTTGGCGACAAGGCTACCCAATTCGACAGGCTTCAGGTTGAGGGGATTGGTTCGCCCGTCCTCCTTGACAAAGAAGGAAATGAAGTGATGGAGTCCATGTAACTGGTTCCGGCTCATTAAATAAGGAAGACCCTGCAGCCAAGGTTGCAGGGTCTTCTTTTTGATAAGGATCTTTGTCAAAATGACGACAATGTGTTTCAAAAGTTTAACGCCCAAATGGAAAACACGTATATTCCGGAAACAGACCAATGGAGCACGTAGTCATTATCGGAAACGGCATCGCAGGCATCACTGCGGCGAGGCACATCAGAAAACAAACAGATTTCCGTATAACGGTTATTTCAGCGGAATCAAAGTATTTCTGGTCCAGAACGGCTCTTATGTATATCTATATGGGTCACATGAAATTTCGCCATACGAAACCATACGAAGATGATTTCTGGCAAAAGAACAGGATTGACCTGATTCAGGATTATGCCGAACATATCGATCACGATGCTAAAATGGTCAGGCTTAGAAAATCAGGTAATCTCAATTATGATCACCTGATACTGGCCACCGGATCCAAACCGGCGTTCTTTAACTGGGAAGGCCAGGACCTGAAAGGGGTGTCAGGTATGGTGAGCTTGCAGGATCTGGAGAATATTGAATCTTATACCACGGATATCGACCGGGCAGTGATTGTAGGTGGCGGACTGATTGGAATCGAACTGGCGGAGATGCTTCGTTCCAGGGATATAAAAGTGACTTTCCTGGTCCGGGAAAAAGAATTCTGGCAAAATGTTCTTCCCGAACAGGAAGCAACGATGATAAGCAGGCATATCCGGCAGCATCACGTGGATCTGCGCCTGGAAACGGGCCTGGAAAAGATCCTCGGAGATGAAACCGGACAAGTCAAGGGGGTGGTAACATCCGGCGGGGAGAATATCTCATGTCAGTTTGTAGGAATAACCACAGGGGTGAGGCCTAATACCGACCTTGCCAGGGCATCAGGCATTCCTGCGGATCGCGGCATCCTGGTGAATGAATTCCTTGAAACACGTTTCCCGGGAGTCTATGCGATCGGTGATTGTGCTGAACACATTACCCCCCGGCCGGGACGTAAAGCGGTTGAACAAGTATGGTATACAGGCCGCATTATGGGTGAAACAGTAGCTGCCACCATCGCCGGCAAACGAACTGCTTACCAACCCGGGCCCTGGTTTAACAGCGCTAAATTCTTTGATATTGAATATCAGACGTATGGAGATGTTCCGGCGGAAACCCCCGAACATCTTTGTGATTTTTACTGGGAACATGAAGACGGACATCATGCGGTACACCTGATTTTCGATCGTCAATCGCTTCAATTTTGCGGCATAAATTCCTTCGGTATACGGTACCGTCATGAATACTTTGACCAAAAGCTCCATGAGAATGCAGATATCCGATCGGTTATGCAGGACCTTCACAAAGCAAATTTTGACTCGGAATTTTTCCGGGACCATACCAAAAGCATTCAGCAGGCATTTAACCAGCGATACCCTGACTATCAAGTTAAACCAATCCGTAAAAAATTTATGGGATTAATCTGATGTATATGCATTTCCTTCAAAAAACCGGATTACTTCTTTTCATACTGGCATGCGCTATTCTGATTGGTCTTCTTTTCTGGGATACCAGCTATCGCATTACCCGTGAAACATTCTCCGGAGTTTCATCTGACGAAGCAACGCAGGAACGCCTGCAAATGGTTTTTGACTCTGTTCCTTCAGCCACATTCCATGATCCGTTTTCCTTCAACCAGATGCTAAAGGAAAAATTCGGAGAATATAACAAGGAAGTCATCCGGACATTTGCCATAACCCAGGAGGAATTAGACCGTATAATCGCCGCATTCCCACCGGCCGACGTTACATTCTCCCCCACAGTAACGGAATCCGTCTGGCAGGACGGGGATACCGATAATTTCAAGCGCGAGCAATTCACGGCTTATACTTCCTGGATGGAAGGGAAGAGTTATTCCAGCCGTGACGAACTTCAGAAACAGCTTAACAAGACGCGCCAGGACATAAACCAGGGCATTCGTGAGAATAAAGGCTTTGGAGATTACCAGATCAAATCACTTCAATTAGCACTAACCAGGAATGCCCTGACTGGTCCGACGACTAGCCGTACCACTTTCTGGCTATTTCTTACCATTGGCCTCGGTACAGCAGCGGCATTGCTTTACATTCTCCCGAAACTGAATTTACTGCCCGGTATTAAGAATGATGGCGTTTATCATCGCTCCAACACCTCGAGAGGCTGGGTAGCGATAATTATTGGCTCCCTGCTTATCCTGTTCTACATAGTCCTTTACTGGTACCCGGAATATATGGTGAGCTGGATGGCGCTTACTGATCCGTTAAGCAGATCCCTC
This sequence comes from Bacteroidia bacterium, assembly GCA_030432655.1. Lineage (GTDB taxonomy): Bacteria > Bacteroidota > Bacteroidia > Cytophagales > Cyclobacteriaceae > JAUILA01. Next base: position 116,750 of record JAUILA010000008.1, read on the forward strand.
AGTGGTAATCCGGCCAGCCAATGGTTCTTTTATGGCCTGTTGTACACCCTGGCGATCGCGGTTATGGGAATACGCATGCTGATCCATTACAGGCACAGCAACTATCACATAATCCGAACCATCTCCGTAATATTTTTTCAAACTGTCTTTGCCTTCCTGATTCCGGAAATTCTGATCCGGCTGAACCGGCCAAGCATGGACCTGAAGAATATCTGGCCTTTGAATTACACGTTCTTTTACGACTACAATCTCGAGCAGCTCACAAGTGCCGGGGTCATCGGAACCAGTATGCTCGTCTGGGGAATTGTACTGGCGTTCATTGGTGTTCCTGTTCTCACTTATTTCTATGGGAAAAGGTGGTATTGTTCGTGGGTATGTGGTTGCGGCGGGCTCGCAGAAACCCTGGGTGACCCGTACCGGCATTTGTCTGACAAGTCATTGAAGGCCTGGAAAATTGAGCGCTGGATGATCCATGGTGTGCTCGTCTTTGCCGTGGTAATGACGCTTGGGGTTTTGTATACCTATTTCACCGGATCGGGCAGCGTGGCAGGAATATCCACTTATTCTGTTCGATCTGTTTACGGCTTCCTGATCGGCGCCGCTTTTGCCGGGGTCGTTGGTGTGGGCTTTTATCCTTTCATGGGCAGCCGGGTCTGGTGTCGTTTTGGTTGTCCGCTTGCTGCCTGGCTGGGACTCGTTCAGCGGTTTAAATCCAGGTTTCGTATTACCACCAACGGCGGTCAATGTATATCCTGTGGTAATTGCTCGACCTATTGTGAAATGGGTATTGATGTCCGCTGGTATGCCCAACGGGGCCAGAATATCGTCCGTTCTTCCTGTGTCGGATGCGGCGTGTGTTCTTCCGTGTGCCCGCGCGGGGTGCTGAAACTTGAGAACAAGAAAGAAGCAGGCAGGCTGAACAATCCGGTTCTGATCGGAAACGACGGCGTAAAAATCTCAGGATAATTTTTATTGAATTACCTAGTTAGCCTTCCATTCATTATCTTTGATATATTGTAAAAACTTGTCTATACCGGCTTGTTCCAGGTCACACTTTCATAGCTAAAAAAATGTTTACTATAATCAGGCACAGGAACCTTTTTGTTCTTTTTGGTATATGTACCATCTGCCTGATATCCGCCTGCTCCACCAAGACAATTGTCATCGAAAATCCCGGTGATGAGCTGTCCATGGATGCAAATAATGAATCCGTGGTGCTCGGAAAATCCTCTGAAATTGAACAGGAAGAAGTAAGGGAATACATTACTGCCTGGCTTGACACTATTAGTATTGATGCCTATGTGCTGGATCCCGGTTTACAGGAATCAGTATATAAAGAACTCAGGAGATTCTACAACTTTAACAGGTATCAGCTGGCCTGGTCTACCATGGATGCTCCGAATGCCGATAGCAAAGCCTTACTAAATGCGCTGGCTGAAGCGGGTGAGCACGGACTCACTCCTGATGATTACCGCCTGAGAAAGCTTGCCTATGATGTACAGCAGGTGTACAGCAGGAGAAAGCGCGTCAACCTGCTTGAGGTAATTCAGCTTGATATGGATATGTCAATGTCCTACCTGCTTTATGCTCATCATTTATTCAATGGACGCATCAATCCGAACGACCTTGGCGGAACCTGGCACAATGATGCTAAACACGCTGAACTGGCCCAATATATGAGCGGAAAGAGTGTAAGCCAGGTTCTTTCGATGGTTCAACCCAATGTCCCTGAATACCGGGAACTCCAGGAGAAGCTGGTTACGTACCGTTCCATCGCAGAAAATGGAGGATGGCCCACATTGCCACCAAGCTCCCTACTTAAGCAGGGCGACGAAGGGCAGGATGTATATATCCTTCGGCGGAGACTGGACAAGACCGGTGACCTGGGCAGATCACTGGCCAAATCATCCGGAAATTCGTATTATTTTGATTCAGAACTTGCCGAGGCGGTCAGGAATTTCCAGAAAAGGCATGGTATTAAACCGGACGGGATCGTAAGCCAGGAAACCGTTCGGGAGATGAACCGGCCGGTACAGGAGCGAATTGAGCAAATCAAGGTAAACCTCGAACGAATTAGATGGATGCCCCGCGAACTGGGAAGTGATTATGTCCTGATCAATGTACCCGGTTTCTTATTATCCTATGTCAGGGGTGGTCGTTTACAGGAGAAAATGAAAGTCATCGTTGGTAATTCCTTTTCAGCGACCCCGATCGTCCATGCAGATATGTCCTATATCATGTTCAGCCCTTCGTGGAATGTCCCGGGACCCGTATTTATCAGGCAGCTGATGCCTGAGGTGCGGGAAGACCCGGATTACCTGAAAAAAAACGGATATGAATTGTATGCATCCGTGGCTGACCTTGGCAAAAAAACACTTGATCCTGCACAAGTCAACTGGGACAATTTTGTTGAAGATTATCCGCATTTCAAGGTCGTACAAAAACCAGGGCCAGGCAATGAACAGGGACGGGTTAAATTTGTCATGCCCAACAACTACAACATCTTCCTGAGTGACGCCGCCAGCCCGTCTATGTTTGAAGAGACTAAAAGGGATTTCAACTATCGCTGCATCAGTGTGGAAAAACCGGTTGAACTGGCCGAAATGCTTTTGAGTAGCCGCAAATGGCGTGAGGATGATATCAAGAAAAGTATGTCACAGGAAGTTCCCGTGAAAGCATCCCTGCCCCGGAAAATACCTGTTTACATTACCTACCGGACATGCTGGGTCGATGAAGAAGGAACATTGAATTTCCGTGCAGACATATATGGATTCGATGCCGCGCAATACCAGTTCACGCACCCCGAAACTTCTTTCGAAGAAGAGTTTTAGTCTTTGTTTTTGGATCCGCCTTTACCGGAAGATGACCCTGGTTTGGCAATGGATTCTCTCATTTCCGTATCGGCCTTAATATTGTCCATCCGGTAATAATCCATGATCCCCAGGTTTCCATTCCTGAATGCTTCGGCCATTGCTTTCGGCACTTCGGCTTCTGCCTCGATCACCTTGGCTTTGGCTTCCTGTGCCTTGGCCTTCATTTCCTGTTCCTCGGCAACTGCCATGGCACGTCTTTCTTCAGCTTTTGCTTCAGCTACCTTCAGGTCGGCAGATGCCTGGTCAGTCTGAAGTTTCGCCCCGATATTGGCTCCCACGTCGACATCTGCAATATCAATTGAGAGTATCTCAAATGCCGTACCTGCATCCAGTCCGCGTTGCAGAACAAGCTTGGAGATCTTATCAGGATTCTCCAGCACCTCCTTATGCGTAGATGCCGAACCGATAGAGGTCACGATACCTTCACCCACACGTGCCAGGATCGTATCTTCACCGGCACCACCTACCAGCTGCTGGATATTGGCACGTACAGTTACCCGGGCGATAGCGATCAATTGGATACCGTCTGCCGCCACAGCAGCAACCTTCGGTGTGGTGATCACTTTAGGGTTAACAGAGATCTGTACTGCTTCAAATACATCGCGGCCCGCCAGGTCGATGGCAGTAGCCTGCTTGAATGTCAGGTTAATGTTTGCCTTATCGGCAGAAATAAGCGCCTTGATGACAGAAGGGACATGTCCGCCTGCCAGGTAATGTGTTTCAAGCTCCTTGGTTGTGACGGTAAGACCTGCTTTGGTGGCAGTAATCAGGGAATTGACCACAATACTGGGAGGCACTTTTCTGATCCGCATGAACATCAGTTCGAACAGCCCCACTTTTACATTTGAAAAACGAGCCGTAATCCAGAGTCCGACAGGAATGAAATACAGAAAAATGAAGATCGCAACGATCCCCAGTAATATGATAACGATGAGTCCTAAACCTCCCTCCATAACTATTTTATTGGTTGTACATAAATTTTGTTTCCATCAATCTTTACGATTTCAACAGGTGTTCCGCTGTCCACATAATCTCCGAAAGATCGTACTTCAAACACTTTTCCTTCAAAATCGGCTTTGCCAAAGGGCCGCAGGCTGGAAATAGCCTCCCCGCGCTGGGCCACCTGGAGGACACTTGTCAATCCTTCGTTAAATTTTCCCTTCATAGTATCCTTAAGCGAAAAACGATCCCACGTTTTTTGCTTGAAACTGTAGTAGATCCCTGCAACAAATAACACACCTGAACCGGCGGCAAACCAGACTCCGGTGGTGGAACCGAAATAGACAAAGCTAAGATACACTCCGAGAAGGGTAGCTATGATACCCAGGATACCCACTACGGTGGTTCCGGGCACAAATAGTATTTCAACGATGATGAAGAGAATACCAATGGCCACCAGGGCCAAAACGACTATCCAGTCTCCCATAATTGCATATATGCGTCCTGGAATAAAACTACTAAAATAATCGGATCAGAATGGATCGATTTACTTTTTTTTCATTGCGAGGTAGTACCCGTTAAATGGGTCAAATGTAATCTGGTCATAGATGGCCGGGATCAGGTCATCACCTAACCGGCTGACAACCCCGTATTTATCGTGAACCCGGATGATCACCTGGCCTTTATTCAAATCCCTGATCTCCTCAAATTTTGGATAAACAATAACGCGGCCTTTTTCGCTCAGCAGACCCTTCCTTCCGTCCATCGTAATGATAAACCGGCCGTTTTCCTGCCGTTCTATAGCATCGTATTCCAGGGAGACGATCTCATCCCCTTTTTGATTTATCGCCCCGTACATGCCGTTCCGGCTGACAATGGCAATTCCATCCAGAAAATCACCTACATTGTCGTACAGTGGCTGAACCACGATTCGTTCCTGTTTATTGATAAATCCCCAACGGTTCATAAGCTGATAAGCCGCCAGCCCTTCATGATAATCATGAACCGCATCGTACCGGTGGGCAATCCGAAGCCGGTCCTGCTCATCAATAAATCCGTACCTGCCATGAATTTTGACTGCGATAAACCCTTCCGAAGGCAGCCTGATCTCTTCGTATTGTTTCAGGTTCTCCGCTGAATTTATGATACGTCCTGAGAAATTGATTTTCCAGAATGTACCATTCTCCAGTGATTCCACAAAATACCCCTGCTTCACTTCGATAGGGTTACTGGTGAAATAAACGGTCCCTGCTTCATAGCTCTTGATGGTAGTCAGATTCCCATTCTCGGCAATGTACAGCCTGTCGTTCAATGGAGTCAGCGGCGTTTTTACAGGTTTCACCAGCCAATTATCATGTACATCCAGTATTCCGTAAAGTCCTTTGAATTTTACCGTTAACCGGTCACGTACGATCGTTCCAAGTGAGTCATACACGCATTCCACGACCTGCTGTCCGGCCGAATCAATAAATCCCCAGAATCCATTTCGTTTAACCGGGATGTAGCCGTTGGCTTGTGGTGCCATGACCTTTTCCCAGGTAAAGGGATTCACCTCTTTTCCGGTGAGATCAAATATTTTCCATTTTGTGGCCTGATATCCTTTACCTCCAAGGAGTAAGCCGTCAACCTGCCGGATGACATCATACCTGGCCTCCAGCACTTTTTTTCCACCCGGCAGCATCACGCCGGATTTACCATTTTCAGTAAAGAGCACCAGATTCTCCCCGATCCGGTCAAGTCTTTCATAATGAACAGGTGTAAGTGCATTCATTTTTTCATCAACAATCCATTCATGGCCATTGGCCCGAACAAACCACTGCTGAACCTGCCATGGTGCCAGACTGTCTGATTGCAGCTGTTGAATTTTCTGATTTTGCTCATTGAGAATGATCCACTCAATATCGAGCATCCAATTTACCGGTTCGGGCATAGCCGGAATAGCTCTCAAAATAGTAGCTGGTGATAAATCCGCCGGCCCGGGATGGTAGATGTCGCTCTTAGTTTCAGCCGCTTCCGTACTTCGCGCTGAAAAGAACAGGACAGCCAGCATCAAAAAATAGACGGATGCTTTAAAAAATTGCTTTCCCCTGTGTAACATGATCTTACTAAGGTAATTAAAAATTGCATGCCGGAAAGTATTGTGTAAGAGAAAAGGCCTTTTTGAGCAGGAAATGGACAAAATCTTCTGATTACGTGATTTTACGTCAGGATCGGTTAATTTTGCGCTAAATTTTTCGGACATGTATATCGAACAACTTTATACTTCCTGCCTGGCCGAGGCAGCTTATTACATCGAATCAGCAGGTGAAGCAGCAATCTTCGACCCGCTGCGTGAGACTTCACCCTACCTTGAACTCGCGTCCGGGCGTAACGCCAGGATCAAGTATATCTTTGAAACACATTTCCATGCCGATTTCGTTTCCGGACACATCGATTTATCCAAAGAAACGGGTGCCCCTATTGTCTATGGGCCTCTGGCAAAGACCGAATACAAGGTTTATAACGCCACTGACGAAGAGATTTTTACCATTGGAAATATTACTGTTCAGGCGCTGCACACCCCGGGGCATACCCCTGAATCAACCTGTTACCTTCTGCGGGATGAGGAGGGAAAACCTCATGCCGTTTTTACGGGTGATACACTTTTTGTTGGCGACGTAGGGCGACCTGACCTCCTGGACGGGGTCATGAGCAAAGAGGAACTGGCCGGGATGCTGTACGATTCTCTGAATAACAAAATTAAGCCTTTGCCGGATGACGTAATTGTTTATCCGGCCCATGGTCCCGGATCGGCTTGCGGTAAAAATATTGGCAAGGATACATATTCGACCATTGGCATCCAGAAAGCAACCAATTACGCGCTACGGTCGTCATCCCGTGATCAGTTTATCGATCAGGTCACCTCCGGCATGCTTCCTCCTCCTCAATATTTCTTTGAAGATGCGCGGATCAATAAGGAAGGCTATAAACCACTTGCTGATGTCATAAAGCAATCGATGAATCCGCTTGAGGCAAAGCAAATCATTCAAATGCAGGACGAGGTAGTTATCCTGGATACGCGGGATCCTGAACTGTTCGGGAAGGAGCATATTGAAGGTGCGGTGAATATTGGGCTGGGCGGACAGTATGCCGTCTGGATTGGCACGATTTTTCCCATCAGCCAGCCCTTCGTACTGGTTTCAGAACCCGGAAAAGAGGAAGAAGCGATAATCAGGCTCGCACGTGTGGGGTTCGAGAATGTTAAAGGATTCCTCGAGGGAGGTATGGAGGCATGGGACGGTCCGGTGGATCAGGTGCAATCAATTGACCCCGAAGATCTCATAAACCGCATTGGTGAGGGTGCATCAGTCATTGATGTCAGGAAACCGGGAGAATTTGAAGCAGGCCATGTCACTGGCGCCATGCATTTTCCTTTGTGCAACCTGCCGGGCCATTCTCCCGCAGACGAGGGTAAAGCACTTCATATCTACTGTGCAGGCGGGTACCGGTCCATGATTGCCTGTTCCATTTTAAAGAAAAAGGGGGTCAGGAATATTGTTAACATCCGCCGGGGATTTAATTCATTTTCCGATGCAGGAGTGCCCCTGTCCGTACCTGTCACGGGCTAGCGAACATAGCTCCCTGCATTGACATCAATAGTGGTTCCCGTGGCATGGAGCGCCATTCCACTGGAAAGAAATACTACAAGCGGAGCAATATCTTCCGGGGTTGTCAGCGCTCCAAGGGCAATATCATTGAGGGCATATTCTTCCCCGTAGGTATCAATAAAATCCTGTGCCATGTCTGTCCTGGTAAAGCCCGGAGCAATCCCATACACTGCCACACCATCCTTTCCATACGCCCTGGCCAGGGATTTCGTCAGCGATTCCAGTCCGCCTTTTGAAGCCGCGTAAGCGAGGTACTCCCGGGTATCGCCCCGGTGTGCTGCCCTGGAGGTAATGTTGATAATAATGCCGTGTTTTTGAGCGGTGAATACCGGCAGGGCCAGTTTACACAAATAGGATGACGCCGTCAGGTTGACGCGCAGGGTTTTTTCCCACTTCTCCAGCCACTGGTCATCCGGTTCGTCAGGAGAAGAATGCAGCGCTATGCCGGCGTTATTAACCAGGACATCCAGACCATTCTGTTCCTGTATTACGTTACTAAACATCTCCCTGGTTTGACCCGGATCTGCAAGATCAGCCTGAACAATTATCCCGCTCCCATTATCCTTAACGATATGGAGCGCTGCTTCTTCGGATTGCTGGTAATGGACCGCCACCCGGGCTCCGGCCGCCAGTAAGGCCCTGGAAATCGCCGCACCAATGCCGCGGCTGCCGCCGGTTACGAGGACAGACTTATCAGACAGATCGATCTTCATCATGCGTACAACATACATCATTTTACGCTTAAAATAACCCGTTCATCATTTTTCTTAAGGAGCATGTATCTTTTTCATTTGGTCTCCGTTATATCAAACAAGGTCAAAAACAACAACAAACATGAAATTCCTAACCAACCTACTGCTGTGGGGCATACTGCTGGTCCTTTGCTGGCCGCTTGCGCTCCTGTTAATATTATTTTATCCGATAATCTGGCTGATAGCACTGCCCTTCCGTTTACTTGGGCTTGCTGTTTCCGGGATCTTTAACCTGATCGAAGCGATTATCATGCTTCCTTTCAAGGTTCTTTCCCCTTCAGGAAAATAAATCGAAGATTAACACAGACTCAGTGGCATTGATTTCCGAAACCGGTCACGGTTTGGTTTAGTCCACGGAATACGCCAATTTAGAAAGCGTAACCGGTTTCATAATGCCCTCAAATCATTCATTTCAGACCAGGGACGGCATTTCCCTGCGAATGCTGTCGGACCTGCCCGACCACCCGCGTGGCATAATACTTTTTGTGCACGGATTAGGCGAGCATACAGGCCGCTATACGGAGCATTTTAAAAGGTTCAGCGGGAAGGGCTTTGCCTGCATCGGATTTGACCTGAGGGGTCATGGAGAATCGGAAGGCAGACGGGGTCACGCCCCTTCCTATGCGCACCTGATGGATGATATCCAGGAAATGGTTGATCACCTGAGGGCGACGTACAGGGATTTACCCCTGTTTATTTATGGCCACAGCCTTGGAGGCAACCTGGTTTTTAATTACCTGCTCAAAAGAAATCCGCCTGAAATTGCCGCAGCAGTAATTACCTCACCATGGATTAAATTGAGAACAAATCCCTCCTCATTTAAAATGTTCCTGGCCGGGCTGATGAATAAAATTATCCCCTCATACAGCGAAAACAATTCGCTGGATCCATCCCACCTTTCCCGTGACCCGAAAGTGGCCGAAGCTTACAATAATGACCCGCTGGTACATGACCGTATAAGTGCACGCCTTTTTACCAGTGCGGCACGCGCGGGCCGGTATATTCTCCATCATGTCAAAGAACTTAAGATTCCTGTACTTCTGATCCATGGCAAGGATGACCCGATCACTTCACCGGATGCTTCCGAAAATGCCGCGCGTTCCAACCCCGAAATGATCCGTCTCAGGATATTTCCAAACATGCTTCACGAAACGCATAATGAAATTGACAATGCAGAAGTTGTAGCCGAAGAACTTGGCTGGCTTGAGGAGAATTTGTAGGATTAACCTGCCTGTTTCATTAAATTAAGTATAGTTAAATACACCACTATGAAAACCAGTCACAGTGCACTTATCTTATGCCTGGGCATTATTTTTTGTCTTGGCAGCTGCGTACAAACTCCTGAAGAAAGTCTCAGCTCGGAATCAATGACGTTAGGATCGCCGGAAGGGTTGAACACAGTCCGGTTTTTTATTAAGGATGGCCGCTTTGGTTATACAGTAGCACATAAAAATTCTACGGTGATCGACTCATCATTTATTGGCTTTGAATTCAGGGACCTGCCCGCTTTCGGGGACGGACTGGAAGTGCTTACAGTTACCAAGGAAAAGCTAAGTGAGACCTGGGAGATGCCCTGGGGAGAACAGCGGTTGGTGCAGAATAATTATCACGAAATTGTTATTGAACTGGGGGAAACAGGCGAACTGAAGCGGAGAATGGATGTCATTTGCCGGGTGTATGATGACGGCGTCGGATTTCGTTACCGTTTCCCGGAACAGGATAATCTTGGTGAGATACTCATTACAGATGAACATACTGAATTCGCCCTGACCGGAGATCACGACGTATGGTGGATTCCCGGGGACTGGGATATCTATGAGCACCTGTATACCCACACAAAATTCAGCGGGATTGATGCGATCAGCAAACGGGACCACCCGAACCTGGCTCAAACCTATATTCCCGAGAATGCCGTTAATACCCCCGTCACCATGAAAACCAGTGAAGGGTTATATCTGAGTTTCCATGAAGCGAATCTAACGGATTATCCGGGCATGACGCTAAAAGTGGATGCCGCTAACCTCACCATGACCAGTGAACTGGTCGGATCTGAACTGCTGGGAGGCAAGGCGGTTAAGACAACTCCATTTGTAACGCCCTGGCGTACCATTCAGATTGCCGACCGTGCCGGTGACCTGATCGAATCCAATTTAATTGTAAACCTTAATGAGCCTAATAAGCTCGGCAATGTATCCTGGTTTACACCGATGAAATACATAGGGATCTGGTGGGAAATGCATATGGAGGTAAGTTCATGGGATATGGCCAGTGGCAAACACGGGGCAACCACAGAACACACAAAGGATTATATTGACTTTGCCGCGGAGAATAATATCGGCGGTGTCCTGGTGGAGGGCTGGAATACCGGGTGGGAACACTGGATAGGATTTGATGATCGTGAAGGGGTTTTTGATTTTGTTACGCCTTACCCTGATTACGACCTGAATGACGTTGTTCAATACGCCAGGGAGAAAGGAGTGGAAATCATAATGCACCATGAAACTTCCGCCGCACCAAGAACTTACGATCAGCAGATGGATACAGCCTACAGCCTGATGGAAAGCCTGGGTATTCATTCAGTAAAGACCGGGTACGTTGGCAAGATCATTCCTGAAGGTGAGTATCATCACGGACAATGGATGGTGAATCATTACCGGCGGGCCTTGCTTAAAGGCGCTGAGCATAAAGTTGCCATTAATGCCCACGAACCCATTAAGGCAACCGGTATCCGGCGCACCTACCCGAATGCTATCAGTCGTGAAGGACTTCGGGGACAGGAGTTTAATGCCTGGTCGGTCGAGAAAGGAAATCCGCCCGAACATCTGCCTACCGTTGTATTTACACGTATGCTGGCCGGTCCGATCGATTTCACACCAGGGATTTTCAAGATTAAACTAGCCCCTGAGAAGCCGGGATTTCAGATAAATACCACCCTGGCTCACCAGCTAGGGCTCTATGTGGTGATTTACAGTCCGATTCAAATGGCGGCTGATCTTATTGAGAACTATGAAGGCAATGACGCATTTCAGTTTATCCGGGAGGTCGGGGTCGACTGGGAACGTACGGAGGTCCTCGATGGTGATGTCGGGGATTTTGTAGTTATTGCACGTAAGGAACGGGAAACAGAAAACTGGTTTGTCGGCGGAATAACAGGAACAGCTGCCAGAACTTATACACTGAACCTGGAATTTCTTGATCCCGGTTCGTATACGGCCAGGATTTACAAAGATGCGCCTGATGCGCACTGGAACGATAATCCGACCGCCTATGTGATCGACGAGATCACGGTCAGAAACACCGACGAGGTGGTCATCGACATGGCAGAAGGGGGCGGATTTGCAATCAGCCTTTTCAAACAATAGAATAAGGTACAAGCATGGAGTTGTACGGTTAAATCAGTAATTTTGCCCCCTGAAATAACCCGCCAGTATGGATCTTAAAAAGACACAACTAACCGATTTACACGAAGAACTTGGCGCAAAAATGGTCCCGTTTGCCGGGTACCTGATGCCAGTTCGCTATAGCTCTGACATTGAAGAACACAACACCGTACGTGACGGCATTGGAATCTTTGATGTCTCACACATGGGAGAATTCATGGTTTCCGGGCCGGGATCCCTGGAGCTTATTCAGAAGGTAACGTCAAATGACGCTTCCAAACTTACCCCGGGCCGCGCGCAGTATTCCTGCCTTCCCAATACGGAAGGGGGTATCGTTGACGACCTGATTGTTTATAAAATGGATGAAGATCATTATATGCTGGTGGTCAACGCATCCAATATTGAAAAAGACTGGAAATGGATCAGCGGCTATGCAGGCGACGATGTGGAAATGCAGAATGTTTCAGATTCTATGTCCTTATTTGCCGTTCAGGGGCCGAAAGCAGCTGAGGCGTTACAAAAACTGACTGATATTGATTTATCAGCCATCAAATTCTATCATTTCGTCGCGGGAGAATTTGCGGACGTGACAGATGTAATCATTAGCGCAACTGGTTATACCGGGGCTGGTGGCTTTGAACTATACGTTCCCAACATTTATGCAAGGAAAGTGTGGGATGCGGTGATGGAAGCAGGAAAGCCTTATGGGATCAAGCCGATCGGACTTGGCGCACGGGATACCCTCAGGATGGAGATGGGATATTGCCTGTATGGCAATGACATTGATGACAGTACATCGCCGCTCGAAGCAGGACTTGGATGGATTACCAAATTCACCAAAGATTTTGTGAATGCTGAGCAACTGAAAAAGCAAAAGGAAGAGGGCATCAGCCGGAAACTCGTGGGGTTTAAGATGGAAGACCGAGGTATTCCGCGCCACGGATATGACCTGGAGAATGCTGAAGGCGAAAAAATAGGACATGTCACTTCGGGAACAATGTCGCCTACTCTCCAGCAGGGAATTGGTCTGGGATATGTTACACTTGATTATGCCGCCCCGGATACAGAATTGTTCGTGGCAGTCCGTAACAGGAAACTCAAAGCTCGTGTACAAAAACTTCCGCTGATCGGATGACACTTGATGCCTGTTTATCCCCTGATCTGATCGGTCATCATTCTCTGGAGGGCCGAATCGCTGTGGTAGTGGACATCTTGAGGGCCACTTCCTGCATGACGGCCGGGATCGGATCCGGTGTATCCGGAATAAGACCGTTTGAGAACCTCGAGGAATGCCTTGAGATGAGAAGGGAGGAATACCTGATCGCTGGTGAACGAAACGGCAGCAAAATGGATGGGTTTGATCTCGGGAACAGTCCGTATGACTATATGCAGCACCATCTAAAAGGCCGGAAGATTGCGGTCACCACCACAAACGGAACCGTTGCCATTGAACGGAGCCGCCAGGCAGAAGAGGTGGTCATCGGATCATTTCTAAACCTGACTGCCGTAACCAATTACCTGAGACAAAAGAAAAAACCTGTGCTGATTGTTTGTGCCGGCTGGAAAGGAAAAATAAACCTTGAAGACACCTTATTCGCCGGGGCGCTTGCGGAAAGACTCCATCCGGAATTTGAATTAGAATGCGATGCTCCCAGGGTGGCACTGGCCACATACAAGGGCATGAAAAATAATTTACTGGATCACGTAATGAATTCCTCCCATGCACTTAGACTGCAGCGTTTAAATATCAGTAAAGACATTTCCTACTGTCTCAGGGTTGATGAATTTGACGTGGTACCAGTCCTGGTCAATGGTGAAATAAGGCCGGCCGGGGTCAGTGAAGTTTAGGGTTATTGCGGTGCCTGTCTGAATCCCTCAGGTTCTTCTTACGGAAATTTGCCTGCAAGGCACTGGTAAGATCCGTCCCGGTTTGGTTTGCCAGGCACAAAACAACCCACAGGACATCTGCCAGTTCGTCTGCCAGGTCAGCCTCCTTATCTGATTCCTTTTCTGACTGCTCCCCATAGCGCCGGGCGATGATCCGTGCCACTTCTCCCACCTCCTCGGTCAAAATGGCCATATTGGTCAGTTCGCTGAAATAACGGACTCCCTTGGTGGTAATCCATTCATCTACCTGCTTTTGCGCTTCGGAAATAGTCATATCATTCTTTGTTTTTTGTATCCATCAGAATTGTCACAGGCCCGTCGTTAATCAGGTCAATCTGCATCATGGCACCAAATTCTCCGGTTGCAACCGATTTACCCATGCTGTGCTCGAGGAGTTCAATAAATTTTTCGTACAAAGGTATGGCAATGTCCGGGGACGCTGCCCGGATGTAGGAAGGGCGGTTTCCTTTTTTAGTATTGGCGTGAAGGGTAAACTGGCTGATCAGGAGAATTTCCCCCTTTATATCCAGCACACTGCGGTTCATTACCCCTTGCTCATCATTAAATATGCGAAGGTTAACGATTTTTCTGACCAGCCATGTGATATCTTCCTGACCGTCCTCGTCCTCAATGCCAAGCAGAACGACCAGACCGTCGCCTATTTTTCCTTTAATTTCTTCGTCAATGGTGACGGATGCTTCAGTGGTACGTTGTATGACGGCTCTCATTCATTAATATTCTCTGTTTACCCAAAGAACGCATATAATGAACGATTAGACAATTCCCTTTTAAAACGTCTGTCTTATTTCACTTTTAACAAACCTGAGAGCCTCCTGGACGGGATCTTTATCTTTTTGCATGGTTTTCTCAAACACAAGTTTGGCAAGGTCTACACTGGTCGCTTTTTCATCAAGTGATTCCGCAGCCTTATTAATTGTGTTTATAAGGTCCTCTTTGGCATGTACGACCAGCGTCCATGATTCCTCACTCATATAGAGCTGCTGTGAAACATTATGATTGTATTCTTCCCGCACCTCGTGAACCAGGATGTGCTTGAATTCATTGGCAGTATATTCTCCCTGGTTAAGTCGTACAATCAGGTTATTCGGATTAATACGTTCCAGGAATAAACATATCCGCTCATAGGCATGAAGGCGATTGGGTAGAACCGTCTCAATACTTTTACCACGAATTTCCAGGTGTTGCTTTTGCAGTTCTTTTTCAAGAAAGGATTTTACAACAAGATACATGGCATAAAGGACGACTGCAGCTGGAATTAAAAGTTTAGCAAATTCTGTTACCAGTTCCATAGTATGTTAAAAAGTCTGCCGGTAAAAATAGAATAATTTCAATCCCCCTCAATAGCCGGTAACGTTTTTTCTGCCTGCTCTGCCTGCACATGTAAGAAAATTTTAAGTCTGACAGAATTCTGCGACCTTTGCGGAAGTCAAAAACCGTTAGGCGCATGAGTACAGCCCTTGAACCTGTTTCCATTACTGCCAATGCCGCAGAGGAAGTAACAAAAATCATGTCTTCCAAAGACATCCCGGAAGGATACGGACTGCGAATAGGTGTTCGCGGAGGGAAAGGATGCTTTGGGGTTTCCTATTACCTTGGCTTTGACAAAAAGAAAGAAGGTGACCTGGAATATATAGTACATGAAATTCCGGTGTACGTCGCAAAGGCGGAAACCATGTACCTCCTTGGAGTCGAACTCGATTTTTATGAAGGGGCGGATGCCCGGGGGTTCACTTTCAATAAGGATGCAGATCTATCGTGAAAAGCTGTTGCTGACAATCGCAGCTTTACAGGGACCTCCAATCGGGGGATTAAGTTTATATACTCTTACTTCGGCCGAACTGACTATGGGAAATTTGTCCCTGATCTCATAGAGGATTTTATCCACCACATGTTCCAGCAGGTAGGAAGGACGCTTCATGTGGGCTTCCACTATGCGGTAAATATCCTGGTAATCGACCGTTTTGGCCAGGTCATCATCCGTTGCGGCACCTGAAAAATCAAGTTCGAGCAGGACATCCACTTCAAATTGATTCCCGCGCTGCCGTTCTTCATCGTAATATCCGTGATACGCTTTAAAGGAGAGGCCACGTAGTTCAATCCGGCCCATTATTCGATATCATCAAAGAAAGATCCACCGCCTTCCTCCTTCTTTTTCTCTTTTGTCTCCTTCTTTTCTCCGAAATCCGGCTCCTGATTATCATCCGAACCGGGTCTTTCATCCGATATATCGTGCGTAGTTTTCACCTCAGTATCCCGGGGTTTTTCAGGAACAGGTGGTTGTTTTTCATCACTGTCCTCAGACAACCAGCCAGAGGCGTAGTTAGCCAGCGACGAACTGGTATCTACTTCCATTAATTTATAATCCGATTTATCGAAAAAGGATTTCTTTACTTCAAGGAGCTTCTGCTCAATGTCCAGGCTCTTTGCTCTGCTGGATATCCGGTCGGTTCGGTCCAGGGCATCCTTGGCGGCACCCTTGATTTCAGCAATCATATCAGCCCGGGCATTCTCCAGGGTCCTGTACAATTGCCCAAGGTCTTTCAAATGATCTTCCATATCTTCTATGGCTGTCCGGCTTCGCATTTCGGCCTCCTCAATCATATTCTTGGCCTTGGTACGCGCATCATTGAGCAGCGACTCTGCTTTGATCTCCGTTTCGCGCATATGGAGTTTAGCAGCTTTTGTGGCCTGATCAATCATATTGGCGCCGGTATCCTCCGCTGTCTTTAAGGTCTTAAAAAGTGAACTCTCCACCTCGCGCAGCTTTTCCACCTCCTTTACCGTATTGTCCAGCCTGATCTTTAACTCCTTGTTTTCATCGATCATTTTCTCCCATTCCTGGGAAAGACTCGTCAGGTAGGCATATACTTCATCCTTATCCAGGCCACGAAATGCTTTCTCAAATGTCTTCTGACGTATCTCAAGTGGTGTAATCTTCATCTATTGTCTTTCCAGCTTAGTAGTTATAAGTTAAACTCAAGATCCCATGCGGATATTGTCCGGTCATCGCTTGCACTTACCAGCGCCTCCTCAAGCCACAAGGTGTTATTTACCGATGTGCCATGCCCGGCATGCCTGGCTTTATCAATTACCTTCAATAAGCGAAATGTTGCGGAATCCCATACTTTGATGGATTTATCCATGCTACAAGTTACAAAATGTTTGCCATCCGGACTAAAGGATATATTGTTAATGGCGTACATGTGTGCCACGATATCCTCCATCATTTCGTACCCGGACGCCGCATTCCAAATCTTGAGATGGGCATCCCGGCCGGCACTGTAAAGCAGGTCGGTTTCTTTGTTGTAGGTTACGGTAAACACGGAATTTGTATGATCCGTCAGCTCCTTGAGAATCTCATAATTATCCAGTGAGACAATCCGGATAATGTTATCACTGAACCCGAGCGCAAGTTCGCCCCGATCCCGGTGAATCGAAATAGAGCGAAGTGATTTGTCGGAATACTTTACTTCCCTGACCACACGCAATTTTTCGGCATCAACAACTGTCAGTGTTCCGGAAGAATCACCAATATAAACCAGGTTTTCAAGGCTGCAAATATCAAAAATAGCCCCTGAGGTACATTTTAGAGAGGCCAGCTCTTTCTTTTTATGCCAGTCGATAAAGTGAATTCCTTCATAATTGTGTCCAACCAGCAACAAATCCCTTGGAGAATAGTAATTCAGCGCATAAACGGAATTTGGCACCTGGGCGATCACTTCTCCCCTTTCCATATCACTCAGATCCCATTTAACCACGAGCCCATCACCGGCCCCGCTGAAAAACACCGACGAAACCGGAGAATGGGTCAGCGCGTATACGCAGTCCTTATGTCCTGTCATTAATCCTGCTTTTTGAACGTTCACCCTGCTCATAGTCTCTTTTTGCGATTAATGCCTAAATTTAAGACAAATAAAACACTATCGGCCCATGCCGCTTCATGATATTGAGTGCGTTAATGAGCACAGGCTCATGGCTATCTATAAAATTTCCGAAAGTAGTGAGGAATTGCTGGATTACCTGTCTCCTGATTCGCAGGACAGATTGCTGCTGGACTCCTTTACCAATGATCAGAAAAAGAAAGAATGGTTATCCGGAAGGATCGCACTCCGGTACCTGGCACATGAATACGGACTTGAATACCATGGGGTCCGGAAAGATGCTTCAGGCAAGCCTTACCTCAAGTCACATGGAGTGGAAATTTCGTTGTCGCACTCATTCCCTTATGTAGCGGCTATTCTTGATCCTCATAAAGAAGTTGGAATCGACCTTGAACAGCCCAAAGCAAAATTGTTAAAGGTAGCCCCAAGGTTTTTAAATGAACGCGAACTGGTCGATGCCGGTGAAGACCTCAGAAAATTATGTATTTTATGGTGCGCAAAGGAGGCCATGTACAAGACGTTTAACACAAAAGGAGTCATTTTTCGGGAGAATATGTCTGTACAGTCCTTTAACCGTGAATCACAGGGAATTCTAAATTCAAGTATTTCCTTCAGGGGCCTTAAAAATGAATATTTAATCAAATACGAAGATCGGGATGATTTTCTGATCGCATTTAATCAATAATGTATGAAGCTGTTAATGCTGTTTCTTCTGTCCTTCCTTTCTCTATCTGTCGCCGGGCAGGTAATCGGTGATTTTACCTTAACGGATATCAGGAACGGAAATGAGGTTTCGCTGAATGATTACTCGACGAATCGTGCCGTGGTGGTAATTTTTACCAGCCAGAATTGCCCGTACGATAATTACTACCTGGACAGGCTAAAACAGCTGAGCACAGACTTTGAAGACAGAAATGTTGGTATTCTGTATGTGAATTCTATTCCATCCGAGTCCGCGGAGGAATTAAAGTCTTCCGTGGCTGAATGGCCGGCTCCGTACCTGTCCGACAAACAACAGGTTGTTATGAAATTACTCGGAGTATCCAAGACACCTGAATCCATAATCCTGATTCCTGTCAATGGTGGTTTTCGAAAAATTTACCAGGGAGCTATTGACAATAACCCTCAGGTAGCCACAGATGTAAAAAAGGCGTATCTCCGGGAAAACCTGGTCAATGTTCTGGAAGGCCAGCCACTGACTTACGCGAACGTACTTCCTGTAGGGTGCCGGATCAGAACCCCCTGAAACGCCACCACCAGGGCCGGGACAAGGTAAAGAGCCGCAAATGTGGATATGCAAACCCCGCCGGCCAGGGCAAGAACAAGTGAACGCTGAAGCTCATTCCCGGTTCCCTGAAAAAATAAAACCGGGATTCCGCAAATTAAAGTCGTTCCCGTTGTCATAAGAATAGGTTTCAGTCTGACCTGCATGCTTCTGATCAAAGCTTTATCAAGAGGTTGATGTTGTACATATTTTCTAATGGCACTTACTTTGAGGATCGCATCGTTTACAACAATCCCCAACATGGCAATCAGCCCTATTCCTGATAGGATATTCAGAGAATTTCCGGTGAAATATAAGGTTAACAGGCTGCCGCCTATTGATGGAGGAATGACTGCTATAACAATCAATGGCCACCAGAAAGATCCAAATTGTATTAGCAACACCAGGTATAATATAACGACGGATATGCCCAAAAGGTGGAAAAGCTGAATCCGGAGATTCTTATATTTACGGTCCTGTCCCCCGGGTTCAACAAGCACCCCCATCGATTGAGCTTCCTTTGTATGATTTTCCATGAGTGCCTTATCAGCCTGAGCCCGGTAGGCGATACGGGCCACGTCCCCCTTCATATCTCCGGTTACTTCTGAGTTAATAAACCTCGTATACCTGTGCGCCACATCCCTGGCCCGCACCGGACTTTGATTTGTCCGGTTTATCAAACTATCATTACCGGAATATCGTATGCTCAATCCACTTGTCTCCCCGGGTATCAATGGTACAGAAGAATTTGAAATGGGTCCGATTAACATTTCTGCTTCACGATTCAATAGCGTAGCCTGATGCAATTTCATTCTCCCTCGTTTCCCGATACGGGTCATAAATTCATTCAGAACAGACTCCTCACCGGTAAACTTTAATACGCTGGCCGGCTCATTTGCATCCAGTAATGAACTCACAGGATCCTCACCCAGCAGAATTCTTGCACCATTATACCTTTGTGATATCTCCTGAATTACCTCATATGACTCCGGTCCGTATACGTTAAATCCGGTTCCTGAAAAAGATTCTTCCAAAATATATCCTGTAGAACCCGTTGTCTTTTCAATAATCAAATCATGATAACCATCGGGCATTTCTTTACTCAACTCGTGAACAGTGTCAATCTCTAGCCGCCAACTCTGACCGCTATAGTTGGGAACCATGCTTTTTGGAAGCCACTTAATCACGACCAGTGACAACGTACTGAAAACGAGGAAAGCCGCTATCACCAGTAATGGATGTGATCTTATTTTATTCAATGGACGCAAAACCATTTTCTGCATTCGGATGAATGAAGATGAATCTCTCCCGGGCAGTCTGATGCTGAACAATCGGGTATACAAGACCGGCAGCACCAGAACGGATATAAATACAGAACAAATAACATTGATTATTATGATCCGCGCCTCCTCTCCGAAAATAATTGATATGATCCCCTGACCATATATCATTGGAAGAAAAATAACCATGGTTGTTATATTTGAACCAACAATTGGACCTGCCATTTCAGTCAATCCATACCAGGTCGCCGCTGGTAAGGACATTCCCTTATGATGTGAGCGAATAATCCCTTCGGAAATTACGATTCCGTTATCTATCAATATACCGGTTCCAAGGATCAATCCGCTCAACGAAATAATATTCATGGACATGCCGGCAATACTCATTATTCCGGCAGAAATCATCATTGAAAGCGGGATTACCATGCCCGCCAGAAGGGGTATTCGAATATCACTGGTAAACATGAGTTGAATTAGAAAAACCCCGGCAACTGCGGTAAATAAACTCCACCAAAGTCCAGATAAACTGGTGGCTACTTCTCTGGTTCTGTCCTCGAGCACTTTTATACTTATCTCCGGGTATTTACTTTCAATTTCTTTAAAAAGCTGTCCAAGACTGATCCGAAATTCAGTCAGCCGGGTGGCTGTACCTGAATATAACCTGATTACAATAGAACGATTACCATTGACATGATGAATGCCATCGTCCTGAATGACTGTCCTCCCAACCAGTCCTATTTCAGTGAGAGTCAGCAACCGCTTACCATGTGCTGGAATTCGATAAGCTGACCAGTTATCCTCCGCGACTTGCCCTTCCGCCACTACGGGGTATATTTTCTGACCAGCCCTGACATTCCCGGCAAATACAGTAGTCTGTGACGAATTAGTTGATCCGGCCAGGCTCGCACGGGATGACCAACGGGCTACCCGCGTTGAATTAGCATATAAAACCGGTTGTTCCCGTGCCAGTCCACTTACATCTGTCAATGCCATGCCATTCACCTGCTTCAACCTGGGCAAAATGATTGATGTTGTTATTTCAGAAAGAACTTCAACGGGTAATTCACCTTGTATGGCCAGTTTCATAACGGGGGTTGCCGATCCGTTCAGGGTGATGAACGGTAACCCCAGTCTCTCTTTCAGCTGACTTGCTACTCCATCGATCCGCGCTCGTATCTCCGGTATCAGATCTGGTTTATAATACCCTTTTTCCAGGTCAAGCTTGATTACGAGCTTCTTCTCATCTATGCTATAGTGGACATAGGAAATTCCCGTAAGTGTTTGAAGGTGGTTTATTAGCAAATTTGCTTCTCTTTTCAGGCTCATGGGTTCAGAGGCTGAATGATTGAAAATTACCTGGACCTGCTTTGGACTGATTTCAGGAAGATAAGTGACGGGCAACCGGGTAAACTGATATCCGCCCGTCAGGGCAAGAAGAAGAACCGCCCAGGTAATTGAACGGGATTGTCCTAAGAGTATCTTCCAGTATTTTAACACTTTGTATGCGGCCAGGATATTAAGGGGAGAATACACAGTCCGGCCAATCCGGCATTCATCCATAGATGAGCAGTCGGACTCAAGGCGCTGATCAGTCCACCGCACGAACATGCAGACTGTGGGTTAAGTTGCCAAAGCAGCAATAGGTGAATGGTAAAAAGGACCATCAAAAAAAGACTCACCGCCAAACCCAGTCGCACAGTCCGTTTTATCAGTAACAATGTCACCGCCACCAACTCGAGTCCGGGGATAATCCATAGCAGTATCCCCACCCATGACATATCAATGTACCAGGACTTTAACAGATCATTTACGAACAGGCCCGGAGACAGGATTTTACCTACAGCCGCATAGGCAAATATGAAAACCAGTGTGCCCCGTATAAAGGGGTTCAGTCTGCTAATCCATGGCATAACGGATTATTTGGAGCCCTTCATACAAAACAAAAAGTTCGTTTTCCCCAGCCAGTATCTCTATAGGTAAATCCTTTCCAGCATTTGGAACAGAAAGACTGTGGGAATAGGTGCCGTCTGACAACAGGTAAGCATCTATGGAAAGGTTACTGGTCGGTTCCCATGAAATGAGTGAAAGGATGTACAGATATGTACCGTCAGAGGTTCCGGAATAGTTGATATTCAGGTCGGGTTCACGAACGAAATAAGTAATATTTCCGGATTTTCTGGCCGTTACCCTGGGTGGTGATGTATTATCCAGGGTATGCCCGGTATACTGATACTCCCCGTAAATGTCAAACACAAAAAATTTACCTGTCCTCGCGCACATGTAAAGTATCTTATCTCCCCCCCGGAGTAGCTGTCCTTCATACATCACATTGAGATACTTTCCTTCAGGGATGTCATCCAGCAGTGAAACCAAAGGAATACGATCGCCCTGTGTGCCACTGGCTGCATTATGTGTAAAAAAAGCGGGGTTATCCGGAACATCATCAATCAGGAAAAACCGTTGCCTTCCCATATATACTCCGTCCCAAATCGGTTCCTTCAGTTTGTCATAATACAAAAGGTCATCCTTTAACGAATACTTCTTAACGGCCATATGCGCGTTATCAACTGTCGCATATCCTTCGTTGTCCGCCCATAAATGCATGGTCTGACGATTCTCCCAGGGAGCATCACCGGGTTTGCCCAACACCTCCTTAGGTGTGCCGTCCGGCGTAAATACATTTATCTTTTGAGTCTGAGCATCCAGTATATACAGTTTATCATTAAAAATGGTCCATTCCTGAACAGCTGAACCGGAATACTGAAAACGACTTATCTCTCTCAGACTTTTCTGAAAACGCCTCTCTTTCCTCTCAGCAGATAAACCTGATTTAGTGGATTCAATTTTGGTGAATTCAGGACCCTCGCCATTTATATAAAGGAAGGCAATGCAACCCACTGCAATAAATACCGGTATAAGGATCCATGCGAATCGTTTCATAGGTACTTGGGTTAAGCCGGAGAACTCCTTCTCCGGCTGGTGAAAAATTTATTCATCAATAATTATTACCCCGGGGCCTCCCTTTTCCTTCATCTTCCAGTACTTAATGAAGAGGACCTTTATCTGGGCACATCGCTCTCCCGAACCAGGACAAATAATGGTTTCGGAGGCATTCGACGGAATTGCGGCAAGGATCACTCCCGCCAGCACACAGCCGGAAATCAATTTTTGCAGATTTTTCATAATGATCATTTTCAGTCAGGAATTACAGCTCCGGGTTCATCCTTTCCCTTCACGAATTTGGCAATGATACCCCCGTAATCCACTTCCATGCAGTGGTATCCCGAACCCCGACAGATTTCGGTACGTTCTTTGGCAACCCCGAGAATTCCTCCCGAAATAAGCAGTGCCGTAATGAAGGTTGTTTTAATTAATTGCTTCATGATTTAAAAAATTTAAGTGATACAAATACTGGTCAAAGCATGATCAAAGTAAATGGTATCAACGGACAGCCCGTTTCCGTGAAAAAAAGAATCCGCATCCTGAAGCCTTTTATTAATTACCTGCCTTTTTCATCGAAGCTTAAATCCGGAATTACCGGCATTCCATGAGCCAGTTCAGCAAGTCGCTCAGTAAGGACAGTATCACCTGCTTCAATACCTTCAATTACTTCCAGGTATTCATCCGTCTGCATTCCCGCTTTTATATATTGCCACCGGGCTTCACGGTTTTTTACTACATAAACCATCAGACGGTCAGACCGCGCCATAACCGCTCTTACAGGCACACTGAATCCGTCATGCTGCCTGTACAACAGATTGACCGTTACATGCCCTCCCGGCCACACAATGGTTGAATCGGGTTTAATCCAGACACGGAAAAACCCATCGTCATCCACCCATTCTTCAACACTTTCCACCTGGCCGCTCACCGAATTCCCAGACATATCCGTCAGTATCCCCCTCATTCCTTTTGTTACCCGGTGATTATGGAGTTCCAGCACATGTGCCTCAATCCGGATACTTTCCGGTACATACAGGGTACCGAGCAATTCACCGGCAGTCACATACTGACCTGAGCGGGCCTCCACCCGTGAGATTCGTCCGTCAAACGGGGCAATCAGATAATGCCCTGATCGGGCCAGGCTGCTTCTCAGGTATTCGGCTTCTGCCCGTGCCAATCCGCTGGAATGCCAGATACTTTTTCTGATCGTATCAGGCACCTGCCGTTCCTTACGGTCAAAACTCAGCATGGCACTTTCAAAGGCATACGTTGCCTCTTCAAGCCGAATGCCTGATTCGCGCATTTCCAACCTGGCCTGAAGGTCATCAAGTACAGCCAGGGTATCTCCTTTTTGCACATCATCTCCTGCGGAAATTCTCATTTCCTTCAGCCGGCCGGTTATTTCAAAAAAAAGCGGCTGCATAATTCCTGCCCGGGCTTCCCCATCTGCGAATATTTCAAATGCCAGTGATTTGGGATTGACCGTGACGGCACCGACTTTCATAGGAATGGACGACGGCAGCACAGGCATTGACGATTGCTCCGCCTGATCACAGCTACTGACAGCCATCAGCAACAGAAAACTGAATCTCTTAATCATACGACAAGTATGCACGCCAAACGGACGTATACAAGTCAGGTCCGGAAGTGCCTTCTCTGGATTTACACGGCGACGTGTATTTTCGGATTCTGGCAGTTCCCTGAAATTCCGGGCGCCAGTCCCGGCGATTCTCCTGCAACTCTGCTGATTACCACGTCAGGTGGTTTTTCAACACCCTTGGAAATGGCAAGCAAGGTTACTATTCCCCTCGAGGAGTCGCTACAGAGACTTGAACAGGTACGTGATATCACTTCTGAGTCAACCTCCGTTAAATCGCTGATTAAAATCCGCCTGCAACCATCAGCCCCGGCGGGAACTATCGGTCAGATTCTTGAACTTACGCGTGAGCGCTTTCAACAATTCCCCGGGCATGTTTCGATGCCCAGCCTGAGCAGGGCTGTGACTGTTTTGGATGAAACGCAGATTATCCTTTGGACGGAAGATAATTCACGACCAATATGGGTTTTTCAGAGGGGAGTCTCAGATTCACTTGCCCGCATTCAGGGGACGCAAAATCTCCGGACTACTGAAATGGCTTTGGATTCTTTTCCGTCACAGCTTATCCCTCACGGCAGGAACGGATTCCTCCACAAATTGAGCTCAGGAGCCAATGAGTCCGCACCTTTTCAGTTTCATGAAGGTCACCTCATAAATCCTGTGATAAGCAAAAGGTTTCCGGAACTCAAAATTCCGAAACATTCATTCACAAACGGATTTGAAAGTTTACCAATCAGCCTGACTCCTGCAGAAGATAAAAATCCATACTGGTGGCGTTTTAAACTGGAGAATACATTAAAAAAATGGAGACAGAACGGTGTCAGGTACGCTTTTCTCAAGGACCCTCATTCAATTTCTGTAAATACCTGGTTCTGGTACATTGCCATTTTTCTTTTGCTCATTTTCCTCGCATTTGCATATGGGAATCTCACTAAAAGACAGCTGTTGATTATTCTCCTGTTCCCCGGTTTTATGATGGCTCTTGTAACCCTGCTGAATCTGCCACTGGACCAAAGTAACTCCGAGCTATTCTTGAGCATCTGGTTACTGTTATTTATGAAAGTTCATTACAGCCAATCATTATCCCCGAAAGAAATTCTATTACCGGGGGTCATTGTCCTGGCCATTTGGTTCTGTTCAACACTTTCTTTGATGTCTCCTGATCTGCGCCAGTTCCTGCAATTGCTGCTGACCGGGTTGATCGGATTATTCGTGGCAGATCTATTGAGTTATGCACCATCTGCCATGTATTCCATGCGTGTCCGGCATTTTCCGGTGGTCACCACTGTTTTGCTGCTTGGTACGTCATTGCTGGGATTTTCTGAATATTCAGGGATTACCACGCGTAACATCCATCGACTTATTACCGGTGAAAAAACCATTCCGGCAAAACAAACCTTTCAGGATTTCCAGGAATTAAAGATTCATGGAACGCCGGCAACATTTGCCCCGGAAATGACAGAAGATGCTTGTGACACCTTGTCAACAGTAATATCATTATTCAATCCTTCCCTGTTGGCTCATCATACCGAAGGATCATCACATACATTAACTGCAAGATGGCGCGCGCACCGGCCTGACCCCCTTGCAATCCGGTCTTTAATTCGTCCGCTGCTTTTTTTTCACGATGGCATCAGGTGGTTTGTGGAGGGTGCAGGAGAACCGTTTCAAAATAATATGCTGTTCCTTCCCGGGCGCTTCCGTATTGATCTGGGCGGACCGGAATATAAAGATTTGCGCAAAATAGTCGTCCGGTTCGGTGATTCACTTCGCACAATGCCGGGAATCGGGGAAGTGAAAATCAACAAACATCTGAACTCCGGAAGTGATTATTATAAAATCAGGTATGACTATCCGCTTTTGTCAGCCAGCCAGAAAGCGCAAATCATGCTGTCAGCATTCCGTTACAGGAATATTCCGGACACGATGCACTGGCAACATCAACCGTTTTTTCAGGAGAATGGAATACCGGTTATGGAACTTGCGGGATTAGAGCGCTTTGAATCATCAGCACCTGTAATCCGGGAGAATAGCCGGTTCATTATTCCGGTAGAGTATGAACACCATGGAGGTGAAAAATATGCCATGAAATTTTACAATGACATTCTGGATTCGCTGAATACCGATCTGCCGGCTTCTGTAAGTGCCATGGTTCCGGTCTCATATCAAAAGACCGTTTTTCCATGGGTACTGTTGCCGGCCCTGCTGCTTATCATTCTCCTTTTTACGTTTATCATATCCTTCTCAACGGCTTTTCGCCTCCTGGACGCGCTGGTACTCGGACTCGTGGCTGTTCTCTTCTATTATTACCTGAATGAAATTGCCCTTTCTGATTTCCTGATAAAGGAACTCGCCATTGAGATTATATTCCTGGTTTGCCTTTCCGGGATCAGGCATGACAAACGACTTTGGTTACTTGCGGCCTGGATTATTCTGCCATACACGTTAAACCCGGGAAATGAAATTCACTGGGTAATACGATCGCTGCTGGCCCTGGGCGGGATTATTTACATTCCCGGAATAGGAAAATTCAAAAAATTAATCTCCGGAGGGAGACAGTGTTTTGAGTAATTGTTTCACCTCTTCAGACTTGGCATGATCACCCAGTTTATCAAAAGAGTTGATGAGGTTTCGGAGGCAGCGCTTTACAATGTCCTTATTGCTGCAAGGCTCATAATACTGATCCTGCGGTGTGATACGAAGCTCGGCGATATAATTGTCGATATCATCACGGCTGAAAATCAGCCCGCGATTGAAGGCATTGATGTAAAACTGCTTATCCGAATCATCCTTGTAGGTCAGTATGAACAGGTTAGGAAGATTCACCCCGTATACCGGCATTTTCAGCTTTCGGGCGATCATCATGTAAAGAACGCACAGGGAAATAGGATTGCCTTTCTTTGTCTGCAGAACCACATTAATCATTGAATTACCGGGAGAATGAAAATTCCGCGTGTTGGCACTGAATTTCAGTTTGCCGAAAATAACCGAATTGAGCAATTTGACCTGATCGAATGGGTGAGCGTCCGGTTTAAACTCCAGCCAGGCTTCATAATACAATTGTTCAAGTTCCTGCCGCAACTTATCCAGTTCCAGGTCAGGGTACTGATAGGTAGCTATCAGCCACATGCCTTCCAGTAAATCGGGGTCTTCTTCCTGATCCCACTTTACCATCCGGTCAGTAAGGAGGTCGAATTGAAGAGTATGGACCAGTTCTTCTATTCGTTCCTGAACAATTGGGTCAAGAGACTTTTCCCAGGCACGTTCCAGAAAAGGAATGATAGGCTCTCCAAGAGAGATTATTTTTTCCTCAACATGACTAATAATAGTCGAATCTTCATCATCCAAAAGGGATACGAGCGCCTCGAGTTCCTTAATTTCCATCCGTTCCTGTTTCACAGGATAAATTTACGTAATAATTAAACGGATAAACAATTCAGGTTTGAATAACACCCACATTGAATTTCTCCAGCGGCGCGTGGCTGGCGCCATGAATTCCTTCAGAAATAACCTTTCGTGTGTCGAGCGGATCAATGATGCCATCCACCCATAACCGGGCCGCTGCATAATACGGACTGAGTTCATCATTATACTTATCGGTGATCTCTTTGAGCAATTCCTCTTCCTCTTCCTTCGTAATCTCTTTCCCTTTGGCCTTAAGGGAGGCCACCTTGATCTGCAGCAGTGTTTTCGCTGCTGAAGCGCCGCTCATGACCGCAATCTGAGCTGTAGGCCATGCAAAAATCAGACGCGGATCGTACGCTTTCCCGCACATGGCGTAATTACCGGCTCCATAGCTGTTTCCCATAACAATGGTGAATTTCGGAACCGTAGAGTTGGCCATGGCATTTACCATTTTTGCCCCGTCCTTTATGATACCGCCATGCTCTGCTTTACTACCTACCATAAATCCACTTACATCCTGTAAAAAGACCAATGGGATTTTACGCTGGTTGCAATTCATGATAAACCGGGCGGCCTTATCAGCACTGTCAGAATAAATGACACCGCCCATCTGCATTTCGCCTTTCTTTGTTTTTACCACCTGTCGCTGATTGGCCACAATACCTACAGCCCATCCATCAATTCGGGCATACGCGCAGACTATGGTCTTTCCGTATAACGCTTTGTATTCATCAAACTCAGACTTATCAACCAGCCGTCCTATGATCTCACGAACATCGTAGGGCTTTACGCGATCCTCCGGAAACAAGCCATAAATTTCCTTTTCATCTTTTTCGGGAGCCACCGGTTCAATCCGGTCAAACCCGGCCTTTTCCTCGTGTCCCAGCTTATCAAACAGCGATCGGATGTAATCCAGGCAGGCTTGATCATTTTCGAATTTATTGTCCGTGACGCCTGAGATTTCGCAGTGGGTTGTTGCCCCTCCCAGGGTTTCATTATCTATGTTTTCACCAATTGCGGCCTTGACCAGGTAGGATCCAGCCAGGAAGATCGACCCGGTCTTGTCCACAATCATAGCTTCATCCGACATAATGGGCAGATAGGCACCACCCGCCACACAGCTTCCCATGATGGCAGCAATCTGAACAATACCCATGGATGACATCCTGGCATTATTCCGGAACTGCCGTCCGAAATGCTCCTTATCCGGGAATATCTCATCCTGCATGGGAAGAAATACGCCTGCGCTGTCCACGAGGTAAACAATAGGAAGTCTGTTCTCCATAGCAATTTCCTGGGCACGGAGATTCTTTTTGGCCGTTATTGGAAACCATGCCCCTGCCTTAACTGTGGCGTCATTGGCCACTACCATACATTGCCTTCCTTTGATGTAACCGGTTTTGACCACGACACCACCCGAAGGACATCCGCCCACATCTTTATACATGCCATGACCAGCCAGGGCACCGATTTCCACCTGCGGACTGCCGTCATCAAGAAGATAGTCGATTCTCTCTCGGGCAGTGAGCTTTCCCTTTTTATGCTGGGACTCAATCTTCTTTTCTCCACCACCGAGACTTATTTTTTCCAGGGCACTATTCAGCCGAAAGACCTGCTGTTTTAAAGCGTCTTCATTCTTGTTAAATGTTATATCCATATTCGTGATTTTTCCCGCTCAGTCTTCCTGAGCTTCCTTCTCCGCCTTTTCCTCGGCTTTCCGCTGATCGCGTTCTATTTTTTTCTTGCTTTTTCCCAGGGGTGAGAAAAAGTGCTTGGGCTGGGTATCCAGGTGGATAAGCAACTCATCCAGACTTTTTGCAGCGTTATTCAGATTCACGTACAGCGAATCATCGTTCATTAGTTTACCCAATGTCCCCTCGTTTTCAGTGAATTGATCCACCGCATCACCCAGTTTTTTTAAAGTCAGCTGGGCCTCCTCAAGGGTTTTCTTCATTTCAAGCTCCTTCAGGCTGTCCGTGAATACTTTCATATTCGACAGGACCGGACGGGCTTCGCTCAGCGTACCGTTCACATTTTCGCCCACCTCGGTAAATGTGGTAGTTACCTTGCCCAGGTTTTCCTTCGTTTCGGCAATGGTGGCATTCAGCATTACCGACGTTTTTTCAAGCCTGTCCATGATCCGGTTAATCTTCCCGCTGTTTCCGGAAAGGTTATCCAGGATGGCATTGATCTTTTTGATGGTTGATTCCAGGTTATTGGCCACCGGCTGGGCACTTTCGGCAAGCAGCTCGGTAATTCCCTTATCGACAACGGCAATGATCGTATCGCCCGGTTCCAGCGGCTGACTGATATCACCGGTGGAAAGGAGAATTGATTTATTGCCCAGGAAATCGCTGTTCAGGGTGGCGGTTGCAGAGTCACCGAGGACCACTTCCCCGTTAATGTCAAGTTCGACAATAACTTCATTGGTACTTCCCTGGTCCAGCGTGATCTTGCTCACGCGGCCCACGGAAAAGCCGTTCACCGTGACCGGGTTCGATACATTCAGGCCATTTACATTTTCGTAAACAACGTAGAATTTATTATCATCACTAAAAAAATCTATCCCTTTCAGGTAGTTGAACCCCAGATAAAGTACGGCAATTGTTATCACCATGAAAAGTCCAACCTTCAGTTCCTTGGAAACGCGCACAGACGATAATCAGTTTAAAGCTTCAATCTCGTTTTTATAATCCCGAAAAGCCCTGAAGATCCCCGATGCAATATTTCCCTGTATGGAGGAATCGTTCAAATCCTTTTCTTCTTTCGGGTTGGTAAGATAACCAATTTCCACCAAAATACTAGGCATAGTTGTCCGCCACAACACCCAGAAAGGTGCCTGCCGTACACCCCTGCTCCGGCGTCCCGCACGTTCTTTAAACTGTTCCTCCACCTTACTGGCAAGATAGAGGCTGTTTTCTATATAGGCACTCTGAGTCAGGGACAGGAGAATAATTGATTCCGGAGAATTCGGATCAAATCCTTCGTAACGCTCCTCAGCATTCTCCTCATACAGAATTACCGAGTTCTCTCGTTTCGCTATCTCAAAATTTCCCTCCGATTTATCAAGTCCCATCACATAGGTTTCGGTACCGTAAATGGAATTTCTGGAGACGGCGTTGGCATGAATAGAGATAAATACATCTGCATTATTGCGGTTGGCAATAAGCGCACGCTCTTCCAGGTCGATAAATTTATCGCCCGAACGCGTGTAGATCACTTTTACATCCGGGAGATATTCCTCGATGTACCCACCCAGTCTTTTCGCTACCTTCAGCACGACATCCTTCTCCTTACTAAACTCACCGTGAGTCCCCGGGTCTTTCCCCCCGTGACCGGCATCAATGACAATGGTTTTGACAGTGAATTGAGAATTCTGCTGGGACGATGAAGAAGTTAGCAAGGAAATTGCTAGGAGAAGGAAAACAATGGCACAATTCTTCACAATTTTTCGCTTCTTAACAGTTATTCCGATAACTTTGAGCAAAATTGTAAATTTTTCTTTAATTCCGAAAAATACGCTGCGTAAATTGAAGGCACGCGCATCCCTGGTTCCTGGTGTCCTGGTAATTTTTTGCTTCTTTTTCATAAGTAATGCATATTCTCAAAACCCGGAAAGGAGACTTAAAATTCCCGATACGCCCTTAGGCGTTCAGCAAGACACAATCCCCCCCGACTCAACTGTATTGCGGGCGGATTCTACTCGTGCTGATTCTGCATCCGTCCCTGTCCGCAGCGATATTGAAACTACAATCAATTATTCTGCCAGGGATTCCATGAATTTTTCCGTTGACGGAAAAGTGGTTCATCTGTATGGAAACGCCGTTATCAATTATGGTGAAATTAAACTCGAGGCAGATCAGATTGTCATTGACTACGCAGCGAATACCTTAACGGCTTTTGGAAGAAAGGATTCGACAGGCACCCAGATAGGGTATCCGATTTTCCATAATGGCGCTGAAGTCTACGAAACGGAAACCATTACATATCATTTTAAAACAGGTCGTGCACGTATTTCAGGGGTAGTCACCCAGCAGGGAGAGGGTTTTCTCCACGGAGAAACTGTTTATAAAAACTCGAGGGACGAACTGTTCAGTATTAACAATACCTACACAACCTGTAACCTGGCGCATCCGCATTACCAGATCAGGTCAAAACGCACCAAGGCGATCCCCAACGACAAGGTGGTGAGCGGTCCGTTTAACCTGGAGCTCAATGATGTACCCACTCCGCTCGGATTCCCCTTCGGAATGTTTCCTGCAAAGCAGGAGGCGTCTTCAGGGATTATCTTTCCTTCTTTCGGGGAAGAGCGCCGGCGCGGGTTTAAACTGGAAGACCTGGGCTATTTCTTTGATATTAATGAATATATTAAACTGGCGGTGTCGGGCTCACTGTACAGCAAGGGTGGACATGCCCTGAACATTAACAGCACGTACAAGAAGCGTTACAAGTACAATGGATCGTTGAATTTCTCTTACACCAAGCTTCGGCTGTCCGACAATATTGAGGATGAATCCACGCAGAATGATTTCAGGCTTACCTGGAGTCATTCGCCGCAGTCACGCGGATCAAGCCGCTTCAGTGCCAGTATCAATGCGGCTACTTCTTCTTATAACCAGAACAATTATCTCGGGGTAAATCCGTATCAGATCTATGATGACGGTACTTCCGGCGACAATACGTACATTGACAACACCACGCGCCAGCTGAGTTCCAACCTGAACTATTCCAAAACTTTCCCCGGTACACCATTCTCCCTTGCCATCTCTGCCAGGCACAGCCAGGATGTGGCCCCCAGGGAACAGGGCGGTGGTGAGGTAAATATTCTGCTCCCTTCCCTGTCTTTTAATATGAGTAATATTTATCCATTTAAAAGTCAGACAGGAAAACAGAACTGGCTGGATAAGGTAACGCTGCGTTATTCACTCCAGGGAAGCAATGATATCACGAACAACCTGGGCAGGATTGGTGAAAACCTGACTGACAGTATCGCCCCGTTCACGATGGACAACCTGAGTTTGTTCTTTAAAAATTCAAGGAAGGGATTCCGGCATAATATTCCGCTTTCGACTTCCTTCAAATTATTTAATTATTTCACAGGAAGCCCATCCATCAATTACAATGAAAGCTGGTATTTTGAAAAACTGGAATGGAAACTGGATCCTGACAACCCAAACCGGACTGTCATCGCCGACACCATTCGTGGATTTAACCGCGTATATGATTACAGCTTCAGCATGTCCCTTGCTACCCGGCTGTATGGTACGTACAATTTCAAAAAAGGGAACATACAGGCTATTCGTCATGTAATCAACCCCAATATTTCATTCTCCTACAGACCTGATTTCAGCGATGATAAATTCGGGTATTACCAGAAATTTACCACCGAAGACGGCAGGGAGCTACAGGTTTCAAGGTATCAGGGATTTCTTTACGGAACACCATCGGCCGGTGAGAGCGGC
This sequence comes from Bacteroidia bacterium, assembly GCA_030432655.1. GTDB lineage: Bacteria > Bacteroidota > Bacteroidia > Cytophagales > Cyclobacteriaceae > JAUILA01. The sequence goes on from JAUILA010000008.1 coordinate 150,081, forward strand.
TCCATTGGCTTTTCACTGAGTAACCAGCTTGAGATGAAGGTGAAAACCGACAAGGACACTACAGATACCGCCAGAAAGGTCCCTATCCTCAATAATTTCGGGATTAACACCGCCTATAATATCGTAGCGGATTCGTTTAAACTGGCGAATATTTCATGGCGAGCCAATACTTCTGTATTCAACAAGAAATTAAACATCAATATTAATGGCAGTATTGATCCCTACATTTACCGGTTGGACAGTGTAGGAATTAACAACCAGGACGAAACCATTTACTATCAGCGGCGGGTCAACGAGTTTGCCTGGAATAACGGACGGGGTATCGGACAGCTCAACCGGGCCAGCATTGCGCTAAGTACCAATCTGAATCCCAGGGGCCGGGATAACGATGAGGAAACGCGGGACAGGATCATTGATTCCAATCTTCCGGAATATGAAAAGGACTTTCTCCTTCAAAACCCGGATTCCTATGTGGATTTCAGTATTCCCTGGAGCCTGCGAATCAACTATACGCTCAGCTATTCACGGATAGGGTACCGGAAGCCGGAAATCGTTCAGTCAATTCGGTTTTCCGGGGATTTCAGTCTTTCTGAAAAATGGAAGGTGACGTTTAACTCCGGGTATGATTTTGAGAATAATGCGTTTACTCAGACCAACCTGGGCATTTCAAGAGATCTCCATTGCTGGGAAATGAATATTAACTGGACGCCATTCGGTTTCTATCAGAGCTACAACTTCACGATCCGCGTGAAATCCTCGCTGTTGCAGGACCTGAAACTTAACCGTACCCGGACATTCTACGACCGGTAATCAGCCGATCCAGGATTTTACCTCCTCCAGATCCGGATTTTTAACTTCCTTGAGCTTTAATTTTTTCCGCATCCCGCAAACATCATTGAAAAGTTTATTCGGATTGGCATCCCTGAGCTGATCCACCTTTGTAAAGCCGAGCTTCTGAAGGACCGGCACCAATTCGGAACGAACGCCTGCCTTTTCAAAATCCTGAACACTGCTGACGGTCTCTTTTTTCTCCGGTTTCATTTGCGGGAAGAAAAGTACATCCTGAATCGAATTCGAATTGGTCATTATCATAGCCAACCGGTCAATCCCGACTCCAAGGCCTGCGGTAGGCGGCATACCGTATTCAAGCGCCCGGAGGAAATCCTCATCTAGCGTCATGGCCTCCTCATCTCCGCGCTTACCAAGCTCAAGCTGTTCTTCGAATCGCTGACGCTGATCGATCGGGTCATTTAGCTCGGAGAATGCATTACAAATTTCTTTTCCATTCGCAATTGCTTCAAAGCGCTCAACCAATCCCTCCTTACTGCGGTGCTTCTTGGCGAGCGGGGACATCTCAACCGGATAATCTGTAATGAATGTTGGCTGAATGAGTTGACCTTCACACTTTTCCCCGAAAATCTCGTCAATGAGCTTACCTTTCCCCATACTTTCATCCACCGGTACTTCCAGTTTTTTTGCTGTCTCCCGAAGTGCAGCCTCGTCCATTTCAGAAATGTCAATTCCGGTAAAATGTTCTATGGCTTCAAACATGGTATACCGCTTCCAGGGACGTTTGAAATCCAGCACCTGGTCACCAACCTGTACTTCGGTCGTGCCGTGAATATCCAGCGCAACTTTCTCAATCATTTCCTCAACCAGGTCCATCATCCAGTTGTAATCTTTGTACGCCACATATAATTCGACCTGGGTGAATTCAGGATTATGAAACCTTGACATCCCCTCATTCCTGAAATCCTTGCTGAATTCATACACCCCGTCAAACCCGCCTACGATCAACCGCTTCAGATAAAGTTCGTTGGCAATACGGAGGTACAAGGTCATATCCAGCGTATTGTGATGCGTCTTAAACGGCCGGGCGGCAGCCCCTCCGTATAATGGTTGCAGAATGGGTGTTTCCACCTCGAGGTATCCCTTTCCATTCAGGTAGTCCCTCATGGAATTGACCAGTTGCGTACGCTTGACAAACGCATCCCTGACCTGTGGATTGACAATCAGGTCAACATAGCGCTGCCGGTAGCGCTGTTCAGGGTCATTGAATGCGTGATGACGCACTGTTTTTCCCTCGGCATCTTCGGTTTCCTTCACCACCGGCAACGGCTTTAGTGACTTGGACAACACTTTGAGGGAGGTCACATGAATACTGATCTCACCCGTCTGGGTCGTGAACACGTGTCCGGTTATGCCAATAATATCACCAATGTCGAGGAGCTTTTTGAAAACAGTATTATAGAGAGACTTATCATCTTCCGGACAAATGTCGTCACGTCTGATGTAGACCTGGATACGACCGGTACTGTCCTGGATCTCAGCAAAAGAGGCGGACCCCATAATCCTGCGGCTCATCAGGCGACCGGCAATCGATACATTCTTATAATCAATCTTTCGTTTTTCGTAATTCTCGAGGATATCCCTGGCGGTAACATCCACATTAAATGTTTCGGAAGGATACGGGTTTACACCCAGTGACTCCAGACTTTTCCTGGCTTCACGACGTACGATTTCCTGTTCGCTTAAGTGCATAACGTTAGACTGAATTATTTCTATTGTGTATTACGGCCTGCAAAGATAATAAAAAGGGACTTCGCAGGCATAATGAAGGTTCATTTCCTGTTCCGGCGAGAAATCTCAGTGCGGATCAGCGTGAGTTCGCGGCTGCTCTGTCCCGCTACAGATGTATTCTCCTCCGCTCTCCTGAAAAGATATGGCATCACATGCTTGACCGGTCCGTATGGCACATATTTGACGACATTGTACCCTTCCCTCGCGAGGTTGAAGGAAATATTATCGCTCATGCCGTATAACTGGGAAAACCAGACCCTGGGATCTTCCTTCTTCATGCTGTGCTTATCAATCAGCACGGACAGGTAGTAGTTGCTGTATTCATTATGCGAACCGCAAATCAGCGAAACCCGTTGTTTATTATCCACGCAGAAGGACAACCCCTTATTGAACGAATCATCCGTATCGTTCTTGGTTTCATGAATCGGGGAAGGATAGCCTAAGTCCTCTGCCCGATCCCGTTCCTTTTCCATATAAGCACCCCGAACCAGCTTGGCACCGAGATAATAATTATGCATGGCAGCATAGTGGAATGCATTTTTCAGGTTTTGCAGCATGTCCTTCCGGTACATCTGGTAGGTATTAAAAACGATCGCCTTCTCCTTATTAAATTTCTCCATCATCTCATAAGAAAGGTCGTCGATCGGCTTCTGTATCCAGGTCTCTTCCGCATCCATCAGAACAGGAACACCTGCATCATACGCTGCCTGGCAGATTTCCAGAACACGCGCACGCACACGCTCAAATTTCTCCTTTTCCGCGGCGGTCAACTCTTTCCCCTCAGTGATCTTCTGCAAAACAGGAGTGTTGGCCAGCCCGGTTGTCTTGAACACACAAAAAGGGATATGGTCATTTGATTTAGCTTCTTTAATAGTGCGGAGAATTTCTTCCTTCGTATGATCAAAGCCCTCTTCCGATTCTCCCCCCTCAACGGAATAATCGAGTATCGTTCCGATCCCGAATTCACCAAGTTCATTGACCGTCCTGAGGCTTTCGCTGATGGTTTCCCCGCCGCAGAAATGTTCGAATACCGTGTTTTTAATAATGGGTTTAATAGGTAATTTAAGAGCGAGGGCTCCTTTTACGAGGGATGTCGCCACCTGTGAGATCACCGGGTGGTTGACAACGGTAAACATCAAGTTGGCTTTACGAAGTGCTTTGTCTGATTTTGCCTGAAAGGCGACTGCTGTGTTATCAAACTGATTACTGAAGACCTGTTCCATATTTGTAATTGATCCGCCGCAAAGATATGAATTAACTGAGAATGACCCGTTTTGTTTTTTTTAATAACTTTGAATCTTCATGACAAGTAAGCAGTCCATAGAGAGCATACGCCAGCAGATCGACGATATCGATCAGCAGCTTCTGTATTTGCTGAATGAACGGATGGAATTGGTCAAAAAGATCGGTTTACTCAAGCAAACCACAAAAACGGCTATTTATCGTCCGGAGCGCGAAAAGGCGATCATTGACAGGCTCAGCAGCGCCAGTGACGGTCGTCTGACGGCCCAGGCGATCGAAGCAATTTTCCTGGAGATATTTGCCGTGAGCCGGAATATAGAACTGCCTGAAAAGGTTGCCTACCTTGGACCGGAGGGCAGCTTCACCCACCAGGCAGCGGAAGCCAGGTTCGGCGCTATGAGCGATTACATACCGCTGCGCAATATTCAATCGGTCTTTGACGCTGTTGTTACCGCCAGGACCCGGTTTGGGATCATTCCTGTGGAGAATAACCAGGAAGGGATTGTCAATGAAACCATCAACCTGCTGAGCGATAATGATATCCAGATCGTAGCGGAAATCCCCATGCCGATACACCTTGCCTTTGCCTCCCAGGAGGAACGTCTCTCCAATGTGAAAAAGGTATACAGTAAGGACATTGCTTTTCGTCAGTGCAGCAACTTTATCGAGGACTACCTTGCTTCGGATGTAGAACTGATCCCGGTCGACTCCACCTCAACGGCAGCCCGGCTGGCTGCAGCAGAACGAGGTAGTGCAGCTGTTTGCGCACACATTGCAGCGAAAATGTACGACCTTCCGGTCCTTTTTGAGAATATAGAAGACAGTTCTGACAATTATACCCGCTTCCTGATAATCAGTCAGAATTTCAAGAACGAACGGAGTGGAAACGACAAAACAACAATTCTTGCCAGGATTTCAGCGAAACCGGGAAGCCTGGCTACTTTCCTCCAGGAGTTTCATCATGCCGATATTAATCTTGTTAAGATAGAAAGTTACCCTGCCAAGAAGGGCAAGAACTTCAGCTACTGGTTCCTTCTTGAATTTTTAGGCCACGTGGATGACCCGAATGTGGCGGAGGTAATGAAGAAAAATGATGCCATCATTAAATGGCTGGGAAGTTACCCTAAACTTTGTTAATAAAATGCCGGATATAAATACAAGCTGGATTGAAGCGGCAGACCTGCCGCTTATAATCGCAGGTCCCTGCAGTGCGGAGACGGAAGAACAGTTGACCGATGTATCAAAGCAATTGTATGACCAGGGGATCAGAATTATGCGGGCAGGAATCTGGAAGCCACGCACCCGCCCGAACAGTTTTGAAGGAGTTGGCAGTGATGCCCTTCGATGGATCGATATGATCAAGCAGCAACTGGATGTGAAATTTGCTATAGAAGTGGCCAATCCGCAGCATGCCGAACTTGCATTGAAGCACGATGTTGACATCCTGTGGATCGGAGCCAGAAGCACGGTCAATCCATTTACGGTACAGGAGATTGCCGAGGCCCTGGCAGGAACAGACAAACCCATCCTGGTAAAGAATCCGGTCAATCCGGATGTGGCACTCTGGATGGGAGCCATCGAGCGGCTGTTGAACCAGGGGATCACCAAAATTGCAGCTATCCACCGCGGATTCTCTTCTTTCCGGGAAAGCCGGTACAGAAATGAGCCGTTGTGGCAATTACCGATCGAACTTAAACGTAATTTTCCGGAAATCCCGATGATCTGTGACCCCAGTCATATCGGCGGTGAGCGAAGCATGATCCCTTCCATCTGTCAGAAGGCCCTGGACCTCAACTATGAGGGGCTTATGATCGAGGTCCATCCCGACCCGGACAATGCCTGGAGCGATGCCAAACAGCAGATTACCCCGGAGTCCCTGCTGGAACTCAGAAACAAGTTAACTGTGCGGTCGTCACGAATCCAGGACCGGAAGCTGCTGTCTAAACTGGAAGAATTGAGGGAACGGATCAATAGTATAGACCATGATCTGATCGAAACACTCGCTACACGGAAAAAGGTGATTGAGGAGATTGGAAGGCATAAAAAAGAGAATAATATTACTATTTTTCAGCTCAACCGCTGGAAGGAGATTGTTGAAACACGTCCTGAGTGGGCAAAAAAGGAGAATGTGAGCCCGGAACTGGTGGAAGAAATATATAAACTGATTCATGCGGAATCAATTAAAGTTCAGACAAAGATCCTTAACGAGGATATGACTGATGAGTGATCTTCCTGATAATATTTCATTTGGCACAGATACGATTTTCAATCTGATCGGAGAAGGTAATTTTACCTCCATCGGTGTTTTGGTGGATGAGAATACAAGAAAACTCTGCTACCCGAAAATCTACGAAAGACTTGGCGAGCATCACCTGATTGAAATAAAGAGCGGTGAATCAAACAAAAATATTGATACCTGCAACGTAATCTGGGACCAGATGACCCGGGCAGGTTTTGACCGAAACTCACTGCTCATTAATCTCGGCGGCGGAGTAATCGGGGATATGGGAGGGTTTTGTGCGGCCACGTATAAGCGCGGTATTTCCTTTGTGAATATGCCTACCACACTTCTGTCCCAGGTGGATGCGAGTGTAGGCGGTAAACTCGGAGTCGATTTCCATGGACTCAAAAATCACATAGGCCTGTTTAAAGACCCTGAACATGTCGCCATTAGTACCGAATTCCTGGATACCCTGCCGAAGCAGGAGGTTCGCTCCGGATTTGCAGAGATAATCAAACATCACCTCATCCGTGATAAATCCGGATGGGAGAATCTTAGGAAAACTCCCTGGGAAGGGTTAAGCTGGAAAGAGCTGATACCTCATTCAGTTCGCATTAAATCTGCGGTGGTTGCCTCTGATCCGTATGAAAGCGGATTACGGAAGATACTCAACCTAGGTCATACCATTGGTCATGCCATTGAAAGCCATTTACTCGGCGGGCATTCTCCCGTACTTCATGGTGAAGCTGTGGCAGCCGGAATCATTTGTGAAAACCACATCGCGCATCAACGCGGGATGCTCAGTCAAGAGCACCTTGCACATATCCAGCACTACATTTTGTCTCTTTTTGGGAAAGTAGCAGTCCCGGAACGGGAACACGATGCCATCATTCATCAGGCCTATCAGGATAAAAAGAATAAACAGCAACGCATCCGGGCTGTTTTACTGGAAGCACCCGGCGTGCCTAAGTGGGATGTTGAGATCACAGCAGAGGAAATCAGGGATTCCCTGGCGTATTACGCATCTCTTCAGATGTAGTAAATACCTTCCTCATTTGTAGTTTGGGCTGTTTTTACGCGACGAATAACCTGCCTGATGGTCTTACGATTTTCGGGCTTAAGCATCAGAATGGCCAGGGCAGAACCAATACCCAGCGACCACATAAAAGGAGAAACTTTTTTCATAGTTTTGAATTTTAGAATTTAATAGCACAAAACGGGCCAAAATTCAATATTGTATACGTCGGCTCCTTCCGGGAGTTTGAGCAAAGCATAAGAGAATGCAGGAATCGGAAAAAATTTTACAATTACGTAATAATCATAAACGAGGGGTAATCAATATTGAATTGCCGGCGTCAAAAAGTATTGCCAACCGGGCATTAATGATTGACGCTCTGGCCGGAGGAACCGGTGACATCGGCAACCTCAGCAGTGCCCGTGATACGCAGACCATGCGACGGCTGTTGCATTCCGGGTCATCACTTGTCTGGGATGTACTCGATGCAGGAACCACCATGCGCTTCCTTACTGCCTACTGTGCCGTTATGCCCGGGGAGCGGACCATGACCGGAACCGCACGAATGAAAGAAAGACCGATCGGGGTCCTGGTCGAAGCGCTCCGGCTGCTTGGTGCGGAAATTAAGTACCTGGAGAATGCAGGATACCCGCCGATTCATATCAAAAAATATAACGAACAACAGGTAGCCGAAATTAACGTTCGTGGTGACATCAGCAGCCAGTATATTTCAGCACTGATGATGATCGGACCGGTCCTGCCTCAGGGGCTGGAACTAAACCTCCAGGGCATTATCAACAGTCGTCCCTATATAGATATGACCATTGAGGTCATGAAACATTATGGTGCGGATGTAAAATGGACCGGCGAACGAACGATTCAAATCCGTCCGGGTAACTACCAGCCAACTCCCTATGAAGTGGAGCCGGATTGGTCCGCCGCAAGTTACTGGTATAGTATGGCCTCGTTTGCAGCTGATCAGGAGATCCATATTAAGGGTCTGAAATGGGAATCCATCCAGGGTGACCGGAAAATGTCAGAGATCATGAAGGAAATGGGAATTGAAACCCGTTTTACGAGTGAAGGGGCAGTATTAAAGAAGGTTGCTGCCCGGGATAAGGTTGAAATAGATTTTTCCGATTGCCCGGACATTGCCCAGACTGTAGCTGCTATCGCGTGTGTACAGGGAATTCATTGCAGTATGACTGGTCTGGAAAGTCTCAGGATCAAAGAAACTGACAGGATATATGCCCTGCAACAGGAGCTGGGAAAGATCGGGGGTAAACTGAACGAAATCGACTATCATCACTGGGAGTTGATACCACCTGAACAACTTCCCGAACCAAAAGAGCCAGTACAATTCGAAACCTACCATGATCATCGTATGGCAATGTCCTTTGCACCACTGGCGCACCTGATGCCCATAGAAATTAAGGATCCGTCGGTAGTGAACAAGTCATACCCACATTTCTGGTCTGACCTTGAAAAAGCGGGGTTATACTGATTCCATCAGCATCCGGGAAAAATAGGCAGGGGCTTGTTTTAACCTGCTGCCATACCAACTAAAGTATTCACCATTTACCTGCATTATGCGGGCATTAGGGCAAATATGTGCGAGTTCTTCCGCGTCGTTTTCCCGGAATGGAAAAGGTTCGGTTGACAGCAGGATGATATCCGGATTCAGGTCCCGTATTTCACGAGGTTCCAGGCTGGGATATCTCGACATATGAGCAGCTGCATTGGTAAGTCCGATCCTGTTAAGCACATGATCAATAAATGTATCAGAGGCAACGACCATGTAGGGGTTTTTCCAGATAAAGTAGAGTATCCTGGTCCCTGAAAATTCAGGGAGATTTTCAAATCCAAGACGGATATCCTCCGCGATTCGGGAAGCCTCCGGGGCATGTCCTGTAATTCTTCCCACCTCAAGCATCATTTCCATCGCATCTTCCAGGGAACTGATATCGCTGGTCCAGACGGGGAATTCATTTTGCAGTTCTTCTATCGATGCCCGGACATTCTCTTCCTTATTGGCGATTATCAGATCCGGTTCCAGTTCCCTGATCCTGCCTATATCGTAATTCTTGGTTCCGCCGACAAGGACCTTCTCTTTCCTCGCCTTTTCAGGATAAACACAAAACCTGGTCACACCTGCCACCTGGTCACCCGCCCCGATATCAAACAAAAACTCCGTCTGGGAGGGAACCAGGCTTACTATCCGCCTGGGAGGATTCTCTAAACGTATCGTATGCTGTACCTGGTCAGTTGATTCTATCATCCGAAGAAGATAGGATTTTTTGACCTGATGTAAAAATTGAAGGATACAAAAAAAGCCCGGCAAATTACTGCCGGGCCTTTTCACCACTCTCAAGTAAACATAACTTATATCACAATCGCCATTGCTGCTAATTGGCTCGATACTTTGAGTTTAGAGGCATTCAGCGCATTCTGATTGAGCTCAAATTTCAACCTGTTGTTCACAATTTTGAAATTGATCCCGCTACCCTTCTGGCCGAGGCCGTTCTTATCTGTTATGATAAGAGTCGGGTTGTCAAGAACTGATTGTTGTACAGCATCAAACATGTCGCTGGAGCTGCGCCCGATGTAGACAAGCTGACAGTCGGCCGCATCCGTCGCTGAAGTGATTTTCTTCACTCGCAGGACTTTGCCCTGGCGCTCCTTATCTCCGTACCAAGTACTCAACGTATTGTACACATCGTCATCGCCCATTACACCGATAACGAATTGACCGGAATTCGCAGTTTCTGGCCACTGGATGTATTTTAAAAAATTGTAGATCATCATTGAGTGTAATTCATACTTCTCACGATCCTGACCATTCACAAAATTGGCACTCAAGAGACCCATTAGAAGAGTCACAATAATTACATTTAGTTTAATTGTTCTCGACATCCTGAAAAATGTTACGTTTAACTTCATTTGTGAGTGCTAAGCTAGGGCACTCTTCGGAAGTATATACCGGCAAACGCGGCAATGTAATCAGGTATGTAAGAAAAGGCTTGTTTTTACGAAATATAGCGAAAATCGTGCTTTGCCTTGAGCTGAATTAAGAACTTGTATATCAGTTCAATAACGTGCTCAACGTCCTCTTTATGCGCTGTTTCAACAGTTGTATGCATATACTTAAGAGGTAAGGAAATCAAGGCTGAAGCCACACCAGAATTGCTGTAAGCGAACGCATCTGTATCCGTTCCTGTCGCGCGTGAGGCAGCTGCACGCTGAAACGGAATCTTGTTTTTTTCCGCTGTTTCGATGATCATCCGGAGTAAATTGTTCTGTACAGCAGGTCCGTAGGTAAGGACCGGACCGGCACCGGCTTTCTGAAGGCCGCTCTCAATTTTTTTATAAGCGGGAGAGGTAGTTTCGTGACACACATCCGTAATTATGGCAAGGTCAGGTTTAATTCTTTCCGCAATCATCTGCGCTCCCCGGAGGCCAATCTCCTCCTGAACGGCATTGACGATATATAAGGTGTAGGGAAGTTTCACTTTCTTTTCATGCAGTCTTCTGGCCACTTCGGCAATCATGAAACCGCCAATCCTGTTATCCAGTGCCCGACCAACCCAGAACTTGTCATTCAGCTCCATGAGTTCGTCATCAAAGGTCATGACTGAACCAACATGAACCCCGAGTTTTTCCACTTCTTCCCGGGAGGTGCATCCGACATCCACAAAAATATTCTTCAGTGACGGTTTATCTTCATTCTCCCGGTTACGAACATGAATAGCGGGCCACCCAAATATTCCTTTCACGATGCCCTTATCCGTATGAATATTCACCCGCTTTGACGGCGCGATCATATGATCAGAACCCCCGTTTTTGGTCACGTAGATGTACCCGTCATCACTGATGTAATTAACAAACCAGGAAATCTCATCGGCATGGGCCTCAATCACTACTTTGTATTCCGTTCCCGGGTTGATGACCCCGGCTACCGTTCCGTAGGTATCGGAGATATACTCGTCGATATACGGCTGCATATATTCCAGCCAGAGTTCCTGTCCGGACGATTCAAATCCGGTAGGTGAGGCATTATTAAGATATTTTTCGAGAAACGAGCGACTCTTCTTATTCATAGGTCTTATAAAGGAATATTACCATGTTTTTTCCTGGGCAGTGTGTCCACTTTATTCTCCAGCATGGCAAAAGCTTTGATCAATTTTTTTCTTGTGTTTTCCGGGAGAATGACTTCGTCAATGTATCCACGGTGTGCGGCACGATAGGGATTGGCAAACTTTTCTGTGTATTCATCCACCTTTTCCTGCAGCTTTTCTTCCGGATTTTCCGCCTCGGCAATTTCCCTGCGGAAAATTATCTCAGCTGCTCCCTTGGCTCCCATTACTGCGATTTCCGCCATCGGCCAGGCGTAGTTCAGGTCGGCGCCGATATGCTTGGAATTCATCACATCATAGGCACCGCCATATGCTTTGCGGGTGATTACGGTAACGCGGGGTACGGTTGCTTCACTGAAGGCGTAGAGCAGCTTAGCCCCATTGGTGATAATACCATTCCATTCCTGGTCCGTTCCCGGCAGGAATCCGGGGACATCCTCAAGAACGAGCAGGGGGATATTAAAACAGTCACAAAAGCGAACAAACCTGGCGCCTTTCACGCTGGCCTGAATATCCAGGACTCCGGCAAGCGATGCCGGCTGATTTCCTACTATCCCTATGCTTCTGCCGGCAAGAAAACCGAAACCAACTACGATATTCTCCGCAAAATTCTCGTGTACTTCCATGAAGGATCCCTCATCAACCACCAGTTCAATGATCTCGCGCATATCATATGGCTGGTTCGGGTTGTCCGGCATGATCTCATTGAGCTCAGGCACCACTTTCTCCGGGTCACTTCCGAATTCGGCAAAAGGCGCATTCTCCTCACAATTCTGGGGAATATGACTCAGTAACCTTTTTATATTCTGAATACATTCGACCTCGTTGCGGCAAGCGAAGTGCGTAACCCCGCTTTTAGTACTGTGTGTGCTTGCTCCTCCCAGCTCCTCGGCGGTAACATTCTCCTGTGTCACTGTCTTGACGACGTTCGGACCAGTCACAAACATGTAAGACGTATCTTCCACCATCAGGATGAAGTCTGTAATGGCCGGCGAATACACTGCACCGCCTGCACAAGGTCCCATCACAGCCGATATTTGAGGAATCACGCCGGAAGCCCGGGTGTTTCGGTAAAAAATGTCAGCATACCCGCCCAGCGAGGTTACACCTTCCTGAATACGCGCTCCGCCGGAATCATTCAAGCCAATTACCGGTGCACCATTTTTCATTGCCAGGTCCATGATCTTTACAATTTTCTCCGCGTGGGTTTCAGAAAGGGACCCGCCGAATACTGTAAAATCCTGCGAATAAACATAAACCAGCCGTCCGTTGACCTTGCCATACCCGGTAATGACCCCGTCCCCGAGATAGTATTGCTTGTCAAGTCCGAAGTCCTTGCAGCGGTGCATTACGAACTTACCGATCTCCTCAAAACTGCCTTCATCGAGAAGGAGGTCTATCCGCTCACGGGCAGTCAGTTTGCCTTTGTCATGCTGTGCCTCAATCCGTTTTGGACCGCCACCCTGCATAGCCTCTTCATTCTTCGATTTTAGTAACTTGAATTTCTCTTCCTTGGTAGGCAGTGTATAAACGCGTTTATCAGTAGTCGTTTCCTTCATAGCTGGTTGTGATTTGATCAAATATAGGTAAAAATGAGCAGGAGAATTATGGATCGGGAAACGGATTTCAGCGAAAGTGTTGGGTGGGAGAATGATCTTTTTCCTTAAATTCGGCGATATGAAGAAATCATATAAGGTTGCCCTGATTGATTGCGGTACTAACACGTTTCACCTTATGCTGGCGGAAGTCAGGGGGAGCGAAGCTTCCATCCTTCATGCGGAAAAAACAACGGTAAAAATCGGAGAGGGAGGCATTGAAAATCGTACGATTACCGAGGAGGCTGCTAAACGTGCAGTTCATTGCATCAGTAACTATGCGGATAGGATCCGGAATGAAGGAATCAAAGAGGTTTTTGCTTTCGCCACGAGCGCTTTCCGGAATGCCGCCAACGGGGAAGTGCTTCGTGACCGGATTTATGAGGAAACAGGCATAAGGATCTCCATTATCCAGGGGGATGAAGAAGCCGGTCTAATATGTGACGGAGTTCGCTATGCCCTGGAAATAGGTGAAGATCCCGCACTGATCATGGATATCGGAGGGGGCAGCGTTGAGTTTATCATCGCCAGCCAGGAGGATATACATTGGAAACAAAGCTTCGAGATTGGCGCTCAAAGACTGATGGACCGCTATTTTACGTCAGATCCGATTGCTCCGGAATCGGTTATCAGGCTTCAGCTGGACCTTGCCGAAACCCTGGAACCCCTGACAAAGGCAATCAGGAAATTCAAGCCTGACATTATGATAGGTGCCTCCGGAACATTTGATACGCTTAGTGCCATGCAGGCATATCAGGAAAACAAGCTCCCGGACACCTCCACCCTGGAAATTCCTCTGACCATCAATGGCTACTACAGGATCCATGAGCTATTGCTTAACTCAGATCATGATGAACGCCTGGCATTACCGGGAATGGTTGCGATGAGAGTGGATATGATTGTTGTAGCCTCCTGCCTGATCGATTTTGTTTTGAAAATGTCAGGGATCAAAAAAATCAGGGTTTCCCAATATGCCCTGAAAGAGGGGGCGTTGTCAAGAATGATTAAATCCTGACGGGGATTTGCCGGGGCAGGAGAATGGTTATCTTTGTTGTGTGAAAGACAAAAAATTCTCCGAAGAGTCCCTCAGGACATTTACCAGAAATATATTTCTTAAAATGGGCTGCCCGCAGGATCATGCTACCCTGGCAACCGATGTCCTGATCCGGGCTGATTTAAGAGGAATTGACAGTCATGGCATTGCCAGGCTGATCGGGTACGTAAGGTTATGGGAACAGGGGCGTATTAATGCTACACCCGATATCAGGCTGATCCATGAGACCAGCAGCACCGGGGTAGTGGACGGCGACGGCGGACTGGGTTTGGTCGTGGCACCACGCGCTATGCAAATCGCAATGGAAAAGGCGGAATCCGCCGGAACCGGCTGGGTGGCCATCAAGAATTCAAACCATTTCGGAATTGCCGGCTATCATGCCATGATGGGTCTTCATCAGGATATGATCGGAATCGCCCTGACTAACGCAAGTCCGCTCGTGGCTCCCACATTCTCAACGGAACGAATGCTTGGCACTAATCCGATCGCCGTTTCTATTCCGGCAGGACAGGAACCCCCTTTTGTAGCTGATATGGCCACTACTACCGCTGCAAACGGTAAACTGGAAATTCTCCAGCGACAATCCAGGGAAGCGCCTTATGGCTGGATTCAGGATGCGCAGGGAGATCCTTCCACCAATCCACATGAATTGAAGGATGGAGGGGCCTTATTGCCACTCGGCGGAGACCGTGAACACGGGAGTCATAAAGGGTATGCACTGGGAGCGCTGGTAGATATTCTATCTGCGGTTCTGTCCGGAGCAAACTACGGACCCTGGGCACCACCCTTCGTCAGCTTTCTTCCGCTGGCACCGGACCCTGTCGGAGAAGGGCTTGGTCATTTTGTCGGGGCAATGCGTGTAGATGCCTTTCGTCCCGCTTCAGAATTCAAATCAAATATGGACAAATGGATCCGGCGTTTCAGGAGCGCAGATGCAGTGGAGGGGAAACAGGTCCTGATTCCCGGTGATCCTGAAAGAGAAATGGAAAAAGTCCGTACTCACGAGGGAATACCTGTTCTGGGCAAAGTTGTCGACGATCTGACCCAGGTGGCCGATAAATTTGGCGTAATGCTTCCTGAAGAGGAATAATCAGAATGAAAAATATATCTGGAATACCCATGGCGAACCATACGGGCTGGAGGACGAATGACTCAGGTCATACAATGCCACGAGATTAATGGCTCCACGTGCTCCGAGAGGTTGCGAGATACCGCCTCCTGCCAGAACCCTGGAATAGCCATCCCGTTCATCCAGCAGTTCGCTCGATCCGGGCACGAAATAATACCGCGTGTAGTTTATATAATCATACTGGGCCTGAAGGAAGAACTGCCGGTAGATATTGTATCGCGTAAAGGCGAGAAAACCGTACTGACTGTCCTTTTGATCAATATTACTGTAGTTGACATAGGTATAATTCACCCCGACCCCGGCCGACCATTTCTGAGTGAGCATATATCCAACCATAGGAGATGCACCTATGTAAAAAGAGTCACTGCCCCCTCCTATGTTCAGTCCGCCGCCAAAGAAAATTCGGTCCTTAAATGACGGGTTCTGATCAATGAACACTTCCCGTTGTCCGTAGGAAACAAAAGCGGTGGTCAGAAACAAACCGAGGATCAGCAACTTTTTCATTCTTCCACAATTATGTATAAGTCTTCAGACTCTTTTTTCATGAGGTATTTTTCACGGGCGAATTTTTCCAGAAGCTCGTCATTGCTGAGCAACTCATGTCGTTCTTGTTTGACATCCGCGATTTTTTCCTGGTAATATTCTTTCTCATTCTCCAGGTTATTCAGTTTCTGCTGAAGCTGGAATTGAGTAATCATATCATTATTGTCGATAAACAGGACCCAAAGAAAAAATAGTGATCCGGTAATGAAGTAAAAATTTCTGGTAAATCGGGGTAACTTCTTCATAGTTATATTATAACACTGAGGGAATTTACTAAAAATATTGGAGTTCCAATTAATCTATCCTGAAAATACAAACTTAATTTTTTTCTCCATGGAATCCTGATAAATGATGAGTGCATTAATAAATAATATAACACCAGTCATTTCCAGAACTTCCTCTACAAGGATTAAAAGGTCGAGAAAATAGCTTTCAGAAGGACCTTCTGTAAATTCATAATACCCGCTCAGTATTTCCATTCCGACGGCACCAGACAAATATATCAAACCAGCAAGGACCATCTGCCTGATAGTCAACGAAGGCAATGATTTCATGAACCTGAAGAAATAGATGGCGAGGATTATGAGGAGAGGTATAGCAACGATTATCCAGGCATGATATGCCCATGGATATTCTCCTACGATAACACGCAGCGGTTTGACCAACTCCTCATGAAACGCAAGGGCTTCGTCCAGTGACAGAAACATGAAAATGAAAGAAAGCACATGCCACTGACGGCGGAAACCTGAAGCATTTCTTGCGATATATAGCAGAAAGAATCCAGCCATAGCGAGCAAACTGGCTGAAAAATAGGAGGCAAAGCTAATTTCCCAGTTTAGATGAAAGAATCTTCGTAATTTCTTAGCTTCAGGCTGGTCCGAGAACCAGATAATATGGATTAGAAATATGTGAGCACCGGCCAGAATGGCGGTAATCACTGAGAGGATACGTATAAGCCGGAGCCTTGAAATAACCATAAAGCAACTTACTGAAAAACAAAATGGTAACAGCAGCTGCTTTATGGTTGTTTTACAAATTAGAAATTAGGCCCGGGGAAATAGGCAGTTTCACCCAGTTCTTCCTCGATCCGGAGTAACTGATTGTACTTGGCCATCCTGTCAGAACGTGAGGCTGATCCGGTCTTGATCTGTCCGGTATTCAGGGCAACTGCCAGGTCAGCAATCGTATTGTCTTCTGTTTCACCCGAACGGTGCGACATTACGCAGGTATATCCGTTAGACTTGGCCAGGTTGACCGTATTTATGGTTTCTGTCAGCGAGCCGATCTGGTTGACCTTGATAAGAATTGAGTTGGCAATTTCATTATCAATACCGTCCTGCAGACGCTTCACATTAGTTACGAAGAGGTCATCACCCACCAGTTGAACCTTGGTGCCGATTTTCTCGGTAAGTTTTTTCCAGCCATCCCAGTCATCTTCTTCCATACCGTCTTCGATTGAAATGATAGGATACTTGTCAACCCATCCTGCCCAGTAGTCCACCATTTCGTCAGATGACAATTTCTTACCGGTAGATGCGAAATGATACATTTTTGAAGAGGCGTCATAAAATTCTGAGGAAGCCGCATCCATCGCGATAAATATATCCTCACCAGGCTTATATCCAGCCTTTTCAATAGCCATGAGCACCACCTCGATGGCTTCCTGGTTGGAGGCAATGTTCGGGGCAAATCCTCCTTCGTCACCGACGTTGGTAGAAAGGCCTTTATCCGACAGCACTTTTTTCAGGTTATGGAATACTTCCGTACCCATTCTAAGAGATTCGGAGAATGAACCGGCATTGACCGGCATTACCATGAATTCCTGAAAATCAATCGCATTATCCGCATGACTTCCGCCATTGAGGATATTCATCATCGGCACCGGAAGGGTATTGGCATTAACCCCGCCAATATACCTGTAGAGTGACTGCCCAAGGGTCTTGGCTGCTGCTTTGGCAATGGCCAGCGACGTACCGAGAATGGCATTGGCGCCAATTTTCGATTTATTCTCCGTCCCATCCACTTCAAGCATTATCTTGTCCAGGAGATTCTGATCGAACACAGGAAAGCCGACCAGTTCGGAGGACAGAATGTCATTAACATTTTCTACGGCTTTCAGGACACCTTTACCCATATACACCGACTTATCCCCGTCACGTAATTCAACAGCTTCATGTTTACCTGTGGAAGCCCCGGAGGGAACTGCTGCCCGTCCCAGTACACCATGTTCGGTGATAACGTCAACTTCTACAGTAGGATTGCCACGGCTGTCCAGTATTTGCCGTGCATGAATGTGTTCGATTAAACTCATTATTTGGTTTGTTTAGTGGATTTTATTAATTCAATAAATTCGTCAAACAGGTACCTTGAATCGTGTGGTCCCGGAGACGATTCCGGATGATATTGTACGGAAAATGCTTTTTTATCTTTAATCCGTATGCCGGCCACCGTATTATCATTCAGGTGGATGTGGGTACTGATAACAGCATCAGAATTTTCTATGTCCTCTGCGCTCACCACGAACCCGTGGTTTTGGGAGGTTATCTCACTTTTTCCGGTTAACAGGTTTTTAATCGGGTGGTTAAGACCGCGATGGCCATGGTGCATTTTGTAAGTCGTGATGCCCGCTGCTTCGGCGAGAATCTGATGTCCCAGGCAGATACCAAAGACCGGGTGATCGACATCAAGTATCGCTTTGACAGTGTCAACAGCGTAATTCATCACCGCCGGGTCTCCCGGACCGTTGGAGATAAAATAGCCATCAGGATCCCAGGCTTTCATTTCCTCAAAACTTGTTTTTGCAGGGAATACCTTGCAGTAACATCCTCGCTTGACCAGGTTCTTGAGGATACTTGTTTTTATTCCAAGATCGAGAACCGCCACGCGGAATTCGGCATCCTCGTTTCCGACGAAATAAGGTTCTTTGGTGCAAACCTCGGTTGAAAGTTCCAGTCCCTTCATTGACGGCACTTTCTTAAGCTCTTCTTCAAGTTCATCGGGGGAAAGCTCCGATGAGATGATTGCGTTCATTGCCCCTTTATTCCTGATATGCCGAACCAGCATGCGTGTATCGACATCAGCAATACCGACGACCCCGTTCTTTTCAAGATAGCTTTGCAGGCTTTCCGAGGCAGTCAGTCGGCTGAACGTATAGGAATAATCGTTTACAACGATTCCCTTAATTTTTGGGGTGGCAGACTCCTGTTCCTCATCAAGAACACCATAATTACCAATATGGCTGGTGGTATTAACAATGATCTGACCGTAGTAGGAAGGGTCTGTGTAAATTTCCTGGTAGCCGGTCATACCTGTATTGAAGCAAATTTCGCCACCGGATGTACCCTTTTTTCCAATGGCCGTTCCTTCAAGTAGTAGTCCGTCTTCCAGTAAAAGGTAGGCTTTTTCTTTTTTCTCCTGTTTCATGTAGTGATTTGGTTATGAGATAAGACTAGCGCTGCTGGGCATGCTACTTTTCGGGTTACAAAAATAAAAAAAGGGATTGGAAAAACTCCAATCCCTTCTGTAATATCAAAGATAAATCAATTAATTAAGCGTCTTTCTTGTCTTCGTCTTCCTTAGATTCATCATTATCGCCAGCAGAATCATCTGATTCGGCCTTCGGAGCCTCCTCTTCTGTTTCAGCAGCCGGAGCCTCATCGGTGTCCGCTTCTGCTTCCGGGGCCTCTTCTTCAGTTGCATCAGCAGTTTCGGCTTTAGCCTCTGCAGTTTCTTCCGCCGCCTCGGTCGTAGCTTCTTCTGTTGATTCAGCCTGTACAGATTCTTCGGCTACCGCTTCGTCCTTTACCTCTTCCGCTGCAGTTGCTTCCGCTGCTTTGTTCTCCACTTTCGCTTCCTGGGAATCTGATGTTTTCTTGCTGCCTCCACGACGGCTTCGACGTGTTTTCTTGGCAGGCTTCGATTCAAGCATCAGTTCGTTGTAGTCAACCAGCTCGATTATACACATGTCTGCATTGTCTCCCAGACGGTTTCCGGTTTTGAGAATGCGGGTATAACCTCCGGGACGCTCAGCGATCTTCTGTGCCACTTCATCAAAAAGTGTTTTTACTGATTCCTTATCATTAAGGTAAGAGAATACTACCCTTCTTGAATGTGTGGTATCGTCCTTCGCTTTAGTCAGCAGGGGCTCCACATATTTACGTAAAGCTTTTGCTTTCGCGACGGTCGTCGTGATCCGCTTGTTCAGGATCAGCGAAGCCGCCATATTGGAAAGCATCGCTTTTCGATGAGGAGCGGTTCTGCTCAAATGATTTATTTTCTTCCCGTGTCTCATGATTCTTATTCTTCTTCGAGTTTATATTTCGACAGGTCCATACCAAAAGTAAGGTTCTTGTCCTGCACGAGCTGCTCCAGCTCAGCGAGTGATTTCTTTCCAAAATTCCGGAATTTCATCATGTCCGAAATTTCAAGCTTAACCAGATCTCCCAGGGTTTTCACATCAGCTGCCTTAAGACAGTTGTACGCACGAACCGAAAGATCCAGGTCGTTAAGAGGAGTCTTCAGCAGTTTACGCATGTGAAGCATCTCTTCATCCACCTGCTCAATTTCACCGCCTTTCTCCGGCTCAAGTTCAATTGACTTGTCAGAGAATAACATGAAGTGCTGGATCAGGATGTGTGCAGCTCCTTCCAGCGCTTTTTCAGGATGGATAGACCCGTCAGTTTCAATATCCAGTAACAGCTGCTCGTAGTCGGTTTTCTGTTCAACACGTGTATTTTCAACACTGAATTTCACGTTTTTGATAGGTGTGAAAATAGCATCGATCGGAATATATCCGAACACCTGCTCAGACGGCTTGTTTTCTTCTGCCGGCAAGTATCCGCGTCCCTTATCTATCGTAAGTTCGATTTCCAGGTCTACTGATTCATCCAGGTTGCAGATCACCAGTTCAGGGTTCAGGATTTCAAACGCAGAGGTGAAATTTGCTATATCACCCGCGGTCAGTTCCTTTTTGTTTTTTACTGAAACCGTAATCTTGTTATCAAACGATTCGCCAACTTTCTTAAAACGAACCATTTTAAGGTTCAGAATTATTTCTGACACGTCTTCCACCACACCTTCAATTGTGGAGAATTCGTGCAACACGCCGGGGATCTTGATCCCTGTGATGGCGTAACCTTCCAGGGAAGAAAGAAGAATCCTGCGTAATGCATTACCAATGGTCACTCCATACCCTTTCTCAAGTGGTTTGAACGTGAAAAGACCATGGAAATCATCCGCCTTTTCCATCACTACTTTGTCAGGCATTTGAAATGCAAGTATCGACATAGTTTATTTGGCTTTTAAGTGATGGCCTTCCTTGCTGCCATGACGGGCAAAAAGGAAAGCCAGAATAAATTTTGTATATAAATAGTAAGCGTGTCGGTTTACTACTTCGAGTAAAGTTCGACGATCAACTGCTCGTTGATATTCTCAGGAATCTCATCACGCTGAGGAAGAGAAACCATTTTACCAACGTATTCCGATTTGTCCCATTCCAGCCAGGGATATTTGGCAACATTATGGGAGGCAAGGCTTTCAGTGATCAGTTCGAGTGATTTTGAACGCTCCCTTACTCCAACATTATCTCCAACTTTGAGATGGAAAGAAGGAACATTAACAATGTCACCATTCACCACGATATGCTTGTGCAATACGAGCTGACGCGCAGCACGCCGGGTAGGGGCGATTCCAAGACGGAATACCGTATTGTCAAGACGTGCTTCCAAAAGCTGAAGCAGGATTTCACCAGTAATACCTGACCTGCGGGATGCTTTTTCAAACAAGTTGGCAAACTGCTTTTCGAGTACACCGTAGGTGTATTTTGCCTTTTGTTTTTCCATCAGCTGGATCGCATATTCCGACTGCTTCCTGCGACGGTTACGTCCATGCTGCCCCGGAGGATAGTTCTTCTTTTGGAGCGATTTGCTCGGACCGAAGATCGGCTCGTTGAATCTTCTGGCAATTTTAGTTTTAGGACCTCTGTATCGTGCCATTATATATCTCTTTCTATCTCTTTAATATTATACTCGTCGACGTTTAGGCGGACGGCATCCATTGTGAGGAAGAGGCGTCACATCCTTGATCGTGGTAATTTCAATACCTGTGTTCTGGATTGTTCTGATCGCAGACTCACGACCAGCGCCAGGTCCTTTTACGAACACCTCCACTTTACGCAATCCCAGATCGTATGCTTTCTGCGCGCAATCCTGGGCAGCCATTTGGGCTGCATAAGGCGTATTCTTCTTCGATCCCTTGAATCCCATCTTACCAGCTGATGCCCATGAAATCACCTGGCCGGTTGTATTGGTCATCGAGATGATGATATTGTTGAAAGAAGCTTTTATATGCGCCTGTCCGATAGCTTCTACAGCTACTACGCGCTTTTTTGCTTTATCTTTTCTCTTTTGTGCCATTTTCTTGCCTAGCTTTACTATCCCGCCGAGGGGATTATTTTATTTATTTGGTAGCTTTTTTCTTGTTAGCTACTGTCTTCCTTTTACCCTTCCTGGTTCTGGAGTTGTTCTTGGTCTTCTGACCGCGAACAGGCAATCCTTTTCTGTGACGAAGGCCTCTGTAGCAACCAATATCCATAAGTCGTTTGATGTTCAGCTGAACTTCAGATTTAAGGACACCCTCTACCTTGAAGTTTTCGCTGATAATATTACGAATAGCTGTCGCTTCATCATCAGACCAGTCCTGCGCCTTTTTATCCCACTCCACATCTGCTTGTGAAAGGATCTGCTGTGCGGACCGCCTTCCTATACCGAAAATATAAGTAAGGGCGATTTCTCCTCGTTTGTTATCGGGAATATCAACTCCTGCAATTCTTGCCATAATTAGCCTTGTCTTTGTTTAAACCTGGGATTCTTTTTGTTGATCACGTAGACCTTCCCCTTCCTGCGAATAATCTTGCAGTCGGCGCTACGTTTTTTTACTGATGCTTTAACTTTCATGAGTCTAAGTTATTTTTATTTGTGCCTTCATATTGCATGGTTTCAGGCAACATGCATGGCTTATTTATATCTGTATACGATCCTTCCTTTGGTCAAATCATAAGGTGACATTTCAAGTTTCACTTTATCACCCGGTAAAATTTTAATATAGTTCATCCTCATTTTCCCAGAGATATGTGCAATCACCTCATGTCCGTTTTCCAGTTCCACCCGGAACATGGCGTTAGACAATGCTTCGGTAATTGTACCATCCTGTTCTATTGATTTCTGTTTAGCCATACTAAAATTTAAAGTTTTCTTCTATATACTTATGAGTCGTTAAGATCTCAGTTCCTTCCTTTAGCACTGCCACGGTATGCTCAAAGTGTGCCGAAGGCTGTCTGTCAGCTGTCCTGATGGTCCACCCATCAGCTTCCTGCACCACATTTCGCGTACCCAGGTTGATCATCGGCTCAATCGCAATTACCAATCCCTCCTTGATAACAGATCCCTTTCCGCGTTTACCGTAATTCGGCACTTCAGGATCCTCATGGAGGTCCCGGCCCAAACCGTGTCCGACCAGTTCTCGAACAACCCCATATCCGAATTCTTCGGCATGTTGCTGAACTGCGAAACCGATATCACCGATTCTGCGACCTGCTACCGCCTGCTCAATACCTTTGTAAAGTGACTCTTTCGTCACCCTCAGCAGTGTCATTACCTCGTCGCTAACCTTTCCAACCGGATAGGTATACGCCGAGTCACTGTGGTATCCCTTATAAAAGACTCCACAATCCACTGAAAGAATATCTCCTTCTTCCAATTCCTTGTCACTCGGGAACCCGTGTACCACATTCTCATTCAGAGATATGCATAACGACGCCGGGAATCCATTATAATTTTTAAAGGATGGAACCCCGCCGTGGTCCCTGATAAATTCTTCCGCCAGCGTATCCAGCGTCCGGGTCGTAACCCCGGGTTTAATCAATTTGGCGACTTCGCCATGCGCTTTTCCAAGGATCTGCGCTCCCTCTTTTATGAGGTCAATTTCTTCGCTCGTTTTATACCTGATCATACGTATCAGGCCGCAACCTGCGAACGCCCCTTCACTTTTCCGGACTTCATCATTCCTTCATAGTGACGCATCAGCAGATAGCTTTCTATTTGCTGCAAAGTATCCAGGATTACCCCTACCATAATTAACAGTGAAGTACCTCCGTAGAACTGAGCGAATCCAGCATTTACACCTGCCTGAACCGCAAAGGCTGGCAGAACAGCTACAATCGCCAGAAATATGGAACCCGGCAGCGTTATTTTAGTTAATATCTGATCTATAAACTCAGAAGTTTGCTTTCCGGGCTTCACACCCGGAATAAATCCTCCGTTCCGCTTCAGGTTATCAGCAATATCATTCGGGTTAACCGTGATAGCTGTGTAGAAGAACGTAAACAACAGGATCAGAATTCCAAACAACAGGTTATATTGCCAGGAATACATATCTGAGAAGGTAGAACCGATGTAGTTCCCAACTTCAGAATCCTGCCACAGCCCTGCCAGCATGGAAGGGATGAACATTAGTGCCTGGGCAAAGATAATCGGCATAACTCCTGAGGCGTTTACCTTCAGCGGGATATAATCCCTCTTACCCCCGTACATCTTATTGCCAATAACCTGTTTTGCATATTGGATAGGTACCCGGCGTGTAGCCTGGGTAAGCGCAACAACTGCCATTACAACAAAGAAGAGCGCAACCATTTCCAGGATGAAGGCCAGTGCCCCCTGCATTCCTCTCGAAACCGCTTCACCAACCAGTGATCCTGGCAAACGTGAAATGATTCCGATCATGATCAGCATAGAGATACCATTGCCAATACCTTTATCAGTAATCTTTTCACCAAGCCACATACAGAACATGGTACCGGATACAAGAATAATTACCGACGAAATATGGAAAAACAGTCCGTTATATAAAATTGCTTCGCTATCGATGGTAGCTGCCAGGTAAGACCATGCCTGCACGGTTGTAATCAGGATTGTAAGAACCCGGGTAATCTGGGTCAGACGTTTTCTACCTGATTCTCCTTCCTTCTGCATTTTCTGGAAGTAAGGTACCGCCACGGTCAGCAACTGGATTACAATGGAAGCCGAAATATACGGCATGATCCCCAGTGCAAATATGGAAGCCCGGCTGAATGCACCACCAAGGAAAATATCCAGGAATCCCAGGATACCACCTGATGCGTCCAGTTTATCAGGATCCACACCCGGAAGCACGACAAAGGATCCAAGCCTGAAAATGATAAGGAACCCCAGTGTATTGAGAATCCTTACCCTCAGATCTTCGATCGAAAAAATGTTCTTTATCGTTGTGAAGAATTTTTTCATAATTACAGCTGAGTCACGGTTCCACCTGCTTCTTCAATAGCCTTGGACGCAGTAGCCGAAAATGCGTGAGCACTCACATTCACTTTCGATTTCAGTTCGCCCCGGCCAAGGATCTTTATCAGATCATTCTTCCCTGCCAGTCCGTTCGACACAAGTGTCTCTACAGTTATATCATTCAATTTGGATTCTGCCGCAAGCTTCTCCAGTGTATCAAGGTTAATCGCTTTGAAAGAAACCCGGTTCGGATTTGTAAATCCGAATTTAGGCACGCGACGCTGCAAAGGCATCTGTCCGCCTTCAAAACCCAGCTTCTTGCTGTAGCCTGAACGAGACTTTGCTCCTTTGTGACCACGTGTAGAAGTTCCACCTTTCCCGGATCCCTGTCCGCGACCTATTCGTTTCTTCGTCTTAACCGACCCTTTTGCAGGATTTAATGAATTCAGTTTCATTTCAGTTCCTATTTTTTAGGTTCTTCCCCGGCCTTACAGCTCGGTGACAGAGACCAGGTGACTAACTTTATTTACCATACCCTGTATCTGCGGAGTATATTCCACTTCAACAGACTTATTGATCTTTCCTAAACCCAGTGCCTGGATAGTCCGCTTTTGACGTTCCGGACGTCCGATCGCACTGCGTACTTGAGATATAATTACTTTCGCCATGATGTTAACCGTTAAAAACTTTTGACAATGAAACACCACGCTGCTGCGCCACGGTATAAGGATCACGCATATTGGTCAGCGCATTGAAAGTCGCCTTTACCACGTTGTGCGGGTTACTTGATCCTTTTGATTTTGCCAGTACGTTGTGTACACCGGCACTTTCAAGTACCGCACGCATCGCACCACCGGCAATAACACCTGTACCAGGTGAAGCAGGCTTAAGTAAAACCAGTCCGCCGGAATATTTTCCGATTGCCTCGTGAGGTACAGTTCCTTTGATAATAGGTACTTTCACAAGGTTCTTCTTGGCATCATCAATTCCTTTGGTGATCGCGTCCGTTACTTCGTTGGCCTTACCAAGTCCGTATCCAACCACACCATTTCCGTCACCTACTACGACAATCGCAGAAAAACTGAAACGACGACCTCCTTTTACTACCTTGGCCACACGCTTAATGGCTACAACCTTCTCTTTCAGGTCTATTTCGCTGGCCTTTACTGATCTTATGTTACTTTCTGACATATCTTATTAAAATTTTAGGCCTCCTTCACGGGCTCCATCCGCCAATGCCTTGATTTTACCGTGGTACAAATAACCGTTCCGGTCAAATACGATGGACTCAATTCCGCTCGCTTTTGCCTTTTCGGCCAGCTTTAATCCCACATTCTTTGAAATATCCTGGTTTACACCTTCGCTGCCAATTTCCTTGGATGAGATGGCAGTCAGGGTATGTCCATTGGTATCGTCAATGATCTGGGCATATATTCCTTTGTTGCTTTTGAATACAGACAAACGGGGACGCTCAGGGGTACCGTGTACGTTACGACGGATCCCGCGCTTTATTCTTAACCTTCTGTTCTTCTTATTAAATGCCATGTCTTTGATTATTTAGCAGCTTGTTTACCAGCCTTACGTCTAACTCTTTCACCAACAAAACGGATACCTTTGCCTTTGTAAGGTTCAACAGGACGAAGTGACTTGATCTTAGCAGCTACCTGTCCAAGCAATTGTTTGTCTATTCCTTCTATGGTAACGATCGGATTCTGCCCTTTAGCCGTCTCTGCGGTTACTTTAACCTCCTCCGGAAGTCCAAGCCAGATATTGTGAGAATATCCCACGCTCAGTTCCAGTACGTTATTCTGTGCGGTTGCTTTATATCCCACACCCACCAGTTCAAGTTTGTGTGTATATCCCTGGCTAACGCCTTCAACCATGTTGTTGATCAGTGAACGGTACAGTCCGTGTAACGCCTTATGACGTTTGGTTTCTGTCGGACGCTCAAGAATCAGCTCGCCTTCATTTTCAACCAATTTGAAGGCAGGGTCAATATCTTGCTTCAGCTCGCCTTTGGGTCCTTTCATTACCACCTCACCTGTCTTATCATTATAGGTGTGGGTTACCCCTTCTGCCAGCTTGATCGGTTTCTTCCCTATTCGTGACATTTATAATTTATTTAGTATACGTAACACAACACTTCTCCACCAACATGCATATCTCGTGCTTCCTTATCGGAAACAACTCCCCGGGAAGTGGATAAAATAGCGATACCCAACCCGTTCAATACACGCGGCAACTCCTCAGCCCTACTGTACTTCCGCAAACCTGGCTTACTAACGCGCTCCAGGCTCAGAATGGCAGACTGGTCAGTCTCCCTGTTGTACTTCAAGGCAATCTTAATCTTCCCCTGATGATCTTCGGTATCCTCGAATTTATAATTCAGGATATACCCCTTATCATGCAGTAATTTGGTGATCTCCTTCTTCAGATTTGAAGCCGGGATCTCTACTACCCTGTGTCTGGCCTTGATGGCATTCCGCAAACGGGTCAAATAATCTGCTATCGGATCTGTCATTTTCTTTAATTATTCAAAAGTAAAATTGCAACCCTGCCGAAACAGGCCTGCAAAGATACGCAAGTATTATTTTTGTTGAAAGTAAAAGAGAATCTTTTTACCAGCTCGCTTTAGTCACTCCAGGAATCTTTCCTGCAGAGGCCATTTCGCGAAATGTTACCCTGGAAATTCCGAATTTTCTCATGTACCCTTTCGGCCTTCCGGTAAGCTTGCAACGGTTGTGCAAACGAACGGGTGAGGAATTTCGGGGCAACTTATCAAGACCCTCCCAATCGCCGGCCTCTTTGAGGGCCCGACGTTTGGCAGCGTACTTAGCCACCAGTCTTTCTCTTTTTTTCTCTCTTGCTATAACTGCTTTTCTAGCCATAATCTATTTTAATTTTTGCCGACGAATGGCATACCAAACGCCTTCAGCAATTCATAACTTTCTTCATCACTGTTCGCCGTAGTAACGAATGTGATATCCATCCCGCTGATCTGATTTACCTTATCGATACTGATCTCCGGGAAAATAATTTGTTCTTTCACACCGAGGGTATAGTTTCCACGGCCATCAAATCCTTTATCGCTGATACCGCGGAAATCCCGTACACGAGGGAGGGCCACTGCCATCAGGCGATCCATGAATTCATACATACGGTCGCCGCGAAGGGTAACTTTTGCACCGATCGGCATACCATCACGCAGTTTGAAGTTGGAAATGGATTTTTTGGACATAGTGGGAACAGCTTTCTGACCTGTAATATCCGTCAGTTCCTCCACCCCGATATCCACCAGTTTCTTATCTGCCACGGCCGCACCAATTCCTTTGTTCACACAGATCTTGGTGATTTTCGGCACTTCCATAATGGAGCTGTACTGAAATTTTTCTTTCAGTGCAGGAATTATCTCCTTCTGGTATTTCTCTTTAAGTCTTGGATTAGCCATTTTTTATAAATTCTCCGGTTTTTTTCGAATATCTCTGCAGCTTTCCATCCTTGTTTTCCTTACGACCGGTACGCGTAGCTTCGCCTGTAGCCGGATCAATAAGTTTAAGATTACTCAGATGGATGGAAGCTTCTGTCTTTTCAATGCCTCCTTCAGGATTTGTAGCTGAAGGCTTGACATGCTTGGTCACCATATTCACGCCTTCCACGAATGCGCGGTGTTTCGCAGGCAGGACCTCCAGGACAACGCCCTCTTTACCGCGGGAGTTTCCGGCGATTACCTGAACCTTATCTCCTTTACGGATGTGAAGCTTAGCCTGTTTGTTTTTCTTTCTATCCATGATTATAGTACTTCTGGCGCTAGTGAAACAATTTTCATAAACTGCTTTTCACGCAATTCCCTGGCCACGGGTCCGAAAATACGGGTTCCGCGCGGCTCATCATTCTGACTGAGGAGGACTGCCGCGTTATCCTCAAACCGGATATAGCTGCCGTCCTTCCGGCGTACTTCTTTCTTGGTACGCACAATCACTGCCTTTGAGACAGTACCTTTTTTAAGGTTGCTGGAAGAAAGGGCCGATTTTACTGATACAACAATCTTATCGCCTACTGAAGCGTAACGCTTGCCTGTTCCTCCGAGGACACGGATACAAAGCACTTCCTTTGCACCACTGTTGTCCGCTACGTTTAATCTTGACTCCTGCTGTATCATTGTTATTTAGCCTTTTCAATTATTTCAACCAATCTCCATCGTTTACTTTTACTCAATGGACGCGTTTCCATGATCCTTACGGTATCACCGATCCCGCATTCGTTGTTCTCGTCGTGAGCCGTAAATTTGGTAGTCTTATTAACAAACTTACCATAGATAGGGTGCTTTTCCTTCCGGTTAACAGCCACGGTGATCGACTTTTCCATTTTGTTGCTGACCACCTGCCCTATACGTTCTTTTCTTAATCTTCTGGACTCCATCTTATATTTTAATTTGCGAGTTCTTTTGCTCTCAATTCAGTTTGCAACCGTGCAATCAGTTTCCTGGTTTGCTTGATTTTCATCGGGTTTTCAATCGGGGAAATTGAATGTGCAAACTTCAGCTTGTTGTAAGCTTCCTGCTCACTGGCCAGCTTTTGTTTCAGCTCATTCAGGCTCAAAGCGCGTATTTCTGAATTTTTCATGATCCTTAATCTTCAACGTAATCCCTACGTACTACAAATTTTGTTTTGATAGGAAGCTTCTGCTCGGCAAGACGGAGTGCTTCACGAGCCAGTTCCTTATTAACTCCTCCGGCTTCGAAAAGGATCGTACCCGGTTTAACAACGGCCACCCAGTATTCCGGCGCACCTTTTCCTTTACCCATTCGAACCTCAGCAGGCTTCTTGGTCACAGGCTTGTCAGGGAATATACGGATCCATACCTGTCCTTCCCTTTTCATGGCACGGGTCATCGCGATCCTCGCCGCCTCGATCTGCCTAGAGGTGATCCATCCTTGTTCCAGGGCTTTGATACCAAAGGCACCAAACGCAATACGGTGTCCGCGCTGGGCGATTCCTTTAATTCTACCTTTTTGTTTCTTCCTGAATTTTACTCTTTTCGGCTGTAACATAGCTTTATTACTTTATCGCCTCGACGGCAAATATTCCTAATTTATTTCCTTCTGCGTTTTGGTCCGTCACCGCCGCGCTTGCGCCCGCCGCGGGATCCACCGCCGCCCTGGCTTCCAAGTCCGACATTAGGTGACAGGTCACGCTTTCCATATACTTCACCTTTGAAGATCCATACCTTGATACCTATCTTTCCGTATACCGTGTTGGCTTCAGATATAGCATAATCAATGTCAGCACGGAGTGTATGCAATGGAATACGGCCTTCTTTATACTGTTCAGTACGTGCCATCTCCGCTCCTCCAAGACGACCGGATACTTTGATCTTGATCCCCTGGGCACCAACGCGCATGGCAGAGGCAATCGCCTGCTTCATAGCGCGACGGTAAGAGATCCGTGCCTGAAGCTGCTGCGCGATTGATTCACCGACAAGTTTAGCATCCAGTTCAGGACGCTTGATCTCAAAAATATTGATCTGAACATCCTTGCCAGTCAGTTTCTTGAGCTCTTCCTTGATTTTATCTACTTCTGATCCGCCTTTACCGATCACGACGCCTGGTCGTGCCGTATGAACCGTCAGTGTGATACGCTTAAGCGTGCGCTCAATGATCACTTTTGAAATTCCACCCTTAGGAATTCGGGCATCAATGTATTTACGGATGTTATGATCTTCCACCAGTTTGTCGGAGAATGTATTTCCTCCGTACCAGTTGGATTCCCATCCTCTGATGATACCAAGACGTAAGGCGATAGGGTTAACTTTCTGTCCCATTATTGATTATGCTTCTTTATTTTCTTCAGTTGTACTTTCCTCGATCCCGCTCATGCTGTCCAGAACAATGGTTACATGGTTGGAACGCTTACGGATCCGATGTGCCCGTCCCTGCGGAGCCGGACGAAGCCGCTTCAGGATACGTCCGCTGTCAACACGAATCTCCTTCACAAACAGGTCCGCATCTTCCAGGTCAACATCTTCGTTTTTCATCTGCCAGTTGGCGATGGCCGAAAGCAACAGCTTTTCCAATCGCGCCGCACCCTGCTTCGGTTCGAACTTCAGGATATTCAACGCCCTGTTCACTTTCTCACCGCGGATCAGGTCTGCTACCAGACGCATTTTCCTCGGAGAAGTAGGCACATTTTTAAGTTTAGCTACAGCCTCCATAATTATCTTTTTCCTTTATCTTTTTTACCAACGTGTCCACGGAAATTCCGGGTAGGTGCAAATTCTCCCAGTTTATGCCCCACCATGTTCTCAGTAACATAGACAGGGATGAATTTATTTCCGTTGTGTACAGCGAATGTATGTCCTACAAAATCAGGAGAGATCATAGAC
Source organism: Bacteroidia bacterium (assembly GCA_030432655.1). Classification (GTDB taxonomy): domain Bacteria; phylum Bacteroidota; class Bacteroidia; order Cytophagales; family Cyclobacteriaceae; genus JAUILA01. The sequence goes on from JAUILA010000008.1 coordinate 181,285, forward strand.
CGGCGTGACCAGGTCTTGATCACGGATTTTTTTCCTGAATCATTCATGGTATCGACCTTATTCTCGAGCCTGAAATCTATGTAGGGTCCTTTTTTAAGTGATCTTGCCATTATTTTTTCTTCTTACCTCTGCTAATAATTAGGTTGTTCGAATACTTCTTAGGAGTACGGGTCTTCTTGCCTTTGGCATAAAGTCCCTTCCTTGAGCGAGGATGTCCTCCGGAAGCACGTCCTTCACCACCACCCATCGGGTGATCAACCGGGTTCATCGCAACACCACGGGTACGAGGGCGCTTGCCCAACCAGCGGTTACGTCCTGCCTTACCAAGGGTCACGTTCATGTGATCGCCATTTGAAACAGTTCCGACTGTTGCAAAGCAAGTCACAAGAACACGACGAGTCTCTCCTGAAGGAAGCTTTACGGTTGCATATTTTCCTTCCCGGGCAACAAGCTGGCAGTAGGATCCGGCACTGCGTGCCATGGCTCCGCCACGTCCTGGCTTAAGCTCTACATTGTGCAGAATAGTACCCAACGGAATTTTTGCCAAGGGAAGTGCATTCCCAACTTCGGGCGCCACATTCTCCCCACTGACTACTTCCTGTCCTACACTGAGACCTTCAGGTGCCAGAATGTAGGATTTTGCTCCGTCTGCATAATAAAGAAGTGCTATTCGGGCACTTCGTGTCGGATCGTATTCGATCGCTTTTACAGTTGCAGGTACTTCAGTTTTATTCCGCTTGAAGTCTACCAGACGGGTCTTTTTCTTGTGACCTCCGCCAAGATAGCGCATGGTCATTTTTCCGGAATTATTCCTTCCGCCAGATCTTTTCTTTGTTACGGTCAGTGACTTTTCAGGAACAGACTTGGTGATCTCAGTAAAGGCAGGTGCCATTCTGTATCGCTGTCCTGGAGTGACCGGTCTTAATTTCTTAACTGCCATCTTCTAGGTCGTTTTAAATTTCGCTGTAAAAATCAATTACATCCCCGTCGGCCACCGTCACAATCGCTTTCTTGTAAGAAGAACTGCGACCACTGATGATCCGAGATTTGGTGTATCGGGTTTTCTGCTTGCCCAGGTAGTTCATCGTATTGACATCTTCTACCGTCACACCATACATTTTCTCAATTGCTTTCTTGATCTCTACTTTATTGGCTTTGCGGTTTACGATGAAACCATACTTGCCCTTTTCGTTGAGCGCAGAGACTTTTTCTGTTACGACTGGCTTAATTAATACGCTCATGATTTCTTATTAAAAAGGTTTTCAATCTGCTCTACTGAACTCTCACTCAGAATGAGGGTATCTGCATTCAGCACATCGTATGTGTTAAGTGCCTCGGCTGCCACAATCTTCGTATTTCTGATGTTGCGTCCTGACAATACCACGTTCTTATTTGCATCACCCAGTACCAACAGGGTTTTCTTGTCATTCAACGAAAGGGTTTCCAACATCTTACGGTACTCCTTGGTCCTGGGAGCTTCCAGCGTGAAATCTTCTATGATCGCAATGCTCTTCTCTTTCGCTTTGTAGGACAGCGCCGACTTACGTGCCAGTTGCTTCAATTTCTTGTTCAACTTAAATGCGTAATTACGCGGCTGCGGTCCAAATACAGTTCCTCCTCCACGGAAGATCGGCGACTTGATGCTACCTGCACGCGCCGTTCCTGTACCCTTCTGCTTTTTAATCTTTCTGGTAGATCCGGAGATCTCTGCTCTTTCTTTGGATTTATGCGTACCCTGACGCTGATTCGCCAGATATTGCTTTACATCCAGGTATATGGCATGGTCGTTGGGCTCTATTCCGTAGACGTCCTTCGACAGCGAGACTTTCCTTCCGGTATCTTCTCCAGTATATTTTACGACTGAAACGTTCATTATTTCTCTAGTATTACTGTTGAATTATTCGCTCCGGGGATAGATCCGCTAACAAGGATCAGGTTTTTCTCCGGTACTATTTTCATTACTCTCAAGTTGGTAACCTTTACGCGGCCACCTCCTGTTCGTCCCGCCATGCGCATTCCTTTGAATACACGCGCAGGGTAAGACGCTCCACCGATAGAACCCGGTGCACGTAAACGGTTGTGCTGTCCGTGGGTAGACTGTCCAACACCACCAAATCCGTGACGCTTTACCACGCCCTGGAATCCTTTACCTTTTGAGGTTCCGATGGCATCCACAAAATCTCCTTCCACGAATACCTCGCCCACTTTGATCTCCTGACCAAGCTGGATGCCTCCTTCAAATTCCATACGGAAATCACGAAATTCCACAACTTCACGCTTTGGTGAAGTCTGCGCTTTCGCAAAATGTCCTAATAAAGCTTTCGGCACATTTTTCTCTTTCATCTCGCCGTAGCCGAGCTGAACTGCCGTGTAGCCATCAGACTCTTCATTTTTGACCTGTGTTACGACACAGGGACCAGCTTCTATGACCGTGCATGGGACATTCTGCCCAGTGGCACTATAAATGCTAGTCATCCCGATTTTTCTTCCTATAATACCAGACATTTCCTTTTATTTATAAGCGTAGTTTTGCTATCCCTCTCACAATTTTTCTGCAAAAGGACTGCAAAGATAGTAACTAATACTTTGATAGCAAATAGTACCGGTAAAAATTATTGGGTTTTGAGACGGAGAATGAAGCCGCCCCCAATGTCTGCCCCGGACCTGCCTTCAGGCGCATCAATAGGGGATTATGCGCAGGAAACTTACCGGTCGCCCTGACAACCGTTCGGACAGGATGGCAAATCTAACGAATCTTTCTTCCCGCGTCTGTCGTATTTTTAAAATACTTCCCGCAAAATATCCAGCGACTTCACTTCTTTCAACGCATCCACGTGTTGTTTGTAAAAGTCGACAATATGATCCAGGATGATTTTACGCAAGGAGCCGCCAATCCTGATATGTTCGGTGTAGGACTTATCCAGCAAATGCCTCACCAGCGGCTCTTCTTCCGGCTGAAAGCTCATCATAAAATGCGGCGATGAATCCAGACCAAAACCAAGTAACCTGGACAGCTTCACCAAAAATTGCAAATGAAAGTTTTCAAAGCCGGTTTCCATGGCATCAAGGATCTTCATGGAATGTTGCAGGAATGAAAATAATTCTTCCGAACTCTCCTCCTCGCGGACACTTTTATACAAGACTTCGGAAAGAAACATACAAATGGCGGTTTTCCGGATATCCAGGGGGATACTCTGATAACTATCCACGCATCGCCATTCTGAAATCCGCTGGATATCTGTATTCTCCTTTTTATATACTACCATGTCCAGAAGGGTCAGTGGCTGTAACAACGCCATTTTACCTTTGCCCTTACGGCTGCTGCGCACGCCATTAATAATATAGGTCTGTACCCCGAAGGCGGAAGTGAATATCCGGGCAATCACCGATGTCTCGCGGTATTTGAATACTTTAAATACAATACCTGCCGTTTTGTGTAACATCAGCGTATGATGGCTATTTTTCCTATGAATGTTTCACTGCCATCCGAAGTGGCACTGAAAACCATGTAAATTCCGGTTTGTAATTTTTCGTTGGTAATGTCCCAGGAGGCAGTTCCCCCATTCGAACGCGTCCTGAATACAAGCCGCCCCGCACTATCCGTAATTTTAATTTCAACGTCATTGGCTAGTCCGGATATCCCCACCGATCCCTGGAAGTCCCGGCGAACAGGATTCGGGAATATCTTCACCTGCTGATGTTCACTCGTGCCTTCGGTCGCATCCGCCCGGTAGGAAACCAATCCGGCCGGCGTTCCAAAAAATACTTCCCCCTTCTTCCCGTCGATCTCAATAGCGATGATATCATCCGAAGGCAGCGGACTGGCCGATGACGTAAACCGCAGGATCAATTCGTCGGCAGCAGGATCAAATAACCAGGCACCACTGCGGGTCCCAATCCACTTCCGGTTTCCTCCATCTACCTCAATCGCCGTGACTTCTTCGTCAATGAGCAGTGGCCTGCCTTCAAAGACCGGTTCCACAGCATTTATGTCGCCGCTAATCGTAAATGGATTAGCGATTACCGTTACCCCTGCATCGGTGCCCAACCACAAGAACCCATCTTTATCCAGCTGCATGTCGTTCACTCGCATGGAAGGCAAACTACCGTTGCCCGGCGCCATGTTCAGGTACCTCGCTTCATTGGTCGCTGGCTGGAATACAACGATCCCACCCCCGCGTGATGGCGCTATGCGTAACCACACCAAGTCCCCGTATAATTCGATCTGGACGGCAAACCGGGCCAATGAAACGGGAACGGAAAATGCGGTCCAGACACCATCCGGACTGAGTCGAACCACCGGAGTAGGCGAATTATAATTGATCATCCAGACTCCATCGGTACCCGTCGCTAATCCGGGGATAACCAAACCGCGAAAGGGCGCTTCCGGATTAACGAGCGGACTCCCAGGAGTATTCTCATCAATGATCTCCGTTGTGTTTCCTGATACACGCAACAATCCGTCGCCGGCGGATGCATAATAGATATCTTCGGAAGCCGGCATGACAGCCACATCGGTAAAATCACTGAATCCGGAGAAGGAAGCCGTACTGTATCGATTGACCCATTCTCCGTTTGCAAAAAGATGTATGCCCGTCCCGCGACCCAATGGTTGTACATTCGTCGAAAACCCACCCGTGAGAATGTAGATGGAGTCCCTGAGATACCTTATGTTAAATATATTGGAAGATGCCGGCCCGCTTGGAGAATATGAAGCAAATACACCGGACCAATCAGAAATGAGTCCGTTCGTCGCATCTCCAACCCACCACTGACCGTCCGCATCCCGTACCGCATCCGCTGGTTCAGCAATCAAATCAGAAATCGGCTGGTCCAGCAAGGACAAGTCATCCGGATCCCGTGCCTCGACCCCATCGGTAGTAACGATTACCAGGGATGCCTGTGTGCCGTTGAGCGATACGTAGCTGCCTGCAGGGGTTACTCCTGTATTAATCCACATTTCCTCATATACAAAAATCCCCTGGTTATCCAGGGCGGTAAATAG
>JAUILA010000040.1 GCA_030432655.1 Bacteroidia bacterium
TCATCATACCTTTAAGGAAATACCTGGGGTCCGCTACCAGAAATCAATGAAGAAACAACAAGAAAATAGAATCGAATTATTAACTAAGAAACTCACCCAACTGGTCTAGATTATGGGGAGTATTATAAAGCGATACATTTGAAACAACAGAATATATCTATAAAAAATAAAATGAATTTGTATTCTCTAACTCTTATAGCATTTAGTGCATTAACCATTTTTATCTTTTCTTCATGTAGTGAGGACGAGATGGCAAATATTGAAATCAACAATGATAATTACTATATCAACTATATTATAAAAGCTCCAGGACCATATGGTCGCTTTAGCAATTGGACAGCCACTACCCCTGACGGAACATATAGTAATAATGGTTATCAGACAAGTAGTTGGAATCAATCATACGGCCCTGTCAAAAAGGGATTTAAATGTGAAGTACAAATCGGCCATTATCAAGGAGGGACCCCCACCATTGAAATTCATGTTTCAAAGAATCAAGAACCCTATGCCCTAAAAGCAACTGAAACCGATGAGTCAGCAGAATATGTTATAGATTTTTAAATTTTTCCTTATCTGAGATTTTGGTGTATTAATGACAGGAATGGACGGGTCACTTCCCATTACAAAACTTCTTTCAATATTTACTAAAAAGAATTAAGTCGTGATCTGGCATGTGATCTCCCCAGCCTACTCTGCCAAAGTTATGCAGGCAGACGACGATTGTCAGAGTGTACAAAGATAAATCTAGCTCCTTGGTCAGTGATCTTGACTTGGTTTGACGGATAACAATCTAAAAGCTATTCACTATATTCCCCCATGAAACACCTCCCTTTACTCCTTCTCACCATCCTCCTCAGCTGCCAGTCCGCAACCAAGGATGATTTTCAGATCAACATTCTCCTGGACCAATCCATTGTCCAGGAAGCACAGGACGGACGGTTGCTCCTGCTGCTGTCTAATGACAGTACCGCCGAACCGCGGTTCCAGATCAACGACAATCCTACTACCCAGCAGGTGTTTGGCATGGACGCGGATGACTGGCAACCCGGTGTACCGCTTGAATTCGATCTGTCCTCTTTCGGCTACCCCATCAAAGACATCCGGGATCTGCCGGCCGGCGAATACTCTGTACAGGTCCTGTTCAATCGCTATGAGACATTCAACCTGTCCACCGGCCAAACCGTCAAGCTCCCCCCTGAAATGGGCGAAGGCCAACAATGGAACCGGAAACCGGGCAACTTCTACAGCGAGCCCAGGAAAATAACGATCTCTCCGGATGCGCAGGAATCTATTGAAATCACGCTTGATCAGACCATCGAACCAATCGCTCCGCCGGAGGATACTAAATACATCAAGCATGTTAAGATGCAATCCGACTTGCTCACAGAATTCTGGGGCCGCCCGGTCGAGCTTGGCGCCAATGTGCTGCTGCCCGAAGGATTCGACGAGCACCCGGAGGCCCGGTACCCGCTGATGATCTTCCACGGCCACTTCCCGTATGATTTTGGCGGGTTCAGGACCAGTCCGCCTGACCCGGACCTCGAACCGGATTACAGCGCACGGTTCGACGTTAAGGGATACAACAAAATCGTCCAGCAGGAGGCGTATGACTTCTACCAGCAATGGATCTCAGAAGACTTCCCGCGCTTTATTATCATCGAGATCCAGCACGCCAACCCGTATTACGACGATTCGTATGCGGTCAACAGCGCCAATCTCGGTCCGTACGGAGATGCCATCACGTACGAACTCATCCCGTTCATCGAGGAGCAATTCCGCGGCATCGGCGAAGGCTGGTCGCGGTTCCTGTACGGCGGTTCGACCGGCGGATGGGAAGCCCTGGCCGCCCAGGTGTTCTACCCTGACGAATACAACGGTTGCTTCGCGGCCTGTCCGGATCCCATCGATTTCCGTGCCTACTGCCTGGTGAATCTCTATGAAGACAAGAATGCCTACTATTACGAAAGCAACCTGAAGCAGGCCCTTCGCCCCGGCCACCGGGATTACCTGGGCGATGTCAGCAGCACCGTACAGGACATGAACCATAAGGAACTGGCGCTGGCCACCAAAAGCCGGTCCGGCCAGCAATTCGACATCTGGGAAGCGGTGTATTCTCCCATGGGGGAAGACGGGTATCCGCAGCGGATATGGGACAAGGAGACCGGGGAGATCAATCCGGAAGTGGCGCAATACTGGAAGGAGAATTACGACCTGCGCCATATCATGGAATCCAACTGGGAAACGCTGGGACCGAAGCTCGAGGGAAAGATCCACATTTATTGCGGCGACATGGATAACTACTACCTCAATAATGCGGTCTATCTCACGGAAGATTTCCTGGAGAATACAGCGAATCCAAATTAGCATGGCGAAGTGGATTACGGCGACCGGGCCGAACACTGCTGGAACGGTGACCAGGAAAACCCCAACCACATCTCCCGCCTCCGGTATAATACCATGTACGTCCCGAAGATCATGCAACGGATAGAAGAATCAGCCCCGGCAGGAGCCGATCTGACGAGCTGGCGCTACTAATTTCCCCCATTGAGGGGGGCGTAGGGGGGTGTTACACCCCTATAGTCCCCTCAAGGGGACAATTCTTAGAACTGTCACCCCCGTCCGTAAACCTGAGCGAGCGATGCTCCTTCCAAATGGGGGTCTGGGATCGAAGATCCCTGGTGAGCATGAAGAGTACGTCCGGGATGGTCATAGAGTAAAGCCGCCTATCCACCTCTTGTCATCCTCGAAAGACCTCCAAAGGGTTGCGATATGACTGAACATTCGAGGATCCGCCGAAGGCCGCGAGTTTAGGATAGTAAGTTCGTGTGCAAGGATGACCATTGAACGCTGTCACCCCCGCCATATGAACAGTTTGAGGAGGAGCAAGAGCGTGGGAGAATAAAAAAGATTGTCACCCCCGTCCAATCGCATATTCTGTCACCCCCGTCCGTAAGCCTGAACGAGCGCCACACCTTCCAATCGTGGGTCTGGGATCGCAGATCCCCGGTAAGTTTCAAGAGTACGTCTTCGTAGCTACGGGATCTCGGGTTACACGTCCTTCGGCCGTGTCCACGAGATGACAATTGAAGGTTATCCACTATCTCCTTTACCGAGGATGACAATCGAGGCTTCTCTACCCCTGCAACCTGCTAAGCAGCACTGTTCTTAAAAGTTCTTATTCCCTCAAACTCCTCACCCTTTTCAGCAAGTTCTTCTTCGAGATCATAATCATCCTGAAGACCCAGCCAGAATTTGGCACTTGTCCCGAAGAATTTTGCAAGTCTTATTGCCGTGTCTGCGGTAATTCTTCTGTTTCCTTTAATGATCTGACTGATCCTTGACTGCGGTATGAATGTTTCCCGGGATAAACGATATGCCGAAATGTTCATAGGTTCCAGAAACTCTTCATTTAGAATTTCTCCCGGGTGAATATTATTTAATCTGTCCATGATGTGCTGGTTTAATGATAATCGATAATGGTTACTTCATACGCATCGTTATTATCCCATTGAAAAACAATTCTCCATTGGATATTAATTCTGATGCTGTGAGAACCAGCAAGATCTCCTCTTAGCTTTTCCAGATGGTTTGCAGGAGGAATTCTCAGGTCGTTAATAGTTTGCGCATTGTTGATCATTCTCAGCTTTCGTCTCGCCAGGTTTTGCATTTCATTTGGTAATTTCTTTGATCTGATCCCCTTCCAGATTTTTTCAGTTTCCTTATCACCAAACGATTTTATCATTACTAACGTTTCACGCTACTAACGTTAAAGATAAGTAATAAATTGTGTTTTTGGAAATAAACTGTGATGGAAAAGGATAATGATGGCCGTATATGACATTCGAGACTTCTTTACTCCTCCACCCTAGATGGCCGTAGCGTGGACGCTACTAACATCACAGGGACGCTACTAACATCACAGAGGCGCCTACGACAATCACTCATTGTCACCCCTCCTAATCAGCCCCGTCCAGCCGGGCCCGGCTAATGGTATATTCGGCCACCTGTATTCCCTGGTCGGTTCCGACAGTCGCATCAAATGTCCAGTGAATGCCCCCATAAACACGGGAAATAGCGGCTTCTTTTGCCCAGCCACGGACCAGCTCCGCTTCCTGCGGGAAAATATACGCCAGCACTTCAGCCCCTGCTGCTGAGAACACACTATGCCCCGAGGTATAAGATGGGAAATTAGGGGTGCCGGCAATGGTTTTGAATCCGTCGATGGTTTGTATCGGACGTGGATAATGATAGTAATATTTGGAATCCCAGCAACTGATTCCGCCATCCATCATGGCCATATTCAAATAAGCAAACATGCGGGCAGTTCGTATCGGGTTCAGGCGATATTTAACCACAAACCGAATAGCGAAGTCATTCCAGTGCCCCGGAGGGGTGTAGGTGCCGATGCCATCCTGCCAGAAATTGGCAATTCGCCGCCGTTCCTCTGTCATATTCTCCGCGTAGTCCTTCAAAATCTCCACATCCGCCAGGTACTCCGGCGATCCGATGGCCGGAGGGGGAATCGCCCTGGTATCCTCCACATTCTCCACACTCCACATTTTCACCTGTCCGTAAAGCGGAGTGAGTCCGACCGGACGCTGAGGTATTTCCTTATTGATCCACTGCCAGCCGTAACGTTCCATCGCTGAAGCCGCAATGGAATCTGAGACCTGTTTGGATGTCTGCGCTTTGCTCATACCATCCGTGGCGGCCCGGGCAAGGGCGATTGAGGAAACCTCCTCCCCGATGGTTTGCCCGGCATCGATATCACTTTGGACGTGGTTTCCCGATACCAGCAGGCTCCGCAAATGCTCGGCTTCGCGGTCAGCCAGGTAATCCGCTTCCAGCGGAAACATTTGTGTCAGGATCTTTCTGGAAACGCTGGCAATCACTGCGCCCCCGGAAGGATACGACGGGCCAATATTATTCGGATACGCGGGAGTGATTGTCTCATCCTGCACAAAAGGGGCCGCCCGGTTGTATGTGTATTTATAGTGCCAGGCAGAAATCAGCCCGTCATACTGGGCCACGGAGAGATACGCCAGTGCCCGCACCGCATAGGGCGGATGCGCAAACGGGAATGCAGGCGGACCGTCCGGATTCGACGGATTAGGCAATGTGTAGGTCCCATCCGCATTCGGCCCTGGTATCAGGTTGTACTTGGCGATAAGTTCAAGGGCAATTTCATTCCACCGTATGACCGGGTTCTGCGTCCAGAAATCCACCGCCTGGGATTCGGCCTCTGTTCTGGTGGCCATGGCCTCCTTAAGCTCTTCCAGCTCCTGGAGGTAGGCATCCGAATTTACAGATTCGGGTTCGGGAATGGTGATGTCGGATCCGCTGCTCAGCAGGACAGGAGTCCAGTTTCCGCCATCCATATCACTGGAAGCAAATTCATACGCTTCAAATTTATACAAGGTAGGCAAGTCCTTATCACACGCGGTTACCAAAAGAATCAGGCCCATGACCATCCCGGGAATAATTGATTTTTTCATTGATTTCATGATTGCTTATTTTCGGTAGTTGAAAAAATAGGTAAGTCCGGCACCGGTCGTGTTCATCTCAGGAGCATTTCTTCCGTTGAATATCCGGTTGTGGTAGGCCAGAATGCCGAGACCTTTGACTTTCGGACTGAAGTAATGCACAAAGAGACCCACCCGGTCTATATCCACCTTATTAGTGGGCTGAGGCGCGGCATAGGCCCGGATATCGTCTCCACTTTGAGATCTGGAACCAAAATAATTCAGCTCTACCTGAAGGGCATTAGAAAAAACCATTTTCCCACTACCAATTCAGCGGTTAATGCATTCGGCACATCCATTATGTCTGTGTAGTAACTTCCGTTGGCATAATAATATTCTCTCTCCGCCTGGGCGTATCCGCGCCATAAAAAGGCACCTGCTCCCCGTGCATACCAGTCACTTTTCAACCTGTATTCCAGGATGGCCCGGTAGGAGAATTCCGTGGCGCCCATACCTATACTGTAGGGCATGTAATCCGGGAGATAATTGGTAACGGGCGTCGAAAAGCCTACCGTCGCAAGTCCGGTTAATGTCCCGCTTTCGTAGGTTTTATTCAGCCATCTGTATTTGACGGCGAGGGTAATATCCTGAAATCCCTGTGCACCTTCAAACCTGCCTCCGTTCGGATCCTCTGATTCCGTTTTGATGTAAGGAAGACCAATAAAGAAATTCAGGTTATCCAGAATTCCCACCGCCGCCATGGCCATGAAGCTGTTTCTCCGGACCGTGGCAATGGTCGCATTATCCCGTTTAGATTCTCCTTCCCAGTAGTTTTCAAAGCTTGAATAATTGTAGTCAAGCAGAACACAAATCTGATTGGAATTCATCATGAGTGCGTCACTCGGCGACTGGGCCAGAAGCGAAACAGGTATGAACAAACTCAAGATGAGTATGTAAAAGTGTTTCATTAATATCTTATTAAGTTGGTTAAAAGAACTCCCTGGCAACAGTTTTTGCATTGCCAACAAAGCAATAAGACGCAATGTAGGTCCGTATTTGTGTTTTTAGAACAGATTTAACATTCTTAACTTTTTATTAAGAATTTCAAAATTCCCCCCTTGAGGGGGCGAGGGGGGTGTTGAGAAGGATACAGTTTGAGGATACAGGATACATAAAGTCAGGATGATTGTGTAACGTTGAGATTCCGTGCCGACTCCGGGTCTATGCCCCGAGGTTGCACGGCCTGCCGGCAGGGAGGGATGAGGATTGGCACAAAGGTCTTAGGGTGGATCCTAAGACCATCCGGTAGTGGCAGGTCACACTCTATCCTCCAAACTCCAACAGTACATACACCCCCCTACGCCCCCCTCAAGGGGGGAATTACGCACTTTTTTACGTATCTTCGAACTTCATGAAATCCCAGTCCATCACCGATTTCCTTGCCTCTTCCCTGCCGCTTATTGATGTGCGGTCGCCGGGGGAGTTCTCGGTCGGACATATCCCCGGGGCGGTGAATATCCCGCTTTTCGATGATGAGGAACGTGCGATCGTTGGGACCACCTACAAGCAGGAATCGCAGGAAGCCGCCATCCGGATCGGTCTTAAAATTGCCGGGGAGAATATGGCAAAATACATGGAGGCCATTGATGCGCTCAATGCAGAGGCAGTCCGCCTGCACTGCTGGCGCGGGGGGATGCGCTCGGAGTCCATGGCCTGGCTGTTTGACAAGCTGGTCAGCCAAACGTATGTGCTCGAAGGCGGATACAAATCCTACCGGCAAGCCGTCCACAACTACTTTGAGAAACCGCTTAACCTGGCCATTCTAACGGGGAATACCGGTTCCGGCAAGACTCGCATTCTCCATGAACTAAAGGAACAAGGCCAACAGGTAATTGACCTGGAAGGATTGGCCAATCACCAGGGGTCCAGCTTCGGATACCAGAAGTCCACCGGCCAGCCAACCACCGAACAGTTCCAGAACAACCTGTTTGAAGCATTCTCCAGGCTTGACCCGACCAAACCCATCTGGCTGGAAGATGAATCGTTCTGCATCGGCCACGCCTGCATGCCCGAGGAGCTGTTTCAGCAGATGCAGGAAAGCCCCCGGTATCTGGTGAATGTGCCATTAGACCGCCGGCTGGAGAATATCCTGGAGGACTACAGCCGGATTGGTCCGAAAAAATTGATAGCCGCCACCCGCGGTATCACGAAAAAACTGGGCAAGACCCAGGCCGAACTGGCCGAAACACTGATCAACGAAGGCAGCCTGAAAGAAGCAGCCGCCATTCTCCTGGCCTACTACGACAAGCGGTATTCGAAATCCCTGGATAAATACCGGGAGAAGATCGTGGCAACCCTGGAGATGGAGAATGAAAGCGACGGGGAGATTTCTGCCAGACTGATTGAAGCCGTCACAGCACCTCCCCCCTTGAGGGCCTGTCAACCGGAGCCTTAGGCGCAGGTTGGGGGTGTAGGGGGGTGTATATCACCGCTACGAAGGCCTACTCTTCAAAACCCACCGGGATCTGCCGATCCCAGACCCCCCTATAGGCAGGATTTCCACTTGTTTAGTATATCGGACGGGGGTGACAGATTATGCGATCGGACGAGTGTGACAGAAAAATGTCATCCTCGAAAGTCATATTACGGGTGGTGCCAGTACCGAAAATTCGAGGATCTCGAACGAAGTGAGGGCAATCCGGGATCCAGTTGCTACGAAGGCGTACTCTTGAAACTTACCGGGGATCTGCCGATCCCAGACCCCCGTTTGGAAGGAGCATCACTCGCTCAGTCTTACGGACGGGGGTGACAAATAAATATGTTCCCACGCTCTTGCTCCTCCTCAAACCCTGGATGGTCGTAGCGGAGGACGCTACGACGATCAATACAACCTTCGACCCTCAACCAACCCCTAATTCTTCACAAACCTCCTCAGCTGCGTTTCGCCATTATTGGTGATACGGATCAGGTAGAACCCGGGATCAAGGGCAGAGGTATTCAGCTGGGCCTGGCGGGCTCCTCCGTTGGCCGGCAGTTGCTGGCGCATTACTTCCCGCCCGTTATTATCCAATACCTGTATCTGCGTATCACCCGTGGTTTTTTCCTCCCAGGCCAGGGTCACGATTTCCTGTCCGGATGGATTTGGGTAAATGGATACCGCCGCCACTTCTTCCGGGGCACAATTGTTCAGGATGTATTCTACGGTCAGCAGTTCGTATGTATCCCCATCCGGCGGAATCCATTGAATCCCCCAGCTCAATTCACCGATCTCACCGTTTTTCAGAAAATTATAGGCCCCGCAGATGTCCTGGGTCGTCACCCTGCCTCTCAGGCTTAAGTCATTTATCCTTTCCAGCGTAGCCATGAAATCCAGGGATTCTGTTTCCACCGTCATGTTGAGGAAATTGATGTAACTCTTCTTGTTCCAGACACTATCGGTCACCGAGACCCTGCCGATATCCATATACCCACCTTCAGCGACACGATCGGCAATCGTTCCGAAGTAATCATTGCCGGGTGCTTCAATCCGGAAAGTATCAATCGCGGGCACATTTTCAATCCAGCTGATATCATCTATAACACTTGTATAGCCCCAGTAAATATTTCCTATTGGCTCAGTGAGATTCAGGGATCCGAATAGGTGATCTATTACGATATAAAATCCGCCAATGGAACGAAGGCTCACCAGCGGATCAAGATCGAAATTGGCCTGTCCGATTGTCGGAATATTAAAATCACTGAAATCGATAATGCCACCGACTCTTTCGAGATTCTCCAGGCCGATAAAGGAAAGATCATGCTGATATATTTCGAAGTCTCCTTTGATTTCTCTTAGCTTGGTAAGACTTTCGAGTTTTTTGGTGCCCCCTCCATAGATAAATAAAGTTCCTTCAATTATTTCACAATCCGTCTTGTCAACATCGTACTGGTTGGTCAAATATACATTACCTTCACATACAGTGGGGGCAGACGAACAGTCACTTAATGCCTCAGGCGAACAACCACTTCCGTTTCCGCTTAGCACCAGGTTTCCTTCAATAATATTCTCCCGATCCATATAATCAACCTCACAACAATAATTCAACTGCGGATTGTTCGTGATTTCCACATTGGAAACATGCTGTAATCCGAACACCCCGAGGTCGGTCATTTGCGTATTATTTCGTACAATCAGATCTCCACCAATGGTTGTCAATTGAGACAATCCCTGGATGCTGCGCAGATTGTCATTATTTTCTATTATTACCGAACCGCCCACCGTTTCGAGTGATTGAAGGTCACTGACAGAAATAAGCAAAAAAGTCAGATTGCGGATAATCAGATCGCCCTTCACCTCTTTCAGTGATCTGAGGGTACCCAAGTCTGTAGCGATGAATTCATTCAGCCGCGGTAAATCAATGATCAGATTACCGTTGACGGTTTCGCAATTAAAGGCTAATAATTCCTCGGTGGTGGAAATCATGACATCGCCCTCACAATTTATTTCCTCATCGCTGCATGCGAGGATATCGGTTAATTCTACGGAGTTAAAATACCAGGTAATCTGATTGTTCTGAACAGCATTCGGGATGGTCGGGTACATGTCGCAATAATCTCCGGTAATATCCAGGCCTTCCGCCCAGAGGCTGCCAATCGAAGGAATAGTCCCCAGAAATGTCCCATCCGCTGTAACACCCCGTAAAAAAATTGTCTCAACCGGATTGTTTATCTGGGAAAAACTGCCGGTGATTTCCACGCCGGTAAGATTAATTTCACTGACCAAGTTAAGAGAACTAAATGAACCGAGCCGGAGCGAATGCGACTCGATATTCAGTCCGCCTCCAATTTTTTCAAGGTTGGAAAAATCCAGTTGTTCCGGTGCAGACGGGTTAATCAAAATATTTCCGGTTACTTCTTTTAGTTTTTGCAGGTTGCTGGTGGAGAAATCAGTACTCTCCTGGCGGTAAACCCCTATGATCAGATCCCCCTCAATCTTTGTGCAATTAAAATTGTCAAAATCCTCCTGGGTCAGCAAAACGATATCTCCGCCGCAAACTAATTCCTCATCACAATTCTCCAGCGCCGGCAGATCACATCCGGCCGCATTGTCATAAATGTGAAAATTCTCACCCACAATATCCAGCAGCGGAGCCACAGAACAGCATTCAGCGAGCATGGGATTTTCCCATAGCTGCAGGGTTTGCGCATATTCCAGGCTGTAAAGTCCGTCTAGGCTTTTAATATTCTCGCTCTGGATAACGGTAAAATTCCTGCCGACCGATGTCAGGAGATCAAGTCCGGACAGGTCAGTCAGCGCATCCGAGTCTTTGATCTCGAACGAACAAGTCACCTCCATGAGGTCCTGAAGTCCGTTCAGGCTGGTCAGTGAGCTGAGGCCCTGGAGAATGAAGTGCTCATCCACCTTTTTCAGCCCACGCAGGGGCTCCAGGCTGGTGATATCAGGACCCGTGATCAGCAGGGTCCCGAGTACGGTTTCACAATTAAACGCATTCACTTCATCCTGTGAGGTCAGTACCACGTCTCCCTGGCACACCTGCGCCGAGGCCGGGATTATCTGAACTAAGAAGAGAAGACAGGTTAGGTAAATAAATTTTTTCATAAGCAGGTTAACTATAGACTTACTTAAGTTAATGAATATAAGTTGATCAGAACATTATTTGATTAATATATTTTGAGAATGGACCACCGGCAACGCTTCTCCTGTCATCTCAGGAACACGACCGATGCGTTTCTTTGGCATCCCTGCCTCGCCTGCAGGCAGGTCAGGGACACGACCGAAGGGAGTGTAACCCGAGATCCAGTAGCTACGAAGACGTACTCTTTAAATTTACCGGGGATCTTCGACCCCGGACCCTCGTCTGGAAGGAGCAGCACTCGTTCTAGTTTTCGGACGAGGGTGACAATAATTAAACTCTCAAACTCTTGCTCCTCCTCAAACTGTACATATGCCGGCGATAGACAATCGCCCCAATTCCCACCAATCTTCCCTATCTTTATCGCTTATTTCAAATCCACCAGGATATGTCCGTCAAACTCACGTCTTTTAGTCACGGTGCCGGGTGCGGCTGCAAGCTGTCGCCGGCGGTCCTGTCCGACATACTTTCCGGCCCGCAGCAGGAAGCTTTTGCCCACCTGCTCGTGGGCAATGACAAGAAGGATGATGCA
Organism: Bacteroidia bacterium; assembly: GCA_030432655.1. GTDB lineage: Bacteria > Bacteroidota > Bacteroidia > Cytophagales > Cyclobacteriaceae > JAUILA01. The sequence continues at coordinate 11,628 of JAUILA010000040.1, forward strand.
GCCGTAATCGACCTGGACGGTGAGACTGCCATTATCAGCACCACGGATTTCTTCATGCCCATCGTCGATGATCCGTTTGACTTCGGCGGCATCGCCTCGGTGAATGCCATCAGTGATATCTACGCCATGGGCGGCACACCGTTAATGGCTATTGCGATCCTTGGCTGGCCGGTGGACAAGCTCCCGGTCGGGGTGGCCCGCGAGGTACTAAACGGGGCAAGAAAAGTGTGTACCGAGGCTGAAATTCCATTGGCAGGCGGACATTCGATCGATACGCCTGAACCGATATTCGGACTGGCCGTTACCGGGAAGGCGCCTAAGTCCAAGATCCTGGAGAATGCAAAGGCCCGGGAGAATGACCTTATCTACCTGACCAAACCCCTGGGTATCGGGCTGATCACCACGGCGCAGAAACAGGGCAAGGCGCGTCCGGAGGACCTGCGAGCAGCCAGGGACCAGATGCTGCAGCTGAATTCCATCGGGGCTGAATTGTCGAATAAACCGTATGTGCACTCCATGACCGATGTCACCGGCTTCGGGCTCGCAGGGCACTTGCTGGAGATGGCCGAAGGCAGCGGATTGACCGCATTCATCGAAAAGGTTCCGGCGTTGGATTGTGCACAACATTACCTGGACCTGGGTACCTCACCCGGTGGCACCCACCGAAACTGGCAGAGCTATGGCGCGAAAATAAAACTGAATTCGGACGACTACCGGCTCATCGCCGATCCCCAGACCTCCGGCGGCCTATTAATTTCTATCAACCCCGAAAAGCAATCCGACTTTGAAGATTTCATGCGATTTCATGATTATGATTTGAAACCCATTGGAAGGTTTGGAATAAAGGACGACCAGCACGTTATTATCCTGGGGGCCGGCTCATGAGAAATGAAGGATGACAGCACGTGGATAACTTTTACCCCCGCCTTATGTACAGTTTGAGGAGGAGCAAGAGTTTGAAAGTTTAATTATTGTCACCCTCGTCCGAAAACTAGAACGAGTGCTGCTCCTTCCAGACGAGGGTCTGGGATCGACAGATCCCCGGTGAGTTGTAAGAGTACGTCTTCATAGCTACTGGATCTCGGGTTACACTCCCTTCGATCGTGTCCCCGAGATGACAATACAATTATGGATCCCGCCTTGATGGTCGTAGCGTCCTTCGCTACGACCGGAAATAGTTCCACAGTGAGGGGTCGTAGCAACATGCTACGACCATCCTTGTCCCACTACGACAATCCTTTTACAACACTTCTACCATTCTCCCACCATCCCAACCCCTACTCCCCTTCCCCGCTGAGAAAATTCTTCGTCACATGAGTGAAGAATGCCCGCTCGGTATCGTCATTGAGTAATGGCACGTGGCCTCCGTTGGGTACGATCCACAGCTGCGATTCAGGAATGGCTTTGTATTCCATCACCGGGATATCCACAGGAAAGAATTCATCCCGGTCTCCGTGAATGATCAGGGTCCGTGCGGTGATGGTGCCCAGTAACGGCGGGGTAAAGTTCATATCGTCATAGCTGTTCCGGAAGTCATAGAACTGTTGCATGATTTCCTTTGCCTGTGCAGCTCCACGGGCATGAATTTGCCCCAGCTGTTCAAAACCCTCAACCGGTATATTCTCCGGGTTACTTTCAATCATGATTTCCCGGGCTTGCTCAGGAAAATACGAGGTAGCCCCGATGAGCACCATGGCTTCAACCCGGTCCGGTTGCGATGTCGCCATATGCAGGAGCGTCATCCCCCCGGTACTGATGCCCATTGCCTTGAACGAATCAATGCCCAGCGCATCCAGTAGGGCGAATACATCAAGCGCCGATTGCCGGTGCGTGAATTTGCCGGACGGATTGGTACTTTGCCCGTGCCCCCGCAAGTCAGGCACAATAACCTGGTATTCTCCGGCATAAGATGCAGGTATATCACCCCACATCACCCCGGCACTGGTAAACCCGTGGAGTAAAACCAGCGGTTCGCCTTCACCAACCACGCGATAGGCCAAGGTGATTCCGTTAAGTTCTTTGGTTTGATAATCCTGGCCGTAGGATAGCGTCAGCGGAAACAGGAAGATCAATAGCAGGCAATTCTGAAAGAAGCGATTCATAATGAGTGGTATGGTAAGAATATTCAATTTAATCAAATTTCTTAAAGCGGGTATTCCCTGGTTGTTGTACATGTTATTTGAGTTTTGTGATATTTACTCAGTTGGCGTAAGTATTCACCTCACATTGTAAGTGGAGCCCGGTGAATTAGATTTCATTCCTCTGTTCTCCATTACCAAAAAAGAAACTATCTTAACTCTCAATCAACCCAATCTTTATGCGACTCCTCTTACTGACCATTCTCCTCCTCATCAGCACTGCCTCATTCTCCCAGCGAGCCCGCGACCTCGGCATCCCGTTCCTCGGAGTCCCGGGAGAATACAACGCCATCACGGATGTGACAGGCATTGAAGTAGGCCACAGCACAATCATCAAGGGGGAAGGCGAACTCACCATCGGCGAAGGCCCGGCCCGCACCGGGGTCACGGCCATCTTCCCGCGCGGAAAGAAATTTAGCCCTGTATATGCCAACTGGTACAGCCTCAATGGAAACGGCGAAATGACCGGGACGACCTGGGTCACCGAATCGGGATTCCTGGAAACGCCGATTATGATCACCAATACCAACAGCGTGGGCGTCGTCCGTGATGCGGTGCTGAAATGGTATGTCGACACCGACTGGTACCAGGGGGAAGACTGGTGGTATACCTATCCGGTGGTGGCAGAAACCTATGACGGTTTCCTGAATGATATTTACGGCTTCCATGTGAAGGAGGAGCATGTCCTGGAGGCGATTGAAAATGCAAAAGGAGGTCCGGTTACAGAAGGCAATGTCGGAGGAGGCACGGGCATGATGACCCTGGGCTTCAAAGGCGGGATAGGCACCTCATCCCGGAAGGTGGTGATCGGCGATTCCACATATACGCTGGGGGTTCTGGTCCAGTCGAATTTTGGCGGATTCGGACATCTTCAAATCGCCGGGGTGCCGGTCGGACAGGAATTGGCGGATACATGGGGTTCAAAGCTGGTGAAAGCCCCTTCGTCCAGAAAGGAAGGCGATGGCTCCATCATCGTTGTGGTTGCAACCGATGCACCCCTCCTGCCCCATCAGCTCAAGCGCGTCATCCAGCGGGTTCCGCTTGGAATTGGCGCCGTCGGTGGATATGGCGGCAATGGTTCCGGCGATATTTTTATTGCATTCTCTACAGCAAATGAAGGGGCATTTAACCGGGAGAATGAAGTGCAGGTCGCCAGCCTGCCGAATGATGAATTAACCCCTCTGTTTATGGCCACTGCTCATGCCACCGAAGAAGCCATCATCAACGCCATGATCGCCGCGGAAACGATGGAGGGTATCTGGGGGAATACGGCCTATGAGCTGCCGGAAGAGAAGGTCACCGAGGTTTTGTCCAAATACAACCGCCTGCTGGACCCGGAAACGGCCAATCCCGCAGCCTGGAATAAGTTCACCGGAACCTATCAGCATGAGAATATGGGACGGATTGATATCAGCCTTGAAGGAAATTCACTGCTGATGCACGTGCCTGATCAAACTTCCAGACCCATTTACATTTTCCCTGCAGGAAAGAACCTTTTCCGCACCTCAGGACCATTCATGATGATCCGCTTTGAAGAGGAGAATGGAAAGATCACCGGGCTGAACGGACTGCGAAGCAATACCTTTGCACCAAAGGTGGAAGATTAATTCAAATAACCTCGCTCCTTGAAAACATGCCTCTAACCTTCCCCCCTTGAGGGGGGAAGGTGAAATAATTTGCCAGGCCGTTACCACTTTTCAGTACAAACGTCGCCTATAGAAGTAGAAACAAATTCTATAGCCATGAAACTTGTACTAAAACAAAGCTTTAAAACCTTATTACTATTCAGTATGCTCCTGCTTTTCCTGGCAGGATGCGGCTCGGAAGATCCGGAGCCACCAAAATTTTCTCCCGAAGCGGAATCCATTACGGAATACCTTCGCGGGATGTCCTATAATCCGAATGAAATGTTCAATGTTCAGTCGATTTCGGGGTCGGTCGAACGACAGAATATCGGCGGCCCTTCATCTAGCACTACCAGCAACCAGGGCTCCTACACGACCTGTGAAACACAGCGGGTGAGCCTGAAAAGCAACTTCGACGAAATTGCCATTCTCCGTCCGACCGACGGGGTCATCTATCCCGGCGCACTTGTGGTGGCAGACCAGGCTACCCTGGGTGGTCTCCCGACCCCGGCTTCCATAGACCGTTCGCCGGTAAGTCTGCGGCTTGATCTTCCTGGCATCGGGGAGAATGGAAATATTGTAGTGGAGAATGCTTCAAACACCAATGTCCAGTCGAAAATCGACGAAGCCCTCGAATGGTGGAATGCCAATGCGAAACCGGACGGCTATACAATCGCCTCCAATTCATCATATTCAGCAGCGACATCGTATTCGTCCAAACAACTGAGTATCGATGTCGGACTGAATGTCGAATGGGCGCGTGGAGATGCACAGGCACAATTCAACTATACGTCCAATAAAACCGAACGGGTGGCCATGATGGTCTTCAAACAACGCTTCTACACCATCACCATGGATGCACCGGACAACCCGGGGGAAGTATTCGGGCCCAGTGTCTCACTTTCTGATGTCGAATCAAAATTCGGCGCAGACGGTCCGCCGGCTTATGTTCACTCGGTATCATACGGAAGAATCATCATGTTCCGCATGGTCACTACTGAATCTGCCACAGATACTGAACTTTCAGGCGCATTCAACTACGCGGCCGGACTCACCTCTGCCAGCGGGGAAACGGAGAACAAATACAAGGAGATTCTGAATAAGTCCTCCATTACGGTAGTCACCATGGGCGGCAGCGCCGAAGCTGCATCCTCCGCGGTCACTGCAAAAAACTTCGGAGACCTGGATGATATCCTGCAGGGGGAGAATGCCGTCTACAGCCGGGAAAATCCGGGAGTGCCCATTGCCTATAGCCTGAAGTACCTGAAAGACAACACCAGCGCTAAACTCGGCTATACGACTGAATACAGCGTGGAAACCTGTGAGACCAATAAATATCCGTCGCGGGATGTCAGCCTGAACAACAAGAACGGATTCCTGGGCGTAACCATGCGGTTCCGGATTGATTATAAAATCAAATCCGGCGGTTCAACCAGCAGTAAAACGATTCACAGCGGTGATATTGTCACTAACAGAAAAACAACCAAAGCAATCCCGGCTGGAGCATTTGATATACGGATCACCATTGAATTCAAGGATGGATTCAAATGGAAATTCCTGGCAGACAAGGATCTTACAAGACCTGCGGAGACCTGTTTCGAATCCACCCAGAGCTTTGCCAAGGTTACAGTTAAACAAGTTGGCTGTTAGAAGAAGTAGCGTGGACGCGGATAGTCATAGCGTCCACGCTATTTGAAGGTTAATGTTGCACACAGGGGTTAGCGTGGACGCTAACCCCATCGCGTAGGTGGGTCGCTGTCACCCCCGCCATATGTACAGTGTGAGGAGGGGCAAGAGTGTGGGAACATTTTTATTTGTCACCCCCGTCCGTAAGTTTGAACGAGTGCTTCACCTGCTAATCGGGGGTCTGGGATCGAAAGATCCCCGGTTAAATTGAAGAGTACGTCCTCGTAGCAACTGGATCCCTGCTTGCCCTCACTTCGTTCGAGATCCTCGAATTTTCGGTTCTGGCATCACCCGCTATATGACTTTCGAGGATGACATTTTTCTGTCACACCCGCTGGTGGGCTCTGTCACCCCCGTCCGTAAGCTTGAACGAGTGCTGCTCCTGCCAATCGGGGGTCTGGGATCGAAGATCCCTGGTGGAATTGAAGAGTACGTCTTCGTAGCCCCTGGATCCCGGCTTGCCCTCACTTCGTTCGAGATCCTCGAATTTTCGGTTCTGGCACCACCCGCTATATGACTTTCGAGGATGACATTTTTCTGTCACACCTGCTGGTGGGCTCTGTCACCCCCGTCCGTAAGTTTGAACGAGTGCTTCACCTGCCAATCGGGGGTCTGGGATCGAAGATCCCTGGTGGAATTGAAGAGTACTTCTTCATAGCAACTGGATCTCGGGTTACACGTCCTTCGGCCGTGTCCCCGAGATGACAGCTTTAAAAGCTACTCCGCAGATGTCAGCCGATTCTGATAGTAGCCGGCTTTCTCGAGGTCATTGATGCCTGTATAAGCTTTCGCAAGTGCGGTATTAAGCGCGCTAAGATTCTCCGGATCCGGATCTTCATCTGACTCGAAGGTCTTAAGCGCCGCTTCAAGATGCTTTATCGCGGTAGAGTAATCCCCAAGGTCAAGCAGGCATTCACCTAGTGTCTGCTGGCTTTGGGCGATTTGCGGATGACCTGCTGGCAGAGATTCTTCCGTCATTGATAGTACTTCTTCATAATACGACCTGGCCTGCTCCAGGTTGTTTTCCTTTTCAGCAAGTTCGCCTAACCGCATCAGTGGCGACACCTGCCTTAATACGTTGGTTGGATTCAGCTCCTTATACAAACGCAGTGATTCCAGCAAATTCGCCCGGGCTTTGTCATATTCTCCCATTTCCATGTAAGAAATCGCCTGGCTGCCGATCAGGCCCGCATAGTAATAATGTGTTTTACCAAAAAGCGAATCAATAACCACCAGTGTCCTGTCGTAAATTTTCGCGGCTTCCTCATACCTGCCAAGACGGTTATACACACGCCCCGTATTCGCCATACTCGCCATCGTTTCTACATGATATTCTCCCAGGATAGCCTTTCGCTGCTGAAGGGACTGGTTAATATAATCGAGGGCAAGTTCCAGATCTCCGGTATTCTGATAAAGCGATCCCAGGTAATTGTAGGTGTAAGCAATTTCAAGGTGTGGCTCTTCAAACAATTCCTTCTTCATGGCCAGGGAGCGTTTGAAGTAAATTTCCGCGGAATCATAGGCCAGCAAATCCCGTGAGGTGGCGCCTATCATGTGCAGGGATATGGCCAGGTCAATATGCGGAGCTTCCCGTTCCTGCAGGTAAGTTGCATAACAAAGGCGATACAATGAATCAGCCTCGGCCGCCCTCCCCTGGTCATAATACACATTGCCAAGCTGCATCTGTATATCCACCTCACTTTCCGCTTTTTCCGGATAATCCTTCAGACGATCCAGAGCTGCCAGAATATAAATTTCCGCCGAATCAAGATCGCCGTAATAGTAATAAGCAGTCCCCACCTGGTTCTCACTGATGGCAATCAGTTCCTCATCACTTCCAGGGGCTGCCAGCAACAACGCATAGGCATCCTCTGCCAGCTTCCTGCCTTTTTCATACTGCCCAAGGTTGTAATACACCTCCGTCAACCTCAACTGCATATCCGCCAGCAACTGCGGATCATCCTTCAGATTCTGTTCCAGGTTCCGGGCGCCCTGGTCGAGCAAGTTAACCGCCGTGATGGTATCCGCTCCCCCCACATTCGGATCCGCCGCCATGAATACGTCGGTCAGCAGGTCCGTAATTTCATTGGCTTTCTTCGCCTGCGATCGGGCAATATTTCGCTGTTCACGCAGCTGAAGGGTATAGTAGGTTCCCACCCCAATCAGAACGGCCAGGGCAATGATTACAGCAGACAGAATTGCCCGATGCCGCCGGAAATATTTCGCCGATTTATATTGCCAGTCATTCCGGCGGATGGAGATGGGATGATGGCTGGAGAATGCTTCGATGTCCGAAATCATCTCATCCACCGAACCATAGCGACCGTCCGGATCAGACACCATGGCCTTTTGGCTGATCATCAGCAGGTCTTTCGGGATACTGTTCTGCTTACTGTAGTCGCCCCGGAGAATGCGTTCCTTCAGCTCAGCCGCATCGGAAAAGGATGATTCATAAGGATGTTTCAGGCCCAGAATTTCATAAAGGATAACTCCAAGGGAATAAATATCCGAGACGGCATTCGCGGATTCCCGCCTGATCTGTTCCGGAGCAGCATAGGCCAGCGTAAAGCTGCCTGCTGCCTCCATATTCTCCTCCATTAGCCGGGAAACCCCGAAATCAAGCAATTTGACCCGTCCGTCTTCATTAACTATAATATTTGCCGGTTTCAGGTCCAGGTGCGCGATCAGGGATTGATGGGCATAGCGGACCGCCTCACAAATTTCCCGGAACAATTTCAGCCGGCGTGCTGTCGAACAGCCATTCTCCCGGACATAAGTGGTCAGTGATTTACCTGAAATCCATTCCATGGTGAAATAAGGGCGGCCGTCGTCCGTGAATCCTCCGTCATACAAACGGGCAATCCCCGGATGGTTCAGTTTGGCGAGGATCTGTCTTTCGCGGTCAAATAGCTCGCGGTGCGCTGCCACCGACATATGCGATTTAAGGAGTTTGATGGCGACTGTCTGGTCGAATTGGCCGTCGGCCCGGCTGGCCCGGAAAACCGTGCCCATAGCACCCACCCCGACGATCGAATCCAGGCGGAAAGCTCCGATTCTTGTACCGATCAGGTCATTTTCATCATCCCATTTACTTAGTAGCTGCTGTGGATCATCCACGAAAATCCGGTTCGGCTTCTCATCTGCGGCAAGCAATGTTTTCAGTATATCATAGGTATCCGGATCAGATGATCGGATTTTCTCAAGCACCGGCCGGCGCTCCTCTTCAGACTGATCAGCCAGCTCATGGAACAGCGTTTCAATCCGATCCCAGTTCGCCTCAGGGTGGTTGGTCATACTTCCCGCGTTAATTCGTTACTCAACCAGGCCTTGGCAAGGCGCCAGTCCCGGCGGACCGTATCTATGGAAACGCCCAGGATATCCGCAATCTCCTGGTGCTTGTATCCCCCGAAAAAATGAAATTCCACCACCCGGCAATAACGGTTATTCACCGCCTTCAGCTGTTTGAGGGCTTCATTCAGGTGCAGGATTTCCTGGGGAGTGGTATCCACCGCATGCTGGACAGCCCCATAGGTTAGCTGGATCTGGTCCCCGCCCCGCTTCTCCCGCTGCTTCTGACGCGCGTAGTCAACCAGGAAACGACGCATTACAATGGCCGCAATCGCCATAAAATGTCCCTTAGATTCTACTCCCTGCTTATGTTTTTCAATCTTCAGGTAAGCCTCATGAACGAGGGCAGAAGTATCCAGGGTAGCAGCATTGTGCTCAAAACGCAATTTCTTACTGGCCATGGCCGACAATTCCTCATAACAGGAAATGAACATGGATTTTTTAAGACTGAAATCCGGCGAAAAGCCGGAGGTACCGGTAGCAAGCGTGGCACTCATAACGTTCAGGTGTAATTCTCTGTAAAATAAGACCTTGGAAGTTAATATTCAAAAATACATAAGAAGGTAACCGGGGGATGTAAGGACAGATATTAAATGGTTTGACGAGACACGACGAATAAAGACTCTTAAAAAATTCCCGAAAAATCTGTAATTATAAGAGACACGCGTCAACCAATGGATAAAGCGCTTCAATTTGGCTGAAACAAAACGTGAAGACCGATTCGTAGAACTGGTGAATGAATCACAGGGGATCATTCATAAGATATGCCGGTTATACTGTGAAAATGAAGAACACCGGAAAGATCTGTTTCAGGAGATCATTATTCAGTTGTGGAAGGCCTATCCATCCTTTCGGGGTGACGCCAGATTCTCCACCTGGCTGTACAGAGTTGCGCTGAATGTGGCCATCCAGGATCTGCGCAAAACCAAAAAAAGGCGGCTGTTAATTTTCGAATCACAGGAATTTGAAGAGTATAACAGTCCTACATTCTCCGAGGTGGAAAACGAGCAACTTCGCAAAATGTACATGGCTATCCGGCAACTCAGCAAAACCGATCGTGCAATTATTATGCTTTACCTGGAGAATAAATCGAACCAGGAAATAAGTGAGATCATGGGAATCACCATCAATTATGTTCGGGTGAAAATGACACGGATCAGAAAAAATTTATCGGATCAATTAACGAGTAAATGACATGGATCTTGAACTATTGAAAAAGGAATGGGAATCGGAAGGTAATACGTTAGCAGTGAACACCGGACTTGCAAAAAATGAAATCCGGAAGGCAATTCATTACAATTCCAAATCAGAAATTGCTCTCATTCGAAGGTCTATGCATCGTAAATTCCTGTTTGGTGGTATCTCTTTTATCGCTGCACTCACCTTGCTTGTCCTGTCAATCGCTTCACCCGGAACCGTGAATCCTTTCAACGTTGAATTCAGTACGGGAGAATCCGTACTGTTTTATGGTGTAGTTGTTCTTTCCCTTGGAATAATGCTGACATTAAACCATCGTGCTTACAGACAAATGAGCAACGTATTATCGAATCCCCGCAACCTCAAAGACACGTTGAAACAGAGCCTCAGCATCCTTCAGCAGGCCATAAATTTCAATATCTGGTCGGATACACTTATGTCCCCCGTACTTATCACATGGCTGTTTTTTGCCTATATGTACCGGGATGGATTTGTGCCGGATCAACGGCTCTGGATAATTGTGCTGGTCCCGGTCATAATTACCCCGTTGGCATGGATCAGCCAGAGATATGCTCAGAAATTGAAATTTGGCCAGTTCGCCGACCGGCTACAAACTTATCTGGATGATTTAAATGAAAATAATCCGGAGAATGTGTAATGATTAGCTGCAGTATCCTACTAACCGGTAAAAAGAATGGAAATGAAAGAACTTCTTGAGATAATTAAAATTGCCGGGATGTTCACTATGTTATTAGCCTTCGTGGTTCTTCCGGATGATAATCCCTGGTATCACGAAATGATCCTTTTCAATGCCGGACTCTGGTCATGGTTGGGAGCAAAGTATTATCTCAGAAAGATCAATCCCACAGAGTCATGAAATATACATGTGGTTTAGCTAAACTATTGCTGATCATCCTGGGCATTCTATTGGTGATACTTGAGAATGATACCACCCTCTACAAATGGCTCATGGTCCTGTATCTCTCAGGTTTACTCAGGCTGATGATCGCAGGCAGATGAACGTCGCGTCCCGCGAGGATGGTCGTAGCATCATTGATGTTCTGTAGATGGGCGTATTCTCTTAAATCTCCCCCGGCATTTGTCATTTTATGATGGTCGTAGCGTCCTTCGCTACGACCCATAAATCCAAAACAAACGTCAATTACTCCCACTGCCGTCCCCGTCCTGCGAAGCCCTGAGGCGTAGCAGGGTAGGCAGGGGTGACCGAGTGGCTGGTCCTCACCTTAGTCTCCCGCTCTTTCTGTTTCCGTTTCTGCTTCTGGTGCTTAATCTTAGTCCTGGTCCTTGTCTTAGTCTTCAGAAAACCTCCACAATCTGGTAAATCCCATGAGCCATATGCGGCCTTCCGTCCGGGGCGGTGACATAACAGACCAGGGCATATTTACCTTTCCGCAAATACATTTTCAGATACGCTTCCTCACCGCTGGCAATGGCCCCAATTCCGGAATAACTTGACAGGTCGACCACACCTTCCAGGGACGGATTCTCCATCCAGGCAATGACATCATCAATCGTCGTGTCATCGTAAACCTTGAAAATACTTGTCTCATGGGGTTGATCCCCCTGATTCTCCAGTCGAATATAATTCGTTCCCAGGTACAGTGTATCCTGGAAAGCATAGAAATAGTCACCCAGGATCAATTCCACATCGGCCTCTGGTGCCTGTTCTGAAGTGCCGGCCTCTCCGGTGACCACAAAATCCTTGTACATTCCGTTAAATACACCCAATGATTCCCCGGAATACATGATATCCATGTAGATATAATGCCCTGGCCGCAGGTTCTGGATGATAGTACCAATTTTCCCGCCCGGCATCACTGAACTGGGTCCGCCCAGGCGCGGCGCCCACTCCGGCCGTGGCCCGTTCGTCTCCCAGGCCTTCCTGTATTCCTCCAGAAATTCATTGAGAGACCTGCCCTCCTCCAGCCTGATCAGCTGACCCACATGGACTGCCTGACCTGTATTCTCCAGGGTCATCTCCGTCCACCCGGCTTCCAGGGTATCAGGGAATTCAAAGGACTCATCATTTACTTTAAACGATACATGGTTCAATGGAGTAGCAGGCGCTTCTTCCACCTCACTTATTTCAGCTGTCCGATCGGTCTTTGTGCTGCAACCCGTCATGATTGAAATGGCACACAGAAAGAAAAGCAGTGTTTTCATTTTAATTGATTTAAATTTTTAGGAGAATAAAACGAAGGGGTCAACAGGCTGAGGATAGGACTAATCCGGATAAACTCAACGCCGCAAGATAGTTACGGTGACCTGGATTTACAAAAAGTCAGGTGCAAAACCTATTCCCTTGCCACTTCCAAAGGCGCTTGATTAATACCCTTCTCCCAAAGCGGGGCGCCGTCCTCCCACTTGGTATGAGTAATCCTGACTTTTTTCCCGTCAGACAAGCGTTGCGCCACAATTTCCCCGTACATCTGCGGAGCAAAGATCAGGTGTTGTACAAGTGGTTGCTCGTCCTGGATGCCGAATTCTTCCGTGGTGTAAGTGATCCATTCGCCATCCGGGGAGAATCCGGGATGGGCCTCCTGGGTGGGATTATTGGTCAGCTGTTCCGGTTCACCCCAGGTGCCATCAGGTTGCAGGGAGATCATATACATATCCATGGTACGGACCCGGCCGTTATCAATATCAGTGCCTCTTTCATCCGAACAATACACCACTTTTGTTCCATCCGGGGACATCACCGGGAAATTCTCTTTCGACGCATTGTCCGTCAGCTGAATTTCCTCATCTCCCGTTCGCAGGTACAGATCCATATTGCCGCTTTTGCCGCTCCGGTACACCAGCTTTTGCATATCCGCCGAATAGCTGCCAAAACCGTCGTTGAATTCCTCGCCAGTCAGCCGCTCCACCGATTCATCCTCAAACCGGAACACATATAAGTCCCCCTGCCGGTCAGGATCTGTCCGGAAGCTCCCCATGGTAAAAAGGAATCCCGAATTATCGGGCAAATATTTCATATCAATGACCTGGCTGTTTGCCGGGCTCACCCAATCCTCCAGCTCCACCCTGAACAACTCTTCAATTTCACCGGTCCGGTAATCCACCTTGAAGAAGTAACTGCCTACATCAAAGAAAAATCCGAAAAACAACACGAAAAACACACAGGCCAGCGCAGTAATCCCGAGTTGAAACGTCATCATGCGCGTGACACGATAATGCGGCCGGTTGTCGATTTTTCGTCGTTTCCAGACCCGGTAAGCAAGCATAGTGGCCACAAGAAAAAGAGCAGCAAGAATTGCCCCGCCAAGCCGCATCCCGGATACAGGGGTTCCGGCAAAAAACAGCATGTATCCGAATCCGGTAGCGGCAAGAATAAAAATCAGCAATCCGCCAAACGTATACAGCAGAAATCGCCAGAAACGCACCTTTTTATAGAATACAAAGGCCAGAACAATACCGGACAGCGCCAGCAATAACGTTATGATCAGCAAACCCGCAAAAATGAATGCTGATAATTTGAGGTCATCGAGCGGACTCGCCATCTCGGTCGAATCGATGATCAGAGATGTTTCGGTCGGACTGGGCGGTGCTGCAAATGCCCGTCGTACGCCATACAAGGCAACCGACTGGCCATCGAGGGTATCCGAATACGGATGGCCTGCCACCAGGAGATCCCCCGTAAATCCCCCTTTGTTCTCATCCAGCCGGCCTGGTTTCTTCCCGCCGTGAAAGGCGATCATGGAAGAATGCACAGCCGGTGTATGCATATCAATATTCTCCTTGAAAACTCTTTCCATTTCTCCCGAACCGGTATTCAACCGGTACAAATCAAAATAACCTTCATCCTGAACCCATGCGGTTACAAACAGGCTTTCTGCATCTGCCTCCACCGGAGAGATCATTTTAAGGTCGCTTTCCCCCACCAGTGATTTATTCTCCCCGTTCGCATCCATCCGGTAAATCTTTGACTCCCCTGAACGTTCGCTGTAAAACCAGATCGTTTGACCATCTGCTGACCACGCCGGACTGCCGTCCCAGGCATCACTTTCGGTAATGCGCCGCACATTACCACCGTCCCAATCCATCAGGTAAATATCACCGGTCCGCTGCATGGCAAAAGGAAAGCGTTCATGGGATTTTATGGGATGATCCCGGTCACTGGAGAATGCAATCGTCTTCCCATCGGGTGAAACCGCCGGGCGAAAATCTCCTTTATCGTGGTTGGTGAGATTAATGGCCGCAGATATATATTGAATGGAGTCGGGCCGAAAAGGAATCCGAAAAATATCCGTATCACCCCCAAGGCTGGAGGCGAATACCAGCCATTCGCCGTCGGGGGAAAATGCAGCCTGGTCGGTAAACTCATGACCGTCGATCAGTAAATTCTCAGTACCCGTACCGTCAGACCGGCGGGCACAAAGCCGGGGCGTACCATCCTTTTCCGAAGTGTAAACCAGCCACTTGCCATCCGGGGAGAAGACAGCATTGTATTCCAGGACATCTGTATTGGTAAAATTTTCGAAGGACTCTCCCCCGTCGCGGGAAAGATAAATGTCCCATCCTTCCGGGTGCATGGAGGAATAAAAGAGCCGATCAGGAGTTTGGGAGAATGAAACGAAGTGGATAAAAAGCAGTAAAAGCGCAAGCAGTTTATTCATTGGATTGGGATTGGTTGACGTATCAATATCCTATTAAATCTGCCACAAGTCAATACCGGAATGTGATGATATTATTTCAATTCGTCCCCTTGAGGCTTTGTACACCGTAGCAAATGCGAAGGTGTGGGACGACAGGGGTGTAGTTTGTCCCCTTGAGGGGACAATAGGGGTGTACTTTGTCCTCTTGAGGGGACTACAGGGGTGTAGTTTGTCCCCTTGAGGGGACTACAGGGGTGTAGTTTGTCCCCTTGAGGGGACTACAGGGGTGTAACATCCCCCTACGCCCCCTTCAAAGGGGGAAGTAATCCTGATGGTCTGAGCGTCCCCGCTCAGACCTGCATGAAAATTTTCTTAGTCCTTATCTTAGTCTTAGTCCTAGTCTTTACCTTTACACCATGTCAGACGAGTCTCAGAATTTCATTGAACAAATTATCGAGGAAGACCTCGCGGCGGGAATGCCGCATAAGAATCTTCGCTTCCGGTTTCCCCCGGAACCAAACGGGTACCTGCACATCGGCCACGCCGCGTCCATTTGCCTGAATTTTGGCCTGGGAGAGATATACAAGGCGCCGGTCAACCTGCGTTTCGACGATACCAATCCAACCAAAGAAGAGCAGGAATATGTGGATGCCATCAAATACGATGTGGAATGGCTGGGTTTTAAATGGGAGCAGGAATGTTATTCGTCAGACTATTTCCAGCAGCTCTACGACTGGGCCAAGGAACTGATTAAAATGGACAAGGCCTATGTAGACGGGCAATCCACCGATAAAATCGCCGAACAGAAAGGTACTCCTACCTCGCCGGGCACGAACAGTCCGCACCGCGACCAGGGGGTGGATTTCAACCTGGATATATTCGAACGGATGCGGGCGGGAGAATTCGCTCCCGGCACCTGGGTCCTCCGGGCGAAGATCGATATGGCATCACCCAACATGCTGATGCGTGATCCGTTGATGTACCGAATTGTGGATAAGGCCCATCACCGTACCGGGACGGACTGGTGTATTTACCCCATGTATGACTGGGCCCATGGTCAGTCTGACTATGTCGAACAGGTGTCGCATTCGCTGTGTACCCTGGAATTCAAACCGCACCGCGAGCTCTACGACTGGTTCCTTGACCAGATCGTTGAGGCGGACAAAATTCGTCCGAAGCAAAGGGAATTCGCCCGTCGCAACCTGAGTTACACGGTCATGAGTAAGCGAAAACTACTCGAACTGGTCAAATCAGGCACGGTTGCCGGCTGGGACGATCCGCGTATGCCCACAATTTCAGGCCTCCGTCGTCGCGGTTATACGCCGGAATCCATTCGCAAATTCAGTGAATTGTCGGGGATTTCTAAACGGGATAGCGTTACCGAAGTATCCCTGCTCGAATACTGCATCCGTGAAGACCTCAACAAGTCTGCCACCCGCGTGATGGGCGTGATTGACCCGGTGAAGCTGGTGATCACTAATTACCCGGAAGGGAAAGAAGAAATGTTGTCGATGGAGAATAATCCGGAAGATCCTGATTCCGGGGAGCACGAAGTGCCATTCTCCCGCGAATTATACATTGAACGGGAGGACTTCCAGGAAGATGCGAACAGCAAGTTTTTCCGCCTGACCATTGGCAAGGAAGTACGCCTGAAAAGCGCCTACATCATTAAGGGAGAATCAGTCGTAAAAGACGCAAACGGAAAAATTACCGAAATTCACTGCACCTGTGACCTGGATTCACGCTCGGGCAGCGGCACTGAGGCCAGCCAGCGCCGTGTGAAGGGCACCCTTCACTGGGTTTCCATAAAACATGCCATCAAAGCGGAAGTGCGCGAATACGATCGCCTGTTCCTGGAAGAAGATCCAGAGGGACACGAAGACAAGACCTTCATGGATTTCATTAATCCGGATTCGCTGAAGATCCGGGAAGCCTTCCTGGAACCGTTCCTGAAAGATGCAGGAATGGAGGACAAATTCCAGTTCCAGCGACTCGGCTATTTTACCCTCGATAAGGATTCAGCTCCCGACAAACTGGTCTTCAATAAAACAGTCGGACTAAGGGATACCTGGGCAAAGCAGAATGCGCCGGCCAAAAAACAGGAGAACGCGCCAAAAGGACAGCCTGCGAAACCCGGGCAGGGCCGGAAACCGATTGATGAGATCAAAAAGATCAGTAAGAAATTCGCCAACCTGTCAGGTGAAAAACGGGAAGCCGCGAAAGCCAGCATCATGAACCTGGCGGAGTCAGTGTCCTATGACGAGCTGGAACCATTATTCAACACGTCAGTAAAGAAGACCGGTACCCGCATGGGCGTTATGATTGCCCTGGGAGTCATGCTGAACAAGGGCCTCGTCCGTAACTCGGAGATCGACGCGTTTATTGAATCCTGCCTGGAAGACAAAAACGACCTCCTCGTCGAAGAAGCCTCCTCCCTTCCCACTTGAGGGCCTGTCGACCGTAGCCTTTGGCGTAGGTTGGGGGCGTAGGGGGGTGTATGTACAGTTTGAGTGTGGAGTGTTGGAGTGTTGGAGTGTTGGAGTGTGGAATTTAATGTGCTGTCATCCCTGCATGCTGGCAGGCAGGGGCCGCGAATGGAATGAGCAGAGCCCGGGAAGCAGCTGCTACGAAGCGTACTCTTAAAACCTACCGGAATCTACCGATCCCAGACCCCCGTCTGGATGCTTAATCACTCGTTCAGGTTCACGGACGGGGGTGACAATAATTCTCCCCCACTGTATGCTCAATCCTCAAACTGTACATATGGCGGGGGTGACAGATAAATATGTTCCCACACTCTTGCTCCAACTCACACTGTACATATGGCGGGGGTGACAGAAATCCACCAGCTGCGGCCCTCACTTCATCTTCCACAAATCCGGAAAGTCGATCCTGTGCCGGTCAATCTTCCTTGTCAGCCTGTCATTGAAGCCACCTGATGTGCGGATGGGGTCCTGTTTTGCCCGGATATGACCCAGGCGTTGTATATATGCAGCGGGGAAATTATTCGTAATTGCCCCATAAATAACATAGTCGAGATACCAGTCATACGGATCCCCTGCCGCTATCCAGTCAGCCGAATAATAGAATATCCTGCATTCTTTTTCATCAACCTTTTCTTCAAAATAATGCTTGCTGTACCCTTGCCCCAGGCCCTCTGCCCTGTCCAGCTTTTCCTCATCCTCCGGGAGGATAGATTGAATTATGCCCCAGGCAAAAGCACCTGGCGTCGGTTCGATATTCGCCTTGGTTGATCCGTCGCGGCTGCGCTTATTGAATTGCAGAGAAAAATCTGCCAGGCAGTAATTCCTGACTTTCTGCACAGAAGGCGTCCGGGCAGCAATCCGTTCGAGGGTAAGGTTCGAGCCATAGGAGAATACATACTTGCGCATGAAGATAAATTATTGAAAAATTTGCGCTTCATCAAACCCGGTATTTGCAAAGTAAAATTTTTTTGTTTTATTTGCTTAACAAAATATAAGGTTATAAGATGTCAAAAGAATTTCTCGGAGAATTTGAAGAAGTAGTACTCACCATGGTAGCCGCCCTGCGCGAGGAGGCATACGGCGCCATGATCGCTGAGGAAATTGAGTCCCGCCTGGATCGTTCGGTCAAACTCAGCGCGGTGCACGTAACCCTTTACCGGCTGCAGGACAAAGGTCTCATTGATTCACATATGGGCGGCGGCACCAACGAGCGCGGTGGCCGACGTAAACGCCTGTATACGGTTACAGATGCCGGACTGGCCAGCCTCAGGGACCTGCAGGAAAAACGCCTGATCCTTTGGAATATGGTTCCGCAACTTAAAATTAACTGATATGGCCTCCCCTATGCACGAATTACCCCGGTTGATGCGCTGGTTTTTAAAGCTGGTTTGCCCTGACAGCCTGTTCGAGGAAATTGAAGGCGATATGATCGAACGCTACAATCATATGCGCCGGAAAAAAGGTGATTTCCGCGCGCGGTTCGCTTTATTGTGGAATACACTTTGGTATGTCCGCCCGGGGATTTTATTTCGTAAAAGCTTTCGATCCCTGTTATCGGTCGAGTTAATGCTCAATTACATTAAAACCACCGGTAGGGTCATGATGCGGAGCAAGACCTTCACAGTCATTAACATTTCCGGGCTTACCCTCGGGATTACGGGAGCATTACTGGTTTTCCTGTGGATTCAGCGTGAATTCTCCTTTGATCAGTTTCACCAGGAGCCGGAACGAATTTATACGGCCTATAACCGTACCATCATAGAAGGAGAAATAGCCTGCTGGGCATCAACTCCGCGAATCCTCGCGCCAACCCTGCGGGAAGAATACACCGGACTGGAAAATGCTATCAGTGTGGCACAATGGGGTGACCCGTTTTTATTAAAGGCCTCGGAGCATAAAGCCTCCAATGACCGTGGAATATTCACCGAGCCGGGATTCTTTGAAATTTTTAACTTTCCGTTGCTGCATGGTGACCGGGAGCGGGTGATGGAGAATCCTTCTTCGATTGTGCTGTCTAAACCTCTCGCCAGCCAGCTTTTTCGGGATCGTAATGCCCTGGGTGAAACCATCACCATTTCCACGAACGGATATGAATTTGACTTTACAGTTACCGGGATTCTGGCCGAACTGCCCGACAACACCCGGTTTGATTTTGATTATATTCTCCCATTTGCTTTCCTGGAGAATCTGGAAGGCCGGGAAGAGAACTGGCTGAATAATTCAGTGGCCACTTATGTAAAACTGGATGAATCAGCATCCTTAGAATCCCTGAATGAGAGCCTGGCGGGAATTATTCACCGTCATACAAATGATGTGACCGATCCTGAGATCTTTTTGTACCCGTTCACACGAACCCATCTCTATGGTCAGTTTGAAAACGGAGTGGAATCAGGCGGACGGATTACCATCTTCCGGATGATGATCTTACTTGGCGTCTTCCTGCTGTTGATTGCTTCCATCAATTTCATTAACCTCAGTACAGCACGGGCAGGCAAACGCTCACGGGAGATCGGTGTTCGAAAAGTGAATGGTGCCCAGCGTTCCGCGTTGATTGCCCAGTTCCTGACAGAATCCCATATTCTCACTATACTGGCATTCGTGTTTGCGCTGTTGCTGACCTGGTTTCTTCTCCCGGGATTTAATCAGCTGATCGGATTGCAACTGTCCATTCCGTTGAATGCGGGTTGGTTCTGGATGCTCAGCCTGGCGATAATCCTAGGACTCGGTCTCCTGGCTGGTACCTATCCGGCACTGGCTTTATCCTCATTCAGACCCACCGTCATCTTCCAGAAGAAAGTATCTGCACTTGGGGGCATGTTCCGTAAAGTGCTTGTGATCGTACAATTCGGATTTGCCGTGACC
>JAUILA010000009.1 GCA_030432655.1 Bacteroidia bacterium
GACGCTCATATCTTAGCAAGGCATCCATTTAAGGAGTACCTTTAATGGAATAGTACAAATTTTCAATCTGAATGACAGGAAGGAGAAAGGCAGCTTGAATCGACGCTAGATACCAGTAAGGATATCGTGTCGTAGGTATAGCTTTTCTCTTTCACTCTTCTAAGAACCTGAACAGTACTTAGGGACATTTTCTGATGTAGAATGATCTCGTATAAGGTGATGAGAGAAGGTGCAGGAAGAGATCCTGTTATTTGCTAAACCCTTTGCGATATGAGTGACTTGCTAAAATACTCGGTTGGAGTAGATGTGTCTAAAGATGATTTTCATGCTTGTGTTACCGTGATTGACTCCACACAGCATGTGAGTATCAAAGGAACACGGAAGTTTACCAATACCCCGGCAGGTCATGAGCAGTTCGCCTCCTGGGTCACCAAAAAGCATAAGGAAACCTCGGTGCCTTTGGTGGTTGTCATGGAGGCTACCGGGGTGTACTATGAACTCCTGGCCTGGTACCTGCATAAAAATGAGTATCGCTTATCGGTGGTACTGCCCACGCGGGCACGCCGCTATGCAGAAAGCATCGGGTTGAAGAGTAAAAACGATTCGATTGATGCCAGGGGCCTGGGCCGCCTGGGAGCCGAACAATCCCTGGAGCTCTGGGAGCCTGTTTCGGAAAACTTGTATGTGCTCAGAATGCTTACCCGTGAGGTAGAGCAGCTCAACGGCTACAAGAACATGGCTCAGAATCAACTGCACGCGTTCCAGCATGCAGCTATTCAAATGAAGGAAGTTGAAAAAACCATGACCGATCACCTTTCCTTTTTAGATAAACAGCTTAAGAAAACCAAAAAGCACATCCACAAGGTAGTGTCAGAAGATGCCTTTCTGGCCGAACAGGTGGAGCGTATCACCGTGATCCAGGGGGTAGGAGAGCTAACCGCTGCCACCGTGATTGCCGAGTGCAATGGCTTTGAACTGGTCAAAAACCAAAAGCAACTGACCAGCTACGCGGGCTACGACGTGGTGGAAAATCAATCAGGCAAACGGACAGGAAAGACCCGGATAAGTAAAAAGGGAAACGCCCACATACGAAGATGCCTGCACCTGCCAGCCTTCAATGTGGTCAGGCGTGAACCCGGATTTGCTCAATTCCATGAACGTCTGATCAAAAACGGTAAAACTAAAATGCAGGCCTATGTAGCGGTGCAGCGAAAGTTGTTGGCTTTAATTTACTGCCTGTGGAAAACTCAGGAGGCCTATGATCCGGATCGATATAAAACCGCGCAGGCGCTAAACCAAAGTAGCCCCGGTGAAGAGGCTACACTGGATAGACATTTAGTTGCCTAAATGCCTTCCTTGAAATATAAAGTTATTAAAAAAATACAACTCCGTATGGTTGACTTTTAAGACAGTACCTACGACCATCAGCCGCCCTGGGATGACAAACCCTCTTTGGTATGACGTAATAAAGAATTTTCCTATCTTCGACCGAACGCTATTTTTTACTGCATGGACCTCAAAATATTCTTTTCACCCCTTGACGAAGAATTATTCTCCCACATCAAAGCTTCCAACAGCTTCCTGAAAAACATTAAAGCTAACATCGACAAGATGCCTGATTACCGGGGCTCCGATATTGCCATTTTCGGGGTTGAGGAAGAGCGGGGAACGAATAACAACATCGGCACCGCACAGGGGCCCAATGTGATCCGCCAGAAACTTTATTCCCTGAAAAAAGGATACGGCGCCTACAAAGTGGTGGACCTCGGGAATCTGCGCCTGGGGGTGGACCTGGATGAAACCTACGGACGAATAAAGGAAGTATGCCAGATACTGATCGAACAAAATGTCCTGCCTGTGATCCTGGGCGGCACCCATGACCTTGATTACGGACAGTATAAGGGGTATGAAGGGATGGAAAAACTGATCTCCGTCCTCAATATAGATGCTTACCTTGATATGGAGGAAGGGCTAAATGTGCCGGCAAGTACTCACCACATTCACAACATCCTGGTACACGAGCCCAATTACCTGTTTCACTACACGCATCTTGGCTACCAGACCTACCTGGCTGACCAGAACCTCCTTCAGATACTCGAGAAGCTGTATTTTGAAAGCCACCGGCTCGGGAAACTCAGGCATGATTTCAAGGAAATCGAACCCATCATCAGGAATGCAGACATGCTTTCATTCGACATAAGTGCGATCAAATCGGCCGATGCGCCCGCCTCTGCCCATGTGCAGCCATTCGGACTCACCGGTGAAGAGGCCTGCCAGATTTGCTGGTACGCCGGTCTGAATGAAAAGCTAAGTTCCGCCGGATTTTATGAATACAACCCGGTGCTGGATGATGACAATATGAAGACTGCCAGTGTGGTGGCCACCATGGTCTGGTATTTCATTGAAGGATTTTACCACCGCAAGAACGACCTCAAATTTAAAACCAATGATTACACACGGTTTGTCGTCAGTATGCCATCAGATCCTGAGACAATTTCTTTTTTTAAGAGTAAATTGAGTGAGAAATGGTGGATGGAAGTGCCCATCTCCCACCCTTATCTGAAATATGACCGTAACATAATAATTCCGTGCAGCTATGAAGATTACAAAATCGCCACGAGCGGAGAAGTACCTGACCGGTTTGTTCATGCCCAGGCCAAAATGGTTTGAAGCATTCCTTTTCGTCCTCGTTATTCTGACATTCTCCTGTGCGCCCGGAGAATCAGATCAGGCGACATCCGATGAGACTGAAAATCCGAAGGAAAAAAGTAAGGCCCAGGAAGTGGTGGATAATGCTATAGATTATGCCGGCGGTGACCGTTATGAGCATTCTGAAATTTCCTTTCTTTTTCGTGACCGTGAATACACCGCCTATCATAACCGGAACGGGAAATACGAATACACACGGGCTTGGGAGGACAGCCTAGGCCGGGTGAAGGACGTATTGAACAATGACGGTTTTTACAGGGAGATTAATGGTGCCAGGGTCGATCTGGTCGATTCCATGGCCGCCAAATACGCCCGATCGGTCAATTCAGTTATTTACTTTGCCCTATTGCCCGATGCGCTCAACGATCCCGCTGTAATCAAGGAGTATATGGGCACCAAAAATATCAATGGTCATCCGTACCACCAGGTAAGGGTGACATTCGAACAGGATGGCGGCGGCACTGACTTCGAGGATGAATTCATCTACTGGTTTGATGAAGTCACCGGGCAAATGGATTATATGGCGTACCTGTACTATACGGACGGCGGCGGAATGCGTTTCCGTGAAGCATACAATCCGAGGCGGATCAACGGGATCATGTTCTATGATTTCATCAATTTTAAACCGGCAGATTCTGTGAAGCTGGAGAATATTGCAGACGCCTACCTGAACGACGAGCTGGAGGTATTGTCCCGTATCGAGCAGGAGAATATTGAGGTGACGCTGCTGGAGTAGCTGATGTCACCTGCTAACAGTCTGCCATCAGGTACTTCGTCGTTTCTTAAGGATGTAATAACCGAGAATAAGTGTCACGGGCACAGACAGGAATAAAAGCGCCCAGGGCGAAACGTTTATCTGAAAATCAAACAGTCCACCCATACTGCCGGCCATATTTCTCAATCCAAGGGCTAATAATACGTTCATCAATATGAAGGCCAGTACATTCATCCACATCGGGGTGATGTGTTTCTTCATTCGTTCCGGATCATTGGTAAGGATCCACAGCACAATCGTCACAAGCGGCAGGATCAGTCCGTTTACCCCTTGCGCAGCCAGGATAATGATTTCGGGTGTATAGTCCAGAATTCCTGCCAGGGCACCAATCAGGAGTACTGACATAGAAACACCACGGACAATTGGCATGGACCGGTCAGGAAATAATCCACGGACAATCAGTCCAGCCGCCAGCGGTGAAGTGACGGCAGAGGTAAACCCGGCGGCAAACAGGCCTACCGCGATTATTTTCTGCATATCAGCACCCAATTGAGACCCGGAAACCTCAATCAGCTCCAGAAGGCCACCGGAAGCTGTCATGATCGTTCCGGTGATCAGAATGGCCAGGGAGACGAGTCCGCCCAGGATAATGGAAGAAGTAATGCCGAACCGCATTTCACCAATAGAATCCAGATCACTGATTCCGGATCCGAGAAACAGGTTATAAGGTACGACAGTCGTCCCAATCAGGCCAAGCGCCACCCATTCTGCACCGGGCGGAATTTCAGGGATCATGATATGTTCGGCCAGATCCAATACTGATACGTCCAGCCTGACGGCAACAAACAGGAAGGCAAATCCCATTACCGCGACCATTCCGCCGAGAAGCGTGGCAATCCACCTGAGTGAACTCATTACCAGGGGAAGAGATGCCAGGACCACGATAAGGATGATCGACCAGGTTTTATTGATCCCGATTAGTTCCTGTAATCCGACGGACGCACCAAGCAGGTTACCTGCCTCATACGCCACGCATCCCAGGATAACTCCGAGTGGAATCAGGAAAAGCCACCTGCTGCCGGTAATGCCGCTCAGGGTTTCCGCCAGGTCCTTGCCGGTGACTATGGTCAGGCGGGCCCCCATTTCCTGGAAAATGATACAGGCTATGGTGGCAAATGCCAGGGCCCAGCTAAGTGTCAGCCCGAATTTTGCTCCCGCGGTAGAGGCAGTCACCAGCGTTCCCGGTCCGATGAACGCGGCCGCAATCACCGACCAGAACAATATCGACATGAGGCGTTTTCCCACAATGCAAAATACGAATCTTTAGGAAGGTTTTAAATTTGTTATGTCATCCACGGCGAGCCCGGGATGAAGTACTTAGGCCCCCTGTCATCCCCGTCCGATCTTTTAATCGAGTGATGGTTCTTCCAAACCGGCAGGCAGGCGGGGGCCTGGGATCGAAGATCCCGGTAGGATTTGAGCGTATGTCTCTTCGTAGCTGCTGGATCCCGGGCTGTCCTGCGGACCCCCGGGATGACAAACATGGGCGGACCCCCTGCCGGCCTGCAGGGATGACAAAATAATGTGGATCTTAGCGTGGACCTAAGACCATCAATGACCATCAACAATCATAGGTTTATCTCACTTCGCTCGATCATCCAGATTGACCGGCAGATGAAGTTAACAAAATCATTTTCAGTATTTTCAGACTATTATTAAACTAATTTATGTATTTTTTAATAAGACTTAAAGCCACCATAACCTTATCCCTATGAAGAAGATTTACCTGCCCCTCTGTCTATTTCTGCTTTCCGTAACACTTCTCCAGTCACAAAACATCTGTGTTGGTGATGTCAGCCTTACCTCCCAGGAGGAAGTGAATGCCTTTGATTGCACGGAAGTGACCGGAACGCTAACCATCACCGGCTCCTCTGTAGTTGACCTAACCCCTTTGAAAAACCTGAAAAGAGTGGGCGAACATTTTATTATTTTCGCTACATCCAACCTGACAAACGTTGACGGACTGGAGAATCTTGAAGAAGTAAACTGTTCGCTCGAATTCAAATCCAACACTGCCCTGCAGCAAGTGTACGGACTTGAAAATATTAAGCGGGTGGGGCGAAACCTGACTTTCTATAATAACCGATGGCTTGTGACTCTTGAGGGAATTCAATCCATAGATTCGGTTAATGACGTACGGATTCTCAACAATCCACTTCTTGAATACTGCTGCGCACTGAACGGATTGATCAGTTCAGATGCGGTATATGGATCCGTATATATAGACAGCAACAATGCTAAATGCAGACCCTCCGCAGAAAATCCATGTCCAACCTCACCTGTCGTATGCGAAGGGGATGTTTCCATCTTTCTTCAGTCTCAGGCCGACAATTTTAACTGCTCAATTATCACAGGCAACCTGGGTATCAGTGAGATCTTTCTTGATGACGACCTGGATCTGGACAGTCTGTTTATCCTCGAAGAAATTTATGGTGATCTCAATGTATCAGGAGTGGAGCAGTCTGCCAATTTACCTCTGTTGGCTAATTTAAAAAGTATCGGGGGAGAGCTATCCGCCAGTGTTGTTGGGTCAGGTGGCGGTTCCATTAATCTGGACAATCTTCCCTTACTCGAATCTGTTCAAAGAATCCGGCTTTATTTCCATGGTGCTTCAGGAAGATTGACTAATCTCACCGACACGTTACATCTTATTGACATGCAATTCGGATCATTTGGTGATCTGTCCTGGCTCAATGAAATCCCTCCGGTTGATTCTGTAATAATCAACTCTGCTGACGCTGATCCGGAACAACTTCAATATGCCTACGCAAGCCTGTCTGATGATGGATACCTCTCCATCAACCAGCAGGAGGTGCTGGGCTTTGAAGGTATGCAAAGTAAATCAAGCCTGGGGTCATTTATTTGCAGTAATTGTTTCAGCAGTAATCTGGATGGTCTGGTAAACCTTGAAACCGTAGATAGTCTGAATCTTTCAATAGTACGTTTTGACCTTTCTGAGGAAGGATGGGAGCAAGAGTACTGCGGCATATATAATTTATTCACAGACAATCCTGACTTGTCAGATTATTCTTTCAGTGTAATACCGGTAAGAGGACCAGATCGCGAATCTCTGACTATTGAAGATATCCTGACCAACTGCGCTACCACTGATGAAATAAATGCAATGAGCATTTATCCTAACCCAGCCGTAAACCAGGCGGTTACACTGACCTGGCAGGGTAATGATGCAGCACGTAGCCAAATTGAACTGATCAGTCCGACTGGAAATCTTTTGTCCCGCCGGAGCATTAATTCTGATCAGGGGGTAAATTCGTACGAATTAAATACCGGGCCGCTGAAACAGGGGGTTTACCTTGTCCGGATTGTGACGGGAGAATCAGTAAAACTCAACCGGCTGGTGATTAGGTAGGACACTGTCATCCCCGGGCTGCATTGCGGAACCAGGGATCTGTCCCATATGTCATCCTCGGCGAGCATCAGCGAGACCGGGGATCCAGTGGCTATGAAAAGCACCCTTCGTATTTACGGGATCCCGGGTTCCCCTCCCTCCGGTCGGAGCCCCGGGATGACAGACAGATCTTACTGTATCTCCGGTTCCTTCGGCCCGGAGATAACAGGGTCAACGAGATCCTGGACAATCTCCTTCACCGGGCGGATTTCCTTTGTGTACTCAATGGTCGGGCCTGCACACCACATGGTTTTGTAGGTTGCCCCGAATGCCGCTTTTTCGAGTGTCTTCATCCCTTTGTAAAAGGTAAGCATCTTGGCGTATTTCTTCAGCGTACGGTTCTTATTCAGCAACGACTCCAGCCAGCTCTGGCTGGTACCTGTCTCCTGAACATACGGGGTATTGATCACCGTGCAGGGCGTTCCTGACAACCGATCGGTCATCACAATATCCGCTTCCCCGTATTCTACGCAGGCTTCCTTGTATTCGTTGGACACGGGTGATTCTTCAGAGGCAATAAACGGACTGCCCACGGATACTCCGCAAGCGCCGAGCTCCAGCATCCTGTCCAGCCCGCGGCGGTCCCCCACTCCGCCAGCGGATATCACCGGCAGCCTGGTATTCTCCCGCAACATAGGTATCAATTCCTCCGGCGTCAGCTTTCCGGCATGTCCGCCTGCTTCGTTGTTCACCGCAATCAGTGCATCCGCTCCCAGCGCCTCCACCTTTTTCGCGTAGGTGGCATCGGTAACATCACAAAAAACCTTCATGTCCCGGACCTTGCATGCATCAATTACCTGCTTTGGATTGCCCAGCGATGTAATAATAAAATCTACCTGGTAATCGGTGCAGGTTTTCAATTGCTCCTCCAAGCGGTAATTCGACTTGTTAACAATCAGGTTAATCCCGAACGGTCCGTCTGCCTCCTGCCTTATCCGGTCCAGCGCTTTCCGGAATGCCTCATCTGTCCGGTAATTGAGGGCCGGAATGGCCCCGGTGATTCCCGACCGGATAGCTGCAATCACCATCTCCGCATTGGAAACCAGGAACATCGGGGCCATGATCACAGGATATTTGAGCCCCAGCATCCTGGTCAGTTTGGTATCGAATTGATTCATATTCCCAACTGGTCAATCAGGTAGATCAGTGAGGCCATGGCCGCCGCACCCAGTTCGAGTTCACGCTTATCCACTTTATCAAAAGTATCTTCCTCGGTGTGATGGTAGTTGAAATATCGCTGCGAATCGGGACGCAGTCCGAACAGCGCCGTTCCGGATTGCCTGAGCGGACCGATATCCGCCCCGCCACCCTGACTGCCCAGGTCGCGAAGTCCGTATTCGCCAAGGTATTTTTCCCAAGAGCGGAGTTTCTCCACCTGGTCGTCCGACCCCGTCATGGAAAATCCACGCGGGGTG
This sequence comes from Bacteroidia bacterium, assembly GCA_030432655.1. Classification (GTDB taxonomy): domain Bacteria; phylum Bacteroidota; class Bacteroidia; order Cytophagales; family Cyclobacteriaceae; genus JAUILA01. The sequence goes on from JAUILA010000009.1 coordinate 8,309, forward strand.
AATCCGCCAGAATCCGACTCCAGGGCTGCCACATGCTTTTCCCCCTTTTCATCAGCAACCCGCGCATACTCACGACCACCTCGCAGGCCATTCTCCTCATTCATGAACATCACGGCACGTACGGAATAGTTAGGGGCATATCTGATGTCCCGGAGAATGCGCAACGCCTCAATGGCCTGGACACATCCCGCACCATCGTCATGTGATCCATGCCCCACATCCCAGGAATCCAGGTGCCCGCTAACCACAATGTATTCGTCCGGATTCTTCGCACCCCGGATCTCGCCGATCACATTGTAGGACAGGACATCAGGCAGCATCTCACAGTGGGTTTCAATGTACACACGTGCCTTTCCATCGGACTCAAGGACGCGGTGCAGGAGCTCGGCGTCGTTGGTACTCACCGCGACCGCAGGGATCTGCGGCTGATCAGGATCATAGCGGAGCGATCCTGTATGCGGAATATCATCGAGATTGCTGGCCATGGAACGAACGATCACCGCTTTGGCCCCCAGGCCGGCAGCCCGGCTGGCACCGGCACCCCGCTGGTCCACCGCCCCGCCATAGGCTTGCATGGTATGGATATGGCGCGGGTCCATCGGACGGTTGAAGAATACAATTTTCCCTTCCACATTCTCCCGTCCCAGCTGCTCCAGTTCATCAAAATTCATTACCTCCACGATCTCCGCACTGACTCCCTCCGGGCCGGTACCGACCGAATTGCCCAGGGCCAGTACATTCAGGTCCAGGGAACCGCGACTGGCGCTGTTGACCAGTCGGGCCGTTTCCTTTTGACCGCGTACCCAGTGAGGCACCATGACCGGTTGCAGGAAAACGGTGTCAAATCCAAGTTTGATCATTTTCTGGCGGGTCCATTCGACCGCCGCAGCGGCTTCCGGCGAACCGCTCAGGCGATTGCCGATCTCAAGACTGAGGTATTCGAGCATTTCATAGCTCTGGCCGTTGACCAGTGCTTCGTCGTAAATCGCGCGAATGGCATCTTCGTGCGACTGGGCGTGGATGGTTTGGATGCCCGGGAGAATGGCACTAAGCAGTACCAGACAGGCGATTGAAAGTTGATTTTTCATGAAAGCTAAGATAGGGAATCATTCTTTTATAGTTGGCCACTCGTTCAGGTTATCGGACGGGGGTGACAGGGGGCTGATGGCCGTAGCGGCAAACCAACTCCATTCCACACTCAAACTGTACATACACCCCCCACACCCCCCTCCACCCCCCTCAAGGGGGGAAGTACAATTACCGCCGTTTTCCTTTGCGGCCTTTGTGTTTTCCGCTTTTCCTGTTATCAGGGCGTTGTTTCTTCTCGTGAAATGCCCCTTTGAAGGTCGGGTCTTCGCGGCGTTTGAATGCATCGATGGCCCGGGCGATTTGCTGGCGTTCTTCCTTGGGCGTTGGAAACTCTTCCACCACGGCGGGCATTTTTTTGGCGGGAATTTTTTCGCGGATCAGGGCCTCGATCTTTGGAATGTGCATGAGCTCTGATTCATCGGCAAAGGTAATCGCGGTTCCTTCCTGCTCGGCACGGCCGGTACGGCCGATACGGTGGACATAGTCTTCATATACCACCGGCACTTCGAAATTAATCACATGAGAAACCTGGCTGACATCAATTCCCCTCGCTGTCACATCTGTAGATACCAGTATCCGTAATTCGCCATTTTTAAACTGATTCATGGCATTGATTCGCGAATTCTGCCCTTTGTTCGAATGGATCACCCGGATCGGGCCAAAGCCTTTCCGCTCCAGGTATTTAAAGACATTGTCCGCCACCTTTTTGGTCCGTGTGAATATCAGTACCCGGGAGAATGCATCATCCTGAAGCAAGTATTCGAGGAAAGCAATCTTGGTTCGCAAGTTCGGCACCTCGTATAATTCCTGGGTGATCGTTTCCGCCGCAGTTGCCTGGGGGGCCGCTTCGGCCACTTCGGGAAATTCTAGGAATTCTTCGGACAACTTCACCACTTTTTCCGGCATGGTCGCACTGAACAGCAGGTTTTGCCGCTTCACCGGGATCACTTCCAGGATCTTTCGTATCTGGGGCATAAACCCCATATCCATCATCTTGTCCGCCTCGTCCAGCACCAGCGTTTTGATCAGCTTGGTATTTAATTCTCCCTTCAGGTAAATATCCATAAACCGTCCCGGCGTGGCGATAATGATATCCGCCCCATTCTCCAGCGCCTCCAGCTGGGCTTTCATTCCCACGCCCCCGTACAGCGACACGGCACGCAGGTCTGTATTCGCAGCCAGGGTCAGAAAAGTCTGTTCAATCTGCAGGATCAGTTCGCGGGTCGGCGCCAGCACCAGGGCACGGGGGTCCACTCCCTGGGCATATTTAGTCTTCATCAGCAGCGGGAGAATGAAGGCGGCCGTTTTCCCGGTCCCGGTTGGAGCGATCCCCATCACGTCGTGACCGGCCAGCGCTAGCGGAATCGCCTTTTCCTGGATCGGGGTAGGACGGCCATAGCCCGCCTCATCGATGGCGCGGAAAAGCTGAGGATTCAGCCTGAACTGTTGAAAGCCTTTTTTTTCTTCCATAGGTGCTTGGGGGTCGGTCGGGAAAAGACGAACTTTACTATATGGGCAAGATACTAATAACCAACGCAAAGATAGTCAATGAAGGGAGATCCTTTGCATCGGATATCCTGATCGACGGCGAGCGCATCGCGAAGATCGCGAAGCAAATCGGCAGTGACGAGGCAGATGAGGTCCTGGATGCAAAAGGCATGCTGGTATTGCCGGGCGCCATTGACGACCAGGTCCACTTTCGCGAGCCTGGCCTGACCCATAAGGCGGACCTGTTTACCGAATCGCGGGCGGCGGTGGCAGGTGGTGTGACCTCCTTCATGGAGATGCCCAACACGGTTCCGAATACCCTGACCCAGGAATTACTGGCACAGAAATACCATCTCGCCAGCCAGAAATCACTGGCGAATTACAGCTTTTTCATGGGGGCCTCGAATGACAACCTTAAAGAAGTGCTGAAGACAGATCCGGAGAATGTTTGCGGGGTCAAGGTATTTATGGGGTCAAGCACCGGCAATATGCTGGTGGATAACGAGGCGGTGTTGAATGATTTATTCTCCAGCGTAGACATGCTGATTGCCACGCATTGCGAGGACGAACATACCATCCGGGAGAATATGGCGAGGGCAAAGGAAAAATACGGGGAGGATGTGCCCATTGAGATGCACCCGAAAATCCGGAGTGCCGAAGCGTGTTATAAATCGTCGTCATTTGCCGTAGGTCTGGCTAAAAAGCATGGGACACGGCTGCATATCCTGCACATCAGCACAGCGAAAGAGACAGAATTATTTTCCAACGATTTGCCATTGGAGGAGAAGAAAATCACTTCGGAAGCCTGTATCCATCATCTGTGGTTCAGCGATGAGGATTATAAAAATAAGGGGACGCTGATCAAATGGAATCCGGCTGTGAAGACCGCGGCGGACCGCGATGCGATTTTACAGGCAGTGCTGGATGACCGGATCGATGTGATCGCGACGGACCATGCTCCGCATACCAAGGAAGAAAAAAACAGGGCCTACTTTCAGGCGCCGAGCGGGGGGCCGCTGGTGCAACATTCGATTGTCGCGATGATGGACCTGTATCATGCCGGGAAGATCTCCCTGGAAAAGATCGTTGAGAAGATGGCCCATAAACCGGCGATACTGTTTCGTGTCAAAGAGCGGGGATTTATCCGGGAAGGATATTACGCGGACCTGGTGGTGGTGGATCCGGACGATGCGTGGACGGTCACGGAGGATACCTTATTGTACAAGTGCAAGTGGTCGCCATTTGAAGGGCATAAATTCCGGAGCAAAGTGAAACACACTTTTGTATCGGGACACTGGGCACTAAAAGACGCCAAGCTAAATGAGGCGGTATTGGGGCACCGGCTGTCATTCGAAAAACGTTAGAAAAGTAAGAGGAAGTATTTGTTAATTCAGTACGACTCACTAAATTTGCCCTCCATTACCAAATGGTGGTTGTAGTTCAGTTGGTTAGAACGCCTGATTGTGGTTCAGGAGGTCGCCGGTTCGAATCCGGTCTTCCACCCTCATTATCAAGCACTTACAATTCACGTAAGTGCTTTTATTTTTCATCTTGCGTGCTTTTTGCGTGCTTTTTTCCATGTTGGAATTTTTTATATAATTGCAATACTTCTTCTTTCAGAATTTTTACCTCAAGATTTGAAGGGCTTGCGGGTATACTGTTTACTACAGCCATCGCTTCATTTATATATTCAGAATTGCAATTAATCTCTTCTCTAGCATAGTTGAGAATTGCTATCCAGTTTAAGGTTGTATTATTGATCTTTTTGCTTTCCCTAATTGCCTCTAGATACAGATCTCGCCCTTTCTGCTCACGCCCAGTTCTAAATAATATTAATCCCCTTGTAGCTTTTAAACATATTTTCGTTGTTTCTGAAATTGCACTCTGATATCGAACCTTCTCCAATTCCTCCGCCGCATCCCTCGGTCTATTATCTAGCGCTAAAGCATACGCTAGATTATTTATAAGTACAGGATCATAGGGATGGCTAACCAATCCAGCATTGATGAATTGAATTGACGTTTTTTGGTCTTTAAGAATAGTGCTTGCTAAATTGGAAGCGAAGACTATAGGGCGCTTGCTATACGGTTGATCCGTGAACCACTTTGCCGCATTAATAATTGCTTTATTAAAATTTTCATTATGATAGGCATCTACGGCTATAGCTTCATAATTAAAGTTTACATCATAAGCTTCTTGTGAAATTTCGAGTCTGTTGTCCTTTGACGATGCCCATTCTATTTGAGCTAAAGAATTATCATTAGGAGAAATTAAGGATTTTTCAAAGAATTGCCTTCCCTTCTTTAAACTCCCATTGAGGAGTTCTACTGTTCCAATGCCACTAGCAAGTTCTGTATAACTGGATGGATGAATATTTCCCGAATTAATCAACTCAATACCTTTCTTAATGTATCTCGAATTACGACCTCTTATAGTAGCTATAGAAATCTCAGCTGAGGCTAACCACGGGTCGATAGCAGTCATTGAATTGTTTCTTAAATAATAATGTACATAATCGAGTAGATCATTATTTTGACTATGATAATGTACAAATAATCTTGTTGCACACCGAAGCACGAATCTATTAGTTGGAGCAAGGTGCAAAGCGATTTTCATTGCCTTAATAGCACTGTCCTGGTCACCTAAAATTGAATAATTCCTAGATAATTCAACGTATAGAATTGAATTGTTTGGATAAAACCGAATTCTATTCTTAAGTGTTCTTATATTATCATAAAGGGGAATTGGGTCTAATAAAATTGAACTGTTTAATTCAAATATATTATTAAAATTACTCTCAATATTAGATTTTTGTTCCTTTTCTAAAACCCTATTTGCAAGAGCAATTTGTGATTTCGTAGCCTTCTCTGAATTATACAAAATAAGTTTTGCGGCCTCTTCGACTTCAGAATATTGCATTTCAGCATTAGAGATTGCCGCACTTAATAAATCAGCTGCGTGAATAATAGTTGGGTTATTATTAAACCCAAGAATGTATTCATTTATCGAAAACGTATTATGAATGAATCTTTCTTTCGACCTAAATGAATTAAGCTCTCCAAGTTGAACTGTTTTATTAAAACTGCGCCAGTTTGGCACAACCCTTCTCTCCTTATTTTCTAACAGATTAGCCATTAATAGCGAGTTATATTATTCTCAGCTTTTCTTTTAAGAACATCAAAAATTGTAATAAACCGATCCATTCCATAACTATTCCCTTTTCGTTGAATCGCCCTTGGATGTCCTCTTCTTTCCGGTAACGGATTACATAAATATTGAATTAACTCTTTTATTTCAGCCCTATATTCCTCCATCTCTATATCCTCGACAATTTCAACTAATGCCTTTTCAAATGCATTTTCTAAATAAGGAACTAACTCTTTATACTCACCTTGCCAATATTCCCAGCTGAATTCATCCGGAATATGTTTTCTTAAAAGTGCGGACATACTTACTCCAGCAAAATAAAAAACAACCAAGCTACCCAACATGTAACAGTCTGTTGCAAATACACGTTCGCGCCAATCACTGACATAGAATCTATACCATATTTCAGGAGGTGCATATGTTCGATCTCCGGTAAAAGCTCTATTACTATATGGCCCTTCTAAATTTCTACAAATAGATCTTCCTAAATCACCCAGTTTACTCTCAGACTGAAAAACCAGAATATTTGATGGCTTAACATCTTGATGTGAAACTTCAATAGAATGTAATTGTTTTATTCCAACAGCTATATCATGCAGGGATTTAAATCTCCAAGCATAATCCAAATCATCAAACAGACTTAATGCTTTCCTAACATCACCTTCAGCTAGATCAAAAATCAAATATGGCACAAGTGGAACTGAATGACCAGGTACATATTCTTGACCAGAATCTTTGACAAACGAAACTTTCGTAACGTGCTTATCTTGGCAATGCTTAGACAAATCTCTTTCATATATATAAGCATTGGACATATCATTTATAACATCAACAGGATCAATTTCATCTTCACCTGGTTTTGGTATCGCTATCGAAAGAAATCCGCCAAAGTCAAAGGCCTTTAAGAAACACTTTTCACCATTCTTTTCAACTATATATCCAACTGAAAAGTTAGATCCAGATTGATTAGGATCACGTTCCTGTTTCTTAAGTACTTTCCAACCGGATTTTAGGAGGAGACCTTCTAAGCTATGCGCAGCATTATTTTCCATTTCATTTAACCTTTAGATTGAGTTTTGATTTATTTGATCGATTGACAATTAGAGGTGACATAGCAAGATGTGTTTTTTGATTCAAAAAACTAAAATCCGGGCGCAACTTGGATTTAAAAATGCACCGTGGATTTATGGATAACTTGTCAAGTTACCCACAAGTCCACAGCATAGCAATAGCAATAATTGGGGATTTTATGAGGTCGGATTTTTAATGCAGTTCAGGAAATTTGGTCACTTCCTGTGAAATAAATAATCCAATTGTATTTCAATTCTGGGTTCTGTATAATCAATATCTTCTTCTGGCGAGAAAAGAATTTTATAAGGTAATCTGCATTTATCGAAATCTTTAAAATATGCTACATAGGATTCTTTAATGATATATTCTCCTTTAGCTAGAGAGCTTCCATGGATTAAGAGAGTAGCGGTGATTTTATCAATTTCATTTTCCGAATTTTTAATAATTTGAATGTTCTCCAAGTATTTTTCAATGGGTTCATTTTTCCCGATAATTATTTTATAAACAGAACTTGATTCATGTTTTGTAACTAGCATAGATTTATCGGTAGAGTTGAAAAATGGCAAGGTTACTACATCACCAATTCTATTCATTTTACCGACAAATGATTTGACATCTTCATCAGTTTCCAATCTCGGATATTCGGATTGAACACTACCGTCATCGTTGTATGTCCGGACAAAGGTCTTCATTATCCGTTCGACTCTATAATACTGTTGAATGCAACTTTGGTAGCTGAAAAATTCATTAAGATATTCCGTATTCTTAGGGACTATCCATTCTGCGGGAAATTCTTCATATAAATCCAGTCTGATTAAGGCAAGAACATTGTCTCTAATAGCATTATAAGGAATTTTTAATCTAAAATTGCCAAACAAGTTTTTACCAATCTTTTCAGGATATAAAAGATCCATATTTTCAAACAGAGTCCCATAAAAGTCAATTTTATTGATTGTCTTTTCTACATGTTTTGAATAGGCGGACTGATTATAATAATCGATACCAATTTCATGTTTGGTAATGTCCAATAAGTAAATTTTGTTTCTAACTAAGTTTTTCGCATCCACTTCCGCAGATGGGTCACCCCTTAATATATAGTGTTTTAAAACTTCTCCATTCTTCAATAATTTAAAGTCATATATCACATTGTTTTTCAAATAGCTGTTCCAAATATTTTGCTGTTTTAAGGAATCAACCTTATTGAAATCTGGAGAATTGACTATTAAATTCTCATAGGGATCGAAAAACGTAACAATTATTTGAAAATCTTGGCCAGAGATATTTTCAATTTGTTCGGAGATTTGAGCGTTTAAAGATCTGGTTCCGAAAAGAAATCCTATTAAAAGAATTAAATACTTTGCCAGAGCAGGCAGTTCAACATGTCGCATGAAAACTATTAAACCTTCCCTTAGTTTTTTCATCGGCTAAATTGTTTCTCATTATAAAATTTAACCCGCAGTTCATACAGCGATTCATTCAACCATTCAATATCAGGCTTTTCAGGCAGGGAAGATTCCTTATACACTTTCTCCATCTCCTGATACTTTTTGTTCGCCTTATCGATCAGCTCCTTGTATTCAAATTTACCCTCCCTTATCTCAAATAACTCCTCCCGGTTAGGCCTTCGAACATTTACTTTTTGGTCCCTCCCAATTTCAATTGCCATATCCAGCAGTCTGAATGTATGCATCATATTCTTGGCATCGTAATTCTTGCCGTGGCTTAATGTATTTTCATACCGCACTTCGTTCCGCTCTTCCACCCACTTCCAGTATTCCTTATATTTTTTGCAATAGGCGGAGTATCCGTCCCGGTTAAAGTATACCAAAGCTTCCTTCTTTCGACCTTTGGGAATTGAACTCAATGATACTTCATTCGAGTCCGCTGATTGTATGATCCCCCGATATTCATTATTCTCCGAATAATAGAGTCCATATACATCTTTCATATTCGGAATATTTACCAATCCGCAATATTCCGGCTGCCATTTTTTAATATCCAGGAATTTAATGAGCGGAATTGATCCATTATCATATGCCACTTGACAAAAATTCAGTACGGACTTTCGTTCTTTACTCACGGGATTTACAATCTTCTTATTGAGTCCTTTGGCCTTTTTTATTTGTGCCATGGCAAACTTGCCAAAAGTATCCTTACATAACTTTGAAAGGATTCGACCTGAATCAACATTCTCCATAAATGGATGCCTGGTAATTACAGCTTCATTGGGAGAATTAAGCAATTCAAGGATATTCGGATTATTGTAAGAAAGTAATTCGATAAACCGTCCGATTTCATAAAATACAATATCGTTTGTTTCATTGGAAACCTGGGGGATATAAGTCAGCCCATAGAAATCCCGCTTCGGCAAAACGAAAACCCCCTTTATATCTGTATCAGATTGCGGAGTATCCAATCCATACGCTTTACTGCCACTGATGCATTCCAGTACGATGAGATTTCGCTTCCTTAAATCCTCTATCTTCATTCAATCACTGCCGACATAAAAAATGTATTTAACACTTCCAGGTCTCCCTTGGCGGAAGGAAGCGATTTCGAATTAGTCTCACCTAGCTCGATGCAACGTGAAATAAATTTCATTAGATCATTTTCGCCAGAATGTAAATAGGATTCATTCTTTGTTGCCTTCAATGAGACAAGCTCGTCTATTCTTTGTACAATATCAGGCTGAATTTCCAATCCGTTTAACATTTCCTGGAAAACGATCGGCGGAATATCATTCCGTTCAACAATCCATTTGCAGGCAACCGCTGCTCGGATTGTGTAGAAGAATTTTTTAAGGCGGTATTTTTCCGTTCCGGAGATTTCGTCAATTCCCTTTTTTGCCATACTCAGATAATGATGCATGTTGGCAATTCGCGAATAGAATTGCGAAGCGATCACGTTCAATTCAGAGACAAATGGCTCATTTGCTCTATATACAATGGGCGATTGAATTCTTTCCAGAAGAGGCGGATTAGATTTTTGCAACAACCGAAGTGATTTTCTGAGATCCCAACCTGATATATCTATCTCACGGTCATCCAGCATTCTTTCAATAGTGTCCTTTCTTTCCGATAATCTCAGATACCAGTTTAACTCATGCTTATAAATAAGCCGAACATCATAATCACTATCAGGCGATGGGAAGCCCCATGCTCTTGAACCTGTTTCACAAGCCAATAATATTTCTATGTCTTCACTGGCTTCAATTTCTTTTAAGTATGTGATAATCGAATCAACTACCTTAACCATTAATCAAATAACAGCAAATTATTGCAGAATTTATAAACCTGAAATGAACCCTAATTACCTTTTTAAATTAAAGATAAAAAAACTTAAGCCCATATTGCTAAGAGATAGCCCGTCAGGGCTCACAGGGGTGTTTTTCTCTTAATAAGCACTTATTTTTATTAAAAAAGGTGCTGATGAAAAGAGAAAAAATTTACTTTGACTTCACAGAGAGTTACTGGGGATTGAAGCAATATATCGATCGCTATAACGCATCCTGTGAACATCGCAATACCAGAATAACCAATGGTGCAAGGGCCCTTGCAGAGGACATGTTAAGACTGTACATGAAGCAGGTGAATTGCCAGGATTTTGACGGTCGTAAAGATTCTTTTCCAGGCCTAAGGATAACGAACGAGAAACTGGCCAGACTTCGAGGTTGCACAACCAGAACGGTCATCAACCTAAGACAGCGAATGGTGGAATCCGGACTGATAAAAATGGAAAAAAGAGCAGGCTTTCAAGGTATTATCATCTGGTTTGCGGACGAAGTTTTTGCGGCAAATGAGTTATACACATCTATATTTCTCAATGTGAAAAAAAGGTGCCCTCCGTGTCGTTTTTTTCAGGGTCAATATGAAAATATTACCCCCTTTAGTTCATGAACATCATGAACTTATAAATAAAAATAGGAATGTGGATAAGTGGATAACTGAGAAAAGCGATCTGCATGACGTAATAAAATCATGAACACAGGGAAAATAGGTTTGGGTGGGAGAATGCCTTCCAGGCAGGAACCCCGCCCGCCTATTTCTTGATTTTTTTGGAATGATTATGATTGTTGCGCGCGAATCAAACTTTATCCACACGAAGAGTTTTGTCTGAAGCCACCCGCCGCGATGGCAGGTTATCCCATTTATATTTTTTTGTGAAATAACATTTATTCCGGTATTCAAGTGTTGAAAATTAATTTTATTAGAGTTCAATTAGGTGTTTCGTTCTTATGAAATTGTCAATTTTTCTATTCTGTATATTGAACTTTGCAACCCTGTGTAATGCACATCAGGATTTCTATGTCATAAAAGATTTTGGTAACGTAAAAGTTCGTGTTCTTACTGGATTTGATTATGAGTTTATTGATCAGGCGTGGATGGTCGGTAAACTTGCAGAAAAACTTGCCCGTATGTATCAATACGAAGAACAGATTTTACTTGATATAGATCACAATTACGTTGGGAAGTTAAATACTTGGGAACCCAGGAAAATTCAGTTGATTTCTTTCAGCAAATCATGTGCTTGGGGAAATACGGGAAAATTAGTTGATTTTCTGAAACACAAAAGTTTAGTTATTTCAGTACGAACTAACTCAATTGACTTTCAAAGTATTCTTAAACTTGTTGAATATGGTATCAATAACTTATCAAGTATAAAAAATGAAGAAAAATTGGTGAAATATAAGTTTAAAGAATATTACGACGGATATCATGTGAATAGCCCCGATACAACCGACATAAAAATTGCTCTATTAAGAAACCCTTCAGAAAAGATAAATGAAGTTATTGCAACGGGCGTGACAAGAATAAGAGAAGATGACAATAAAGGGAATTTAAATTATAAGTTTAAAAAAGGAGAATTTTTGGTTTTCAATACGGAATCCGATTCAGTACTCTTAAAGTTAAATTCCATATATCAGTTTGAAAGCTTGAACGATTACAGCGCAATAATTTTTGATTCGAATAAAAGCTTTTATACAATCGTAATAGGTTCCAATCACTCGAAAGTATCTGAAAGGCAAATATTAAAGGACACGAACAATTATTTTGAACCCTACAAAATAGAATTGAGTGATTCAAATAAATTTATTATTTCGTTCATTTATTATGGGAGGGAAAACACGGGTGAACCAAAAAATCGAAAAATTGAATATAACCTTCAATCTCAATCGCTAATTACTGACACTGAGAGCTTGTTATTTGAGCATTAATCTGATCCAGAATTGCATCCTGAACCGATTGCATATAATGACGCTCCGTCACCTGAACTGAAGAATGCCCCAACCCACTTGAAATTTTACGAATATCTATCCCCATCTGCAAGCCAAGATTAGTCCAGGTATCTCGAGCAGCGTATGAGGTAAGACGCTTATCAATTTCCAATTCCTGAGCAATTTCCTTCAAATGATCATTGAGCCACTTTGTTTTAAACTTCCGCCAGTGATAAATTTTGTATTCATCCTGTCCTTTTTTCAACAGCGGAAATATATAGTCATCCTTTGATTTCTTCCTTGTATAGTAGTTCAGAATTTCCAGGTTTTCTTCGTTCTGTTTAATCGAAAAGTTGTCCCCCTCCCTTTCCGTCTTCTTTCGGGTATAATAGAAACGCTCGCCGTCAAACTGGTTCACCTTCGCCAGAAGGACATCGGTAAAATTCATCCCCATGTTATTAAACATGAAAAGGAATATATTTCGCACCAGGGCCTTTGGATTCTTCTTCGGGTACCGGACATCCCGTATTCTCTGAACTTCCTCCAGCGTCAAAACTACGGGCTTATTCGGGGTACTTTTCTTTCGTATGCCCTGGAAAGGATGATGTCCTTTCAATTCCGGGAAGCTCCGGGCGGCATCATTGACGATGGACTGCAAACTGCGAAGATGGATTCCTACCGAATTACCAGAACGCAGCCTGCCTGCCAGGTACGCCTGCCAGTCCTTTGCCACCTCATGGGTTAAAGCTTTGATAGGGATATCGTACTTTCGATATTCTTCCAATAATTTATACCCACTCCTTCTATTTTCCTCAAAAATCGAACGGATCCTGATCCGGTCTTTCTCCCCTCTCAGGCTTTTCTGGAATTTGACAAAATATTTCAGCCCGTCTTCATATAAGACAGACGTGGAGAATCGCTTGTTCTGATCAAAACGAAAGAACATTCGGGCGGCATGCTCGAACAGGCTCAGCTCTAATTGCTTTTTGAAAAACCTTCGTTCAATTTCATCCTTCAGTTTGGAAATAGTCCAGAGTTTGATGATCCCTTTATTCTCATCCACCCAGAGATCCACATCTGCATAGATCTTATGAATCCGTTTTGTATATCGGACAGAATTGGTGATTCCTGTAATCTTGAAAGTGTCCTGATTGAAGTTGTCCGGAAGCACATAAATATGAAAAGAGATATCACGCGTTTTACTCCGATGACCGATCCGCAGCACCAGGGGAAAAGTGCCATCCACACGCTGGCTGGAAGAGCGTGTATCCACATAAATTTTGATGCGAGCCATGGTTTAAAATTGCGTGTTTTTTGCGTGCTTTTTGCGTGCTTTTCCGGTTTCAAACGGTTCGCAATGGAATTAAACTAACGAAAAATCTTCGTTTAAACGCAATTTAGGCCTATTTTAATTCTTTGCTAATTTTATTAGCAAGATTGTGGTTCAGGAGGTCGCCGGTTCGAATCCGGTCTTCCACCCTCCGTCCGCCGAAGCTCCAAAGGAGCGAAGGTGGGCCTCCGCCCGCCAATAAAGTGCACCATAGCGATTGCGAAGGTGTAAGTTTTAGCGAAGGTGGAACATCTTTTAAAGCACTTACGATTCCAGTAAGTGCTTTTCTTTTTCATCCTGCGTGCTTTTTGCGTGCTTTTTTATTGTGGATAATTTTACTAGAGATTAGGCTTAAGGATAACGAACGAGAAACCGGACAAACTACGAGGCTGCACTATGTCAAACTGAGTAATAGTGAATGATTTAGAATTAATAATTACGCCTGATTATTCTCATGTAAAGGAAAACAAGCTTTTCCTGAAACTTGATATCAAAATTGATGGAAAGAATCCATTGATGACCAAGAATGATAATTTCGATATTTATGAATTGTTTAATTCATGGCATCAACCCGAAAATAATAATACCTATTTCATTTTCACATGTGAATGTGGTATAGCAGGCTGTGCAGGTTATTTTGACGGTATTTCACTCACAAAGAATGGACATTATGTTCACTGGAATGATTTAGACCAGAATAATTCCTATAGTTTCGTGAAGTCTCGTTACGCACAAAAGCTTCGAATCGCGGCAAAAGAAGTTCTGGACTGGAAATCATTTGCGGATAATCGCAATCTCCAATTACATTTTCACCCTGATTGGAATGTAAGCGAAAGAATAATTGAACTAGCCGCAAAACTTGCTTGAAATGTTATTAACAATAATTGAGGATTTTTGAAAGTGAAATGCTTCGCTAATCTCCTGGTCAGCGTACCTGATAGGTAATATATACCCGTTCCGTATAACGAATCTGCCCTGTATTGATTTGCATCCGCTTGTTTGCTGCATTGGCTGCCATGGATTCTTCAGCAACTTCGTTACCATTCCGAAACGAAGGTGACTGCCATATCGAAGATTCGATATTACTGACACTTATCAGTCAGAATTTGAGAATCAAGGCAGAAGATAAACCACTAACAAAACATGCAGAAATATTCCAATCAGATGGCATTTCCATTTCTCTGTTAAAGATGGGTTCTTGAATCGCATGTACCACTCTATGGTCATCCATATGAGTCCAATGAGTATAATCAAAATCGATAACGCGAGGGCAGGTGGAGCGGTATGTGAATTTCCAAAGCCGAAAACAATAACCAATATCATAGATAAGCTCAGACTAACTAAATAAAATAGCATCATGCCACTCCGTTGCTGGCACAATTCAAAAAACTTCATATAACAAATTTATTGTTGTGAATAAGCTCGCCACCACCATTTGCTGGAAGCTGTAATTTCGGATCTCTTACGTCGAAAGGATTGACCGATCTGGCATACTCCTTAAACTTAAGATCACATCATAAAGTAGAAACTTGCTTATTGCTTGGTTAAGAGAACATACATTAGCCCCGCCTTCGTAATCCGGCTTTTCAAATTGAACCAGATCATCCTCCCAGAAACAAATCTCGCAAATATAAAATGTTCCAGGCGGCGGTTCGTCAAACGTGTTATACCCGCAACAGGGGCAGAAATATTTATTTTTAGCACATACCACGTTCACCCAGTGTATTACACGCTGCCATCCTTAGAGTTCAGGAATCTAATATAATTATTCAACAACCCCTCAATCTGTTCTGCCGCAACCGGATTTGCGCTGTGCACATGGAATTTCAATTTACGCAGATCCAGTCCGGATTCATAGACCAGCCATTTGGCTGCTGCATACCCATCCGGAGCTACTTCACCTTTATCATCAAGGCCCAGGTCATTATCAAAGCTGATGAAATCCGGTAAGCCATTTTCCTGCACGTAGGTTACAAAATCCTCATATGTCCGAACTATATCAAAGTCATTTGACAACGAACTATCATAAATCATTTCCACTGAGCGAAGGTCATCAAGGAATAGTTTTTTCACTTTTTTGCATTTTCATTTTGCACGCTTACAACGACTACAAGTCCACAGCTCGAGTCCAAGCCCAATTATATCAATAATTGTGGGGTTTTATTTGTAAAGATGAATAATCAACAATGGAGAATTATTTCAAGGGTCTATCCATATTCCCGTTCACCTGAAATCTTTGGGAAAGTTTTAGCATCCCATTCCAGCAATAATTGACCACTTAAAGTAAACAGAATTTGATTTCTGCCTCTGTCATTAATGTTAAAAAAATCAAGCCCCATTTCTTCAATTTCGATCTTTGCGCAGTATAAGTCTTATTCTCATTAATCTGAAATTTGCATCTATCTGCCTTGTTTCCAAAGCCTTCTTCCCAACAGAATTCCAGGCTTGTTACTTTTTGTATCTGTGGATGTATACAGAATATCGCAGCAAATTAAAAGAGTCGATATATTCACTTGCAGAAAGAGCAGGTTTAGCAATCGAAAAAGATAAATTACAAATGCCACGTAAAGAATCACTGATTTCATCACTTCGGGTTACCAAAATACCTTTATTACTTTTTATAATTCTGTTTCTGTCTTGTGAAGAAACTGAGGACATTGAAATAGACGATGAGGTCATAACGATGGAACAACTGAGAGGGTCCTGGGAAATTGACAGCTTATATACCGAAGAAACCGCAAGCGAAAGGGGTTTTTATTATGTATACAGTAACGTGGATTTCTGGGGATTCAGGATTTATGAGGTGGATGAAAGTGAATCCGGGAACCCGGAATATTTGCACAAATTTGAAACAGTCGTGGCTTATAATTATCCCGAGGAAGACACCATAAGTTGGTACACTTATGTTTACCTGGAGAATAACCGGATTAATTATTTAGATACTGACCTGCCCGATCCCCGTTTGCCTTCTGATCTCATCTATTCCATTTCTGATACCATAATGGTCTTACGGCGAGAACAAAATAATACCCGGACATCCTGGCGCAAAGTACCGGATCCGAAATTTGTAAATTTTCTGACGGAATAACGCGCATAATCGCGGCATTTAGTCGTGTTCCTCTCTATGTGTTTGCGCGAACCATGATGACGTCACCTGTTGTCATTTGTGAAACTATATTTCTATAAGTGGATTAATATCTATAAATATTCTATTTTAATTCAGGATACTTTATTCTGTAATTCTCTAACCAATAGAATATTATGATTTACAAATCTTTTAAGATAATCAGGCTTTTTCTGCTTTCATTTTTGTTGCCATTGGCCGTCTTTGCACAGGAAAAGCCCAATATCCTGGTAATTATGGGAGATGATATCGGCTGGTACAACACCAGCGCCTATAATTCAGGAGTAATGGGCTACAAAACGCCTAATATCGACCGCGTGGCTATGGAAGGCATGCGGTTTACCGATGCCTACGGGCAGCAGAGTTGTACGGCAGGAAGGGCAGCATTTATAATGGGGCAGTCCCCCAAGCGTACCGGTCTGTTGAAAATCGGCATGCCTGGCGATCCCATTGGAATCCAGGAAGAGGACCCAACGATTGCTGAACTCCTGAAGCCACTGGGTTATGCCACTGGTCAGTTTGGCAAAAACCACCTCGGTGACCTGGATGAGTTTCTGCCAACCAACCACGGTTTTGATGAGTTTTTTGGGAATCTCTACCACCTTAATGCAGAAGAGGAGCCGGAAAACCCTGATTACCCGCAGGGTGAAGATTTTCGCAAGCGTTATGGCCCCAGAGGAGTATTGAAAGCCTCTGCGGATGGGGATATACAGGATACCGGGCCGCTTACCAGGAAAAGGATGGAAACCATTGATTCAGAATTTTTGGATGCGACCATTGACTTTATAGAGAGACAGCATGAAGCTGACAAGCCTTTCTTCGTATGGTTTAACACCACCCGCATGCATATTTTTACCCATCTGAGCAATGAATACAGCGGCAAGACAGGTTTGGGAATCTTTGCCGACGGGATGGCGCAGCATGATGAGCAGGTCGGGCAGTTACTTGATAAGCTGGACGAATTGGGCATTACAGAAAATACGATCGTCATATACACCACTGATAACGGGGCCGAAAAATTCAGTTGGCCTGATGGCGGCACTTCTCCTTTCAGAGGTGAAAAAGCAACCACCTGGGAGGGCGGTATCCGCGTCCCCTTCACAATCAGGTGGCCGGAAAAGATAAAGGCCGGGCAAGTGTCCAACGAGATTTTATCCCTGGAAGACTGCCTGCCGACACTTTTAGCTGCTGCAGGGGAGCCAGATATCAAGAACAAGCTGTTGAATGGTCATTCAGCGGCAGGCAAGACGTTCAAAGTACATCTGGACGGCTATAACTTTCTGCCCTATTTAACCGGTGAAGCCGAAAACGGTCCCCGAAACGAGTTTTTTGCCTTTGTGGATGATGGTTCATTGGGAGCTGTACGGATTGGCCGATGGAAGTTTCATTTTTCCACCCAGGAACATGAAGGACTGGGGGCATGGCTATATGAACAAAAGCCCACCAAGGCACCTTTACTGGTGGACCTGAGAGCGGATCCTTTTGAGCTCGCGATGGACAACTCTTCCTATTATGACGATTGGGTAGTGCGACGAATGTATGCTTTCGAACCACTGAAAGGCGTTGTGGCAAAATTTATGGCTACCTTCGAAGACTTTCCCGTACGACAAGAACCAGGAAGCTTCACACCCAAACAGTAGGATGAACTGGGTTTTCAAAGGTATTTATGGGCCGTTCATTTTTTGGACGGTCCTTTTTTTATAAAACTTTACCGTACTTCGGGATTTATATTAGATATTTTTAAAAAAACGTTAGATGAGGTAAATACCGATGAAATGTCAAGCGTAGCGATAGTTGAAGACGAACCCTACATAGCCATGAGCCTGGCCAAGCTGGTAAAGGCCTGTGAATTGAACCCAACATTGATTTGCGGATCGGGGGAGGAATTTATAGAACAAGTCACAGAAAAGGAATTTAGCCTGGTACTGATTGACATTAACCTGAAAGGCCAGTTAACAGGGATTGACGTCGCAAAACTTCTTCGCTCCCGAAGTAACTGCCCGATTATTTTTCTTTCCGGGATGCTATCTGATTATAAGACAGAAATAATGAACATATCCAATTGCAGTATTCTGGAAAAACCGTTTAACTTCAGTCAGGCGCGGGAAATGATTAAACAAGTAACCGCCCGCTGAGGGTGAAATACAATACATTTCTGTTCAATCAACCATCCAGGAGGACTATTCAATGAATTCCAATCTAACTACCGTTTTAACCGTAACAGCTGCAGCGGTTCTGTCCATATTATTATTTTCCAGCTATCTTCCTGCGTCTCTGTTTTGCGAGGATATCGCCAAATGCTCGGTAAACCACCTCCAGGAAAGCGGACTTTCCAGCCAGGTCTCATTCCTGTTCTCCAATCTGTTCAGTACTGAATACTGGCCGGCAAGGTGGGATTGCGGCAGCTGGTCAGCGGTCCAGGGCTGGACATCCATCATTTCAGACTTCATGATTTTCGGAAGCTATTTCGGTATCCCGATCACCATTTATTACTTCCAGCGCAAGCTTCCCATTTCTGAAATACTTTATAAGGACATTGCCATTCTTTTTGCACTGTTCATCCTGGCATGCGGACTCACCCATCTCATTGATGTAATTATCTTCTGGCAACCCCTGTACAACCTGAGTGTCACGGTCAAGCTCGTAACAGCTATTGTTTCGGCGCTTACTCTTATACTTATTATAAGAAAATTTCCCATGCTCATGGAATTTAAATCACCCGCTCAGCTGAAAGAAATTATTAAAAATCAAACAAGTGAATTAATTAATTCGGAGAATGAGCTGAAGCGGCAACTCGAATTGAACAATCGCCTTTTCAAGGAAAGCCAGCACAGGATCAAAAACAATTTACAACTGATCGCCAGCCTGATCTATTTGAAATCAGGAGAAGACAACACCCTGCAAGCCGAAGAAGTAGACAGCTTGCTCGAACGTATCAGCAGCATTGGAAAAGTCAATGAGCTGCTCCTGCGCAGTGAAATTATGAACGAGGTCGCTATGAAGCCGTATCTTGAACAGTTTATTGAGTCACTTAAAAATCTCGAATCAAAAGATATTGAGTGGAAACTTGAAGCAGACGACCAGCTTATCCTGAATTCGGAACAGGCAGTATTTTCAGGACTGATATGCTTTGAATTTATTTCCAATAGTATCAAGCACGCATTCAAGAACACCGAAAAGCCGGTCATAGAAATCTCCATGAGACGTACAACTAAGGGAATAAATCTCCGCCTTTCTGATAATGGATCAGGCGGTCTCGCTTCTGAAAGCAGCTCGGGTTTCGGATTAGGATTGATAGAGAATTTTATAGCCAGCCTGAATGGTAAAAGCTCATGGACAAGTAACCCGGACGGCACTTCCCTGGTCATAGATTTTTAAGATTTTGTCTGGGGGATTCGCTTAACCGTCCACCAGAAAAATAGCCTGACTGATAACCGATTATCCGGGAATATTTCGTATTTTATATAAAAACCCCGGTAATCATGATGCGCTCTTTCCTGCTGATTCTGTTCCTGTTACTATTGGTGCTTCCGGCCTCCGGACAAACCTGCTGTGCGGGGTGGAAATATCAGACCGAAATTCACCTGGACACGGATGGTGGCATTACATTCTCCTATTTAAAAAGGAATGTGGAAATGAGTCTGATCGACCATACCAGTCCAACCGGTGTTCAGACCATATTGAACGACGACAGCAGAATTTTTGTCAGCAGCTCACTAATATCCGTCGAGAATGCAAATCAAAAAAATCAGCTGACCCCGGATTATTACCTTCGCCTGAACAAGCATATGAATCCTGTCATTTCCACTCCGGATTATCAATTCCGGAACCGGTTCCCTCAGTCCTCTCAGAATCAATTCTTTCCGTTGCCGGAGGGAAATTGAATTTTTCGGCCCTGACCTGAACTTCTCATAACGATTTTCACAAAATAACCAGATTATTGCGTACTTTATAAGGTATGCGATTTATCCTGGCAATTACTATACTATTAACAGGCTCAGCTTTTTCATTTGCCCAAATCACTATTTCAGGAAAAATACATCACTACGACGGGGAATCGGCCCTTTACATCGACCATGCCCGCGAGGGGGTTCAACCCTTTTTTACTGAACATGCGAAGGTAACTCCCGATCGGAACGGCAACTTCCGGTATAGCTTTAAGAATCCCGGAATTGGGATCATGCGGCTTTCGTACCGGCGAAATTATTACAGGTTCCTTCACGAAGAAAAAGCGGCTATCCATTTTGAATTTGAACAGCCTGACGGTAAAAGGGTCAGATCCTCCCCCGCCAACGAAATGTTTCTAAAGGATTCTGTCCGCCAGCACCTGATCGTAAAAATTGACGGGGATCATAAGGAAATTAACCGGTACCTGAATTCATTAGCCAGAACGGCAACGGTTTCCACCCAGAGCGTTAGCGGCAATGCCTATTCCCTGTACCTGGCGGATATCAGGGACACGGATACCTTTCTTCAAAAAATGGATTCACTCCGGTCGAATGAATACCTGCTTCTTTCGCGTGTGTTTGATCTGCATGCAGATATCAGTATCCCGGGTACCGCCGATTTGCGCAGCTACCTGGAAGATGAAATTAACTCCTACTACGGAGGTATTTTTCTGAACGCGATGTTTTTGAAAAGACGCGATCAGGTGAGTGCCCTGAAGGTTAATCCGGATACTGCCCT
Organism: Bacteroidia bacterium; assembly: GCA_030432655.1. Classification (GTDB taxonomy): domain Bacteria; phylum Bacteroidota; class Bacteroidia; order Cytophagales; family Cyclobacteriaceae; genus JAUILA01. The sequence continues at coordinate 29,459 of JAUILA010000009.1, forward strand.
TACTATGTACAACCGGAACTGGGAAAGACTGATTGAACGCTTTTTCCAGGAATTTGCTTCCAGGGAACAACGCCCCAGCAGTTTCCGTTACAACGAGTTGATGCACGCCGTTGATTATACTTCCGGTTCGTACCGGGATTACAATCTGCCGGAAAATCCTTTATCACTGGACGAAATGGTTTTTAAAGATATTATTTCGCCGGAATATCCATTGGATTCTCTTTTCGAACTTAATAATGACACCAAATACGCGTTGCTGATATCCAGGCTCAGGAATAAGGTGAATTCACAAATGTTTTACTCTCCTGTGATGAAACAGGCGATTGATTCGATGCAGGCAAGATATCCCGGTTCAGAGCAGCTTGAACTACTGGAGAAATATTTCAAAGACCTGGATGACTACCTGGAATCACAAACCAGTCCGTATAGTAAGGCAGTGATCATCGAAGAAAACTATACCACTCTGGCTGGATTACTGGAAAAACTTGAAGGGAAGACCATTTTGATTGACATCTGGGCCACCTGGTGTCATCCGTGTATTGGCGAGTTTGCCTACAAAAATAATTTCCAGGATTTTATCAGCAGCGGAGACCTGGTGGTCCTTTACATATCTATTGATAAGTTAAAATGGGAAGACCGCTGGCGGGAAAATCTCAATTATAATCGCCTCACGGGATATCATATCCTTGCCGATGAAGTCCTTATCCGTGACATGTGGGAAACACTTGGCCATCCGAAAGGGGCAATCCCCCGGTATGCCCTGGTTTCAGCAGATGGAACCATCGTCATTCCCAATGCCGCATTTCCTTCCATGGGGGATGAATTAAGAAATCAGATTCTCCAAGTTATGGAACCCTGAAGGCTTCCGTTTTCAAAATGCCCCGGACAGCTAGTAATGAAATCGGCCTACACATATATTCGTAATTATTACCGGGATCAACCTCGCGGAAGCTGTCTTAAACTGCTCACCGATACGGAGGTTCGGCAAATCGTGCTCATCAGGCATGCCCGGCCCGATGTTGAACGACCGCTACGGGTCGATTTTAAGGAAGCGGAAGAATATTTGAATGCGTACCGTCAATCCGGAATTATAGTTTTTGACGACCCTCCGGTCTGCACAGAAAATCTACCCCTGATGCCCGTTTATTGCAGTACGCTGGAGCGGGCCCGGCAAACCGCACACCATATCTTTCAGGAGCCTAAATTTACTTTGATCGAAGATGCCGGACTTCGCGAGCTGGACCGGGAGAATATGCGCCTGCCGTTTCGAATGAGTCATTCTTGGCACACCCGTATATCACGAATAGCCTGGTTACTCGGTATTCAACAAGCGGAAGAAAGTTTTCGGGAAGCAATGCAGCGGGTGAATAAAGGGGCAAAGAAATTCGATAGGCTGTCAGAAACCCAGGAACTCATTATCATCGTTGCCCATGGATTTCAGAATTATTTTCTTGTACGAAAGCTCAGGAAGCTGGGCTGGGATCGCGTGTTCGACAATGGTAATGAACACCTGTCGGTGAAAATCCTGGTCAAACAGGAAAGTCCCGGCAATTAATTTTCCTCCCGATATTCCCTCAAAAGTGCTTTCCAGCGAATAGCATTCTCCCGGGAAGGGATAATCCTGTCATCCGGGTACAAATCCATGATCAGTGCTGAGTCCCATTCGAGTGCCCAGGCTTTTACCGGCTCCAGGTACTCCGACGTCAGCCTGTTCTCCTCCGGAATCCAGTAAATCAACATCTCCGTTATCTTGTCATTTTCATCAAACCAGTACGTACGCAGCGTTTTGGTCGGCGGCTTGCCTACTAATTCATAAAAATCATTCCGCTCATAAAAGTATCCCTTTACCGCATTCTCTTCCATATCAAACCACAGTGAATCGTAATACGAAGCGGAATTCATTTCTTCATCCCATTCCTTCCATGGACCGCGTGAGGGCTGGCCTTTTACCTGTACCACCGGATCATTCTCCCGGTCATCAAACCACAGCTTTACGGTATCGGTGGTAAACTGCCACTTATTCGCCTCCTCGCTATTGACCGCAGAGAAATAAGCCTCGAACAATCTGATCTTCTGTGCTGATTGATCCTGGTGATTACAGGAAGTGATCTGAAGGAGAATTATTACTGTCCAGATTAAAGCAATGCATATATATTTGATAAATATTTTCACCTGGCGAACTCTCTTGACGGGATTATGACAAATTATTGTTTTTCACCACCTCACATTTTTGTATATTGAATATAAGCAAACTAATTCAATATGAAGTATCTGCTTCTTCTCATCCTGACATTTACCTGGCTAGCTCCATCTTTCGCCCAATCCTACCAGGCGGACTGGCAGTATCAGCTTCAATTGAACCGCACCAATGATGGAGATATTGACGTCTCCTATTCCAAAGAAGAACTTCCTGCCACGACAACATCTTCTGTTGAGGAATCGCCAAAACAACAAAACCTCAACCCTTTGACCACAGTGAAAGTCTACGGTCCGCTGAACACAGACAATGTGGAACAGGTCCCCTGGATGAATAACAATGGTCGTGTTAATGTGGTCAACGTCGTTTTGTCATCCAACAATGGTATGAGAAATCCTTATCAGATGACTGTGAGCTATTTTATGTATATGAACTCAACCATCTTCCCGATGTATACAGGAGATTCCTATACAAATTACAACATGAGCTATCCTGAATACCCAACCTCTTCACCCGCGGGCAACTAATAACCTTTTGCTCCCTTCGATGGTTGTATTATTCATATCTATCCAACAGTGAATAATCCCATCGATCAGGCAGCACTGGCCGAAAGGCTCAGGAACAAGGAGAAGGACGCCATGAACCTTCTGTATGATCGGTATTCAGATGCATTGTACGGGGTTATACTGCGCATTGTAAAGGATAATGCGGTGGCACAGGAAGTGCTTCAGGATGCATTTTTAAAAATCTGGAACAGGATCGACTCGTATGATCCGGCGAAAGGCAGGCTGTTCACCTGGATGATGCAAATCTCCCGGAACCTGGCAATTGACAAGTTGCGGTCCAAAGAAATTTCCCAGTCGAGGAAAACTGATGACATTCAAAATACCGTACATACTACAGGAAGCACCGGCACGACATCTCAGCATGAGGAGGATATAGGCGTCAGGGAATTATTGTCACACTTGCGGGAAGAGGAACGATTGGTCATGGATTTAGTATATTTTCAGGGATTTTCACAATCGGAGGTATCAAAGGAGAAAGGAATCCCAATTGGTACCGTGAAAACACGGGTGCGTATGGCTATTAAAAACCTTAGAAAAATTTTGGGCAGCGAGTGAATGTAAAGGAATACATATCGTCAGGAATCCTTGAGTCCTTTGTGCTGGGAGAATTAAGTCCGCAAGAGGAGCAGGAAGTCCTTGCCATGGCAGAAAAGCATGCAGAAGTGCGTGAAGAACTGGACCAGATTGAGAAGTCTTTCGAGCAGGTTGCCATACAAACGGCGGTAAAAGCCCCGGCCTCTGTCAAGGAGTCAATTATGTCCTCAATCGAACCCGCTGCCGAAGCCAAAACCATTCCGCTCCCGCCCCCGAAGCAGGAGCGAAGCCTTTACAGATACGTGGCTGCCGCTTCCATCCTCCTGGCACTTGTGTCGTCCTTCCTCGCCTGGCGCTACTGGAATAACTGGCGTGAGGCCGAAGCAGAGCTCTCTACCTTAATTGCCGAAAATCAGCAAATCGCTGACAACTATAACCAGGTAAATGAGAAACTGGACGGGCTCGCCCGCGACTTAGAGATCCTTGGCGATCCCGCGTTTTCCCGGATATCTCTGGCAGGCACGGAGAATTCTCCTGAATCTTCTGCCACCGTTTACTGGGACGAGTCATCTGAACAGGTTTATCTGCGCATTAAAAACCTGGCATCGCTTTCCCGGGATCAGCAGTATCAGCTTTGGGCCATTATCGATGGCTTGCCTGTCGATGCAGGTGTCTTTGATGTGTCGGACGGACTCATTACCATGAAGAATATCCCGGAAGGTGCTACGGCGTTTGCCATTACTGTAGAACCCTCAGGAGGCAGCCGGGAACCAAGCCTGGAAACCATGCGGGTAATTGGTAATGTCACCAGCGGGTAGAAATTAATTCAATTTTTTTTCAGGTACTGAAATCCGCCCGGCCGGTTCACCTCGTAAGTATGCTAAACGAAAACCAAATAGCATACTATGAAAAGCACAAAGAACATATTAAACCTCTCTACAGCCCTGCTGATATTCACGGCACTGTTTGCCTGGAGCTGTAATGATGATTATGAAGACGGCCCGATGCTGACGGGCAATGAGATGACCTATGACCTGGGACCGGTTTCAGATCACGGGATCAGCGGAGATGTGACGTTTGCTGAAATGAATAACGGGGAGATTTCCATTGAGATCAGTCTCAACGGCACCACTTCGGGGATGCATCCGGCACATATACACATGAATACCGCGGCGGAAACCGGGGGTATCGTGGTATCCCTCACGCCGGTGGATGGCATGACGGGTATGAGTACCACCATTGTATCCGCCACTGACGCTGGCAGTGACATCAGCTACGAAGATCTGCTCGATTTTGACGGGTACATTAACGTGCACGCCAGCTCATCGGACCTCGCCACACTCCTGGCTCAGGGAGATATCGGGCAGAATGACCTGACCGGAGAATCCAAACAGTATATGCTCGGTACCAGGGATGTGGAAGGTATCAGCGGAACTGCTACGTTCCGTGAGCGGGTAAACGGTGAAGCACTTGCGATACTCAACCTTACTGGCACGCCGGACGGAGGCATGCACCCGGCACACATTCATATGAATACAGCAGCTGAAGGGGGTGATATCGCCTTTACCTTCAACCCTGTCAACGGTACGACCGGAATGAGTGCGACGAATGTGGCGATGCTTGACGACGGAAGTACACTTGGATATAATGATATTCTTGGAATTGACGGATACATAAATGTTCACCTGAGCGCAGACGATCTCGCTACTATCGTGGCCCAGGGCGACATCGGCCAGAACGAACTGACCGGCAACAGTGAAACCTATATGCTGAACGCAAGGGATATAAGGAATGTCATGGGAGAAGTTACTTTCAGTGAACGGATGAACGGTGAAACACTGGTATCCATCATGTTATCCGGAATTGACTTCGCGGGCGATCACCCATCGCATATCCATGTGGGATCGGCGGCAGAAGGTCCGGGTGCCATTGCGGTCACCCTGACCAGCGTGGATGCCATGGGTATGAGCCGGACGAATGTTACCATGACCGATGAGATGGATATGGTGAGCTATGAAGATCTGATCGCGTATGATGGATATATAAATGTACACCTCAGCGCCAGCGAACTGGCTGTCCTTGTGGCCCAGGGAGATATCGGGGCGAACGCAAATTAATAGTTGGTTAGTTTGGTAGGCGGCCTGTCGGGTAAATCCCGGCAGAGGCCCGGAAGAAATTCCGGGCTTTTTTTATGTTTATTCCGGAAATAACAGCGACCATACCGTTGGTATCAGGTGTGCTTTATGATCCCGTTTGTCCTTGTTTCAACGCTGAATGACCAATTTGCATTGCTATCATTCTCCCTGCATGAGTGCAAAATATACGCATGAAAATATTCAAAAGCCTATAAACCAATTAATTAAAATTCATGCCTATCAGGACCATAATTTAGCGGGACGATTTCTCCGTTGATAGGCCTACAACCCCGCCAATGTAGGGTATCAGGGAAGATTAAGCTGATCCCATACACATTACTTCACTAATTTACCGCCGGATATTTTGCCCTCAATTTTACACCCGGAGTCCAGTCGATCATGAAATATTTTTTTCTCCTGCTTTTTATTTTTCCCGTTCTTGTCTCCTCCGGACAATGCTGGCAATCCATCTCCGCCGGTGGAAGTCATACCCTGGCGATCAGGGATGACGGCACCCTCTGGGGCTGGGGCATGAATTCCTATGGCCAGCTGGCCGATGGGACCACCGACCACCGCGAAACACCCATCCTGATCGACGGGGAGTACACCTGGAAAATGGTGTCAGCCGGAGGATTCCATTCCCTGGCGATCCGGGAAGATGGATCACTGTGGGGTTGGGGCTTCAACAGTAGCGGTCAGGCCGGCAACGGAACTTTCGGTAATTATGTATTACAACCTGTAAGGATCGGGAGCGGAGACTGGATCGCGATTGAAGCCGGACAATTTCACAGCCTGGCTATTCGGTCAGACGGAACACTCTGGGCCTGGGGAGCGAATTTCGACGGGCAATTGGGGATCGGTCAGCAAGTAGCTTATGCGCCGGTGCGAGTAGGGACACAAACCAATTGGCGGAGCGCAGCTGCAGGAGGAAATCACAGCCTTGGAATCCGGACTGACGGATCGTTATGGGCCTGGGGATATAATATTGACGGACAACTGGGCGATGGAACCTTAGAAGATCGCCGGACGCCTGTACAGATTGGCAGCAGTACCGATTGGCTTTCCGCAGAGGCCGGGTACAATCATTCACTGGCAATAAAATCGGATGGATCCCTGTGGTCCTGGGGCGACAACCAATTCGGACAGGTGGATCCTGAAGAGTCTGTGGAATTACGAAATACGCCCGGAAGATATGGTTCAGCATCATGGATAGAAACGGGTGCCGGCAGGTTTAAATCCTTTGGCATTCAACAGGACGGGTCTGTCTGGTTCTGGGGCACTGACCTGCTTGGATGGGAACATTATATGGATATGACACCTGCAAATTTGGACAAACCGGCCATCTCCCTGTCACTTGGGGATGACCATGTATTCGTCGAGGATAACTCAGGCAGATTTTGGGGGTGGGGTAATGGTACGTTCGGAAAACTTGGCAACGATTCCTGGGTGGATATTTCAACTCCCGTAATTCAATTCGGCGGACCCCCGGAAGGAGATCCGCTGCAGATTTTCTGTTTTCCCAATCCGACGATTGCAGATCTCACTGTCCTGGGAACAAATATTAAATGGTTTGATTCACCAGCGGGCGGCAATCAGCTTCCTGCCACAACGGAACTCATTGACGGAAATTTGTACTTCGCTTCACAAACCCGGGCAGACTGTGAGTCAATCACCCGCCTTCAGGTGGAAGTGGTCATCAATGAAAAGCCAGCTGGCCCTGCCGGTCCGTCATCAGTTACGTTCTGCCGGGGAGAAACACTGGATATGGTGAATGTTACAGGGACGGACATCAGATGGTATAACGAAGATGGCTATCTTCTCAATCCGGAAACCACCACGCTGGTCAAGGGCAGATCCTACTTCGCCACGCAAACCGTGAATTATTGCGAATCGGATCAGCGAATGGAAGTCCGCGCAACCGAAAACCTGGCGCCGGTGCCAACAACCACACGTACCATCCAGTCGTTTTGCTATGGTGCAACGCTTGAGGATTTTGATATAACCGGCACCAATCTCCTTTGGTACGACCAGGAAACCGGCGGAAATCCGTTGCCCCCCGGTACCATTATAATCAATGAAAAGCTATACTTCGTGGCTTCACAGGAAAACGGACTAATATCCTGTTCTCGTTTAAAGGTTAGAGGAAAGGTCACCGATCTGGCCGCCCCAACGGGAAAATCGAGGCAGCCTTTCTGTAAAAAAGGATATGTATACAATCTGAAAGCCGGAGGTTATGGAGTTATCTTTTACGATGTGCCGGAAGGCGGAACGAAACTTTCCGCTAGCCAGGAGCTTCAGAACGGAACCTATTATGCAGCCCAAACACTGTACGGGTGCGAATCCCGGGAACGTCTGAAAATCGACGTTGTAATCAATAAAGAGGACACGCCCCCTCCATCCGGAGATACGTATCAGCTGGTTTGCCCGGAAGGAGATTTGAGTGATTTGGTTCTGGCCGGACAGAATATTTCATTTTATGATCCGGTAGGTGAACATGGGATATTCCATGCCTGGCCCTTCGAACATACGTATCATGCCTATCAAACCGTTGATGCATGCCGTTCCGAAGAATATCTGGCGGTTACTGTGGATATTAACAGGCAGATGGGACCAATACCTGTCGAATCCAGACCGTTAGTTGCCAGGATGGTTACAACTTCTACCCGCTTTTCACTTGCGATCATGGACGATGGCACCTTATGGTCCTGGGGAGAAAACAGAAATGGCTCCTTGGGATATGGTACAACCGAGAGTTCACGATGGCCAAAACAGGTAGGCACCGACAATAACTGGGAGTTTGTGGATGCAGGAATCTCCCATGTGCTCGCATTGAAATCCGACGGGACGTTATGGGCCTGGGGTGGCAATGGCACCGGGCAGCAGGGAAACAGTACGACTTCGGCCACGCTGTCACCTGCTCAGGTCGGCACTGATAAAGACTGGGCTATGGTGGCTGCTGGCGGAGCTCATTCACTAGCCGTTAAAAAGGACGGATCGCTTTGGGCATGTGGAAACAACACGTATGGACAAACCGGGATTTCCCCCGCCTCGCCCAATCAACCCATACTGGAATGGACCCAGGTTGATTCGGAGAATGACTGGGAAACGGTCAATATTCATTCTTCAGGGTATAAATCATATGGCCTCAAAACAGATGGCACCCTGTGGGTATGGGGAAATGAGTGGTTCCCGGGTTATGATCAGACGGAAAAATTTAAGGTTGGTTCGGAGCAACCCTGGACTGCATTTGATGTTGGGCTGGATCATGTTTTGGCAATAAAAATGGATGGATCTCTCTGGGGCTGGGGATCGAATGAATATGGTCAGATATTAGAACCCTTTTATACTTTTTCGGATCCCGGGCGTTTGAGTGAAGAAAATGACTGGATAGATGTTGCTGCCGGCTGGTCTTTCAGTATCGCCGTCAAATCAGACGGCACCCTTTGGGGCGGCGGTAAAAATGATTCAGACCAGCTTGGTATACCGAATCCGGTCTGGCAGGAATGGAACAATCTGAGCGAAGATACTGACTGGGACCGGATTGAGGCTGGACAGTATCATACCTTCGGCATAAAATCCGACGGCTCGCTCTGGGCCTGGGGAAACAACCGCCATTCCCAGCTTGGAGATGGAACCGCGATGGAGCAGGGTACTCCGCTTGCGCTTATGACCCAGGATATCTATACATGCGGCATCGCTACCCTTGCAGAAGTTGGGTTGAATGCCGGGCTTATGAGCTGGTACGACTCCTATGACGGTGGTAATATGCTCGAACCATCCACCGCAATTGAGAACGGAGCGGTTTATTATGTTTCACAGACACAGAATAACTACGAATCATGTTATCGTCGCCGTGTGAGGATTTTTACCGGAAATACGCCGTCTCCTGTACCAGGTGGTATTGCCTCGCAAACTTTCTGCCATGGAAGCCGGGTTTCAGACCTCACTGCCGATGGCACCCATATCCGGTGGTATGATTCCGCGGCTGGTGGTGCGCCACTTTCGGGCAATGTGTCACTGGAGAATGGAAAGGACTATTATGCCTCCCAGCGTACCGACGGCAATTGTGAATCTGAAACGCGATTCAAGGTTCAGGTGACATTGCAAGCGCCTGATTCTCCCATTGCTGAATCAGAACAATTTGTTTGTATCGGATCCACGCTGTCCGACCTCAACGTCACAGGGAATGAGCTTCAGTGGTACACCACCGGCGATAAAAGAACAAGGCTTGCCGGATCGACAGGTCTGATTGATGGCTTCACTTATTTTGTGACCCAGCAATCAGACGCATGTGAATCACAGCCTATAGGAATTAAAGTGAATATAAAGGCAGATATACCCGCTCCGGAAGGCGATTCAGTTCAGGTAGTATATTCCAATCAATTTGTTACTGATCTCAATGCTTCCGGTGAAGCCATCCATTGGTATTCCTCAGAATCGGATGCCATGACCCACATAAATTCATTAGGACCTTCCCACCCGTTAACGGATGGCTCAACTTTTTATGCTACACAAACCCGCGGCGGATGTGAAAGTCTGAATGCCCTGGCTGTTACGGTAGTAGTGATAACCAGTCTGGAGGAGGATAAGGAGGAAACAACATTATTTCCAAACCCGGTGAGGGACTTATTGCAAATTCGTTCGGCAGAATTTATCGGAGAGGCTGACGTGATTAACGAATCAGGACAATTCATTAAAACCCATGCGGTAAATGGCTATGATGCTACAATATCCTTTGAAGAATTAAAATCCGGGGTATATGTGCTAAGACTTCGAAGCGGTGCATCCTCGCGCTCATTCAAGGTGATAAAGAAATAATGAAATTCTGATTTTTCTGCCAGTAGAAACAAACCTATCTTCCGTTCAGAAATCTTGCATTATTCTCATATATCGTTATAAAATTTATTATATTCCTAATGATTATAGGAACCTGCCGCCATCATGATCAACCTTTACGAAATAAAAATCGCCCACCCGGAGATCTTCAAGCAGATTTCCATTGGCGATAACCTGATCGTATATTACCGCTGTCCGCAATCCGAACAATTCGTAAAACTCTACAATAATTACGAGGAGATTCTCTTTACCCTTTCAGGTAAAAAAACGCTGCACATAGGGGAACGTGCCTGGACCCTTTCCGATGATGAATCTCTGCTGGTTCGAAAAACGGCCTATATTCAGGAAATGTTCGAGAATGTGGACTGGGAGGTCATCGCGTTTCATTTCAATGCGGATTTCCTGAAGGGAGTGATGAAGGAATTCAACACGCATTTTAATCTTAAAGATATCCCACCTGTACCCCGGGATATGGTTCTCCCCATTAAACTCAATCCGAATATTCATGCCAGTTTCTATGCACTAATCCCATTATTCTCTGAAGATATTGATCACTCGGAATACCTGATAGAACGCCGCATTACAGAACTCATCATCAATATCCTGGCCGAACCTAAAAACATTGACATACTGGCCTATTTCAACCACATTTACACCCAGCATAAAATTCCGATATGGCATGTTATGGAAAGTAACTTCATGTTCAACCTTTCCCTTACTGATTTTGCCAAGCTGTGCCAGAGGAGTTTGTCTACCTTCAAGAATGATTTTAAAGCCTACTACAATACCACCCCGGGCAAATGGCTCCTGGAAAAGCGTTTGACCCATGCAAAATCACTGCTTGACTCCACGAATAAAAACATCAATGAAGTGGCGTATCAAAGCGGCTTTGAAAACTCCTCCCATTTCAGCCGGGTATTCCGGAAAAAGTATGGGCTTTCTCCCTCAGCCCTGAGGAAATAGAATCTTTTGCCGGCATTACCCTTTCAGAACAGTTTTTTGTCTTTACAGAAAAGTTGATCAAACGCTAACTGATTATTTTGAGTATGATCTATTCTCAAACTAAATTAGTTTACCATGAAGCGTTTTAATCAACTCAATCAACCACTCAGGCTTTTCTCAACGGAAGGTCTGCTTCTATTTATTATGATCATTTGTCTGGGCATTCTTACCTCCTGCTCTGAAGACAGTGAAGTACTCAGGACACCTGAAAATTCAATCAATGCCATCGACTCCAAAATGTCACCACACCAGGGGCCCGGCGAACCGGAACTACTGGTTACCGGCCTGCAGGGTGCCCTTGGAAGTACCATAGGACCCGGTGGTGACCTTTTCGTCGTGGAAGGTGCCGTCGGACAAATAGCCCGCATTGATCCGAAAACAGGAGAAAAGTCAGTATTCGCATCCGGGTTACCGCCCTGGATCATAGGCCTCGGGGGTGTTTCCGACGTAGTTTTTATCGGGGTAACCGCGTACGCACTCGTTACGTTGGTCGGACCGCAATTTGGCAGCGCGGATATTAACGGCATTTACCGCATCGACGGCCCGGACAGTTACACCATCATTGCAGATCTCGGACAATACTCACTGGACAATCCGCCGGTGCCCGATTTCTTTGTTGATATGGGCGTACAATATGCAATCGACGTATTTCACGGTGCATTCCTGGTAACGGACGGGCACCATAACCGGCTGCTCCATGTAACGACAGACGGAGAAATCAGCGAATTCCGTGCGTTTGATAATATAGTCCCGACCGGACTGGAAGTGCATGGAAATACGATCTACATGGGCGAAGCAGGTCCTGTACCACATGTTCCTGAAGAAGGAAAGGTTATTTCATTCACCCCGCAATCCACTTCAACAACGGAAATAGCTTCGGGAATGCGGCTTCTGGTAGATGTTGAAATGAACAGAGGTCAGACGTTGTTTGGCCTGTCACAGGGTGTATGGAATGAGGAAGGAGAAGGATCTCCCGCCTATCCAGAAACAGGTGCCTTATACCGGATTAACGCTGACGGCTCCATTTCTCTCGTCGTTGGTGAGCTGAACCTGCCCTCTTCGCTCGAGTTCATTAAAAATAAAGCCTATATCATTAACCTGGCCGGAGAGGTCTGGACAATTGACAATGTGGCTGATGCGCCTTTCGGTTTCTGATCCGAACCAGATAATCAACCAACCCCGCGTCATCCGGCACTATTAAAAATAAGATGAACGCTCGTTGTGAGAAACCCTGTCATTAATTAGTGGCAGGGTTTCTCCTGCCTTTTGAATTTTATATTTATACTTATAGAATTTCAATATAATTCCAACGATACGTCAGCAGGCCGGGTCATGAACTTATAAACCCGAACTTATGAAATGTCCAATTCTCCTGACCATCACCCTTTTCTTTATTGCACCTTCCTTAAACGCCCAGACAGAGCCTCCTCAATGGCAGGTGGGCCTTCATGCAGCTCCAATTTTCACCACTGCCCGTAACTATAATGGCTTTACCGGTTTTACCGTCTACCCGGGCATTTACCGGTCTCACAACCGCATCACCTATGGCTTTATGCCTTATTATTCGCGTTCCTCTTTTTCTTATAACACCTTTCCTTACGATGAGGAAAATAAAAGAGAATACACTTTTAACGTCTACGGTGGCACCTTTCAGTTTCGCTACCATTTAGGTTCCGGGAGAATACGTCCGTATGTGCTTGCCCAGGCAGGCTTCGGATATTTCCGCGAAAAATTTGAAACAACCGAGCCTAACGGTGAGTCTTACGAAAAGTCATACTGGAATCTGCACTCCGGAATTGGTTTTGGTGTGGATTACAAACTCAACAACAACTGGTCCCTTGACGCAAATGTTCGAGTTGATCTGCTTTTCGGACCCGAAACAATTAACTCCATGGTCGGGTCATCATCATTCGGGATTTTCAGAAGGATAGGAAAGTAGGGTAATCCACTAATCAACTGGTGCCAGCCGATGAAGCCTCCCGGATTAAATGACATTTCCCGGATGGACTGGATTTTCTCCTGATCATTCAGCACGCAATGATTCTACCGGGTTGTTTGAAGCAATGCGTTTTGTCTGGAAAAGAATGGTCACCACACAAAGGAGGAAGAGTCCGGCAGAAGCCCCGATGAGCACAGGTGCCTCGACCCCCCGGGAGTACGGATAATCCTGCAGAAATTGAAGGATGCCCCAATAGCTCACCGGTAGTCCGATCAGCAAGGCCATTCCAATAAGGGTCAGAAAGCTCTTTCCATAATGTCCCAGCAAAGAAATCACATTGGCCCCAAGTACCTTACGAACTCCGATCTCTTTGGTCTTTTTTAGCAAAGTAATGAGCACCAGGCCGTACAAACCGGTAACCGCCAGCACTATGGCAATCAGCGTAAACACCGCCGACAAGTTACCAATCCGTTCATCTTCCTGATACTGTTCATTGAATGATTCCTCCAGGAAGTAATAATCGAAATAATTACCAGGGTAAAAATCAGCATATGTTTCCCGGGCAAGTTTCACGGCACGGTCGGCAGTTCCTTCTGCATAATTCACCACAAAAAACTGGCTGTTTGAATAAAACGGAAGAAGCATCAGAGGATCTATTGATTTCTTCAATGATTGCTGATGAAAATTATCAACGACCCCAACAATGGTGAAATTCGGTTGTCCCCTGCCCTCAATCTCTAATACCTCCCCGATCGCCTGGTCAGCATTCTCAAAGCCAAATAATGCCAACGCCGACTCATTCAGAATAACCGTGTTGACATCGTCCCCATTGGTGTGATGATCGTACCAGTCGAAGTACCTGCCGGCACGAAGCGGAACTTCAAAATGAGTGAAAAAATCGTGATCCACCGCCATCCAGTTACATCCCAGGTCACTTCTTTCCGGATCCATGGGAGAATGAATCCGGAATGTCTTTGGCAACCTGTCCCCGAGCATATGACGTGTAGCTGTTACGGATTCAATACCGGCATAATTTGACAAGCTGTTCTTGAACTCGGAAAAATCCCGGATAAATGTACTGTCAAAACCCCGCAACTGCGGTCCGTGGATAACCAGATTATTGCTTATGTCCAGACCAAGATCCTGCTGCCGCATGTACTCTACCTGACGATAAATGGCAACAGACCCGGAGATAAGGACCAGTGCCGCCGCAAATTGTCCGACGACCAGTACTTTTCGCAGTTTTAACATATCCCCGTATTTGCCAATCTTGCCCTTGATCACTTCAAGAAGACTGAAACGTGAAAGCAACAGCGCCGGGTAATAACCAATTAAGATAACTGCCGCCAGAAAAATGGAAAGGAACAGGGCAAAATAAGGTAATCCTGACATGGAATTTTCCATAAATAAGGACAAGCTCAACGGCAGGGCCACCAGCCTGTTAAACACCGGTTGTATGATAATAACCAATACAATGGCCAGTATCAGTGAAAGTACATTTACCAGCATTGACTCGGTAAGAAACTGGCCAATCAGCTGACGGCGGTATGCCCCAAGCACTTTCCGTATCCCTACCTCCCTTGCCCGCTGCAGGGCCCGGCTGGTAGTGATATTGATGTAATTGATCCAGGCAATAAGCATGATCAGAATACCTATAAAAAGGATGAGCCGGACAAAATTGCCGTCCGTAACCTGTGCATATTCATACTGAAGGTCCGGGTTCAGGTGAATATCATGCATTGCCTGCAGAGAGAATTGCTCCACAGCTCCCGATACTTCTCCATTCTTAAAATACGTAACTCCGAACTCATCCAGTTTTGACTGGAATGACGGAATGTTTGTTTTTTCATCAAGGACGATGTAATGATAAAAGTCAGACCATTCGCGGCTGTTATCTGCATCTTCACCGGCCAGGCGTATAAAAGTCTGATAGGAGAATAACACATCAAACTGAAGGTGTGAACGATCCGTCACGTCTGCTGCAATGCCTGTAATGGTCACCGGAAAATCCCAGTTATTTACCTTTACTGTTGTGCCCAGGAGATCTGCAGAAGTCTGTCCCGGCTTAATCAGGCTTTCGGCATAGGATTCCGTGATCACCAGACTTCCGGGTTCTGACAACGCGTTCCCGTTGTTACCATGAAGCAGCGGGAAATTAAATATTCGCAGAAAGTTATTATCCGCCCACAGGTAATCCTCCACCATGAACAACTCCTCATCCCGTTCAATAAATGTACGGCCACCTACTGTAAGCCTGGTAAATCCAGTGACTTCGGCATAATCTGTCTCAAGTGCAGGTCCGATCATAGGATAGGTGATGGCCCCTTTCTGGACAAGAGTTCCGTCCTGATAACGCGAATTAATGATCCGGTAGATGTTCTTACCATTCTCATGGAAACGGTCATAACCTGTTTCAAAAAGGACAAACTGAAGAATGAGAATGAGGGAGGCAAAACCGGTGACCAGTCCGAATATATTTATCGCGGAGAAAGTTGTATTCCTCCTGATATCCCGTAAGGAGATTTTAAGGTAGTTAATAATAAGATTCATGTTGTTGTGAGTTTTTGACCTGTTTTTCCGCCGGATTGAACGGTATCTCAGGAAGGAGAGAGCGTGGAGTACATACATCCGACGAGCGTAAGCCACTCCGGCTTTTTCAATATCTTCCCGGAATAGCTCATGGAGATCCCCTTCGATAGATTCCAGTAATTGCGGGTTGCAAAATCGCGACAGGAGACGATCCACCCATCCGGGAGTCTGTGGCAGGCTGTTCATGATTTCTTAAATGCCACGTTTGGAATGCCCTGCCAAAGTGCTTCACGCATTTGCCGTGATTCTTCCAGCACGGCCTGACCTGCCCGGTTGACCGTAAAGAGCAGTTTTCGTTTCCCACCCCGTTCCGGCGTCGATTCACTGTACCGTGAATCCAGATAACCTTTTTCCTGGAGACGCTGTAAGACGTTATGTACTGTACTAATAGAAACCTTTCGGTTACACTGTTCCATCAGATCATTGCGTATTGCCACCCCGTACGCATTATCATACAGATTGGCAACAACCAGCAAAACGATCTCCTCAAGTTCTCCCAGGTGTTTTCCTTTCATAATTAATTAATTCGACAAAAGCGAAATTAATATATTTTTCGTATTTGTCGAATAAATCATTAAAAAATTATTCATGTTGGTCATGTTATCAGAACATCACCAGGTTAGGTATTTCATATTTCGGCCCTGAAGCATCCAGACCAAACCCTTCCAGCCGCCGGTCAATGTCCACTTCATTAAATTTCAGTTCCATTGGCTGATGCTTCTGGTAAGGCAATACAAGACCGTCTACCTCAAGTGTCATTTTATTCAATTTCAGCAAATCTTCCACCCGAACCTGGTACGGATTGCTGTGTTTATAATCCATAAAAGCCGGCTCGGTCCGCTCTTTCACCCATGTCTCCAGCCTGTCCAGCATTCTCCTGCGCCGGATCAGTCCGCTTTCCCTCAGGAGACTCTGCTGACTCATCATGAAAGCAATTGCATGAGGTTTCCCACTGAACATAAAAACGATAATTTTCCAGAACAGCGTCGGCAACTGGTACACGATGCCCTCTACGGGCTCATTCAGAAACGGGTCATTCGCAAGAAATACAGGTCCGGTAAATACGCTTATCCTTAGTTTCAATTCTTCCGTTTCCTGGTTCAGGATATAATTTTCCAGGCTCCGCCACATACCCCGGTTTAGCGTTCGGTGCTGCGGGACACAATTCGTATACCAGAAGGTATCCGCCCCGATCTTCCTGAAGACCTCCTCATCGTCTTCTCCCCAGAGCACATCTTCGTATTTGGTCAGATGCCCCTTATCCAGCAGGCTGTTTACATTTCCATGATCATAAAATGCTTCCCCGGTCTGATGAGCATTGTCTACCGCCGGATCCTCCCGGAAATCACCTGATCGGGTAACGGCAGTGCGCGGCATGGTATTTCCGTCAATATTGCAGGCAGAAAAATACGCGAGCCGGCGTTTTCGGTTCATCAGGCAGGAATAATGTACATACTTTAATTCAACTGGCTGGTCACTATGGTCTTTGAGAGACGGCAGCGGCACACGGACTGAAGATATAAAGCCTGGGTCATACCCTTTTTTCAAAACGACACGGATAGGTACATAAACAATTTACCTACAATGTACTGTCTTTCAAAATAGTAAGGTGGTCAAGCGGCTTATTTGGCCTTTTCGTGTACGAGATTTATGATCTTTTCTTCCAGCACTTCCCAGGAATAGGTGTCACGGCAATGCCGGAAATTCAGCATGCCCATCTCCTTTCTTTTTTCAGGAGAATCAGCCAGCCGGTCGATTCCTTCCGTAAGCTCCCTGATCATTTGGTCGGGATCACTGATCCCTACCTTAACGGCTCCTTCATCAGGACACATATACTGTGGTCCTCCATTGTTGACCGTGACAATGGGCAGTCCGTTCTTCATAGCTTCCAGCAATACATTGCCGCTGGCTTCTGTCAGGCTTGGAAAAAGAAACACATCGGCTTTTGCGTAGTACTTCTCCACCTCCTCATACGCGACATTGCCATGAAAATGGATCCTGTTGTCGTGATCAAGCTCTTTTGACAGCGATTCGAGGAATTCCCTTTCCACACCGTCGCCGACAATATCAAATCGCACGGGCGCTTTGCACTGCAACACGGCACGGATGGCAAGCTCTGCACCTTTAAACCGGATCAGTTTGCCAAGATAAAGTATTCTCAATGTTTCACCAGGCCGGTAATCATGATCATTCCCGTCTCCTGCATCAATCCCTGTATCAAAAAAAACACGGATCTTGTCCTGGTATTTATCAGGGAGAATATCCCTCAGGTAATCCAGGGTGATCAGAAGCAGCGCAGCTTTATCATATGCTTTACGGATGACAGGCAACTTCAGGAGATATTGGTCCAGGACACGCAGTTTGTTGATCCAGGGCTCCTTTTTAAAGTATTTCTTTAGTTGCTTAGGTACCTGCAACCCGCCACCGATCGGACCGATAATCAGGGGAACATCCAGCAGGTGGAGGCAGGTAGGGTAGCGGAAGCTGGTCGGATTCTTATGGAGAATAAGATCCGCATCTTTTAACATCGAGCCGTCTTTCCTGATGTACCTGGCGAGATTTCGGTTGAATGTAAAGTATCCGAAATGCAGCTGTACTTTCACGCCTTTCAGTGGGTGATCGTCATCAAAGGTCAGAACAGAAAGGTTTTCCGGCAGATTACCCTGGTAGTAACGGTTCACGTCGGCTTCGGATTCCTTATTTGTCAGAAGGACTACCTTAAACTCTTTCAGGAGAATGGTCATCCACTTAAACGCTCCGCTTGCTTCGGAGGGTAAATACGGACTGCAGAAATAGGCGGATAATAGTACTTTCTTCTTAGTGGAGGCGCCAGCCATCAAATTCTGATTTTATGATTTCGAAACATTTCATCCGGCCGGTGACCCGATAAACGGCTTTAAAGATAATCCGCTTTTTAATTCACGCATATAAATTGCCAACAATATAATTATGAATCAGCATTTTATGGGCTGGTAATGTTTATTGAGACGAGTGGTGCCTGGCTTTTTCCTCTTCGGACAATCCGAGAAACCTTGCTGCATTATTATAAAAGATGTCCGCTTTCTGTTCGTCCGTGATCGGCGCAGCATTGACGGTGGCAATCCCCACGTCTATCAGCTGCGGCCAAACCATCTGGTCTGTACCGTACATGATCCGGTCGCCAAATCCTGCATTGATAAGTGAGGCAATGTACGAATTGAACTCCTCCTGGGGCAGCAACCAGTTAACCACCGAAATATCGACATATAACTGCGGGTGCATGTACATAAGGGCTTTTACATCGTCCACATACGGCCAGCCTCCGTGCATGATGTACATTTTGACCTCCGGATGCTTCACCAGGACATTCTCCATCTGAAGCGGACTGGCATTGGCTGCCCGCATACCCTGCAGCATTTCCATGCCCGAATGGATTCCGCCGTTCGGTCCGCCTGGTAAAACATGAAATCCTACCGGTATCCCGAGCTCTGCAGCCACTTCAAATAGTGGAGACATGGGCGGATCATCCGCCTTGATCCCCTGGTAAAACGGAGCAATTTCCCCGATCACTTCCAGCCTTCCCGATTCAAACTGAGATCGTAATGCATCGGCAGAAGGATTGTCCCCGCCGATGACAATTATTTCCGGGGCGTCTTCGTACCAACCGGTACCACCCGCCACCATGGCCTTTACAATATTATTCTCCCTGATTTTTTCAAGTGTATGCTCTTTTTGCTCTTCAGGGGTTGCCACCCCGGCGTAGGTTTCACCCCGCAGAGTCGGCGGATGAGTCATCCCAAACAATGGTGATTGGGCCGGAAAGGCGTGGAGATGCATGTCAATGATCGGACCGTCATATGGTGGCGGACCGGCCGGGGCATCTTCCTTTTCCGCACGGGCAGTACAACCGGTGAGAATTATCAGGTATATAAATAACAGGGACAGGGCGGAACAGGCTGAATTGGTTTTCATAAAATCAATATAGTTTTTTTAGGGATTTATATGAAATAAATGCTATCCCTCACTCCGGTCCAGCGTCAAAATTGGTCTCGACGCTGGCTGATTCTCCAATTCCTTTTCCTTTTTACCACTGACCCTGGACAGAATCGCTTCCAGGAGCGGAAGCATATTATTCAGGTTTCTTGATTTGATCAGGAAATTCCACAGTGGTTCAAATTTCTTCCATCCGCCGGCATAGAGAAAATGCTTGAGCATATGTTTCGGGGCGTCATGCCTGATACTCGCCCTGACTATATTTCTCCAGGAATAAAATTCCCGGTAAGCCCAGTCATAGCCTTCTTTTAGTTGTTCAGGAGTGAGTTTAGCCGTCTTATAGACCACATGCCGGGTATCATACAAGTCCCAGTTGCGGGTGGTGATCCGCCCTTGTTTTTCCATGTCCTGATACAGGCGTGTGCCGGGATACGGAGTCAAAACGTGATAGGTGGATGTGGTTATAGCGTTTTCCACGCCCCATTCGACGGTCCGTTTAAATACATCCGTATCATCATCATCCAGACCAAAAACAAAGCTGCCATTGATCATGATCCCAAGGGCATGTAACCGGTTTACCGCCTCTTCATAATCCTTTTTGAGATTTTGTTTCTTGTTGCTTTGCCTTAGGTTTTGAGGGGAGAATGTTTCAAAGCCCACAAACAAGCTGCGCAGTCCCGCTTCTGCCGCCTTTTCAATCAGGTTGCCCCGAAGGATGGAATCTATGGTTGCCGCTCCCTGGAAAACGCGGTTCAGGCCCTTCATGCCTTCAAAGAGTTCGGAGGCAAACCGGGTATTTCCCAGGAGATGATCATCCAGGAAATACAAATGCCTGCCGGGTAACCGGTCAATTTCTGCGAGGGCATCATCAACAAGCTGTACATAAAAAGATTTGCCCCCTTCAAAAAAAGCATCCTTGTAACAGAAATCACAATGATGGGGACATCCGCGGGTCACGACAATCGAATTAGGTACCAGGTACCGGTTACGCTTGATAAGGTCACGGCGGATAGCAGGCAGTTTACTAAGTGTGCGCACCGGGGAGAAGTAACGCTTCTTCGGAGACTTCGCCCTGAAGTCCTTCAGAAACATCGGGAAAGTTTCCTCCCCCGGACCAATAAAGATCGAATCAGCATGGGGCGCCGCTTCCTCCGGCAGTGAAGTTACATGCAGGCCGCCGAGAATCACATAGGATCCTTTCGCACGGTAATGATCAGCAATGCGATAGGCCCGGTAAGCGTTCGTAATGTAGACCTGGATCACAACAAGGTCTGGTTTATCAGTAAGATCCAGCGTTTCCACATGCTGATCCTGCAAATCAATTTCATCCTCCTCCTCCAGAAAGGCTGCCAGGGTTGCCAAACCAAGCGGGGGAAACAGTGAATATTTAATGGGACGCCAGAATGGGCTTTCCGCTTCTGTGAGGGCCGGGAGAATGAGCTTAACTTTCATAATAAACTATACGTATAAAAGTACTTTGTGTTACAAAGTAAATAAAATTAGATCAAGTACCAAACGGGATGTTTTTAGCTTCTGCCATTATTATATAAATTGGGTGTTTGTAAGTATATCAATTGCAACTACCGGATATGATTGTCAAAAGAGCCCGCCCATACCTTATTGGAATAATAGCAGGACCGGCCATTTTATTTGGTGTGTACAAACTGCTTATCTATTTCCTCATCGGGTCCGGTCAGTCAGATTCCGGAATGGCTGTGGGAATTTCCATGAGCCCTTTAGAATTTTCGATTGCCATAATTCTTCTGATTGGCATCATCGTGTTTTTTACCTGGCTGACACAACAACTTTTCAGAAAAAGCAGTTAAATGCCGGTATCAGATTTCTTGGAATTATTTCATCTGCAGAATTACCTTCTTGCAACGGAATACAGCAACGGATAATAATATTCCTTCACCAGGTACACCTTTGTGTAATATTCGTCAAAATCAATTTCATCCTGCTTATCCAGCATGGCCGACAGTGATAGCTGCGGGCTTACCCCCCCGACCCTTATCGCTATTCCCGTGAGAAATACAACCAGTTTTTCCTTACCAAATTTGGCAATGATGGCGTCCAGCGCGCTGTTTGTTGCTGAAACGCGTCGGTTGATTTGTTCGGTCTCTTTGTCAATTTGTTCCTCCGTCGCCGGAGGAATCTCCAGCAATCCGTCAATAGAGTCGATTTCCCGAAATACAATCTTCTGACCGCGTTGCGACTGGTTCTCCATTTCCTTTCGTACTGAATCCAGATAGGCCATAACGATCGGACCGGGCTCATCCTTCTCATAGGTATATAACCAGATATCACGCCGTAAACCGGACTGCTCCAGGTCATCAATCAAATCCCCGGCTGCCATTTTATCGATCCTCCAGGAGTCATCATTCTCATTCTCATAACCCTCGTTCTCCAGCCAGGATTCATAATCACTCAGGAATTGAATCGTCTTGTGCTGAATTTCGCCCTCAGGATAATTAGCCTCAAGAAATGAGTCAAAAGATCGGATTGAATGCTCAAGTGCGTCAGCTTTTTCCTGCCCTATGAATGCCACGAGGTCTTCTTTGTCCTGGGCACTTAGTGCCAGGGAAGCTAAAACGATTGCCGGAACAAATAAAAACTGAGATACTTTGGGAACCATTAAATTGCTTTTGGATACGAATTATAAATATAATAATAACCCGTAAAAAGTATAATGGTCAGACAAACATTAAGACGATCGTCAGCAGGATTCCTGCCCCGGCAAAATACAACCCCTTCTTATAAACTGATGCCTTAGGCGGGAACATGAAAAAGGCAGAAAAGGCAAAAAATAGTAGGGCGATACCGAAAAATATCCCCAGCCAGAACAACGGATTTCCTGAATGCATCTTGTGGAGGTTATTCATCCGCTCCAGCACTACCGGCAACCGTTTTACAGTGAATACGGCCTCTCCGGTAGACGCATTATAACTGCCCTGCTCAAAATAAAGCATATTCCCTTCCTGGCGGTTCACAGTGAGCCCGCGGATCGGCAACTTACCGCCCAGCTCCTCGGCCGTGAGATTCGGCTCCAGCTCCTCCCGCACTTCCACATCACTTTTCATGTAATCGGTATTCCGAAAGGTCAGGACTATTCCGCTGATGGCATACACCGCCATAATTCCTGCCAGGAAAAATCCCAGGTAACGGTGAAATTCCCTGAATGTGTTTTCTGATTTTCTTCCCATTTTTTGTTGATTGATTGGTTAGTATCAAAGCAGATAAAACTGCCTTTTTCTGATTGTCTACAAAGTAAAAAATTACTTCCTTATCTGCATCCTGAGGTGCCCGGGTCGAATGATTCCCTCGTTATAATACGTGAGATTTGTGTAATTAAATGCTGCAGGTATATACAGGATACCTGCTTACTTATTAAATAGTAAATTAAAATTCCAATCAATTAACCTCCAAAGTAATGCGTTATTTCTTGCTGATTTCATTCCTTTTCATGTGCTTAACCTCCACAGCACAAGTATCAGTCGCGGATCCAAGGGTGGAATATGTCCATACCCCTCTTGGCATCGACGTCGAAAAGCCGCGGTTTAGCTGGCACCTGGAGCAGGCCCCGGATGAGCGCGGGATCCGGCAACTGACTTACCAGATTACAGTCACAGATCCTTCCGGAACACAAGTTTGGGATTCAGGCGTGGTGGATTCTGACGAGTCCCTTAATATTGTTTATGAAGGAAATCCGCTGCAACCATCCAGCCGGTATGACTGGACCGTTCAGCTAACATTGAACAATGGCGCCGAAATTAGTGACAATTCGTGGTTTGAAACCGGGTTAATGAGCCTTGATGGCGGAATGGACAACTGGGACGGAGCGGAATGGATAGGTGGTTCTTCAGAAGATATATTGCTTTATTCCCATGCACTCTCCGTATTCCGGGCAGGTTGGACGATCCGCCTGGATGAGGAATCGGGAAGTACGAAGGGCGCTTTCGTTTTCGGTGCCAACGACCGCCGCCTGATGAACCGCGACCTGAATATCCTGGGCGTGGAGAATGGAATGGATGAAAGCTACCTGGCATTCGAATTGGATATCAGCAGCCTGGAAGAGTCTGAAAACGGACAGGCCAGACTGAATGTTTACCGGTCTGGCTATTCCGGGACGGATGATCCCAACAAACCTTTGTACCAGCTTGACATCCCAACTACGCTGATTAATGAGGAGAATAAGTACGAAGCACATAATTTTCACCTGGCTATAATTTTTGGGGTTTGCCAGGTTTATGTGGATGGAATGAGTGAAGAAAATTCCCTGGTAAAGCGGGATCCAAATGCATCGCCATTCGCCACCCCGGGTCTTCAGCTCAATCCCCAGGGAACTGCGGGCGGCGACCAGATCGTGTTCCCGCTGGTAGCCGACATCGGCTTCAGGGTGGATGAAGGGAATCAGGCATCCTTTTCCAACGTGGAGATAATGAATTACAGGGCTCCCTCCAATACGCTGTTCCACGAGAATTTAAGCGATGACTACAACGGTATATTCGCCGGTGAGCAGCCGCTTTCAATTCGGGAGAATGCCTATTTCGTGTCGGCTGTCGACGGACAGGCCCTGGTCATTGCCGATCCAAGCCGGAACTCCACACCTATGTTGCGTCACATGTTTAATTCTGACAATAACAAGGTCGCCCGGGCACGATTGTATGTAACCGCCCGCGGGATTTATGAAATGTACCTGAACGGGGAACGTGTCGGGGAGGATTATTTCAACCCCGGCCTCACCCAGTACAATAAGACCATCATGTACCAGACCTATGATGTTACCGACGCCCTGAACAACGGGGAGAATGTTATCGGGGCAAAAATGGCCGAGGGATGGTGGAGCGGCAATGCTACATTCCGTGGCAATAACTGGAACTATTTCGGGGACCGGCAATCGCTTCTGGCCAAACTGGAAATTGTGTATGAGGACGGTACCAGCAAATCCATCGTGACCAAACCGGATGCCTGGAAATACTTTAATGACGGACCGATCATTTACAGCAGTTTTTTCCAGGGAGAAGTATATGATTCACGTAAGGAAGAGGCTATCCGCGGCTGGTCTTCCCCCGGCTACGATGACAGTCAATGGAAATCTGCGGTTAGCGTTCCCGTTGAAGGGACCACCTATTCGGATGAAAATCTGCGTCATGATAACGTAAATGTCATTGCCATGATAGGTGAAAACGCAGGGATCGTAAAAACGCTAACCGCTAAAAGCGTGGAGGAAGTTCGCCCGGGCGTTTTTGTATACGACATGGGTCAGAACATGGTAGGCGTTCCTCAAATCCGGATCAATGGCCAGCGTGGTGATACGATTACCATGCGCTATGCGGAAGTGCGTTACCCTGATCTTCCGGAGCATGAAAACTATGTGGATATGATCATGATGGAGAATATCCGGGCTGCCCTGACTACAGATGTCTGGATTCTTAAAGGAGGTACTGAGACCATTCAGCCTTCCTTTACCTTTCATGGCTTCCGTTTCCTTGAAATTTCAGGGATCACCGAAGCGATTCCAGCAGAAAATGTCAAGGGCCTTGTGATCAGTTCGATCGGCGAACTGGCCTCTGCCTACGAAACGTCCAACGAACTTGTCAACCAGCTCTGGAGCAATATTACCTGGTCATTCCGGGGCAACTTCCTTTCCATTCCGACCGATACACCTGCACGAAACGAGCGGATGGGATGGAACGGCGACATCAATGTATTCTCCCGGACAGCCACCTACCTCGGCTCCGTCGAACCATTTCTCCGGCGACATCTTCTGGCCAACCGGGACATGCAGCGGGATGATGGCCGGTTTGATGATATTGCGCCGGTCGGACAGGGATTTGGCGGAATCCTCTGGGGAAGTGCCGCTATGGTGATTCCCTGGGAATTGTATCAGCAATATGGCGATAAGCGGGTGCTTGAAGAACACTATGATGCCATGAAAGCGTATGTGGACTACCTGGCCACCCGCCAGGATCCTGAAACAGGTATCATCGATGAAGGTCCGCTCGGTGACTGGCTAAGCCCGGAAGGATTTAAGAACGACAATACATTGCTATGGACAGCTTACCAGGTGTATGATCTGGAAATTGTATTCAAAACGGCAACGTTGCTGGGCAAAACCGCGGATGCCACTAAATACAAATCCTGGTATAATGAACGACGGGCATTTTTCCACGACACCTATCTCGATCCTGAAACCCGCAAGACCCTGCACAGCGGATATCAGGGACCTTCGTTCGGTGCCGACCCCAGGGACGAGCCGTCCAAAAAAGGTGACCTTGTTGATACCCAGGGTTCCTACGCCATTCCACTGGCGCTGGGGGTGATCAATGAGGAGAGTAAGGAGAAAGTGGTGAATAACCTGGTGGCCACTATCAAACGGGAGAATATGGATAACCTCGGAAAAATGCGTCCTGAAAATTCGCTGATGACAGGTTTTATCGGAACCGCCTCTCTCGGTCCGGCCTTGTCTCAAAACGGATATGACGATCTGGCCTATACCCTCCTGCAGCAGGAATCCTATCCATCATGGCTGTATTCAGTCATCAATGGCGCGACAACCATCTGGGAACGACTGAATAGCTATACGGTAGAAGATGGTTTTGGTGGAAATAACAGTATGAACTCCTTCAACCATTATTCGTTCGGGGCAGTTGGTTCCTGGATGTATAATTATTCACTGGGAATACGAAGAGGTGAACCTGGATTTAAACGTTTTGAACTTCGTCCCGAGCCCGATCCGACCGGACAGATGGTCTGGGCAAAAGGATATTATGACTCCATGTACGGAAGAATTTCAAGTGAATGGCAAGTGGACGGGGATCAGCTGATTTACCGGACGACCGTACCCCCGAATACCTCAGCCATTCTTTACCTTCCGGCGTCCGATCCAAAAAAAGTAGAGGAATCAGAGCGGAAAGCCAGGAAGGCAGATGGCGTGGAATTCTTAAGATACGAAAACGGGCTGGCGGTATATGAACTGGTTTCCGGTACCTATGAATTTCAGACAACTTACTCTCCAGGTTTATGAAGCCTCGATCAATTAATCCGTTTCTTCTATCGTTACCTGGTAAACCCGTCCGGCTTCAGTGGGAAGGTCATATTCATAAACCTTTTTAAGATCAGGGCCGTTGATTTCCACGTCCCCGGATATGACTGGCTCTTTTATGACCGGCAATTGGAAGTAAGGATTGAAATTCGCACCTGCTGCCCGGGTGAGACCTTCTCCGGTCAGAGGTACATACGACCTGATCCGGCAAACCCCTCCTGCCTCTGATTCTATCACTGCCTCCATAAACTCTCCATTCTCCCAGGCAATATCTACCTTGAACCCTCCGCGGGCCTTAAGCCCCTTGACAGACCCTTTCTGCCATGCCTCCGGAAGTGCAGGAAGTAAATGAACAGCACCGTCATGACTTTGAACCAGCATTTCAGCGATTCCGGATGTACAGCCAAAATTTCCATCGATCTGAAACGGGGGATGAGCGTCAAACAGGTTGGGATATGTGCCTCCGCGTGATTCCCCGTTGGGCAGAATTGCCGGTGACAACTGGTCGCGAATCAGTTTCAGGGCATGATCGCCGTCCAGAAACCTTGCCCACCAGTTTACTTTCCATCCCATCGACCAGCCGGTCGATACGTCACCCCGGTGGTTCAGCGAAGTTTTAGCCGCTTCGAACAACAAAGGAGTGTGATAGGGCGATATCTGGTTAGAAGGATACAGGCCGTAGAGATGGGAGACGTGTCGGTGTTTATCCCCGGGATCATCCCAATCCTCCATCCACTCCTGTAATTGCCCGTAATGTCCTATGGCCATCGGAGGCAGCTGATCCCGCAGTCGCCGGACAGTATCAGCAAGCGGGATATCCCTGTTCAATACCTCCGAAGCACCAATAAAGTTTGAGAATACATCCAAAACCAGCTGATTATCCATAGTAGTTCCCGCGGCAATCGTCACCCCCTCATGATGATCATTCTCCGGGGACATGGAAGGGCTTACGACCATCAGTCCGGTTTCAGGGTCTTCCTGAAGCACATCGGTGTAAAACATGGCGGCCCCGAGCAGAACATCATAATACTCAGCCAGAAATTCCTTGTCGGTGGTAAACAGATAATGCTGCCAGATATCCTGGGACAACCAGGCTCCACCCATTGGCCAGAGACCGTAATAGGAGCCATCGATCGGACCGGTTACACGCCAGATATCCGTATTGTGATGTGTATTCCAGCCCCGGGCGTCATACATGCTTCGGGCACTTTCCCGGCCGCTAACCGAAAGGTCCTTCAGCATAGCAAACATCGGCTCATGCATTTCCGGAAGGTTGGTTACTTCCGACGGCCAGTAATTCATTTCGGTATTGATGTTAATGGTATACTTACTGTCCCAGGGAGGTGAAACCAGGTGGTTCCATATTCCCTGTAAGGTAGCAGGCTGTGTGCCGGGCTGTGAACTGGAGATCAATAAATACCGCCCGAATTGAAAATAGAGAGATACGAGTGCAGGATCATTCCCGTCCGCAAATTCAGCCAACCGGATATCGGTTGTTTTATAGACTGAATCTGTGACACCAAGGTCAAGTGTTACACGATTAAAAAATTTCTGATAGGCTGATACGTGATTCTCCCGCAATTCAGGGTAGGATTTTGCCTCAGCTCCCTGGATATGATAGGCTGCCCTGGCTTCCTCATTTCCATTCACATCATTAAAACTTTTGAAATTCGTAGCTATTGAAACGTAAAGCGTAACCGCATCAGCGCCGGAAACAGCCAGGCTCTGTTCGCCGAAGGAAAGCTCCCCGGCCTCCACGACGGGCTTTATGATCGTATGGAACCGGACTTTCCCTTCCTTATTGTCCAGATCGCCAGATTTACCTTCTATGATCAGCAGCCCGTCTTTCGCCTTCACAGAATGCCGGGCATGAGGACTGTCTGCTCCAAGTTCCATGTTCAATTTACCCGGCGTATCGGCTGTCACCCTGATAATCATTACATCATCCGGGATCGAACAGAAAACTTCACGGCGAAATCTCGTTCCGTCTACGGAATAGGAAACAGAAGTGACCGCCTGACTGATGTCGAGCTTGCGCTTATATTCTTCAACCTCGCCCGCATGGTCAAATTTCAGGTTCAATTTACCCACCGGCTGATAAGCCATTCCATAATTCGTCCCTTCTTTCGGCTCTACCGGAAGCCATTCATTAGCGATGGTCTGGGCCTCCTTGTAACGGTCATCTGCTATTAGCTCACGAAGCAATGAAATCTTTTCCCGGGCTCCCTCAGGAATGTTATTGCCTGGTTCGCCAGCCCATACCGTCTCCTCATTCAGCCAGATTGTTTCATTTTTCGGATTCCCGAAAACCATGGCGCCAAGACGCCCGTTTCCAACCGGAAGGGCTTCCTCCCAGATAGCTGCAGGCTCATCATACCACAACGTGAGCCCTTCGGCGGCCGGAGTTTCAGTCTCCCGGGTCTGACAGGCTGAAAAGACAATTACTAAAAGGAAAAATGATCGATACATGTCGAGGCGGTTTAATTGCAAAGGAAAGATATAATTGATTTGCACGAAATAAAACTTATAGACATTGAAACCAGGACTGTGCCGGCTTGATTAAATTATGTACATTGATGTTTGCGGTCTTGAAATTTTCAACCCCATGAAAAATTACCCGATATGCTTGTCTCTCCTCTTTTGCTTCGCTTGTCAGCATTCCGGAGCGGATAGGGAGCCCGAAACCAGGCAGGATCCCTGGTATGCGGGAAGGATCATCGACCTGACCCATTCCTTCGACAGCACCACAATTTACTGGCCCACCGAAGAAGGTTTTCGCCTGGAAAAATCCTTTGAAGGGTTTACAGAGAAGGGCTACTTCTATGAGGCCAACTCATTTTACTCGGCGGAGCATGGCGGCACCCACCTGGATGCCCCGGTACACTTTGCTGAAGGGAAACAAAGTGTCGAAGAGATCCCACTGGAAAAACTGATCGGTCCGGCCATCGTGATTGACGTAAGTGATTCCTGCCGGGAGAAATACCTGGGAACCGTAGCCAAAGGCGCATCGGCCGTAGAAGAACTGCAATTCCCGGGCATTCATCCGGATGCCGCGCAATGGCTGGTAGATAATCGCAACATATCCGCAGCAGGCATAGATACCCCGAGCATAGATTACGGACAGTCCGACGATTTTAAAACCCACCAGATACTTTATGAGCAGAATATTCCGGGATTTGAAAATGTGGCTGCCATGGATCAGCTTCCTGTGTCAGGTTTTAGCGTGATCGCCCTGCCGATGAAAATCAAAAGCGGTAGCGGGGCACCGCTCAGGATAGTGGCCATTCTCCCGTAATTGAAGAAAATAATTCTGTCAAAACGACCTGACGCGAAAAATCAGGTGCCGGAGCTGCTTCCTTTCAACCGCGATGTGTAACTTCAGCTTTTTAAAAACAAATTTGTATGATCATGCGAATTTTCCTAGTCATTTTTCTGCTTCCTTTTATTGCCGGTGCACAAGGCACATTTTCTGTAAGCTCACCGGACGGACAAACCACGGTGGAAGTTTCAGTAGGTGAGAATATCTCCTGGTCTGTCAACAAATACGGGAAGAAAATTCTTCCGGAAGTAGAAATCGGGCTGACCATAAACGGTGAGCCTCTCAGTTCAGATGCCCGGGTCAGGAAAGACGGAATCAGGGAGGTAAACGAGGAATCTGACATCATTGTACCGACCAAAAACGCCCGGCTGGTCAACCATTATAATGAACTGTCCCTGCAATTCCGAAGCAGGATTGAACTGCAGTTTCGCGCCTATGATGACGGAGTGGCTTACCGGTTTGTAACGCATGCCCGGGGAGATATTCAGGTAGACAGTGAAGAAATGATCATACAGTTTCCGGAAGGAGCCACGTCGCTTTTTCCACTTGAAGAATCAACATATTCCCATAACGAACGGACCTATATTCCCACCCTGATCGATACGATAAGACAGGAACAGTTTGCCTCGCTGCCGGCAATGTTTATGACCGGAGACGTCAATGTGTTGTTTTCTGAAGCAGATGTGTTCGATTATCCGCAGATGTTCCTCGAAGGCGGGTCAGGAAATATACTGCAGGCCATGCACCCGCCGGTGGTAGCCGAAACAAAACCGGAAGAAGGGTCCGGAGGTGACCGAAACGTGGTAATTGTCCGCGAAGAAAGTTTTATTGCGAGACTTCCCGGAGAACACTCGTTACCCTGGCGATTTTTTCTTATCAGCCGCGAGGAAAAAGATTTCCTTAATCAGGATATGGTGCTTAGGTTGTCCCGCGGCAACCAGCTGGATGATGTAAGCTGGATTCATCCGGGAAAGGTTGCCTGGGACTGGTACAACGCCAACAACCTGTACAATGTGGATTTCAAAGCCGGGCTGAATACAGAAACGTACAAGTACTACATTGATTTTGCTTCCAGGTTTGGCATCGATTATGTGATCCTGGACGAAGGCTGGACCAAATCTACCCTGGAAATTCTTGAGTTTAACCCGGATATGGATGTGAAAGAAATTATCCGGTATGGCCGGGAAAAAGGTGTGGCGATCATTCTGTGGTGCCTCTGGAAGCCGTTGGATGAAAACATGGATGAGATCCTCGACATATATGCTTCCTGGGGCGCAAAAGGAATCAAAGTTGATTTTATGCAACGGAGTGATCAATACATGACATCCTCCTATGAAAAGATAGCCCGCGCATGTGCGGAAAGGGAATTACTCGTTGATTTTCACGGTGCCTTCAAGCCGGGAGGACTACGAAGCGCCTATCCGAATATCATAAGTTATGAGGGAGTAAAAGGGAATGAGAATCACAAATGGTCGCACGATGTAACCCCCGGGCACAATACAACCATACCATTTATCCGGATGGCCGTCGGCCCCATGGATTATACCCCGGGAGCTATGCGAAATTTCCATGCGGACGAACATCCGATCAATTTTGACAGACCCGCCTCCATCGGGACCCGTGCCCACCAGGTAGCCTTGTATATGATCTTTGAGTCCCCACTCCAGATGCTGTGTGATGTACCTTCGGCCTACCTGGAAGAGGAAGCAACCACTGCCTACATCACAGAGGTGCCCACCACCTGGGATGAAACAGTCCCATTGCACGGAAAGGTAGGAGAATATGTCGCTGTCGCACGAAGAAAAGGAACTTCCTGGTATGTCGGCGCCATCACGAACGAAATGTCCCGGGTTCTCACGTTGGATATGTCATTTCTTCCGGCTGGAGAATATTCCGCAACCATTTGCCGCGACGGACCAAACGCGGAGACATATGCAGAAGACTTTATCCTTGAACAGCACGGGATCAGATCAGGAGAAAAACTGGAAGTTAATCTGGCCAACGGAGGCGGGTGGAGTGCGATTATCCGTCAAAATTAATCTATTTAAAAACTTATCAGATCCGTGATTTATGGATTATAAAAAAATCATTCAGGAGATACACGAGGAAGTGATGCCATTCAGGGGCGATGGAAATGTGGCCTCCTATATACCCGAACTGGAAAAAATACAACCGGACCAGTTTGGCATGTACCTGAAATGCCTTGGCGGTGCCGACTATGAAATAGGGGCAAGTCAGACCAAGTTTTCCATTCAGTCTATCTCCAAAGTATTCTCCACTACAATGGCCTATGAATTATTGGGGGAAGCACTATGGGAATTTGTCGGGGTGGAACCGTCGGGAGATCCGTTCAACTCCATCATGCAACTTGAATACGAGGATGGCAAACCCAGAAATCCCATGATCAATGCAGGCGCATTTGTTATTTCAGATATCCTGTATTCACGCCTTGATAATCCAAAGGAAGACCTGCTGAAATTCGTGCGGATCATTGCCGGAGAAGAGGATATTCATCCGAATGCGGCGGTTATTGCTTCGGAAAAATCAACGGGTTACCGCAACGCTTCACTGGCAAATTTTATCAAGTCATTCGGACGGATTGAAAATGATATCAATGATCTGCTGGATTTTTATTATTTCCAGTGTTCCATAGAAATGACCTGCAGGCAGCTGGCCCATGCCTTCCAGATATTTGCCAACCATGGCAAATTACCCGGAGATAATGTGCAGTTCCTGACGTCAAGTCAGATCAAGCGAATGAATGCCCTTATGCAGACCTGCGGATTTTATGATGAGTCGGGTGATTATACGTTTAAAGTGGGCATCCCTGGTAAAAGTGGTGTCGGGGGCGGAATTGCCGCCCTGTTTCCACAGGAATACAGCGTGGCGGTCTGGAGTCCGAGACTGAATACCAAAGGAAATTCCGTGATGGGCATCAAAGCGCTTGAGTTGCTCACAACTAAAACGGGCCTTTCCATATTCTGACATAACGCCACATGACACTGCAGGAAGCTGAGGGAGGGGTTGAGGCGTAAACCAACCCTCAAAGCTGGGCCGATCAACCACTAAATCTGTCGCATTTGCCACTTTTATAAAAAGCCGACTACTTTGAAATGGCTGTTTTTATTCTCAAAATTGTTAAATGGATAGCAGCCAGGATATAACGGTACCAAAAACGCCCAGGAAAAACATCTGGAGAGCGTTGCGTGATGCGATCCGCGGAACCGAAGCCGATTACACAAAGATCGACCTCAAAAAGGCGATCTTTCTGCTGGCGGTTCCGATGATCCTTGAACTCGTAATGGAGTCAACCTTTGCCGTGGCTGATATTTATTTCGTAGGTCAGCTGGGTGCACCGGCCGTGGCCACTGTCGGACTCACTGAAACGTATCTGTTCCTGCTTTACTCCATTGGTATGGGGTTTGCCATGGCAGTAACAGCTATCATAGCCCGTCGCGTGGGAGAGCAAAAGAAAGAAGAAGCCGCGATCAGTGCGATCCAGGCAATATTCATGGCCATACTGATTTCACTGCCCTTTTCCATCGCCGGCATATTTTATTCGCAGGACCTGCTCCGGATCATGGGGGCAGAGCCCTGGGTCATTGAAAACGGTTATGGGTATACGCAATGGATGCTTGGCGCCAACATGGTAATCATGCTGCTTTTTATTATCAACGCGATTTTCCGTGGTGCAGGTGATGCGTCAATAGCGATGTGGGTTTTATTAATTGCCAACAGCCTGAATATCGTTCTTGACCCGCTTCTGATTTTTGGTTGGGGACCGGTGCCGGCTTTTGGCGTGGAAGGTGCTGCTATTGCCACCACCACCGGTCGGGGTATTGCGGTAATTGTTCAGCTATGGCTCCTTTTTAAAGGTGGTAAGCATATTCGGGTTACCCTTCCCCAGATCCGATGGAATTCAGCTGTTGTTCGTAACCTGGTAAAAACTTCCCTCGGGGGGATTGGCCAGATGATCATTGCCATGTCCTGCTGGATCTTTCTGATGCGGATTCTGGCAGATATCGGTAGCGAAGCAGTAGCCGGATCGGTAATCGCCATGCGCATCATGCTATTTACCCTGATGCCCGCCTGGGGATTGTCCAACGCAGCAGCTACCCTGGTAGGCCAGAATCTTGGTGCAAATAACCCTGACCGGGCTGAGGCGGCCGTATGGAAAATTGGCTGGTATACCATGGGATTCCTGGTAGCAGTGGCAGTGGTTTATTTCCTTCAGCATGACTACCTGATGAGCTTGTTTTCCAGTGATCCGGAAGTAATTGCTATTGGTGGAGAATGGCTCAAAATTGTATCCTACTCGTATTTTGTATATGGCTGGTGGATGGTATCCGTTCAGGCGTTTAATGGCGCAGGCGATACCCGTACCCCCACCCTTATTAACCTGGTATTCTTCTGGCTGATACAGATTCCACTGGCCTATTTCCTGGCCATCCAACTTGACTGGGAGCAATCGGGTGTTTTCTGGGCTATTTTCCTATCTGAAACCCTGGTCGGATTGTTCACCCTGTGGCTATTTACCAGAGGGAAGTGGAAAACCTTCCAGGTCTAAAGCCCGAACGACTTTCAGAAATCCTGCTTCGTTTGTATATTCATTTATACCCCATGCTGTCATGATTGATTCTCCAGACCTTTTTAAAAAGCTGACCTTGTTTCCGGAACCTGAACTCAGAGAGCAAATAGTGATGCAAGGAAGGATAATCAGCGCAGGTCAGGGAGATATCATAATCAGGGAAGGTCAGTTCCTGGACTTCATGCCGATCGTTCTGGATGGTTTGATCAGGGTGTACCAGGAAAAAGAAGACCGTGAAATTTTGCTTTACTATGTCGGACCTCAGGAAACCTGCATGATGTCACTGACATCTGCCTATTTCGATAAAGAAAGCACCGCCAATGGTATGGCCATGGAAAATTCCGAAATTCTTGTTCTGCCGGCACGCTTTATTTCGGAATGGCAATTAAAATTCAAATCATGGAACGAGTTTATGATCCGGACATTCAGTAACCGGTATAACGAATTACTCGGGTCGTTTACGGATGTTGCCTTTAAATCCGTGCAGGTTCGGCTGATGGATTACCTGCACGAGCGATCTGAAAGGGATAACACAGAACGTATCCGGATATCTCATCAGACATTGGCCAATGAACTTGGCACTACCCGTGTTGTTGTTTCCCGTATCCTGAAGCAGCTGGAATATGAGAATGAGGTTCGACTGTACCGCGGAGCCATTCAACTCATCACAAAATAAATACGGGCTTGTGTATCATTTGATACCGTCAGAATCGATGTTGTTTCTGTACCTTCTGAACAGAACCAATTTAAAACATGATGGAAAAGATAATCAAATGCAGAGATGTGGGATATGATTGCGATGGCGTGATCCGCGCAAAAACGGAAGAGGAGGCTTTGAATATGGCCGCTGCACACGCCAAACAGGTACACGGACTGAATGAAGTCACACCTGAAGTGGTGGAAAAAATCAAATCGGTCATGACCGAAGAACAGTAAGTGAAAATCCTCAAACTGTCCTTGTAAAATTATTTGATCCGAAGCCCGGTTTTTTGCAACCAGGGAAGGGATAAAACCGTCTAATCTGTACTTATTTCAAATTAATGAAAACTGTACACATTATCTGGTTTTTATTGCTAATGGCTGCCGGCGGACTGGCGGCTCAGCAACTCAGGCAACCTCTCGAGGATGTCCCTATGTCCAATAAAGGACTTGTTCTCCTTACTTCCGGGGAAGAATTTGAAGGGAGAATTGTTAACACTTCTTCCAATCAGCACGGACTCACACAGGTCGTACTTGAAGTGCAAGGCGAAAAAAGAAAATTCAAAGCAAACGAGGTCAGTGAATTTCTGATTGCCATGAATGATGCCGTACGCTTTCAATACACCAATGAACGCGGCTCATCAGTGAAAAAACTGTTAAACAAAAACCAGCCATCGGCCGTACCCGAGGATTTCATCATTTACCGTTCCGTTCATGCGGACAACGGCCCGAATGTACTTCTACAATTGCTGAATCCTGGTTTTGATGAAGCATTTGAGGTATTCTACGATCCACAGGCAAGAAAATCAACGGAATTTGGTGGTGAACATATCACCTGGACCGGAGATCAGCATCGGGTATTTCTGGTATCCAAATACGGAGGCGAATTGATCCGGGTTAAAAAAGGATCCTATAAAAAGGATTTTAATTTGCTTTTCGGGGATTGTGAGGTAATGAAACAAATAGATAAGCCAGATTTTAAAGACCTGGAAAAACACCTTCTGGAGTACAGTCAGCATTGCGAAGCAGGAATTCAATAAAAAAAATTCCGAATTAATGTAACTGTTTGGTTTCTTTTTTATATATTGCGTAACCAAACAGTTACATTATGATTGAACGAAGAGATCCATTCCAGGCCATCGCGGACCCGACCAGACGGGAGATAATCGGCCTGTTGTCCCACGAAGCGCTACCGGTAAACCAGGTAGCCAATCACTTTGACATGAGCCGGCCTGCCGTATCCAAGCATTTGCGAATCCTTGAGGAATGCGGACTTATCTCCTATTTAAAAGTAGGTCGTGAGCGGTACTGCCAGGCAGAGCTGAGTAAACTGCAGGTAGTTGCAGAATGGGTTATCCAATACCAGAATTTCTGGAACCAGCATTTAAACAAGCTGGATTCTCTCCTTAAAAAAGAATCTAAAAACCAACGTGATGAATGATTATGGCAAATTAATCGCTGCAGACACGCTATACTTTGAGCGTGTCTTACAAGGCACTCCCGACAGAGTCTGGGAATACCTTACTGATTCTGAACTACGTGGAAAATGGCTCGCCTCCGGAGAAATGGAACCAAAGGTTGGCGGGAAGGTAGAATTACACTTTCATCATCCCAATCTTTCCGATGAACCTGATCCGGCGCCCGAAAAATACAGTGATATCGCCGAGGGTTCAAAATCAAACGGTGTGGTAACCGAATTTGATCCACCACGACGCCTTAGTTTCCTGTGGGGAAATGAAGGCGAGGTGACCTTTGAACTTGAACCCCTCGATGGAGAAGTTCTCCTTAAACTCACCCACAGGAAGCTGTCAACAGACAAGGAAACCAGAATGGGCACCCTGGCCGGCTGGCACACCCATTTAAATATTCTCAGAGACCATCTGCTGGGGCGGGCCACGAAAGGATTCTGGAAAGTACATATGCCCCTGGAAGAAGTTTACAGCGAGAAATTAGATAAAAAGGAAACGGGTCAGGCTCAGGGTTGAAGTATTCTGCATTACTTTTAAAGCTGAACTGCACTTACATATCGTCAGCCGGATATCCGGGATATTTGGCTAAACCACTGAATTTTCGCAACTTATAAATAAAGTTGTGGTCATGATTGGCGCCCGGAAAGTCGTCTGCCTTGAAATTATGTTCGCGCTGATCTTGTTGTCATCAGCCTGCGAAACATCAGTGCAGGAATCTTCCCAGCCCGATGCCAAAAATCAATTTCTCCCTCATAACACTTCTCCCGGGGACGGGGGTAATCAGCATACCCCGGAAAGTATCCTATCCGATCCTGGTTGCCAATATCAGCCCTCACATGCATTAATTCTCCTTGAAAAAAATTCCGTGAAAAGCACTAAGTTGCCTGGCAACGATACATGTATCTGGAGCCTGGTAAAATTTAGCAATCCGACGTCATACAACCAGGTTCATTATGTCTCCTTCCCGAAGGCATGGCATTCCCTGAACACTTTTCTTCAGGAAAGGGACGGGACATTAAGACAACAGTCAATCGGACTGGAACACGACCGTGAAATTCTGGCGGTTTCTGTACCTCCCGGAGATACGCTGTCCCTGCTGATCCAATATCCGTCCGGTTCCAAGGCATATTTGCCGACATTCGGCATAGGTGAAATAACGGAGTCACACTACTTATCCCTAAGTAACCGAACAAGCCTGAAATACCTGCTGGTAGGTTTCCTTGTGTTTCCCGCCTTCTTTTTTACTATCGTTTATTTCCTGGAAAGGGACCGTATTATCCTTGCCTACCTGTTGTTCCTTACCGGATCAGCGATGAATATGATCAGTATCCTTGATACGACACCATTTTTTGACTTCACTCCTAAATTTGTAAACTCTGCCGTACTGATCCGCTGCTTGTTCGTCCTGGGTGGGTTTCTCAGCCTGTCTTCTCTGGCGAAATACATTCATTACCTGCTTGAAACCCGCTCCCGATCGCCCCGCCTTTATCAGGCAGGCAACTGGCTTATCGGAACCTACCTCCTTGTCGCCCTGGTGCCGTTTATATTTACTAATCTGTTTTCAAATGAGCTGTATGAAGAATACCTCCAGTATTACCGTATCGCCGCATTCCTTACCATCCTGTACATTCTCACTATATGCATCAGCGGATACTTCAGAAGAGTGGAATTCAGCAGAATTCTCCTGATCGCCTTCTCTCCTTTTCTCTTTTGTACGCTCTATTACGCTATTCGATTCATTATTATCAGGGAATACAGTGCTAACAGTACCGCCAGCCTGATCCTGATTGGCGGATTTTACCTGACTATTCTTCTCTTTGGGATCATATTGGGTGTACGGAACAACCTGGTCAAAGAGGATAGGGTCAGACTGGAACAGGAAACTTTTCACTTGAAGGAGCTGGACAATTTCAAAAGCCGGTTCTATACGCATTTCACCCATGAATTCAGAACGCCACTTACAGTTATTACCGGAGTAGCCGAACAGCTTTCAGGTTACGATCGGGAAAAAGCAATGATCAAACGGAACGCGGAAAACCTCCTGCGCACCGTAAATGACTTACTGGATTTATCTAAACTGGAATCTGATAAGCTAAGTATAAACTGGCAGTGCGGAGACGTGGTTCCCTACCTGAATTACCTGACAGAATCATGCACTTCTCTCGCCCAGGAAAAAAATATCAACCTGGCATTCTTTTCACCTGAAAAGGAGATCGTAATGGATTATGATGAAAATATGTTGCAGCAAATTCAGATCAACCTGATGACCAATGCCATCAAATTCACCCCGGAATATGGGCGGGTCAGCGTAGTGGCAGAATGTGAAGGCAGAGAAATGGAAAATTTAAAATTGTCGGTTAAGGACACCGGCGATGGTATTCCGAAGGAAGAACAGGAAAAAATTTTCGAACGATTCTACCAGTCAGATCTTACACAACATGCAGGCGGAACAGGGATTGGCCTGGCGCTGGTTCGCGAGTTATCTATCCTGTTGGGCGGAAGCATCAACGTATCAAGTCAACCGGGAAAAGGGAGTACTTTCATTGTTACTCTGCCCATTCACCGCGATGCGCCCATGACAAATGGCAATTCAACCGTAAAAGATAGACCGTCGGTCAGGGCTGAGATGGTTCAACATAACGATGTTCCGGAGAATAAACCTCTGGTATTGCTGGTGGAAGATAATAATGACGTAGCCGAATATATTGATTCCTGCATCAGTTCAACCTATCAGACCCGCCACGAAAGAAACGGGAAAGCCGGACTTCATGCTGCTTTTGATATTATTCCGGACGTAATCATAAGTGATGTAATGATGCCCGAGATGGATGGTTTTGAAATGTGCCGCCGGTTGAAATCTGATGTCCGTACCAGTCATATTCCGGTTATAATACTGACCGCCCGGGCTACGCAGGAAGATAAGCTCAGTGGACTAGGGCAAGGGGCGGATGCGTATCTGACTAAACCATTCAATAAAGAGGAATTATTACTGCGGCTGGCTAACATGGCTGAATGGAGCAGTAAACTGCGGATCGGATTACGCGACAACAAAAGCTTCGATTCTATCATTGCCCGGAAAGAGTCTGAATTCCTGAAGGAGGTAAAGGGGCATATTGATAAATTCATGGAAGATCAGTCGTTCAATACAGATCAGCTCTGCAGGGAAACAGCGATGAGCCGGACACAACTTCACCGTAAACTTAAAGCGCTCACTGGCTTATCAACGGCAGCTTTTATTCGATCACAAAAAATGGCGCATGCCAGACACTTGTTGCTTACTACAGATAAGCAAGTGGGTGAAATCTCTGTCCGTACAGGTTTCAGTGATTTTTCGCACTTCAGCAGAACGTTCGTAAAGGAATACGGCAGAACGCCCACTGAACTCAGGAATGAATAGGTAATTAAATGGTTACCCTATCCATTTGCGGATAAATGGCAAATTTGGAACAATCAGGCTAAAATCCGGAACATATATACAAACAACCGGAATACCAAACGACCTACATTGTGGTTCATCAAAAACGCAATATTATGAAACTCACAATGAACCTTGTTTTAGCTTGTGTAATGATCCTGACCCTTGGATCATGTGAATTGTTTGAAGATTCGTTCAAGCATAAGAAAGAAAAGAAGAAAAAATTCTATGCTGAGTTCTTCACTGAACTTACCCCTACCGACGATGTTCGGGCCTGCGAAGCTCCATTTGATATTTATGTTAACCAGGAAGGTGAAGGCATCGGCAAAGGCCTCGGCAG
Source organism: Bacteroidia bacterium (assembly GCA_030432655.1). Lineage (GTDB taxonomy): Bacteria > Bacteroidota > Bacteroidia > Cytophagales > Cyclobacteriaceae > JAUILA01. The sequence continues at coordinate 70,104 of JAUILA010000009.1, forward strand.
CTTTACAACCCGGGTTGACTTTTGCGTAAATTTCTCTACCCTGGAATACAGGAATGGACAAGGCTCCTTTGTCTTTAATAATGGTGATAAGATCTATTACACCGTTGCTGGTCAGATCATGCCAAGTGATAAAGCTGACTATGATTTGATGTTCATGGACCCCTTCATCATTACAGGTGGGACCGGAAGGTTTGAGGGTGTATCCGGTGGCGGAATGACTGATAGTTATGTTAAACAATTTGAAGGCGGGGACAAAACAGATCACATCTGGGAAGGGGAAATAATTTATCCTTAGTGAAAAGTGGGAGCCAGCTCTGGCTCCCACTTTTTTTTATTCGCTTTAAGGCGTTAAAGGGATTTCCCTTCCCTCATTTCCTTCGGTCCAAAGCGAAACGCTTTCACTCCAGGTGACCTGTGGCTCTTCGCTTTCATATCCCGTGATGCTGAATTGATCATGATGGGCGGTTTCAATAAACTGCCGCTGAATTACCAGCTGGTTATCCCCATTCCATCCTGCCCTGATGGCCATTCGGGAATCCACATCGGCACCCAGTGGAATCGAAGTTCTTGTATCATTCACAACCCAGCTACTCCATCCGAAATTCATTGAGATGGTATCCAAGCCGTAAATGATAAATTTTTGAGCAGCAGGATCTACCTCGATCACATTTATCCCAAGGTCATTCTCCGCAAGTGCTATAGTCCTTGACGGGGCTTCCGATGCATTGCGCAATGATTCCGAATGAACAGACAGATTTTCTACCTTCTCCTGAAGGGCTGCCAAAGCCTCCGGATTCCCCGGCAGGCTGCCTTCCTCCACCCCAGGCAACAGGTTGTCCCAAAGAAGGTCCATGGATTTCTGCATGTCTTTGCTTTCACTGGTTATTGCTATTACCATGTCCTGGTCCGGCAGCACAATGCAATACTGTCCGAATGCCCCGTCTCCCCGGTAAGCATTCTCCGGCTTACATCGCCAGAATTGATATCCATATCCCTGTGCCCAGTCACTGTCACCGTCATAGGACGAAATCCTGGCTCCTGTAGCTTCCTCCACCCAGCTTTCTGACAGCAATTGCTCACCGTTGAATTTACCCTTGTGGAGATACAGCAATCCCAGCTTTGCGATATCTTCTGTCCTGACCCGCAATCCATAGCCTCCGGTATTGATTCCCTGCGGGTTTTCTTCCCAATCCATCCCTTCTATGCCAAGTGGTTCAAACAAACGGGGGGTGAGGTATTCCAATACGGTTTCCCCGGTTATTTTCTGGAGAATGGCTGACAGCATAAAGGTGGCGCCGGTGTTGTAGAAAAAGTGTTCCCCGGGCTCATACGTGAGTGGCTGGGATAAAAACCCCTTCACCCAGTCGCCGTCTTCCCGTGCTGCCATCCCGGGCATGGTGCCTGATTCATGTCCGGATGACATGGTGAGCAAATCCCGGATTTCCATATCCGCGAGTTGTTCATCCACCGAATCAGGTAAATCCTCCGGAAAGAATGATACCACCTTGTCCTCAACCGTTAGCAAGCCCTCCTGCACGGCAAAGCCAACAGCGGTGGAAGTAAAACTCTTGCTCAGCGAATACAACGTATGAATGTCACCCTTCTGGTATGGCTCCCACCAACCTTCGGCAATCACCGTGTCATGACGCAGGATCATTATACTGTGAAACTCAATCTCACTCGCCTCGATGGAATCCAGCAGGGTCAGAATTGTTTCTGAAGAAATCCCCTGTTTTTCCGGGGCACTTCGGGGAAGGACAATCTCTTTGGTGGCTTCTTCCGCAGTAACCGTCGCCTTTTCCGTCTCTGTCCCGCAGGAAAATGAAAAGAGAAAAAGGAGGACAACCATCAATCTGTGCCCCGGGAAAATGTATTTCTTCATATGAGTTTAGTTATTTGCTTACCTGAAAAGCATGGGAGCAAATTCGGAGAGATATATCCGCCAGTTTGTCCATGTATGTCCGCCTGTGCTTTCCCGGTAAGTATAGTTAAAATCGTATTTGTCCAGTTCATCCCGCATGGTGACCACACTTTCATAAAGGAAATCGTCCTTGCCGATTGCAACCCAGTATAATTCAGGTTCAGACGCCTTCAGCTTTTCGATTTGCCTTCCGCGCTCACTGTTGCCAACAGTGATCCCAAAATTACTCAGGTCCGGGAAACCCATGCTCATTACGCCAATATAATCAAATTTTTCAGGGTACTTAAAAGTGGTGTTCAGCGTTTGCAGTCCACCCATGCTCAAACCGGTAAGTGCACGGTTTTCACGACCCGTCTTCACCCGGTAATGTGATTCTATGTAGGGTATCACATCATTTACCAGGCTTTCTTCAAACTTCATATTGGCCATTCCGCGTCCTCCTTCTGAAGGCTTGTCCATAACAGGAGAATCGGGGTAGGCAGCGGCCTGATCCGGGTTGCCATTGGTCATTACGACAATCATGGGTTCGGCCTTTCCGGAATTAATCAGGTTATCCATAATGGTGGGCGCCACTCCAAGGTCAGTCCAGGCTTCCTCATCGCCTCCGCCGCCATGCAGCAGGTAAAGTACCGGGTAGCTTTCTTCGCTTTCCTGATATCCGGGAGGTGTATATACGGTCATGCGACGGGTCAGGTCAAGTGTGGGAGATTCATACCATACCATGCTGACCGTACCTTTAGGTCCGTGTTTGGGGATGTACAGATCGGATCCTTCACCGGGTACCTTCAGCACGCTTTCTGTCCGGAAAGTACCGTCGCGCTTGATCTCCTTGTTGGCCGGATCCATTATATTCACCCCGTCAATGACAAAGCTGTACCCGTACAATTCCGGTTCAAGGGGTCCGACAGTTACCGACCATAGCCCCGAATCACTTGGATTGAGCAATACGCTTTCACCAAAACCCATCCAGTTACCGGCCAATCGTACCGTATCTGACTCCGGTGCCATTACACGAAACGTAACCGTTCTGTCCGGATGAACTTCCGGTGATATGATCTGCTGCCTGGGAGGGCCCTGGGCAAATCCTGTCCCAAAAAAGGCACTCAGCACGAACACCGCCATGATGCGGTGAGCATGCCTGTAAAATTTATCTGAATTCATTGTATTGTAGATTTAAAGTGTTTCAAATTGATAGTTACTCCTCCTGATCCCGGGTCAGAAATTGTTCCCAGAACATGAGTTTCTGCCTGGTTGGCAGCGTTACTGATTGTATCTCTGTGTCAATTACCTGAACAAACTCCTGATCCGGCTTGTATGGACGCCATTCAGGCAGTCCGCCGCCGTTCGGATCACCGCTGGACGCAAAATTTGCCCAGTATCCCGACATGATCCGGGCAATCTCACGGTCAGCCTCTTCCCAGGGACGATCCAGCGTCTCCAGGTTATCATATGCATAGACGATTTCGCCGGAATGAAAGGCACCGAATTGTGTTTCAGATGTATGAGCCGGCAATTCACGATTAAAATTATACATGTACACCGGAGCTTCCCCGGTCTTGCTTTGTAAAGTTCCCCATGCGCGGACCTGCACCCCAAAGGATTCATCCCGGTTCATTTCGAACTGGATTTTATCAATTTCTTCCGGTGAATCGGCGGGATAGGCCTGGTTGAATGTCTCCGTTAAATCACCAAACCGCAGGCTGACCGACTTACGGAATGCCTTTTCTTCCATTGGTGGCCCCATCAGTATGTCATTCTCATTCCACCCGATTAAAAGGGGTACGTCATTCTGATTACCCGCCTGGTAAATGTCATGTATGCTGTTCGGCAACACATACCCGTCGGTATATGGCCAGGTCAGTCCGCCCGGCATCGCCAGAATACTGTCAGCCGGCATCTCCCGAAGCGCCGCCAGTGAGGGGGCTCCCGCCGACGCTGCAAACTCCACCCCAAGATTCTCCGCTTCTTCCGGCGTTACAGCCGGACGTCGCGGATTGCTGTAAAAACTTGCCCCGCTTTCCCCGATCGCCCTGTGGAATAAACCTTTGGCGACGGGTGACGCCGCCAGGTAATTAACAGCAAAGGAACCGGCCGACTGTCCGGCAATAGTGACATTGCCGGCATTACCACCAAAAGAGTGAATATTATTCTGTACCCATTGCAGGGCTGCAATCATGTCCAGAATTCCGTAATTACCTGATGTTCCGGAAGGTGATTCATCAGATAATTCAGGATGAGCAAAAAAGCCAAACTTACCAACCCGGTAATTAATACTGACAAACACGAGATTTTTCCCTGCCATGGAACTCCCGTCATAGATAGGACAGGCACTGCCACCACTCTGGAATCCTCCCCCGTAAATGTATACCAGCACAGGAAGCTTTTCGGATTCCTCTTTGGCCGGTGTCCACACATTCAGGTACAGGCAATCCTCACTTATCGGTTCTTCAGGTATCAGAAATTCGGAAGACCAGAACATGAATGGCCTGGGTGCCGGTTGCATCGGACTCGGACCAAAGGCCTTGCACTCCCTGGCCCCCTCCCAGGGAACCACCGGCTGAGGTTCCTTCCAGCGCAGGTCACCTACCGGAGGTGCTGCAAACGGTATCCCACGGAAAATGAACAAATCCGACTCATCCGCATATTCTCCTACAATTTCACCTCCGGATACCTGCCGGTGTACGCCAATCTTATCCGGTTCTTCCTCAGAATGAACGGCACAGGCGGCCATACCAAACAAGACAGACAAGAATATCAGAAGCTTGGGCATATGTTTATTGTCTCAATTTGTAACAATAGTAATTATTATTTCAGAAAAAGTCTATCTTTCCGCTGAAATTGACACTGAACCTGTCCGGAATATGTCTAAACGGCTCCCATCATCCTCCGAATTCCTCTCGCATATTGCCTATGACCTGGTCATATTCGGATTTGACGGCCATGATCTGAAGATTCTGATTCTTGAATACCACAATACCGGTTTTTTTGCCTTGCCGGGTGGTTTTGTCCGGCGGGATGAGAATCTGGAGAATGCGGTACAGCGTGGCCTGACTGAGCGCACCGGGATTGATTCCATTTACCTTGAACAGTTCTATACTTTTGGCTCAGTTCAGCGGTACAAACCTGAAGTAATGGAAGCAATTGTGAAAGCCAACGACTTTGAATTGCCCCCACAGCACTGGATGCTCGACCGGTTTATATCAGTGGCTCATTTTGCACTTATTAATTACAATAACGTCAGTCCGACCCCGGATGAGCTGTCCGATTCAATCGAATGGTATAATGTGAACGAACTCCCTGACCTTATTCTCGACCACAAAAAAATTGTGAAGAAAGCACATGAGCACCTGATCAGTAATCTATACAGCCGTCCAGTTGGTAAGAACCTGTTACCTGAACGTTTTACCATGAAAGAACTTCAAAAAGTGCACGAAGCCATTTTAGGGAATCCACTCCGGCGAACTTCCTTTCAGCGTAAGATGCTGAGTCTGGACATGCTGGATCGTCACGAAAAATTATTCTCAGGGAAAGCGCATAAGGCCCCGTACCTGTATAGCTTCAGGGAAGAGGAGTAGATTATTTTATGATACGACCATCCTTCATTACCAGTCTCACATCCCTGAGCATGCTGATATCTTCCTGAGGATTACCGTTCACCACGATGATATCTGCCAGCAAACCAACCTCCAGCCTTCCCCGGTCTTCCAGGCCAAAAACCGACGCATTGACACTGGTCACAGATCTCAACACCGCCATGTTTTCCATTCCCCAGTCTGCCATAAGCTCAAGTTCCAGCACATTCTCCCCATGGTCAAAGACTCCGACATCACCACCCGCCACAATCACGACCCCCGAAGCCAGCGCACGCTGAAAAAACTCCCTTTTATCAACTATTGCCTTCGGTTCAGGAGCATGCCCGTCCCACCCGCGGTATTGTGTAATGGACCAGGTAGCAGCCAGGGTCGGACAAAGCGCCACACCATGTTCTTTCATCAATTGAAAAACCTCAGTGGTAGCCTGGTCGCCATGTTCGATTGTCTTTACACCGGCCAGTATCGCCCTTCTCATTCCTTCTTCTGTCGCTGCGTGGGCCACCACTTGTGCTCCGCTGCTTTCTGCCGTTTCCACAATTAACTTCAGCTCTTCCAGGGAAAAAGTTGGCCTGGCCTTGCCTTCCGGTCCCCAGCGGTAATCGGCATATACCTTAATAAAGTCTGCGCCATGACCAAGCTGTTCGCGTGTCACCCGGATAACGTCATTTCCATCAGCCTCCTGGGCACCCAGCGGCACCTCCATATCAGGCCGGAAACCTTTCGGTCCGTAGCTTCCGGTAACCACCATAGCAGGACCGGCCACCAGCAGGCGCGGACCTGTAATGATTCCCGTTTCAATACTTTTCTTTACCGCCACATCGGCATATCCCGCTCCTTCCGAACCCAGGTCACGAACGGTTGTAAATCCGGCCCTGAGCTGCCGTCCGGCCATTTCGCCGCCACGAATCGCACGCAGTTCAGCGGCCTCCTTCAGCACCTGGTCATTCCAGTTCGTTTCATCATAGGGGTACAGCAGAATGTGAGAATGGCCCTCTATCATCCCGGGCATTATTGTAGCATTGCTAAAATGGATCAATGTATCCGCCGGAAGTAATTCGTCCATTGGCCCGGTGGCGATGATCCGGTTTTGCTCCACTTTCACTCCCCAGTCCGCATGCATTTCGGTGCCGTCAAAAAGATGCTCAGCCGTAAGCACCATAGTCTGGGCACCCGCCGGAGTGAAAAGACAACTCAGTAAAATAAGTATCAGAAGGCTCAGTTCAGTAATCCGCATGGTTCAATATACATATCCCGAGGGTAATTCTCCCGATTATTCCTGCTGCTGCATCCGAATTTTTGTCCGGGCGAAATTTGCAGTCAGTTTGGAGTGGCCTGAGAATCAATAAAAAGTATGGCAAACGCATTTTTTAATGTATTTTTAACGACTGCATCTTAAAACTCTACTAAAAATCAACTAACAGAATACTATGGATAAGATCAACGTAGGGGTCGTTGGTACTGGATTTATCGGCCCCGCTCATATCGAAGCGCTCCGGCGATTGCCCAATGTTTACGTGAAAGCACTTTGCGAAGTGACCCAGCCCATTGCCCGGGAAAAGGCGGACTTACTGGGTATTGAAATTGCCGTAACCTTCGAGGAACTCCTGAACATTGATGACATTCAGGTTATTCACATCTGTACTCCAAATTTTCTTCATTATTCGCAGGCCAAAGCTGCTTTGAAGGCCGGGAAACACGTGGTTTGTGAAAAGCCGCTGGCCACAACGCTTGAGGAGGCAAAGGAACTGGTTGACCTGGCTGCTGAAACCGGTCTTATCAATGCCGTTCATTTCAATCTTCGTTACTATCCGCTGATCAGGCAGATGAAAACCATGCGGGAAAAAAGCGATATCGGAGATATTTACGCCGTGATCGGATCGTACCTCCAGGACTGGCTTTTTTATAATACCGACTATAACTGGAGGCTGGAACCGGACAAATCAGGTGATTCCCGTGCAATTGCCGACATTGGTTCGCACCTGATGGATTGCCTTGAATATATCACCGGACTGAAAACCGTGGCGGTGATGGCCGACTTCAATACGATCCACAAAACCAGGAAAAAGCCGCTTAAGGAAATTGAAACCTATTCCGGCAAAACCCTCAAGCCGGAAGATTACGAGGATGTTCCCATTAATACGGAAGATCATGCCAATGTGCTGCTGAAATTTGCCAACGGAAATACTGGCGTAATCACGGTATCCCAGGTGACCGCGGGACGTAAGAATCAGATGAAGCTGGAGATTGCCGGGTCGAAAAAGTCGCTTTCCTGGAACTCGGAAGCCCCGAACAAACTCTGGATCGGAAACCGGGACGGGGCCAACGAAGAACTGGTTCGCGATCCGGCTTCAGCTTACCCGGAAGCCGGCGCCCTGATGTCTTTTCCGGGCGGACATAACGAAGGGTTCCCGGATACATCCAAACAACTATTCAAAGAGGTGTACCAGGCAGTAGCTGATGGCAAGCAGCCGGACAAGCCTTCTTATCCAACCTTTGCAGACGGGTATCGTGAATTACTCATTTGTGAAAAAATGCTTGAATCGAACCGGAAGCAAGCCTGGGTTGAGGTCTGATTAACACCGCACAGTGGTGGAAATGGCTAGTGTTAGCTATTGAATCTCAGGGAATTAATAGTTACATTGAGTGGGTCATACTTCGGGTATGGCCCATTCAACCTGTCAACTTATGTCCCATTCACCGTTTCAATCCCCCTGGCAATGGGGAAAGTACGCCATTCTCATTGCCATCCTGCTCTTCGCTGTCTTCCGTTCCTGGCTGGGGACGCGACTAGATTCGTTTGCCAACGATGAGCCATTCCACATCATTTCAGGAGCCTATTATGTGTCCGAAGGCGATTACAGATTAAATCCTGAGCATCCCCCGCTTTCTAAAAACTGGGTAGGCCTGTTCAACCAGCACCTGGACCTGCGTCCCATGGAGGTACTTAATGATAAGCGGGATGAGCGACGCTGGCTGCAGGAAATCATGTATTTTGAGAATGAAGCACAGGTATCGCAACAACGTTCCAGACTCGCCATGTTCAGCTTTCACTTCATTCTCGGGCTGGCCATCGGATTGCTTGTCTGGCGTATTCTGGGATTTGGCTGGGCCGTGGTGAGCCTGCTGTGGCTCGCAATTGATCCGTCAATCAGCGCGCACCAGCCGGTTGTTCTGACCGACCTGCCATTATCAATGACCCTGATCCTCTCAGCGCTTACCGGCGGAATGTTTTGTTATACCTGGAAATGGAAGTGGGGACTGGCTTTTGGCATTTCGCTCGGAATGGCCCTTGCGGTCAAACACTCTGCCTTGCCCGGTGTCGGTGTATTGATCCTGGGAAGCCTGGTCATGATGCTGTTTCCCCTGGTGAAGAAACAGACCAGCGAAACCGGTAAACGGGCCATTAGATGGGGAGCAGCCATGATTTTCGCGCTTCTGACCCTGTGGGCTTCCTATGGATTCCAGCGATACAGTTCGGAAGGAGAAGATATGTTTAACCGGAGCCTGGAGAATAAGATAGCAGATCTGAACCTTCCTAAGTGGAAGACCCTGCTGCAAATCATGGATTCATCCGGACTTTTCCCAAATGCCTACCTATGGGGGCTGGCCGACACCATTCGCGCCGGAATAGAAGGGCGCGGGGACGACGAACATTTGTTCTTTGGTGAACTTATTGAGGGTCGTGCTCCCTACCTTTATTTTCCGGGGACCATTTTAGTCAAGATCCCGCTTGCCCTTATGCTTATGGTTGTAATTGCACTCGGACTGATTGTCGCCGCATTCATTCGCCAGTACCGTCAAGGGCAACAACAGCTTTCAGGTGAACAATGGTTTGCGATCATTGCTATCCTGCTGGTAATCGCTGGTCATCTGGGTGCCCTGGCCACCGGAAGGACCTCCTACGGCGGGATCCGCCACGCATTGCCCGTCGTGGCCTGTCTTGGAATACTTGCGGGCGGAATTACACTTTTCAAAGTACGGCAGAAGCCGGTCTTGTCAGTCGCCCTGCCCGCTGTACTCCTGGCCATTGCGGCGGTAATGACTTTTCCCGAACCTCGTGTCTGGGAATATTACAATGAAATTGCCGGGGGTTCCGAAAACAGTCATAAATGCTTTTGTGACGAAGGGGGCTATCTCGGACAGCGGTTCTACGAACTTGAGAATTTCTTTGCCGGGCGTACCGATGATGAAAAGGACGGAATCCACGTCTGGACTTGGCTTATGGAAGAAGAAAAGGATGCCTCCGGGTTAAATTTTACTGAAACCGTGGTGGCTATTGATAAAAGTGAACCGCTGGATCCTATTACGGGATATTTTGTGATCGAAGACTGCAATTTCAACCCTACCCCGACCTGGGATCCTTCCATACTTGATCAGCTCGAACCGGTCACACGCATTGGTAAACTGCATATCCGGAAAGGCCAGCTTATAAATGGGAGAGTATGGGCATTCTCGATGAATATGGAGGTGCTTGAATACCTGATGAAGGAAAAAGAGATAGACTGGGAGCTGGTGGCAAAACGACTTGAGCAATCCACGGAATACATGGATTACGCCTCATTTCCCTATTTGTTGCTCGGAAATGCGTATATTATGTTGGGAGATCGTGATAAATCAATTAACGCTTATCAGCGATCATTGGAGAATATGACGGAGGATGACCCCCACCGGATCAACCTTTCCGAGCAGATTGCCCGGGTTGAACAGGCCGACAGCCTCCAGTCAGTAACACTTCTCCGGCCATTCAATATTGAGTAAATGCCGGATACGGTAAAACATATTGACCATTCCCTGAAACTCCGTATATCGGGCAGGCCGCGCCATGATCCTGCCGGCTTATGCATTGTAATTCCATGCTACAATGAAAGCAAAAAGCTGAATGTTGAGGAATACAGTAAATTCCTGCGCTCGCACCCTAATGTGACCATCTGTTTTGTAAATGACGGTTCAACGGATCAAACACTGGAAATTCTTCAGGATATCAGGAGTGTCTCTCCGGAAAAAGTAGCTGTGATCTCACTGGAGAAAAATAAAGGTAAAGCCACAGCTGTGCGTACGGGAATCCTTCACTGCCTGAAGAATACGGATTGTCCCATTACCGGATATCTCGATGCTGACCTGGCCGTTTCACTCGATGAATATACCAGCCTGGCAAGTTATTTACAGAATGGAATTTGTTTCTGCTTCGGATCCAGGATACTGAAGATCGGTTCGGAAATCAACCGAAAACGCTCCCGTTTTCTGATTGGAAGGGTGATGGCCACCATCATTTCGCTAACACTCGATCTGAAAGTATACGACACCCAGTGTGGATGCAAACTTTTTACCCGTAAGGCAGCGGGTAAACTCTTTGCAGCCCCGTTCATTTCACGCTGGCTTTTTGATGTGGAAATTTTCTTCCGCGTACTGCATTTATACGGAAAGGAAAAAGCACTTTGTAAAATGATGGAAATCCCCGTAGTCAAATGGGTTGACAAGGGGGATTCCAAAGTGAAAGCTTCGCATCTTTTCCGGATCATGACGGACCTGGTACTGATCAGAAAACGTTATCGAACGCCGGATTTATCATCTGCACAAATTGAGAAGGTGGAATACACAGTTATACAACCGTAACCTATTCGTTACGGATTGATTCAACCGGATTCATTTGTGCCGTGACCATTGATTTGATACCGGTTGTCAGGGCACCCACCAATAACAGAAGCAGGCTCGCAACAACGAATACGTTTAGCCCCAACCCGACGTGAAACGCAAAATTATCAAGCCATCCTTCGGCCAGAAACCAGGCCAGCGGACTTGCCAGTATTATCGCTATTGCCAGCAAAATGAGGTATTCCCTGGACAACAGGAAAACCAGTCCGGATGCACTTGCGCCCATTACTTTACGAATCCCGATTTCCTGACGCCGCTGCTCATTTGTATAGGAAATCAAACCAAACAGACCCAGACAGGCGATCAATATGGATAAGCCGGCAAAGATTTTCATCAGTTTGCCCACACTTTGTTCGTTCTGATAATCGGAAGCAAAATCCTGGTCAAGGAATCTATAATTAAAGGGTATATCCGGGGCTACTTTGCGGTTAAGTTCCCTTAATTGCGCCAGTCCCTCACCAGAATCAGGAACATGTGCAATAGCCATGAACGTATTTTCCAGATCATAGCGGATTATGAGCGGTTCGATCGGTGAATACAAGTTAGACATATGAAAATCACGCACAACACCGACAATTTTCCCATCCGTACCCCACATACTCAGATTTCTCCCCACAGCGTTATCATAACCCATCAGGTCAGCCGCCACTTCATTGATAATAAAGGAGGCTGAATCTACCAGGGCATTCCCTGAAAAACCTTCTCCCTGGACCAGCTCCACACCCAGCGTGTGGATAAAATGCTCATCGACAGCCATAACATTTATTTCTGCCACAAAATCCGGATCCTTGCCGTCCCATTCTGCTCCTCCGGTTGACCATCCCGTTGATAACGGATTCGAACTTGTCAATGTAACGGAGGATATTTCAGGATCGGACATGGCCATATTCCGGAATACCTCTTTTTGTTCAGGAGAATAATTCTCCAGTGAAATGGCTATACGGTTTTCCTTTTCCACTCCCAGGTTTTTAGTCAGAATAAAATCAAGCTGGTTCGATACGACAAGCATGCCACTGATCAGCAACATGGACAAAGCAAACTGAAATACCACCAATGCCCTTCTGAAGCCGGATTTCCCGGCGCCCGGCATTATTACATTCTTCAGCGAGGAGATGATCTTAAAGGTGGGCATGACCAGTGCCGGGTAAAAACCGGCAATCAGGGTTAGGATTACCACGAGTGACCCGAGGGCACCCCAGGTCAATGGATCACCCCAATGAATAAACAGCGTTTTTCCAGCCAGCTGACTAAAATACGGAAGCAGCAGCACTACAAGACCCATGGCAATCAGAACAGAAATGAGAATGATCAGGAAGGACTCCAGGTAAAACTGAACGCCAATAGACCCCGTGCGGGCTCCGAACATTTTCCTGAGCCCCACCTCCCTGGCCCGGCGGCTGCTCCGGGCAGTGGTCAGATTCGTATAATTGATACCGGCGATAAGAAGCAGGAAAATCGCGGTGACGCCCAATATCCTGACATATTGCATTCTCCCGCTCACCGGCAATCCATTCTCAAACGTGCCGTATAGATACGTATCCGTGAAGGGCTGAAGATAAATACGTTCATCGGCTGCATTGTCGGTATGGACATTTATCTGATCTTCTACTTTCGTTTGAAGCTCTGCGAGATCTGATGGATCGTGTAGCGTCATGTAAATCCTGAATCCACCGTTATACCAGCTTTCCACCCAGTCATTTTCGGCGATATACGCGGCGGCAGGGATGAGAATGTCGAACTGGAAAGAAGAATCCGTACCTGTATCTCCAATAACACCTGTCACTTTATATTCCTGGCGAACATTAAGTGTTAACGTCTGACCGATAGCCGCGGAGACATTTTCCGGCCCGAATATAGCGGCAGCGGTTGATTCTGTAATTACCACCGAGGAGGGGTCATCAAAAACCGAACTGACATCACCGAATAGCATGGGATATGAAAAGATGGAGAAAAATTCCGGTGATACGTAGTACCCCGCATAGTATGAATCGTGCTCTTCATAACGAAGCGGGAACTCCATTTCCCACGACATAATTGCGACTTCATCCACCTCCGGATATTCCTCCGTAAGCAGTGTAGCCATAGGTTGCGGAGTGGATGGAACCGTATTTATCACACCTGATCCCAGGTGCATATTGCGCCATACCATGACCAGCCTGTCAGATTTGTCATGGAATTTGTCCACCGACAATTCGGCCTGAACCCACAATAAAAGTAAAATAGCGGAAGTAATGCCGATAATCAGTCCGAACAGATTGAGCATTGTATGCGCCTTGTACCGCAAGGCATGACGCCATGCTGTTGTTAAATAATGACCTATCATTGTTGTTTGAGTTTTTGATACTGGAATAATTGACCGGATTATACCCGGGCGAAAAAGTAATAGTATTTGTGATATAAACCACCAGCGAGGAAACCTGACCCCGGTTTCCAGTTTCTCCTGATAAAGCTCAAGGAGATCACCCTGGACATCCTCAAGCAATTCCGGATCACAAAACCAGGAGAGAAATCTCATGGCCCATGGCGGCGGATTATTTCTGACCTGCTGTCCCATTACAGGTGAAATCGAATGAAACGGAAGGTATGGCATCCCATAATGATTTACGGGTGTCCATTACATGATCCAGGGCTTTCTTGCCGTAGGGAGTGACCCGGAAATACCGCTTGCGCTTGCCGCCACGGACCGCCGTGGCCTCACCGAATTGTGATGAAAGAAATCCCTTTTTCTCCAATCGCTTGAGTGCGGTGCGCATGGCGCCAACACTTACATTACGATCGGTGCGTGCTTCGATTTCTTCCTTGATCCGGACTCCATAGGCTTCTTCGTAGAGAATGGCCACCGTCAGCATGACCACCTCCTCGAATTCACCCATACTAAAATTCTTTTCCATAGAATACTATTAAAGTCCTAAATGTAGCTTTAAAAAATGAAAGGAAACAGAATTTGTTTAAATATTTAAATCCTAAATGTATTTTTTATAACAACATCCTCTTTTTTAATACGCATGAAGTGCCTGGAAAATCATGTCCTTAGCCGTAGGCGCAATGTCAAATGACCTGGAGTTATAGGAAAAAGAACAAGGCGCGATACTGATTTAGATGTCTAAACTTATATAAGCATAAGTAATTCAATGAATTGTATCACGGTTTGTAGGTATTGACTTGGGAAAGTTTAAAGGGTATATTGTAACAAATCACCTATTCCCAATGTAAATGCCTGTACATAAGCTTGCTGCGTCTGTTCTGCTTCTTTCAGTTCTGTTCATTGCCGCGGCAAATTACTTACCTGACATACCTAAAACCTGGGACATGAAAGAAATCAAGCGTTTTCATGTGCCTCCTTATGACCGCAAAGTAGCTGTAACCTATGTACCGGAAGAAATTTACTATGCCCTTCCGGAATACAAATTATACAAAACCTACCCGGTTTATATCTATGATAAAATGCCGGAGGGCTACCTGGATTCCCTGAAAAGCCTGCCTCCGGAAATCGCTGTTGATTTCAGCAAGCTTACAACCGACGAGGACTGGATAGAAGCCGGGCGACTCGTTTTTGAAATGCCACCCAACCGTTCACCTTACAACGCGTTAACCTTTGAATCCGCCTGGGTAGACAGCGTTGGTTATGAAACTACGAAGGATGGTATACTTCCCTACCTGAGTTATATTCAGACACCGGAGGGATTAAAGCTCGGATCCACCTCGTGCGCCAACTGTCATACCAAGATCCTGGACAATGGCCAGGTGGTCGTGGGCGGACAGGGAGATTATCCGTTTGACCGGGAATTTGCCTTCATTATTAAAAAATTTGATTTCCCGGTCACTGCTTCTATGTCCACTCCGCTAGTGTATGCGCCCTGGTCCGATCCGTCAGTAAAGGAGGCATGGGCCAAGGAGGACTTTGTGCAGACACTTATGAGTACACCTCCCGGGGTAATGACCCGCCAGGGAACAGGCACTGAGAGCCCGGTTGCCGTCCCGAGCCTCTTCGGCATCAGGGACATCAAGTATTTCGACCGCACCGGGTTGATGAAAAATGAGAATATTGGCGATCTGATGCGCTACGCGGCATTTAACCAGGGCATGGATATGTTTACCCAGTATGGAGCATATATACCTATGAACGGAATCTCCAGTCATTCTCAGATTACAACGGAGCAATGGGATCACCCTTTCGGGTACGATGCAGGAAGGTATTCCGACGAACAACTCTACGCACTGGCGATGTATCTGTACTCACTGGAAGCCCCGGAAAACCCGGAAAAGTCCCCGGCAGAGGTCCTGGCCCGAGGGGAGGTGATCTTCGCAGAACAAGGTTGTGTTACCTGTCATACGCCACCCGCGTTCACCAATAATATGCTGTTGCCTGCGACTGCTGATTTTGAGATTCCCGATGAGGACAAGGAAACCCTGGACATTTTCAATGTGTCCGTGGAAACAGATCCGTACCTGAGCACAAAGACCCGGCGCGGCACCGGCTATTACAAAGTGCCCTCTCTGCGCGGGCTTTGGATGCGGGAGGCATTTTTCCATGACGGAAGCCTGACAAGTATTGAAGAGGTGCTGGATCCGGCACGGCTGGAACCGGATTATATTCCTACTGGACACGTACCGGTTAACAAGGTTTTCCAGGGTGTGCCCGGGCATCCTTTTGGTATGGAGTTATCGCCGGATGATAAAGATGCCCTGATTGCTTACTTAAAATCATTGTAAAATTTGAAAAAGATCAAATACGCACTGGCTATCCTTCTCCCGGGTGCAGCCCTCTTAATTCTGCTGGCAATTACTTCTTCAAAAAAAATTGACATTCCCAAAACCTGGGACATGGAGGAGATAAAAAGATTTCACCTTCATCCGCCGAACAGGAATGTTAAAGTAAAATATGTCCCTGAGGATATATATTACAATCTTAAAGAGTTTGTCCTTTACAAGAATTACCCGTTATACGTAAAGGAATATGAACCGGAGAATTACCAGGACTCACTGGCCTCCCTGGCCCCGGAAATAGCTGTTGATTTCAGCAAGCTGGTAACGGAAGAAGACTGGATCAAGGCAGGGAAACTCGTATTTAACATGCCGGCATCGCTAACTCCTGCCAACACACCCCTGTTCCTGGACTCAGCCTTTATTAACCTGACCGGATTGGAAATGCTTCCCGACGGTGAATATCCGTATGGACGCTATGTTCAGACACCAGAGGGCCTCATGCGCGGAATCCTGTCCTGTGCCAGCTGTCACACGAAGGTCACGGAAGATGGAGAGTTGATAGAAGGCGGCCAGGGAGATTTCATTTTTGACCGGCAATTCGGGTTTATCGTGGAAAGGTTTAGCATTCCGATTCCTCCCGACCCTGATGGTTCGGTTGTATTCGCCCCATGGGTTGATTATGACGAGCGGTTTAAAAAATGGACGAGCAAAGATCAGAAGCTGGCATTAAAAGCCATTCCACCGGGCGTGATGGTCAGGCAGGGCGGAGGTGTGATCAGTCCGATCGCTATTCCAAGTTTATTTGGAATAAAGGATATAAAATACATGGACCGTACCGGATTGATGAAGCATGAGAATATCGGGGACCTGATGCGGTATGCTGCTTTTAACCAGGGACTCGACATGTTTAATAAATATGATGACTATATTCCCATGAGTGGGTTTGAAAGTCATGAGCAGATTACCCCGGAAGAAGAATGGAGCCACCCGTTCGGGTATGCCAACCGTCGCTACAGTGATGAGCAGCTATATGCTCTGGCGAAATATGTGTATTCCCTGGAGCCACCTGAAAATCCAAATAAATTTTCCGCTGAGCTCCTTGAGCGTGGCGAGGTGATATTTGCTGAGCAGGGATGTGTAACCTGTCATCCACCTCCTTTGTTTACGAACAACAAATTACTGCCTGCCACCAGCGATTTCGAGATTCCGGAAGAAGATAAACAGGAGCTGGACATCTTTAACATATCCGTTGAAACCGATCCTTTTCTGGCTATGAAAACAAGACGCGGGACCGGATATTATAAGGTACCGAGTCTTCGCGGTGCCTGGATGCGCGAGGCCTTCTTTCATAATGGCAACCTGGCTTCCGTTGAAGATGTTCTTGACCCGGCAAGACTTGAAGAAAGTTATGTGCCCACCGGGTTCAAACCACATGACCTTGAAACGATGGCAGTCAAAGGCCATCCGTTCGGACTGGAATTGAACAAGGAAGACAAGTCCGCATTAGTCGCTTATATAAAATCACTCTAATATGCCCAAATCAGTATTTACACTAATTCTCATCCTCTTTACTTTCGCGGTCAGCGCCCAGGAAAAGGACCAGGTAAACCTGGTATCTTCAGAAGTTTCGTTTGTGATTAAAAATGCCGGGATAAATGTAGACGGATCCATGGAGGGGCTTACGGCAAACATATTATTCAACCCCAAAAAACCTCAAAAAGGATCCATATCAGGAACGCTTGATCCTGCCACAATCAAAACAGGCATTGGAATGAGGGATAAACACCTGAAAAATGAGGACTATTTTGATGTGGAGAATTACCCGCAGATAAAAATGCAATCCAATTCGCTCCGCAAGCTGCAAGGCAACCAGTACGAAGGGTTGTTTACCCTTACCATTAAAGATATTACCAGGGAGATCAGCCTGCCGTTTACGGTCACTGAAGAAAATGATCAGTTCATTTTTGATACAAGCTTCGAGATAAACCGGCAGGATTTCGGTCTTGGAGATGACAGCATCATCCTTTCCGATATGGTTAAGATTAACATACGCCTGACCGGTACGCCCTGATCATTCTTCACGAATCGTATCAACCGGATTTGTCTGGGCAGCAATATACGACTGGATGCCGGTGGTCAGAAGTGCCACGGCCATGGAAATGACCCCGGCCAGAACGAACAACCACCATGGCATCTCCACCTTATAGGTAAAATCTTCCAGCCATCCGTTCATAAGTTTCCATGCCACAGGCCAGGCAATGACATTGGCGATTACCACCAACAGCAGGAAATTACGGCTAAGTAACCCGACAATACTGGGGGCCGAAGCACCCATCACTTTCCGGATCCCAATCTCCCGGATCCGGGTATTCGTCGTGTAGGTCACCAGTCCGACCAATCCGAGAAACGCAATAAAAATCGCCAGCATGGAGAAATAAGCAATCATGGTCCCGGCTTTTTCTTCCGACTGATATAGCTGATCTAACCGGGAATCAAGGAAAAAGGGTACAAAAGGCTTATCCGGCTCGAATTGCCGCCAGGTATTCTCCATCGACTCCATGGCAGACGTGAGGTCGCTGCTGCTGATCCTGACCGCCACATAGGCCAGGAACCCGTCGGCAAATCCAATAAACAATGGCCGGATCTCATTCCGGAGACTCATGAAGTTAAAATCCTGCACAAGGCCGATAATGGGTTTTGGTCCCCTGTTCCATCCCACCTGGCGTCCCTCCCAGTCATTTCCCTGGAGAATTTCCAGCATACTTTCATTGACCAGGAAACTCTGACGGTCGGCTTCATTCTCCTTATTAAAATCCCTGCCTTCCAGTACAGACAGGTCGAATGTCCGGACAAAGTCATGATCGGTGAATATGCCAGGGATATTCTGCGCTTCATCATATCCTTCCAGGCCAAAGGGTCTCACCGGGACGTCTTCACCGATGATATCCGAAACCGCAGATGCTGAAAGGATTCCGGGACCGGTGGCCAGTTGCTCCTTGAATGCCTCCGGATTATCCTTGATTGAGGTGCCGCGAATGGGGATCATGACAATCTCTTCGGTTTGCATGCCCAGTGATCTGGACGACAAATATTCATGCTGATGAAATACCACAAAGGCTGAAATCAGCAGTATTATCGAAATGGCGAACTGGAAAACAACCAGGGATCTCCGGAAAAAACTTCCTCCGGAGGCAGAAGATGCCCTTCCCGATTTAAGTATGGAGGCAGGCTGGAAACCAGATAGCAGAATGGCCGGGTAAAACCCTGCGAATAAGCCAAAAAGAATGGTCATGCCAATGGCAATTAATATAAACTGTGGGGTGATCAAGGCATCTACGTTCAGTTCATTGCCGATAAGCCCTTCAAACCATCCCAGGGATAAGGCGACCAGACCGGAGGCAAGGATAAGGCTGATCATACACAGGAGAATGGATTCTCCGAAAAACTGCATGACCAGGTTTTTGCGTGAAGACCCCATGACCTTCCGGAGAGCCACTTCCTTGGAACGCTGGACTGCCATTGCCGTAGACAGGTTGATGAAATTGATACCTGCGATCAGAAGAATAAAGAGGGCGATGCAGCCTGCAATATAAACAGAAGATCGGCTGCGATGTGGTTCCAGTTCCTGGTAGAGGTCTGTGGAAAAATGAATATCTGCCAGCGGCTGGATATTAAACAGGATCATGTCCCGCAGCTGGTCCGGCAGGTGCTCCTGTCCGAAATCCGTAAGCATGCCGCGGAATTGATCCGCCTCATATCTCTCCGGAAGCCGGATATAGGTATGTACCGGGTTCCAGTACCAGCCCTCCCAGTTCCAGTTATTCCCGGTAGCCTGGAATATGTCGCCGATATTCAGCAGGGGAACCAGGAAATCATAATGGAAATGACTGTTGGCCGGCGCATCCTCAGCAATGCCTGTGACCGTTAAAGGCAGTTTATTCTCCAGCCAGATCACTTTTCCGTACGGATCCTCCTCGCCGAAATATCTTTTCGCGGCTGACCTGGAAAGGACGACTGATTGCGGATTGACCAGTGCCGTTTCAGGATCTCCCGTCAGCAGGTTAAAGCTGAAAAGGTCGAAGAAGGTGGTGTCTACGAAGAACAATCCTTTTTCATAAAAGCGCTTTTCCTCCTCCCGTAGCACCATTAATGGCTCTTTCTGCCACGCCTGGTACATACGGGTGACCTTGGCGTCTGGGAATTCCGAGGCCAGGGTAGGTCCGACTGACCAGGACACCGCAGCTGAATTCTCCACGATATTCCCTTCCTTGTCCACCACCTTCTCCGTTACGCGATAAATCTGCTCGTGACCGTCGTGGAATGTATCATAGCTGAATTCATTCAGGACAAACAAAAGGATCAGGAGCGAACACGCCATGCCGACCGTCAGTCCAAGGATATTGACGCCGCTGTAGAGCTTTTTCTTTCTGAGATTTCTGAGAGCGATGGTGAAATAATTCCGAATCATAATGGTTTGGTTGTTGGATGGATAGCTGTTGCGCTCGCCGGTAATGACGTAGAGCTTAATGGATTTGATGACCTCTGTAATGAATAACAGCCTGGCTTTCCAGGCTGGCATTTGCCTTCGCCGGTGAAAATAGGCCTCCTGGAGATCCCCGAGGATCTCGTCCAGGTAATCCTCATGACAGAATAATGTCAGGAAGGATATCGCCCATTTCGGCGGACCGGCTGAATGCATCTTATTGTAAATTAAGGTTTGGTGCCTGTGACCAGAGATTCTCACGCTGCTCCTGGATCTGTTTCAGGACTTCGTACCCGCCAGGGGTGATAGAATACAAACGCTTCTTCTTTCCGCCGCGGACGCTGGTAGCGGCGCCAAGGCTGGAATTGACCAGTTTCTTCGCCTCGAGCCGTTTTAAAACGGTATGGATTGCCGGAATGGATATGGATTTACCGGTAGACTTCTCGTACTGCTCGGCAACAGAGACCCCATAGGCTTCTTCCTCCTGCATGACCAGCACCAACAACAGAACGATCTCCTCCAGGTTTCCCAGTTGAACGGACATAATACAGACAATTATTAAATTAACTTTTGTATAAAAAACGAAAGGATTGGAGAAAGGTTGTCTTAAATGGCCTGAATTTTTCATTCGGTCTTTTAACCGCTTAACCTAATTCGATTACTTCAAAAAGCAATTTGAATTATATTCCTGATTACTTCTAATTGAGACTACCATGGGATTATTCTGGAACCTAATTCAGCAGGGCCAGCTGGGCCGCCACGAAACCAAAGTCACCACCCTTGAAGGAAGGGTAGCCTACCTGGAAAGGGAATTGCAAAGAACTCAGGATTTACTGGTCAAAACCCTCAAAGTGCTGGAAGAAGTCAGCGGAAAGGATTACGACGGGGATGGTAAGATCGGCTGATCAGCACGTAATCCGCTGATTTCAGGATAAATATCCGCCGCTCACCCCGATTGGGGGAAATTCCCGCGCATCATCCGCAACTTTTTGGAAACTGCTTCGTATTTTTACCTAAGTTTCCAATGTATTAAAGAATTATGCATAGTCCTGAGCTGGTCAAGGGTACACTCCAGACCATTATTTTAAAACTTCTGGCAGACAACGGCCGGATGTACGGATATGAAATCACCCAAAAGGTCCGTGATTTATCCGATGGCAAACTGGTCGTTACGGAAGGAGCCCTGTATCCCACACTGCACAGGCTGGAAGCGGAAAACCTGTTAATTACTGAAAAGGAACACATTGGCAAGCGGGTAAGAAAGTATTATCGCCTTACAGAAACGGGTAAATCATCCGTCACAGAGAGGATCGGTGAATTTGAGAATTTCGTCAAAACCATGTTTACCATCCTGAACCTGAATCCAGGAATGATTTGAAGCTTGACAGCGATCATATTGCCTATATCGAACGCGACATAGCTTACCGGGGCATTGTGGATGATGACCTGGGCGAAGAACTGGTCGACCATATTTGCGAGATGGTGGATCAGAAGATGCTGCGCGGCATGCGGTTTATCGAAGCGTATGACGAAGCAATCGCTGATTTCGGGAACACCCACATGTTGCAGCATCTGCAAATCGAAAAAGTCAAAACAAGATACAACAACACAAAAATCATGGTCAAAAATTATTTCAAAATCGCGATGCGGAACCTGGCCAAGCACCGGTTCTATTCATTTATTAACATAGCCGGATTAAGTATTGGGGTGGCCTGCAGTATTATGATCATCCTGTACGTCATCAATGAAAAGAGCTATGATTCGTTTCATGAAGATGGCGATCGGATGTACCGCCTCACCCAGCAGGGACAGTTCGGAGAAAATGAATTTAATTTCCCGGTCAGCCCCGCGCCTATGGGCCCCACCATGATCATTGATATTCCGGAAGTGGAAGATGCCGTGCGCATGCGCGGACAGGGTACTTATATTGTCCGTAATGCCGATAAGGATGAGTCGTTCAAGGAAAGCGGACTGATCTATGCTGACCCCAATTTCTTTGAATTCTTCACTTTTCCATTGGTCGAGGGCGATAAGAAAACAGCACTTGAAAGCGCCAGTGATATTGCCATCAGTGAAACAGTCGCGCAACGGTACTTTAACAACGAGTCCCCCATCGGAAAACGCCTTATCCTTGACGGGGATGAAGAATACCTGGTGAAAGCGGTATTTGAAGATATGCCATCCCATTCTCACATACAGCTGGATTTCATCATGTCCATGGAAGGTCTCGGTGAAGCAGATAATGTCATGTGGGTCAGTAATAATTTTTATACCTACGTCAAGCTCCGCCCCGATGCCAACCTGGAAGAGGTAAAACAGAAGGTACAAGACATGAAAGTGGGGTATATGAAGCCTCAGATTGAGCAATTTACCGGAACATCCTACGATGACTTTCTGCAGCAGGGAAATTTCATTACTACCAACTGGCAACCAATGGATGAGATTTATCTCACTTCTGCATTCACCTTTGACCTGAGCGTCATGGGAAATGAAGAATATGTTAACCTGTTCATGGTGATTGCCCTTTTCATTATTGTACTTGCCTGTATCAATTTCATGAATCTCTCTACGGCACGCTCCACCACCAGGGCCAAGGAAGTAGGAGTTCGGAAAGTACTCGGATCGCTTCGCGCACACCTGATCCGCCAATTCCTGATGGAATCCATCCTGATGAGCGTAGTGGCCTTCATGCTGGGTATTGTTATTGTTACCCTCACCCTGCCATTGTTCAATGATCTGGCCGGTAAAAGCCTTGAGATTCCCTGGGGACCCGCATTTGCCGGAATAATGTTGCTCGCCGCTATGATCATAGGTATCCTGGCCGGACTTTACCCGGCGCTCTTCCTGAGCTCCTTCCGCCCGGTGAATATCCTGAAAGGAAGGCTGGGTATTTCAGGTCACGGCGGAGTTCGGAATGCCCTGGTGGTCTTTCAGTTCTTTATCAGTATTATCCTGATAACCGGAACGATTGCGATTAACCGGCAGCTCAATTTTATTCAGAACAAAAAGATAGGATTCGAAAAAGACCAGGTGATCCTTGTACAGGATACCTACATGCTGGGTGATCAGCGGGAGTCATTCAAAAAGGAAGTCGAACAAATGTCCACGGTGGAATCGGCCTCCTACAGCGGGTTTATTCCTGTTTCAGGCTATAATCGGTCGGACAATACATTCTGGCGGGAAGGGCTGCAGCCCACGGAGGACAACCTGGTTAGCATGCAGCGATGGGTAGTGGATGAGGATTATATTTCAGCACTCAAACTGAACCTGATTTACGGCAGAAATTTCGAAGAGGACCGTGCCTCCGACAGCAGCGCCGTAATCCTAAATGAAACTGCATACAGACGTTATGGATTTACCGAAGGGGAGGAAAACTGGATAGCCACCTATGCTTATGATCCGAACAGCGGCTCCACATTGCCGGATGTGATTGAAAAGCGTAAAGTAATCGGGGTTATTGAAGATTTCCATTTTGAATTCATGAAGGAGAATATTACTCCTCTTGGCCTGTTGCTTGGAAATTCTTCAGGTACGATGGCCGTCAGGGTTTCCACTGATGACTTTGAGAATAATGTTGATCTGATCAGACAAACCTGGGAGAATGTAGCCAATGGTCTTCCTTTTAATTATTCATTTTTGGATGAAGCCTTTGGAAATATGTACAGGGCCGAGAATCAACTAGCCGAAATTCTTACCCTTTTTGCTGCGCTGGCAATCTTTATCGGATGTCTTGGACTGTTTGGCCTGGCTTCATACATGGCAGAGAGACGCACCAAGGAAATTGGTATCCGGAAAGTCATGGGAGCCTCTGTAAACAGTATTGTCATGCTGCTTTCCCAGCATTTCTCAAAGCTGTTACTTATTTCCTTCCTGCTGGCCACACCGCTGGCCTGGTGGGCGATATCCAAATGGCTGGAAGGGTATAACTACCATATCGACCTGGGAATTGGCATCTTCCTGATCGCCGGCCTGGTGGCATTCCTGATCGCAGGTGCTACCGTCGCCTATCAATCGATCAGAGCGGCTATTTCCAACCCGGTGAAATCACTGAGGAATGAGTAAGTAACGTGATAATCCGGCTACTTCCGAATCACAAGGTATTATGCCATTAGAATACGGGATACTGAATCGGGACCGGCTCAAAGCCGGTCCTGTTCAGGATGACGAGTCCCTTACAACTTAATTTTTTCAGGCCATTCAACCCGCGGACTGCGGTAATAATCAATATCCAGGTCATCCCAGATCTTTCCATGTTCAGACAACCGCTGCTTATAATCCTCCCAGCTGCGCTTTTCCGCCGGCGTCCAGGAAATCTCAGCGTAACCAGGAAGTCTTGGAAACAACAGGTATTCTGCCTCGTCCAGATCTGAAATTGTTTCAGACCACAAAGGTGCTTCAATACCCAGGATATTCTCCCGCCTGATTTCCGGCGCCAGTTTATCCGCAGACCATATGTACGCAGAATCTACAGGAATATAAGCTGCCCAGTGCAAACCAAATTGAGAAGCAGTGTCATACTGCATATCAAGGTAGGCCTTGTAGGCCGGTGACATGAGCAACCTGGCACCCTGCTCAATCGCTTTACCGGCATTCTCCTGGTCTGCCCAGAATTGCGCAATATTTCCTTCCAGCAAAGTTCCGTTGGCAATCTCGTCCCAGCCTATGGAGATTTTACCATGGTCACGAACAATTTCCTGAACCCGATTAACAAACGGAATGTAGTCCTCCATCGGTGTTACATGCGACTCATCGCCACCGATATGAAAATACGGACCGGGGGTCATCTCCACGATCTCACCCACCACATCATCGATGAATTCATATGTAATCTCCTTATCGGTACACAGGGTGCTGAAACCTACCTCTGTTCCCGTGTACAATTCGCGCGCTTTGCCGTCACAATTCAACTCAGGATAAGAGGCAAGCGCCGCATTCGTATGTCCGGGCATATCAATTTCCGGCACAATCGTCACATATCGTTCGCTCGCATACGCCACGAGATCCTTGTATTCCTCCTGGGTGTAAAATCCGCCCGGGCCGCCACCAACTTCCGTACTGCCTCCTATCTCCGTTAGCTTGGGCCAGCTCTTAATTTCAATCCGCCATCCCTGGTCATCAGCCAGATGCAGGTGAAGGTAATTGTATTTATAGAAGGACATGTAATCAATAAGCTTTTTGACTTCTTCCGTTGTAAAGAAATGACGGGCCACATCCAGCATACTTCCCCGGTATTCATATTCCGGATTGTCCCGGATCTCTCCGGTAGGGACGTAGGTATATTTTTCATCTGCAATGATCAGTTGGCGCAGGGTTTGTACAGCGTAAAACAATCCGGCCGGATTCCCTGCAGAAATTAGCAGCTGATCTTCGGAGATTTTCATGGTATATCCCTCGGCACCCTCGTTTTCAGTTCCGGTCAGCTCGAGTACTATCCCCATTTCCTCACTATTGGTTGTCAGCACAATTTCCGGTTCAGCATTCACATGCCCGCTCAATGCCTGCTGAAGTGTTTGAGCAATTGCCTGAACTTCCTCATCATCATGGATCGTATATATCCGGGTTTCGCTATCCAGAAAAAATCCGCCACCGGTTGCCGTCATCGTCGCTGGTAATGGAATAACAGCCATTGTTGATAAATCAGATGGTTCGTCCAGCTGAGGTTTAGGCTCACCACACCCAGCCAGGAATAAAGCGGTCAGAAGTATAAAAATACCTGTCCGGTTATTTGTTGTTTGCATAGAATTTAAAGGTTATTGTTCTGCACTCAAGTTATAAAAAATGCGGGTGGATTCCATTATATCCTGTACAGACGGCTAAATGTTCATAGTAATTGGCACGGCAGGTTTTCTGCGGTCTATGGGGCATTAACCAACAGAATTATATTATTTTGAGGCAGTTTCAGGCAATTATTTCCAAAAACATTCAATTAGCGTGTTATGAGCAGCCGTGGCGGGTTTTCAAGTCGGATAGGTTTTATTGCAGCAGCGGCTGGTTCTGCGGTCGGTTTAGGTAATATCTGGGGATTTCCCTATGAAGTCGGGGAAGGAGGTGGCGCAATTTTCGTACTTATCTACCTGTTCTTCTGTTTTGCGCTTTGTCTTCCCGTCATGATCTCGGAAATCGCCATTGGCCGAAGTGCCAAGAAGAATGCGGTCGGGGCATTTAACAAGCTTGGACACCGGAACTGGAATTTCATCGGTAAACTCGGAATCCTGAGCGGGGTGCTTATCCTGTCTTTTTATAATGTAATTGCAGGCTGGGCCTTTGGATACGTTATTGAAATAGGTTCCGGTAATTTTAAAGTGGCTGATGATTTCGGCGGGTTTACGGCGGATGCCTTCCGGATGGGCGTGTATGGATTCTTCTTCATGCTGGCTACGGCTTACATCGTATCCCAGGGAATTTCTTCCGGTATTGAGAAGGCCGCAAAGATCCTTCTCCCGTTGCTGATCTTTATGATGATCAGCATGGTGATCTATTCGCTGACCTTGCCTGATTCAATGGCGGGACTGGAATTCTACCTGATCCCGGACTTCAGTGATGTCAACGGGAAAGTGGTATTTAATGCCATGGGGCAAGCATTTTTTTCACTTTCCCTGGGAATGGGTGCCCTGATCACCTACGGAAGCTATCTGGGCAAATCAGAAAATATCATCTCCTCCGCCGTACTCATAACGCTGGCCGATGTGGGAATAGCCTTCCTTGCCGGCCTTATGATCTTTCCCCTGATTGGTTACATTACCGGGGGTACCATGGAGAATGCAGGACGCGGGCCTGCCCTTATTTTTGTTACCCTGCCGCATATTTTCGGGGATATCGGAGGTATGACAGGCATTGTGGTAGGTACGGGCTTTTTCCTGCTACTCTGTTTCGCTGCCCTGACCTCTACGGTGTCATTGCTTGAGGTGCCTGTCGCCTACCTGGTAGACGAACTGCGGTTTGATCGCAAAAAAGCGGTGTGGCTGATGGCAGGAATAATTTACCTCCTGGGACTTCCTTCTCTCGTCGGTAACGGGTACTCTGAATTCTTCACAAGCTTCATCACCTACGGCGGAAGTGACCAGCCGGTGGATTTCCTGAGCTTTATTGTCAATGTGGCAAACGATTCATTCCTTCCACTGGGGGGTTGCCTGATCGTATTTTTTGCCTCGCATATATGGAAAAAGAGAAACCTTGATGCAGAGCTGGCCGAGGGCAATCCGGGCTATGAAGGATCGCTGCTGCAGAAATACCTGAAATTTGCTCTGCCATACCTGATTCCCCTGGCTCTTGCTGTGATTTTCGTGATGACCGTATTAAGTACGTTTTTCGGAATAGGTATCTGATTGAATTCTTTTTTAATTGCCTCGCACCTTCTGAATCACTTTCTGTTTCCAGTCCCACGAGCCTGTAATTCAGGCATTAAACCATGGACAGGCAGATTTTTTGAGAAATTTTCCGTTCGGCACCCTTTTACAAGCGATGTTTAATGCGTATGTTAGGAACCATGATATGGAAGCAATTTATAGAATTGCCCTTCAAGGATAAGATCCGTGAGCTTTATGAGGAAGGCAGCTTCATCATGTCCATCCGCTACTACGGCTATAAAATCAATCTCTACCTGTATAAAGGGCAGTATGTCGAAGTGTTTTATAATCATAAGCTGGACCTGATTGAACGAATTGAGCCATTGGTGGGCAATCCAACCCGTATGAAATTCTATTCCGACCAGATCAAATTACCCAAAGACCTCGCCTGAACTCACCTTATCACCTGTCTCCATCTGCTGATCAAGCTGGAGACATTCCCGTTCGTTCAGCAGGCTGAACGGAAGATACATCTTCGTATATTTCGCTATCTCAAGGATGTAGTAGGTTCTGCGTTTCATGATTTTCCTGAGCGAGCTAATCCGTATCTCTGCTTCGGAGGCATCCTCAACCAGCCGGATAATATCATCCCTTACCTCCACATTGATTTGCAGTGTTTTGAAATTCTCATCCCGCACCAGGATCCAAAACCATGGTTTAAGGGTGTAATACAGTCCGTAAAAAATGCAGGCGCCTGCATAGGCTATCCCGGCTCGTGATACGGGCATCAGCCACAGCCCGGCACCAGCAAGCAATAAGATCGGTCCGCCGGCCAGGCGGATACCATTAATAAGTCTCCCGTTCCCGAAATAATACTCGTCCAGGAACATACGGATGCGGCGAGACCGCTCCAGCGTTTTTAAATAAGCCATAACAAAAAAATAGACAATAGTGGAGCCGGGTGATTATCCCCAGGCTTTTCTTAATGCTTTATACATAGTTCCCTTTTTTTCCTGTTTAATAAGTTTTTCAATAAACCGGTCCCGATTAAGACCTTCTCTGTTGTCTTTATAAAAGCGCACAACGGCCTCCATGCCTTTGATATGTCCTTCTACTGATGGATATTCCCTCTGGCTGCTCAAAGCAAATTCAGCCCATCCTGCTATATAAATCGCCAGCAAATCCGGATTCCGCTGAGCCAGGTCTACAATATCCACATGGAGTTCTACCTGTACTTCCGGGCTACGGCTTACCCATTGCAGCAGGTAAGCGTTGGCAGTCTTCCGGGCTTCATAGGATTCATCAATCCCCGTTTCCTGAAGCCAGTCAATACAGGCCAAGATCTCATCATAGGTTGCCTGCGCATCGCCTGAAACCGACTGGGCAAAGGAAGCCCAGGCAATGAACATAAATGCCATTGTAAATAAGGATTTCATATTTATCCGGGGCAAAAAAAAGCCCCTGACGGGGCCTTTTTAAGAATGAATGATATATTCTCAGGCAGTAGGCGCTGTAGTTGCCTCCCCTTCCCCGTAAACCGGGCTGTTCAGGGTAGCAATGTTGTAGTTCTTCCGCGCCTTATAACCGCAGTAACGGCACTCAAAATGTTTTGTAAGCTGACCTTCCTGCGAAACAGTCGGCTGCTTTACAATTTCTTCACGGTTTACTTTAAATGTCTGGTAGTTACACTCAGGGCACTGCAGTGCGTGCAGGTGACCCGAATACTTTTCGATTTTTGTAAATCCGGTCTCTTCATCCACCCATACATCGTAGTCAACCGAATAAATCTCCTCTTCCGCCTGCATACCTTCATCAAGGTAGACATCTTCTTCCTCCTCACTGAGAAGTTTCATAGATTTTCCGGTCTTGGGGCTGATCCTCGGTTTGTAACGAAGAATCTTCAGCCTTTTCTCGATATAGAAAGGATAATAAAATTTAAGCAGGTTCTGTATGATGACATACATGATGAGTCCCATCATGATGCTGACAAATACCCGTGTAAATAATGTAAGAATTGTCAATTCCTGAATTGACGAATTCAAATAGAACGCTGCACCAATGATCAGGAAAATGCCGGCAGTCAGGAGAATATTGATTTCGCTACGATTGATATAATCGTACTTAGACTTTGCATCTTTCATCGATGAAAGTTTCAATATATGTCCAAAAAACACCAACCCCGCCAAAGCTGCCAGTCCAAAAGCAATAGTCTGTGACCAGTTATTCCAGGTCTCAAATGATTCTACTGAGAGTTCTTCCATGGCCTGTAGATTTAGAAGTAATTATATAGTTAGATTAAAAAAATGTTCCCTTCTCGATATTACAAGGTAAAAATAGTTCTCCAATTTTAATATTTTTTTATACAAAAAGAAGAAACAATTCCGCTTATAACATACATGTGATATGTATACCTCTAAATGAAAAAAGGAAACCACCCGGGTCTCCTTTTTTTTAAAAAAATTTTTATGGCTCTCGTCAGAGGGTTCGTTTGGTCTCCCTCTCTTCGTACGATTCTATGACGTCTCCTTCTTTGATATCGTTGAAATTCTTGATGCTGATACCACATTCATAGCCATTTTTGACTTCCTGAACATCATCCTTGAATCTTTTCAACTGACCCATTTCTCCGGAGTATACCACAATTCCATCCCGGATAAGCCTGATCGGATTATTTTTCTTGATATATCCGTCAGTAACCATACATCCGGCCACTGTACCCACTTTAGAAATTTTGAATACATCACGTACTTCCACGTTCCCGACAATGACTTCTTCCACCTCCGGATCAAGCATTCCTTCCATGGCATCCTTCACATCATTGATGGCATCATAGATGACAGAATACAGTCGGATCTCGATTTCCTCATTCTCGGCAATCCGCTTGGCACTGGTCGACGGACGTACCTGGAAACCAACAATGACCGCATCGGAAGCAGACGCCAGCAAGACATCTGATTCGGAAATCTGTCCCACACCTTTGTGGATGATGTTTACCTGAATCTCTTCCGTACTTAGTTTGAGCAGTGAATCTGACAACGCTTCCACGGAACCATCCACATCACCTTTTACGATGACATTAAGCTCTTTGAACGAGCCGATCGCAAGACGACGACCGATCTCATCCAGGGTAATATGTTTCTTGGTACGTATGCTTTGTTCACGAATGATCTGTTCACGTTTGGAAGCAATTTCTCTTGCCTCCCGGTCAGATTCCATGACATTAAACTTATCCCCTGCCTGCGGGGCACCATCCAGACCGAGCATCAGCACAGGTGTCGATGGTCCGGCCTCCTTCATCTGGTTACCTTTGTGATCAAACATGGCTTTTACACGACCATGAAAAGCGCCTGCCAGTACTACATCACCTACCTTGAGGGTTCCATTTTGTACGAGCAGGGTAGCCACATATCCGCGTCCTTTATCCAGACTTGCCTCGATCACCGTACCATTGGCACGTTTCTCCGCATTTGACTTAAGTTCCAGCAGCTCCGCTTCAAGCAATACCTTTTCCAGCAAATCATCCACACCCTGTCCGGTCTTCGCCGAAATCTCTGCACACTGGTATTTACCTCCCCAGTCCTCAACCAGGATATTGATATTCGCCAGCGATTCTTTCACTTTGTCCGGATTCGCATTAGGCTTATCGATCTTGTTAATCGCAATAATGATCGGAACTCCTGCCACCTGGGCGTGATTGATAGCCTCTTTTGTTTGAGGCATCACATCATCGTCGGCTGCAACCACGATAATTACAATATCCGTTACTTTGGCGCCACGTGCACGCATCGCAGTAAACGCTTCGTGACCTGGTGTATCAAGGAATGCAATCTTTTCACCTTTTTCCGTCCTTACATCATAAGCCCCGATGTGCTGGGTAATTCCACCTGCCTCACCGGCTGTTACTTTCGCTTCCCGGATATAATCCAGTAAGGATGTTTTACCGTGATCGACGTGACCCATGATAGTAACAATAGGCGCTCTGTCGCTCAGATCTTCTTCGCTGTCCTGCTCAACTTCTATCTCAATCTCATCATCGGCGGAAGTGAATTCCACATCGTATCCAAATTCGTCTGCAATGATCGTGATGGATTCAGCATCCAGGCGCTGGTTAATGGAAACGAACATACCCAGACCCATACAAGTCGAGATCACATCATTAACAGAAACATTCATCAATGAGGCAAGGTCGTTGGCAGAAATAAATTCCGTCACTTTCAGTGTTTTGGATTCCTGCTGTTCCTGGAGCATTTGCTCTTCCTTGGCTTCAGCTGCTGCCGACCTCTTTTCCCTTCTGTATTTTGAACCGGAAGATTTCTTGTTACCACCGCTCAGTTTGGCGAGGGTTGCTTTAATCTGATCCTGGATTTCCTTATCTGATGGTTCTTCCTTATCCGGACGACCTCTTCTTCGGCTATCACGGTCCGCCTTGGAAATTCTTTTTCTGGGACGCTTTTTCTTCTTACGTTCTTTCTGGTCATCCGAAGATGCAACAGGCTTGGATTTCTTATCCCTTTTATCCGGAAGTTCAATCTTACCAACTACTTTCAGGCCCTTCAATTTATCTGCCCGGGCTGATATCACTTCCTTGTCTTCTGCAGGCGCTGCCTTCTCCTCTTTTGGTTCTTCTTTCTCTTCTTTCTTTTCCGCTTTTACCTCTTCTGCCGGCTTTTCTTCTTTCTTCTCTGCTTTCGGCTCTTCCTTTTTCTCTTCTTTTTCTTCCTTCTTCGGCGTTTCTTCTTTCTTTTCCTGCTTCTTACCCTTGTCGAGATCGATCTTGCCTAATACCTTTAGGCCAACTTTTGTGGTATCGGCTTTTTCAGGTTTTTCTTCTTTTTTCTCCTCTTCTTTCTTTTCCTCCGCTTTGGGAGCCTCCTCTTTTTTGGGCTCTTCTTTCTTCGGTTCGCTTTGGCTCTTGGCAGAAAGATTCTTGATCAGCACACTTTCTTCATCTTCCTTATTATCAGATGTATCCGTCTCACTGTCAATTACCACATGTTCTGAGTGCTTGGTCCCGATGGTCAGACCAGAGGCTTCTTCTTTTTCAGAAGCTGAAGCTGCAAACTCTTTGGAAAGCATAGCATATTGCTCTCCGGTAATCTTGGAGTTTGGGCTCGAGTCGACATCAAAGCCTTTGTCCGTAAGGAAATCCAGAATGGTATTCCTCCCGACATTCAGCTTTCTCGCGACCTGACTAAGCCTCATGGTTTTTTCATCTGCCATACTCAAATATCCCTTTTTTATTAATTAGTAAAAAATAAAATTCTATTCGAACTCCTGCTTGAGGATCTTCATAACGTCATCAATCGTCTCTTCTTCCAGGTCTGTCCGCCGCTCAAGATCTTCCTTGGTCAACTGAAGAACACTCTTTGCGGTATCCAATCCGATACGCTTAAGCTCATCAATTACCCAATCTTCAATTTCATCTCCGAACTCGTCCAGATCGACGTCCTCCTCTTCAAATTCACCCAATTCACGGAACACATCAATCTCAAGACCCACCAGCTTACTGGCCAGCTTAATGTTCTGTCCGCCTTTCCCGATAGCCAGGGAAACCTGGTCAGGTTTAAGGAATACAGAAACCCTGCCTTCGTCCTCCAGGATCTTAATACTGCTGATCTTCGCCGGGCTGAGCGCGCGGGTAATATAGAGATCCATATTCTCCGTATAATTGATCACATCAATATTTTCATTCTGAAGTTCACGAACGATACTGTGAATCCTCGATCCTTTCATACCCACACAGGCACCAACCGGATCGATCCGGTCATCATACGATTCAACCGCCACTTTGGCTCGCTCTCCCGGCTCCCGTACCACTCGCTTGATAGTAATAAGTCCGTCATACACCTCCGGAACTTCGCTCTCAAACAAACGCTCAAGAAATACAGGGCTCGTACGCGAGAGAATGATCTTCGGATTTCCATTAATCATTTCTACCCGGTCAACAATCGCCCGAACCTGATCTCCTTTGCGGAAGCGGTCTTTAGGGATCTGCTCATTTCGCGGTATTGAAATTTCATTTCCTTCAGCATCGATCAGCAACACTTCCCGGCTCAGGATCTGGTAAACTTCACCACTGATGATCTCTCCCACCAGGTCTTTGTATTTCTGGAATAAAATGTCCTTCTCGAGGTCCTTCACCTTCTGTATAAGCGTCTGACGGGCAGTCATAACAGCCCGCCGGCCAAAATCTTCCAGTGTGATCTCTTCTGCTACTTCTTCACCTATTTCGAAATCAGGCTCAATCTTCCGCGCTTCGGTCAGACTAATTTTGTCATGATCCCAAATATCCTCAGAGTTATCGTCCACAATCTCTCTGAACCGCCATATCTCAAGGTCACCCTTGTCAGCGTTAATGATAATATCAAAATTATCATCGGTCTCGAACTTCTTACGAATCATGGTTCGGAATACATCTTCCAGTATCCTGATCATCGTAGGACGGTCGATATTCTTTTGCTTCGCAAAATCCGCAAACGACTCAATTAAAACTGAAGCATCCATCACACTGTTTATTTAAATGAAACCTGTACTATTGATTTATTAATTTGGGATAGTGGAATTTCCACTTCCTCTTCATTCGCTTTCTTTCCTTTTCCAACTTTAGCCATCAGCACGATCCTGTCTTCATCGGCTTCTTTCAATACCCCCTTCACATCTTTCCCTTCTGTCAGGTTAACCCGCAGTGTTCTTCCGATATTCTTCCTGTACTGCCGCACTGTCTCCAGCGGATGACTGATACCCGGTGTGGATACCTCCAGGGTATATGCCCCGTCAAACAAATCAAGCTCCTCAATCTGCTCTCCCAATGCCCGGCTCAGCGCTGCGCAATCATCAATGCTCACACCTTCGTCCCCATCCAGGAGAACCAGCACTTTCTGGCCACTGCGGCCTGCACTTACCTTCACATCTACCAAAAAATGCGCGTCACTTTCCAGTAAGGATTCCGCTATTTCGCGTATTTTTTGTTGATCTGCCATCTCGCTACCTTTGAAAAAGAAATATAAAAAGAGGGGACTGGTAGTCCCCTCAAACTATTTTACTATTTTCGATGCAAATCTACGTCAATTTTGTTTGCTTTACAAACACGAACGTATAATTAACACCTCCAAACTATTTTTGATAAGTCTTCGTTTGAGCGTGTAATAACCTTTTTTCCGAACATGTATAAAACATATCATTCCTTCCGGTGGTTCCCCTTTTTCCTGATCCTTCTGTTCGCGATTTCGTGCAACACCGGAACTGAAAAGGAGACCCCGGTTAAAGAACCGTCTGAAAGTGTAACAGAATTTGTCAAGGCCCCTCCTTTCAGTGGTGATTCGGCCTATTTCTTCGTGGAAAAACAGGTAAACATGGGACCCCGTGTTCCTAATACAGCCGCTCACAGGGAGGCCGGCGATTACTTCATCAGCAAACTAAAGGAGTACGGCGCACGTGTTACAGCCCAGGAGTTCCAGGCCCAATCCTTTGACGGAAAAACGCTACAACTCAGAAATATAATTGCTTCCTTCTACCCGGATCAGCAAAAACGGGTTCTTCTGGCGGCCCATTATGATTCAAGGCCGTTCGCAGATAAAGACGACGAGCGCCGTGATGAGCCCATTGACGGTGCCAATGATGGTGCAAGTGGTGTGGGTGTTTTACTGGAAATCGCGCGGATTCTCAATAGCAATGATACCCCACCGCCGGTCGGTGTCGATATTATTCTGTTTGACGGGGAAGACTGGGGCAATGATTCCAACAATTATGTCCCGCTGCCTGAGAACCTGGATACCTGGTGGTGCCTTGGATCACAGTACTGGGGACAGAACAAGCACAATCCTCAATATTCCGCCTACTATGGTATTCTGCTGGATATGGTGGGAGGTACAGACGCCAAATTCTATCGGGAAGGTTATTCAATGGAGTTTGCCCCCAAGATTGTAAATAAGGTTTGGCAAACGGCCGCACGTCTCGGGCATAATGAGTATTTCATCCCTGCGAATGGCGGCACAATCACAGACGATCACGTATATGTAAATAAATACACCAACATTCCAATGATCGATATCATACCCACCGATCCGGTCGAAGGATCATTCGGTGACTTTCACCATACCCATGACGACAACCTCTCTATTATTAGCCGGGAAACTCTCCAGGCTGTGGGAGAAACGGTGCTTCATGTATTGTACAACGAACGATGATTAACCCCTGATCAGGCTTCAACAGCCTCTTCTGAATCCTTGTAATCCTCCAGCGGCAGGCAGCTGCACATTAGGTTCCTGTCGCCATACGCACTGTCTATTCGTCCTACACTAGGCCAGAATTTATTCTCCCGTACATATCCAAGCGGATAAACCGCTTTTTCGCGTGAGTAGGGCTTTTCCCAATCCGCCACAGTCGCGACCATTGCCGTATGGGGAGCATTTTTGAGCACATTGTCTTCCGCGGTAAAAATACCATTCTCCACTTCCCGGATCTCTTCACGAATACTGATCAACGCATCACAAAAACGGTCCAGTTCCTCCCTGGTCTCACTTTCCGTCGGCTCGATCATCATGGTGCCGGCCACGGGAAACGAAACTGTCGGGGCGTGGAACCCGTAATCCATCAGCCGTTTTGCAATATCCTCCACTTCAATGCCCGATTTTTTAAACTCACGGCAGTCAATGATCATTTCGTGGGCCGCCCGGCCATTCTTACCGGTGTACAGCACATCGTAATGCCCGGTGAGCCGCTCTTTAATGTAATTGGCATTGAGAATAGCCAGCTGGGTAGCTTTTGTAAGCCCCATTTTTCCCATCATCGCAATGTAGGCGTAGGATATTGTGAGAATGCTGGCACTACCCCAGGGCGCTGCGGAAATCGCAGGGATCGCCTGATCACCTCCGGTCTTTACCAGCGGGTTACCCGGCAGAAACGGAACCAGTTGTTCCGCTACCCCGATCGGACCCATGCCCGGTCCGCCTCCCCCGTGGGGAATGCAGAAGGTCTTGTGAAGATTCAGGTGGCAAACATCGGCGCCAATCGCGGCCGGTGAGGTCAGCCCCACCTGCGCGTTCATATTCGCGCCGTCCATGTAGACCTGTCCGCCATATTCATGAATGATCTCACAAATTTCCATGATGCTTTCCTCAAACACACCGTGCGTGGAAGGATAAGTGACCATCAGCGCGGACAATTCGTCCTTGTTGGCCATTGCTTTCTCCTTCAGGTCTTCCAGGTCAATATTTCCTTTATCGTCACACTTAACAATTACCACCTTCATCCCTGCCATCACTGCACTGGCAGGATTGGTACCGTGCGCCGATGACGGGATAAGTGTCACGTTCCGGTGTGATTCGCCCCTGCTCTCATGATAGGCGCGAATAACCATTAGTCCGGCATATTCCCCCTGTGCACCACTGTTGGGCTGCAGCGAGATTCCGGCAAAACCGGTGATCTCCTTAAGCCAGCTGACCAGCTCATTAAACATTTCATGGTACCCCACCGCCTGATCTTCCGGCGCGAATGGGTGAATATTTCCAAATTCCGGCCATGTTACCGGGATCATTTCAGTGGTTGCATTCAGCTTCATGGTACATGATCCCAATGAAATCATGCTGTGTACCAGCGACAGGTCCTTATTCTCCAGGCGCTTGATGTAGCGCAGCATTTCATGTTCGCTCCGGAACATATTGAAAACCGGATGCGCCAGGTATTCCGTCCTGCGGATCAGCTTCTCCGGCCATTCCAGCGAAACAGACCCGGCCTGCTCACTCAGGTCAATATTCTTCACCTTTCCTGCAGCCACCGAAAAAACGCCGGTAAGCTCCTCGACATCCGTAAGGGTGGTAGTCTCACTAAGCGTAATACCAACGGTATCATCTCCGAAATAACGCAGGTTTATTTTTCCGGCCAGCGCCGCCTTCCGTAATCCTTCCACATTCTGACAGCGTACTTTAAGCGTATCAAAATAGTTTTCATTCAGCTGCTCAAAGCCCAGATTTTTCAATAGATTCTCCAGCAGACGCGTAAGTCCGTGAATCCTGCCGGCGATATTCCTGATTCCCTCCGGTCCGTGGTACACGGCATACATACCCGCCATGACTGCCAGAAGCACCTGCGCCGTACAAATATTGGAGGTTGCCTTTTCACGCCTGATGTGCTGTTCCCTGGTTTGCAGTGCCATCCGATACCCGGGATTTCCCTGTGCATCCACAGAGGCACCAATAATACGCCCGGGCAATTGACGCTTAAACGATTCTTTGGTGGCAAAGAAAGCGGCATGCGGACCGCCGTATCCCATCGGTACGCCGAATCGCTGACTCGAGCCAAAAACAACATCCGCCCCCTGCTCGCCCGGTGAAGTCAACAGGGCGAGGCTCATCAGGTCGGCAGCCACCGCCACCATTAAGCCCTGCTCTTTTGCCGCTGCCACCAGCTCACTTCGATCCTTGATCGCCCCGTTATTATCGGGATACTGATACATGATACCATAAACATCAGGATCTGTCAGGTCCATCGCAGATAAATCCCCGATGACCAGTTCTATACCCGAGGGAACGGATCTCGTCCGCAGGATGTCCAGGGTCTGCGGAAACATCTCCTCATCCACATAAAATTTGGATGCTTTCTTTTTTGCACCGGATCGTGCCCCTGCCAGCATTGCCATGGCTTCGGCAGCCGCTGTGCCTTCGTCCAGCAGCGACGCATTGGCAATTTCCATGCCGGTGAGATCTGCAATCATTGTCTGGAAATTGATCAGTGCTTCCAGTCTTCCCTGTGCAATTTCTGCCTGGTAGGGGGTGTAGGCGGTATACCAGCCCGGATTCTCAAGGATATTCCGGAGAATGACCGACGGGGTTATGGTGGGATAATACCCGGTACCGATATAGTTCTTGAACTGCTTGTTCTTAGAGGCAAGGGTTTTGAAATCCTGTAGAAACACATTTTCCGGTTTGGCTTCCGGAAGATTTATGGTCTTCTTCAACCTGATCGACGCCGGAATGGTCTGATCAATAAGTTCATCCAGGGAATTCAGTCCGATCTTTTCCAGCATCTCACTGATCTGTTGATCGTCCGGTCCGTTGTGCCGTGTGTCAAATCGCTCAAAATTATTGACGTCTAATTTCATGGTTCGCAGTCTGATCTGAATTTAACAATTATCCCATTCAGGGCTTCCGGAATGGCAGTGCAAATTTAGTAGAATATTCTGTAAAAGAAGTCCTCCTTTAATAGTATTCATGGCAGGTTATTCGCACTTATATAATCATATTACCTTTCACTTAGTATAAGTATTCTGCCTTCTGTGTTTTTAATAGATTTGCAGCGATAATTGTTTGAACAAACTTGTTTATGAAAAAATTAATTCCAATCCTGAGCCTGATCATGCTGTGGTGTATTGCCCCGGCATCCGGTCAGCAAGATGCTGATCCGACAGCATATGCCTCCACCATTGAGGAGGAAGATTTTAAGGACCTGCTTGGCATCATCGCCTCTGATGCCATGGAGGGCCGGGAAACCGGTGAGAGAGGACAGAAAATGGCCGCGGCTTTTATTCGTGCAGAATTTGAGCGCCTGGGACTGACACCGCCGGTGGATGATAACGGACAAAAAAGTTATTATCAGAAAATTACACTATACGCAGCTGTTCCCGCAGAGACCTACCTGACGGTGGACGGGGAGAAGATCAGCAACTTTGAAGGCATGGTACATGTCGGCGGGGCCGGAACCCGGGAGGTAAATGACCTGGAAGTGGTTTTCGGCGGCAACGGCTCGGAAGAGGCGTTAAGCGGCCTGGATGCAGAAGGCAAAGCACTCCTTGTCTGGGTTAACGGCCGTCGCGAACAGCAGGCGGTCATTGAGCGGTCAGGAGAATTGAAACCTGCTGTGATGCTTATGGTGCCTGCAGCAAACGATGAGGAATTCAACCAACTCGCCAGCCGTTATAAATCATACCTGATGAACGGGCGTCTGAGGGCAGAAAAGCCGGAAGCAAATGCAGACGGAAATGATTCCTTCCTTATTCCTCCTTCACTGGCCGCAAAAATTCTCGGCAAGGACCTGGATAAGGTTACTCAGGCAGTGGAAGACGGCAAACTGAAAGGATTCAAACCGGAGGAGATCAGCTTTAAGACTTCATCAGCTATCCGCGAAGTGGAAACCGAAAATGTACTCGGGTACATGGAAGGTACTGACAAGAAAGAAGAACTGGTGATTTTAACAGCACACTACGATCATATCGGCCGGAATGGTGACGAGATCAACAACGGAGCTGACGATGACGGATCCGGAACTACGAGCATCATTGAGATTGCCGAAGCATTCTCCAAAGCAAAGGAAGAAGGTAACGGACCCCGCCGCAGTATCCTGTTTATGACAGTGACCGGTGAGGAAAAAGGTCTTCTCGGCTCAGGTTATTACGCGTCGAACCCTGTTTTTCCCCTGGAGAATACAATAGTTGATTTGAATATTGATATGATCGGGCGCATTGATCCGGCCCACGAGGAAGATGGTAAATATGTGTACCTGGTCGGATCAAACCGTTTATCCACCGAACTGCATGAAATCAGTGAGGCAACGAACGAGAAATACACCAAACTGAGCCTGGATTACACGTATAATGATGAGAATCATCCGGATCGCATCTATTATCGTTCTGATCACTGGAATTTCGCGAAGAACAATATTCCTATCATTTTTTACTTCACAGGTATTCATGAAGATTACCACCGTCCGACAGATACGGCTGACAAGATCAATTATGATTTGCTTACCATCCGCGCCCGCCTGGTATTCTATACTGCCTGGGAGCTGGCAAACAGAAACGAACGAATCGTGGTGGATGTAAAAGCTGAAGGAGAATAATCCAGATCTTTGTTTTAGGTTATAAAAAAGCCGGGAGATTTTCCCGGCTTTTTTTGTTTATTAATCCTGGTCTTCCGATGGTCTGAGCGTCCACGCTCAGACCGGAAAATGCCAACGATGTAGGGTGGATTCTAAGACCCTTGCCAGGAGCCGGCACCTATGGAAACCAATCTTCGTAGTAACGGGATCTCCGGTTCCTGCGGCCCGGAGATGACATTTGAGAGTGGGATCCCCACTCTCTCCCTTCTCCTTCTCCTTCTCCTTCTCCTTTTCTTTCTCCCTCTGAATTTTAAATCGCAACATCCACATGCCGCTCAGCATGGTACGAGGAGCGAACGAGCGGACCTGATTCCACGTATTTGAGTCCGCGGCGCAGGCCTTCTTCTTTGTACGCTTCAAACTGATCGGGATGAATCCATGATGCTACTTCCAGGTGCATCTTGGTAGGCTGGAGATATTGTCCGAGTGTCAGGATATCTAGACCGTGCGCAACCAGGTCATCCATTGCCTTATACACTTCATCTTCTGTTTCTCCTACCCCCAGCATAATTCCGGATTTTGTTCGTTTACCGGCTTCTTTGGTCAGCTTTATCTGCTCCAGGCTCCTGTTATATTTGGCCTGCGGACGTACGCGTCGGTAAAGTCTCTCCACTGTTTCCACATTATGCGAAACCACTTCCTGTCCGCCTTCAATCATCCGGTAAAGAGCATCCCAGTTTCCCTTCACATCCGGAATGAGTGTTTCGATGGTTGTGGAAGGGCTCAGTTTCTTCGTTTGCACCACTGTCTGATACCAGATCTCTGCCCCTCGGTCTTTAAGCTCATCACGATTGACCGAAGTGATCACCGCATGCTTTACCCCCATGGTTTTGATTGCCTCAGCTACACGTTTCGGTTCATCCTCATCATATTCCGGGGGACGACCAGTGGCAACGGCACAGAAAGTACAACTCCGGGTACATACATTCCCGAGGATCATGAAGGTGGCTGTTCCTGCTCCCCAGCATTCTCCCATGTTGGGACAATTACCTGATTCACATATCGTATGGAGCTTATGTTCATCCACCAGCTTCCTCACCCGTGCGTACTCCTTACCAACAGGCAGCTTCACCCGAAGCCAGTCCGGCTTACGGTTACGTTTCTGTTCAGATTTATCTATAACAGGAAGTTCTATCATTTCAAGAGGTCTTTAAATGCAAACTTAGGTAATTAACCAAAAGAATTCGATAGTGGTTCAGTTTATCTCCGTGAACCGTAGAAAAGTGTAATGAATGCCGTGGGAAAGATTGCTGAATTGTCTGCGGTAGGCATCAGAACGATCTCCTGGGTATAGGCATCCAGCAACAGCCCGATC
This sequence comes from Bacteroidia bacterium, assembly GCA_030432655.1. Taxonomy (GTDB): domain Bacteria; phylum Bacteroidota; class Bacteroidia; order Cytophagales; family Cyclobacteriaceae; genus JAUILA01. Next base: position 111,931 of record JAUILA010000009.1, read on the forward strand.
TCAAACCCGGTAACACTCGACTTGATCGTTCCCAGTTCAAAACTCAGACCTGCCTTCAGGTTTGCTCCAATGCGAATTTTTGATTCTGTGACCCCCTGGAAAAGCCTACCGGTTCCCAGGATCTGGTCATAACTGTGATTCGGGTTATTCGGATCGTATTGCTCAGTCCGGCTTATGATGGTGTTCCGGTCCGTGGTATAATCAATATAATAAGGGGCAAGCAAACCAAGTGACGGACCGATGGCCGCGATCGCCTTAATCTCTACTCCCTGGCTGGGTGCCTTGCGGAAAAGGATCAGCTCCCGGCCGTACTGGAAGCGAAACGAATAGAGGTAATTACTCTTGCCGTAAATATAAAAATTTCCTGTCCGTGAGTTTCTCCTGGTTTCCTGGGAATGCTTGACATTAACCACTTCAAGCCCATAACTTTCAAACATCTTGTCACTGATCCTGCGTGATTTCCGCAACATAAACCCACCGATCAGTCCGCCGGCAGTATTCTTGTTTATCCCCCATACAAATTCAGACTCATACATATCAGCCTCTATCTGCTGAGCGCCGGCAGCGAGAGGAAAGATGAGGAAAATGAGGAGTACTAAGTAAAGAGGACGAGGCATATGCAACGTATTACAGTTAACTAATTTAGTTAAAGTTTAACATTAATACGTGTTTTTTGGTTTAGTATTTTTATTCCCATCAAAATTTTTATAAGCGGTGAGTTGCTCAGGAAGCAACCCTGGCTACGATTTCATGGTAGTCAATACTCATATGAGACGCATCATAGATGCATTCTCCACCGGAAATCAGCAGTACCTGCGGACTTTCATGAGGAATCTGGAATTCGGAAGCAATCGCCTGACTGACCTCACGGTATCTTACCAGGTCCAGTATATAAGGTTCCACTGTACCGGAATCATCCCAGTTTCTTTCCAGACGGTTCTTGGCCATGGAGCTCAGACTGCAGCGTGTGCTGTGTTTAAAAATTAAAATAGGTTTCTCGCGGGACTGTTCTTTGATTTGGTTCAGTTCTTCGCGCTCAGATAGTTCCTTCCACATAATTTAGTCATTCCACAAGCCCTTTTCTCCCTTGTCAAAACGTGGCTTCCGTTCCTTTTCTTTAAGGTTTACGGGCTGGTTTTCCTGTTTCCTGAATAATTTAGACCACCATACTTTCAGGCTGAAATTCTTTCGTTCATTCCTTGCCGTACGTGACTGATCCTCAAATTTATGTGATGGATGGCGATTCTTATATCTTTTTTTAGACATTTTAATATTTCCCTGGTACTGACTGGCCTGCACCATTGCCCGGGATGGTCCGATTCCTTTTAGTGCTCCTTCGGCAGAATTCGGGTTTTTCGTGTACCGGAATCTTCTTTTCATACTGCCCTGGTAGGACATTGCCTGGGTAGTGCCCTTTCCTACAGGCTTCACACGAAGGGATTCGTCAGCCGCACTAGGATTCTTCACATACCTGAAGCTCCGCTTCTGTGTACCCTGGAAACTGGTTGCCACCCGGGTGTCTTTTCCAGGCACCAGCTGCTGTAGTGGTTCGCCGTCATTATTCCAGGGGAGCACGGACACAGAACCGCCCGCACCTTTGGGTGACTTCCTGGGCCCTTTCGAATTCCCTTTGAACGCTGCGATATTAATGTCCTGGTGTGATGCATCCCTGCTGCGAATAGCTTTACCATCATTGTTCCACCTGGCCCGGCTTAGTGAATTCCCTTTATTTTTTGGCGGGCGCCCTCCGAAGCGCAAATTACCCTGGTACCGCGCAATCTGATTGTCCTGCCTTCCCGGTCCGAATCCGCGTACAGGCTTGCCATCGTTATTTCTCCGCATTTTGGCGCTGATACTGCCGCCGCCTTCAAGACCCCTGGTTGTCCGAATGTTCCCGCTGTGTTTTGCCACACGGATATCCTGAGACCGGACGCCCCGGTTCTGCAAAGACCTGCCACGGTTATTGTGCCTTCCGCCACCGCCACCATACATCGGTGAAGTCGATCGGGGAACTATTCTTTTCCTGTGCGGAGTCTCTGTTGGTTTCGAAGCTGATTGCCATGGTTTGAATTTATACGCTTTCTTTCCGGTGAAGGTGGTCTGCACGGATCCCGCTTTATAAACGCTTCTCCTGCCAGCCTTTTCACCGCCTTTAGTTACCGAAATATCTTTTCTGGGAAATGCCCGTCCTGAGTAAGCCTTTTCTCCGCGTCGGGTGGCAGATAACTGTGACCCGTATTTCCCGGCTCGTCTGCCGGCGCGCTCCGGCGGACGGGTTGCAGACATATTTCCTCTTGGCTTTGCCCTTCCCGAGTACGGCTGATCACCACGACGGGTGGTTCTCCTGTTCTTAAATGATGGTGGCCCCTGTATCGACGGGCGATCCGTGGTCCTTTTTAAGCGGAATTTTCTGCCGGCGATATTTCCTTTATGGGCACTCTCCCACTCAGACCGTTCCCTCCAGGCATACGGATTTTTCTTTTTATTTCTGATATAGGCCCCGGAAGCGGATCTGGGGACAATTCGTTTTGTTTTTTTAACGCGTTCTGTTGGCCGTGAAGCCGACTGTGCGGGCTGAAATTTGTAGGCATTTTTACCGGCAAATGTTGTTCTTAAAGACCCGGCACTGTATATACTGCCCTTTCCTGCACGTTCTCTTCTGCGCTGCGAATAACGTGGACTCGACCTGAAAAACTTGACCCGGCGGGTCTCCGACATTTTTCTTCCGGCATATGGATTGGGCCTGGGATAAACCACCCGTGACCGTCCGGAACTTTTAGGTATTAGCCTTCTGCCGGCAATATCACCACGGTGGGCCTTATCTCCCTGCTTGGTACGGGCTTTGAACCTGAACATCCGCCTCTCCCTGCGATTTGATTTCGCGTCTTCCTTTTTTCGTTTGAGCCGGCGGTTTTTGCGGTTTTTGCGTTCATTACGCTTTTCGTATTCCGTCTTGCCTTTCTGCTGGGCGTGTGATTCAGGGGCCTGAACAAGGCATAACACTCCTGTGAGCAGGAGAATAAGCCATAAATAGCTCCACCTGCCGGATCGTCTCACCGGAATTGTATGTTTTCGCGCGTTATGCAAAAAAAATAGTCTCTCTTAAAAAATAGCTACCCGCTGAGGATAGATACATGAAATAGCAAATAGGAAACTGAAAATCACGCATGATGTAAGGAAAAACTCCATAATCCACGTGATATTCACGTTCCTGGTACAAAACCAATTCTATAACGCCGGAAGATAATTAAAATTCCAGCAACTGGTTAATTTTTTCCTTCAGCCGGCCAACCGGCAGGAAGCTTTCTTCAAGTGCTGCGGCAAAGGGCACCGGGGTATCCAGGCTGCCCACGCGCATAACCGGCGCATCGAGATGTACAAAACATTCTTCTCCGATCCATGCCGCAATTTCGGCACCGATGCCGCCGGTCAGGGTATCCTCATGCAACACCAGTACCTTGCCGGTCCGACTGACAGATGCCCTCACCGCCTCTTTATCCCACGGCAAAAGCGTTCTCAGGTCAACAATATCCATGGAAACCTCCCCAAGGCTTTCCTGCAGTTCAATGGCCCAGTGCACGCCCATCCCGTAGGTAATAACAGAAACATCCGAACCTTCGCTCACCTGCCGGGCTTCTCCGATAGGTACGGTAAAATAATCCTCCGCCACTTCCTCTGTTAAAGAGCGGTATAAAAATTTATGTTCAAAGAAAAGAACCGGATTTGGATCCTCAATCGCGGCACACAGCAGTCCTTTGGCATCGGCCGGAGTGGAAGGATAAACGATCTTCAGGCCCGGCACATGGAAAAACCAGGCCTCATTCGACTGGCTGTGATAGGGCCCGGCACCAACGCCTGCTCCCGTAGGAAGGCGCACCACCACATCACTGGGCTGCCCCCAGCGGTAATGGGACTTGGCAAGATTATTCACAATCTGGTTGAACCCGCAGCTGACAAAATCGGCAAATTGCATCTCTACCATGGATTTCATCCCACGGACAGCCAGGCCCAGGCTGATCCCCAGAATGGCGGATTCACAAAGCGGGGTATTCCTCACCCGCTCCTTTCCGAATTGAGCCAGAAATCCGTCGGTTACCTTAAAGACACCCCCGTATTCTGCAATATCCTGCCCCATGAGCACCAGGTTTTCGAACTTTTCCATTGACTGGCGCAATCCGGCCGAAATAGCGTCTACAAACCGCATCTCACTTACCGCGCCGGAAGGTTCCGATTCCTCCGCCACATAAGGTGCATAAATGTCCTTAAGTTCCTGCACATCATTGGCAGGCGAAGGGGCCACCCCGTATGCCTTCTCCAGCTGCTCATCGATACGTTTTTTGATCCTGGTACGGGTTTTTTCAATGTATTTCTCATCAATCACTTTTCTGCGCAGCAAGTAAGCCTCAAAATTGTCCACCGGGTCCTTCGCCGCCCAGTGGTCCATTAATTCCTTTGGCACGTACTTGGTGCCTGAGGCCTCCTCATGCCCGCGCATCCGGAAGGTCATCGCCTCCACAAGCACCGGGCGGGGATTCTCCCTTATATCTTTTGCGAGTGCCTCAATAGTCGAATGAACCTCAAGAATATTGTTCCCATCGACCTGGACCGCCTCAATACCATAACCAGGACCTTTCAGAGTAAATGATTCAAACCTGAATTGCTCACGACTTGGAGTAGACAATCCGTAGCCGTTATTCTCCACCACAAAGATGACCGGCAGTTCCCACACAGCCGCCACATTAAGCGCCTCGTGAAATTCACCCTCACTGGCACCTCCGTCCCCGGTAAAGACCAGCGTAGCCTTTTTCTCCCCCTGGAGTATCCCAGACAGCGCGATTCCGTCTGCCACGGACAACTGAGGACCCAGGTGGGAGATCATCCCGACAATCCGGTATTCATTCGTGCCAAAATGAAAGGAGCGGTCACGGCCCCTGGTAAATCCGCCGGCCTTTCCCTGGAACTGTTCGAACAGCCGGTGATAGGGAATTTCCCGTGTGGTAAACACCCCAAGATTCCTGTGCATAGGGAGAATATATTCCTCCTTGTCCAGCGACATGGCAGCCCCTACCGAAATGGCTTCCTGCCCGATGCCGGAAAACCATTTGCTGATCCTCCCCTGCCGGAGGAGTATGATCATCTTTTCTTCAATCAGCCGCGGTTGCAGCAAATTCTCATAAAACGTCCTGAGCTGGTCATCGGAATAATCCTTTCGGTGAAATCGCATAGTGAAGATTTTGCAAACAAAATTAAAGGTTAGCCCTTTTCTGCAAAGTGATGTGTTCTTTTTATTTTTACCACCAGCTTATGATTGAATACACCTCATTTACCCTTGAAAATGGCCTGAAGGTCATTGTGCACGAAGATACGAATGTTGAGATTGCGGTACTGAATATCCTCTATGATGTAGGTTCCCGCGACGAACGTCCGGATAAAACCGGATTTGCCCACCTGTTTGAGCATCTGATGTTTGGCGGATCTGTCAATATACCGGATTATGACGGGGAACTGCAGAAAGTCGGCGGGGAGAATAACGCATTTACCAGTCCGGATGTCACCAATTATTACGTAACGGTTCCTGCGCAAAGTCTTGAGACGGCCTTCTGGCTGGAATCTGACCGCATGCTCGGCCTGTCGTTTGATCCGCGTGTCCTGGAGGTACAAAGGAAGGTGGTCATTGAAGAATTCAAACAACGCTACCTGAACCAGCCCTATGGCGATGTCTGGCTCAAGTTGCGGCCGCTTGCCTACTCCAGTCACCCCTACCAATGGGCCACCATCGGCAAGGAGATCTCACATATTGCCGATGCGACCATGGAGGATGTTCGCGCCTTTTTTTACAAACATTACCGGCCGGATCAGGCCGTGCTCGTGGTTGCAGGAAATGTAACGGAAGCACAGGTTCGGGAGCTTTCGGAAAAATGGTTCGGTCCAATTCCGAAAGGAGATGGGTACAAGAGACAATTGTCTGTGGAACCTCCGCAACAGGAATACCGTCATATCGATCTTTACGACGAGGTGCCGTCCCACGCATTATACATGACCTTTCATGTACCGGGCAGATATGAAGCAGATTATTATCCGGCTGACCTCCTGAGTGACATCATGGGCCGGGGCAAGTCATCGCGCTTGTACCTGCAACTCGTCAGGAAGCAAAAACTATTTACCCAGATTGGGGCGCACATGAACGGTTCATTTGATCCGGGACTGTTGATTGTCCACGGACAATTAGCTCCCGGGATCAGCCATGAGCAGGCAGAGGCCGCTGTTTTTGAGGTAATTTCCTCGTTGGGTGATCTGACGGAAGAAGAGCTGGAAAAGGTGAAGAACCAGGCGGAAGCCACCGTGGAATTCGGGGAGGTCGAAGTGCTCCAGCGTGCCATGAACCTTGCTTTCTGCACCGTTCAGGGAGATACCGAAGAAGTGAACCGGGAGACAGACAGAATCAGGGCCGTTTCAGTAAGCGACGTACTGAAGGCCAGGCAAAAATTTCTGACCCGGGAGAATTGTTCATCCTTGTTTTACCACGCAAAACCGGAATTACATGAAAATTAGAACAGGGATAGGATATGATGTACATAAACTGGCCACCGGGTATGAATTGTGGCTGGGAGGGATCAAAATCCCGCACTCGCACGGATCGGTCGGGCATTCTGACGCAGATGTACTGATCCATGTTATTTGTGATGCCTTGCTTGGGGCAATGGACAAGCGCGATATCGGTTTCCACTTTCCTGACACCGATCCGAAATTCAAGGGGATTGACAGCAAGGAATTACTGCGCCAGGTGATCGAAATGGTAAACAAAGAAGGCTGGGAAATCGGTAATATAGATACGGTCGTGATCCTGGAGGCACCGAAGGTCAATCCGCATATACCTGAAATGAAGCGTGTGCTGGCGGGCGTCACAGGGTTGTCGGAGGGGCAGATCAGTATCAAGGCTACCACCTCCGAGCACCTTGGATTTGTCGGCCGGAAAGAAGGGATTGCAGCCCTGGCTACTACCATTATTTACGGAAAATGAGTGCTGTTCCCAGACTAATCATGACGGAGGACGGGAGCCACAGCCTGTATCTGCCTGACATGAAAGAAACCTATCACAGCACACATGGTGCATTGCAGGAATCTGAGCATGTGTTCATTCGCCACGGTCTGGATTCAGCAGCAGGTCGTATAGCTGACCTGATCAATGTATTCGAAGTAGGACTGGGAACAGGGCTGAATGTATTACTGACCGCCCTTTGGTCTGCGAAAGCAGAAAGACCGGTCCATATGACTTCAATCGAGGCCTTCCCGGTGACCCGGGAAATATGGGAGGCGCTGAATTATGCGGGGCTTATCGGGGATCCGCGTGCTGCTGAATGGTGGCAATCGATCCATGCCAGCATCTGGGGTGAAGAAATACAAATTCACAAGCACTTTAAATTAACTAAAATTCATGACAGGCTGGAGAATCACAAATTGAAGGAAAATAATTTCGATGTCGTATATTACGATGCGTTTGCCCCCGGCAAGCAGGCGTCCATGTGGGAGGCAGAGATGCTCCGTAAAACCGCTGGCGGATTGCGGCCCGGGGGGTGCCTGGTGACCTATTGTGCCCAGGGGAAGTTTAAACGTGATTTGTCGGAACTTGGTCTGGTGGTTGAGCCGCTTGCCGGGCCTCCCGGGAAGAAGGAAATGACCAGAGCCTGCAAACCAAAATAGCTGAATCATTTTAGCATTGTTTATTGTTAATGAAAATATGCACAGGATAACCAAGTTTGGAATCGCCCTTCTGATCGTATTCACGGTCTCCTGCAGAAAAAATCCTGCTTCTTCCCGGGAAGAGGACCGTCCGGTCCGGCAAACGCTGGAAAACCAGATCCCGGCCGATGCAGTTAAAACTCCTGATCAACCTATTACCTCCGGTGCCATCCGTCTCGAGGTCCGGTGGCTGGAATCCATGCCTGAAATAAACAGTTCGCTGGTAATAGTCGGATCACGGATCGCTCCCGGCCCTTCCTATTCCGGCTACATGCCAGAAGATGGTGAATCCCTGATCATCCGCGGACTGGAAGAAGTTGTTTTTGAAGACAGGGAGACGCTGTATATTGAAGTAAGACCGCCCCTCCGCGAACCGGACGGTATCCCGGAGATGACATTGTTGAAAATAATTGAGTGAAATGAGGAACAAGTACTTTATTATTCTGTGTACTGCATTGCTGTTAGGGGCGGGCTGTACTGATCAAGACGATAAAACCGATAACGATCGAATCGCCCTGAAGACACGCACATTCCCGTCCGCAGACCTGCCTGATATCGATCGTGAAATGGAACTGCAGGAAGAAGGAGGAGAAGATAATCCGGGAGCCAGGCAGGCATTCGACGTCCTCCGGTTCCGTGACCCTGCCACCGGAAAAATTCCTGCCGGCATCCGGGGAGCAGAGATTGCTTTTGCCAATAAACTGCCGGTCAGCGATGGATTCTCCTATAAAAACTCACAGGGAAGAAACATCACGGCCGAACTCAACTTTTCCGCGGCCGGCCCGGTCAACGTGGGCGGCAGGACCCGGGCACTCGCCATTGATGTAACCAATACCAACAGGATTTTCGCCGGGGGTGTCAGTGGTGGTCTCTGGAGATCAAACGATAAAGGCAATTCATGGACTCGTGTTTCTCCCGTTACCTCTCTGCCGAATATCCGGTCAATCGTTCAGGATGTACGTGCGGGCCATGAATCCACGTGGTTTTACGGAACAGGCGAGATCGAACCCGGCAGTTCAGCCTCGTTTCCCGGAGCACCCTATCGCGGAAACGGTATTTACCGGTCGACCGACAATGGAAATACCTGGACAGCTGTTCAGACCACCGGGAATGTCAGCGCGCTTACCTCCGCATTTAATTACGTTCACAACCTGGCGCTGGATCCTTCCAATTCATCCCAGGCAGAGCTTTACGCCGCCTGTCTTGGAGGCATTTACAAAACAACCAACGGTTTTAACAGTGTTTCCCTCGTGCTGGGAACGGATAATTTTCAGAGTAATTCCACCTGGACAGAAGTCGCGGTATCATCCACCGGGGTCGTTTATGCCACCCTTTCCTCTGAAAGCAACAATAATAACGGCGTGAGTGGCATATATCGTTCAGAAACCGGTGAAGCCGGAAGCTGGGAAGACATTACCCCGGCTACCGGGTATGGTACTTCTTTCCGCCGGATTGTAATAGGGATCAGCCCTTCTGATGAAGATGTTGTCTATTTCCTGGGGAATAAACGTGATACAAACGTACTGCACAGGTACGATGCCTCTGCCCCGGCGGGACAACAATGGACAGACCTGACGGACAATATCCCCATGCTGGGCGAGCCACAGGGAAATTTTAATGCCCAGTCTTCCTACAACATGGTGGTGGCTGTTCATCCGAATGATGAAAACATCGTCTTTCTTGGCGGTACCAACCTGTACCGCTCGACAAATGGATTCAGTGATGAAACCGAGACGGACTGGATTGGTGGATATACACTGAATAATAACAGCAACCAGTATTTCAACCATCATGCCGACCAGCATTCGGTAGCATTTTTTCCGGATAATCCGAATGAAATGTTAAGCTCCCATGACGGGGGCATCAGTCATACCACTAATAACCTGAAAACAAGCCTTACCGAGGTAACGGACGGCAGTGGGAATGTGATTCAGGAGGTAAGGGTAGTCTGGGAATCGCTGAATAATGCATACATCACTTCCCAGTTTTATTCGGTGGGTATAGACGAGGAAAATGTCGGCGACCCCACGCTGCTGGGCGGGATGCAGGATAATTCTACCTACATTATCCAGAGTGACAACAGATCCTCCAACTGGACCGACATTGGCGCCGGGGACGGGGGGTATTGCTACTACGATCTGACCTCTGTGATAGTCAGTGCGCAATACTCAAACATTTTCCGGTATGGCCTGGTGAATGATGAGTTTCAGGCTTTTAATATCAGTCCGCCCAATGCCGGGGATGATGAACTTAACCTGTTTGTGAATCCGATCCTGCTGGATCCCGTAGCGCCAAACAAAGCCTTTGTCGGGGCTCAGGGACGGGTCTACTATACACTCAATATTCGTCAGAATCCGTCAGAAGATGATTGGCTCACTTTCGGAAACGGCACACTCCCCAATAATCAGCGGGTGAGTGCCATGGGTGCCTCCATCGAACCACAGGGGGTGCTTTACATGGGCACGGAAGGCGGACGGCTTTACCGGGTAAATAATTCAACCCGGCTTGATGATATCGAAGACGTTACCGGAAGTCTGCCCTCAGGATATATTTCCTGTGTAATGGTCGATCCTACCAACGCAAATCGCGTATTGGTCTCCTATTCGAACTATAACATGCAGAGTATTTACTATACCACGAACGGAGGTGATACCTGGTCAACCGTAGCCGGGAATCTTGAGAACGGAGGGGTGACATCAGTTGGAGCACCCTCTGTACGCTGGCTCGCCTATGTTCCGAATGGGGCTACCCCTCTTTACCTGGCCGGCACAAGCGCAGGACTTTTCAGTACCTCCAATCTGAATGGAAATTCGACAGTCTGGGCAAGGGAAGGAGCCGGTACCATTGGCGTTTCGCCAGTTGATATGATTCGGGTAAGGCCGATTGACGGAACGGTCGTGGTGGCGACCCATGGCTCCGGGATTTTTGAAGCCCGGGCAGATGTGGCCTTTACAGCGCGGCTCCAGGTCATGGACCTGCTTTGTGAGGAAGGGGAAGTTACCCTGCAAACAAACATTCAGCTCCAGGGAGTGGAAGATGAATATGACCTCACCTATGAATGGTTTGCCGATGGCCAACCGGTTAGTAATGTTACCGGACCAGGGATCATAACCACCTCGGAGGCCATCTTTACCGTACGTGTTACCAATGCCGTTACCGGCGAATCAGATATGTCTAACCCCGTTGAGGTTCGTTTCGGGGAAAACAGTATTGCCTGGTGTAACGAGGGGGTAACCTCGGCGGAGGATGACCTGGCAGACCAGGGGATCGCGGTATATCCAAACCCGACTTCCGGGCCACTTACAATTAAGACCGAACCAGGTAAGTTTAATTTCATGACCATTACCGACCTGAAAGGAGCAGTAATTATGGAACGGAGCATCAGCACTGAAGAGACCATTTCATTGGAAGATCAGCCGGATGGAGTGTACATAATTGAGTTTTCCGGGGAGCGTGATAAAATCAGTCGCAGGATAATAAAAATTTCTGAGGGCTGATTTTTGAAAAATTGTTAATAATGCAGGCGTACTGGATGCCTGTATTAGCAATTTCTTAAAAGGTATCGTTTGCGGTTTTTTATTTAAAAAAACGAATTTTTCCGGATGCCACATCCCCCGGATACCGATTCAGTATTTCATCATTTTTTTATTAAATTTAAAGGCTGCTGACATCTATACAGGCCTTCCTATTGGTGGATTTGATTACTCTCACGGAAGCCGCGTCAGCGGCAGGTAATCATACTTACAATTAATTTTTAAAGAAATGGTAAACGTTCACCACGATTTGTATCGTCCGGATTTCGAGCATGATTCCTGCGGGATTGGGTGCATAGCGAACATCGACGGCAATCGAAACCATCAGATTATTCAGGATGCGCTGGATATGCTGGAGAATATGGAACACCGGGGCGGTACCGGGGCGGATCCCCAGACCGGGGACGGAGCCGGTATCCTGATTCAGGTACCTCATGAATTTTTGCGGATTAAATGTCTGGAACTTGAGATTGAGCTTCCTGAATTCGGACATTACGGCGTTGGAATGCTCTTTCTTCCCACCATTAAATCCATCCAGAAGCAATGCCGCGAAGTATTTGAGGAACAGGCCGAAGAAATGGGTTTCAATATCCTCGGCTACCGGGAAGTTCCGGTAAATAAGTCTATCCCGGGTTCCGGAGCCCGACGTACAGAACCACAGATCGAACAGGTTTTTCTTTCCCATAAGGACGGACTCACCCATGAGGACCTGGAACGGAAGTTATTTGTCCTCAGAAATTACAGCACCCACTACATAGGCAATAACATTAAGGGAAATAACGGGGATTTCTACGTTCCCAGTCTCTCTTACAAGACAATCATTTATAAAGGGCAGCTTCGCACCAACCAGCTGCGCCCATTTTACTATGACCTTCAGAACAGCCAGCTTCGGTCGGCCCTGGCGGTTGTTCACTCAAGATATTCTACCAATACCTTCCCTAACTGGAAACTCGCTCAGCCTTTCCGGTACATTGCTCACAACGGGGAGATCAACACGATCCGCGGAAATGTGACAAAAATGCAATCAAAAGAAGCAATGATGAATTCCTCCCTCTTTACGGAGGAAGAATTAAAAAAATTGCTTCCTGTGACAGATCCCAGCCATTCCGACTCGGCAAACCTCGATTCGCTGGTGGAAATGCTCGTCCTGAGCGGCCGGTCAGTACCGCATGTAATGATGATGCTGGTTCCCGAAGCCTGGGAAGACAACCGGCTGATGGGAACAGAACGCAAAGCGTTTTACAAGTACCATGCTTCGTTAATGGAACCGTGGGACGGCCCGGCAGCCCTGGTATTTACCGATGGAAAAATCGTCGGGGCAACGCTTGACCGAAACGGACTGCGCCCGGGCAGGTATTGCATCACCCGGGACAAACGCCTGATCATTGCATCCGAGGCCGGTGCGCTCCCGGTCAATGAAGCAGACATCGTCAAAAAAGGCCGGATCCAGCCAGGTAAAATGATCGTGGCCGACCTCAAAAAGAAGAAGGTATTGTTTGACGATGAAGTTAAATCGGAAATCTACAACCGGAAACCATATGTAGACTGGATAAAACAGTACCGTGTAAAACTTAGGCTATTGCCGGATCCGCTGCATACGGAAAAGCCCCTGTCGCACCTGCCACTGACCAAACTGCAGCAGGCCTTTGGCTATACTTCTGAAGATCTGAAGCTGATACTCGCACCGATGGCCAGTAATGCCACGGAGCCGGTCGGTTCCATGGGTGCCGATACGCCACTGGCAGTTTTGTCAGACCAAAGCCAGCATATCAGTAATTACTTCAAGCAATTGTTTGCCCAGGTGAGTAACCCTCCGATTGATCCTATACGGGAGCGGATGGTGATGTCCCTGTTTACACGGGTAGGTGAAAGCCGTAATATTCTTGACGAAACCCCTGAACACACCAAACAGATCCACATCTCTCAGCCGGTATTGCTGAACAAGGATATACAGAAATTCAAGAACCTTGCTGATATCGGATTTGATTACGGCGTGATCAACTCAACGTTTGATTCGGAAGACCCTGACGGTCTGGAAGCCGGAATTGACGCGATCTGCCGGAAAGCCGAACGATTAGTCGAACAGGGCAAGAAAGTTCTGATCATTTCAGACAGGATGATCAACCGGCAGCATGCAGGAATCCCGTCGCTAATGGCGGTGGGTGCCATTCACCATTACCTCGTGAAAAAACGCCTGCGGACCAGGGCCGGACTTATTGTTGAAGCTGCTGATGTTCGGGAAACACAGCATTTCGCCACTATTATTGGATATGGTGCCAGTGCAATTAATCCTTACCTCGCGCTGGAGACACTGGAAAAGCTTAATGAAGAAGGATTCATCGAAGGGGATCTGACCAATGAGGAAGTCCTGGCGAATTATCAGAAAGCAATTGGGTATGGCCTGCTGAAGGTAATGTCAAAAATGGGTATCAGTACCCTTCAATCCTATCAGTCCTCGCAGATTTTTGAGGCATTAGGACTAAGCACACGTGTAATTGACAAATGTTTCCACGGAACTATCTCCAGGATTGAAGGCATGGGCTTTGAAGAACTCGGTAAAGAGATCATAGCCCGCCACAGAAAAGCTTTTGAAGATGAAAGTTTCATGCGGCTGGAAACCGGTGGCGTTTACCAGTGGAAAAGACGGGGTGAAAGGCATTTATTCAACCCGGAAACCATCCACTTGCTTCAACACAGCACGCGTACCAATAATTATGATTTGTATAAAGAGTATGCCGAAAAGATCAATGATCAGACACGTCATGCCCTGACTTTACGCGGACTCCTGGAATTCAAGGATCGTCCTTCCATACCATTGGAGGAAGTTGAACCTGCCGAAGAGATTTTCAAACGATTTGCCACCGGCGCCATGTCCTTCGGTAGTATTTCACACGAAGCTCATTCGACCTTAGCCATTGCCATGAACCGGATCGGCGGTAAAAGCAACAGCGGCGAAGGCGGGGAAGATGAAGTGAGGTTTGAACGCAAACCGAATGGCGACTGGGAACGTTCGGCCATCAAACAGGTAGCCTCCGGACGATTCGGGGTTACGAGTTATTACCTCACCAACGCCGAAGAATTGCAGATTAAAATGGCGCAGGGGGCTAAACCAGGAGAGGGCGGACAGCTGCCCGGACATAAAGTGGATGAATGGATCGGAAGAGTACGTCATTCCACCCCAGGTGTTGGCCTTATCTCACCTCCTCCCCACCACGATATCTACTCAATCGAAGATCTCGCTCAACTGATCTTTGATCTGAAGAACGCGAACAGGAAAGCACGGATCAATGTAAAACTTGTTTCTGAGGCTGGAGTCGGAACAGTAGCCGCCGGGGTTTCCAAAGCAAATGCCGACGTGGTATTGATCTCCGGTGCGGATGGCGGAACAGGGGCCTCCCCGATAAGCTCAATTCGCCACGCCGGGCTCCCCTGGGAACTTGGCCTGGCTGAGGCGCATCAGACACTGGTAAAAAACAACCTGCGAAGCCGGATTGTAGTTCAGACGGACGGTCAGATCCGGACCGGGCGTGACCTCGCTATTGCCACACTATTAGGTGCCGAGGAATGGGGAATATCCACCGCTGCCCTGGTGGTGGAAGGATGTATCATGATGAGAAAATGCCACCTGAATACGTGTCCGGTAGGCATTGCAACGCAGCGAAAGGAACTTCGCAAACTGTTCACCGGAAGGCCAGAGGATATCGTTACATTCTTCACTTTCCTCGCCGAAGATCTCCGTGAGATCATGGCTTCACTGGGATTCAGAACCATTAATGAGATGGTGGGACACTCCGAAGTGCTGAAAATGAGGAATGACATTAAGCACTGGAAATTCAAGCATATTGACCTTTCCCCGGTTCTTTATCGTGAATCCATGCCGGATAACGTTGGTATTTATCATCAGATGGACCAGGATCATGAGCTGGAAGATGTTCTGGACTGGAAGCTGCTGAAATCCGCCACGGAAGCGATAGAGCATAAAAAGCCGGTGAGTGAAAGTTTCCATATACGGAATACTGACCGGGCGACCGGCGCCATTTTGTCTAACGAAATCTCCCTCATACACAAAGGGGCAGGCCTTCCGGAGGATACCATTCAGTACGAATTCAGGGGATCTGCCGGGCAAAGCTTCGGCGCATTCCTCGCACCTGGTTGTACTTTCAGGCTGCATGGAGAAGCCAATGACTACTTTGGCAAGGGACTATCCGGGGGAAAACTGATTATACATCCGGTCAAGGAGTCTACTTTTAAGGCGGAGGAGAATATTATTATTGGAAATGTGGCGTTTTACGGGGCAACCCGGGGCAAGGCATTCATCCGGGGTATGGCTGGTGAGCGGTTCTGCGTGAGAAATTCAGGTGTTGAAACGGTCGTTGAAGGAGTGGGAGACCACGCCTGCGAGTACATGACAGGCGGACGGGTTGTAATTCTCGGTCCTACAGGCAAGAACTTCGCTGCAGGAATGAGTGGAGGTATCGCCTATGTATATGACGCCGAAGATCAGTTCAACCTGCTCTGTAACCATGGAATAGTGAGTCTTGACCCGCTTGAAGAGGAGGATGAAACCTACCTGAAAGGGATGGTGGAAGAACACATGGCTGCTACCGGCAGCGCAGTGGCTTCCTCGATGCTGAAGAACTGGAAGAAGTTTGCATCGAAATTTATTAAAGTCATACCAAATGATTTTAAAGCGGTACTTGCTAAAAAGAAAGAAAAGACTAAAATGAAATTAGCCGGATAATTATGGGACACATTGACGGATTTTTAAAATTTAAAAGAGAGCTCCCAAAATCCAGGGATCCTAAGGTAAGGGTCGGTGACTACAAGGAAATCTATGAACCGTTCCCTGAGAAAAAAACCAGGGAACAGGCCGCCCGGTGTATGGACTGCGGGGTTCCGTTCTGCCACCAGGGCTGTCCGCTCGGTAATATCATTCCCGAATTCAATGATGCGGTTTACGCCGAACACTGGGAAGAAGCAGCCCAGATCCTTTACTCGACAAATAATTTTCCTGAATTTACCGGAAGGATCTGTCCGGCACCCTGCGAAGCCAGCTGTGTTCTGGGAATTAATAAACCCCCGGTGACAATTGAGCATATTGAGAAGATCATAGCCGAAAAAGCATTTGAACTTGGCCTGATAAAACCCGTTACACCAGCTCAGCGGACTAATAAAAAAATTGCAGTGATCGGCAGCGGACCGGCAGGGCTTGCAGCTGCTGAACAGCTTAACAAAGCAGGTCACTGGGTTACTATCATGGAACGGGCTGACCGGATTGGCGGATTGCTTCGATACGGAATTCCTGACTTTAAAATGGAAAAATGGATCCTTGACCGGCGATTAAAAGTCATGGAAGAAAGTGGGATCCGGTTTAAGGTAAATGCCAATGTCGGGGTTAATGTTAATCCGGATGAACTGGTCGAGGATTTTGATGCAATCGTTATATGCACCGGTGCTACCCTGGCCCGGGATCTTCAGATTCCCGGTCGGGAGCTGAAGGGAATACATTTTGCCATGGACTTCCTGACTCCGCAGAATAAGGTGGTCGCCGGCGATCAGCCGGATACTACCGGACTCATCTCCGCAAAGGACAAAAGTGTCCTGGTTATTGGAGGCGGAGATACCGGATCGGATTGCATCGGAACTTCACACCGGCACGGTGCCAGCCAGGTTACACAAATCGAACTGCTGAGCCAGCCTGCCCTGACCCGGACTGAAAAAGACCCATGGCCAATGTGGCCGATGTCCATGCGTACTTCCTCCAGTCATGAAGAAGGCGGAGAACGGGCATGGTCGATCCTCACCACCGAATTTGTTGGTAACGAGCAGGACGAACTTACCGGGGTGAAAGTGGTGGAAATCGAATGGTTTTCTGACGAAGAAGGTAAACAGGCATTTAAAAAACTGGAAAATACCGAACGTGTGATCCCGTGCGACCTGGCATTGCTGGCCATTGGTTTTGTAGCCCCCGAATCAAGTCTGCTTGAACAGTTCGATCTAGAAAAGGACGGGCGTGGAAACGTTCAAACCCGAAAATACCACACCTCCCGTAAGGGTGTATTTGCTGCTGGTGATGCCAGAAGAGGCCAGTCACTGGTGGTATGGGCCATATCCGAAGGACGCGAAGCTGCTTATGAGGTAGACAAATACCTTATGGGATCGAGCTTCCTGGAACGAAAAAATGATTCCTACCTCCGCGTAAAGGCTTAAATGATATTCAAAATTGTATAGGTGATATCTCTCATCCGGAAGGTATCACCTTTCTTTTTGCCACTGGCGGCCATTCCCAGCGGAGAGCCGATGGATAGGCTTACCAGTTCCTTTCCCTCCATTTTATGATTGCCCGCTGAAACAGCGAAGTAAAAAACCATCCGGTCGGTTTCCACCAGGGCCCCTTCTTTTACGCTTTCGCACTTTTGACCAGGATCTATGCGCTGCAGATGATCATTCTCCCGTAAGGCTTTGCCCAGCTGCTCATGAAGCTTCTCGGTCTCCAGCTGCATCATGGCCCGGCCAGTTTCGTGCTTGTCCCCGGCACTGCTTTTTGTTTCCTCATTGGCTGCCTCCTGGGCAATTGCCAATGCCTCTTTCAGAGAATCAATTCTCTCCTTCAGCACCTGCAGGCATTTCTGATGAATTTCTTTTTTCATTGGTTGGCAATGTCATTCTTTCCGGACGACAAATGAATATCACTATCCCGGGCTGTGTGGCCGGAAGAACGGCAAACTTATACATTCAGGATGTATTCTTATAAAAAATGTTAAAGCTCGGTGGCGGAGAATGTATCACCCTGGCTGATGTCTCCTGTGGTATACCCGCGTTCAAACCAGCGCATGCGTTGCGCGGATGTGCCATGTGTAAAGGCGTCCGGCACTACCCTTCCCTGTGATTGACGTTGCAGGCGGTCGTCGCCAATAGCATTAGCAGCATTCATCGCCTCCTCAATATCCCCCGCTTCCAGGCTGTTAAACATGTTTTCCGCATGATGAGCCCAGACACCGGCCAGGAAATCTGCCTGCAATTCCAGTCTGACCGATAATTTGTTGTAGTCACTCTGACTCAAAGACCCCCGGCGGCGATGTACTTCGTCCGTATACCCCATCAGGTTTTGTACGTGATGCCCCACTTCATGGGCCACCACATAGGCCATGGCAAAATCCCCGGGTGCACCAAACCGGTTTTTCAGATCACTATAGAAGCTCAGATCGATATACAATTTTTCATCAGCAGGACAATAAAAGGGCCCGGTAGCAGCACTCGCCATACCACAGGCTGACTGTACCCCACCTGTAAATAAAACAAGAGAGGGCTCCCGGTAATTAGCGCCGCGTTCTGCAAAGATCCTGTTCCACACCTCTTCGGTATCTGCCAGGACCACCCCGACAAAATCCGCCAGCTCATCCTCGCCGGAAGATGGAGTATAGGGGGTTGAATTAGTCTGGGACGGAGCAACTTCGCTGACCGTTTCAAGCAGCTGTAACGGATTTTGCCCGAAAAGTAATGCCAACACAATCACGACGACCAGTCCACCGCAGCCCATGGTGGTTTTACCACCCATACGCATGCCCCGGCGGTCCTCAACATTACTGCTTTGCCTTCGGCCTCTCCACTTCATAGTATACCTGGATTAAATTGTAACCTAATAATAATCAGTCATTTTAAGTTACAAATATTTCAATCCTGACAGGTATTTTACTTTAAAAAAACTTTTGATATAGCTATTACTTCTTCCGGTCCGTTAACCTGATGCCGGTGAGGTACCATTCTGTGCAATAATGGATGATCCGATGGTCCTGATTCAATCCAGATCATGGATTCTCCTTTCAGTACGACATTCCGAAAAACTGGCATGAGCTTGTTAATCTCTTCGCCTGAGTTGGTGGTTTCCAAAAACAGTATTACACGATCCGATCTTCGGACAGCCTCCTGTGCCGTCCGCACCAGCTCAGGTGATGCCTGATTATCAAGCTGAAAGAACCGGGGGCCGGGAAGTTCACTTCTGATCAAACGTTCCAGTGCTACGGGCAGGTAAAGCGGGTCGTCATGAATACGTATGGCAAGAAACAGGTCCATATTACTCCATTACAACAATTCGCCGGCTTACCACCACATCACCACTGTTCCGTCCGATCAGGAGGTATAATCCGGCCGGTAAATCCCAAAGGTCTACCTGGTGTATCCCTGCCGATACTCCCTCGTAGGTCCTGACCTCCTGCCCCAGAAGATTCACCACGGACAATTGTACCGGAAGGCTCGTGCTGATGTTCAAAATCCCTCCTTCATTCTTTACCAGCGGATTGGGGTAGACAGTAAAATCCTCCCCGGAAGACGACCCAGGCTCACCACGCAGTAACTGGAGCCCGCCACGTCCGGTTCCTGCCATGAGAGATATTGCCCGGTCACCGAAAAGGCTGACAGGTTCCAGCCACAGGTAACTGCCGAAGAACGGAGATTGTCCAAGCCCTTCCAACGGAAGCGGCTGAAATACCGCATCGGATGACAAGTCAATATCCGGGCTCCAGAAAACCTCTCCGTTAGCATAGGTATAAACGGCATCGTTAATGAGATTGTGATTAATATCAGCCAGAATCAGACGACCGCGTGTTCTTAACGGGTTGTTCCCAAGCCCAAGGAATTCTGAAGTTTCAAGTTGCAACTCAAGGGTCTCCCCTGCAAAAGACCCGCGATAATAGGCCACGCTTCCCGCTGCTCTGGTAATCACAAGGTCAAGGATGTTATCCTCATCCACATAGTTCATGGCATACGTATCAAACGGGAAAAACCCATCAAACAAAACATACGGAACATCGGTGAAACCACCTTGAAGCTGTCTGAGCACGTACAACTTGCGTTCATCATTGCTGTCATCCGCCAGAAACAACAGGTCGGTAAGTCCATCACGGTCGATATCCCTGAACTGTGGCTGAATATTGTGCAGCCCTAATGAAGATATATTCAGAAAATCATTCTCCCGCCAGGTAAATTCCGGCTGCGACCGGTTTCCGGTGTTCTCATAGAAGCGGATAATCCCTGCAGGCTCTTCTTCAAAATTTCCATACCTGTTGCCAACAAACAGATCCAAATCCCCGTCATTATCAATATCATGGAAGGCAGGGGCTGCCCCGCTGCCGATATCGATCATCTGATCCTGTAAATAAGGAGATGCTTCTGTTTCAAATTGAGGGGCAGCATCAGATCCCAGGTTCCTGTAATAGCGAATGGTCCGGGAAAAATCCGCCACTACCTGTGAGGAAGACTGGATATTGGAGGCAATGACCAGGTCACTGATCCCGTCCATATCAACATCTTCATAATATGCACCGGGAAAAGGAATATTCTCAGTGTATTCCTTCAGTACTCCGATCATTCGTTCGCCGTTATTCTCCAACAGATAGAGGTCAAAACAACTTTCTTCGGACATCAGCAAGTCCATGTCCCCGTCTCCCGCCCAGTCAAGCGTCAGAATAGTTTTTCCCCCGGCATGTTCAACTTTCCCGGGGGCCGTGTCACAAGTTTCACCTGTGTAGGCAAAAACCCCGCAATCACATTCCTCAAAATCGCCCCATCGCTGGGTTTCCCGGACAAACAGCATGGAATCGAGCGAACCTGTCTGCTCTATAGCCATATTCCTGTGCCATTCGATCGTACTAATGCTGGTAAAGCGGAACACCAGGATATCCAGGTCGCCGTCCCCGTCGAGATCGCTGATGCCGGGAATGTCGGTGGCATTGACCTGCAGATTGATGCTTCCGTTAAAACCGGTGGTCATCAGCGGGGATCCCGCGGGACGCTCGTGATAAATTCTCCAGGAAATTCCTTCTTCATCCGGTTCATTAACATATACGACCATGCCCAGCGGACTGCTGGTAAACAGATCTTTTCTTCCATCCCCGTTAAAATCGCGAAGCAGCATCCAGTGCTCAATTCCTTCCGGGAACTGATCCGTCAGCTCAGGGGCATATTGCAGTCCGATCGCCGTATTCAGAAAAACCATAAGGGAAAAGGAAGTGCGATCAAACAGAATGACGTCTTCCCGGCCATCAGCATTCATATCCATCCGGTTGACCTGCGGCGCATCCAAACCACCTGCCCAGGGCAGGGCCAGCGGCGCACCATCATGAATCACCTGAATATCATCAAAGAATGTAAATACGGGATTCTGACCATTCACACAGGTGATGCCTGAGAGAATGACAAGTACAAGAACCATTATTTTACGGAATCTCACGAATGCTGCTATTGGATTACTTGGTAATTAGCCCTTAAATTTACGATTATGATCGAATCGCTTTATGTAAACTTCCTTCATTCAGGAAAAGTTTCTACTGATACCCGCCGCATATCACCCGGGGCCATATTTTTTGCCCTGAAAGGACCTAATTTTAACGCGAATGCCCTGGCCTCAGAAGCCCTTGAAAAAGGAGCCTCACTGGCTGTCATTGATGAACCGGAATACAGAGAAGATGACCGGTATGTGCTGGTGGATGACGTCCTTGAAACCCTGCAGGAACTTGCCCGCTACCACCGGAAGCAACTTACCATCCCCGTAATTGGCCTCACCGGATCAAACGGCAAAACCACCACAAAAGAACTGATCCAGGCGGTCCTGAGTAAAAAATATAAGACACTGGCGACACAGGGCAACCTGAACAACCATATCGGGGTGCCTCTGACAATTCTTTCAGTGACCAAAGAGCATGAGATGGCAATCATTGAAATGGGGGCAAACCATCAAAAGGAAATTGAAAAGCTGAGTTCCATCGCTGACCCCAGTCATGGGCTCATAACTAACATCGGCAAGGCCCACCTGGAGGGGTTTGGTGGTATTGAAGGAGTCATTAAGGGAAAAAGTGAGCTTTATCATCACCTGAAGGAGAATGGCGGGACGGTTTTCATGAATTCAGGAAACCCTATCCTGATGAAAATGAAAGATTGGTTCAAAGAAGTCTTTCTGTACCCGGGAAAGGACGATTATTACCATTGCGAATTAGTCAGTACTTCCCCTGTACTTCAGCTGAAAACCGGGGACGGCCACCTGGTGGATACACATCTCATAGGAGGCTATAACTTTGAAAATATTGCGGCTGCGCTATGTATAGGTAAGTTTTTCGGGGTACCTGCCAGGGATGCCGAACAGGCCGTTGCCGAATACGATCCGCAAAACAACCGGTCCCAGGTAGTAAAGAAAGGGTCTGTCACCATCATTATGGACGCATACAACGCCAATCCGGATTCGATGAAAAGTGCTCTTGAAAATCTTGCCGCCAACCCGGGTTCCAAATGGGCGGTGCTCGGGGATATGAAAGAGCTGGGAGAAGACAGCCGGTCTGAACATGCTGCCATTGGCCATCAGCTGGCTGCCATGGATCTGGACCACATCTTCCTGGTCGGACCTGAAATGAAAGCTGCAGCCGACACCTGTCCGAAGGCCGAATATTTCACCTCAAAAGCAGATTTAAAAAAGGCGTTATCCGAACACCAGCCTGCAAATTGTACTATTCTGTTTAAAGGGTCCCGTAGTATGGGACTGGAAGAAGCTACTGAAGTAATCTGATTAAAGAACGTTGAGCACCTGTTCCTTAATTTTTTCAAGCTCCTCCTTCATAACCACTACGTGCTTCTGGATTTCTGCATCATTGGCCTTGGATCCAATGGTATTGATTTCCCTTCCAATCTCCTGGGAGATAAATCCGAGTTTTTTACCCGAGCTGTTTTCGTCACCAAGCACTTCTTCAAAAAATGACAGGTGACTGGCCAGCCGAACTTTTTCTTCAGTAATGTCAAGTTTCTCAAGATAATAGACCAGCTCCTGCTCCAGCTTATTTTTATCCATTGCCTCCTCTTCGACAAACTGGAGAAGATTGTTCTGTATGCGATTTCTGATTCGTTCGATACGTTTCGGGTCCAGGCTCGTGACTTCCTCCAGTCTTTCCCTGATCACAGTCACGTAATGATGCAATTCCTTGCCCAGCGAAGCACCTTCCTCTCTGCGGAATTCATCGCACTGACTAATCGCCTTCCTGATCATGTCCATGATCTTTTCCGCTTTAGCCTCATCAATCGATTCATCGGTTTCAGAAATAATAACATCCGGAGAATTCAGGGCAAGAGTGAAGAGGTCTCCCGAAGAATCAATCACCCGGTCCGACAGTTTTCTCAATGCCTGGTAATAGGAAATGAATAATTCCTCATTGTAACGCTGCTTCATTCGCACATCACCTTCTTCAACAACATCCACATTGAGCATTACCTTACCCCGAACCAGGGTGTCGTTGACCAGCCTGCGGATTTCCAGCTCCCATGGATTCATACCTCGTGGGGTTCTTAAATTCAGGTCCAGAAACTTGGAATTCAGCGTTTTCACCTCCACATTAATGGAAAGTCCATCTTCCGTAAGGCTGGATGCCCCGAACCCGGTCATTGATTTAATCATTTCAGGTACTTTTAAAAGTCGAATCCTAAGGTTACATGGAGGGTTGCCGAACCTGTCTCATAATCTTCAACCGGCCAGGCCACATCAAATTTTACATAGTATCCCAGTAACGTGGTACGCAGACCGGCACCATAGCTGTACAGCCATGGATTTCTGAAATTCTTCAGCTGGATCACAAAATTGCTAAGTTCGCGTTGCGCCGGATTGCTCGGGATCACAACCGTGCTGATATTGTTATCGCTTTCAAACGGACTCGCCCCGGTCCATGCAGACCCGATGTCGAAGAACCCGATAAATTGCAGGTTCTTAAAGAAATTCGAAGCAATCGGACCATTCTGTATGGTGCGGATAAGAGGAATTCGCAATTCCGCGTTGAACAGCAGCGTATTTTCCCCAACCAGTGTCGCATAATCGAAACCACGGAGACTGGTGGCAAATTTCACAAACAGCAGGTCACTGTTGTTCCGCTCAATGGAGGGATCAAGCGGATTATTATTTCCTTCCTCATTGGTATCATTGACGATCCAGTTGTCCATCCCGCCTAGTAAGTATTGTTTCGGCGCATTACCAAAGAAGGATCCGTAATAACCACGTGTGGCCAGTATAATGTGCTTGTAGATTTTCTGATAGTGACGTACATCCACGTAGAAATTGCTGAACGTAATGTCCTTGCTGTTCAGGCCGGCGTAATGAGTGAAACTTGCTTTTGCTCGTGTCCCTTCGATAAGGTTCATTCCATTGATCGTGGAATTATCATAAATGAGCTCAATATTTGCCCCGGCATAATGATCTGTCTGAGAACCGGAGAATTCAGGTGGTGTACGTGGTACCGCCTCCAGGTCATTAAACGTAGTGAAGGTATAGAACGGTTTTATACTCAGACGTGTCCTGGGCGTAAACGGATAGGCAACCCCGAAATTAATGGTGTTCTTGGCATATTTATGCAGGTTATTCCCCCGGTCCCAGTAAATGACATTCCGCTCAAATCCGAGACTGTAATCAAGAATATATTTCAGGTACTGGTATTCTCCGTAAATATCACCGCTTCGCAGGTCAGTAGTCATCATTACTCCGCCCGTAAACCGGTGGTTTTCCAGCATGTCGGCCATCTGGGTTTCCAGTTTCACCCCGAAATTACGGATCGGATCAATTACAAAAGTAGTAACCAGGTTATCCGCACTGAACCTTGGCTCATAGGGATAAGGGCCTGACACATTACTCCCGGTCCTTCGAAGCCTGTACTGGGCCAGGAAATTATCAGCGGTGGTTGGCTGGTCATTCTCCCTGACATTTTCTTCAAATTGATAATCATCTGTGTTGATCACATCCGGATCGGCCTCCTGTGCTTCCTCCGCCTGCTGCTCAGGTGCAGGTTCATTTTGTTCAATTATCGGCCGTTCGAGCGTAGGCAGGCTGTCTACCCGCACAGTATCCACATTTTGAACTTCTTCGCGATTCAGTTTTCTCCTGACTATGTCCTGTATTGTTTCACCGGTTTCCTGCTGCTGCATGCGTTTACGCTGGAATTCCCTTGCCTGGATCATCTGCTGTCGCCGGGTCTGAGGCGTGAAAATCTGGGCGTCGGTGTTAAAGGAAGAATTATAATAGATACGCTGAGTCATCTCATCGGAAAGCACGAATGAAAGATCTGAGCCATTCTCATAGTAGTCATAGCTGAGAATGCTGGAAGCATAGTTAGTCAGCTGTGTATAAATACCCGTCTCTACATTGTATTTAAATAAATTTCTGATCCCCTTCTGATCACTTAAATACAGGAAGGTATTACGATCGACGGCATATGGCATCACATCCTTGCTGACTGTATTGGTTATGCGGGTCAGCACATTAGTGGTGGTATCAAGGTCATAGGCAAACAGGTTGTAATTCTCCGAAATGACATCCATCTGATTTTCTTCATCGACACGGAGAGAATCAGTCCTCCTGTTGGAACTGAATAAAATGGTGTTGGTCCCGGGAATAAAGACAGGATCGACGTCATCATAAAGATCTTCTGTAAGCCGTTTCGTACGATCCCTCAGTGAACTCAGGAGGTAAAGATCATTTTTACCCTTGACCACCCCGCTGATCACAAATAATCGTCCATTGTCGGAGAATGACAGGCTGTTTACCTGTTCAAACCGGCCCAATCGTCTTGGCAGACGGTTTTTGGACTCAACATCAACCAGGGTAAAATTAACGATACCCCCTTTGGTATGTATGACCCCCAATCGGGTAGTGTCCGCCCAGTCGATCAGGGGCATGGTGTAATCTATCTCCTGCTCAGCCACCTTGAATCCTCCGGACATGATCACTTCTTCTTTACCCGATTCCACCGTACGGACGATAACCTCATGTTTCCCATCATGGTTGAGTACATAGGCAAGCCGCGATCCGTCTGCATTGAACCGTACCTGACCGAGTATGTCGTCTTTTTTGTTTTTTTCCACCAGTAATTCTTCTCCCGGAAGTGAATAACTGGAAAACACATCATTTCTGCTTTCCGTATAAAAATTGAGCCAGTCCTGCATAAGCTGGTCATAGCTGACTCCCAGGGTAATAGTCACACTCTTTTCCTCGTTCCGAATAATTCGGGTATAGTTGAGAATATTGGCAATGGCACCCCTGCCGTACTTTTCAGCGATAAAATTCCATACCGACTGGCCGGCCAGCAATGCATCATGACCCTGCAGCCGGTTCAGCTTCTTAGGCTTCTTCAGCTCCATCAGTTCACGGACGTAGTCGTCCATTTCAATGCTCCATCCCTTGGCTACGTAAAGGGCCGCACCGTCAATAAACCAGTCCGGCAGATTAAGCAGCACAGAACTCTGGAACATGTCCTTGAGGTTGCCGCCATACATCATTTCATTCACAATGGCGGCACTTACCTTGTACAACAGTTCTTCCTTCAGTTCCGACATGGAACCCGGGTTGGCAATTTCAATATATGGTTTGACGAATTTGGTTTCGCCGCCCGCAGACAATCCGTAGTCATTAAGCCCGACATTGCTTTGCTGCAGGTCTTCCACCGAATTGTAAAGGAACACTTTTGTCTTTGAATAGGGCGGATAGCCTATGAGGTCCGTAATCCTCTCGAATTCAGATTCCAGGTAATCAATAACCTCCCGGGCAATGGCGTCACTTCCCTGGTAGAAGTAGACATCAAAATTATCTGAATCCAGGTATCTCCAATCAAAATTCTCGTGCTGGATGCGGTTACGACCGTAACGCTCAGAGGAATTCTGAGCCTGAAGCACACTTGCTGACATCAGGAGCATGGTCACCCACACAATAAAAATTCTATTTCTCTTCATTTACTTCATTCGCGTTATCTGCATAGAAATTTTTCCAGTCCTGCAGAACCATATCATACGTTAAACCAACACTCACCTCTATTGCCTTTTCCCTGTCCCGAATAATGCGAAGGTAATTCATGCTACTGGACATATAACCCGGCCCGTAAGCTTCCTGCATGAAATTCCAAATGGATTGTCCCGCATAAACAGCCTCCTCGCCTTTCAGCTTATCCAGCCATTTTCTGTCCATTCTTTCAATATTCTCCTGCATAAACTCCTCCATCTCCTCATTGCTGCCTGATGCAATATATTTTGCGGCACCATTGATAAACCATTCCGGTAATCTAAGCTTTTTCCCATCGAACAGCTTTTCGATGGAATTACCAAACATCATCTCATGCAGTAGAAACCTTGAATACTGATAAACCAATTCTTCCCGTAAATTCTGATCTAAAGGCTCTTTACCTACTGTAATTCCGGAGACGTCCGCCGGCGCAGGATTATCCGTATCAGCTATACGGATTTCTGTCAGCGAAACCGGAACATAACCGATCATTTTAGTGATCCGCTCATATTCTCCCTCCATGAAATCTATGGTTTCAGAGGCAAGTGAGGCATCCGCCTGCTCGTAATAAACGGTAAAGTGTTCCGATTCTCCTCGCACCATCTCATCCGTTTCCTGGGCGAAACCTGAAAATGAAATGGTCAGTGCGATCAGGACCGGCAGTACTTTATTAAGTTTTTTCTCCATTGGAACTAGTACAAGGCTTCTAATATAACGAAAAATACCGACTAATATTCACATCCCCGAGCAGTGGTTTTTCTTCATGGAAATGACCGGCAAGATGCTTTCCGAACCACGGGGACAGGGTAACCCCTTTGGTACCTAACCCATTAAACAGGCCAATGGTTCTGTGCTCAGGATGCCATCCGGCGATGGGCCTCCGGTCTGCTGTTGCCGGTCGCACCCCCGCGTAATGGCGCAGTACCTCAGGACGGTTGTCCAGCAATTGCTCCAGTTTTTCCAGAATCTGTGCCCGCCCCTTGTCAGACGGCAGCCAGTCCGGATGGTGGTTGTCATAGGTACTGCCTGTGCGAAAAACCTCCTTCCTGATCTCCAGAACAAAAACTCCCCGGTTGATGATCGCCGGAAAAGTGGTATCCATAGTAACTTCCAGAAGCTCCCCTTTTACAGGACGAAACGGCAACCAGTCAAAAAAAGTATTCGCGGCGCCAAATGTTCCTTCGCAAAAAATGACTTTTTTAGCGCGGATTTCACCGTATTGAGCCTCTTCTGAAGTCAATTCAAGTTTTTCCGGCCTGAATGTTTCCTTAATAAAAGTGTCTTGCTGCCGGAAATAATCCTGCATCGCATCCAGATAGGCGGGAATATTTAAAAACCCGCTCTGCTTAAGCAACACGCCGCCGAATGGATCCTGTACCCCGGCAATATTTTTCTTCTGGTAAACGTCTTCCACAAATGAGGCAAATTCAGGAGACGCACTTTTGCCCATCCATTCATTCTGCTCCTCGACCGAAATG
Organism: Bacteroidia bacterium; assembly: GCA_030432655.1. Classification (GTDB taxonomy): domain Bacteria; phylum Bacteroidota; class Bacteroidia; order Cytophagales; family Cyclobacteriaceae; genus JAUILA01. Next base: position 140,472 of record JAUILA010000009.1, read on the forward strand.
AACGGCCGGTATATGGGGCGCTCATGAAGAAATTCCTTTCCTGTAAGCTTTTCCATCCGTTTGTAATAGTCAACCAGGTAAGGAAACAAAAGGTCAGCCATCCAGGTTTTCACCATTTTTCGGCCTGTTACCGGATTGTAGAGTCCGGCCGCAACCCGTGAACTGCTTTGGTCCCTTCCGTCGTCCATGACCGCGACCGATGCCCCGAGATCCTGCAAGTGCACGGCCAGCGATGTCCCGGCCAGGCCCTGTCCGATCAGCAAATATTCAAAAGCTTTCCGCATGAAGTTGGCTACTTTCTATTGTATTCTCTTTAATTTAGTCACTACTGCAAACAAGAGCTAAATTGAGGAATGATACAGGTAAAATCATTTGTTTTTAATCCATTTATGGAAAACACTTACGTCCTGTATGATGAGACTGGAGAATGTGTCATTATCGATCCGGGGTGTTACGAGGAATACGAGGAGGAAATGCTGGACGAATACATCAGCAGCAATAACCTGAAGGTTACAGCACTGATCAACACCCACGGACATATCGACCATGTTCTGGGTAATGACCACGTCATCCGTAAATACAAGGTTCCGTTCCTGATGCATGAAACCGATCTGCCCGTGCTTCGGGCCGTACAGTCTTATGCGCCCAATTACGGTTTTCAACATTATTCTCCCGCGGAACCATCAGGCTTCCTGAAAGAAGGAGACAAGGTCACTTTTGGCAACTCAACCTTTGAAGTGCTGTTTCTTCCAGGCCATGCCCCGGGTCACATCGGGCTGCTGAACCGTGAGGAGCAGATTCTGGTCAGCGGGGATGTACTCTTCCGTGAAAGTGTAGGACGTACTGACCTTCCCGGCGGTGATCACTCTACCCTGATTGAAAGCATCCATGAAAAGCTCTTTGTCCTGCCAGATGATATCACGGTCTATTGCGGACACGGACCCGAAACCAGTATCGGCCATGAAAAACAGTATAATCCCTTTTGTGCCATAGCCGAATAATGCATGATTCGTAAGCATATCCCAAATCTACTTACCTGCGCAAACCTGGTATGCGGCTGTGTGGGCATTTTCTTTGTCTTTTCAGGGGACCTTCTCATGGCTACCTACCTCATATGGACCGCGATGATTTTCGATTTCCTGGATGGTTTTTCGGCACGTATGCTGAAAGTGAGCTCACCGATTGGTAAGGAACTTGATTCCCTGGCCGATATGGTGACATTTGGGGTTCTGCCGGCATTCATGATGTTCAGCCTGATCAGGGAAGGCATGACCGGATATTCATGGCTGGCATTTGCCGCACTGGCCGTTGCGGTCTTCTCGGCGCTGCGCCTGGCTAATTTCAATGTGGATACACGCCAGAGTGATCAGTTCATCGGCCTGCCCACCCCTGCTAATGCCCTTTTCCTGAGCAGCCTGCCCTTCCTCGAAGGAAGCACCCTGGACTGGGTGCTGAATCCATGGCCCCTGCTGGTGATAAGCCTGGTCTTTGCCCTGCTCCTGGTAGCGCCTCTCCCGCTGTTTTCTCTTAAATTCAGCAATTTTCGCTATTCGGAAAACCGGATTAGAATCAATTTTCTCCTCATCAGCCTTCTTTGTCTGCTGTTCTTCAGACTTGCCGGCATCCCACTCATTATCGTGGTTTACTTGGCCATGTCAGCCGGTTACCATATTTTCGGGAAAAGCAATTAAATTCAATGGATAGCGTTTCCTTTTATTAAAGGTGATTTTCCGGAATTCATTTTTTAAGGCGTGAAACAATTTTTAACCCTTTTCTGCACACTTTTGCTGCACTTGTCTTACGGGCAATCCTCCCTGCTCTCGGAAGGGGAATGGGTTAGGTTTGTAATCCCGGAGAATGGCATGTACCGGTTGCGGGGCAGTGATCTCCAGGCTGCCGGCTTGTCCTTAACCAATCTTAACCCCGATCATCTGCATGCGGCTGCATTTCCGGGCGGCCCCCTGCCTCAGACACTGGGGCCTGGTCGACCGCCTGCTTTACAGGAGATGGCCATTATGGTCGTTGACGGGGATGACGGCCGGTTTGATGCCCAGGATTACCTGGTGTTCTACGCGGAAGGTGCCCATGGGCTCAGGGAAACTTCGGGCGGACCGGAATTCAATTATAATCCGTATGCCTCCGTCAATTATGTTTTTATCGGCATCCGGGGCGAACCCGGGCTGCGCGTCGAACCGGCCGCGGCGATGTCCGTCGAAACCCCGGTGATCAATACCTTTCGCGATGTGAAATTTTACAAGGACCCGGCCATTAACCTGTTGTCATCAGGCAGGACCTGGTATGGAGATGTTATCCGAAGTGGTAATTCGCAATCGGTTACTTTCAATTTTCCGGATCCGGATCCGGACGGAGAAATCATTATTACCAGTGCAGTAATGGCCCAGTCATTTACCCAGGCGGGCTTTACTGTATCCTGGAACGGCAACAACCTGGGCGAACAAACCATTACGGCAGTTCCGGATTTCAAAGACCCGCCAAGCAATAATCCGTTTGAATTCAGTGTCAAGGGCAGGGAAAACATCAGCACATTTACTACCACCCAGGATGGAAATGGTACCGGTACAGTGCGGCTGGACTATGAAGGAGGGGGAAGCACTACGTCTGACGGATATATAAATTACCTTCTGGCTGAAGCGGACAGGCAGATCAGCATATCCGGCAATTCGCTGCTGTTTAACGGACATCAGACCGGCCGTTATGAGCTAACTTATTCGGGTGAAGCTCCCCTTCTCTGGGACATATCTGATTTTTACGGCCCTCAGGAGATCAATACGGAAATCACCGACACCCGGATCAGGTTTGGCGAAACACGACCGGGCAATCATTATTATGCAGCCTTTTACCCGGCAAGCCTGCCGGTTCCGGCCCAGGACCGCGCTGTGCCTAATCAGGATCTGCCCGGGAGCATGGCCTCCGGCCTTTTGATCATTACACATCCCGATTTTCTTGACGCCGCAATGAAACTGGCGGCACACCGCGCTTCTTTTGACAACCTCTCAGTAACCGTAGCCACCACCGAAGAGATTTATAATGAATATGCCGGAGGACGGCAGGATGTCTCGGCTCTAAGGAATTTTGCTCGTGAATTATTCCTTAAAGGCGAATTGGAGAATGTATTACTTTTCGGAAAAGGCACGTACGACTACCTCGGCCTGCTGAATGTAACCGCCAATTTTGTGCCGGTCTACCAGTCCCGAAACTCACTTGAACCCCTTTCTTCCTACGCATCAGATGATTTTTACGGATTCCTGGAAGAAGGCGAAGGCGCCTGGGAAGAAACTGCCGGTGGCAATCATACCCTGGAAACAGGCGTGGGCCGGTTGCCTGTTACTACCCTGCAACAAGCCATGCAGGTAGTGGATAAGATCATGCATTATGACCTGGGAGAGGAAACAGCGGGAGAATGGCGGAGTCGTCTCGCATTTGTCGCCGATGACGAGGACTTTAACCTGCACCACCGGCAGGCCGAACGGCTGGCGGATTATGCGGATACCACCTATCGGTCATTCCGGACCAGAAAGATATACCTGGGAGCTTTTAAGCAGGAGTCCGGCGCCGGCGGACAGCGAATACCTGAAGCTAACAAGGCGATCGACGACCTGATCTGGCAGGGCTCACTGGTTTTAAACTATACCGGACACGGCGGTGAGGACGGCTGGGCCCAGGAGCGTGTCCTTACCCGGCAAATGATTCGGGAATGGCAGAACAGGGACAAACTGCCACTGTTCGTGACAGCTACCTGTGAATTCGGACGTCATGATAACCCCCGGGAAGTGTCGGGAGGCGAACTGGTGATCACCGAGCCCGGAGGAGGTGGAATCGCCCTTCTGAGTACCGGACGCCCGGTATTCTCCAGCTCCAATTTTTCCGTAAACAGAGCCTTCTATGAATCGGTGTTTGTACCAGAAGACGGACGAGCCCCTACATTCGGATCAATTTTCCGGAGGACAAAAAACCAGAGCGTTGATGACGCGATCGATGTGGACCGGGTAGGAAACAGAAACTTCACACTTTTGGGAGACCCGTCCCAGCGCATTGCCCTTCCGGAGCAACGTATCCGGATTTCTTCCATTAGCGATGAAACAGGGGCGACTGACACCCTGAAAAGCGGGGCAAGGATCCGGATGGAGGCCGAAGTACTTACCAGCGGGGGAATCCGTGACGAAAACTGGTCCGGGACTGCCGATATCCTGGTAACCGACAAACCAATAACCCGTCAGACTATTGCCGATCCGGCATTCAACTACCGGACACGCGAGAATATCATTTTCAAGGGAGAAGCGTCGGTCAGCAATGGCCTGGGTGTATTCGAATTCATTGTACCCAGAAATATTTCACAAAAACCCGGTACGGGAAGAATACAGCTATTTGCGGTCTCAGATCAGCAAAACGCCCTGGGCAGCGTTGATTCCGTATTTGTCGGTGGCACTTCAGAAGTTGCCAATACCGATGACAATGGACCGGAAATCATGGTGTATTTTGGGGACAGCACCAATGCCTCCCGAACAGACGTAAACGACAACACACTTCTTTTCATACGACTTCAGGATGAATCCGGCATTAATGTAAGTGGTTTTGGCATCGGGAATAACCTGACCGCGACGGTTGATGATAACACCTATGTGCTCAATGAGTACTTTACGGCGGTTAAGGACAATTACAGGGAAGGCTGGGCGGCATTCCCGTTAAACGACCTTGAGAAAGGTGCGCACTCGCTTACCATCAGGGCCTGGGATGTATATAACAATCCGACGGAGTTGTCAGTTGAATTCTTCGTTGCTGACCCTGGATCAATTGTATTGAAAAATGTATTAAATTATCCGCAACCCGTGGCAGATCAGACCCGGATCAGGTTTGACCATAACCGTGCCGGCGAAACGCTTGATGTTGAATGGACATTGATAGGCGGACAAGGACAAATTCTTGAGCGGCAGAGTTTACGGGTGGAGGACAGTCCGTCGAGGGTGGAACTTTTGACCTGGGAGAATGGTAATGGGTCGAAATATATTAATCCGGGAATATACTTTTATTCAGTAGTTGTACGTTCCACTTTGGATGGAGCATCAGCGAAGAAATATCAAAAGTTAATTTTGATTGATTAAATTAACTATCTTTGCGATCTAAGTAGTCATTATGAGGAAGATAAATATACCTGCCTTACTTCTTTCCCTTTCGAGTTTATTTTCTGTTTCCAACGTTCTGGCACAGGGTACAACTCCGCCTGATGTAATCGGACAGGGTGACGATTATCGTGTCATCACCACAGCTGTTCCGTTTCTTATGATCACGCCTGATGCACGGGCCGGCGGTATGGGTGATGTCGGGGGAGCCACCTCTGCCGATGCCAACTCCGTTCACTGGAACCCTGCCAAACTGGTATTTGTCGAGAACGATTATGGTTTCTCCTTATCTTATACTCCATGGCTGGGAAAGATCATTAATGATATGTGGATCGGCTACCTGTCAGGTTATTACAAAATCTCCGAAGAACAGGCTGTTGCCGTATCAATGCGTTATTTTGACCTGGGAGAAATATTCTTCACCAGCAATACAGGAGATCCCCTGGAACAGTTTAATCCGCGCGAACTAGCAGTGGATGTAGCCTATTCCAGGAAGCTGTCACAGAACCTTAGCCTTGGTATTGCCGCCAGGTATATCCATTCTAACCTGACCGGTAGTTTCTCTACTGGCGGACAGGATGCAAAGCCGGGAAGCAGTGTTGCAGCTGATATTTCGGTGTATTATACCAAGGAGCTGCCCGGGACACAATCAACCCTTTCCCTGGGAGCAGCCATTACAAACATCGGGGCAAAGATCACATATTCTGATGATGACAACCGGGATTTTATTCCTACAAACCTGAGACTGGCTTCCGCATTTACAACGAACCTCGATCAATACAATACGCTTACCTTCGGACTTGATTTTAACAAGCTCATGGTTCCCAGTCCGCAGGAAGACGGCAGCGAACGTGATAAAAACCTGTTGGGAGGAATGTTCGGATCGTTCGCCGATGCCGAAGGTGGCTTTAAGGAAGAAATGCAGGAAATCACTGTTTCAGCCGGCGCTGAATACTGGTATAATAACACATTTGCCGCCCGCTTGGGATACTTTTATGAAGCGGAAGAAAAAGGCGGACGTCAATACCTTACAATGGGTCTGGGCTTCCGGTACCAGGTATTCGGAATTGATTTTGCCTACCTTGTTCCTTCCCAGCAGGAACATCCGCTTGCAGAAACATTACGCTTCACATTGCTGTTCAACTTTAACAAGGACACAGACAATTCCGACAACTAAGCGTACATGACACCAGACAGGACCAGGCCCCCGGCCTATTCCCAGACATTTGAAATTGATATTAAAGAAGCCGAAACCACTTACTTCGGCCAGACGCCTGTTCACGTAATAAAAGCGGGAGACCAGGACGTAGTTAAGCTGGAAGTGCTTTTTCCGGGATCCGGAAGCCGGCTGGATCAGAAAAAGGGTGAATCTTATCTCACCTGGAAATTGCTGGCGCAGGGTACCACCACACGGAGCGCTGAAGACATTGCCGGACTATTTGATCAGTTTGGAGGATTTACCGAGAATTTTCCCTCCCTTGATACTCCTTCCTTCACACTGTATTGCCTGAACAGGCACCTGGATAATCTGCTTCCGGTCCTTGCTGATGTGGTAAGGGATGCCGCTTTCCCGCAGGATGAATTTCAGCTGAACCAGGATATCATACGCGAACAACTGAGGATCCAGAACAACAAAAACAATATTCTTGCTTCCAAGTTATTCCGGGAACACCTGTTTGGCGAAGATCACCCGTATGGTAAAGTAATGAAAGAGGAAGACCTCGATGCGCTTAACCAGGAGGATGTACAAAAGTTTTATTCTGGCCACGGAAAGCAACCCGAAATACTGGTCAGCGGCAAATTATCTGATGATCAAATCAGAAAGATCGGGGAGCATTTCTATACATCTGAAGAACGCAGTAATTCCGGTTTTGAAGCAGGTACAGCTTCCGGTTCTCCGGCGGATTTCTACCTGGAAAAGGACAAAAGTCTTCAGTCATCACTTCGCATCGGGCTGCAGACCATACCCAAAAACCATCCTGATTATCTTCCCCTGAGAATTGCCACCCATGCACTTGGCGGCTATTTCGGATCGCGCCTGATGAAAAACATCCGGGAAGATAAAGGATATACCTACGGGATCTACAGCAGCCTGGTTAGCCTGGAGAAGACCTCCTATTTTATAATTGGGTCAGATGTACAAAAGGAATTCAGGGAAAATGCGGTTGAAGAAATTCACAAGGAAATAATGCAGCTTTCCGACCATCCACTGGATGTGGTCGAACTTCAAATGGTTAAGAATCACCTGCTTGGTTCATTTCAGAGCAGTATCAGCAGCCCGTTTGCACTTGCAGACAAATTCAAGGGGGTGCATTATTACGGTCTGGATTATTCGTATTACCAGCATTTTATGCAGAAAATTCAGGAAATTACCGCCGAAGAAATCAGTGAGGTGATGCAGAAATACCTGCACCCTGATAATATGCTCCACGTTATTGTCGGATAATTTGAATTAAATATCAGCGGTATTGTTGAATATTATGTCTCTTTTATCGATATTTGCAGACCCAATTAAGAAACGGAGAAGAATTTAATTATATACAGAGATGTCAAGAGTTTGCCAGATAACCGGAAAAAGGCCTCAGGTAGGTAACAATGTTTCTCACGCGAACAATAAAACGAAGAGAAAATTCTACCCTAACCTCCAGAAAAAGCGTTTTTATATCGCTGAGGAGGACCGCTGGGTTACGTTGAAAGTTTCCACTTCGGCAATCCGTACTATCAACAAGAACGGGATCATGTCGGTGTTGAAGAAAGCCAGGGCAAATGGCAACGTGGTAATATAAGGTAACACTTAAAAGAGATTAATCATGGCTAAGAAAGGAAACAGAGTTCAGGTAATCCTGGAGTGTACTGAACACAAGAAAAGTGGTCAGCCGGGCACTTCCCGCTACATCACTACTAAAAACAGGAAAAATACTCCTGACCGGATGGAATTGAAGAAATACAATCCTATCCTGAATAAATATACCGTTCACAAAGAAATTAAGTAATCATGGCTAAGAAAGTTGTAGCAACCCTTAAAACTGGTGAAGGTAAAAACTTTGCAAAAGTGATCCGCGCAGTGAAGTCTAACAAGACCGGCGCGTATACTTTCAAGGAAGAGATGGTACCTGTCGATCAGGTTAAAGATGTACTGGCGAAAAAATAATTGCCAGCTTAACGTATTAGGTTAGAAAAGTCCCTTTTGGGACTTTTTTTGTTTAATTTACCGGTAGTCAAAACGTTAAAATAATCACATGGGGATTTTCGGTGGATTATTTTCCAAGGATAAAAAAGAGTCGCTGGACAAAGGCCTGGAAAAAAGCAAGGACAGCTTTTTCAGTAAGCTGGGTAAAGCTGTAGTAGGTAAATCCAGGGTGGATGATGAAGTGCTGGATGAGCTGGAGGAAGTACTTATTACCTCCGATGTCGGAGTCCAGACAACGATTAAAATCATCGAACGAATCGAGGAGCGTGTAGCCAGGGACAAGTACCTGGGGGTGGAAGAGCTGGATCAGATCCTGCGCCAGGAAATTGCCGGACTGCTCGCTGAAAACAATACCCAGGATCTTAAGGAATTCTCCGTACCTGCCGGGGTAAAACCCTATGTCATCATGGTGGTTGGCGTGAACGGCGTTGGGAAAACGACTACTATTGGAAAACTGGCCGCCCAGTACAAGGCGAAAGGGCTGAAAGTGGTGCTGGGAGCAGCTGATACATTCCGGGCCGCAGCGGTCGACCAGATTATTCTTTGGGGTGAACGAGTGGGTGTTCCGGTAATTACCCGCGGAATGAATACGGACCCCTCCGCTGTGGCATTTGATGCAGTTAAGGAAGCTGTGGAAACCGGAGCCGACGTAGTGATCATTGATACGGCTGGCCGCCTTCATACGAAGGTCAACCTCATGAATGAATTATCAAAGATCAAGCGTGTGATGCAAAAATTCATTGAAGAGGCACCGCACGAGGTTCTTCTTGTCCTGGATGGAAGCACCGGTCAGAATGCGGCGATCCAGGCACGCGAGTTTACCAAGGCTACCGACGTCACCGCCCTTGCGATTACAAAACTGGACGGAACCGCCAAAGGTGGCGTGGTCATCGGAATTTCCGATGAATTCAAAATTCCGGTTAAATACATAGGAGTAGGAGAAAAAGTGGAGGATCTGCAGGTATTTAACAAAATGGAATTTGTCGATTCGTTCTTTAAGAAGGAGGCCGCTGAATAAACGCTCATGCCCTTCTCACCTCTTGAGATATTGAGCTCCATTTCGGTATTCCTGCTTTGTTTTCTCGCTTTCATTCTCCTGTCACGTGGATTTAAAGACACGTCCCCGTTATTTCTCGGATTTTTCCTTTTATTCAATGGCCTGAACTACCTGGGAGGATTACTTTTTATCAGTGAGCTGGCGTACACCTATCCTTCCCTGGTTTTCTGGACCAACGCACTGCCGCTGACTTTTGGTCCCCTGCTATGGTTCTATACACGTTCCATTATTCACGGTCAAAATAAGATGACCGTCAAAAACTGGCTTCATTTTCTGCCATTTGCCATTCTTTTTCTTCTGGTATTCATCTCGTACCAGGTTCAGTCAGAAGAAACCAAGCAGGAAATTCTCAGGCTTGCCAGGGAAGATCAGCGGAACAGCCTTCCGGTTATATTATTTACCATGGCCATTTACCTGCATGTTCTTGTTTACATTTCATTAAGCGTCAAGGCCATTCTGAAATACAGAACCTTACTCAAAGAGCAATATTCTTCGCCCGGGGAAGTGAGTGTAAACTGGTGGATACGTCTGCTTTTCCTTTATGCACTAATGCTGCTCGTCGCCCTGGTCAACTCGATGTTTGGATTTGCCGAAAATCGGTTTCTATACGAGCTGTCTCTGCTTGCCCTTTCATTTGCCACGCTACTTTTTGCCTCCTTCATGACCTACAGAGCCATTGTGTTTCCCTTCCAGGTGATCGGGCAACCCGGAAGGCAAAAATACAGCAGTAGCGCACTTGATCAGCAGAAGCTTGATCACCTGGAATCCTCTCTGAACTCGCTTATGGAAAACGAACAATTGTACTGTGAACCGCAATTGTCCATCGATATGCTTGCATCCCGGATGGAGCTGCCCCCCCGATCTGTCTCGCAACTGATCAATCAGCGGAAGGGAATGAATTTCTTTGATTATATAAACAGGCTGCGAATTAATGAAGTTTGCCGTCAGCTTTCAAACACCGACAGAACTGTACTCGAGATCATGTATGACACCGGGTTTAATTCCAAATCATCCTTTCACACCGCCTTCCGGAAAATTATGCAAATGACCCCGACCGAATACCGGAAAAAAATGAGTTCGACTTCCTGAAGACGAACGACATTGACATGGAATCATGGCAAATTCACTTAAAAAAAGCCATGAAACGTTTATTAAAGCTTCTCCCGGAAAAAAAATCATCATACCTCCTCCTGGCTGCGTTCATCCTGGAGTGCCTGTTGTCTGCCAAATGGCCGGTATCCCTTGCCGCATGGATTGTCCCGGTTGTCTGGGTCTTTCTTGCGCGAAATATGTCTCTTCCCAAATTCGTGGCCTATGCATTCCTCGTACGTTATATCGCATCCGTTATCGGGGCATACGGTGTATTTCCCTTCCCCATAGCGATCATATTCATTTACATGATCTTCACAACTGCCTTAAGTATTATACCTTATCTCATTGACCGCATCACGGCATCAAAAATTCCTCCCTTCCTGCAATCTCTGTTGCTGCCTGCTTCTTTTGTACTTATTGAATTTTTCATGTCAAATTCTCCGGCGGGCACCTGGGGCAGTATGGCCTATACGCAGGAGAATAATCCGGCAATCATCCAATTCAGTGCCCTCGCAGGCATCTGGGGCATTCTGTTCTTCATATACTGGACCGGTCCCATCGTCAATAACCTGCTTTTAAACCAGACCAGACGCGGCGGATTTCTCATATATTGCGTGCTGCTCGCACTGGTTTGGGCGTGGGGTTTTACCCGGTTTCACTTCAGGGAAACATCCTCTGAAGATACCATCACTATAGGAAGTGTTACCGCCAATCAGCTGTCCGTCGCTGAGGCACTTTATGAAGATATAAATAACAGGAGCATTACCATTCCTCCCCGAATTGCACAATCAGATCCACTTCTCGCCGAAATCAACCTGGGATTTATAGAATACATGAAAGAGCCGGAAAGCAACCGTTTCGAGCAGCTTCGACAAGCCCAGCATGATATACGGACCAACTTATTCCGTAAATCAGCAAAACTTGCGGAGAATGGCGCACAAATAATAGTGTGGTCAGAAGCTGCTGTACAAACCATAAAACCAAATGAGAATGACCTTATTAAACAGGGAGCAGAATTTGCAGAACAACATCAGGTCTGGCTCATCCTTCCTGCCGCGGTATTTCATCCGGGCCAGCATGATCCGGGCGAACCGTTCCTGGAGAATAAACTGATATTCTTCGATCCGTCAGGGAACAAAGTCCTTGAATATTTCAAGAATGTGCCGGTTAAGGGACTCGAGCCTTCCTATGGGGGCGATGGCCACATCCCGGTGATTGAAATGGTAAATCATAACGTGGCAGCAGTGATTTGCTATGATGCCGACTTTCCCGATATGATATCACAAACAGGAAGGAACAATGCTGAAATTCTGCTTGTACCATCCTCCGATTGGTATGCGATTGGCAATGCCCATGCCTCCATGGCAAAATACAGGGCAATCGAAAACGGAGTATCGATGTTCAGGCCGGCTGGTAATGGCCGCACAACGGTAACCGATGCGATGGGCAGAATTGTGCTCAATTCTGATTATTATTTCGACCATGAGCACAGCAGCCTTGTTTCCGTTCCCATCATTTCCACGAGAACCTTATACAGTCAATATCCCAGGTTAATGATCTACTTGTCCTCAATTATTTTGCTGACTGGTACCGGCTGGCGAATTATACGATGGCGAACCTGATCAGCGCCTGAAAAAATTGAAAGGGAGAATGCATTATTCTCCCTTTTCTTTTTTCTCCCCTCCCGGTTTCCTTCCGGACTTTCTCAGGGCTTCGTGAATCATCCATTCCAGCTGACCATTGGTGCTTCTGAATTCATCATTGGCCCATTTCTCTACCGCGGCAAGGGTTTCAGGATCTATTCGTAAAACAAACGGCTTTTTCTTAGCCATAACTGTTGGGCATTCTGCATTATAAAAAATTACTGGTAGAGCGATCCGGTATTCACTACCGGGGCAACATCCTTATCGGCACAGAGTACCACCATCAGGTTACTGACCATACTGGCTTTACGTTCCTCGTCCAGCTCAATAATGTTCTGTGCGGCCAAATCTCTCAGGGCCATTTCCACCATACTGACTGCTCCTTCAACAATCTTGTGACGGGCAGCCACAATGGCCGTTGCCTGCTGACGCCGTAGCATCGCACCGGCAATTTCACTGGCATAGGCCAGGTACCCAATCCTTGCCTCTACCACCTCAATTCCCGCGATGGCCAGGCGGTCAGACATCTGTTTTTCCAGCTCGTGATTGACCTCCTCCATACCAGAACGAAGCGTAATCTCCGCCTGTTCATCATCAAAATTGTCATAAGGGTATTTACCTGCCAGGTTCCTTACGGCAGCATCGGTCTGAACGCGGACAAAGTTTTCATAATCATCCACTTCAAAAGCGGCCATGTAGGTATTGCGCACGCGCCAGACCAGGATCACACTGATCAGGATCGGGTTGCCTTCACGGTCATTTACCTTTACGCGCTCACTGTCAAAGTTACGGGCTCGAAGCGAAACGGATTGCTTTGTGTAAAAGGGGTTGACCCAGAAAAATCCATTCTTTTTCACGGTACCGATATATTCTCCGAATAACACCAGGACGCGTGAACCATTTGGGTTAACAAAAAAGAAACCCGGAAAAGTAATTACGATCAGAAAAGCCAGCGCAATCATTGGATTTCTGAACATGATAATTCCCGCCAGCGCGGCGCCTATTACCAGTATTACCACCGTAAGCATAATGTACCCGGACATCGGGGTGACTTCTTTTTCTTTCATGACGTAGGGATTAAGTTAGTGTGATATCATTTTAATATCACTATTATACTATATTGAACGAGAGTCGGTCATAAAAGGTTACAGAGCCTGGTTTTGGAGAATAATCCTGATCTGCCAAAACACGGGTTACCGTCGGATTTCATTGTCCCTTCCGGAGAAATGGATTTTAATGACGGACGTGTTCCCGCCAACGACCAATCAGGTTTACAGGAATTATTTCCGGTACGGAATGCGGATCATCAGCCAGTAGTTGAATTCCCAGGTGGAACGAAGGTCAGCCCGGCCGTACCCGGGTATGTAGCTGGGGATCAGGGTTAGGTCTTCAAAGGTATCGACAGCAAACTTGAAACGTCCGGTGTAGCCAAGCCAGACGGTCTGGAAGAGCTTCACCCGGATCCCCCCCACTAATTCAAACCAGTCGGCCGATAGGCTTCCATTCTCCAGCGAATTTTGCTGATCTCCCCAGAAAGGATTGTTCAGCGAATAATCCAGTTGGTCGGAAAAGGTATTAAAACTGTAGCGCGCACCCAGGAACAACGCACTGTGATCAGGGTCTTTAAACAAAAAATTGAAATCCGGGCCCACCCTGAAGTAACTTCCTGATGTCTCATAGAGGTCGGTCCCATTATCATAGATTCTCTTTTCCCTGCCGTATTCCGCATTCATCGCAAACCGGTGGAATTCTGCATTGACAAAGAAATTCAGCCAGTCCAGGTCATCCCGAAATAGTGTTTTTCCGGCCGAAATCACATCGGTTCCTGCGTTGAAGGCGATAAATGACCGCCATTTCAGGGAATCCACCTGCAACGTAACAGCCGGCGTCTGAGCGGAGGCCATGAATGCCGGAATCAGGCAAAACAGGCTAATTAAAAATCCGTATGTCTTCCGTGATATCTTCAACAGGCACATTATTTACTACGATGATGGAATCAAACGTCTGGGTAAGGTACTCAATTTGGGAAAAGATCACCTCAGCGCCGCAATCCTCGGAGATAAGCCGGGCTCCAAGCTGATATTCCAGGACCAGCGTATCGTTTCCGTACTGACTCTGAAAATAATAAGTTGCGGTATTCACTCTCGGGTCAAGCGGAAGCCTCACCGATGTCACGGTATCCCGGTAGTGGAGAATACTGTCTGATCCCTGCGCGGTAAGCTGTTCTAGGAAAAGTGTATCCGCAAGATTTTCCTCTGTTTCATAGAAGACCACATTTACAAAATCGGTCGTTGTCGTCACACAGTCGGGGTCATCCAGGCAGGAGACAAAAACCAATGGAAGAAAGAGGGCAGCTATTACGTATGGGAACTTCATGGATTCGCGACAAATATAGAGGGAAGGATATATTTTTCTTAATTTTGCGTTCACTTTAGCAGCAAGATTTTGAAGACAAAGAGCAGAAAGAAAGACAAAGTTAACATTGTCACCCTGGGGTGTTCTAAAAACGTGGTGGACAGCGAGGTCATGCTGACCCAGCTGCGCGGCAATAAAGTCGACGCCACCCATGAAGACCTGAATGACGATGCCAATGTGATCATTATCAATACCTGTGGCTTTATTGATAACGCCAAGCAGGAATCCATTGATACAATCCTGAGGTATGCCGACGCAAAAGAAGAAGGACTGATCGACCGCCTTTATGTGACCGGGTGTCTGTCCCAGCGTTACCGAGACGACCTGGAGCAGGAGATTCCGCAGGTTGACGCGTTTTTCGGGACTATGGAATTACCGCTTTTGCTTAAGAAATTCAAGGCGGATTATAAGAAGGAACTGATTGGCGAACGAATTCTGACCACGTCAAATCATTACGCCTACATGAAAATTGCAGAAGGCTGCGATCGCCCCTGCAGTTTTTGCGCCATCCCGCTGATGCGCGGTAAACATGTTTCACGGCCCATTGAAGAGCTGGTCACCGAAGCCAGAAACCTGGCCAGGAACGGCACAAAGGAACTACTGCTCATTGCCCAGGACAGTACCTATTACGGCCTGGACCTTTACCGTAAACGGAATCTTGCAGAACTTCTGAAAAATCTGTCTGATGTGGAAGGTATTGACTGGATTCGTCTGCATTATGCCTTCCCAACCGGATTTCCGCTGGATATACTGGATGTTATGGCGGAGAGGAGCAACATCTGCAATTACCTTGATATGCCTCTTCAGCACGGATCAACCCGAATTCTTAAGCATATGCGCCGGGGAACGACCCGGGAGAAACAGGAAGAACTCGTAGCTAAGATCAGAGATAAAGTGCCTGATATTGCTCTCAGAACTACATTGATCGCGGGATATCCGGGTGAAACCGAAGAAGACTTTGAAGAAATGCTTGGCTTCGTCGAAAGGACGCGGTTTGATCGTCTGGGCATATTCACCTACAGTCATGAAGAGAATACCCATGCCTATGGATTTGCCGATGATGTGCCTGATAAAGTGAAACAACAGCGCGCGGATTCCGTTATGGAAATACAGGCGCAAATCTCCTATGAACTGAACCAGCGCCACGTGGGAAAAAATATTCCCGTGTTAATCGATCGAATGGAATCAGGACAATTTATAGGCCGCACTGAATATGATTCACCGGAGGTGGATAATGAAGTAATTATTGACTCACCGGACAGACCTTTGAGAATCGGCGATTTTGAAACTATCTTTATCAGGGAAGCCACTGAATTTGACCTGTACGGAACTCCTGCCTGTTGAACCAACCTAATTGCATGGAAACAAAGAAAATACCACTTGAAGATGTCAGTTATTTTTCGTCAACTTTTCATGCCTACATTAGTCAGAACGAGAAACTAAAACCATTCTACAGAAATTATGCGTCCGTTGAATCTGCCGGCGAGCAAATGGAGAAAAAGCAATTCCCGGCCGACCGGCGTTCTACGCTCTGCCAGGTGCTTCGTGAGCAATACGCTGATATGGAAGTTCCTGAATCTGTTTCCGGCAAAATCTCCCTGCTCGAAAAGGATAACTGTTATACCGTCGTCACAGGTCATCAGCTGAACCTGTTTACCGGTCCGCTCTACGTCATTCTGAAAATGATCACCACGATCAACGCCTGCGAAGAATTGAAAAAGGCCTATCCGGATAAGGAATTTGTACCTGTATACTGGATGGCCTCGGAAGACCATGACTTCGAAGAGATAAACCATTTCCATTTCAACGGGAGCACGTACAAATGGGATACGGATCAATCCGGCGCGGTCGGCCGCTTCACCCTGGATGATATTAAGCCATTACTGGCAAAAGTAGCTGCCTTTCCTCCACTGTTTCTGAAAGCTTACCAGGGTGCGAAAACACTCTCGGAGGCTGTCCGACACTATATGAACAGCCTCTTCGGGGATTACGGGCTGGTAGTGCTTGATGCGGATGATCGCCGCTTGAAAAAAATGTTTACCGAAGTGATGCGGGACGACATCCTCAATAACAGCATTCAGCCCCTGGTTGATAATACGAGTGAACGGCTGGATTCGGCTGGTTTCAAAACCCAGGTCAATGCCCGCCAGATTAATTTTTTCTACCTGGAAGACGACCTGCGCCTGCGGATCGAAAACACGGATTCCGGATTCACGCTGGTGGATGGTGACCGTGATTTCAGCCGGGAGGAAATGGAAACGATCATATCAGATACACCTGAAAAACTAAGTCCGAACGTCATTCTCCGTCCCGTTTATGAAGAGATGATCCTTCCCAATCTCGCATATTGCGGCGGACCCTCCGAATTAATTTACTGGCTTCAGCTTACTGCCATCTTTGAAAAGTATGATCTTGCCTTCCCTATGCTACTGCCAAGGAATTTTGCGATGATCATTCCTCAGCATCTGGAGCGAAAATGGAATAAGACACGCTGTTCGCTCAACGATCTTTTCCTGGGAAAACACGACCTGCATAATAAAATTGCTATGCGCGACAGCCAGCGGCAGGTGGAACTGAACGGACAGAAACAAGCCATCGAAAAGGCGTTTGAAGAAATCCGTGAGCAAGCCTTGAGTATCGATCCGACCATGAGCCAGCATGTAGAAGCCCAGTGGGCCCGGACGGAAAACCGGCTGGATATCATTCAGAAGAAATTCATTCGCGCCGAAAAAAGGCATCATGAAGACACCTTACGCCAGGCAGAGGATGTATTTGACCAGCTATTTCCCGGTGGGGGCCTCCAGGAACGTCATGATAATATCATCAACTTCATGCAGACAGACCCTGATATCGTTAAGAAGCTTAAAGAAATGCTTTCTCCATTCGACTACAGGTTCAATGTGATCCACTATGGTGAATAAGAACGTACTGCGCAAGACGTACCTGGAAAAACGACTCTTTCTATCAGATACGGAATATGACCGCAGAAACCAGCGACTGTTCAATGCTTTTACCGAATGGGTTGATCTCCACGGAGTTGGTTCACTGCATACTTTTCTCCCGATCGCGGAAAAAAAGGAAGTGAATACCTGGCTCATTATCCATCACCTGAGAAAGCATTTTCCGGATATTGAAATCTATACTTCCAGGTCACTCAAGGGCGGATTGCTTGATCATTTCCTGCTGGAGGAAGACACCCGGCTGATTATTAATAAATGGGGGATTCCCGAACCGGCCGAAGTCCCGGCCGTAAAACCCAACCGTCTTGATATAATTCTGGTCCCGCTAATTATATGTGACAAAACAGGGCATCGCATTGGCTACGGCAAAGGATATTATGATCGTTTTCTTTCTGATTACCCGGATGCGCGTAAAATCGGGGTCAGCCTGTCGCCTCCTCTTGACCGTATCGACTTTATGGATACACTCGATGTCGCGATGGATTCCTGCCTTACACCCTACCAGATATACCAGTTTTAGTCAGGCAACGGTTTTAACTCACTGAAGGGCCTTCCTCTTTTTATTTTGAATGAAAGCGAACTGAATCCTTACAATGTCAACTTACCGGCATTGCTTATTCTTATCTTGCTTCCAAATAAAATATCGATACTGTGAATAAATTTTTACCAATGCTCCTGCTGGCAGTCACCAGCCATACTGTGACAGCCCAGCAAGAGGATTCGGTGTTTGAAGCAGAAGTGGCACGCGAATATGCGGAATACTATGCCTACATCGACTCGCTGGAGCAGCATTTGAACTACAGAACAGGTGAAATTGCTATTGGTGAAGATCTTGCTTTGATTAATCTGCCGGAGGGATACCGCTATCTGGATCCTGAAAGCACCAGTCATATAGTAACTGATACCTGGGGCAATCCGCCAAGGGAAACACTTGGTATGATAGTCCCGGACGGCATCAATCCTTACAGCATAACCGGCTGGGGTATTGTCATCAGTTACGAGGGAGAAGGACACGTGGATGACGAGGATGCATCTGCAGTTGATTTCGACGAACTCCTGGCTGGCATGAAGGAAGAAGTAGAAGCTGAAAACGACATCCGGCTTGAAGAAGGATACGATACTTACCAGCTAAAGGGCTGGGCGGAAGATCCCTATTATGACGCCGGGACGCATAAAATGTACTGGGCGCTTGATATCCATTTTGGAATGGAGGAAGATGACTATCCCGGAACCCTGAATTACAATATACGCGTGCTTGGAAGAGAAGGGGTGCTGGTATTGAATGCGGTTTCCGGAATGGAGCAACTCAGGGAAGTCAAGCAGCGGATGGATGCCATAATTCCGGCCGTTGCTTTTATGCCCGGCAACAGGTACGACGATTATAACCCTTCCAGCGACAAGCTGGCTGCGTACGGCATCGGAGCCTTGGTGGCAGGGAAGCTAGCTTCAAAGTCAGGACTGATGGCACTGCTCACAGGGTTTCTTGCCAAGAGCTGGAAATTTGCTCTTGTCGGACTGGCGGCACTGGCCGGATTGATCAAAAAATTCTTTTTTGGCGAGGGAAAGGAACAACGATCACTCGAGTCCCGGGCATAATTACAAAGACTGCAATACCAAAAACGGCCTTCAGACAATATGGAGGCCGTTTTTTGGTTTACATCTCCGTAAACGTTTGCGTAATTCCTTCAAAAAAAGTTATTAAAATTCATGATTCTTTGATTTGTTTGTACCGCAAACAGGTCGAAACCATAATTAACAGACTGAGACTATGGCAATTAAAAAACAATATCTTAAAAGCAAACCTGCAGTTAAGGTAACGCTGACACTGCCCAAGGCGGCAGCAGCAGAAGCAAAGAAGGTAGAGGTCTTCGGTGACTTCACAAACTGGAAGAAGGGAATTAAAATGACCAAACTTAAGAACGGATCATATAAGACTACCCTGGACCTGGCCCCTGAGGCTGAGTACCAGTTCCGGTATCTCATCGATAATACTACCTGGGAGAATGACTGGGAAGCTGACAAGTATGTCAGCAGCGGAATTTCCACTGAGGAGAATTCTGTTATTGTCGTTTAAGACATTCAATTAACTGAGGCCCCGGTCGTGTACCGGGGGCATCAGTTACCCCTTTATATCAAACCCATCTGCATCCAGATGGGCAGGAAATTTTTCGCGGTAATTCCGGAGCTCCTCCGCCGACAACCGGACGGTTTGAAATGCCTCTCCCTGCCCGAGATCCAGCAGTTCATTACCTTTCATATCAAAAATCATGGACCCACCCAGGTGATCCATACCATTGCCGTCTTCCCCCAGGCGGTTAACGCCAGCGGTGTAACACAGATTTTCAATTGCCCGGGCGCGTAATAGGCTCGTCCAGGCATTATGCCGCGGTGCCGGCCAGTTCGCCACATAAAAAAGCAGATCGTAATCAAGGCGTTGCACCTCATTTTTCCAGACATTCCTGGACCACACCGGAAACCTGAGATCATAGCAGATCATGGGGCATATTCTCCAACCCTTCCATTCCGTCACAAGTCTTTCCGAACCGGCCGAATAAATTTCCTGTTCGCTTGCCATGCGGAACAAATGGCGTTTGTCATAATATTCATAGGAACCATCCGGCCGCATCCAGACCAGCCGGTTATAGTAGTTCCCGTTTTCTTTTACGATATAGCTTCCGGTCACCACAGCATTCAGACGCCCGGCCTGCATCTTCATCCACCTGAAAACCGTCAGCCCCATTGCTTCGGCAAGCTCTGGCGCGCGCATGGAAAAGCCCGTGCTGAACATCTCTGGTAAAATAACTATATCGTGATCACCTTCCAGCTGCCACATCTTTTCCTCAAACATGGCCAGGTTGGCCACCGGGTCCTGCCAGTGCAGGGGAGTCTGAATCAAAGTCAGCGAAAGGTCGTGCATTACTTCCTGAGTGGTACGGCGATCCGGTAATCTACGCGTGTTTTTCCTTTGGAAATATTCTGAAGCTTACCCTTCAGCATTCGTTTTTTAAATGGTGACAGGTAATCGGTAAATAATATGCCCTCAATATGATCATATTCATGCTGTATGATCCGTGCCCTGATCCCGTCATAAGATTCTTCATGTTCCTCCCAGTTTTCATCGAAATAGCGGATACGGATATCCGGCTTCCTGGTAATCTCCTCCCGTATATGCGGTATGCTCAGACAACCTTCCTCATACGGCCACGGTTCGCCTTCCTCATCAAGCATCACCGGATTAATGAACACCTTCCTGAAATCCATGAGTTCTTCATCCTCCATCGGACTGGCGTCCACGACAAACATTCTGATACTCATGCCAATCTGCGGAGCCGCCAGGCCAACACCACTCGCACCGTGCATCGTCTCAAACATATCCTCGCTGAGCTGACGAACGTCCACCTCTCCTTTTTTAATATCCCTCGCCTTTTTTTTCAGGACGGGATCACCATATACAACTATTGGGTAAATCATACTTTCTTTCCTCTGAAAATCACAAAATTACGGATTTTGGTTAAGAAAACTGCTGAAGGTAGGACTGGAGAATTATGGCTGCACTGATTTTATCGACATTTCCCTTATTTCTCCTGTCTTTTTTCTTCATTCCTCCACTGACCATGGCATCCATCGCCATTTTACTGGTAAACCGTTCATCGACGGTTTTAATTTCCTTTCCGCTGTACTTGTCCTTAAGTTGTGCGACAAATTCACGCACCTTTCCGGTCACATGTGTGTCCTGGTTTTGCAGGTTGCGGGGCATGCCCACCACCACGCATTCGACTTCCTCTGTGGCAAAATAGGTATCCAGAAATTGTATAAGCTGCGCTGTCGGAACGGTATCCAGCGGAGAAGCGATGAGCTTCATCGGATCCGTGACGGCAATACCGGTACGCTTCCCACCATAATCAATGGCCAGGATACGTCCCACAATTAATTGAACTGGATTTTCTCTGCGATCTGTTTCTTAACTTTTTGCTCAAGCATCAGGGCCTTGGGAAACAGGATGTCATTCTCCACACGGGCATGTATCTTCAATTCCTGTTCAAGGGATTTCAGCTCGGAGAATAAAACACGTAACGGAAGCGGGGCATTTTCTTCCAGTGTATATTCACGCGTAATTTTTCGGATTCCCTGCATATCATCATCATGCTCGGCGTGTTCCATGGAAAAATGGTGCAGCGAATAATTCTCCATCCTGAAATAAAGCTTGCTCGGATTCCCTTCACTGTGGAGGTACTGCTTCAGCAACAATACGTAAGAAAATAACGTGTCTTCTTCCTCATAAATATGATGGATGAATTCTTCCACAAATAATGGGAATACAAATTTCAGGTCCTGAATTACCGCGGTGTGATTCCCCTGTGCCGGTGTGCTCTCAATGAGCCGGGCGATATACGGAAGCTTTTTCTTGACAAAAAGATAATGAGAATGCTTAAGATACTCCACGAGAAGATCCATTGGAAAATTCTGTAGCTCGATCTTTTCCTCCTTTGTCACATTCTCAATTGCCTCAAGCTTCCTGGTAACGAATTGCGGCGATAATCCGCGATGATGGCACACCTCCCTGAGGGTCTCGTCGTTGTACTGGTAGAATTCTATTCCGAAATAGTACAGAACGGCGCCAATCACATAATTGTCGTTAACAATATCCGATATTTTCCTGTCGATTGTTCGGGACATGATTCAAATTTAACTAAGTCCTGAATATATTTTAAGAAATTTCTGTTGTATTACACAGAATTGACAAAAATCATTTTCTGTACATGCTAAAAACCTGTTCCAACATTTGATTTGCAGTATCGTTATAGAGGTAAAATTTACGTAATTTAGTTGGTAAGATGGAGATGTCTGAACGAGATAACAAAACGCATAAAAACAGCAGGTATCAGATCAGCCTTCCGATAATTCTGGTGGTTGGAATAGCTGCCGGAATGCTGATCGGAGCCACTTTTGGTGAAAATCCGCCTGTGCAGAATGACCTCAGTCGCAGCGTGCAGAAATTCAGGGAGGTGCTCTCCCAGATTAATGAGAAATATGTGGACGAGGTAGATACCGACCAGCTCACCGAAGATGCCATTACACATATTCTTCGCGAACTGGATCCGCACAGCAGTTATATTACAGCGGCTGACCGGATTGAAGCGAATGAAGACCTGCAGGGAAATTTCGAAGGAATAGGAATCGAGTTTAATATTTTTAAGGATACGATCGTTGTGGTCACGCCATTAAGTGGCGGTCCGAGTGAAGAAGCGGGTCTCCGTGCCGGTGACCGGATCATCAGTATTGACGGGAAGAATGTTGCCGGTATCGGATTTACCAATGATGATGTCCGGGACCATCTCAAGGGTCCGAAAGATACGGAAGTCATGGTAGGTGTTAAGCGGCCGGGCAAAAGGGATACCATATCGTATGATATTAAACGGGACCGGATTCCGCAGCACAGCGTGGACGCGCATTATATGCTCGATGCGGAAAAAGGATATATAAAGATCAGCCGGTTTTCCGCTACCACCTACGAAGAGTTCAGGGAAGCCCTGGCCGAGCTGGAAGACCGCGGTATGTCAAAGCTCATCATTGATCTTCAAAATAATCCTGGTGGTTATATGGATCATGCGATCAGGATAGCCGATGAATTGCTCCCAGACGATGATAAGATCGTTTATACGAAGGGAAAACAAAGAAAATTTAACGAGCAGGCCAATGCAGAACGGACCGGCTTGTTTGAAGAAGGTCCGCTGATCATCCTGGTAAATGAAGGATCTGCCTCCGCATCGGAAATCCTTACGGGGGCATTACAGGATAATGACCGCGCCCTTATCGTAGGCAGGAGAACATTCGGCAAGGGGCTCGTTCAGATGCCCATTGATCTCAGCGATGGCTCCGAATTACGCCTGACCATTTCACGTTATTACACTCCCAGCGGCCGTTCCATTCAAAAACCGTACGATGACCGGGACGATTATTCGCGGGACCTGCTGACACGCTATCAGAACGGAGAATTTTTCTCAGCCGACAGCATTCAGTTTAACGACTCACTGAAATTTAAGACGAGTTCCGGACGGGATGTTTATGGGGGAGGAGGCATCATGCCTGATTATTTTGTCCCCCTTGATACATCACACAACAGTGAATACCTGAATAAATTGTTTGGCAATAACGCCATTCAGGAGTTCACCTTCCGGTACGTATCCGATAATAAGGATAAACTGGAGAATATGGGATATGATCAGTTCTTCAATGATTTTACAGTTACCGATAATATGCTCAGCAGGCTGATGGAAGTGGGTGAAAGCAATGGGGTAAAAAAGAAACCGGAAGAAGTACGAAACTATAAAAAACAATTCCAGATACACGTTAAGGCACAAATCGCCCGTCAGATTTGGGATAATAACGGATTTTATCCGATATACAACCAGGACAATGATATCCTTCAGCAGGCGATTAAACTGATTGATGAAGCTGGAAAATTAGACCGATCAACCTTATAATATGTATTATCACACGCTGGGTGAGATTCCGCATAAGAGACATACTCAATTCAGGCAACCCGACGACAGCCTGTATAAAGAAGAACTTGTAAGCTCCCTCGGGTTTTCAGGCGTTTACTCCAATTTGTACCATATTTATCCACCGACGCGGATCACAGGCATGAAAAAGCCGAAAAAACTGCATCATGAAATTAATATGGACTACGGACTGAAGCAAACCCACCTGAATACATCAGGAATTACGGAAACCGGGGGTGATTACCTGGATGCCCGGAAGGTGCTGCTAAAGAATAATGATGTTTCCATTGCCCTGTGTAAACCTGGGATCCGAACGATGGATTATTATTACAAAAATGCGGAAGGGGACGAGGTCATCTATATCCATGATGGAGAAGGCTGGCTGCACTCTCAGTTTGGCAGTATTGAGGTACGCAAAGGAGACTATGTTGTGATTCCCAGAACAGTCATCTATAAATTTGAATGGAAGGACGAAGGACCGTTGAACCTGCTGGTTGTGGAATCGGCCTCGCCGGTTGAAACACCCCGGAGGTACCGGAACGATCTTGGACAGTTACTCGAACATGCCCCTTTCTGCGAGCGGGATATCCGTCCCCCATCCACGCTGGTCACAGAAACTGATAAAGGAGAATACAGGGTACTAATCAAAAAACACGATCATCTCCATACGTATCTTTACGATCACAGTCCGTTTGACCTGGTCGGTTGGGATGGATTTCTCTGGCCCTTCGCATTCTCCATTCACGACTTCGAGCCTATTACCGGGCGAATCCATCAACCTCCACCGGTCCACCAGACTTTTGCGGGACATAATTATGTGATCTGCTCGTTTGTGCCCAGGCTCTTTGATTATCACCCGGAAGCCATTCCGGCCCCATACAACCATTCCAACATTGATTCGGACGAAGTACTTTTCTATGCAGAAGGCGATTTCATGAGCCGGAAAGGAATTGAACGCGGGTCGTTTACCCTGCATCCCGGGGGGCTCCCGCACGGTCCGCATCCGGGAACAGTTGAGAAAAGTTTAGGTGCCAAAGAAACACACGAACTGGCGGTGATGGTGGATACATTCAAACCGCTTTACCTGACGAATCAGGCCATGGAATACCTCGATAAGGATTATCCAATGAGCTGGACGGAATAATATGGAAGTTGTTTTAATAATCATCGGAATTATCATAGGTGGGGCTGCAGGCTGGTTCATGGCATTTTTTAAATTAAGGTCTGACATTCAGCAGGCCTCCTCGGAAGGGGCTATAGAAAAAGAGCGACTTGACACGGCCCGTGAGATGGCAGAAAAACTTCAGGCAGAAGTGGAAGCCGAGCGGGAGAAAACAATTGGACTTAATACGCGGCTGGCACAATCACAATCCGACTACAGGCACCTGGAGGAAAAATTAAGGGAACAGAAAGTCGAACTGGATGATATTCGTGAAAAATTTACGCACGAATTCAAAAACCTGGCTAATGAAATCCTCGAAGAGAAAAGCAAAAAATTTACTGATCAGAACCGCACCAATATCAGTGAATTACTGAACCCCCTTAAGGAGCGAATTGAAAAGTTTGAGGAGAAAGTGGAAAAATCAAGCAAGGAATCGCTGCAGTGGAACAGCGCACTCCGGGAGCAGCTTAACCACCTGAAAGAACTTAATCAGCAGGTGACTCGTGAAGCGGAAAACCTGACCAAAGCATTGAAAGGTGATTCAAAGCGCCAGGGAAACTGGGGTGAAATGCAACTGGAAGCGATCCTGGACAAAGCAGGACTTGAAAAGGATATTCATTATTACAAAGAGCAAAACTTTAAAAGCGAAGATGGCCGCAACCAGCGACTTGATTATATCATCAGGCTGCCGGACGATAAGTTTCTGGTACTTGATTCGAAAGTGTCCCTCACAGCCTACAGTGAGTATTTTGAGGCAGAAGAAGAGACTGACCAGCAGCGTGCGCTGAAAAGACATATGGACAGCATTTACGGGCATATTAAAACCCTGAGTGAACGTAATTATCAGAACCTTTATGAAATCAATCAGCCGGATTACATAATGATGTTTGTCGCAAATGAGCCCGCGCTGAGTGTCGCCCTGCGTGAAGATTCCAGTCTGTATGAGCGGGCCCTGGACAAGAACATTGCCCTGGTTTCTACGTCGACCTTGCTGGCAACACTGCGAACCATATCCTATATATGGAAACAGGACCTGCAAAACCGGAATGCGCTGGAAATTGCCCGGCAGGCCGGGGCACTCTATGACAAGTTTACCTCCTTTACCGATGACCTGGTGAAGGTTGGCAAACATCTGGAACAAACCCAGGGAAGTTACCGGGAGGCGGTTAAAAAACTGTATGACGGGAAAGATAACCTGATCCGGAAAACGGAACGGCTGCGTGAACTCGGAGCCAAGACCAGCAAACAAATGGATCAGCGTTTACTGGACAGGGCAGAAGAATAAAACAATATGCATATCACACCGGACAATAAATTCAAACGCCTGATTGTCGTAGGCGACCGTGTTTTAATAAAGCCGCGCGAGCAATCGGACAGGACCGAAAGCGGTTTATTTCTCCCACCCGGAGTCCGCGACAAGGAGAAGATCCAGACAGGATATGTAATGAAAACCGGCCCGGGTTATCCGATTCCGCTCCCGTCGGAAGAGGATGAATCATGGAAAGGGCATGATGATCAGGTTAAATATGTCCCATTACAAGCCCAGGAAGGAGATTTGGCCATATTTCTCCAGAAAGGAGCTTTTGAGGTAATGTATGAAGGCGACAAGTACTTTATTGTCCCGCAGTCTTCCATTTTGATGCTGGAGCGTGAGGAGGAATTGTAATTATGTCGGGAATTTCATTTGATAACATACGTGTCGGTAACAAATACATTCTCAAGAACTATGATGATGTATTTGAATTCGAAGTGATGGAACGACTGAGTGATATCAATTACCGTCTCAAAGACCTGCATACACTCGAATGGTACGAGCTCGAAGACCTGGTTCGCTGGGGCAAAGGAAAAGACTTTGAGGTTAGGGAGATTTAGCGGTGCATAAATTCGGCAAACTCCCTCGCAAAATAAGTAAGAATAATATCCGCTCCCGCCCGTTTCATGGCCAGTAATTGTTCATAGATCACCGCTTCCCGGTCAAGCCAGCCAAGCTGTGCCGCCGCCGTAAGCATGGAATATTCTCCACTCACATTATAGGCAGCTACCGGCAGATCAAAATTATCCTTTAATAGCTTTATCACATCCAGATACGCAAGTGCCGGTTTCACCATCAGGATATCCGCTCCTTCCTCCATATCCAGCTGTGCTTCAATCAGCGCCTCCCGCTGATTGGCCGGATTCATCTGGTAGGTTTTCTTATCACCTGATTTCGGGGCGGAATCCAGCGCATCACGGAATGGTCCGTAATACGCACTCGCATATTTAGCCGTATAAGACATGATGGAGGTATTTTTAAAGCCCTCAGAATCAAGCCTGTCCCTGATGAAACCTATACGGCCATCCATCATATCTGACGGACCAACAATATCTACACCGGCATGAGCCTGTGCCACCGCCATTTTCCCCAGCACTTCCAGGGTCTCGTCGTTAAGAATCTCCCCGCTCTCGCCTACAATGCCATCGTGCCCATCAGTACTGTAAGGATCCATGGCCACATCAGACATCAGGCAAACAGATGGAAATTCTTTTTTAATCCGGCGGATAGCGCTGAGATAAAAGAAATTTTCATCATAGCTCCGTGTCGCCATTTTATCTTTGTATTTCTCCTCAACTACCGGAAATACATCAAAGGCGCGAACCCCCACATTAAGACATGCTTCAATTTCCCTGAGCATATTATCGATTCCTAACCGGAATATGCCGGGCATTGAATCCACTTCCACCTTACCTGTAGAATTCTCCAGCAGGAACAGCGGAAAAATGAGATCATGCGCCTGTACCTGGTGTTCCTGTACCAGATCACGGACAGCAGCAGATTTGCGGTTTCGGCGGGGACGTATTCTCATAGACAGTTAGCGGCTAAATTCCTTAACGGTTTTTTCTATAATATCGCAGCAGTCATGTAACTGATCTTCGGTAATCACCAGCGGCGGGGCAAAGCGGATAATATTTCCGTGTGTTGGTTTAGCCAGCAATCCATTATCCTTAAGTGCCACACACATATCCCAGGCCGTAGTACTTTCCGGGGAGTCATTGATCACCACCGCATTCAGCAATCCTTTTCCACGCACAAGGCTGAGCAATTCAGTGCTTTCGACCAGTTTCTGCATCCGCTCCCTGAACACATTCCCAAGTTGCCTTGCATTCTGTATCAGCTTTTCGTCGTAAATAACTTCCAGGGCGGTCATAGCCACCGCACTGCCCAGTGGATTTCCACCAAACGTACTTCCGTGCTGCCCGGGTTTGATAACGTCCATTATCTCATCATCGGCCAGTACCGCGGATACAGGGTAGGCACCGCCTGAAAGTGCCTTACCAAGGATCAGCATATCAGGCTTTGTATAGGTATCCTGTTGTTCACATTTGTTCTCACAGGAACAATCACCACATACACGCAGCAGGCTACCGGTCCTGGCTATTCCTGTCTGGATCTCATCCGCTATAAACAGTACGTCATGTTTGCGGCAGAGACGGGCAGCCTCGCTGATGTACTCATCATCCGGAACAAAGACACCGGCTTCTCCCTGGATCGGTTCGACCAGGAATCCCGCAACATTCTCTTGTTTTAATGCCTCTTCAAGCGCGGAAAGGTCATTGTATGGGACTTTCATGAACCCGGGCGTATAGGGGCCAAAGTTCTTGCGGGCATCCGGGTCATTGGAGAATGAAATGACGGTGGTTGTTCGACCGTGGAAGTTGTTTTCGCAAACAATGATCCTGGCTTCATTCTCCGGAATGTTGCGCCGCTCATAGGCCCATTTCCGGCAAATCTTAAGTGCGGTTTCAACGCCTTCTGCTCCCGTATTCATTGGAAGTATTTTGTCGAAGCCAAAATAGGAGGTTATGAATTTTTCATACGGACCCAGCACATCATTGTAGAATGCCCTGGATGTCAGTGTTAGTTTCCGCGCCTGTTCTGTGAGCGTATCAATAATTTTCGGATGGCAGTGACCCTGGTTAACTGCGCTGTAGGCAGAAAGGAAATCATAGTATTTTTTACCTTCCACATCCCAGACAAACACCCCATCTCCCTTGGAGAGCACCACCGGTAAGGGGTGATAATTGTGGGCGCCGTACATGTTTTCCAGGTCTATTGCTTCTTCGCTTCGAGTGATTATTTCTGCCATCTTAAATTTGTGTTTGTCCGTATACAAAGCTAACTAAATTGGGCAGTGATAAAAAATTCGCATATCTTCAAGGCAACACCTTAAAATGAGCGAATTATGACCGAAAATGGCCGGGGTTTCGGTGTTGTTTTTGACATGGACGGGGTTCTTGTCGATAGTAATCCATATCATAAGAAATCACTTAAGCGTTTTGCCAGGAAGCATGGCTACGATCTTACCGAAAAGGAGCTGCGTTCAAGGATCTATGGCAGACAGAATAAGGAATGGATTCCTGAATTATTTGAAAGGGATATGGATGCCCGTCAAATCGAAGAATATGGTATTGAAAAAGAATCTCTTTTTCAGAAAATATACCGCAAAGATGTGAAGCCGCTACCCGGTCTTATCCAGTTCCTGGATATTCTCCGTCAGGAAAAGATTCCCAGGGCTATTGCCACCTCAGCGCCCCGCATGAATGTCGATTTCGTTTTTTCGAATACGGAGATCGGAAATTATTTCGGACTTGTGCTGGACGAGTCACATATTAAGCGGGGTAAACCTGATCCGGAAGCCTATCTGAAAGCAAGTGATCTGCTGGGTTTTGACCCCGGAGAATGCGTCGTTTTTGAAGATTCACTTTCAGGTGTGGAATCCGCACGAACGGCCGGCTGCCGGGTCATTGCCGTCGGAACCACCCACGAAGAACACGAATTTGGAAAAATTGACCTCTATATCAGGGATTTTACGAACCTGACCCTGGAAGATATTTCACGTCTGTTTATATAGAGAGTCAGAGTTTCACCACTTTCACCGTTTCGGTTTTCCTGTCTGGAAACTGAACCCGGATCAGGTAGAGGCCGGAGGAAAGAGCATTCAGATTCCAGGTGTGAATTTCACTGGTGATCCTTTCTTCCTTCCAGACTTTTCCAGTTCTGTCCATCAACATGATGTGAGCTCCCGAAAGATCCCGCAGAATTATATAACTGTCAAACAGTGTCGGGAATATACGGCCTTCACGGGCCACCGGCTTGACAGATGTGATCACTCTTCCCGGCTGAGGATCAGGGTGCGCATACTGTGAAAAGAAATTCCAGATAATTGAAGAAGCATTGATATCCCTGTTCGTACTGCCGGCTTCAGGCAGATCCACAGCACCATCCGGCCAGGTATGCCCGCCATTATTGATCCGGTACAGGATGACGTCATTGCAATCCGAATAGGAAACAATGGTTACCGATGATCCGTCTTCCGGCCGTGTATCCGGAAGGTCCTCTTCATTTATTTCAGGTACACAGCCTTGTTTATCTGCCCAAAATTCCAACAGATCAGGGATGGAGAGGTAATTCTCATCCCCTTCATAATTTACCACAGGATCTGCAGTGCCATGGAACTGGAGCACAGGTACAACATATTCTCCGTTACAGGAAGTTTCCTGAAGCGTTGTCATACTTCCGGTAACGGAGGCGATAGCGGCAATTCTTCCTGATAATTCACAGGCAAGTGTATAGGACATATACCCTCCGTTGGACATACCGGTGGCATATACACGCGACAGGTCAATTTTAAATTCATTCCACAGTAAGTCTATCAGTTTATCCAGAAAGCCTTTATCATCCACCCCGGTCCCGAATCCGGCGTTCCAGTGATTTCCCTCTCCGATCGGAATTTCTGCGGGCAACCCCTGGGGATACACTACGATAAAATTGTTCTGGTCTGAAAGACTATTGAAGCGGGTGTAAATCTGTTGCTCTGTGGCATTTGAACCGAATCCATGCATGTTGATTACAAGGGGCAAGCCTGATTCACCATCATACGCGTCGGGAAGATGCAGAAGATAGGATCGTATTTCCCCGTCGTGCCAGACTTCACGCGTTTCGTCCTGGGCGGAAAGGGACAGTGTACTACATATCAGAAGCAGGATTAAAATAAGCCTCATCTGATAAATATACTAAAATAGAACGGATTACTATTGATTCTTAACCAGGCGGAAAGAGGCATACTCTTTACCTGGCAGCTGGACGTGAATAATATAAATCCCCGGCTTCAGAGAATGCGTATCAAACCGCTCTTTTTGTTCGTTGGCCACTTCCTGAAACAAAAGACGCCCGGAATAAGAATACATGGAGATCATTGCACCGGCAGGTACCCTGTTCACATCCACTTCATTGGTAAAAACCGCGGGGTAGACAAAAATCTGCTGGCTTTCATCATTTTCTGATGAGGTGACAAAATTTGAATTTCTGTGGGTCCGGAAAAAATTCCAGATTATGGATGACGCCTTAATATCCTGGTTGGTGGCACCCAGTTCAGGTCGCAGCAAGGTTGCACCAGGCCAGGTGTGGCCACCGCCATCTACCTTGTAGAGATGAACATCGGTATTAAGCGAGCAATTATTATATTCAAATTTCGTTACGGTAGAATTATCATTTGGGTCGATATCGGGTATATTTTCCTCAAAAACCCCTTCTACCACACACGAGTTATTCTCTACCCAACGTGTGATTACTTCCGGAACACCGACGCTTCGTGAACTTCCGTTGTAATTGACTGTCTGGTCTTCCGTTCCGTGAATATGCAGGACGGAAACAGGGTTCGTCGGATTGCAGTTCGGTAATTGCTGAAATACCATGGTCCCCGTCACCGATGCAACGGCAGCGAATCTTTCGCTTGCCTCACAGGCCATCCGGTATGACATATATCCACCATTAGACCAGCCGGTTGCGTATATACGGCTTTCATCAATGGTATAGTCATTAATGACCTTATCCATCAGTTTGATAAGAAATCCTTTATCATCTACATCCGTTCCGAAATAGGCGTTCCAGTGGGTTCCGGTCTGTCCGGTATCGATAGTTCGTGTCAGTCCCTGAGGGTAAACGATGATGAACCTGGCCGTATCGGCTATCTGGTTGAACCCGGTATATGCCGCCTGGCTTTCGCTCGTGGCGCTGAAGCCGTGCATATTAAAAATCAGAGGCACTCTCTCCTGGGGAGTGTAATCCACAGGAATATACAAGTCATACACACGGGTCTCACCATCATGTGCGATTGTGAGTCCTGTGATATGCTGGGCAATTCCATCAGAGAGCACCCAAATGCACAAAATAAGGCATATGATCCGTTTCATTCTCAGAGTAAAGTAACAAAGCATGCGCCAATTAGTTTAACCGGCAGCCGCCTGAACTAATTAATACGGTTAAATTGAAGTTGTAACCCTTTTTTTTTTCGACGAATGGTAATAGGCGAAAGTGTATTAGTCGTGTTTTTCCTCTTTTACGAAGGAAATATTTCTTTTAAGCCCGGTGAATTTTGCACGCTTGAGTGGTGATTTGCGGAATATTTTCCGAAATGTTTCTTCTGTGAGTTCTTCCCAGTCACTCTTATTCATTGCAAGGAGTTCGGCGGGAGGCTGAAAAGCAGTCTGATGATGAGGAGTGGCAAAACGGTTCCATGGACATACCTCCTGGCAGATATCACAGCCAAATATCCAGTCATTCATCTGTTCACGAAATTCTTCAGGAATGGAAGACTTGAGCTCAATAGTCAGGTAGGAAATACAGCGGCTTCCGTCAACCTGGTATGGTTCGGGGATGGCATCGGTCGGACAAGCATCCATGCAGGCGGTACAGGTACCGCAGTAATCCCCGGTGGGTCCATCCGGAATCAGGTCAAGGTCCAAAATGATTTCTGCCAGGAAGAAATAACTTCCGGAACCGCGATTTAGGAGCAATGAATTCTTTCCTATCCATCCGATCCCGCTCTTTTTTGCCCAGGAGCGCTCCATTACGGGTGCACTATCCACAAATACGCGGCCTTCGGCCTGGCCTATTTGATCCCTGATCCGCGAAAAAAATGATTTGAGTTTGTCTTTAATCACAAAATGGTAATCCTCACCATACGCATAGCGGGCTATTTTGTAGTTGTCCTTTTCCGGCAATTCATTTTCCGGGTAATAATTGTACATGAGGGTGATGACCGACTTAGCCCCGGGGACGAGCTTCCGCGGGTCGAGGCGTTTATCAAAATGATTCTCCATGTATTTCATTTCCCCATGACGCCCCTGGTGCAGCCATTTTTCAAGAAGTGGAGCATCATTCTCCAGAAAACCTGCCATGGCAATTCCACACTGCATAAAGCCCAGTTCCCGGGCCCATTGCTTAATCAGCCGGGTGTTCCTTTCCGTATTGGAGGAATCAGCCATCAGGAATCACCAAACAGGTCGCGCGTGCGGTTGGGAGGTACAATCCTGAGGTGGCGATATGCAAGTTCAGTAGCCTCACGTCCGCGCGAAGTTCGCTTGATATATCCTTCCTGAATCAGGAAAGGCTCGTAGACCTCTTCTATAGTTTCCGCTTCCTCGCCGCAGGCAGTGGCGATCGTGGAAATTCCTACCGGTCCGCCTTTGAATTTCTCAATAATTACGGACAGGATGAGGTTATCCATTTCATCAAGTCCGTGATCATCCACATCCAGGGCTTCAAGGGCAATTTTTGCAATTTCGCAAGTGATCGTACCGTTGCCTTTTATCTGGGCAAAGTCCCGGGTACGTCGCAATAGATTATTCGCTATTCGTGGAGTGCCCCGGCTCCTGCGTGCAATTTCATCAGCGGCTTCTGTTTCGATCGGCGCATTCAGAATCCCGCAGCTGCGGTGAATAATCTTTGACAGCAGTTGGGTATCGTAATAAGAAAGACGGGCATTTATCCCAAAACGCGCCCGTAGCGGTGCGGTGAGCAATCCGGCACGGGTGGTTGCCCCGATCAGCGTGAAAGGAGCCAGTGAGATCTGGACCGATCTGGCACTGGGACCTGAATCCAGCATGATATCTATTCGGAAATCCTCCATGGCCGAGTATAAATATTCTTCCACCACCGGGTTCAACCGGTGAATCTCATCGATAAACAACACGTCATTCTCCTCCAGGTTGGTCAGAAGGCCGGCAAGGTCTCCGGGTTTATCCAGGATTGGGCCGGAAGTAACCTTGATATTTGACTCAAGTTCGTTGGCAATAATATGAGACAGTGTAGTCTTGCCAAGTCCCGGAGGACCATGAAGCAATACATGATCCAGGGGCTCTCCACGCTGACTGGCAGCCATGACAAATACTTTGATGTTCTCCACCACCTTGCTCTGTCCGGTGAAGTCTTCAAATGACAATGGCCTGAGTGCCCGTTCGATCTCCCGGTCGGCCGGATCCAGGTTGTCGTCACTTGCCTGTAAATAATCTTCTCTCATACGTTACAACTCCTCTTTGTTTCCTTGTCCTGCGGACAAATCCTCAGGCTAAATTACTGATAACCCTGCCAATTTAATTAACTTGGCGCAAAATACTAAGCCCATGGACAACCGCAGGAAGAATATCATTTATACACTTGTGCTGGTGTCGCTTGTTGCTCTGGTCTATTTCTTCAGGAATACCGGTACTGTACCAATGGTCACAGTGACAGGCAAAACGATGGGGCCTATTTCGTACAGTGTAAAATATTTTGACCGGGAAGAGCGTAATTTCAAGTCCGGGATAGATTCATTGCTGGAAGCATTCAATGCGTCGCTAAACACCTATATTGAATCATCGGAGATTTCCGCTTTTAACCGCGACAGCGCTTATACATTCCGCTCCCCGTTTTTCCCAAAAGTACTTGAGGCAAGCCGGCAACTCTTTGAAGCAACCGGTGGTGCCTACGATCCGACGGTAATGCCGTTTGTCAATGCCTGGGGATTCGGACCGGCGCGTGCCGTCGAACCGGATTCTGCTTACATTGATTCGTTGCGCGTATTTACAGGTTTTGGAAAACTCAGTTTCTCGTCAGAGGTCGTTCGTAAGGAAGATGCCCGTCTGCAGCTTGATTTCAGTGCCTCGGCCAAGGGGTATGGGGTCGATGTGGTACTGGAATATTTAATGGACAGGGGGATAAAGAATGCTTTTGTGGAAATAGGCGGTGAAGTCAGGGTTGCCGGTATGAACCTGGAGAATGACAGTCCCTGGCGAATCGGCATCCTTGATCCCGGATCCACGGAATCAAATCAGTATTTCATTGGCATGGTGGAGCTTAAAGACAGGGCCATGGCAACCTCGGGCAACTATTTCAATTACCGTGTTATTAACGGGATACGTTATTCCCATACTATCAATCCACGAACCGGTTACCCGGAAATAAGTCCAATACTGAGCGCCTCGGTATTCGCGGAAAACTGCCTGGAAGCAGACGCGCTGGCCACGGCCTTTATGGTAATGGGCCATGACAAGGCAATTGCATTTCTGAACAATCACGAAGAATACGATGCTTTTCTTGTATTCGATGCCGGCAATGGCGAAGTAAGCACCTATGCTACTGAGGGAATTAGCGAATCAATTAAGCTCCGCGAGGAACAGAGTGGTCTTCCCGACAAATGATGCGACCATTTCCAGAGGATGATGCGACCTCACCCGGTTGATATAGCTCATGATAATATTTGCCAAAAAACCAGAGGCTAAATGCAACACTGTTGTATATTTGGAGCGAAATGCTTCTTGACTACCTTATACTTATATTCTCTGCGCTAGCGGGCGGTTCAGCAGCTTTTCTTCTCCCCCGGTCAGACAATCGCTGGTATCATCTGTCACTTATTTTCAGTGGCGCATATTTATTTGGCATTACGATCATCCATATTTTGCCGGAATTATTCCGTTCGTCTATGGACCCGGCGGGAGTGGGCATATTTGTGCTGGCGGGATTTTTCCTGCAGATGGTTCTGGAGAATCTGACATCCGGTGCTGAGCACGGGCATTTGCATCACCATGATCAAGCCCATTTCGGGAAAGCCATGCTCGTAGTTTTCGGATTATCGATACATGCGTTTCTGGAAGGTACGTTGCTGAGCCATCCCATGATTCTTGCACAGCACGAAGGTCATTCACATACATTGTTATGGGGCATAGCGCTGCACAAGGCACCGGCAGCCTTTGCGCTGATGTCGGTTTTACTGGGCAGAAATCAGCATGTACAGCGAGCCCTGGTCCTATTAGTCTTATTTGCGCTGGCTTCCCCGGCGGGATTATGGTTAGGTAATTCATTACAGGAGAATGAAGTTCTTTCCGGTAGTGCCTTCATTATCTTATTTGCCGTGGTGAGCGGTGGTTTCCTCCATATCAGTACAACGATCGTATTTGAAAGCAACGAAAGTCATAAATTAAACTGGATGAAGTGGTTTACCGGGATTCTCGGGGCCGGATTGGCTGTTGCTGCGGAATATTTGCCTGTTTAAACAATTAAAATACCTATTATTAGGGATTCCATGAAGGCAGTTCAAGCCGTACCTTAGATGCATCGACAATAAGGTGTCAATAGTTCATGTAAAACAAGGCCTGTGGTGGGCCTTGTTTTTTTTTTGGTGTGCCAGCAATAGTATACGTATATTTAAACGTATGCGGCTTATTCTCTTTACCCTCATTTCGTTACTCCCCACCTTTTTCCTTACGGCTCAGGAAGTGCAGCAGGGATTTACTGCAGAACTACTCGCGGGCGATCTGAACCCGGTTGCCATGAGTATAGCGCCGGATGGCCGGTTATACATAGCCCAGAAAGATGGAACCGTTCTTATATATAACGGACAAGAGTTACTTCCGGTCCCTTTCGCCTCCATTGAGGTGGACATCACGAACGAACGTGGTCTTTCAGGAATAGCCTTTCACCCTTCCTACGAACAGAACAACTGGGTATACCTGTACTACACAGTTCCGGGAGCCCAGCATAATCGGCTAAGCAGGTTTACAGCCAACGGTGATGTAATTCTTGAAGGATCGGAAGAAATCCTGTTTGAACTTGATCCTCTCTCCGGCACCATTCACAACGGTGGCGCTATGGAGTTTGGACTTGATGGCAAGCTCTATTTGGCGGTAGGCGACGGATCGGAAGCGAATAACAGCCAGAATGCGAATAATGTACTGGGAAAAATCCTGCGATTAAATGCAGACGGCACGATACCTTCAGATAATCCTTTCTATTCTGTTTATTCTGGTAACGCCCGGGCGATCTGGGCCAGTGGATTCAGAAATCCTTTCACCATGGATATTGCTGCAGATGGCCGGATATTTGTTAATGACGTCGGTGGCGGAGATTATGAGGAGATCAACGAGGTCTTGTCCGGGCGTAATTATGGCTGGCCATTGATCGAGGGCCCGATCAGCGGACAGACCGCACCAGCTTTCTACCAGGATCCGCTATTTGCCTATGACCATGACCAGGGTTGTGCGATCCTGGGAGCTGCCTTTTATGATCCGGAAACACTACGCTTTCCTGAAAGGTATCACCATCAATTCTTCTTTGCTGATTACTGTGAAGGATATATAAAAGTCCTTGATGCCTCGGGGGGGTCGGTTATCGAAACCTTCGCAACCGGAATTAACCGACCTTTGGCAATGGAGTTCCGGGAAGACGGACAGATGTATCTACTCGAGCGGGCAGGTTTGGGCGGTGGATCCAATCAGGACAATCAGGCATCAGTTGACGGTGCGCTCTGGCTTATTTCATTTGTGGATGATGGCAGGCCCTTTATCGGGAAACAGCCCGCACCAGTTACAGTGAGTGCCGGCGAAACCGCGCGATTTTGGATAATTGCATCAGGCGACCAACCACTAACTTATACATGGTTCAAAAATGGTGAAGTTGTGGGCAATGGAACCAGTGAACTATTGCTCGAGAATGTGCAACCGGCAGATGACGGTGCTGAAATTTATTGCATTGTTTCCAACGCATCCGGCGAGGCTGTATCGGAATTCACGAGGTTACATGTAACCAGCAATACAAGGCCGGTACCGGAAATCAGTTCACCGGACGCAGCAATAACCTATGCCGGAGGAGACCAGATCACCTTCCGTGGCTCTGCAATAGATGCCGAGGACGGTGAGCTCTCTCCCGAAAGCTTCACATGGTGGGTAGATTTTCATCATGATGACCATACACATCCAGCCCTGGATGCTGTTACAGGCATAACAGAAGGAACGTTCAACGTACCTCAGGTTGGGGAAATTTCAGCCAATGTTTGGTACCGAATTTACCTGAAAGTGACGGATCAGGAGGGGCTTAGTCAGACTATCTTCCGGGAAGTATATCCGCGCACCAGTGAAATAACCGTAAATAGTGAGCCGCAAAACCTACTTGTGAAAGTGGATGGAAGGCCGGTAAGCACCCCTTATACATTTATCGGGGTAGAGGGAATTATCCGCAGCATATCTCCGGTAAAGGCTCAGAATAGTGATGACAGGTTATATGTATTTGAAGGCTGGGAAGATGGATTTCCGGAATTAATACGGAACTATACAACTCCCTCTCAGGATTCATCGATTTTGATAGATTATGTAACGGTTCCGATCGGAGAAGGCAGCGGGTTGAAAGGGGAATACTGGAATCAGTCCCGGACAATGACCGGGCCTCCGGATCTGGAGCGGACGGATGCTGCTGTGGATTTTGACTGGGGAGAAGGATCGCCGGATGCCATGATCAATACGGATAATTTTACAGCCCGGTGGACTGGCAAAATTGTTCCTCAGTTTACCGAAACCTATCGTTTCTACGTTACCGGAGATGACGGCATCAGGCTTTACATAAACGGTAGTTTGTTAATTGACGGATGGGTCCCACAGGCTCCTACAGAGTATGCGGCAAATATTGATCTGACGGCAGGTGTACCAGTGGAGGTTTTACTGGAATTTTTTGAAGACGGTGGCGGCGCATATGTAAAATTGGAATGGGAGAGTGAAACGCTGCCCCGCGCCATTTTACCAGCTGCCCAAATGTATGTATCTTCCATCTCTAGTGTAGAGAACGAGAAGGAAAATTTTGAAAAACTCAGTCTTTACCCAAATCCGGTAACCTTGATCTGTAAGGTGGTGAGTGCATCCCCAGGGATGCTTGAATTACGTGATGTGCGAGGTAATCTGTTATTGCAGAGGCCAATCACGGAGACCAGCTATTTGGATATGACAAAAAGAGCAGCGGGAATATATGTGCTCAGGGTCATTTCCGATAAAGGTATTACGACAAGGAAGTTAATCAAACAATAAGACCAGGGCTAAGACCAGGATCAGGACTAAGACTATCAACTTAGGGCTGCGAGGTGCAAAAAACATCGACTCTTAGTCTTAGTCCTTGTCTTTGTCTAAGTCTCCCACAAACAAAAAAACCCTGCAGTGAGCAATGCTCAACTACAGGGTTGGATTGTTGAAGCGATAATGCTTCTTAGTAAAATCTGGCAACGACCTACTCTCCCACATGTTACTGCAGTACCATCGGCGCTGTGAGGCTTAACTTCTCTGTTCGGAATGGGAAGAGGTGGACCCTCACGCTGTAATCACCATAAACTCTTGGGTGTGCAGAAGCGGAACATACTCACGCTGCTGCGCCCTCCGTAGTCCTTCTGGACGAAGGAGGGTAATCACCATAAAATCGTCTCTCCGCCATAGCCTGGCGAAGGCGGATCCCTTTTGGATCCGTAATATTTTAATCATGACAGATGATGAAAGAATTACGGGCAGTAGCCCCAGAGAAAGTGTACGGGTAATTAGTACTGCTCGGCTTTGGCATTTCTGCCTTTACACCTGCAGCCTATCAACGTCATCGTCTATAACGTCCCTTAAAAGAAGTCTCATCTCGAGGTGAGTTTCGCGCTTAGATGCTTTCAGCGCTTATCTCTTCCCAACATAGCTACCCGGCGGTGCAGCTGGCACCACAACCGGTACACCAGAGGTTAGTCCAACCCGGTCCTCTCGTACTAAGGTCAGATCCTCTCAAACTTCTTACGCCCACAACAGATAGGGACCGAAC
>JAUILA010000010.1 GCA_030432655.1 Bacteroidia bacterium
GGCTGAAGGTATTGCTGCCAGGGTGATGGCTGAATCGCAATCGTCATCTTCCAGGTCAGTGCCTGCATTGGCTACCGGCTGTTCGTCGAATGTTACCGAAATGGTAGCTCCATTGCTGCAGGTACCATTCGTCTCGGTCCAGGTAAAGTCATAGGTACCGTAGGCATCCACGGTCACCGTCGCGTTCGGACTGTTCGCATTATTAAAAGTGGCCGTTCCGGGACCTGCTGACTGGGTCCAGGTGCCCGTGCCCACACTCGGAACAGCTCCCAGCAGGAAACTCAGTCCGCAGGTGTCCCCTCCGGTGCCCGCATCCGGGGTCGGGTTCTCATAATAGCTGACCATGATCTTAGCCTCATCAGAGCAGCTGCCACTGGTCTCCGTCCAGGTAAGTTCGTATTCGCCCGCAGCGGAAGCCGTAGCCACGGCAGTCGGACTGGTCGCATCGTCGAAACTGATCTGGGCAGGACCTGTCCACATGCCTGTACCGGCTGAAGGTATTGCTGCCAGGGTGATGGCTGAATCGCAATCAGCATCCTCCAGGTCAGTACCTGCATTGGCTACCGGCTGTTCATTAACAACGACATTCACGGTGGTAGCAGGACTTTCACATCCGGAGAATGTCTGGGTAACGTACACCTGGGTTGTTCCTGCGATGCTGTTATCCACTACTGACGGAGAAGGGGTATAAGAGGCGCCTGCCCCAACCTGGTTTGTGAGTCCGGCATCAGAATACCACTTAATATTAGTGCCTGTTGCTGTGAGTACAGGATTCGCCTCACCAGCACAAATCGGTGCCGGATCAGCAGCGACGGGTGCGCCTGGCACCGCTAAAACAGTAATGGTTACTGCATCTGTTGCGCTCACGCAATTATTACCGTCCGTAATTGTCAGGAAATAAGTAGTTGTTGTGGTTGGGGTGGCGACAGGATTGGCAATTGAATTATCACTCAGGCCCGCTCCGGTCCAGGAATATAAATAAACACCATTACCCCCAGCAGCTGAAGGACTTCCCCCTATTGTTACAGACGAACCTGCACAAACCGACTGATCCAGTCCTGCATTGGCAATTGGCAGTACATTCACTGTAACGGTAACCGAACTGGATTTAGAACATCCGTCATCATCGGTAACCGTCAGGGTATAGGTGGTTGAGGTGGAAGGTGTAGCCGTCGGAGCCAGAATATTCGGATCGCTGAGTGAAGCAGCAGGGCTCCAGCTATAGGTATAGTTTCCATCACCGCCACTGACTATTCCGCCCAGCGTAGTACCAGACCCTGCACATATATCAGCATCGGCAGAAGTGGCCGTAACTGTCAGGGCAGGATTTACCAGTACATCCACAGGTGTCGCATCACTTTCGCATCCGGCAACGGTCTGAGTAGCATATAATGTAGTAGTACCGGCTACACTGTTGTCAACAACCACCGTACTTGGTGTAAATGGAGACCCTACTCCCACCTGGTTGGACAACGCCATATCGCTGTACCATCTGATGGAGCTACCACTTGCTGTCAGTGAAGGATTGCCTTGTCCGACACAAATCGGGGTAGGATCAGCGGCAGCAGGTGCTGCTGGTTTAGCATTCACTGTAATAGTCATTGCGTCAGCCACGCTGGCACATCCGTTGTTATCGGTTACAATCAGCGTGTAGGTGGCTGTGGTTGTCGGGCTTGCAACCGGATTCGCCAGTGTATTGTCGTTAAGAGGTTCTGACGAAGTCCATGCATAACCGTAAACTCCACTTCCGCCAATTGCTGAAGGGCTTCCGCCAATTGTTATCGATTCTCCTTCACAAATAGTGAGATCCGGGCCTGCATTCGCCACGGGCAAATCGTGCACAGTAACATCTACGGGAACAATCACACTTGTACAGGTCGCTAGGGTTTCTGTAAGATAAAATCTTGTCGTTCCTGGAATTGTCACGTCCAGATCTGCCGGCGCGGGGGTGAAGCTGGCTCCGGTGCCCAGTAAAGTTGAAAGGGCCGGGTCAGCATACCAGTTATAGGTTCCGCCACTGCCTGAGGCATTTAGTGTTGGGATGGTTCCGTTTAAACAGATTTCTTCATCGGATGCCGAAGCCGCAGGTGGTGTGCTATTGACGGTTACTGTAACAACCGAGGATGCTGAAACACAGCCTTTGGAATCCGTTACGACTAAGGTATAGGGTGTCGTACTTGCGGGTGAAGCGATTGGATTGGCAATAGAGGTACTGCTTAAGCCTGTAGTGGGAGACCAGCTGTAGGTATAAGAACCTGTACCTCCGGTAGCAGAAGGACTACCACCGATTTCCACGGAACCGCCGATACAGATTACCTGATCCAATCCTGCATCTGCCACCGGTGACTCATTTACCGTAACATCTGCCTGCGCCGCCGGGCTCACACAACCGGATATTGTCTGGGTTACAAATAATGAATAAATACCCGGGGTTGTATTATCCACCTCCGCTGTTGGTGTATACGTAGCGCCCGTTCCAACGAGAGTTGTCAGACCCGCATCGCTGTACCAGTTAATCGTTCCCGCACCGGTAGCTGTAAGCATGGGAACAGCCTGATCCTGGCAAATCTCCTGGTTTGTTACCCCGGGTGCCGACGGCGTTGAATTAACTGTTATCGTTACGGATGAAACAGCGCTCACACAACCATTCATATCCATTACAGTCAGCTCGTAGGTGGTATTCCCTGTAGGAGTAGCGGTTGGATTGGCAGCATTGGCGTCATCCAGTGTACCAGGATTACTCCATGAGTAGGTATACCCTCCTGCACCACCGGAAGCTGACGGTGTTCCGCCAATTACGATAGCATCTCCCTCGCAAATTGTACCATCACTTCCCGCATCTGCAACCGGGGCCGGGTTTACTGTTACAGCAGCTGTCTGTAATAAATAAACCGAACAAGGCACCCTGGAAACTTCCACCTTAATGGTCGTAGATGCTGTTATTGGATCAGAAGTTATTACAATGTCATTTCCGTCTCCCACTACTGTGCCGCTGATAGGATTATCCGCAGCGTCAAAGAGCCGGTAATTCACATTATTTTGTGAACTGAACACGGTTATATCCACCGTTTCCCCGGCACAAATCGTCGCCGTTGAGGGAGATATTGTTTTAGTATCATCGCACTGAGCCAATGCGGTAAAGTCGGTTGCAAGAATGAACATCAGGACCAGCAATAATTTGGGTCCCCAGGTCAGTTGAACTGGCATTCGGCTATTAAAAAATTTCATCAATCTCAGTTTAAAAAATGAGCCCTTACGGCTGTAGTTCACCATTAGATTTTGTCTTGATCAGAAACATTTTGGTCTGGCTTTCCAGCGTTACGGTTCCGGTGAGGACTATACTGCCGTCTTCCAGTTCCGCCACCTGGCTGGCTTCCTCATTCTCCAGGCCGCCAAACATTTTGTACCAGATTACATCAAAATTCTGATCGGTACGTATGAGAAAAATATCGGTCGAATTATTATTTATTTGTTCGGCAAGAATAATAAACCCGCCGTTCTGTGACTGTATAATCGATTTACCCACCGCATTATTGTAGGGCAGCGAAGCACCCGTATTCAAAGAATAATCTTCTTCTTCGTAGGCATAAGCGAGGTAGATCGTGGATGAGTTAAACCCGGTGGAAGAATTCCACAGCGCCACCACATCCCCACCGGAGGTTGGCGTAATATCAGCTGCGGTCTCGATCGATGTCGTTCCATTGATCACATCACCGGCAGGAAACTGACCATCATTCTGCAATGGAAATGAAATCAGGTTGGTCTGTGCCGTAATCCCTGTTCCATCCGATTTATCCGTAGTACCTATAAAAAAGTACCTCCCTCCCGGCCGGGCCTGTACGATCTTCTGACCAAGGTCCATACTTTCACGAAAACCGGAGATCTGACGCCATTCGACATTAGAAACAGCCACCAAATCCTGGGTGAGCTGCAATGAATACACATCGGCAATATTACTGGGCAGGGTTTTGTCCAGCACGTTGCCGGTCCACCCGGCAACCAGGACCTGTCCGTTGTCCATGATTGAAATGGACTCCACAACATCGGTATAATTTAATTCATTGGTATTCGGATCATTGTCATCCCTGAAAAAAACTGCCTCATTGATTCTGTTACCTTCCGGCCCGATCTTGACGACATAAATATCATATACATC
Organism: Bacteroidia bacterium; assembly: GCA_030432655.1. Classification (GTDB taxonomy): domain Bacteria; phylum Bacteroidota; class Bacteroidia; order Cytophagales; family Cyclobacteriaceae; genus JAUILA01. The sequence goes on from JAUILA010000010.1 coordinate 4,157, forward strand.
TTCCTGAACTTCCAGATTGGCCGCCACGTAAAAATTACCGGACTCATCCCTGACCATACCCACGGTAGTGAGCGACCTTGACTCATCCAGGTATGGATACTGATTCTCCCAGATCACATTTCCGGTAAAGTCAGATTTCACCATATAAATATCTGTAGTCTGGTTTTGCCCTGGGGTTGTTCCCACCATGTAGATACCGGTGGCATCTATAATAATTCCTTTCCCGGTCTGGTCTCCGTTATTACCAAAAAACTTAATAAAATAATCCTCATAGGTAGGATCAACGGTGTCCTTAGTATCGCAGGAAAGCAAAATCCCTGACAACAGGATGAATACGTAATAATATTTTCTCATTATCATCAGCATTTATTTCCGGGATTTCTTTCTTCGTGGTTTATAAATCGGCTTCACAAATCCGATATTCAGGAGGAAATTATTCAGGCGCCTGTAATCATCGATATAGGCATAGCGGAAAAGCAATTCATTATTTCCATAATGATTCTCTTCATTCACACTATTTCTGGCACCTTGCATGAGGCGCAAGTCGATTTTAATATAGTTGTATTTAATAGGGAGCAACAGTCCGCCGCCCGCCACAAAACTGTACGTTATCTTGTTACGCTGGTCCATCACATTTATCGGAGGTCCTTCCACCCTGAATTCTGAAAATCCGCCGTCGGACTGCGACTTATCGGTCAGAACGGCTTCGCCGTTTGCACCAGTCAGGTAATGAATTCCAATTCCTGCGTATACATAAGGAGTGATCCGGTTCATTGAAAAACGGTAGCGGGCGAAAACCGGCAAATCAATCATCGTTTGAGTCTCGGTGAATTCCTGCTCATCCAGTCCGAATACTGATTTACTGAATTCATATTTCCGCTGGATCATATTCAATTCCGTTCCTACGCTCAGAAAATCATTCACTACATATTCAATGGAGATGCCTCCCTGGATCCCGATCTTACCTGAATAATCGGCTGTTCCTTCAATCTGAGACAGTGAATAGGGATGGATTACATCCACAAGGGTAGTATTCACACCCAGGTGAGCACCCAGTACGATGCGTGGCCGTGTAGTAAATTTTTCACTCAGGTACACCACATCCACCGGATCCAGCTCTTCGTCCACTTCATACAGGGGATCAATTCGTAACAGCTTGAGATAACTGTCCTCGGCACTGATCGGATCATCCAGAAACAGGTAGGTCTGGGTAAGCAGCCAGAAAGCCTCTACCTTCTGCTGATCACTGAACCCGTTATCCAGGCAGGGTTTCAACAGGGATGGAATGGAATAAAAATCTCCATTGTCAAATCTGTTCTGTGCTACATTCAGCGTTTCGCCGCATGAGATATTCTGTGCCATTGACTTGTTCTGACAACAGATCAGCATTCCCAGCAGTGTAAAACCAATTAGAACTATCTTTTTCATAATTATTCGGTGCCTCCTGGTTTACATGTTTCCATTATCGGAATACCATTTCCAACATAAGCTTCCCATTCTTCAGCCGTCATATTCCTGCCCAGCATCCGGCATAATTCGCCGGCCATTAGCTCAGGACGGGTTGGCCATATTCTCAAATTGCCATCACCGCAAGCTGCATAGACGTAATCACCTCCCGGGGAGAACGTCATATCCCAGACGTATGAATCGTTATCCGTTAATTCAATAGGGATTTCATTCCACTTATCAGTTTCCCATAATACAAGGCCACCGTCCAGACTTGACGAAGCAAGCAGTTCGCCATTCCGGGAGAATTCCAAATCACTGATGCGGGCCTTGTGCATCCGAAGTTCGCGCACAATGGCACCGTCCGATGGATTCAGAATATGGAGCAGGCCTTTTTCGTCGCCCACAGTCACCAGCCTTCCATCTGGTGATACCTGGACAGCGTGAATGGGAGATCCGGGAAATTTGGAGAATAATTCAGCTTTGCCGGTTCGTACATCGATCCGGTACACATTACCGCTTACGGTTCCTCCATACACATACCTTCCATCCGGGGACAGGTCGATGGTTTTCAATTCCTCCTCGGTCCGGGCTATCGACTCGCTCTGCATATTTCGAAGATCATTGCGGCGAAGCTGTCCATCACCTCCTACAGAATAGAAAGTCACATTATCAATCAGGTGAATATCATTCACAAATGAGGTATGGCCGGGAATGCGTGATGGTTCTGACCCCATCTGGTTCAGATCAATTACCTGGATCGAGGCAGAATCGCTTCCGACCAACAGGTAACGTTCATTGGCTGTCATCCGCAAGACACGGTTTGGATACCTGTTCATATGCAATACGACCGGATTATCCCCGGAAGCAGTTCCGGTCATTACCACCTTACCCTGGCTACCGGTAGCAAACAAGGTGGTCCCGTCGGAGGAAACAGCCAGTGATCTGGCAGAATTTCTCATGTTTCCTTCCAGAACATTGAACCCGACTCCCTTGAATGCGCGCAACGCATCAAACAAACCGTTATAGATATACGGATCATACCGCTTACCGCCATAATTCGAATTGAAATCATACGCGTGCTGGGCGAGTAGTCCTTTCAGGTTGTTATCTTCTACATTGACTGCTTTTACTGCCATGGACTGTGCCACTGAGCGGTAAAGGAGCTCATTGGCGCGCTGGTACTGCTCTTCAGCACGCTGATATTGAACCAATGCATCCTGCCTGGCTTCTTCAGCTGCAATCCGTTGAGTAGTGGCAATATTTCGTTCGTTTTCCGCTATCTGGGCCTGTAACTCTGCGATTTCCCGCTGTTCCTCCGCATACAGGAAATTCTTCCTTGCCTGTTCAGCATTCTGCCTGGCAATTTCCTGCTGGTGCAGGGCCTCCTGCTCGTTTTCTACCGCCCTGGCCCGTTGTTCTTCCGCTCTTTGCGCTTCCTGCTGTGCCAGCTCAGCATTTGTCTGGGCTGCCTCTTTCGCCTTATCTGCTTCTCCCCACTGGATGGCAGCGAAAATGAAGAACAGGATGGCAATAACCGCCAGGAACCCAAACAGCATGGCCAAACCACGTGTCCGTCGCAGAACTTTTCTTTGGTATACCTCAGCTTGTTTCTGCTCCGCTTCAAAAGTGATCCGGCTGGTGTCCAGGAATACCATGGCACGCTCAAATGCCTCGTCATACCTCCTGGCCCATTCATACGTCGGCTTCTGTTTCTTCTGCCAGTTGAGCGCCAGCTGAAGTTCCGGCGGTCTCCAAAGCCCGGTCTGTCCCATCTGGTACATGGCGGCTGCTTCAGATAATCGCACGTACATCTGTGCTGATTCGTATTCTTCTTCCACCCAGAACTTCAGACGATCCCAGATACGCATTAAACTCTCATGGCTGATCTCCACCTGCGTTTCACTGGTCAGCTGCACAAACGGGGGTGGCATCAGAAAGGAACGACTTTGTTCCCGGAATTTTTCAATTACTTCGATGACCTCCTCTTCTGAATATTCAGTCTGATTGACGATTGAACCAACAGTTGCAGCCCTGCGAATGCCAATATTATCTTTGCCCTTCTCCGTCAATGACTTGAAAAGCGTTTCTGCAATTTCTTTCTGGGCCGTGTCAAGCTCTTCAAATGCCTCATTGGCATGAAGTGATAAGGCTTCCTGAACGCCTCCGACGGCATGATAATGACGAAGATCAAGTGGTTCGTCTTCCTCACGGGTAGAAGTCCAGTAATCCCAGGTACGCATCAGCGCATGCTGGAGCACAGGCAACTGATCCTGTGTCCTGCCAAGGTCGGTTAACAACTGATCAACCAGTTTATCACTGATGGTTCCGTCAGATGACCTTACCGGCCCCTCAATCGCCTCCCTTTTCTCAGAAACCGTCATCTGCGGAATCAGGTAATTACTCTGATTGATGATATTGGTCAGGCCATCATACCGGGCGCTGTATCCGATCTGATCCGATCGCATAGTAATGGCCAGGTAGACGGGTGAGGATTCCCTTTGAATGGCATTCAGCAAGAGCTCCACATAATGTTCCACCTCCTCTGTATTACCTGAATGGGCCTGGTAATGAAACAATTCCTCAAACTGGTCAACGATTAGAAGGGTCTTTTTTGCCGGCTTTTGCCGGATTTTTTCAATGATATCAGCCAGAGCAGTTGGAGAATCTGTCAGCTGACGGATTATATTGGTATGTGAAACAGACAGGTTTGAAGCGGATTCGGGTGCACCCAGGAGCACTTCGGCCAGGTTGGCCACCGGCATGGTCCCGGGACGTGTAACCATGATCTGCCATTCCCCTTCCAGCGAACGTTTCCTTAATGTAGGAATGAGGCCGGCACGCACAAGGGATGATTTACCACTACCCGAATAACCGAGAATGGCCACGAATCTGTGAACATTGAGCTTTTGAATAACATCGTCCACCTGCACACTTCGCCCGAAGTACAGGTCACTCTCCTCCACTCCGAATGGCCGGAGTCCGGGGAACGGATTTCCCCGGCCCTGGTCTCCCGAGGGCCTTTGGTAAGCATCTTGTCCCGATATTGGGTCGGTGTTTAGCATGTCAGATTCAGTTTAAAAAAATTTCCGGCTCTTACCGGCAGTCATAATATTTTTCAAAAATTACTTCTCAGTTTCCCATTGTGATGCCAGCTGATTGGCCAGCGACACATTCTCCGAAAGCCAGGCGTAGAATAAATCCTTATTCACTTTAAAAAGGACCGCCCCCTGTTTGCCTGTGATCATTTGTTTTGTATTTCCCTGGGATGGAAGCGTCTCCCCGATAAAAACTCCCTGTTCCAGCTGCTTTACTGTTTCTCCGTTCTTCTGTAGCAGAACAGAACCGCGGTAAACCACATGAAAGTTAATTGCGAAGTCATCCATATCGCTTAAAATCTTACCGGGTTCCAGGGGTATAACTTCAAGCATGCCGGTTATCTCCGCCAGAATCACCCCGTCAACATCAGAGAACATCTGTGTGGAACGGAGAAAATTAATACGGAGGAACAGTAAAACATTTTCATTTTCTTCCCCGAGACTTTCCATCAGTTTATTCAGGTATTCCTGTTCGTTTGCCGGCAATCGTTTTACGTGCCGGTAATAAAGGTCGGCATCCATATTAAAAATGGCCCAGGCAGCTACTTCCTTAATCATCCAGTCCGGGTTGAAAAAATGAGCGATCAGGTCATTTTGAAATTCTTTCAACTTTTTCATGCCCATCTGGTAAATCACGCAGGCGCGGGTCCACCTGTTTGTTTGTGAAAAATCACGATTAAGGAGGAATCGGAGGACCATGTTTTCGTCCAGTGGCTGCCTCGGATAAAACTCCTGGAGACGGGCTGCCTTTTCCTGGTAGGACGTTTCATCCAGTACAGGAATGATCTTCTTTTTCAGTTCTTCGGAAAGGAATACATCCAGCAGCTCAATCGCATAGGTCATCCCCTCGTGCGTACCGCTTTCAATATTCTCCTTTACAAGCTGTATTGAACGGTTGTCGTACAGCATGGACAGAAGCATGTAGATATGACGGATGTCGTGATTCACCTCTTCCTCAAGGGCCGCTTTAATATTTTTACCGAAATGGGTATCCGACACCTCATAATAGGCAGCCATATTCCATGCAATGGCCTCAATATCACTTTCAATAGCATATTTTATCCGTGGAATTTGACTCAATCCGGCCTCATATCCCCCCTCGCCCAAGGCACGAAGCACTTCTGACACGACGATTTTATTTGGGTAATCAAGTTTATTCCATAATAAATCCTTCACTTCATCCCCGCCAATCCTGCCCAGGATCTGCACTATTTTAAGTGCCTGTGAGTTCTGAATTCTGGAGGTATTGTAAAAGGCATTTTCCAGTACCTTGACCGCCGGCTCCCCAATGGCTGTCAGCGCATTGAATGCCATAATTCCATATGACGGGTGGTTCAGGTTTTCTATCAGGGCGCTCATCACTTCCCAGTTGTACTTTTTCTGGGCAGTTTTAATTGCAGTACTCCGAACGGTTTTGTCGGGATCGTACAATAAGTCGACCAGGTAATGAGTCCGCTCATTATCGGCATAATTTCCAATGACCTCCGCAGCATACTGCCGGTCTTCCGCATTCTCCGACTTTGATAAATTGTACACACGGTTTCGTGAGATTTCCCCTGTTTTAAAAAGGTCGAGCAACTCTTCCCTGCTTATGATATTCCTTGAATGTCCCGCGGCCCCATTGATATTAAGAATGTACCGGTCAGATACCGATGTTCCCCGCGCTTCATTCAGTTTAGACTGGGCAAAATTCTTAACCTCTCCTTCCTCATGCCGCATCAGTACGTTTATAGAATGAGGAATGACCTGCGGCTGAACCTTTTCCAGCAAGCGGAAAGAAAATATGGAATAGGATGCCAAAGAATTGCGGAGGAATCGATTCAAACGAACCACAAGTTGTTCGCTCAGTGTCATTGTTTTTTCCGGAGAAATTTCCTGCTGCTGCTTCTCCAGTTTGACCCGGATCAGGTTACGGTATCCCACGTGCATGCGTGATACCATAATGAAATATCCGACGATCAGGATCACAACCACATAGGAAAAATCCAGTAAATCGAAAAAAGGAAATGCAGACAGTCCGAGGATAAGGGCGCCACCGAGTAACCTGGATAATTCATTTACTACACCCTCCACCTTGGTTTGAATATTAAACCGCAGGTTAATATCAAAGGGCATAAAGAATAATTTGAAAGACGGATTTTCCAGCGAATCGCGAACCGACCAGTTGAATATCCTGGACAGCGTAATGAACAGGAAGAAAAAGATGAACTTATCCGACTCAGGGGTAAATCCAAATGTAAAACCGGTACCGATGGCAGCTATTGTGAACAGACCGACGATTACCGGGAGAATCAGCAAAGCAACCCTGAGTCCATATTCGCTGATGATCCTGTCATTAACAAAAGATTGCATTAATAGACCGAGGACAAGAATGGATCCCCGACACAAGGCAAGAAAGTTACGCAAGGTCTCTTCTTCGGGAAACTGCTGGGAAGCCACCGTCTGAAAGGAAAACTGGATAAAGGTAAAGGTAAGCATCGAAAAGAAAAGGAACAGGGATAACTGGCGAACATACTTGTTGCCGGCCAGCTTATGGTAGCTGGTTTGTTTCCTGTCTTCCCTCGTGCTTTTCACCGCACCTTTCGGTTTGGTTGTCCGGTCCAGGATAAGGGAGCATACAAATGCCATGAACGCACTGACAGCGCTGATCAGCAGGTAACTGGTTGTATCCGGAATTATATCAGTGAAAAACGGGATGGCGAAAAAAGCAGCGATGGAGGCCAGCAGCTGTCCAATATCAATCCGTCCGATAATTCGCTTGGATTGGCGCAGATCAAACAATCGTCCGAAAGTACCCCAGAAACCCAGCAGAACAACGGCCGTGATCGGACCGATCATCGCAAACAGCAGGAATGTCAGAAAATCCTGCATGGTTTCATCTCCATTTTGAAACAGCAGGTATACACCAAGTGTAAATCCGAAAACGATGAGAAGGTTTGCCATGGTCAGGTACGAAAACCTTACGCGGCTTTGAAAAAAGGCAAAAAGAAAGGTAAAGAATACACCCAGTGCACCCGAAATAAGGATCCCTTCCTGCAGATGTTCGATCATCCGGCTCAGGAACAAGGTTTCCGCACTAACCTCGTACGTCGCCAGGAAGATCCCCATAAAGAATCCTTTGCTAAGCAGAATCAGGACCGGACGTTCCTCATCCTTGCGTACATTCAGTGCTAAAAATAATGCGTTGAGCATTGCAATTCAGTTAAAAAAGTATTCGGTTAAACCGGATTAAGGGAGGAAATTATTAATAGTTCTAATACGAATCAAATTGCATGCATAAAAAAAGCCCACAACCATGTGAGCTTTTATGTAGATTTAAACGAAAATGCGATTATTCGGCAGAAGTTGAATCACCGGATACAGTTTCAAGTGAGGACGAGTACTCCTGGTTAAGCCCGGTAATAACGTCCCGTGTAATGTCCATTCCTTCGGTGGCGAACAGCACATCGCTTCCCTGGTTAAATTTAACCACCATCTGCAGGTCATTCTTCTGACCATAATCCTTAAGAAATTCGGTTATTCGCTTATACAGTTCCTGGTTAACTTTATTCTCCTCAGTCATCAGGTCCTGAGCGAGTCTTTGTTGGTATAACTGAAGGTTTTGCTGTTTTTGCATGAGACTTTCCTCCAGCGCTTTCGCCTGATTTATGGTCAGGTTACCTGCGTTCTGCTGGTAATCGCTTACCTCACGCTGCAGACCCTGCGCCCTGTTTTGAACATCAGCTTCGAATTTGGCCTGCTTGTCCTGCAGGTCCTTCTGAATTTTTTTGAAGTAATCGTAATTCTGGAGGACAGTGTCGCTGTTGATGTAAGCCACGGTATATTCCACGGAAGTCTTCTCTTCGGGGGTTTCCTGTTCCTTGTCAGGATTTTCACTAAAATGCATAAAATATAATGCCCCTACGGCGATCAACAACACAACATTCAGAATCAGGGATAAATTTTTCACTTTTATTCGATTTTAGTTTTACGGGGGCAAATTAAGGAAAGAAAATATACATTCACCAAACTCCGATAAATCTATTTTTGATCCTTTTCTTCCGGAGTATAGCGGATCATGTAGGAATTTTGCCCGGATTCTTCCGGGCGCGGGGTATAATGATAGTGAAACTGAACAGGTTGGGATTCTCTATCTTCTTCATTCTCCCGGGCAGTAAGAAGTTGCTTCCCGGGCAGAGGAATGGCGTTCCGGAAATATACCGCACAGAAGATGCCGGCAATGGCTCCCATCATATGTGACTCCCAGCTTACACGGGAATCACCAGGGACAAGCCCGAAGAAAAATGTACCTCCATAAAGGAACAGAATAATGAATGAAATGCTGAGTGACCGGCGGTCTCTTCTGAGAAATCCGCTGACCAGGAGGAAGCTAAGTAAGCCGTATACAACGCCGCTTGCGCCAATATGATAATATCCTGCACGTGCGGCAATCCAAACCCAGAAACCAGTCATCAGGTAAATTAGCAGCAGAACCAGGGGGGCCACTTTATCATAAAAATAGAAAAATGTTACCCCCAGGATAAGCAGCGGGAAACTGTTTGAGAGCAAATGGAAAACATCGCCATGTATAAGAGGTGCAGTGACGATTCCGACAGTTCCGGATAATGTCCTGGGCAATATCCCGTAAACTCCGAAATCCATATGCCAGGTAGTCTCCACGATTTTGACAAGCCATATGACTGTCAAAAAAGACAGGGTAAAATAAATACTCTTCCTAAATTTGCGTGCATCCTCCATCAACACCTGTTCTGTTACCTCACAAATTCTTCATCTTCTGTGTGAAATGTATAGCTGGTCTGGTCAAGTTTTATCGTATCATCATTAAACTGTCGGATAAACGTGGAGATTACTGATTCACTAATCTCTTCCACATTCAATGCCGCGTCCAGTCCGATCCCGAAATTAAGGTGCGGGTCGACTTCAATGAATTCTGAAACACGGATGTCTCCTTCTGCTTCCAGTTCCATCATTACTTCGGCCATGTACAGACCGATCTCCTCTTCCAGATCATCGAGCGCCTGCAAGTCTCCGTTTTCATCTTCACGGTAACTGATGCTTTTGAATTCCGGAAAATGGTTGGCAGCGCGATGTTCTGCCAATTCATACAATTCGCTGTTATGGTGTAACCGCAACGTATACAATGCAGCATCATACAGCACTTCCTTGCCCTCGAACATCCCGATAAAATAGAAATTCTTGAACTCCTCGCTGTTGTCATCAGAATCCGAGAGCAGGAAATTTTTTCCCTTACGGCTCATCTTTTCCCGGTATTCATTGATCACATCCGGATCAAATCCTTTGTTAAGTGATGGCATAAAGACGCAGTTGGTAAAATGTTAAGTAAATGAATATAATTTTTTTCTCATTGATTTACAAGCAGTTGAGTCCATCAAAATCAATCCTTCGAAGATGATTCATAAACAGACATGATGATGGAAACGATGATACTGAATAACAGCGCCCACCAGAATCCGTCCAGCGTAAATCCGTCAATCAGCGATCCGGCTAACAAGATGATCGCTGCATTTATCACCAGTAAAAACAGTCCGAGGGTAAGGATTGTTAACGGAATAGTCAGAATAACCAGGATCGGTTTAACAAGGGTGTTGAGGACAGCCAGTACCAGAGCTACAAGCAGCGCAATGCCAAAACCATCAATATGAACTCCCGGTAACAGGTAGCTGGTCAGCAGAACGACCAACGCACTGACAAGTAGTTTAACAAGAAATTTCATGGTTGAATTCGTTAAGTTTTAATTAATTCTACAAATCTTTTAGACAATACGGAAACCTTTAATGGAAAATTATGAGGCCTCATATAAGTCTGCGTGACCTTTCCAAAATTCTGTTTCAAATTACCGATATGAAAATACAGATTAAATACATCTCCTGCCTACTCTCGTTTCTGGCCTGTGGCCTCATGTTCTCCCACACCGCCACAGCGCAGGTGCCGGAGAAAAATCAGGCAATCGAAGCAATGCTTGGCCAGCTTTCACAGGATTCGATCAAGGCTAATGTCAGAAAACTTGTATCGTTTGGCACCCGCCATTCGCTAAGTGATACCACCAGTCAGACACGCGGCATCGGAGCAGCACGACGCTGGGTCCTGAGCCGGTTTCAGGCTTATGCTTCAGATGCCGGTGGTCGTTTTGAGACTTACCTGGACCCCTTCCTGGTGGAGAAAGGGCGGCGAATACCATATGATGTATTAATGAAAAACGTGATGGGTGTCCTGCATGGAACAAATCCGGATGATAACAGGATTTTCATCATCAGCGGACACCTCGACAGTCGGGTAACGGATGTGATGGACAGTGTATCAAATGCGCCGGGAGCAAATGATGACGCTTCAGGGGTGGCACTTGTCATCGAGTTAGCCAGGGTAATGAGTAAGTATGAGTTTCCTTCGACTATAATTTTTACTGCTGTCCAGGGAGAAGAGCAGGGTCTGCTGGGCGCTGCCCACCTGGCAAAAAAATTACGGTCAGATTCGGCAAATGTGGTCGCGATGTTTAACAATGATATGGTAGGGAATACCAATGCAAGTGAAATTGCCAGGAATTCCAACCGCAGGTTCCGCATTTTCAGTGAAACAATACCAAATTACGAAACAGAAGATATGTCGCGTATGCGTTCCTACACCGGGGCTGAAAACGACAGCCAGTCCCGTCAGCTGGCAAGGTACATTAAAACGGCTGGCGAAAAGTATGTGGATGATTTTGAGGTCACCCTCAATTACCGGATCGACCGGTACCTTCGTGGCGGAGACCACCTTCCTTTTACACGGGAAGGATTTACCGCCGTGCGGTTTTGTGAAATGAACGAGAATTACCTGCACCAGCACCAGGATGTCAGACTTGAAGATGGCGTACAGTACGGTGACTTGCCGCAATTCGTCAATTATGAATACATCTATAAAATCGCCGGGGTTAATTTGTCGGCACTGGCCGGCCTCGCGTTGGCCCCCTATGCCCCGGAGAATGCAGGGATCAAGGTAAGCCTGGGAAACATCACCCAACTGACCTGGGAGGCGCCGTCCAAAGGGCCCGCACCCGCAGGATACTATGTGCTCTACCGTGAAACCTTTGAGTCTCACTGGTCCGGAAAGTTGTATGTAGAAGAAAAACAGGCGGAACTTCCTTATTCCAAGGACAATTATTTCTTCGCTGTTCAGTCGGTGGATGAAGAAGGCAATGCCAGCCTCCCGGTGTTTCCAAAACCAGTTCGGTAACTATTCTTCATACCAGCCGGCGTACATAGGATAATTCCTGGCAGTTCGCCTGATCACCTCCCGCATATTCTCCCCGGTATCCTTTACTTTCCGGGCAGGCACCCCGGCATAAACAGAATCCGGAGGAACCCGGGTACCTGGTAATACTACCGCGCCGGCTGCAATCACACTGCCCGTACAGATGACTGCATCGTCCATGATGATGGCCCCCATACCTATTAGTACATCATCTTCCACCACACAACCGTGTACTATGGCATTGTGAGCCACCGACACCCGGTTACCAATAGTAGTGGACGCCTTTTGGTAGGTGGCGTGGATCACCGCTCCATCCTGTATGTTCGTGTCGTCACCTATGGTTATCCGGTGTACATCTCCACGGACAACCGCGTTGAACCAAACTGTGCACCTGTCCCCCATCACCACCTCTCCTACCAGCACAGCCGTGTCGGCCAGAAAGCAATCCGTCCCCATCTGCGGCAGTATACCCCTGATTTTCCGTATTATAGCCATTTTTTAAAAAAATAAATGTTTAAACAAGCATCCAATAAAACTTTTTATTTTTACTTTTGTTGTTCCAATTGTTAAAGCAAACTCAACAAAATTTAACAGAATGCGCATGAAATCATTAAAATTATTTAGTTGTGCAGTTGTACTCGGCCTGCTCGCTTCCTGCTCAGGTCAGCCTGAAGGCGCTGAAGCGGAAACTGGCGAAGCACAGGAAGTGGCTGAGGCATCTGTAGAGGCTGTATCGTATACGGTAGACACTTCCAACAGCACAGTGGGCTGGATGGGTTATAAGCCTACCGGAAAGCATACGGGATCAATTCCCATTACAGAAGGAACGATTTCGGTAGAAGACGGGGCTATTCAAAGCGGCTCTATTGTGATGAATCTGGAGAATATTCAGAACGAGGATCTGGCAGATGATCCGGACAGCCAGGGTAAATTACTTGGTCACCTGAAATCTCCTGACTTTTTTGATGTGGAGAATCATCCTAATGCTACCTTCGAAATCACTTCTGTGGAAGCGTATGATCCGAATGAGCTTACTGAAGTGAAGGAGGAGTACGAAACGGAATACACTCCGATCGAGGCTGATGAGTACCAGGTTGAATCACCTACTCACAAAATTACCGGTAACCTCACAATGCGGGGCAACACGCTCAGCGTATCATTCCCTGCTAACGTTCAGGTGACGGATAACGGAATCAACGCTTCGGCCAAATTTAACATTGACCGGACAAAATGGGGCGTGTCCTTCAGGGACGAGGCCAACGTGGTTGACAAGGCGAAAGATCAGTTCATTTACAATACTGTGAACATTTCTTTCAACCTGAGCACAGATTCAGGCCAGGAGACTGCTTCCATGTAATCTCAATGAAACCAGTTAAAAAGGGATCAGCTTTCTGATCCCTTTTTTTATATTTGGCGCATTGACTATTCCAAGAAAATATCATAAATCCTATTTGCAGTCACTGGATAGTGATTTCAGGCGTAAGCTGCTTAGCTGGTTGTGGGATCAGGAATACGCCGCGCTTTACGAATCAAACCGGATCAGCTTTCCTTTCGGCGCATTTCCTACCATGGCCGGAGCCGGCAAGCGGTTGTTATTGTCAGATTCTCCTCCGGACAGCCTTGATGCATTGCGCAAAGCCCATGAGCAGCACCAGGATATGTTTATGGGGTACCTGGGGTATGACCTCAAAAATCAGCTGGAAGACCTGCAGAGCCGGCATCCGGACCCGGCCGGATTTCCAGACACCTGTTTCTTCATTCCCGAACATATATTGATTTTTGAAAATGACCGGCTGAGTATTTATTCGGATTCGGATCCTGACCGGGTGATGATGCAGATCATGAAAGCCACTGTTGCAACGGCCGGAAAACCTGAGCCGGGCAAGCTGGTACAGGAAATCTCACGGGACAGTTACATAAAAAATGTCAATAAACTCCGGGAGCATATTATTGAAGGGGATATCTACGAGATCAATTACTGCCTGCATTATTCGCTGGAGAATAATCATCAGCATCCGGCCGTATTGTATGAGCGGCTCACGGCTTCCTCTCCTATGCCGTTTTCCTGCTTTATGAGATTGGGTGACCTGTACCTCGTGTGTGCTTCTCCTGAACGGTTTCTTCGCAAGGAAGGTCAAAAGCTGATTTCGCAACCGATCAAAGGAACGGCCAGAAGAAGCCAGGACCCCCTCGAAGATCAGCAGATACGACGAAAGCTACGGTATAATGAAAAGGAACAGGCCGAAAACATGATGATCGTTGACCTGGTCCGCAATGATCTCGCCCGCAGTTCGGGAACCGGCACGGTACAGGTGGAGGAAATGTACGGCATCTATTCTTTTGCCTACCTGCACCAGATGATCTCTACTGTCACTTCGAGTCTGAAGCCGGATACACCGTTTTCTGATGCAATCAGACATGCGTTTCCAATGGGGAGCATGACCGGCGCTCCAAAAGTGAAGGTAATGGAACTGACCGAACAGTATGAAGACAAACGCCGCGGAATCTATTCAGGAGCTGCCGGATTCATTGATCCCCAGGGTGATTTTGATTTTAACGTGGTAATCCGCAGCCTCTTTGGAAATCTGTCGAACAACGCCCTGCGGTTTTCCGTAGGCAGTGCGATTACCTACGATGCGGTAGCCGAACTCGAATACGAAGAGTGCCTTCTGAAAGCCAGCGCCATCCTTAAGATTCTCCGGGACCTGGGCATGATCGATTAAAATTATACTGACATTATGTCACATTTACCTGGAAGAAACTTACCTTTGCAAACCTATCGGATAAAAGCATCATATGAAGGATCTGATCACAGACATTGATATAGTAAAAGAGAAGGACCGTGAGGTTTGTGAAACGGTGAAGGTTTCTGAAAATGAGCACACCGGAAAGGAACGCAAACTTTATATCGAGAGCTACGGCTGCCAGATGAATTTCTCGGACAGTGAGATAGTAACCTCCATTCTAAAGGATAACGGGTTTGATACCACCTCGGAATTTGACCAGGCGGATGTGGTTCTTCTGAATACCTGTTCAATCCGTGAAAAAGCTGAACAAACTGTCAGGAACCGCCTTAAACAGTTTAACCGGGTTAAAGAGGATAAACCGGGGATGATCATTGGAGTCCTTGGCTGCATGGCGGAACGCCTGAAGAGCAAATTGCTTGAAGAAGAAAAGATCGTTGACCTGGTGGTCGGACCGGATGCTTATCGTGACCTTCCTTCCCTTGTTTCAAAGGTGGATGACGGTCAGAAGGCTGTAAACACTTTTCTCTCCCGGGAGGAGACCTATGCTGATATTAACCCGGTGCGGTTAAACAGTAACGGGGTCACCGCCTTCATATCCATTATGCGCGGATGCGACAACATGTGTTCTTTTTGCGTGGTCCCGTTTACACGCGGGCGGGAGCGCAGCCGTGACCCGTATTCCATCGTACGCGAAGCCCGGCTCCTGTTCGAACAGGGATTTCGCGAGGTGACATTACTCGGTCAAAACGTTGACTCTTACAAATGGTCTTCTGAGGAGAATAATAAGGCCCGTCTTGAGAAAACGGAGGTCAATGAGGTGGTCAACTTTGCCAACCTGCTGGAAATGGTTGCCCGCGTTCACCCTGACCTGCGTGTCAGATTCTCCACGTCACATCCAAAGGACATTACAGATGAGGTCCTCTACACGATGAAGAAATACGAGAACATCTGCAAGTACATTCATCTGCCTGCCCAGTCGGGTAATACCCGGGTGCTGGAGCTCATGAACCGTACTTATTCAAGGGAGTGGTATATCAACCGGGTAGACGCTATCCGGTCCATCCTGGGACAGGAATGCGGGATATCATCTGACATGATCACCGGGTTCTGTACCGAAACAGAAGAGGAGCATCAGGATACCCTGAGTCTGATGGACTATGTAAAGTATGATTTCTCCTACATGTTTTATTACAGTGAACGGCCAGGCACGCTGGCTGCCAAAAAATATGAAGACGATATTCCGCTGGATGTCAAAAAAAGGCGCTTGAGCGAAGTAATTTCGCGACAGCAGCAGCATTCACTTGAACGCAATAAGCTGAATCTTGGCAAAACTCAGAAGGTGCTGATTGAAGGGTTCAGTAAGCGCTCAGATGAACAGCTCCAGGGCAGGAATTCGGCCAATAAAGTCGTGGTCTTCCCCAGAGAAAATTACCGTAAAGGCCAGTACGTCCATGTGAAGATTGAGGATTGCACGCCAGCAACCTTGATCGGGACGGTCGTTGACTAAAACCCAGAACATGGAAGAATCAGAATTACTACGGATCAAACAACGCTTCGGCATTATCGGGAACTCCGACCGGCTGAATCACGCGATCGCCGTGGCTGCACAGGTGGCTCCCACAGACATGTCGGTCCTGATTACCGGGGAAAGCGGCAGCGGGAAAGAATCATTCTCCAAGATCATCCATCATCTGAGTCCGCGTAAACATAACCAGTTTATTGCCATCAACTGCGGGTCGATCCCGGAAGGAACTATCGACTCAGAGTTATTTGGCCATGAAAAAGGATCATTCACCGGCGCCCATGAAGCTCGCAAAGGGTATTTTGAAGTAACGAACGGGGGCACCATATTCCTTGATGAAATAGGTGAAATGCCATTAGGCACGCAGGCACGCCTGCTTCGGGTGCTGGAGAATGGAGAATTCATAAAAGTAGGATCTTCCAAGGTACTTAAAACGGATGTGCGGGTAGTGGCCGCCACCAATATCAACCTGCAGCAATCCGTTGAAAACGGAAAGTTCCGGGAAGACCTTTATTACCGTTTAAGTACGGTGCCAATTTATGTACCTCCATTACGGGAGCGCGGGGAAGATGTCGAACTTCTATTCCGCAAATTTGCTTCCGATTTCGCGGAAAAATATCACGTTAAACCGGTAAGTCTGACCGACGACGCGAAAGCGGTACTGATGAACTACCGGTTCCCGGGAAACATACGGCAGCTGAAAAACCTGGTCGAACAGATTTCTGTGCTCTCCACGGATGATAAAACGATTACTGGTGAGAAACTGCGTGAGTACCTGCCTCCAGAACCAAATTCGCTTCCTGCGCTCTATAAAAAGGAGTCTGAAGCCTCCGGGATATCCGAACGGGATCTCCTGTACAAAGTCCTCTTTGACATGAAGAAGGACATGAATGATCTCAAAAAGTTTGTGCTGGAAGCGTTGCAGACAGAAGGGCCCAACCACCAGATCATTAAGGAACACAGCGAGTTGTTTGAGGATATTGATAAGGCGGTCGAGCAGCCTCAGGGGCCATCGTCGCCTGTTCTGCTGAATATCGATCATTCCGACAATGACAGCTACGAAGAGACGGATGAAGATGTTCAGGACATTCCGCATGAAACCGAAGAAGACGAATCACTGAGCCTTGAAAAAAAGGAAAAAGAACTCATTATCAAGGCACTCAAAAAGAATAATAATAAGCGGAAATATGCGGCACGGGATTTGGGGATCTCTGAGCGGACACTTTACAGAAAGATCAAGCAATATGAGCTGGAAGAACTTTAGCATTAACCTGCTGCTGATCCTTGTCTGCGTAATTTTTGCCACCGGCTGCGGGGTCTACAGCTTCAGCGGTGTGAACATTACCGCCGAAACGATCACCATCCGCGATTTCTACAATGACGCAGACAACGGCCCGCCGGACCTTGCCCAGCGTTTTTCAAACCAGATCAAGGATTATTACCAGCGAAACACCAACCTTGCGCTTGTCAATGAAGGAGGCGAACTGATCATTGAAGGGGTGGTTGTAGGGTACAGGCTGACACCTGTGTCTCCCCAGGCAACCAATCCGGATGAAGGAGCCGACCTCTCTGCCCTTACCCGGCTGACCATTACGGTACAGGCCAGTTATACCAACCTGGAAGATGATCAGTTTGATTTTGAAAACAGGAGTTTTTCATTCTATTCAGACTTCAATAGTGATCAAAATCTTACAGCCGTGGAGAATCAATTGATTGAAGAGATTTACGACCAAATAATTTTGGATATATTCAACGCGTCGGTTGCCAATTGGTGAAAATTGGTATACTTTTACTTAGTACGCTATATCAGAAAACCCCTTTGCTTTGAGTAAACAGAAGTTTAATAAGATCGTACAAAACTATATTAATGTATCTGGCGAGGACAGGAAGAAACTTGAAAAACTCGCTTCAGATTATCCTTATTCCCAGGTTCTGCACACCCTGGTCGCTAAAGCTCACAACGATGCAAAGACGGATAAGAAACAGGAAACCCTGCACTTCGCCGCAATGTATGCCACAGACAGGGGTATTTTAAAAGACATTATCCGCAAAGCACCTGCACCGGCAGATACCGCCTCCGGCGAGAATGAAATTCTTACTGATCTGGAGGAATTAAAAAAGAATCGCGAGGCATATGAAAAGATGATTGCGGATGACGATGAGAAACCCGCAACAACCCGGAGCACAAGCAAACCTGCCGCTTCTGTAAAAACGAAAGAAGATACCACTCCGGCCCCTGAGAAAAAGACCACAACCAGGAAAAAATCAACACCGGCTACCCGGGCTGAAACATCCAAGACTTCGGCATCAAAAGCTTCCGCATCCAGGACTTCTGATTCAAAAAAGCCTGCTTCCCCCAAATCTTCGGGGTCGAAAGCCAAAGCTTCAACTGGTTCGGCCACTGCAAAAAAAACCACGGCCAAGTCACAGGCCGATAAGAAACCGGCTGCAAAAAAACAGGCCTCCACTGCTAAAAAATCATCTGCAGCCACTGCTAAGAAAACAACTGCTTCAGCGGCAAAGAAATCATCCGCCTCAGCAACAAAGAAATCAACTGCTTCAGCTTCAAAAAAACCATCCGCTGCAACGGCAAAATCTACCCGGACACGAAAGTCACCATCAACGAAGTCCGCAGCTTCCAAAGGAAGCAAGGCTGAATCAACCACATCTGCGAAGTCAAAAGCGGGGGGAAGTAAAACTTCCACGTCTAAAAAGACGACTAAATCACCGGCTGCCGGTTCAGCTAAAAAAAAAACGCCCGTAAGTAAGACGGCAGGAAAAAAAGCGACGGATAAAGCAGCCAGTAAAAAAAAACCGGCGGGTAAAAAGGGCAAAGGGGAAGATCCTGACAAACTGATCGAGGATTTTATTCGCAAGGAACCCAGCATGATTGCAAGGCCCGTTCAATTCTCCCCCAACCAGGAAGACCTCTCCATTGACAGTACAACGCCGAGGGAAGACCTGATAAGCGAAAACCTTGCCCTCATAATGCTCAACCAGGGAAAGAAGGATAAGGCCGTGGAGATTTATAAAAAATTAATTTGGAAGTTTCCTCAAAAAAAGGCTTACTTTGCAGCGCGAATAGAAGAATTGACTAATAAGGGTTAAGGGATGTTATTTACAATTATTTTAAGTCTGGTAATTCTGGTGGCCATTTTACTGATCCTCGTGATCCTGGCCCAAAACTCCAAAGGCGGAGGACTGTCCAGCCAGTTTGGCGGATCAGGTGCCAGCAATATGATCGGAGTGAAGAAAACAGGTGATCTGCTGGAAAACCTGACGTGGGGACTTGTAATAGCCATGTTCGTATTGGTTCTGAGTTCAAGCTTCCTGCTTGACGAAGGCACTTCACAAACTGACGAATTTCAGGATTGGGCCAATGAGTCTAATGTAATTCCTCCCTCCACGCTCGACCTGGAAGGAACCGAGCCGGCAGATGGAGCAGGGGAAACGCAGGGAATTGAGGGACTGGAAGCAGCACCTGATTCGATCAATTAAAACCTGCTACATTTAAAACGTTAACCCCGGGAGACCGGGGTTTTTTGTTTTCAGGTGTGGCTGCTTACGTACTGCACCAGCATTCTCCGGGCAACCGGGATCAGGGTCGGTTCGTCCGGAAAAGACATTTTTGTACTGATCAGGAATGTAGCCGGATTGGGCAAGTCAGGCATACTGCGTGTCAGGTCACGCTTGATATTCTCATAGGATTCACCTACCCTCTTTTGCACAGTTGACAGGTGGGTGGAATGGATCCCGCGCATCAGCTCTTTAAAATGTTCAAAAACAGTAATCTGGTACCTGTGAATCTGGACATCAACACCCTTGTGACCGGACACAAAAAAATATCCCTCACGCGCGTACAGCGGCATGACACCGATGGGGGCAAGTTCACATTGCTTCTCCACGAAATCATAGAGCTCCTTTCCCTCATTCAGTCGTTCACGCATCCTGGGCAGGGCAAATTCCACAATTTCGGCTATGGATTCCATTACCTCGTCGTCTTCAATAACTTTCCTGAACTGAAGGGTAAAATTGGTTACATCCACCCCGTCAAGTTTTTCCGGGAACGTATCAGACAAACTTTCCTTTTTTTCCAGTATGCTGGTCAGGTTCCGGTAATGACGCACCAGATCTCCCAGTGAAGGATATAATTCAACTTTTTGAAAAGCCCCGGAGACATGCTGAAGATACGCCAGCAGCACATACTTCTTGTACTCAAAATCGACCCATCCGTCGGTAAGCCAATTGTCATTTAATTGATTCATCTGTCAGGTAGTTTACTCATTTAATATAGGAACTGACAGCGATTAAGGCAAGACTGACAAATTGCCATGTAATGAAAAATGAAAAATTGTCACACATCCCTGCCATTTTCGTTGTACCATGGCCAAAATCCTGAAAAAATGTCCATAAGCTGAATTTGGCACAAAAGGTGCAGAATGGTGGAGGAACACTTTTGATCAAATTAAACTTAAAAATTATAGACAATGTCCAAATTAACGATCAAACCTCTTGCAGACAGAGTTCTTGTTGAATCTGCTGCAGCTGAAGAAAAAACAGCTTCAGGGATCATCATACCTGATACAGCCAAGGAAAAGCCCCAGCGCGGCAAAGTAGTTGCTGTCGGCACAGGTAAAAAAGATGAGCCTTTGACTGTAAAGGCAGGTGACGATGTTCTTTATGGAAAATATGCAGGAACAGAGATCACTATTGATGGGAAAGAATACCTCATCATGCGCGAATCTGACATTTTTGCAATTCTCTAAACTCTGATCACAAAAACATTTTAAAACCAAAACTATTATGGCTAAAGAAATATTATTTGACGTTTCAGCCCGGGATAAACTTAAAAAGGGCGTGGATACCCTGGCGGATGCCGTTAAGGTAACGCTTGGACCGAAAGGACGAAATGTCATTCTGGACAAGAAATTCGGTGCCCCTACTGTCACAAAAGATGGTGTATCCGTAGCAAAGGAAATCGAACTGGAGGAACCGGTTGAAAACATGGGCGCCCAGCTCGTGAAGGAAGTGGCTTCAAAAACCGCTGATGATGCTGGTGACGGAACCACAACGGCTACCGTACTTGCGCAATCAATTTTCGCACACGGAATCAAAAACGTAGCAGCGGGTGCCAACCCGATGGATCTCAAGCGTGGTATTGACAAAGCAGTTACCGCCGTAGTGGAGAACCTCCGTAAGCAATCCAAAAAAATCAAGGAAAGCAGCGAAATTGCCCAGGTAGCAACCATTTCTGCCAATAACGACTCGGAAGTCGGTGAAATGATCGCCAATGCCATGGACAAAGTCGGACGTGACGGCGTTATTACTGTTGAAGAAGCAAAAGGTACCGAAACTGAAGTTAAAACAGTGGAAGGTATGCAGTTTGATCGCGGATACCTCTCCCCTTATTTCGTTACCAATGCTGATAAGATGGAAGCGGAACTGGAGAATCCTTATATCCTGATCTACGACAAAAAGATCAGCGCCATGAAGGAACTTCTTCCTATCCTGGAAGCTGCTGCCCAGACCGGAAAACCTCTTTTGATTATCTCAGAAGATGTAGATGGCGAAGCACTTGCTACCCTGGTAGTGAATAAGATCCGCGGTGCACTGAAAATCGCTGCTGTAAAAGCGCCTGGATTCGGTGATCGTCGCAAAGCGATGCTTGAGGACATTGCCATCCTGACCGGTGGAACTGTAATTTCTGAAGAGCGTGGATACAAGCTGGAGAATGCTACCCTCGATTACCTGGGAACTGCTGAAAAAGTGAACATTGACAAGGACAACACGACCATCGTGAATGGCGCTGGTAAAAAAGCGGATATCACGGCACGTGTTAACCAGATCAAAGCACAGATCGAATCTACTACTTCGGATTATGATCGTGAAAAACTGCAGGAACGTCTTGCGAAGCTTTCAGGCGGTGTTGCCATCCTTTACATAGGTGCTGCTACCGAAGTTGAAATGAAAGAGAAGAAAGACCGTGTTGACGATGCACTTCACGCTACCCGGGCTGCAGTTCAGGAAGGTGTTGTAGCTGGTGGTGGTGTAGCACTTATTCGTGCGATCGATGCCCTGGCGAAACTGGAAGTTTCAAATGAAGACCAGGAAACAGGTGTTAATATCGTTCGTATGGCACTTGAATCACCGCTTCGTACTATCGTTGAAAACGCCGGAATGGAAGGTTCTGTAGTTGTGCAGAAAGTTCGTGAAGGAAAGAAAGATTACGGATTTAACGCCCGTAACAACGAATATGCCAATATGATCGCGGCTGGTGTGATCGATCCGACGAAAGTTACTCGTCTGGCCCTCGAAAACGCTGCTTCCATTGCAGGTCTGTTGCTGACTACTGAAGCAGTAGTGGCCGACATTCCTGAGGAAGACAAAGGCGCTCCGGCAATGCCGGGCGGCGGCGGAATGCCGGGAATGATGTAATAAAAAAAGGCCGGAAAACACCGGCCTTTTTTTACAGAAACAAAATCAGAATGGGAATGAGAATGAAAGATCTTATTCCCATTTTATTTTTTCACATTCACTCCCTCTCCCTCTCCTTCTCCTCCATTTCTCTTTCTCTTTCTCTTTCTGTTTCTGTCAATGAATATCCTGCATCAATTTCTTGATCGGCTTGTACAGGATAAGCAGAACGAAGCCGGCCACTACAGTGAACAGGGTGATATTCGTAAACAGATCGGGCAACTGATCCGGATTTGCGGCAATTTCTTCTTCATTGATCTCACCTGCCACCAGACCTGCCACCAGATTACCCAGTGCAATGGACATAAACCAGGTCCCCATCATCTGACCGACCAGCTTTTTGGGTGCCAGTTTGGTCACAGCACTTAAGCCCACCGGGCTAAGGCACAATTCTCCGGTTGTATGGAAAAGATATGTCAGGATTAACCAGGTTGGAAGTACATCTCCGGCATTGATCACGTACCATGAAGCAAGGGCCATAACACCAAAACCTATGCCCAGGAATATAAGGCCCAGGGCAAATTTAACCGGCGTGTAGGGTTGCATCTGACGCCGCGCAAGGTTGATCCAGAGTGCTCCGAACATAGGGGAGAGAATAATAATAAACAGTGAATTTACGGATTGAAGCCAGCTGGCAGGCATTTCCCACCCCATGATCACGCGGTCGGTGTACCGGGCGGCAAACAGGTTCAGGGAAGATCCCGCCTGTTCAAAGCCCGACCAGAAAATGGCACTGAACACAAAAAGAATGGCGATTACCCCAATCTTCTTTTTATTCTCCGTTGAAAGCTGAACAAAAAAGAATATGTAGAGAAAGTAGATGGTGACAAGGGTCAGGATAGCGGCTGCAGAATAGCTGGCAATGGTGATCGGATTAATCGTTACCACTCCAAGCAAGACCAGCAGGACCAGTCCGGCCAGGGCCAGGGTAAAAATAAATACCGCCACCCTGATTTTTTTCTGCATGGACTTCTCCTGTTCTTCAGTCCCTTCTCTTTCCGGGAAAGCCCCGACATCTCCCAGGTATTTCTGGGTCATTTTATACTGGATTACTCCAAATAACATCCCAACCCCGGCTGCACCAAATCCCCAGTGCCAGCCGATTTCCTCTGCAAGGTATCCGACAATCAAGGGGGCTATAAAACCACCCAGATTAATCCCCATGTAGAATATGGAAAAGCCGGCATCACGGCGGGCAGATTCATGTAGCGGATACAATCCACCGACAATACTGCTGATATTAGGCTTCAGCAAACCGGTTCCCAGGACAATGAGTACCAGCCCGAGAAAAAAGGTCTCATCCAGCGGGATTGCCATGGAAAAATGACCCAGCGCGATAATAATCCCCCCGATAAATACGGCCTTCTGCAATCCGTAAAGTTTATCGGCAAGCCACCCGCCTGGCAATGCAAGCAGGTAAACAAACATGGTATACAATCCATAAATCGCAGCAGCTTCATCATCGCTTATGGCCATCCCTCCGTCAGCAATGGCGGCAGTCATATAAAGGATCAGGATGGCACGCATCCCGTAATAACTGAACCGTTCCCACATTTCCGTAAAGAACAGGGTTGCCAATCCTCTCGGATGACCTAAAAATGCTTTGTCTGTTGATTCGTTCATGTGATGAAATTTACTGCTTAAATCGTTTATACGTAGATACGATGATCTGATAAAGTACTACACAAAGGGCTAAGATAATCAATAGACCGGGTATGCTGCTGACATCACCCTCTGTCAATGCCAGGACATCACTGGAGCCATAAACGGCCACCGGAATCGCTAGAATAATTCCGATAAGCGCCTCTCCGGTGATCAATCCTGATGCAAACAGCAGTCCGTGCTGACTGCTTGCCTGTTTGGCTCCTTTATGATCTGAAACCTTAATTCTGCTGGTCCTTCTTTCCGCAAGCCAGGCGACAACTCCGCCCAGCATGATAGCACTGTCGAGTTCGAACGGAAGATACAATCCGACTGCCAGGGCCAGGACAGGTATCCTGAAAGAGGCCTTACGGGCTGCCTGGATCTGGTCAATTATAATAACTATTACTCCCAGGACCATCCCGATTATGATCATATCCCATGGGAGGTTATCGCCAAAAACGCCTTCCGCCACACTCTGCATGAGGGTGGCTTGCGGGGCGGTAAGCGAATCCGGATTCTCCGCTGATTTAGGTCCGAATCCATAGCCCGTATTCAACAGGTCAAGAACAAACGGTAAAGTCAGTGCTGCCGCAATCACCCCGCCAAACTGCATCAGCTGCTGCCGGAAAGGTGTGGCTCCAAGGAGGTAGCCCGCTTTCAGGTCCTGCATATTGTCTCCGGCAATCGCCGCCGCACAGGCCACGACCGAGCCAATCATAATGGCCGCCACCGGTCCGCCCGTTGCATCACTTCCCATCAGTGCCAGCAGGATCAGCGAAGAGGTAAGTATCGTGGCAATGGTTACACCCGAAATAGGGTTATTGGAACTTCCCACCAGTCCTGCCATATAACCAGCCACACTGGCAAAAAGAAATCCTGCAACCAGCATAATAATGGCCATGACGAAGGTGATGCTCACATCGTGAATCTCACGGAGGTAGATGACGAAAATCGGAACGATCATAATGCCGATTCCCATGATTACCCATTTCATAGGTGTATCCTGTTCGGTCCGGATTACATCATCGTCCGTTCCTTTCCGGAATGACTTCACCCCGGCACGAAAGGCAGCGCCAAGGGTTTTGTACAGACTGAGCAGGGCCCAGACCCCTCCCACGATCATGCCTCCCACCCCCAGGTACCGGATCTGGGAGCTCCATATCGCATACCCGAGATCCACCGGGGCGAGTCCGTCCGGATTACCATTGTAATAAGTATACAGGGGGATGCCGATCCACCAGCTGATCACACCGCCCATGAACAGAACGAGAGAAATATTCATGCCGACTATATATCCTACAGAGATCAGGGCAGGTGATAAATTCAGGCTGACAAACCCGAGGGTACGCTGGCCGATAAATGTTGCCTGGGCAAAGATGCCTTCCCAGAGCTTCAGACCTGATTCGACCAGCTTGACCACCGCACCAAGGACACCGCCCCAGACCAGGTAACGAATGGCTTTGCCTCCCTTCTCTCCTGTTTTCAGCACTTCCGAAGTTGCAATGCCCTCCGGGAATGTCAGTTTCATATCAATGATTAAGGCCTTTCGCAGGGGAATGGTAAAGAATACGCCCAAAATTCCACCAGACAGTGCGATAAGGGCTGTTTCCGCATAATTAAAGCTCGACCAGTAGCCCATCAGTACCAGGGCTGGAAATGTGAATATGACGCCCGCCGCCAATGATTCCCCGGCAGAGGCTGCCGTTTGTACGGCATTATTCTCCAGGATATTATGTTTTTTGAACATTTTGAGAATCGCCATGGAAATTACTGCGGCCGGAATAGATGCCGATACCGTGAGGCCTGCAAACAAGCCAAGGTAGGCATTGGCTGCTGCAAGGATGGCGGAAAGAACGATGCCGAGAAGTACGGCCTTAAGTGTGGTTTCAGGATATTTGGTCTGATGACCAACGTGGGGCTTATGCTCCTCTTTCATGCAGGAAGTAAGATATATTCAATAATAAATTGCATACAAAAGGTTAAAGCTACTACCCCGGGCAAACATATACAAATCGAAATACTGCAAACGTTTGAAATCTTCTCCATTTCCTGTTTTCGGAGAAAATTATTCTCTAGATTTACGCCTTAATTGACCAATAACCCTAGAAGAAGAAGCGATTATTATGCAAGAATTTGGACTGAAATCCGCAGCGAAAGGATTATCCGATTACGGAATCACCAACGCGGCGAATGTATACTGGAATCAGACTCCCCCGGAACTTATTGAGAAGGCGCTGGAGAATGGTGAAGGCAGCCTGACCGATACCGGTGCCCTGGCCTGTGACACTGGAAAATTCACCGGGCGATCGCCTAAAGACCGGTTTATCGTGAAAGATGAAGCTACGAGCGATGTGGTATGGTGGGGAGATATTAACCAGCCCATCTCACATGAACATTTTAGCCGGATCAAGGAGAAAATGGTAAAGAACCTGGAAGGCAGGGACCTTTATGTACGCGATGCCTACGCCGGGGCCGATAAACACTACCGGCTGAAACTGCGTGTCATCAATACCATGGCATGGCAGAATATGTTCTGCTACAACATGTTTCTCAGGCCAAGCCGTTACAAGCTGGAGAATTTCGATCCAAATTTTACCATTATCTGTGACCCGGAATTCAAGGCTGACCCGGATACCGACGGTACGCGCCAGGAGAATTTTGCCATCATCCATTTTACAGAAAGAATGATCCTGATCGGCGGCACCGCGTATGCGGGTGAAATGAAAAAAGGCATTTTTTCCGTGCTGAATTTTATTCTTCCCCATGAACAGAATGTTCTTTCCATGCACTGTTCCGCAAATATAGGTCCCGAAAAACACGATACGGCAATATTCTTCGGACTGTCGGGCACTGGTAAAACAACGCTATCCGCGGATCCCAACCGAGGACTGATCGGCGACGATGAACATGGTTGGACGGACAAAAACGTATTCAATTTTGAAGGCGGATGTTATGCCAAGACCATTGACCTCACCCGTGAAAAGGAACCTGAAATCTGGGATGCAATCAAATTCGGGGCTATAGTGGAGAATACACGGTTTGTTGAAGGTTCGCGGACTGTAGATTATACCAATACAGAAGTAACGGAGAATACGCGAACCTCCTACCCCATCTTTCATATTAAGAATGCGGTCGAACCATCGGTCGGGGGTCATCCGAAGAACATTTTCTTCCTGACCTGTGATGCCTATGGGGTACTTCCTCCGATCTCGAGGCTGACCAAAGGCCAGGCAATGTATCACTTTATTTCAGGCTATACCGCCAAAGTGGCGGGTACCGAGGCCGGTGTTACAGAGCCACAGGCTGTTTTTTCAGCCTGTTTCGGCGCCCCGTTTATGCCACTTCACCCGACTAAATATGCAGAAATGCTGGGAGAAAAAATGCTGAAGCATGATGTGCATGTATGGCTGGTGAATACCGGTTGGACCGGCGGACCGTATGGAAAAGGAAAACGTATGAAACTGCAATTCACCCGTGCGATGATCACGGCAGCGTTGAACGGAACCCTGAACAATGTTGGGTTCCACAAACACTCCATGTTTCATGTCGAGCTTCCGCATACCTGTCCGGGAGTTCCCTCTAAAGTCCTGAGCCCGCGTGAGACCTGGCAGGATGACGAAGGCTATTACACCATGGCGAATAAGCTCGTGGCTAAGTTTTCAGATAATTTCACTAAATACGAGGATTTCGCAAATGACGAGATCCGGGCCGCGGCGCCTGTATTAAAGGAGAAGTATTTGGTTTAGGAGGCAAAGGCTATGGCTATGGCTAAGACTAGGACCAGGACCAGGACCAGGACCAGGACCAGGACCGGAACTATAAGTTGTCGTCCCGGGGGCCCGAAACTATGAGTTGTCATCCCGGGGGCCCGCAAGGGCAACCCGGGATCCCGCAGCTATGAAAACGTGCTTTTTATTCTTACCGGGATCTTCGATCCCAGACCCCCGTTTGGAAAGTGAAGAACAAGTTTATGTCACCAGACGGGGGTGACAGTCATGAATAATCTTGTTCCATCCAGTGATGGTCCTAGTAGCATGCGGTCGTAGCAACATGCTACGACCATCCAGAAACCATCCAGGGATGGTCTTAGCGTCCCAGGGATGGTCTTAGCGTCCTCGCTAAGACCACCATTTCCATCGAGTGTACTGCTATCCAAACAACGCGCCGGCGATCGTGGCAGTCATCATGGTAGCAAGCGTGGCGGCAAACAGTGCACGTAGTCCCAGACGGGAAAGATCACTCTGGCGGTTGGGTGCCATCACCCCGATGCCACCGATCTGGATAGCGATTGAACTGAAATTAGCAAATCCGCAAAGTGCATAGGTGGAAATAACCACAGCTTTGGGGCTGAGAACGCCGGCTTCCTTCATTTCAGCCAGACTCAGGTAGGCCACAAATTCATTGACCACGATCTTTTGTCCCAGCAAACTTCCCACGTTGATCGCTTCGGACCAGTTGACCCCCATGGTAAAGGCGAATAGCCTGAATATCTGACCCAGAATATATTCAAGGGTAAAGCCATCAAATGCTCCCCCGGTTGTTTCAATGACCATCGCATTCAATCCGGTCCATTCTCCGATACCGTCACGAATTATCCAGTTCAAGGCATAAATGATTGCAATAAACGCCAGAAGCATACCGGCAATATTCAGTGCCAGCTTCACTCCATCGGCTGCCCCCCGGGCCAATGCATCAATTACGTTCACCCCTACCGAATCCTTATTTACCTTCATTTCATGATCCACTTTTTCCGGATTCAGTTCAGGTAAAAACATTTTGGACATCACAATGGCAGCAGGCGCATTCATTATCGAAGCACTTAGCAGGTAGGCCGCGAATTTACTTTGTTCGCCAGGATCACCACCACCAAGGAATGACACATAAGCGCCCAGGACACTGCCGGCAATGGTGGCCATACCACCGGTCATCAGGCAATGCAGTTCAGAATTGGTCATCCTCGAAATGAACGGCTTTACTAACAGAGGTGCTTCGGTCTGCCCCAGAAATATATTTCCCGCAGCAGACAGACTTTCCGCACCGGAAAGCCTCATGGTTTTCATCATGATCCAGGCAAAACCATAAACAATTTTCTGCAGAACACCGAGGTAGTAGAGTCCGGCCGTAACTGATGAAAAGAAGATAACCGTAGGCAATGCCTGGAATACAAACAAGAAACCGAGGTTATGGCGGACGGATCCGTCAGCTTCGCTGTTTCTTGCCAGCTGACCGTACAAGAATTCTGCACCGTCCAGCGAAAAGCTCAGAAATGTAACGAATTTGGCACTTACCCAGTTGAAAGCTATTTCAACCGCGCCCACCTTGGTGATGAGAAGGGCGATCACTATTTGCAGGAGAATACCGATACCTACCAGGCGCCAGTCAATTTGCTTTTTGTGCCTGGAGAATATAAAGGCTACCGCCGTTATGACTGCAAGCCCCAGTAAGCCCCGAATATAATCCATAGACGAAGAATTTGGGAGAGGTTAGTTCCGTCTGCTTAATTCATCCCTGATTTTGGCAGCCCGTTCGTAATCTTCTTTTTCAATGGCGTCATTCAGCATTTCTTTCAGCTTATCCATTGTAAAGTTCTTCAGGTCTTCGGAGGAGGGCTCCTTAGTTGATTTTGATGATTTTATTTCGCTCTTGATCTCGGCAATATCATCCTCGCCTTCATCAGTAAGCACAATTCCGGCCTCAGCCAGGATGGACTCGTAGGTGTAAATCGGTGCTTCGAACCGAAGGCCGATGGCGATAGCATCGGACGGGCGGGCATCAATTTCCATCTGGCTCTCACCATTCGAACAAACGATTTTGGCAAAGAAAACACCCTCTTTCAGATTAGAGATAATAATCTCTTCCACCTTATAATTGAAACTATGTGCAAATGACTTGAACAAGTCATGCGTCATGGGCCGGTTAGGGATTATCTTTTCAATTTCAATGGCGATCGCCTGTGCTTCAAACATGCCAATGATGATGGGAAGCCGGCGGTTACCTTCCGTCTCACCAAGAACAAGTGCAAATGAACCTGCCTGAGACTGACTTGAAGATAAACCCAATATTTCTAATCGTATCTTATCCACCTATTTTATTTCGCTGCCTTAATTGCTTCAGTAAGTTTAGGAACCACTTCAAAGGCATCCCCTACGATACCATAATCTGCAGCCTTAAAGAATGGTGCTTCAGGATCCTTGTTAATTACCAGGATATTTTTCGACGAATTCACTCCAGCCAAATGTTGTATTGCTCCTGATATTCCGATAGCGACATAGAGCTGCGGACTAACCTTCACGCCAGTCTGACCCACGTGTTCATGGTGTGGCCGCCAGCCCATATCAGAAACAGGTTTACTGCATCCAGTCGCGGCGCCCAGCTCCTTCGCCAGGTCTTCTATCATTCCCCAATTTTCAGGTCCTTTCAGTCCGCGGCCGCCGGATACAACAATTTCAGCTTCCGGCAACAGGATCTCCCCGGTGGTTTTATCAGTGGAAGTGATGGAAGCGGCAAAATCTGCATCATTCAACGGAGAATCGAAAGATTCAACAGAGGCTGAACCTCCGGTTTCCTTCAGCTCAATTGCATTCTTTTTAATTGCTAGTATTTTTCTTGTTTTAGTAAGCGAAACCGTAGCAAATGCTTTGCCTGTATATATACTCCGCTTTACCGTGAATTCGCCGGAAGTATCCGGGAGTTCAGTAACATTAGAGACCAGGCTTGCATCTGTTTTTATCGCCACCCTGGCAGAAACGGGGTTGCCGAGTGCCGAATTGGCTAATACCAGGATATCCGCATTTTCTGATTCCATGGCCGCAGCTATCACTGAAGAGTAAGCCTGAATGACCCCTTTATTTAAACGTTCATCAGATTGATGGAGTACTTTGGAAGCTCCGTAATTGCCCAGTGAACTTAGCTCAGATTCGTCAACTTCACTACCCAGGGCAATGGCAGTAACATCACCTTCCATGGCAGCTGCAAAGCCAACCGCCTCCAGTGATGATTTCTTTATTTTTCCTTCCGCGCTTTCAACAAAAACTAAAATGGCCATTTATTTCTACTCAATTATATGTTCTACGATTATAAGAAAATTTAGACGGTTCAAAGCACCTTTGCTTCATTTTTTAACAACTGAACAAGTTCGCCCACATTGTCGGCATCGATCATTTTCACGTCCCCTTTTGCAGGTGGTAATTCGAACTTCTCAAGTTTGGTAGCCGTGCCATCTTCCGCAGGTTCAATAACGTTAAGAGGCTTGGTCCTGGCCGACATGATTCCTCGCATATTAGGAATTTTCCATTCGGCGATAGGCTCCTGACAACCCGCGACAAATGGAGTGTTTAACTGAAGCGTCTCCTTGCCTCCTTCAATCTCACGTGTCATGGTTGCCTGGTTCCCGTCAAGTTCAAGTGTCATTACCGGGGACAAGGAAGGTATGCCCAGCAATTCTCCAACCATGCCATGAACCATTCCTCCGTTGAAGTCAATTGATTCACGTCCCATGAGGATCATGTCATATTGTCCTTCTCCCGCGACCGCTGCGATCTGCTTTGCCACAAAGAATGAATCAACCGGTTCCGCATTTACGCGGATAGCTTCATCCGCACCAATAGCCAGTGCTTTGCGAATGGTAGGTTCTGTTTCCTGAGTACCTACATTCAGCACCGTGATGGAACCGCCGGTTTCCTCCTTAAGCTCCACCGCGCGTGCGAGCGCGTAGTCATCGTAAGGTCCGATGATATACTGAATTCCATTCGAATCAAATTTTGTGTTATTTTCCGTAAAGGCTATCCGCGATGTGGTATCCGGAACATGGGTTATACAAACGAGAATTTTCATTTATTTTCTGGTATATCTTTAAATAAATCTGAAGGCTTTATTTTTGCCTCGAAGATAACGAATAATGCCCCAAATTAAAACTTCGCCATTCATGAATTCCGAACGTGTTGAGAAGCTCAAATCATTTCTTTCCGAAACCCCGGATGACCCCTTCCTGATCTATGCGCTTGCCCTGGAATACCAGGCAGATAAACCCGGACTGGCAGCACCATTATTCGAACGACTTCTTAACGAATTCCCGGAGTACCTGCCCGCCTATTACCAGGCTGCATCATTCTACGCAGCCAGTGGTAATGAAGAACAGGCCGACCGGATTTACCGGTCAGGCATTGAACTGGCCCGGCAAAAAAAGGAGGCGCTGACGCTTCGTGAATTACAATCAGCTTACAATCAGTTTCTCTTCGAGACAGAAGACTAATTAAATGCCTGCTCAAAGGAAACTGGCGGCATAACCGGCTTATTTTTCATGCTAATATTTTTAGTATTAAAATTCATAAATACCTATTTTCCAATACTATTAAGTAACAATAATTAATCTAAAACTTTAACACAAGCTTTCCGCTCTTCCGGTTTTTCTCCATGTCGCTGAATGCTTCCACTCCTTCCTCAAATGGACGTACAGAATCTATGACCGGAACGATTTTTTTGGCACCAACAAGGTTGATCATTTTTCTGAATTCTTCATCATTGCCCATCGTCGAACCTTGCAGGGTCAGCTGGTTCCAGAACATCCGGTACAGGTCCAGTGAAGCAGGCAGTCCGTTGGTTGCCCCGTAGAAAACGATCCGGCCACCAGGCCGCATGATCTGAATAAACTGGTTGATCTGATCCCCTCCTGCACTGTCGATTACAACATCAAATCCACCCCTTGTTTTCCACAGGTTTTTGTGCCAGTCTTTTGCCTTATAGTTGTACCCGGCTTCGGCCCCCATATCGATGGCCTGGGAGATCTTTTCCTCGCGGCTTGACGTCACATAAACATTGGCCCCGGCCGCCAGTGCGAACTGGAATGCAAACTGGGCAACCCCTCCACCGAAACCTGAGATCAGCACATTCTCCCCGGCCATAATCTGACCATGTCTGAAACATGCCCGGTAGGCAGTCAGTCCGCCAAGCGGCAAGGCAGCCGTCTGCTCTACAGTCAAATGCTCCGGTGCTTCATGAACCCTGTCAGCATCAATGGCCAGGTACTCGGCCATCGTTCCATCAGTAGGCATACCCAGGATAGAATATCCTTTCTGCTGCACATCAGGATCGTCACCCCATTCTATATTCGGATTGATCACCACGTTCTTTCCTACCCAGGCCTTGTCAACTCCTTCGCCTGCCTTTTCCACTTTTCCGGCGCCGTCAGACCCCAGGATACACGGAAGCTGAATTCCGGGATATTTTCCCTGACAGATAAATTGATCTCTTTTATTAAGAGCTGCCGCACCAATACGGATGAGCAGCTGGCCCCTGCCCGGTTTCGGAGTATTCACCTCAGTGATGACCAGTTTTCCTGATTCTTGTAACTGTAATGCTTTCATGTTATGAATATAAAAAAAAGAGCCCCGACATTGTTATGCCGGGGCCCTTATTTACCTGTTTTTCAGTCTTCAAATGCAGACGACAGGTTAATTATTATTTAGTATCGCTTACTTTTGTTTTAGTTTTTTCAAACCAGTTCTCTTCTGCGGTCTGAAATTTAGCGAACTGCTCGTCATCAAGTACCTCGCGGATTTCTTCGTGATACTCTTTACGTTCCGACATCAGGTTGTTGAGTTTGTCCTGCTTGGCGTCATCAGAAGCAAAAATTTCCTTCTGCTTGTCAGCATATTCGGTATTGATCTCATTCACATCTTCCAGCTGGTCAGCAGTCAGATTCAGGTTCTTCTGCATCCATTCTGTCTGCACTTTTCCATCAGCCTGAGGCGTTTGCTGCTGAGCTATACCCATTACCGGAATCAAAAGCAGCGCGATTATTGCAATTCTTATAGTCTTCATAATATTTAATTTTTAGTTTGAATTTGTACTATGAAGAAGGCAAATCATTGTCCATGAACTGTTGGTTTGCTGATATTTAGGCTCAAGGCGTGTGTTTGGCGACGAACGGCCGGTACAGCCGACGAACTGTATTCATCCAGGTAAATCAGGATTTTATTGGTGTGGAAATATCACCGCCAGGTGAGGAATTTTGTTCTTTTAAAATGGAGCATCTTCCCCAGCTCCCTGTATGTCATCCTCGTCATCCTTCTTATTGATTCGGCTGCCAAGACGAATTGTATCGCCGGGAGAATCAAACTCACTGGGAATACCTCCTCCTGCTGGAAAATCACCCCCGGCAAACCCCGGCATATCAAGATCACAGAATTTGGTGTATTTACCGATGAATTTAAGCTGGACAGTATCCAGCGACCCGTTTCGGTGTTTAGCGATGATCACTTCGCCCACACCCTGCATGGGCTGTCCTGTCTCGTCTTCGGTAATCCCGTAGTATTCAGGACGATACAGGAACATCACCATGTCGGCATCCTGCTCGATAGATCCGGATTCCCTCAGGTCGGACAGTTGCGGTCGTTTATCCCCACCCCTGGTTTCCACAGCACGGCTGAGCTGGGAAAGAGCAATGACAGGCACGTCCAGTTCCTTGGCAATCCCTTTGAGCGCCCGGGATATGGAAGCGATCTCCTGTTCACGGTTACCTCCGCCCTTCGAAGCGTCTCCGCTCATTAACTGGAGGTAATCAATAACGATCAGCTGAACATCATGCTGCGCCTTCAAACGGCGGCATTTGGCGCGTAACTCCAGGATGGATAATGCGGGTGTATCATCAATGAATATAGGTGCATTACTGAGTTTATTGGTTTTGTGTATCAGCTGCTGCCATTCATAGTCCGCCAGGTTCCCTTTTTTAATCTTTTCACTTTCGAGTTCCGCCTCGGAGGATATAAGCCTGTTGACAAGCTGTACTGAGGACATCTCCAGTGAGAATATGGCTACCGGCTGATCAAACTCCACCGCGGCATTTCTCAAGGCAGATACCACAAACGCTGTCTTACCCATACCGGGTCGCGCGGCAATAATGACAAGGTCAGACTTTTGCCAACCGGACGTAAGCCGGTCGAGGGCAGTAAATCCACTCGGCACACCCGTCAGACCATCCTTGTGATTTTTCCGTTCCTCCAGTTCGTGAATAGCCTGAGCCATAAGGGAACGCATATTCTCATAATTCTTCCGGATATTCGCCTCACTGATCTCAAATAAATGAGACTCCGTTTTGTCAAGAAGGTTGAAAACGTCTGTAGTGTCTTCGTACGCATCATGATGTATTTCCGTGGCCACCTCAATCAACGCCCGTTTGATGGCCATCTCGGTAACAATCCTTGCGTGGTATTCAATATTTGCCGCCGAACTGACCTTAGAAGTAAGCTCAGCTATATAATATGCACCACCAGTGAATTCCAGCTTCCCGTTCTTACGCAACTGGTTAACCACCGTGCGCATATCAATGGGTTCTGAATTATTAAAGAGGATTACAATTGCCTTATATATCTCCTGGTGCTTTTCCAGGTAAAAACTTGTGGGTTTGAGAATATCGATGACGGTCGTCAGCGCATCTTTTTCCAGCATGAGCGCCCCGAGTACAGCTTCTTCCAAATCAACGGCCTGTGGAGGTAATTTCCCAAGGTGACTTCCCATCTCGCGTAACCTTCCCGACTTATGCCCCACTTTCAAGGACGATGACTTGTTTTCCATGTAGTTTTTGGTCTTTAAAAATTGATTTGTCTTCAAACCTAAAAATTATTTTTCCAACGTCAAATCAGCTGTCCGTAACTACCCCGCCGGACCACCTGTGAACAGAATATTGCGCCCATGGATTTCAGACACGATTCATTCCAATTCATTCACCGGATGCACAATTAATCCACCGCGATTCTCCACAGAATGTACGATGGATTGTGGAAAACTCAAGTAAAAATGAACAAATTAATCGAGTTATCCACATATTATCCACAACGACATCGGGGGCAAAATAATCCCCTGTTTTTGAATTTTTCTTTTAATTTTGATCTTCAAGAACACGCCCTTATGACAAACAAGCAAGAACATATTCATTTCATTGCCATTGGTGGCAGCCTCATGCATAACCTGGCACTGGCCCTTCATCACCAGGGAAAGAATGTCACAGGATCCGATGATGAGATCTTTGAACCTTCCCGTTCGAAACTACAGTCAGCCGGACTGCTGCCCGAAGAGGAAGGATGGTTTCCGGATCGGATCAGTGAGAATTTGTCCGCGGTCATTGTAGGAATGCATGCAAGAAAAGACAATCCGGAACTGGCACGGGCGCGGGAGCTCAACCTACCCGTGTATTCATTCCCTGAATATATTTATCTGCAATCAGTCAATAAACAGCGAATAGTAATAACGGGCAGCCATGGTAAATCGACTATTACAGCGATGATCATGCATGTGCTGAACAAACTTGACCGGCCCTTTGACTACGCCATCGGCGCGGAGGTGGAAGGCTTTGATACGATGGTGCGGCTTACCGATGCCCCGGTCATCATCATCGAAGGTGATGAGTACCACACGTCCCCTGAGGAAAGCACCCCGAAGTTCATGCACTATCATCATCATATCGGACTGATCAGCGGTATTGAATGGGATCATGTAAATGTGTTCCCAACTGAAGAGGGATACGTTAATGAATTTAAAAAATTTGCGGACGCCACGCCAAAGGCCGGAAGCCTGGTATATAATGAAGAAGATGACCGGGTAAAGGCCATTTGTAGCCAGGAGCGGGATGATGTACTCACTCTTGCCTACTCTACACCGAAATTTGAAGTGAAAGATAATACGACCGTTCTCAGCAGGCTGGAAGGCGACGTTCCGCTTGAAATTTTCGGACGGCATAACCTCCTCAACATGATGGGTGCCAAAACAGTGCTTAACAGGATCGGTGTCCAGGATAATGATTTTTACCAGGCCATCCAATCCTTCCGGGGTGCGGGAAAAAGGCTGCAAAAAATTGAATCCGGTAATGGATTAACCATTTTTCGCGATTACGCCCATGCACCGTCAAAAGTCAGGGCCACCGTAAATGCTGTCAGGGAACAATTCACTGACAGACGGCTCGTTGCCTGCCTTGAACTCCATACATTCAGCAGTCTCACCAAGTCTTTCCTTCCCAACTACAGGAACAGCATGGAGGGAGCTGACACCCGCATTGTTTATTTCAATCCCGCCACGGTGACCCATAAAAAACTTCCTGGCATCACTGCTGATGATATCAAGACTGCGTTTGAGGATTCGGAATTACAGGTATTTACTTCAAAAGAAGACATGCTGGCTTACCTGAAGGAAACAGTCAGCCCTGATGCTGTGCTCCTGCTGATGAGTTCCGGCACATTTGACCGGCTCGACATCGGCCAGGTGACCTCTTTAATCCAAGAATAAACCGTTTTATGCCTCTTAATCTTAAAAACCCTTTAACATTTTTTGACCTGGAAACCACGGGGACCAACATCGTAAATGACCGCATCGTTGAGATCAGTGTGGTCAAGGTCGTCCCGGACGGAGAAACCATAACCAAAACAACACGGATCAATCCAACTATTCCAATACCAACGGAAACAAGTCTGATCCATGGTATATATGATGAGGATATTAAGGATGCTCCCACCTTCAAGAATATCGCGAAAAGCCTGGCAAAATTCCTGGAAGGTTCGGATCTGGCCGGGTTTAATATCCTTCGCTTTGATGTACCGGTACTGGTCGAGGAATTCCTGCGGGCAGGTGTCGACTTTGACGTATCAAAACGGAAACTCATCGACGCACAGCGGATTTTCCATATGATGGAGAAAAGAACCCTTGCTGCGGCCTATAAATTTTACTGTGGCAAGGAGCTGACCGATGCCCATAGTGCTGAAGCAGATACGCTGGCTACCCTGGCCGTACTGGAAGCTCAGGTGCAGCGTTATGACGGTCAATCCGTAACTGATAACCTGGGCAAGGAACTCGGAATGATCAGCAACGACATGGACGTACTCCACAACCTGACCTCATCCAACATGGTTGATCTCGCCGGGAGAATAGTGAAAAATAACGATGGGGTCGAAGTATTCAACTTTGGGAAGCATCGCAATAAGCCCGTAGAGGATATCCTGCGAAGGGAGCCCTCCTATTACGACTGGATGATGAACGGAGATTTCCCGCAAGACACAAAAAACAGACTGACCGAGATAAGGCTTCGGGGACTTAACTCCTGATCTTTATTTTTTGTAATACTGCAGGGCTTCCGGCATATTTTTTTTCAAATCATCAATACGCGTCTCCGGATGTGGGTGCGTGGACAGAAATTCCGGAGGGCGCTCTCCGCCGGCGCTTTGCGCTTCCATCCTTTTCCAGAAATCAGGAGCAACTTCGGGATTGTACCCGGCCATTGCCATAAAAATCAGACCGATCCGATCGGCTTCCGACTCGTGCTGTCGTGAAAAGCTGAGCATACCCAATTGGGTCCCTACCCCGACTGACTGCATCAGTAATTCCTGAGTAAGCGTCGGGTTTTGTCCGATCGCCGCCGAAAGTCCGCCAAGCAAACCATTTGCCACCAGCCCTTCGCTCATTCGCTCCCGGCCATGATTGGCAATTGCGTGTGCTACTTCATGGCCCATCACCACAGCAACACCTTCTTCATTCTCACAAACCGGCATTATCCCGGTATAAAACGCCACTTTGCCACCAGGCATGCACCAGGCATTCAGCTGCTCTGACTCAATCAGGTTGAATTCCCATTCATAACCAGCCAAATGGTCAGTCCACCCATTCATCGCCATGTATTCTTCCACCGCCTTCTGAATCCGCTGGCCAACCCGGCGCACCATCTCCGCATTCTCCGTATTCCGTACCACCTTGTTTTCTTTCAGCACTTCCTGGTACTGACCGTAGCTCAGCGGCAGGATCTCTTCATTTGACACCAGGCTTAGCTGTTTCCGGCCCGTAACAGGTACTGAACTGCAGGCATAGCATAACCAGCCAGCCAAAAAGAGAATAATTATTTTTTTAAGCATTCTATCTGATTCGTTAATCCAAAGATTTTTGACAATTTTATGAAATATTCAATTTATCAGCATTATCCCGCTACGCACATTCACAGTTAACCATGAGAATTTTTGCCATCGGCCGTAATTACGCAGAACACATTGCAGAATTAAAGAACGAACGCCCTGACGAACCTGTTATATTTACAAAGCCGGATACTGCATTATTACGAAATAACGAACCTTTTTATTATCCGGATTTCACTAAGGATATACACCATGAGGTGGAAATAGTGTTGAAGGTATGTAAGGAAGGCAAGTATATTCAGGAAAAATTCGCCCATAAGTATTTTGACGAGATAGGCCTTGGAATTGATTTCACGGCCAGGGACCTTCAGCAGAAGGCAAAGGAAAAAGGGCTCCCCTGGGCCATTGCCAAGGGGTTTAACGGGTCTGCACCGGTATCGGACTTCGTACCAAAAGCTACCTTCGATATGGGTGACCTGGGATTTTCGTTAAAGGTAAATGGTGAATTAAAGCAGGAAGGAAACACGCGTATGATGTTGTTCAGTTTTGATTTCATTATTTCCTATCTATCCCGTTTTTTTACATTACGTACTGGAGATTTGATTTTTACGGGTACTCCGAAAGGAG
The DNA here is from genome assembly GCA_030432655.1 of Bacteroidia bacterium. Lineage (GTDB taxonomy): Bacteria > Bacteroidota > Bacteroidia > Cytophagales > Cyclobacteriaceae > JAUILA01. The sequence goes on from JAUILA010000010.1 coordinate 43,848, forward strand.
TTGGACCGGTGACACCGGGGGATCGACTTGAAGGATTTTTAGAAGATAAAAAGCTGTTGGATTTTGAGATTCGCTAATCTGTATTTTTTGCTGTCATTTTTTTTTATCGCGGCGCTGAGCCCTGCATTCTCCCAGGATGGAGACGGGTACTACATGTTCCCGATCAAACCGGGTGAAACCAATTCATTGTCCGGAACCATGGGAGAATTACGATCAAACCACTACCACGCCGGACTGGACATACGGACGGAAGGCAGGATAGGTCTGCCTGTCTACGCCGCAGCAGACGGATACATTTCCCGAATCGCAGTATCTGTAGGTGGCTACGGCAATGCGGTGTACATTCAGCATCCGAATGGGACTACCACTGTCTACGCCCACCTGGACCGGTTTACCGATCCGCATGCCAGCTTTATCAGGGAAACGCAGTACCGGCAGCAAACATTCGACATCAACCTGTACTTTGATGCAAGTGACTTCCCGGTAAAAAAAGGTGATGTCATTGCCTACTCAGGAAACAGCGGCTCCTCGGGTGGTCCGCATGTGCATTTCGACCTGCGTGATTCAAAACAGGATCTGCTCAATCCTCTCTCCTACGGATTCAGTGAAATCAAGGACAATACAGCCCCGGTCGCTATCAGCCTGGCTTTGAAAACACTTGATAAAGAGTCACGGGTAAACGGGAAATTCGGAAGATTTGAATTCAAAGTCCGGCAGGAAGGAAATAAATTCTTCATTGACGAACCCCTGACCGCCTGCGGAAATATTGGCGTCGAGCTCTACGCGTATGACCTGCTGGATAATTCAAGATTCCGCTGTGGCATCAAGGAGATCACGGTTAAGGTAGACGACCAGCAGACATTCAAACAGGACATTTCGACCTTTGCATTCTCCGAGCAACGCAATATCCTTGTCCACATGGACTACAAGGCTATGCGGTCAACCGGCAAACGGTACCACAAGCTGTATGTTGATGACGGGAATTTCATGCGGTTCTACGAAACCAATGACCGCAAAGGAAAGCTGAAAATAGCCGATGGAACAGATTACCCGGTCCGGGTTTCCATGAAAGATACCTATGGAAATGAAAGCATATTAGCGTTTACCATCCGCGGAAGTGAATCAGATGGCAAACTGGCCAGCCAGGACAAATCACTCGACCGGTTTGAACTGATCGATAATACGCTGATGATCGGGGTAAATTATGATGCTGCCGAAGAAGTTGAACCAGTCGGACTGCGTGCGTCTGCCGAACAGCTTATTTCTCCCAGTTATGTTGCCGGTGGCAGTCAGGCTTCCTACCTGTGGGACATGAGGGAAAAGCTCCCTCATGTAATACGTATTGAGGAGGACCTGCATGAAATGAGTTATAAGGAAACGATTTATCCTGCAGACGGCGGTACCTATGAAGATGAATTTATTAAGCTGAACTTTACCCGAAATGCGGTATTCGATACGCTGTACCTGACCACCGGGTACAAAGCCGATACCATGAAGGGAGTAGAATTTTTCACATTTGGTGATCCGTTCATTCCTATGCGCAACCGGATCAGTGTGGCACTGAAACCTCAGCTGGCCTATTCCGATCCTTCCAAACTGGCCGTTTATGAAGTAGACAGTAAAGGCAACACCTCCTATGCTGGCGGAGAATGGTACGGCGCCGGCCTCACCTTCAGGACCCGGGATTTTGGTACGTATTCATTGCGCGAGGACCTCGAAAAACCGGAAATAACTGCGCTTACGCTTAATCAGAACAGTCTTCGTTTTCGGATTTCAGACAAAATGTCGGGTGTAAAGGAATACAATTGTTATGTTAACGGAGAATGGGTCCTCATGAATTATGACTACAAAAGAGATCTCATCTGGTCGGAAAAACGCGATGAGAATATGAAATTTACAGGTGAGGTAAAACTTGTTGTCCGTGATAATGTTAATAACGAAACTGTTTACACCACTAAAATAAATTAATCTATGGCCATACAAGTTGGCGACAAAGCTCCTGATTTCAAGGTTAAGGATCAGGACGGCAAAGAAGTAAGCCTCTCCGAATACAAAGGAAAAAAAGTAGTACTGTATTTCTATCCACGCGACAATACACCCGGTTGTACGGCTGAAGCATGTAACCTACGGGATAATTACGATGATCTTCAGAAGTCCGGATATGAAATTCTCGGTGTAAGTACCGATGACGAAGCATCACATCAGAAATTTATTGCCAAGCAGAAACTGCCCTTCCGGCTTTTGGCAGATACTGAAAAGGAAATCCATGAGAAGTATGGAACCTGGGTGGAGAAGTCGATGTACGGACGAAAGTACATGGGAACGGACCGCAAGACTTTTGTGATTGATGAGAAAGGCAAAATCGAGGACATCATAGAGAAAGTAAAAACCAAAGATCATACAAGCCAGATCCTTAAATAAGCAACTTATTCCGTACGATTCAGCGCAAACCGACGTTTACTCTTCGTGAGATACTTATTGATTTGCCTGATATTGGGAGCCTTATTTACCGGCTCGCATGCTCAGGAAGTACAGCAAAAGATACCTGACCGAACCAGGATCCTGTTTCTTCTGGATGGGTCCGGCAGCATGCTGGCGGGCTGGTCGGATACAAACAGGATCACTGCAGCCAAGGAATTACTTACCTCCCTGGTGGATTCACTACGGAATTCGCGTGAAGTTGAGCTCGCCCTGAGGGCGTATGGTCATCTCTACGCCCGGTCGAGCCAGAACTGCCGGGATTCAAGGCTGGAGGTAGGCTTCGGCCCCTCCAATCACCAGCAAATCATTCAGCGGCTTTCACAAATTGAACCGAAAGGAACCACGCCGATTGCCTACAGCCTGGAACAGGCCGCCAATGATTTTCCTGAAACACAGGGCTACAGAAATATCATCATCATAATTACGGATGGTATTGAATCCTGTGATGGTGATCCATGTGCCGTCTCGGTGGCCTTGCAGAAAAAGGGAATATTCCTTCGCCCCTTTGTAATCGGAATTGGCATGAACGAGGATTTTGCTGATGCATTTAATTGCCTTGGGACTTATTTCGATGCCCGGGACATCGACGATTTCCGCGTGGCCCTGAACAAGGCAATTAAGACGAGTCTCGAACCAACCTCTGTGAGTGTGGAATTACTGGATGAGAATGACCGTCCGACTGAAACCGATATCAATGTTTCCTTCGTAAATGCGCTGACACAACAATCTGAGTTTGATTTTGTCCATTACCGCGACGCACAGGGCCGGCCGGATTCCGTGATGATCGATCCTGTGCTCACTTATGATGTCGTCGTTAATTCAGTTCCGCCGGTGATTAAGAGGAATGTAAGGCTAATGCCCGGAGAGCATAATGTGATCAGCGTACGGGCTCCGCGAGGAAAGTTATCAATCAATCAGTCAGGCGCCGGGGTTTACGGAGATAATCCGCATGCTCTCGTAAGAATGCCAGGCAACAGGGGACCGGTGCTGCATGCACAACGCGTTAATTCCAGTCATGATTACCTCGCCGGTACATATGACCTGGAGGTCCTGACCCTTCCCAGAACCGTTATACAAGGTGTGACGATTAAACCCAGGGAAACCACGCAGATCAAACTGCCGGCCCCCGGAATTCTGAATATCCGGCATGCGGCCGCCGGATTCGGAAGTATATATGTTATCCGGGACAACGGTCCGGAATGGGTCATGGACCTGAATCATCAGGACAATCAGATCTCTGTAGCACTACAACCAGGCCGTTACAAAGTGGTCTTTCGCGCTGCCATGGCTCCGGGCAGCAAATACACTTCCGTCAAGGATGTCACGATTCTGGAGGGCCAGTCCCAGATGCTGCGCTTATTCTAACAAATTAGTCTTCGCATTCGGCATTTGCCCGGCTAACATTTACATTTACATAAACTACCTTGCTATGAGAATCGCCATAATTGCCCATGATGGTAAAAAGCCTGAAATGGTTGCCTTTTTACTGAAACACCGGGATGCCTTATTGGGTGTGGAACTGGTGGCAACAGGTACCACAGGCGGACATGTGGAAAACGCCGGACTGAATGTCAAAAAATTTCTGTCCGGTCCGCTGGGTGGTGACGCTCAGATTGCCGCGCTGGCAGCAGAAAAAGAACTCGATATGGTCATCTTCTTCCGGGACCCGCTTGACAAACATCCCCACGAACCGGATGTCCAAATGCTCATGCGTCTGTGCGACGTCCATGATATCCCCCTCGCCACAAATCCCGCCACCGCCGAATTACTCATTAAAGGCTCAGTACTTTAGTCACCTGAAATTGGTTTAATGCAAAGGTTTGCAGAGAAAACATATCTTAATTAACCCTCCTCAAATTTCCAACGTCCGCAACTTCTAACTATTTTTGCTCGCTTGAACACTTCAAATCAATGAATCAACCCATTAAAAATATAGCTGTTTTTACTTCCGGCGGGGATGCCCCGGGAATGAATGCAGCGGTCCGGGCAGTGGTCCGAACGAGCATTTACTACGGTAAGGAAATTTATGGGATCTACCGGGGTTATGAAGGAATGATCGATAATGATCTGGTAAAACTGAACGCCCGGTCAGTAAGCAATATCATTCAGCGGGGCGGCACCATCCTCAAATCGGCCAGAAGCCAGGAATTCCGCACGGCAGAAGGACGAAGGAAAGCCTATGAAAATCTTCAGGAACGCAAGATTGATGCCCTGGTGGCTGTCGGGGGCGACGGAACCTTTACCGGCCTACACAATTTCTACAAGGAATATGAAATGCCCGTAATCTGTATACCCGGGACCATAGACAATGACCTCCCCGGGACGGATTTTACAGTCGGGTATGATACGGCCACCAATACCGCCGTGGACGCGATCGATAAAATCCGCGACACCGCCTTGTCCCATAACCGGCTATTCTTCATTGAAGTAATGGGCAGAGACTCAGGCAACATTGCCATTAACAGCGGAATTGCCGGAGGTGCCGTTGCCATTATTATTCCGGAAGAGGAGACCACTATCGAACAACTCATTGAAAAACTTGATGAAACCGCCAGGAATAACAAAAAGAGCAGTCTGGTGGTTGTTGCAGAGGGGGGTAAAAGCGGAAATGCCCTGGAAATAGCACAACAGGTACAGGAACGCTACAGCTATTACGAAACCAAGGTAACGATCCTGGGCCACCTTCAAAGAGGCGGGGCACCCACGTATTTTGACCGTGTTCTGGCCAGTAAAATGGGGGTTGCCGCAGTAGAAGGCCTCCTTTCGGATAAAACAGACATGATTGTAGGAATAAGGAACGGACAAATCGTATTCAACAAATTTGATGATATTATGCACCGTCCGCCTGAAATAGAGGCGGAGGCATTGCGCATCGCGAAAATTCTTGCCATATAATGATTGTAATCGGGGTAAGCGGATCCACCAAGTGTGACTGGGCAATCCTGGAAGATTCCAGGACCATTGCCAGGTTCAGCACTCGCGGGATCAATCCCCTGTTTCATGATCATGAAGAAATCGAGTCGATCTTGTCTTCTTCGGCCGACCTGGTTCAGCATGCAAGGGACATCAGGGCCATATTTATTTATGGTGCCGGATGCAGCAGTAAGCCTCGGATACAGGTGGTCGTGAAAGCGCTTTATGCCCTCTTTCCAAAAGCACATCATTATGTCAATCATGACATCGTAGCTTCGTCACTTGCCGTTTACGACGGAACACCATCGATCACGGCCATCCTCGGGACCGGTTCCAACGCCTGTTATTTTGATGGGGATATTGTCCGCCAGGAAGTCCCGGCGCTTGACTATATCCTGGGCGATGAAGGAGGCGGCGCCTGGTATGGCAGAAAACTGTTGAATGCCTATCTTTATAAGAAGCTGCCGGAAGACCTGCAAAAGGCATTCAGGGATCGTTACGGACTGGGGCTTGACGATATTCTGGAGAATGTATACATGAAGCCTTATGCAAATGTATATCTGGCATCCTTCATGAGCTTTTTCCAGGACCATCCTGATCATCCCTACATCAATAACCTGTTGCATACCGGAATGGGCCTTTTTATGGACATATATATCAAACCAATTCCACGTCATGAAATTGTCCGAACACACTTTACAGGATCAGTAGCTGCCCATTTTGAAAAAATACTCAGAGAAGAAGCGGAAAAACGGAATATTCAGGTTGGGAAAATAGTGAAGGAGCCGATTGAGAACCTGGTTGAATATCATCTTAAGAAAAACTATACCAGCTGAAATGAACGAGATCATTGTAGGCATAGATATTGGCGGAACAACCACGAAATACGGATTTGTCGATGATTCCGGCAATGTTATCTATCAGAACAGTATTGAAACCCAAGTACGAGAAGACTTTCATGACTACATCAGTGATCTGGAAATGGCGATTCGTGATTCTCTTGCCCAGGTAAATTCTTCTCTTAAAATAAAGGGGATCGGAATGGGCGCCCCGAACGGCAATTTTTACCGGGGTACCATAGAACATGCTGCCAACCTGCGCTGGAAAGGTATTATCCCGATTGTAAGCCTGGTGGAAGAACACTTCCAGGTGCCTGCCATAATCACCAATGATGCTAATGCAGCCGCAATGGGTGAGGCCATCTATGGAAATGCCACCGGAATGAACGATTTTATTGCCATTACGCTCGGGACCGGCCTGGGATCAGGAATTGTTTCCAATGGCAAACTGGTTCATGGCCATGACGGCTTCGCAGCGGAATTGGGTCACGTGACCGTTAACCCCCATGGCAGACAATGCGGCTGCGGCAGAAAAGGCTGCCTCGAAACCTATGTCTCTGCTACAGGAATTAAACGAACCGTCTATAAATTACTGGCAGACTACATGGACGACAGCGAATTGAGAAGTCACAGTTTCGATGAGCTCTCGACCAAGATGATCTCGGAATGCGCACTCAGAGGAGATTTTATTGCCAAAGAAGCATTCGAATACACAGGATCCATTCTGGGCAGGAAACTGGCCGATTCCATCGCGCATACCAACCCGGAAGCGATTTTCCTCCTGGGCGGATTATCACAGGCCGGGGACCTGATATTCGAACCTACCATAAGACATCTTGAAAACCATTTAATGCCTATTTACCAGGGCAAAGTAAAAATATTACCCTCCGGATTACCAAATCAGACAGCACCCATTCTGGGCGCATCCAGTCTAATAGTAAACCATTTTAAGAAATAATATATGACAAGACATACCTACGATTATGGATTAATTGGAAACTGCTCATTTCAGGCACATATCCACAAAGACAGTAATATTGCCTGGATGTGCTGGCCCAGGTTTGACAGCAGTTTCATTTTCGGCGGTATGCTGGATGATGAAAAAGGAGGTGAATTTTCAGTTAAGCCGACCGGGGATATGGTTGACTCAAAACAGTTCTACATTGAAAATACCAATATTCTCTGTACTGATATTACCAGTAATGAAGGCAGCTACCGGATTACCGACTTTGCCCCTCGCTTCTTCCAGTTTGACAGGTATTTCAAGCCGCTTATGCTGATACGCAAGGTGGAGCCCCTGGAAGGGCAACCCACGGTCAATATTAACTGTCGTCCGGTCGGAAATTATGGCAAACTGGTACCTGAACAGTACGAAGCCAGTAACCACATTGAATATCTGGGTCTTGAAAAAGAATTACGACTGACCACCAATGTTTCCATTTCCTACATTGTGGAGAATGCTTCCATTGTCCTGAATGATGTCAAATACCTGGTACTGACCTACGGTGCACCACTGGAGGCACCACTTATGAGTACCTGTGAAACCTTTCTTGACAGAACGAAGCGTTACTGGGAAGGATGGGTGAAGAATATGAGTGTAAGTGATTTTCATCAGCGGGAAATCAACCGGAGTGCCCTTGCCCTGAAGATCCACCAGTACGAAGATACCGGGGCGATCATAGCAGCCGGCAGCACCAGCCTTCCTGAATCACCGGGAAGTGGCCGAAACTGGGATTACAGGTTTTGCTGGATGCGTGACACCTACTACACACTGGCGGCCTTTAATAATATTGGTCACTTTGAAGAGCTTGAAAGCTACTTCAACTACATTGTAAATATATCAGTCAAAACGAAAGAAAGGTATCAGCCACTGTATGGGATCACCGGACGGGAAGAGTTGTTTGAGGAAATCCTCGATCTCAAGGGCTATCTGGGTAATGGCCCCGTCAGGGTTGGAAACCAGGCCTACACGCATATTCAGAATGACGTATATGGCCAGATCCTACTGGCACTTTTACCTCTTTTTGTAGACCGGCGGTTCATTAATTCAGAACGGTCAGATTCGCTGAAACTGGTTTCAGACATTCTTAAGAATATCGAATCCCTCATGAACGAACCGGATGCCGGACTGTGGGAATTCCGGACTCTCAGCCAGTACCATTGCTATACCTACCTCTTTCACTGGGCGGGAAGCAAGGCGGCAAAAAAGATCGGTGAATCATTCGGGAATAACGAAATTGTCCGACTGGCGGATAAACTCTGTGCCCAGGCATCTGAAAAGATCGAAGCCTGTTTCGATCCCAAACGTATGGTTTATACCCAGGCAATTGGCTCCTCCAACCTGGATGCCAGTAACCTGCAGCTGATCCTCATGAATTACCTGGACCCTTCTTCTGAGGTAGCCAGCAAGCACCTGGCGGCCATGGAAAAAGAGTTGCGCTCAAAAGAAGGACTGTTTTACCGTTATAAGCACAAAGACGACTTTGGCGCTCCTGAAACTACGTTCCTGATCTGCGCTTTCTGGTATGTTGAGGCACTTGCCTGCGTGGGCCGGATGGATGAAGCGATTGAATCTTTTGAAAACCTGCTCAAATATGGCAATCACCTCGGCCTGCTGAGTGAGGACGTGGACGCCGCCAACGGCAGCATGTGGGGCAATTTCCCCCAGGCATACAGTCATGTAGGACTGGTCAACGCAGCTTACAGGATAAGCCGTAAGCTCGGAAGACCTAATTTCCTATGATTTATCCGCTTTGACGGGTGATTTTGATTCGGCCATTTGCCTGAGCAGACGGCGGACATCCTTTGTATCGTTTACACTGAACCGGGCCGCAGATCGCCTGTCCCCTACTTTTACGGTGTATGCCTCCTGAGGTACTGCCTTAAAAGTATCTTCGTCGGTCCAGTCATCGCCAATGGCAAAAACAAAGTCCGTATCGTAGTACTCCAGCCATTTGGATGCAGCTTTCCCTTTATTGACTTCCAGGTTTTTGACTTCCACCACCTTGTTGCCTTCAAGGACCTGGAGGTTCATGTTAACGGCCAGGTACTTCATATGACTGATAATCTCCCGGGCCCTCAATTCTCCAAGTCCTGTTTCAACCCGCCTGTAATGCCATACAAGTGAGAAATCCTTCTCCTCGAGCAGTGAACCCGGCGTTTTGTTGACGTATATCTCAAGGATTGGCCGGATATCTTCTTTCCACGAATTATCCAGCGAATCGGTCATCATCCAGCCTTCGTCTATTCTCCGGGCCCAAACCCCGTGTTCCGCCACAAATTCAACATTCAAATCTCCCAGCCATTTCTGAAGGGTATCCTTATCCCTGCCACTGATCACGAGTACTTTGTTCCGGTCATCTTCAGCCAGTTTTCCAATCAGTTCAACCAGTTCATCATCAGGCCTGGCATCTTCCGGATTTCCGGTGAATGAGGTGAGAGTTCCGTCATAATCCAGCATAAGTAAACGACAGTCACTTTTTTCGAAATCTTTCATCATCGATTTCTCAATTTTGTCGTCCAGCAGTTTTGTACTCATTTTAAGTTGTTTATCGTGCACATCATTCAGGCGGCTCATAAACAGGTTCACCCAGTGATGTATATTAAATTTCTTTATTGTGGCCTGCATAATTTCCATATGCTTTACCTGTTCGTCCTGGGGCATCTCCAGGGCTTGTTTGATGGCATCGCGCACCTGGTGCTTATCATTGGGGTTAACAATAATAGCTTCCGACAACTCCTTGGAAGCGCCAGCCATCTCACTCAGGATAAGCACTCCTGTCTGATCCAGTTTACTGGCGACAAATTCTTTACAAACCAGGTTCATTCCGTCCCGCATCGGTGTTACCAGCCCCACGTCCGCCATGCGGTAGAAGGCCGAGAGGTCTTCCAGCGGGAATGAACGATAAAAGTAATGCAACGGTGTCCAGTTGACCGTTCCGTATTTACCATTGATACGTCCGACCAGCAGATCCACCTCCTGTTTCAGATCTTTGTACTTGCCTACCTTGTCCCGCGACGGTACCACCACCATCATCAGGGAAACTTTTCCCTGGTACTGAGGATATTTCTCAAGAAACAGGTCGAATATCTGCAACCGGGCAGGTATCCCTTTGGAATAATCCAGCCGGTCGATCGATAACATCAGTTTCTGATCTCCCAGGGATGTCCTGTAGGCCACTTCCCTGCTCAGCGTACCAGGTGACGCCGCGGAATTGGAATATTTGTCATAGTCGATACCCATCGGGAAGGCATCAATCACTACGGTACGTCCGTCCTTGGTAATCTGGCCATTCTGGTTAGAAATATAACTGATCCGGCTCACCGCACTCAGGAAGTGGCGCATATCGTCATATGTGTGAAATCCGATGAGATCTGATCCGAGCACTCCGTCCAGCAGTTGTCTTCTCCATGGCAGGAGCCTGAATACCTCAAACGACGGAAAGGGAATGTGCAGAAAGAAGCCAATGCTTACGTGCGGCAATTCCTTCCGGATCAGGTCCGGCAACAGGAGCAGCTGGTAATCATGGACCCAGATGGTATCCCCATCCCGGGCCACCTTCAGTACTGCTTCACAAAATTTCTTATTTACCTTTTCATATGCCTGCCAGTAAGATTTCTTATACAGAGCATACTGGTTAAAATAATGGAATGTCGGCCAAAGCGTTTCATTGCTGAAACCCTCGTAATATAATTTTATCTCTTCGGGAGTCAGGCTTACCCCGCGCATATTCTCCTTTTCCAGCTCGGCCTCTACCTCCTTCTGCTCCTCTTTGTTCTTGAAATACATTCCCGGCCAGCCAATCCAGACATTGTCTCCTTCCTTGTAAATCGAGCCCAGACCCGTGGCGAGCCCCCCTTCACTTGGCTTGAATACGAGATTGTCGTCCTTGTCTTTCTGGATTTTTACCGGCAGGCGGTTTGAAATGATTATCGTTCTTCCCATAGGACCTTTAATATACCAAATGATTGAGGATATTACACTTTAAACTCCGCAGCATTTTCCCCTCCTCCAGTAAATTAACCCTGTCCGCCGGCAATTGTTGCCGGTTGCATCAAGATCGGTGTATTTTAAACGCTGCTTGCGGCTAGACCACAGCAGTTTTCAATTTTCTGGGAGAATATTTGGCAGCTGCTCCTGCAATCGCACGGATGTGCTCGGGCGATGTCCCGCAGCACCCGCCAACAATATTGATGAGCCCTTCACCGAGAAACTCCTCTATCTGGGCGGCCATTTCTTCCGGGGTCTGGTCATATTCCCCGAATTCATTTGGCAACCCCGCATTAGGATGTGTGCTCACAAAAAACCGGGCGTTTCTCGCCAGGGTTTGCAGATATGGTCGGAGGTCCTTAGCGCCCAGGGCACAATTCAGTCCGATACTCAGCAACGGCATGTGTTCCAGGGATATAAGAAACGCATTCGTGGTCTGACCGGATAATGTCCGCCCGCTGGCATCCGTAATTGTTCCGGAAACCATTACCGGCACCTGTTTATTCTCCTCTTCCAGCAATTCAGAAATCCCGAATAACGCCGCCTTGGCATTTAAGGTATCAAATACCGTTTCTACAAGGAAAAGATCAACACCACCGTCGAGCAGGGCTTTGGCCTGTTCACGGTATGCCTTGCGCAAGGTGTCAAAATCAATGTTCCTGTACCCTGGGTTATTAACGTCCGGGGTAATAGAGGCACTGCGGTTGGTCGGACCGATCGATCCGGCTACAAACCGTGGTTTGTCACTTTCCTTAGCTGTAAACTCATCCGCTACCTCCCGGGCTATTCTGGCCGATGCATAATTCATATCATACACGGCATCCTCCAGATGGTAATCTGCCTGGGCAATGCTGGTGGAAGTAAATGTATTGGTTTCGGCTATATCAGCTCCGGCTTCAAAATAAGCCTTATGGATATCCCGGATGATGTCGGGCCGGGTCAGCGACAGGAGGTCGTTGTTTCCTTTGAGTTCACTAGCATGATCCTTGAATCTCTCTCCACGGAAATCCTCCTCCTGAAGATCATACCGCTGGATCATTGTTCCCATGGCACCATCGAGTACCAGGATTCGCTTTTCAAGTATTTCCCGTATATCCATATCGCTAAGTTAATTAATTTCAGGGGCAAACAACCTGCTTAGCCTAACTGGCTTCTGACGTATCCCGGACTTTTTCCGGCGCATGGCCGTTTCCATTCCCTTCCACAGGTACCGGATTGAAAGCGACACTGAGGTCCAGATCTTCCAGGTTGTCCTGCGAAACATTGTAGAATTCCTTATGAAGATTGAATGGAGGCTCGCCTTCCGCCTGTTTTTTGCGGTAAGAGCCGTCTTCCTGCATTACGTAGGCATTAACATTGTCCTTCAGGTTAAACTGGAGAATGTTTTTCACCTGCCTGCGCAGCAGGTCATCGGTAATGGAGAACAAGGATTCCAGGCGGCGTTCAAAGCTTCGGATCATCATATCAGCGCTTCCCACATAGAGCCTGTAATCACCATTGTTGTGAAAATAATATATGCGGCTGTGCTCAAGGTAATGCCCCACGATAGACAAAACCTGAATATTTTCACTGAGCCCTTTCCTTCCCGGCCTCAGGCAGCACATACCGCGAACTATCAGCTTGATCGGCACACCAGCCTGGGAAGCCTGGTACATTTCGTCAATGGTCTCCTTATCCTGCAGTGAATTGATCTTTATCACAATGCCTGATTCTTTACCCTGCCGGGCATTTTCAGTTTCATTGCGGATCATGCTGATCAGTTGCTGCCGCATATCCTTCGGCGCCGTAATAAGACTCTTGTATACACTCGGCAACGAATGACCAGTGATCACATTAAAGAATTCCGATACATCATGGGCCAGTGTTTCGTTGGTCGTAAGCAGCCCCAGGTCAGTGTACAGTTTGGATGTGGATTCGTTGTAATTCCCCGATGACAAATGGAGGTACCGTCTCACCCGGGTTCCCTCTTTCCTTACAATAAGCAACAGCTTGGTGTGGGTCTTGAAACTGCTGATGCCATAGATCACAAAGCAGCCTGCTTTCTGCAGGCGTTGCGCCTCGCGAAGGTTATTCTCCTCATCAAACCGGGCCTTTACCTCAAACAAAACCGAAACGTGTTTACCGTTTTCAGCTGCCTTGAGCAATGCAGAGGATACCCTCGAATCATCCGCCAGCCTGTAGATGGTTATCTTAATGGCCAGTACCCCGGGATCGTCAGCTGCCTTCTCCAGAAGGTCAATCACCGGTTCAATACTGTTATAGGGATGATGCAGCAACACGTCCCGGTCCTGCAGCACGTCAAAAATATTCTCCTCCCGGATCTTGGGATACGCCAGCGGCGGAACAGGGTCCGGCATTTCATACAGGCGGTCCTTGAATTGGGGGTGCTTGACAATCTGCCAGAGTCCGGTAAAATCCACCAGGCTCTTTTTCTTGATCCGGAAGATATTATCGTCATCGATCTGCCACCTTTCCTTCAGGATCTTCATCATCCAGGCATTGGGTCGGCCGGAGACTTCAAGGCGAACCACTCTGCCCGTTCGCCTGGTTTTAAGCTTTTGCTTCAGTTCATCCAGAAAATTCGCCTCGATATCATCGCTTTCATCCAGCGTGAAATCACCGTTCCGGGTAATCCTGAACAGGTTGGCAGATAAAATCTCCACGTTCCTGAACAAGTGCTGGATGTTGTTCAGAATAATATCCTCCACCGGGATAAAGAACGTCTTATCGTCCTTCTCCAGCTCGTAAAACCGTGGAATATTCGAAGGAACCTGGATAAAACTCAGCTTTTTATTTTCAACCTTGTCCAGGCTCCTGGTCACCACGCCGAACACCAGACGGGTCGAATTAAGGATCGGAAAAGTGTGATAGCTGTCATAAACCATGGGCGTCAGCATGGGATAGATGGTTGATTCGAAATAATCAACCGCTTGCTGCTTTTCCGCCGTACTCAGTTTCTTAAACTGGGAAATGATAAAGCCGCTCTTCTCAAACGCAGGCTGCAACACATTGAGGTACAGGTCCTGTTGCTGATCGGCATAGAGCCTTGACTGATGCAAAAGGACCTGCCTGAACGGGTTTTCGCGCAGTCCGCTGTAGTCAATGCGCTGCTTCCCGTAATCTATGTAATTGTACAGGCTACCCACCCGAATGGTGAAGAATTCATCCAGGTTCGAAGCCGATATCGCAAGGAATTTAAGGCGTTCAAGAACGGTTTTGGACGAATCCTTCGCCTGATCCAGGACGCGGTCATTAAATTTCAGCCAGCTCAGGTCCCTGCTGATATATGGACTGGTCGCTATCTGCTTTTTAATGCGTTCCGTAAGGATCATATTGTTGTTCGTGGATTATACGTCTACTTTGGCGTATTTAGCATTTCGTTCAATGAATTCACGTCGGGGTGCCACTTCATCGCCCATCAGCATGGAGAACAGGTGATCTGCCTCTGCCGCCGATTCGATCGTCACCTGCTTCAGGCTCCGTCTTTCCGGGTTCATGGTAGTTTCCCATAATTGTTCCGGGTTCATTTCACCCAGACCTTTGTATCGCTGAACGGATACTGATTCTATCTTGCCGTCCCTGGCCAGCTCCTTGACCAGTATCTCCCGCTCTTCCTCGGTCCAGCAATAACGCTCCTTCTTTCCTCGCTTCAGCAGGTAAAGCGGCGGAAGCGCTATGTAGAGATACCCTTTTTCAATGAGCTCGTGCATGTAACGGAAGAAAAACGTAAGGATCAATGTACGGATGTGGCTTCCGTCCACATCGGCATCCGTCATGATAATGATCTTGTGGTATCGCAGTTTCGTCAGGTTAAGCGCTTTTTCATCTTCCTCCGTACCGAAACTAACACCTAAGGCAGTGATCATATTCTTGATCTCTTCATTCTCATAGATCCTGTGTTCCTGGGCTTTCTCCACATTGAGGATTTTACCCCTTAGCGGGAGAATGGCCTGGAAATTACGGTCACGGCCCTGCTTGGCTGATCCTCCGGCCGAATCACCCTCCACCAGGTATAATTCGCATTCTCCCGGGTCGTTATTTGAGCAGTCAGCCAGTTTACCGGGCAGTCCTGTACCACCCAGCACGTTCTTCCGCTGTACCATTTCACGGGCTTTACGCGCGGCATGACGCGCTTGTGCTGCCAGAATGACTTTCTGTACGATCGTTTTCGCTTCCTTTGGGTTTTCCTCCAGGTAGTTATTGAGCATTTCGCCCACTACCTGATCGACAGCCCCTGAAACTTCAGAGTTTCCAAGTTTGGTCTTGGTCTGTCCCTCAAACTGGGGTTCGGCAACTTTCACAGAGATTACCGCCGTAAGACCTTCCCGGAAGTCATCCCCGCTGATATCAAATTTCACCTTATCCAGCAATCCGGAATTGGTGGCATAGGATTTCAGGGTCCTGGTAAGCGCGCGCCGGAAGCCGGCCACGTGTGTACCCCCTTCAATGGTGTTGATGTTGTTTACATAGGAAACCACATTCTCCGAGTACGAGGTATTGTAGCTAAGCGCTACTTCCACGGGAACTTCCCCGTCTTCCCGGTTCATAAATACCGGATCCGGGATCAGTGCCTCCCGCGTACTGTCAAGGTATTCCACAAACTCTCGGAGCCCTCCTTCCGAGTAAAAATCATCTGAGATTGGCTGCCCGTCATCATCAAGCTCACGCTTGTCCACGAGTTTGATGCTGATCCCTGCATTCAGGTAGGCAAGCTCCCGCATCCTGGAAGCCACTGTATCATAATTATACCTGGTCTCGTTGAAGATCGTCGAATCAGGTTTGAAATGGACGATGGTCCCGGTCTTGTCGGTCTTACCGGTTTCCGTAACAGGTGCCTTAGGCACACCACGTTCGTATTCCTGTTCGTAAATGGTTCCGTTCCTGTGTACGGTGGCATGCAGCATGGTGGACAGAGCATTCACACAGGAAACACCCACACCGTGGAGTCCGCCGGAAACCTTGTAGGTATCCTTGTCAAATTTACCCCCGGCATGGAGCACCGTCATTACGACTTCCAGTGCCGAACGTTTTTCTTTCTGATGTATGTCGGTGGGAATCCCCCGCCCGTTATCCATGACGGTTATGGAGTTATCTTCTTCGATGGTGACGGTGATCTCATCACAGTACCCGGCAAGGGCCTCATCAATTGAGTTATCCACAACCTCCCAGATCAGGTGATGCAAGCCTTTGAGACCCACATCCCCGATGTACATGGCAGGACGTTTACGCACGGCTTCCAGGCCTTCCAGCACCTGGATATTACCGGCTGAATATTCGGGGGTCTTGTTTTCTTTTTTTTCGCTCATAATTTCTTTAAACAATCTCCCAAAACTACACAATTTACCTGTTTTTTGAGGTGCATTCGGGGGGTTAATTCAGACCTTACCTGATGTTTTTTCAGGCAGATATCTTCCTGGCCGGTTATGCAGGGTAAATCGATGAAAAAGTCCTCAAAAAGCGCCAATCCGGATCATGACCAGGGTGCAGGCTTCCTCGGTTTCAATTCCTTTTTCCTGCGCCATATCCGCCAGTTCGTCGTTTTCTGTACCCGGGTTAAAAATAATCCGTTCCGGGTTAAGGCTCAGAATATAATCGTAGTACGGAACCTGGTTTTTTGGTCCAAGGTAAAGAGTAACGGTATGCACGTCATCGATGGGGGGAGACTGGCGAAGATCCAGAATTTCCTCCCCGAAAACTTCCCCTTTCCTGATGCCTACCGGGACAAAGGGAATACTATGATTCTTCAGCATATGAGCCGCCAGGTAGGAATACCTCGCAGTATTGGTAGTGGCACCGATAATGACCGTTTTTTTCATTTTAATTTCTTATTAAAATACAAGGTAAGTGCCGCCTCAGCACATCGTTCCCCATCCATGGCCGCGGAAACAATACCGCCGGCATAACCGGCTCCTTCGCCGGAGGGGAACAACCGGCCCACGTCTTCGTGTTCCAGCGTCTCCCGGTTCCTGGGAATGCGGACAGGAGACGAACTGCGACTCTCCACCCCCACCACCTGTGCCTCATTGGTCAGGTAGCCTTTCATTTTTTTTCCAAATGCGCGGAAGGCAATCCGCAATCGCTCCGCGATCTGAGGGGGAAGTACTTCGTCCATATCTGCTGAAAACAGGCCGGGCTGATACGAAGTTCCCGGCAGATTGGCTGAGACTTTCCGGTCTATGAAATCAACCATCCGCTGGGCCGGGGCGGTTTGCGTACCACCGGCTATCTCACAGGCTTTTCGTTCGATCGCCTGCTGGAACCGGAGTCCGGCGAGTACGCCGTGGTCTGAAAAAGGGGCGAAATCATGCTGATCAACGGCCACAACAATCCCGGAATTCGCAAAATAGGAATCGCGACGGGACGGACTCATCCCGTTAACAACCACTTCCCCGGGTGCAGTTGCCGATGGCACGATAAATCCGCCGGGGCACATGCAAAAGGAGAATACGCCTTTTTTAATTCCCTTGTAGGTTGCCTGGTGCACCAGGGAATAACTGGAGGCAGGCAGGTAAGGACCCCGGTCAGTGGCACAATGGTATTGAATGCGGTCAATGAGTTGCTGGGGGTGTTCGATCCGTACCCCCAGGGCAAAAGGCTTCACTTCTGTATGGATATTCCTGCGCACCAGTAATTCAAAAATATCCCTTGCCGAGTGTCCGGTAGCCAGAATGACCGATTCTCCCTCTACCCTGGCGCCGTCTGCCAGAACGCAACCTGTCACTTCTCCGTCCGCAAGAAGCAAGTCATCCACCCTCGTATCAAAATGAATTTCACCGCCTGCCTCCAGGATACTTTGCCTCATTTCACGGATGATACGTGGCAACTTATTGGTACCGATGTGGGGATGAGCCTCGAACAGGATATCGTGCCGGGCTCCATGCGCCACAAGGATTTCAAGCACACGCCGAACATCTCCGCGTTTTTTGGACCTGGTGTACAATTTCCCGTCCGAATAGGTACCGGCACCGCCCTCCCCGAAACAATAATTGGATTCCGGATTGACTATATGTTTTTTGTTTATGTCGGCCAGGTCACGACGACGACCCTGCACATCACTTCCTCGTTCCAGGATAATCGGTTTTATACCTGCCTCCAGGCACCGAAGAGCAGCAAACAACCCGGCTGGTCCGGCACCGATAATAATCATTCTGCGTGCATTCCCGACTTGCGGATATTCCCGCCGGTAGGAGATTTCCGGGGGTGGTTCTTCCCGAAGGTAAACATCAGCCTGGATATGAACGCGCACCTCTTTACGGCGCGCGTCAACAGACCGCTTTGTGATCCTTACGGCAGCCCTTGGATTTCCTGCCCGGTCGCGCAGGAACTCTTCCAGATGCTTTTCATCAAATGCTTCCTTTGGGGGTAATGTGACTGACAGGCTTTTTTTCACCCTGCGAAATTAGCCAATATTCGGCTTATCTGCGCATATTTCTAAGCCCGAAAACATATCCGATGTTAACACCGAAACTGATACGTAACGGGACTTTATCCCGGGGAAGGTCATCAAACACCTCCGCATGGGATTCGGGACTGGTAAAATCACGATATCCAGTGCCTGCTCCGACATAAGCATCAACGGTGAGACCGGAGTCACCGGTATCCTCCATCAGGCGGTATCCGAGAAGGAGCGAATATTCAATTTTCCACTCTTCCGCTGTTACTTTGGTGACCACACCGGGAGATGCCAGGACATTGGCTCCATGCTGCAGGTTGGTATACCTTATTTCCTGTGCAAAATACCAGAGACCCATCCGGCCTCCGTCATTATAAAACTTTTGCCTGAACCCGGCGGTGACCCCTCTTTTATACGTTTCCTCAAGTCCTATCTCACTGTCTTCCCTGAAGAACGGGTCACGGATCCCTTCCACTTCAAGCTCAAAACCCATCCGGTCTTCCATATAATATTCGGCAGCGAGTGGCAGCCTTCCAATCAGGCTCATCAACGGATTAAACCCGATGATCACCGCCCGCATTTCATTCAGCCGCGGTTTGAAATAGCCCTGGCGCCGTCCTTTAAAACGGTACTCACCTACTCCGTAATCCACTTGTTCACGTGGTTTTTCAAGTAATCCCGGTGCCAGGTCATAGATCGGCTTATAATACCCCGTGAGCTTTCCGTTTCGTTCGAATATCTCCCAGGTTCCTGTCTTTTTCCCGTCGTCTATTATCCCGCGGGTGCGGACAGACCCATCTTCATAGTATCCGACATATTCTCCCCGACCGGCTTCAAACTGGCATTCTGCCTCAATAAGTCCTTCCAGCGAATAATATTTCCATTGCCCCTGTTGTTTGTCTGCCTGCATCCGGCCTTCCAGTTTCAGCTCTCCTGTTCCGTAGTATTCCTTGTAGGGACCATTACCGTCAACGTAGTTGCCCTCTCCCAGGAGATTTCCGTCGGGATAATATAATTTCCATGTGCCGTCCTTCTGCCCGTTACTGAAATTACCTTCACTGCGTAGGGCGCCGGACGGATAGAAGTAGGACCATTTACCGGATTCCCGGTCATCGGAATACTGACCCATAGAAGAGATTGTGCCGTCAGGATGATAAAATTCCCATTCCCCTTCCTTTTTTCCGTTCTTCAGTAACCCCCGGGCTTCGACATAACCTTCTTCGGAAAAAAAACTCCATTCTCCCAGCTTGACCGGCCCATTTACAGGACCGGAAGCCTTTTTTCGGCCCGTCGGATAATATTCTGTAAGGCGCCCCTGGTTACGGGTGTAATTGACCTGGCCCATCAGGTCGCCGTCTTCATAGTAGGATTTCCACGGCCCCTCCCGCTTGTTGGCGGAATACCTGCCTTTTTCTTTCACCTGCCCGTTCTCATAATAGAATATCCATTCTCCTGTACGCTGGCGGTCAATGACCTCTCCTTCCATCTGTTTTTTACCGCTTTCGAAGAAATACTCCCAGTATCCGTCATTGGAATTTCTCCGGACGTCTCCGCGCATTTTAAGAATACCGTTCTCGAAAAAGAATTCCCAGGTGCCGACCGTTTCATTATTTTCAAACTGGCCTCTTGACTCGATCTGTCCGTTCAGGTAATAGGAACGATATGCTCCCTCCAGGATATTGGAAAGTGTGTCCCGGACATAATATGTTTCCTTCAGGTAATTTCCTTCTTTATCGTGATACGTTTCACGAAGGACCTGACCATACACATGGGATGACGTTAATATCACCCCTGTCAACATATAATAAAAAATAGCCTTCAAACGAAAAAAATGCCTGTTCCAATGGTTATTTGGACAGTTCCTTAAGAGTTTTCATCACCCAGTTCCTGCCCCATTCCTTTTTTTCCTGCTCACTCCATAAATCCGGGAAAAAGATAATTCGCTGGTAATGAGGTGGCAGGTATTTTTGCCAGTTGGTCCCTCCTGTCGCAGCGATGTCTACCGGGTCTTTGTGCAGGTAGCGCACCGAGGACTTGAAGTGGGCCAGTGGCCAGAATACATTAGCAAGCAAGTCAAATTTTTTAAGTTCTTCCACTATTTCGTCAGCCCTTTCATCATCCTTGTAATGTTTTTGATACAATTGAAGCAAATTACGTCCTTTAAGGCGGTTACCTTCTTCGATAAAGTCGGACATATACTTCTCTTCAAACTGGCGAAGGGTGAGGGTTTTCTTACCGGAAGCTAGCTCCGTGGCCCCTTTTCGCCAGTAAATATCTTCCATCAGGATTTCTGCCGAATCGTATTCGTGGTACTTGGCGCGTTCTTTTTCCGCGACCAGGTTAATCATATCAGTGGAGTAAAGCTCGATAAAGCGGTATTGGGCGGACTGGAAGCCGCTGGAAGGCAATAACGACATCCTGAATTTCAGGAATTGTTCCTTCCGCATTCCTTCGGCCATGACGGAAAAGGAATGTTCCAGCAATTCAAAGTACCGGTTCATCCGCTGCAGCTTTTCAAGAAATACCTCTGCCGGTACCGGCTCATCAGCATCTGTCAGCTGTTGCTGTTCCCAGCGCACAAGTTTGAAAAACAGCTCTGTATGCTGATGATAAACTATAAAGATCATTTCATCCTCAAAACCGGTCTTCGGGTTTTGCAGGCTGAGCAGCGTGTCCAGGTGAATGTAGTCCCAATATGTCAGGTAATCAGAATAAAGGAGGCCATCCAGGTACGACGACAGGTCCTGTCCCATCACTTCATATTTCTGCTCCAGTTTCCTGATCTGGTCAAGGATTTTATCGTCAATTTCCGATTTATCCATATGGTTAAGAGGTTTACTATCTTTGGTTGCGTAAATTTGAAACTATTAAACGAATAACCCAAAACAGAATTGATATGAATCCGAACGGCGCGGAAACAAGCGAACGTAAATCAGGTAAAAGCGACCATTTCGAATCACCCGATTTTTATCACATAGATGACCTGCTCACGGAAGAACACAAACTGATCCGCTCCTCGATCAGGGACTTCGTGAAGAAAGAAATCTCTCCGATTATCGAAGAATGGGCGCAGAACGCACACTTTCCTTACGGGATCGTTAAGAAGTTCGGTGATATCGGCGCATTTGGCCCTACTGTTCCCGAAGAGTACGGTGGTGGCGGCATGGATTACATCAGCTACGGTCTGATTATGCAGGAAATTGAACGCGGCGATTCGGGAATGCGGTCGACCGCATCTGTTCAGGGTTCCCTGGTGATGTATCCTATTTTCAAATTCGGATCGGAAGAACAAAAAAAGAAATACCTGCCCAAGCTAGCGTCGGGGGAAATGCTGGGATGTTTCGGGCTCACCGAACCCGACCATGGTTCCAACCCCAGTGGTATGGTCACTAATTTCCGGGATGCAGGGGATCATTATATTTTGAATGGCGCCAAAATGTGGATATCCAATTCGCCTAAGGCAGATATCGCGGTAGTCTGGGCGAAAAATGAGGAAGGGCGTATTCACGGACTAATCGTGGAACGTGGAATGGAAGGCTTCAGCACACCTGAGACCCATGGAAAATGGTCTCTGCGGGCAAGCACCACTGGCGAACTCGTATTCAACGATGTAAAGGTGCCCAAGGAAAACCTGCTGCCCGGTAAGTCTGGTTTGGGTGCGCCGCTGATGTGTCTTGATTCGGCACGCTATGGAATTGCCTGGGGGGCGATCGGTGCCGCCATGGATTGCTATGATTCGGCACGCCGGTATGCCGGTGAACGAATTCAGTTCGGCAAGCCCATTGGTTCATTCCAGCTCGTGCAAAAAAAGCTTTCGGAAATGCTTACAGAAATCACCAAGGCGCAACTTCTTAACTGGAAACTGGGCAAGATGATGGACGAAGGGAAAGCCACTACGCCCCAGATTTCCATGGCCAAGCGTAATTCAGTAGAAGTCGCCCTGAACATTGCCCGGGAGGCACGCCAGGTACATGGGGGAATGGGTATTACGGGAGAATATCCCATTATGCGACATATGATGAACCTCGAATCAGTGATTACTTACGAAGGGACACATGACATCCACCTGCTGATCCTTGGAGCCGACATCACAGGGATACCGGCATTCACCTAATCATCAACCCGGGCGCGGATCGTCATCCGCTGCGCCGGGGCAGTCGGATCATTGGAATAAACCGTAATACTCTTTTGCTGATTGCCCTTGCGCTGGGTTGAATCAAATGTGACCTTGATCTCCGCTGATTCGCCGGGCTGTAGTTTCATTTTATCAATACTGGCCGTAATACAGGCGCAATTTCCTTTCAGCTGACGGATCTCCAGCTGGCTCTGGCCCGAGTTTACTATCCTGAATTCGGTAGTAACCCTTTCCCCCTGGCTGATCTTATCAAAATCGTGCAGCGGCTCATCTATTTTCAGGTGAGGAGCCACTTTCATTTCTTCGGCCGTCATTGGAGGAAAGTATTCTTCAATTGTGGCGTAGAGGTTGACGCTTTTTCGCTGAGCACCTTCCGGTTCGTCTGTGTAAAACGTAATGTTATCTGAACTGAACCCCAGGTCACCCTTATTCTTCGCGTCGTACAGGACTACCATTTCCGCAATCTTTCCGGGTTCTACCGATGGCGGATCAAAGGACACTGACACATGCGGCGGATGCTCAATATTCTCCTGAAAAGTAATGACGGTATCACTGCCATTATATACTTCAAAACGCTTTTCCGTTGACTCGTCTGTAGTGAATACTTTCCCCATGTTAAACGTGGAATACCGGAGCCGGATCCCACCGATTTCATTGCGGAATTCTTCTTCCACCGACCCGGCACGCGGGATAACACTGCCGCGGATCAGCAGGGTGACGGGCTGTTCAATTCCGTCGAATTGTACTTTAAGGTTTTTGTTGAAGCGGCCCGGGCGATTCAGGGGATTGTACTGTGCCTGGACATAGCCCGAGTCTCCCGGAGCAAGAACATCACTCGACCAGGAAGGCGTTGTACAGCCGCACGAAGCCTGCACCCCGGTTATTTTCAGGGAATCCTCACTGATATTAACAAAACGAAATTCGTGGTTGACAGGACCATCCGATTCATAGATCTTACCAAAGTCATGGTCCTGTGATTGAAAACTGATCTTATCCAGATGCTGGGAAGAAACCACCATCGGCAGCAGTACTAGCAGTAATGTAAAAATTCTGAACATAGCCTAAAAAATTTGTCTAAAGGTAATAAAATGTCTTGAAAATTCATCACCTCCCCCGTGCGGCAATCCCTGCGGTCGTAAGCCGGATGACCGGTGGATAGAATAAGCGCTCTGTTGTCATCCCAGGACGGCGCAGCCGGACCAGGGATCCAGCAGCTAAGTGGTGGTCTTCGTATGGACGGGACCCCGGGTTCTGCCGATGGTCTGAGCGTGGACGCTCAGACCATCATGGTTCATCATCACCTCCCCCGCTTACTGAATCCTGGTCTTAGTCTTAGTCTTAGACTTAGACTTGATCATAGTCCTGGTCTCCAAAGAATTCTTTTTATTTGTGAAAAAATTACAGCATGGCCAGAATACTTACCGGAATACAAAGCAGCGGCAAGCCCCACCTGGGCAATTTACTGGGAGCCATTTTACCGGCGGTTGAACTTTCACAGCAGGCGGACAATGAATCATTCCTTTTCATTGCCGACCTTCATTCCCTGACGTCCATCAAGGATGCCGGGGAGCGTAGGGAGAATGTCCGCGCCGTGGCCGCGGCCTGGCTGGCTGCGGGTTTTGACACCAGTAAAAACCTGCTCTACCGTCAAAGCCGGATTCCCGAGGTTTGCGAACTGACCTGGTACCTGAATTGCATCACCCCCTTCCCGATGCTGGCGAATGCCCACAGCTTTAAAGACAAGTCAGACCGCCTCGCAGATGTCAATGCAGGCCTTTTTACTTACCCGGTACTCATGGCAGCGGACATCCTGCTGTACGATGCCGAGATCGTTCCTGTTGGCAAAGACCAGAAACAGCACCTGGAAATGACACGGGATATTGCCAGTTCATTTAATAACCAGTACGGAGAAACCTTCGTGGTTCCGGAGGCAAGGATCGATGAACAGGTGATGACCATTCCGGGGACGGACGGACAGAAAATGAGTAAATCCTATCACAATACACTTGATATTTTCCTTCCTGACAAAAAGCTGCGAAAGCAGGTAATGAGCATTGTGACGGACAGCACACCGCTGGAGGAACCAAAAAATCCGGATACCTGTCATGTCTTTGCTATCTACAGCCTGCTGGCAACCCCGGATCAGACGGCTGCCATGCGTGCGAAGTACGAAGGAGGAAATTACGGGTACGGACACGCGAAACAGGAATTATTTGAATTGCTCATTGAAACATTCTCCGGTGAACGGGAAAAATATTCCTATTTCATGGAGAATCCTGAAGAACTCGATAAAGAACTGGAAAATGGGGAAGCCAGGGCCCGGGAAATTGCCGCGCCCGTGCTTGAAAAAGTCAGACAGAAGCTGGGATACCGCTAATCTTCCTGTTCTTTGGGTTTCCAGACCGTTTCAAAATGGTCTTTCTCAATAAGTAATTCGATGCGGAGCGGACCGGGAAGCAGGACCAGTTTTGTGTTGTTGCTCTCGTAGTCATCCACATCCACATAAACGCCCTCGGAAAACGGAACAGTATACTTCCCGTCTTTCACCTCAAACCGGTTCGGGATGTAGGCGATCGGAAGCAGCACATCACTATCCGGACAGAACTCATCGTGTACTTCATGCAAGGCATCTTCCATGAAATCCCCGTAATTCTCCAGGAACTGATCTTCCAGATCATGAATAGCTTCCTCCGCCTCATCATAGGCGGCATCATTATAGTCTGTTTTGTTCAGTTCGGCCTTTTTCGAAAGGATTTCGACCAGATCGGATTCGAGTTTTTGAATGTCCATACGGTGGTAATTTTGCACAAAACTGACCAGTCTTTTACTAACAAGCAACAAATTTTCAGGAGAATACGACATCATAATAAAATTTCCTTTCTTTACAGGGAAAGCTTAGATTTACTAAAAGGAAAAATAACTATGACTGAGACAGATTTCTTACCGTTAAAAGGAACGGATTATATCGAATTTTACGTAGGGAACGCGAAACAGTCTGCACTCTATTATCAGTACGCATTCGGATACAAACTGATCGCCTATGCAGGCCCGGAAACCGGAATACGTGACAAAGTAAGCTATGTCCTCAAGCAGGGCAAGATACGCCTGGTCCTCACCTCGGGACTGCGCGAAGATTCTCCGATCACACAACACGTGGCCAGGCATGGCGACGGGGTGAAAGTACTTGCCCTTTGGGTGGATGATGCCGAAGCAAGTTTCAGGGAAACCACCAGCCGTGGCGCGGAGGCTTTGTCTGAACCGGAAGTCCTGGAAGACCGCCATGGACTTGTGCGTGTGGCCTCAATAAAAACATACGGAGAAACCATCCATACGTTTGTAGAGCGGGGAAATTACTCCGGACCATTCCTTCCCGGGTTTATGGAAAAAACTTCAGCGGTGGACATGGAGCCCATCGGACTTGAATATGTGGATCATTGCGTGGGCAATGTCGGATGGGGTCAAATGAACAAGTGGGTAGACTTTTATGAGAATGTCATGGGGTTCAAGCTGTTGATAACATTTGACGATAAAGATATCAGCACGGAATACAGTGCACTCATGTCAAAGGTAGTCTCAAACGGAAACGGCTATATTAAATTTCCTATCAATGAACCGGCAGAAGGCAAGAAGAAGTCCCAGATCGAGGAGTACATTGACTTTTACAATGGAGCCGGGGTTCAACATATTGCCGTAGCCACCAATGATATCATTCATACCGTAAGCGAATTGCGGAAACGAGGGGTTGATTTTCTCCACGTTCCGGGTAATTACTACGATGACCTGCTCGATCGAGTCGGGGAAATTGACGAAGATATCAAGCCACTGCGCGACCTGAATATCCTGGTGGACCGGGACAACGAAGGGTATCTTTTGCAAATCTTTACCAAACCGGTACAGGACCGGCCAACCGTATTTTATGAAATAATCCAGCGAAAAGGTGCAAAATCCTTTGGCAAAGGAAATTTCAAGGCTTTGTTTGAAGCCATAGAACGTGAGCAGGAATTGAGGGGCAATCTATAATTTTCAGATCTCACTAAACAAATCACATCATTATGTCAGATGTCAGGGAAAAAGTCCAGAAATGGCTTAACAGTCAAATTGACAACCATGCCAAGGAGCAGATCCAGGAATTAATCAAGGATGAGGATGCGCTGAATGAAGCATTCTATAAAGATCTTGAATTTGGAACCGGCGGATTACGGGGCATTATGGGGATCGGCTCCAACCGGATAAATAAATACACGGTTGGAATGGCCACCCAGGGTCTGGCCAATTACCTGATACGGGAATTCTCTGACCTGGATCAGATAAAAGTGGCCATAGCCCACGACAGCAGGAATAACAGCCGGTTTTTTGCTGAAACAACTGCGCGTGTATTCGCTGCCAATGGAATTAAAGTGTATTTGTTCAGGGATCTCCGGCCGACCCCGGAGTTGTCCTTTGCCATTCGTAACCTGAAATGCCAGAGCGGGGTGGTTCTGACAGCTTCACATAACCCGAAAGAGTACAACGGATACAAGGCGTACTGGGACGACGGCGCACAGATGGTTGCCCCGCATGACAAAAATGTAATTGATGAAGTAAATAAGATCGGCTCCATTGATGATGTCAAATGGGACGGTCCGGACAGTCTGATCGAGCTGATCGGTGAGGAAGTTGATTCGGCCTACCTGGCCGAATTGCGGAAACTGAGTCTGTCGCCCGACGCGGTGGAGTCAGAAAAGAATCTGAAGATCGTATTTTCCCCGATTCACGGTACCGGTATCACCCTGGTCCCTAAAGCGCTGGAACAAATGGGCTTTACCAATGTGACCGTCGTTAAGGAACAGTCAACGCCTGACGGAAATTTCCCGACCGTGGTTTATCCAAACCCGGAAGAGGCTGAGGCACTAAAGCTGGCACTGGAAAAAGCCCGTTCGATCGACGCTGATCTGGTCATGGCCACTGACCCGGATGCAGACCGGGTGGGTATTGCCTGTAAAAACCTGGAAGGAGAATTTGTTCTTCTAAATGGTAATCAGACCGGTTCCCTGCTCATTTATTATGTCCTCCGCCGCTGGCAGGAGCGCAATAAGCTTGACGGCAAGCAGTTCATTGTGAAGACAATTGTCACCAGTGACCTGATCCATGAAATTGCTGAGCATTTTGAGGTGGGGCATTTCGATACGCTGACCGGGTTCAAATATATTGCCGGTATCATCCGTGACCTGGAGGGCAAAAAGCAATTTATCGCTGGCGGTGAGGAAAGTTACGGCTACCTGATCGGTGACTTTGTACGCGACAAGGACGCGGTGGCATCATGCGCCATGATTGCGGAAATGAGCGCCTGGGCCAAATCCCAGGGGATGACAATTTATGAGCTCCTGATCAAGCTGTATGTTCAGTTTGGTTATTACAAAGAAAAACTCATTTCAATCACCAAGAAGGGCATGAAGGGAGCGGAAGAAATCAGCCAGATGATGGCCGGTTTCCGAGCCGATCCACCGGAAACGCTGGGAGGTTCGAAAGTGGTCCGGATGATTGATTACAAGGCGTCGGTAGACAAGGACCTGGAGAATGGAACGGAGGAGAATATTGATTACGAGAAGTCAAATGTCCTGCAGTTTTTCACGGAAGACGGATACAAGATTTCAGCACGTCCGTCAGGCACCGAACCAAAGATAAAATTCTACATGAGCGTACATGTGCCGTTGGCCAGTCCGGAGCAATTCGACGAAACCACAAAAAAACTCGATGAAATTCTGGAGTCGCTTGAGCAGGATTTGATGGCCAAATAAGCTACTGAATTACAATCATTTACAAACCCGCTCTGAAATTTAAACTTAAAAATCCCCAAAATCAAAATACCGGATTTCGGGGATTTTATTGTTTTCGGGACTGCGTAAATTCGAGTGAACATTCTATATTAGTATGCAAGTCACGAACAGCACAATCTCAACAACATCTATGGATTACGAGTCCGATTTACTCATGCAAAAGGTCAGGTTCATCATGGAATCCCCCTCAGAACGGTCCAGATACAAAAACCTTGAGTCATTTCAGGAAAAACTCAAATTTATAAAGTCTCACTTCGTTATGTCGGATATGGCCGTTAGGCTGCTCGAACGGCAGTACCTGCTTACTCCCGGACGACAGGAAGAGCTCATGAATAAAGTAGATTCAATTATTGCCAGTATCGAAAACTGAGTCAACGTTCTGCCAGGTCCAATAAGGCATCTCCCTGGCATTCCGGCCAAGACGAAAATCTCCCCCGTTTGTTGACGGCGAGATAAAATCAGGCGCCTGGCTGTTAACAGACAGGGCATCTTTTTAATCAGAATTTATTGTAATTAATGCACAACCAGGTCCGGTTGTTCATCAGCCTCGACATATCCGTCCCCGTTTATTTCCCGTAAGGTGACAGGGACGATGTCATTGATCCGCAGCGGATCGTATTTCGCAGCTACCCGAATGTAATTCTCCGTAAACCCGTGCATGCGGCCATTGGTGATATCCTCCTCGAACAGTACCCTGGCATTATTCCCCAGGTGTTCACGATAGAATGCCTGCCTTTTTTTCTCTGAAAGGATGCGCAGCATTTTTGATCGTTTATTCCGAACCGACACCGGTACCACATTCTCCATCTCAGCTGCGGGCGTATTATCCCGCTCTGAATAGGTAAAGACGTGCAGATAGGAAATGTCCAGATCCCTGAGATATTCATAGGTCGTCATGAAATCATCCTCCGTTTCCCCCGGGAAACCCACAATGACATCCACGCCGATACAGGCATGCGGCATTTCCGATTTAATTTTCGCTATACGGCTTGTATACAGGTCACGGAGGTAGCGACGCTTCATTTTTTTCAGGATCCTGTCTGAACCACTTTGAAGGGGTACGTGAAAGTGAGGTACAAACCGGTTGGAGTGTGCCACGTATTCAATGATCTCATCATGTAGCAAATTGGGCTCAATGGAAGAAATACGAATCCGGTCAATCTCCACCTGTTTGTCCAGGGCACGGACCAGATCGAAGAAACGGTCTTCCCGTTTGCCATTCCGGATACCGAAATCTCCGGTATTGACGCCGGTGAGTACAATTTCCTTTACCCCGTCAGCAGCGATATTCTGTGCCTGCTGCACTACATCGGGAATAGTGCTGCTCCGGCTTTTTCCCCGGGCCAGCGGAATAGTACAGAACGTGCAACTGTAGTCACAGCCATCCTGTACCTTCAAAAAAGTCCGTGTCCGGTCGTTAATGGAGAATGAGGGAACGAAGGAATCTGCTGTTTCCACCTCGCCGGCTATTACCTGTGGCTGGGGCGGCCGGACAAACCCGTCCAGCAACTCAATAAGCCTGAATTTTTCGGCGGCTCCCAGAACCGCATCCACGCCGCGGATTTCTGAAATTTCCTTCGGTTTCAGCTGCGCATAGCAACCAATGATAGCCACATAGGCATCCGGTGAAATTTTGCGTGCTTCCCGTACAATTTTACGGCATTTCTTATCTGCATTCTCCGTCACCGAACAGGTATTGATAATGAAAATATCCGGTGATTCTGTGAATTCCACCTTGCGGTATCCTTTCTCTTCAAATTTCCGGGAAATGGAAGAAGTCTCGGAGAAGTTCAGCTTACAGCCCAGTGTATAGAAAGCGACTTTTTTCATCGAGCCGCAAAGATAAAGATTTTCAGCTAAAGCCCCAGCGATGAATTGATTACGGCGCTTCCACGGAATTGAGGATCAGTCCGTCCTTCATTTCTAGCATACGGTCTGCCATATGGGCCAGTTCTTCGTTGTGTGTGACCACCACAAAGGTCTGATTGAATTCATCCCGGAGCTCGAAGAACAGGCGATGCAGTTCTTCAGCGTTTTTAGAATCCAGGTTTCCTGAGGGTTCGTCGGCAAAAACAATCAGCGGATCATTGATCAGGGCCCGTGCTACCGCTACCCGCTGCTGTTCGCCTCCGGAGAGTTCGGAGGGTTTATGGTCTGATCTCGATTCGACACCCAGGCGTCTTAGCAGCTTCATTGCCCGCTCTTCGACCGCAGCGCGTGAAAGTCCCTGGATATAACCTGGAATACAAACATTCTCCAGGGCATTAAATTCTGCCAGCAGATTATGGAACTGGAAAATAAAACCGATGTTATTGTTCCGGAAAGCCGCCTTATCCCGTTGCCTCATCTTGTCGACACGCTTTCCGTCGATCGTAAGCACGCCGCTGTCGGGATTGTCCAGGGTACCCAGAATGTGGAGAAGGGTACTTTTACCGGCCCCGGACGATCCCACGATGGAGATGATCTCGGATTTGCGGACCGTCAGGTCGATCCCTTTAAGAACTTTAAGGTCACCGAATGATTTGGTAATCCCGCTGGATTCGAGCATAAGGAGCGAATTAGAATTTGCGGTCAAACATACTAAATAAATATGTCTTCACCACGCGGCGCAACGACCCGGTGAAGGAGCAGGCAATATTGGGGCTAAATCTGAGGCCATTTCTTGATAGTTCGTACCAAAACGGTTAGCTTCGTGCAAAAATTCTGAACGATGAATATTCACGAATACCAGGCAAAAACGATACTGAAAAAATACGGCGTGAACGTCCAGCGCGGCATTGTAGTGGACAATCCTGAGAAAGCACAGGCGACAGCGAAGGAATTACATACGGAAACCGGAACGGACTGGTATGTGATCAAGGCGCAGATCCATGCCGGCGGACGGGGCAAGGGTAAGGTGAAGGAAACCGGCAGTAATGGTGTGGTGCTGGCGAAGTCACTGGAAGAAGTGCCTGAAAAAGTGAAGCATATCATAGGCGGCACCCTGGTGACGCATCAGACGGGAGAAGAAGGCAAGAAAGTGAATAAAGTCCTGATCGCGGAAGATGTCTACTATCCGGGTGATTCAGAGCCTAAGGAATTTTATATGTCGATCCTCCTGGACCGGGCTACCAGTCATAACATCATTATGGCCTCTACGGAAGGAGGAATGGACATTGAGGATGTAGCTGCCAATACGCCAGAAAAAATTATCAAGGAGTGGATTGATCCGACCGTCGGACTGCAGCCGTTCCAGGCGCGAAAGATTGCATTTGCGCTCGGGCTGACGGGCAATGCATTCAAAGAGATGGTGAAATTTATCTTTTCTCTCTACAAGGCTTATGAGGCTACGGATTCTTCCATGTTTGAGATCAACCCGGTGCTGAAGACCTCTGATAATAAAATTCTGGCGGTGGATGCGAAGGTAAACCTGGACGACAACGCATTGTTCCGTCACCAGGACCTGGCCGAACTTCGTGACCTTACGGAAGAGGATCCATTGGAAGTGGAAGCCGGAAAATCGGGACTGAATTACATCAAACTGGATGGAAACGTAGGATGTATGGTGAATGGTGCCGGGCTGGCCATGGCGACCATGGACATTATTAAACTTTCCGGCGGTGAGCCTGCGAACTTCCTGGACGTAGGAGGCGGAGCCAATGCAGAAACGGTTGAGGCCGGATTCCGGATCATTCTGAAGGATCCGCACGTGAAGGCGATCCTGATCAATATTTTCGGTGGTATCGTACGTTGTGACCGGGTGGCGAATGGTGTGGTTGAGGCGTATAAAAAGATCGGGGATATTGATGTTCCTATCATTGTACGACTGCAGGGAACCAACGCCGAGGAAGGCGCTAAAATCATTGAAGATTCAGGACTGAAAGTTACTTCAGCCATCGTACTGAAGGATGCGGCAGCAAAAGTGAAGGAAGTACTGCAGTAATAGTTAGCGTAACAAGAATTTACTGCGCAGCAGGCATACTTACTTACGGGAAGCGGGGAACACCCCCCTGCCCTCAACCTACGCCTGCAGCTGCGGTTGACAGGCCCTTAAGGGGGGAAATTGAGGCGTCCGTAGTTCAACTGGATACCTGCCTGCCGGCAGGCAGGGAATACCAGAAACGCGCTCGCAAAGAAATATCGGATTGCGTCCGTAGTTCAACTGGATAGAATACCAGATTTCGGCTCTGGGGGTTGAGGGTTCGAATCCTTCCGGACGCACTTAAAAACAGAAAGCCATACGCCAGGGGCGTGTGGTTTTTTGATTTCAGAGGCCGAGCAAAGCCACCGGCTTTAGTGAGGCATATGAAATCAAAAAAGCATCGAGTGAAGCGAGAATGGCTTTGTGTTCAGACTACGGGCAAGGTAAGGATCGCCGCCAGGCAATCCTCCTAATTCGCTGTTTTAACAAAACTGACAATCAGCCACTTCGAAAAATCTCCATCTTGTAAATTTTTCTTAATTTTCGCCCAACATTCACATCTATGGAAAAATTCAAAAAAATAGTTCGCTGGACGATAGGTATTATCGCTGCCCTTGCCATCCTGATTTTCCTGTTCTTCAACTACGCCAGCTACAGTGAAGGCTTCCGGGTGGGTACCCCGATCAAGCTGAGTAAAAAAGGAAATATTATTAAAACCTGGGAAGGAGAAATGAATATCGGCGGACTTACCAGTTCGAACGAAGGGGTCATACCTACCCAATGGGAATTTTCCATCCACGGAAGTGATGAAGAAGTCAGGGAGAAACTGAACCGTGCCATCGAACGGGGAAACCGGGTTAAACTTTATTACAAAGAGAAATATGTACGGTTTTTCTGGCAGGGTGACACTAAATATTTCATTTATGAAGTGGAGCCGATCTCTGAAGATTGATGGTAATCCCTGGAAGTAATCCATTCTTGTGACTGACCGTCAAACATTTTTATTTTGTTTCAACCAGATGTTCTTTTCTTATAATGAACAATCTTTGTATCTTGTCGTTTAATTCGTAGCAAACCAACAATTATGAAGAAAACTGCTACCCTTACGCTTATTTTTATACTATTGGCTACTGCGGTGACCTGGTCACAGTCATTTTATAACTTTGGCAGGCAGCGTGACATTATCGCTAGTGTGGGCGGTGGATTTACCGCGTACTTCGGTGATATCAATGAGAAAGGTGACAAATTTGACACTCCGGCTAATGTCAGCCTCGGTTTACAATATTTCGTAAGACCAAGAGTTTCCATTCGATCTGAATTAAGCTGGTACCGCCTGGCGGGTGACGATGCTGAGGCAGATGTCGAAGGAAGGATCAGAAGAAATTTGAAATTTGAAAGTAATAACTGGGAACTGAATTTCGTAGGAATGGTGAGTTTGCTGGAGAATGGACGTCGTTTTTACCAGCGGCCAGCCCTTAACCCATATTTATTCGGGGGAATAGGTTTGACTTACTTTAATCCAAAAGGTGAAGTGCCTGATAATTATATTACCGGGGATGGCGTGAATGGCACGGCTATTCCACTGGATAATGCAGGTGACATGGTAGCGCTACAGCCACATAACACAGAAGGGGCGGATTATAACAGAGTAGCAATTGTAGTACCTTTCGGAGGTGGATTACGAATCAAGGCAGGGCCTTTCTTTAACATTGCCCTGGAAGGAGGATACAGATTGACATTTAATGATTACCTGGATGATGTGAGTACAAATTACAGGGATCAGGCAGATTTTGGTAATGACTACGAAGCAGCTGCCATGGCAGACCGACGTCCTGAGATAGGCCTGACAAGGCTTGAACCAGGGCACATCCGTGGAGATGACAGTGATAACGACGGATATATGTTCTACCAGCTTAAATTAGAATTCTACTTGCCTACGCATATCTTAAGTACAAGTAAACTTCAAAAAAACCGGGCCAGGCCTAACCGCCCGCGCGGCCAGCATCCTTAGTAAGGCGCTAAGTAAAAAACCTTAATCCCTGCCCCTCCCGGCAGGGATTTTTCTTTTCGTCCATAGGTGAATGCAGCATTATTTATTTGTCTGATAGAATCCAGGTGCAGAACATTCTCCGGGTCATGCTTTTAACGAATGAGTCGTAATCTGAAGTTCAACACATTCTGTTTCCGGCTTTTATCAAGCAATTAGTCAATGTGCAAAAGACCATTATTTGTATACTCCTGCATGAAGTTGAATGTACATGAGAATAGACGAAGCAGGATGGTTGATATAAGCTGGAAAAACACTCAAACAAAGAGCTCCCGGACTACAAGCACTTCGCTGCCTTCTGTCGTATAAAAAAAGCCCCGGCAATACGCCAGGGCCTTCATCAACACTAATCTGAGACGATTCGCTAACTTCCGTTAAACGTGACCATAACATAGATCACAATAGCGACAACTACTATAGAGAAAAGAATATCCTTCCAGTTGTAGCTGTTCTTGGTCGATGCCTTGTCCTCTGCTGTAAGGGTACTGAAAGTCATGCCTGACAGCTGCTCCTCCGATTGCATCGGGTAGGCAAAACTTACGGCAATCGTAAGAATAATACAGAAAAGGAAAAACCATGCGCCAAACGTAAGGAAGTTGACGGTACCTATGGTATGCAGGAATGACCCTTCATCGAAGCTGTCGGCTGACAATTCAAGAATAATCCGTGCCGCCCCGATGATGAATCCGATAACCAGGGTGGCATAGGCTCCCTGGGCGTTGATCCTCTTCCAGAAAATACCCAACAGGAAAACAGCAGCAATCGGTGGCGCAATGTACGCCTGAACGGATTGCAGGTATTCATAAAGCACACCGGATATGTTCTGCATAATAGGAATCCAGAAAATACCCAGGACCACTACGATACCCGTCGCTACCCGTCCGATTGCCACAAGACGCTTCTCCGGAGTTTCAGGACGAAGCTTTTTATAAATATCAACCGTGAATAATGTCGAACAAGAGTTGAAAACACTTGCCAGCGAACTCATCAGGGCCGCCAGAAGACCGGCTGCCACCAGTCCCCTTAATCCGGCAGGAAGCAAATTACTCATGAGCACCGGGAATGCTTCATCCGCTGAATCGTAATGAATAACCCCTTTGGTTTTCAGGGTAAGTGCAATTATACCAGGGATCAGGAACAGGAATACAGGCATTAGTTTAAGCAGGGCGCCCCATATAGCTCCTCTCCGGCCCTCTTTCAGGTTTTTAGCCGTAAGTGTCCGCTGAACGATATACTGGTCTGTACACCAATACCAGATACCCACAATGGAACTTGTGATCAGAAGCGATGGCCATGGGAAATCAGGATCCGAGGGCGGACGCCACATATCGAAATAATCTGCACCGAGCGTGGCTTTCATCTCAGCAAAACCACCTACCTCCTGCAACCCTATGAACGTCAGGGCAGCGGCGCCGATCACCAGTACAACAGCCTGCAATGTTTCGGTGTAAACTACTGCCCTCATCCCGCCAAATACTGTATAAACGCCGGTCAGAACAACTGTGGAAAGTGCACCCACCCAGAAATCAATTCCAAGCAAGGCGGAAACAACAATACCACCTGCATAAATGGTTACGGAAACCTTAGTTATGATATATGCAATGAGCGACACCAGAGACAGAAACCATCTTGATTTGGCACTAAAACGTTTCTCAAGAAATTCCGGCATGGTAAATACACCGCTGCGCGCATAAAAAGGCAGAAATACCCAGCCCAGCAAGAGCACAACCCACGCATGCAATTCATATATCAGCAGCGGAATTTTGTCACTGGCACCGGTGCCGGCCAGTCCTACCACGTGTTCTGAGCCGATATTGGAGGCAAAAATGGAAGCTCCGACTACAAACCAGCCTATGTTCCTTCCCGCCAGGAAATAGTCTTCGGTGTTATCATTCTTTTTCAGGATTACCCAGATAGCCAGTCCGAAGAGCACCAGGAAGTATCCGGCAATAAATATCCAGTCAAGCGTTTCTAAACTTTTCATAATGTTGTTTGGAGAGGTTTGGTTGCGTTATTATGTATTTGCATAAACAGACTAATTAAAAGGAAAATATTTGTATCTCATAATAATATCTTATCATTTACACAATCGATTGTGGAGCCGCTATTCATTTGTTTCTGCAGTACTCCTGAGGATGCGGCAGCCGAATATACCACCTGCCGTATTCCCACGTTTCGACTGGAATCTGATAGTAATGGATTCCTTGCCACTTGTAAATTTCAGCGGGATGGTATATTGTTCATCATAAAACTCATTCGGGTGATTGGCCTCTAATGATTCAGTTGCGATAACCTCACCATTTACCAGGATGTCAAATTTCCTGTCACCGCTATCACTTCCCCAGTAAGTAACGGAAAGAATATTTGGTTCATCCGGAAGCACGTCCATGGTAAATTCAAACCAGCCACTAATAGCATGCCGCCATTTGCGTCCGAAAGCAGTCCCGGTAGATGAGTTCTCACTAACCAGGTTATGATCCCTTTCGGGCTGCATCTCCCCTACACGCAGGATATCCACTGAATTCCGTTCAAGTTCCGCCAGTCGCTCTTTTTCATCGATAATACCCTGACGATGCTCTTCCCATTCTGATTCATTGTACAAATTAAAATAGATCAGGTAGGGTGAGTGAACCAGCTCATAAAATGGCTTCAGCTTCACATCGGCAGGCTTTCCAATGGAAACAGTACGAAAAACATCATCGCTTTCTTGTTGAATACCGCTGGTCAGGTCTCCGGATATAAAAACAGGGAAATCCAGCGAAGTAGTGAAGGTAGTGGTATCCAGCACGCCCGCCAGCATAACCGGCCCGTAAAAAACCGCCTGCATATCCTGATTGTCCGGCATTGATTCGGTTCGCACCTTCATTCCAAAATGAACCTCTATGTTCACGTTTCCACTAAGTTCCTCCGCCGGCGTGACATACCCGGAAGAATAAGGGATTAAATCAACCTCCTGGTCATTGACCAAAATTTTAAAATCTTCTGACCAGGAAGGTTTTCTGAATACGAGGCGTTTACCGGCGGGAATCTTATCGAGATGTATCACCGCCATGTCAGCTTCAGGGAAACCTGCTGTCATCTCCAGGTTCCAGTCCTCTGAAGACAATTGTGACGGAATGTACTGATCGATGATAAGGTCTCCTGCTTCATCAGACTGGTAATAGATATACTGACCATACCGAATATGATTCTCCATTCCGGATCCCGTACAGCACCAGAACGAATCAAACATTGTCCCGTAGGTTCTTTGTCCACCTGCATTAAGGGGAACGTAATACGTCACCATGCCCGTTTCCGGGTTCAGGGACGGGAGAATATGGTTCAGCAAAGCCCGTTCAATATAATCACCCTTTTTTCCATCCAGCTGCCATTGTTGCAAATGCCTGGACAGCTTCAGCATATTATAGGTGTTACAGGTCTCAGAAGAGTTCTCGGAAATACGGCCGGCAAGCTGACCGGGTTCGCCGAGGTGTTCATGGTCACTGTTCCCTCCGTTGGCATAGGTATGATTATTCACCATGGTATCCCAGAAGAATGCCGAAGCGCTGGAATCCGGCTTACTACCGGTGAGTTCGAATATCCTGGCGGTACCAATCAGCTTGGGTATCTGGGTATTGGCATGTTTTCCGGCCAGGTGGTCTTTACCTGCGGCAAGTGGATCAAGAATGGCGTCGTGGTGGAATCGCTTCGCCAGGTCCAGGTAATTTTTGTTACCTGTCAGTGCATGTAATTCCGCCAGTGATTCATTGATGCCACCGTGTTCACAGGCCAGCATTTCCTGGAATTGATCTTCGGGCATATCAATGAAGTTGGTGTACGCCCAGTCAGCCAGACCCTTAGCTACTTCCAGGGCCTTTTCGTCGCCCGTATAGGTATAGGAGTCGATTAGTCCGGCAAAGACTTTATGTAGATTGTACCAGGGCACCCAGGCCCCGTTCAGGTCGAAGCCCTGCGACCGGATATCTCCGGCAATCACCTCTTCCCACATTTTGTCCTGCCCGGGAATAGCCCCGAAATAACCAGTGCCCATCGCCTCCTGGCATGCCGCCAGTTCACTGGTGATATACCGGGAACGTTCCTTGAAGACCTCATCACCGGTCCCGGCATACATCATCGCGAGGGCTGACTGATAATGACCGAGCGAATGACCGCTGATAGACATGGCCTCCCACCCTCCGTACAGCTCGCCTTTCGGCTCAAGTCCGGCATACAAACGGAATCTGTGCAGCAATCTGTCCGGATCGAGGGCCAGCAGGTATTCCGCGTCTTTTTGACGAGCATGTTCGAACGGACTGTCCAGCAGGCGGACATTTTCCACATCAAACGCGGATACCCTGACGTCTGTATAAATGGGAGAATCCACTTCCGATCCGGGTTGGTTACAACCGGAAAGGACCAGTAAACAGACAAAGATACTCGCAAGAAACCAGCGCATAGGAATCAAATTTGAAATGCAATATACATAATAATTGTATATTGTACATTTATTATGCGCCGATTTACAAGAAGATTATAATTGATCCGGGAACGGAGAGATCAGTTGAAGAAAGAAATTTGCTTATCGAGCATCTGGTACTCGGAGCTGTTGCTTTTGAATTCCGGTACAATTTCCTTCATGATCCGTACTACTGTAAAGCGGTCACGGGAACTGAGTGCCTGATTTACGAGGTTATCCAGACTTTTAATGAGGCTTTCGTATTCATAAACCGACGTCTTAGCGATCATGATCTTATCATGATGGGTAGGGATCGTATTCTCCTCATTTGCCAGCAATTCCTCATAGAGCTTCTCCCCGTCCCGAAGTCCGGTGAAAACAATTTCTATATCCTTATCCAGCTCGAGTCCTGAAAGACGAATCATCTTTTTTGCAAGATCCACGATTTTGATAGACTTACCCATATCGAACAGGTAAATCTCTCCGCCATTCCCCATGGCTCCTGCTTCCAGCACAAGCTGGCATGCTTCCGGAATGGTCATAAAAAACCGCGTGATCTCCGGGTGTGTAACCGTCACCGGCCCGCCTTGCGCAATTTGCTTTTTAAAGAAAGGAATCACTGATCCATTCGACCCCAGAACGTTACCAAACCGGGTGGTAACAAAAGCGGTATTTCCTTTATTAGTTTCAACAAGATGATTATTCAGCGACTGGACAAAAATTTCTGCCAGCCGTTTGGAACATCCCATCACATTTGTTGGGTTAACCGCTTTATCCGTTGAAACCATTACAAATTTATCCACCTGGTATTTCACCGCAAGTTTTGCCAGGTTCATGGTACCGACGATATTGCAATGGACCGCCTCCAGCGGATTTCTTTCCATCATCGGTACATGTTTGTAGGCAGCCGCGTGATAGATGATATCAGGACGGTGGGTGCTTATTATCTCGTCAATTCGGTCGTGATTGCGCACATCCGCCACATAGCAGTAAAGCTCCGCATCCCGCAGCTTCTGCTTAATCTCCATTTCAATCTCGTAAAGCGGAGACTCCGCCTGGTCGATTAGGATAACTGAAGATGGCTGATAATTCATTACCTGACGGACAATTTCACTGCCAATGGACCCGGCTCCGCCGGTAATACATATTTTCCTCCTATAAAGCTGCTCACGCACAGATTCTTTGTCCAGGCGAATGGATTCCCGTCCAAGCAAGTCTTCAATCTTTATTTCCTTGATCTGTTTAAGACTGAAT
This sequence comes from Bacteroidia bacterium, assembly GCA_030432655.1. GTDB lineage: Bacteria > Bacteroidota > Bacteroidia > Cytophagales > Cyclobacteriaceae > JAUILA01. Next base: position 84,052 of record JAUILA010000010.1, read on the forward strand.
TCCCCTTCGACCCATTCCTCCACTTTGGGGACGGTCCTTACCTTTATATCATTTTTAAGGCAGGCATCCACAATTTCATTCTTTCTCTCCAGGGAAAGCTGGTCGATCGCGATGATCAATTCGGACACATCAAAGGAATCGATCAGAATATCAATATTCGCCTGAGCATGATAAATCTGCGTACCGTTGATCAGTTTACCTACTTTCCGGATATCATCTTCCAGGAATGCAACCACTTTCAGGTTAGAATCCGCTGTACCTTCAATCACCTGCTGGGTAATAATTCCAAGCTGACCAGCTCCGAAGATGATAACGTTCCGCTTTTGATTTGTCAGTTTCCTGTAATAACTGAATATATTTTTTATCAGCAGGCGGTATTGATACAACAACAGGAATCCCGCCATGAAGGAAATGAAAATGACCGAAAAGGGGATAAAATTAACATCATTGAAGTAGTGATACACCACGTTTACAGCGGTAGCCATCAATACTGAAAGTGCCAGGGTGTAAAACAACCGCACCCCATCTTTTAGTCCTGTATATCGTACGATACCGGCATAGCTTCTGGTCAGAATAACCGCTACCAGCAGGCAGGCAACATTTACACTTATCCCTATCCAGGGCTGGTGATCAGAGATAGTCCGCCAGTCAAAATTAAAACGCAGCAAATACCCCAACAACGTAGAAAAGGCCATCATCATCATATCAATGAAGATAATGACCCATCTGGGAAGGATCCTGAGTCTCAGTATAAGTTGCGTGATCAAGTCTTGCTGTTTCGTTTAGAGATCAGTTTTCCGGCTCCTAACCCGGCACCCGCCAACAGCAACCATTCAATGCCTGTAAGAGGTACAGGCTGATCCGGATCGCCGCCCGGATCACCTGGTTGTGCCTTTAGACTTCCAATTGAAAGCACCGTAAATAACAGCAGGGATAAGATTAATATTTTCAGTTTCATTATTTTCTTACTATTCGATGAATGAATGTTCTCTCATCCGTTACAACATTCAATATATAAACTCCAGACGACAAAGATGACATATTTATTTGTATCTCCTGTCCCGGAACAATTTCCGGTATTACTATTTTATGCGCACCGCGCAAATCAAGCAGCTCAACCCTTACATTACCAACCGATCTATCGGCAATATTGAAATTGATATAATCACTTGTCGGGTTCGGATACACTCTGAACAGAGAAGTGAACTCTTCTGTTCCGGTAATTGTGTATTCTACCGCAGCTGTAAGCACACATGTACCACTGCTGATTTCAACTGAATATTCACCGGACGCTGTCGGCGTATACGTTGAGGCGGTTGCTCCATCAATTTCCTCTCCGTTGTAGAACCACTGTACGCCTGAGCTGTAATTTACCTCAAGCATACCCTGATCCACCGTAATTTCCGGGGTGGCTGCACCTTTTTCCAAAGTCAGTGAGAACCTGTCGGCCGCGCTTGTTTTTTCGTCAGCAGTGACATTGAAATCATAGCTGGCGACAGATGATAACTCAATGGATTCACCGGAGAATGCATCATGCAACTGTACAGTTACCGTCTCAGTGAACATGTCGAGTCCTGAAAGATCCAGTGTATAAGCTCCTTCATCCATCTTACTGATCTGGAGCGGTATATCCAGCTGGCAGAATGAGTCATTCAATCCATTGATAGACAACGCCTCCCCGGATGTCGTAAGGCTCGCCAGGTCGAAAACCTGGTTGGGAAGATTGTAGGCATCTTCACTGCTCACAAAATCATTACTCATGTCTCCCGAGAAATAAATAACAATTTCATCAGAAACAGCTTCTTTTGACATGCTCAGTCGCATAATATTCACCGGAGCAGAACGGAAAAACTCAGCTGCATTATTCGCCGATTTTACCGCTTCAGTTACCTCCAGCTGTGGCCCGGCCGCATTCGCTTTCACCCAGAAAGCCTGACCGGAAGCGATTTCACCGGTTCCTCCATTCGAACCAACACCGTTCACGTAGCTGGCATATACTCCACCATTTCCGTTATCGCGAATATAAACCGCATCATCAAGGTTTACCTTGGTCCAACCACCATTTGTCCAGTCAATGGCAGCGGGATAAGGATTCCCAACCAGGTTCCAGCCATCGTCAGCAGGAGCTCCTGTATCGGTATAACTAACGGGAAGCGTCTGATCATGTGTATTTGGTGCGCCTTCCAGGTCGATTACCGTTGCCGCTACATCTTCACGAATAAAGGCTGCGTAACCTAATCCGTTCTCAAGGGGTGCTGAATTATCTGTTTGAGGATAGGCGACATACCCGTCATCGATGGTGCCAGGTTGAGACTCATCGTAGAAATATAAAGAAGGATCAGATCTCACTCCCGGAATATCATCAGCTCCGGTAAAGTTACCGGTCACCGGAAAATCATCCTGTAGTTGTGATACAGCAGGTTGATCAACCTGGGAAGCGATATACCTGTAAATTCTTCCTTCGCCCGGCATATACCGCTGTGCAATTACATTACCCACAATACTGGCGGTGGCCGGTAAGACGCCAATACTGGCAGTCTCAGTCGCGGTAGAGATCAGGGTGAAGTCATTTCCATTTGTATTAAAGGTCAGGCCATTGTTCAAGTTAAGAGTGCCATAGAGATTGGCAGCACCACCCAGGGTCTTGGTTCCCGATCCGGAAATTAAAATATTTTCATAATCAAAGGAAGCCACGGTTTGAGCGCCGCCATTGTAGGAGACAGTACTTCCGTCCACGGTCCATGTATTGGTTCCGGGAGTAAACGCCGCATTAACACCCACTGTACCGCCGTTTGGAAGGACCCGGTCACCAGTGCCTGACGAAGTCAGATTGGCAAAATTCCTGGCAGGAATATTTTGCAGATTGTCGCTGTTGAAGTCTACTATGCTCCCTGTCCCTACAGTTAATGTCGTAGGAAATTCCGCATCCTGGGCGGCAATTTCTACTGTATGCCCGGCGACTGCACCGATGTTCAGCGTACCTGTTCCGCTTATGCCAACTGAACCAGGGCCTGAATGTGTCAGAGTCAAGGTTTTAGCTGTACCAGTAGTGAAAATCAGGGAACCGTTAATAATCAGCGGTCCGCCATTGATCGTTTTATCTGCAGGCAGGAATACTGTGGCAAATTGTGCTATCTGAAGTCCCCCGGCAGGATCGAGGTTAATATCCCCAAACCCGGTGAGGGACGTGGTTGTTCCGGTTATCCGCAACAGTCCGGAACTTATTTGGGTCAGAGTACCATCGACCTGAATTCCCCCGCGGAATGTTTTGGTACCCGTTCCTCCAAAGGTTGCAGTAATACCAAGCGGGACTCTTAAGCGACCCCGTACGAGCAGATCAGTGGCGTCTCCGAAAGTCGGGGTAGAATTCAAAATCACCAGTTCAGGTACAACTGCCTGTGTGTTATTAGGAAAGTAGGTACCCGATGCAAAAGAAGTGGTGGCATTCCATCTGAGATCTGAATCATTAGCCCATGTTACCCGGGTTGAGGTACCATAGATACTTTGATCATTCGTATTATTCTGAACTTCAATAGAACCTGCGGTATTAACCTGCACCGTACCTGTAAATACGGGTTGTGACAGTGCCGCGCCATGCGTGAATCTTCCGTTCACTGTCATATCTGTTCCTGCGCCATTAGTTAGGGTGAAGTCACCTACTGATCTTACCAGTGTCCCGTTTACCGTTAACTCGTCCACGCTAAGTGTGCCATTGATTGTAACCGTATGTCCTGTTTGTATTTCAATCGGTCCAACGGTATTATCAGGAATTTCTGAAGCAGCGACCCAGGTAGCATTATCCGAAGAAAACTCCCAGGTAGCCAGGTCAAACCAGTTTCCGCTTCCGGAAGACCTGTAGTACTCGGGTAAAATATCATTATCCTGGATGATTAATTCTGCTTCATCCGGTGTTCCTACAGAAGCACTGTTGCCCCCAGCTGCATTCGAAAGGCCGAATATGAGGTTTTCATCCCCTTCCGCATCCATATCGTCAGTTATGGTAATAAATACCGGCCAGCCGGTTGCCCCGGCAGGGATAGTAACCTGCAAAGGAGACACGAAATTGTCTATATCAGTGGCATCTCCGGTTCCGCCGATCAATGAAAAATCTACGGTAGTAGGATCGGTCAAACTCGGATTGTTCACACCAACAAATATGATGGTTTGCCCGTCTCCCTCGTCCACTGTTTGTGTTTCAGGTGTGAGATAAACGGTGGTGGGACCGCCAAAAGGAATAATGGAAAAATCATCCACTCCCAGGCCATGTTCACTGTTGAATCCCGATGGACTCACATCCTCATCTTCCCATTTGATCCAGAATGTCTCCCCGTCCGCAATACTGAGTCCGCTGATTGTAAATGAAATGTCAGTAGAGTTAAGATTTCCGTCAATTCCACCGGCACCAGTTAAATTTGGTCCGGTAAAGTTGAGGTCAGTTACAGGTATCCAGGTTGCTCCCCCATCTTCCAGTCCCGTAGCATCTGTACTGTAGTAAAACAACAAGCGGTCTGTAAGTCCGGCATCACCGCTTCGCCATTGTTCACCAGAGTAGCTTATTTGCAGTCCGGCAATTTCGCCTCCCGTTCCGTTTTCGAACTCTGCGCCAATCGTTGAAACAAAATCACTGAATGATGTGCCGCGAAGTGTCCCAAAGGCCCTCTCGATATTGCTCCCATAGCCAAAACTATAGGTGTGAGGTACCGATGCACCACCCGTTCCCGCCACATAAGTGAAATCTGCGGTGACTCCGGTTTCATAGAATGCCCAGCCTGTGGGTGTATCTGATGAAAAACCTGTGCTCGCTAACCCTTCTCCGTCAATATCATCAAAATTCTGCTGGTATTGCGAACCATCCAGGACGATCTGACCATAGGTCAAACCACTTAAAGCGAAAAACAATAGAAATGCGGGTAAAAACTTCTTCATAGAGATTTTTTTATCAATGTAAGGCCAGAGTCAAATTTACATTTTATAAAGACAACTTAGACTTTTTCAGGCCACTATTTAAAGTAAAATACTGTTATGTTTATATTATGTCAATAATTATTGAAAGTAATATTTTGACATTTTGCCAATTTATACCCATTTGGCTGGTTTCGTAACTTCAAATAGCTTAACAAGCTGAGTTTCAATCCTTTTTTTCTCCTCTTCCGTCAAATTTGAACCTGATGGCAAGCATAATCCATCACTGAATATTTTCCCGCAAACGCCGCGATCATACATGGGCGCTTCTTTATAAACAGGCTGCAGGTGCATTGGTTTCCAAACGGGCCTCGATTCTATATTCTCCTTCTCCAGTCCCTGCCGGATGTATTCAGGATCTGCACCACTCAGCACAGAATCTATCCGGATGGTTGTCAGCCACCTGTTGGCAAACATGCCCGTTTCTTCCTCTACAAATGAGACACCTGGTATATTCTCCAGCATATCCCGGTACCATTCAAATATTTCGCGGCGGATTGCCACATGTTTATCCAGCACTTCCATCTGCCCGCGGCCAATTCCGGCCACCACATTGCTCATCCGGTAATTATAGCCAATACTTGAATGTTCATAATACGGAGCAGGGTCCCGGGCCTGGGTAGACAGAAACCGTGCCTTGTCAACAAATGTCTTCTCATTGGACACAAGGGCTCCGCCGCCCGAAGTAGTGATGATCTTGTTTCCATTAAATGAATAAATCCCGATTACGCCAAATGTACCCAGCTTTTTTCCCCGGTAACTTGCTCCCAATGCCTCCGCAGCATCCTCAATGACCGGGATTTCATATTTCCCGGCTACCTTCAGGATTTCAGCAATTTTGGACGGCATGCCATACAAATGCACCAGGATAATTGCTTTTGGACGCTTGCCACGGGAAATCCGGTCCTCAATGGCTTCTTCCAGCAGTTCGGGATCCATGTTCCACGTATCTTCTTCCGAATCCACAAAAACAGGGGTAGCGCCGGTGTATACGATTGGATTACACGAACCGGCGAATGTAAAGGAGGAACAGATCACCTCATCTCCCCTTTCCAACCCCAGCATGATAAGGGCCAGGTGAATGGCTGCGGTACCCGAACTCAACGCCGCGGCATGGTTGGCCCCGGAATAATCCTGAAGAGTTTGCTCAAATGCTGCAATATTTGGTCCTACCGGGGATATCCAGTTGGCCTCGAACGCCTCTTTGATATATTCCAGCTCCGTCCCGCCCATGTGCGGGGATGATAGATAAATCCGCGAATTCATGTCGCTAAATTAAGTATATAGCTCGCATTTATCACAATTTTCCTTTTTCCTTCTGCTGCTGGTATAAAAACGCCGGGATCAGCAGCATCAGCAACAGCGGATTAAGGATCAGCCTGTGTAAAAACGAGATCAGCGGACCGTTATATCCTGGAAGGTGGTATTTCAGCAACAGGTAGGGAAGCAGGATAAAGATCATCCCGAAAACCTGGGTCAGAATGGCAAAATACACATACTTCTTCCGGGGAAAAAGGGCGTAGATCAACGCGATCGTAAAGAAGTCATTCAGCAGAAACCTGATAATCCGGCCCAGCGCAAAAGCCGCAAATTTTGACAATCCCAGCGTCTCTGTCCATGCGGTGATATTTCGCTGAAACAGATATACCGCAACCAATCCGGCCACTGCCAGAATTCCCGGTATGATCCTCCGCCAGTCAGTCTTTGCCATTTGCCGCCGGGTAAAGCTTCACCACCCACCAGATCCACAATACAAAAATTCCGGCGTATATGATTGCCGTAAACAGGTATTTATGCATAAAGTACGACAGGTCGGGGTGATAAAGTGTAACGTAGTACAAGATCGTGATCCTGGCCAGGTTCAGCAGGTGAATCAGCAAAAGACCAAGCGGAATAAACCAGAGCAATGCCTTTTTAGGTTTGCCATAGGCAAATAAAAAACCGACAAAAATGATCACCACATTAAGTCCGTTACAGCCTTCAAAAACCGAAAGAACCGACCGGTCATCGTTGTAAATCAATACACCCGATTTATGGCCCTGAACCAGCGTCTCGTTTTCCTGACCCAGAAATGAAAGTATAAAGGAGGTCTGTTCGGAAACAAAAATCGTAACAGGATCAGGTTCCGGAACGTAGCTGTTAATGTACAGGCCGTAAAGCAGGTTGCCTGCCAGGTATATGCCCAGGAATTTTGCAAGGAACCAAATGGAAGGCCCGAATTCTTTCAGCATGCTCATTTGATAATCTGTTTGGCAGGTACGCCGGCTACGGTTATTCCACCCGGAACATCCCGGACTATCACAGCTCCGGCTCCTACCGTAGTTTCCGGGCCAACGATCAGCCCGTTTATGACGGATGCTCCTGCGCCAACAAAAACCGCGTCCGACAGATGTACATTCCCGGCAATATTAACCGACGGCATGAGCGCACAGTAATCAGCAATGGAGGCATTATGGCCAATAGTTGAATTCAGATTTACCAGCACATGTTTCCCGATTTCAATTTCCGCAGTCATGCGCACCCCGGCCGCCACGACCGTTCCCTCGCCTATTTCGATCGTATCCGGCAAATCAAGTGTCGCTGTCGGGTGCTTCAATACAGGGTATTTCAAATCCAGTCCGTCCAGCGCCCGGATCACCTTCCGGCGTATCACCGGATTTCCGATAGCCATCACCAGGTATTCCGCTTTGGGAGCACTTTTGAGATCATTTAAATCACCGACTACCGGTAATCCCATACACAATTCTTTTCTGGGATAAGCGTCGTCATAAAACCCAACGACCTGCCATTCTTCCTTTACCGCATTGATCGCTGCGATCAGTCCGTAAATCTCTTTGCCTAATCCGCCGGCGCCATATATACAAATTTCCTTCATTCGGTTTTTATAATTCTTGCCGGACAACCTACGGCCGTGGCATGGTCTGGAATGTCTTTGGTAACCACCGCCCCGCCGCCTATGGTCGCCCATTTGCCAATCTTAATATTCGGGAGAATGGTTGCCCCGGATCCGATCAGGGTGCCCTCCCCGACCGTAATACCTCCACAAAGTGTACTTCCGGGAGCGACATGGACAAAATCACCAATCACACAATCGTGATCAACGGAGGCCCTGGTATTTATAATCACATGACTCCCTATCCTGGTATCCGGATTGATTACCACGCCGGCCATAATAACGGTTCCGGGCCCCACTTCAATGGTATCGGCCAGGATAGCGGACGGATGAATGGCATGGCTGTAACGGGTTGTTACGGCGTCAGCTACCTTCCGGCGTAACTTGTTGTTTCCAATAGAAATGATGCACGGAGTCCATTCCGTTTGATAGGAAGCAGTATCACCGAGTACCGGTATTCCCCAGAGTTCTTCTTTGGATGGATCATCATCAATGAATCCTTGCACACGCTCACCGCGCATGTTCAGAATATCTGTGATTACCTTGGCATGGCCACTGGCTCCGAATAAATACATTCCGTTACGTATTGAGTGATTGACGGCTTTCCCTGCGCTAATTTACAGGATTGCCTGAGACCACCAAAATACCTATTTGCGGATAAACCTTGTGGTTTGGACCTTGTCGCCCATGTATAACCGAAGCAGGTATACGCCACGGGCATAGCGGGACACATCGAGCCGCAGGTTGCCGGTCTGGGTGGCCGTGGTTTCCAGTACATGTCCGTTCAGTGACATAACCTCCACCAATACTTCCTGACCGTTCCATTGGTCAAGGAAAACATTGACGTGATTGCCCGTAACAGGGTTCGGATAAACAGTGATGTCTTTATCAAGGTCTGCTTCCACATCCGTCACGACAAAGTCATAGGAAATGCTGGCCGAACAGGTTCCGTTATTCACGACCAGAATATAGGTACCATCTCCGGACGGGACTATTTCATTCGAAGTGGATAGCTGCTGCGACAAATCTCCAAGGTACCAGGTGTTTCCGGATACATAGTTGGAAACAAGTTTGCCCCCGGCGTACAGGATTTCGGGCTCCAGGTCAGATTTGACCACTGTTTTCTCTTCTGTCAGGTAGACGGGCGTAGCACATGATGCCGGAGAGGCCAGTACTTTTATCGTATTGGTAGCCTCCAGGTCATTGGGATCCAGATCGAAGAATAAGGTGGAACCTGTCCCAGTCTGAGGGTTTCCGTAAATCCTTCCGTTTACCTCAAGCTGGTAGGAGACGCCCGACTGGGTGCTGGAGAATGTTACAGTACCTGTGCTTCCCGGACAGATCGTTCCGTCTGCCAGGTAGGATAAGTTCTTATTCACCAGGTCGTCGAGATCCGCCTCAAACATCAGTGTAAACCGGCCAGCGTATGTCTCCGAAGTATTCTTGTCGATGGTAAATGAATAATTGGGGTTGTTATTGACATTATGTGTAATGTCAAGAAACGCATCGTACAACGTCACCAGATAGGGCAGATCGAAGGCCGCAATTGTATTGACCGACAGTGTGTAGTTACCGGATTCCACATCACTGACCTGCACACTGATTGATTCTCCACAACCCAGGGGTGCAAGGAAGTTCATGGCCAGCGGCGTATCATCGGCCGCGAGGGTGGCGATATCCATCCCGTAGTTATCGAATTTAGGTGCGTCCATTCCGGCGTCGTACCCCGAGGTCGCACCGGGTGCCACGACGAGTAATGCCTGGTCTGAATCTGACCCGTCACTCAGTGTCAGCAACATCTGGTTGGCCGGACTCGCCGGAGGTGTAATATCCGACGCCTCTGCCTTCGCCTGTTCTCCGATCACCAGGTTACCGGTTGCAGTCGCCTGCACCCAGAATGCCTCATGTTTGGCCACCAGGCCATTCTCCATCACCAGAATTGTTCCCTGGCCTGCCCCGGAATTGTTGTAGTACTGGAATTTCCCCTCCCTGTACACGGCGATGACACCCCGTACGCTGCTCTTATCCCATCCGTTGAGCTGATCCCATCCGATGGCTGATGCAAACGGATTGGCCACCAGGTTCCAGCCGTCAGAAACCGGGGTTCCCGAATCTGTAAAGGTCAGCGGAACCGAAATGTCTCCCTGGTTAAGCACACCGGATATATCAAGGGTGACGGGAGCGTTGTCCATGACGTAGGCAAGATAGCCTCTTCCCTGCTCCAGTGGAGCCTGATCGTCTGTGGTTGGATACGCTACCCAGCCGTTATCAATCGTACCGGCAACCGGTTCGTCAAACAAAAACAGTGAAGGGTTTACCGGACCACTGTCTGCCCCGGAGAATCCGCCAGTGACCAGGATGTCGTCCTGAAGACCTGAAATATTTTCGTCGGAAACCGTCGAACCAAAATACATCGGAATACCGGTCGGTGATGTATTCTCCTGGTGCCACTCGGTTATCACATCCCCGCTGATGGAAGCGCCGGCGGGAAGCACATCTATGCGTCCGCCGCCAAAACGATCCGCCGGATCGGCCAGCAATACCAGGTTGCCATCGGCATGACCTGTGGTAGCCGACTCAAAGCGGACGGTTCCGTCCAGCATAAGCGGTTCATTAATAAATACCTCGCCGGAAGGTTTGTTTATAGTCACTGCCGGGAGAATGGTCGACTGCCCGTTGATCTGCTGATCACCCTGTCCGTTTATCAGCAATTCTCCCGTCAGCGACAGGATACCACCCGTCAGGATATTGAGGTCTCCGCCCAGCGACATGTATTCGATCGCGAGAGAATAGGCATTATCAATTTCAACATCATCAAACTGCTCCGATCCCGTCCCGTCGATGCTGAGAATATTTTCGACGTAAAAAACACCATTCTCCTGAATGAAATCACCCGAATTATTTGTCCAGGCTGCCCCCCGCATGGTCATATCGGCATTCTCCACCAAGAGCGACCCGTCCTGAAGTAATACCTCACCATTCACCACAAAATTCCGGTCAATGGTCACCGGACCATCTTTGACGGTCAGATCGGCCAGTTCGTCCGGACCAGTCAGTAATTCAAGTCCGGCCGTCTTTGAACCACCTTCGTAAGACAGGTGATAGATACCGGATGAAAGCACAGGGGCATTTCCTGTAAGTTCGCCTTCCTTTCGGAGGATCAGTGATCCGTCGGCCAGGGCCAGAAAGTCCCCGGAATTATCAATGTTGCCATCATACAACCCAAGTTCGTCATGGATCATCAAATTATCGGTTCCGATGAATGTGGTCCCGGAACGTTCATAAATAAATGATCCCAGGTCATTGTTCACATTCCGGAACGGGATAGGCGCAAGCGGACCACTACCTGAAATATGGATGCCGGAACCCGATGTGGTTTCTATTTGTCCGGAGGTGGTGAGAATATCCTTTCGGAGCTCAAGCGTATAGTTCTGAAGTTCCAGGGTTCCGTCGGCCAGCGTAAGGTCTCCGGTGATGGCCAGGTTCGAAGTAAGCCGGACCGATGCCGCTCCCCCGCTCCGGTCAATCACAAGCGAGCCCAGCAGGTTACTGCCGGCCGGCAGAGGCAGATTGCCAAAATTTCCGGACCCCAGTATTTCCAGGGAGGCATTTTCATCCGGAATGATGTGATAGCCTGTGCCTGAAATAATATCTTGTTGAATCGTCAGTTTGTTCCCGTTGAGCAGCAGTGAACCGGTGGAGAGTTTGATATCGCCGGATGCATTAAAATCCCCGGTCAGGACCACCCCCGCGGCATTGCTGTTAGTCAGCATAAAATTGCCACCATCCGGCATCGCATCTCCGGTGAATTGCTGCGCGGTTCCGTTAAAAATCAGTTCCAGGTTGTCACCATAGGTCCGGTTGGCCGGATCAAGCCTGATGCTGCCGCCCGTGGTATTATTTTGAAATGCCCCGCCTGTATCGGCCATGGCGGTATAAAGAACCACATCATTGCCAACCGTCAGGGTGCCGGAGCCTCCCAGTACGCTGGTAGTCAGATCGGCTTCAGCATCATCCGGGATGATGTAATTAATATTTCCGGAAGTGCCTCCGGTGACAGACACCAGTTGAAGAGTGGTTCCGGTGAAGGACAGGTTCCCGGAGCCAAACAGATCTCCGGGCGAATTAAAGTCTTTTTCAGCATTCAGGGCGGCACTGCCACCACCGATGGCCATCCGGAGAATTCCGAAGTTGGTGACATGCCCTGCAACATCCAGGGTGGTACTGCCCGAATTGACCATGACCACATCGCAGAAATTGCCGATCATAAAATCCCCGCCGATCTGCAGGTTCATGGTCTGATCATCATTCAGGAACAGGCGCTGATCATTGGTATTCGTGATGGTGAAGTTATCGCCGATATCGAGGATCGGGCCGTCCAGAAATACGGTGGATGATTGACTGGAACAATCCCATTCGAGCGAATGCAGGGCTATACCAAAACCGGACGGAGCCTGGTTGGTCACTCCCCGGATAATAAGGGCGGACCCGGAAGCCCATCCGGCCGGGGGTATTGCTCCGCCATTACGGTTATGTATGAATCTTCCTGAAACGGCAAGATTTCCTGCATCGCTGCTGACTTCACCCTGGTTTTCCAGGGTTCCGCCGGAGCGGATAGCCACGTTCCCGTCAAAGGTGGTTGATCCATCCCCGATGGCGATATCCAGCTCAGTCCCTGTGTCATCGATGAGGGTCAGGAACCCGCCTGACTGAATATCGATCAGTCCGTCTTCCAGGACGATGACCTGGTTGGCGGACAGAGCCGTTGTGATAGTGATGGTCATGAAAGATTCGACCGTAATCGAACCGGCAGTTTCATCCGGAACATTCGAAGTGTTCTGCCAGGATGAACCATTAAACTCCTCCCATGTTTCAGGATCAGCCCAGTCACCCGACTGGCGGCTCCTGAAGTCGTTTTGTGCAGTAGATGAAAAAAATGCCAACGAGAGAACAACTACCGGTAAAAAATATCTCATACGCTCGATTCAAACCAAAAAATCATCATTAAATCATGATAATCACCGGACTAAGGTAAGGCATTGAGATACCCGATACCGGGCGTATTTGAAGCAGATATTACATGTGAAAGAGGAAGGGTGGGAATGACGGGGAGAATGTAACACCCCCCTACGCCCCCCTCTTCGTCCGGCTTGGTGCCGGACAGGGGGGAATGAGACCGGGGATCTGTCTTGGTTGTCATCCCCGGATGGCAGAGCCAGACCGGGGATCCCGTGGCTATGAAAAGAGGTCTCCGTATTGTAGGGATCTCGCATTCGCTCCCCTCCGGTCACCGCCCCGAGATGACAAGTGTTATTTCTTAATAATAACCTGACGTACCTCGGAATAGGAGTCGCTGGTTATCTGGAGCAGGTAGATGCCGGGTTTTACATTCGGAAGGTCAACAGTTACCTCGTTTCCCACATCCGCAAAATGCAATTGTTGCACGAATTGACCGGAAGCAGTATAAAGTCGAAGGGTGCCGCTGAAGTAATTATCCTGTCCAAAACTTACGAATAAATCACCTGATACCGGATTAGGGAAAACCCGGATATCTGAATGTATATCATTGCCAATCGAAGTAACTATTTCAATTAGTGAAACCAATGCAGTCGCAGATGATGCATTACCGCTGTTGTCGGTAACCGTTAACAGCACTTCATTCTCCATTAAATCATCCAGCGTAAAAGTCGTTTTATTGAGCGATTTTTCAGCAATCTGGCAATTATCAGTGCTTCCCGCATCTATCTCGTCAGGTGTTATTGTAGCTTCCCCGGAGGATGAAATTTCCAGTACCAAATCCTGTGTGACCACTTGCGGAGGAATTTCGTCGTTAACTGTTACGGTCGCCTGTCCGCTTGCTTCATTTCCCTCCAGATCCCTGACAGTAAGGGTAACTACATTCTGCCCCAGGTCACTACAGGCAAAATCTGTTTTATCAAGCTCGAAAATCAATTCATCCGAAGAAGTAACATTATCATTACTACCGTTATCAATCAAATCAACAGAGAGACTGGCCATTCCCGTATTATCCAGGGCCAGTGTCACATCTTGGGTCAGGACATCCGGGGCCTGTTCATCTGATATAGCAAAACTCCAGAGTTCCGATCCGGTTTCCGATGTCGTTCCGGATAGCACCACCGATCCATTCAGTAATCCTGCGATATTCTCCCACTGCCCTTCAAATCCGGCAACCATTTCGGTAGAAGCTGCAGTGCCTTTCGTTTTCCATAATTGCCGACCGTTTATTCCGTCATTGGCCAGAAACAGGACCGAGTCGCCTGTGGGAATATATTGTCCCGGAAAAGACCCTTCGTTTCCCGGGCGGATATCCTTGACTAAAAAAGTTCCTTCGGAAGTTCCGTCACTTTTCCATAATTCAAACCCTGATGTGCCATTATCGGCATTAAAATATACGGTACCATTGGCGTTGAACAGGTTCTGGATGAATGCATAGGGGGAATCAGGATCCACATCCTTTACTAATGTTGCATCAGCACCAGTTGTCTTCCACAGCCCCATGTCCAGGCCGTCATCAGCCACAAAATACAACACATTTCCAACCGGCAACATATTATTAGGATTCACCAGTCCTGGAATTTCCGCAGTGCCCTCAGCGGTCCCATCAGAATACCACAAATTATCATTGTCTGCGAAATACAAATAATCCGAAGTGGCGATCAGTTCCGAAGGATTATTCAGGTCTGCAACTTTTGACGTTCCCAAAGGTGTCCCGTCGGTTTTCCAGAGATCATGACTGGTCGAATTATCCCTGGCCAGAAAATAAGTAGTGTTGTTAAGTGTGACAAAATCAGCAGGATCTGAATCCTCCTTTCCGTTACGAATATCCATGAGGAGAATCGTGCCAGACTCGGTTCCATCACTCACCCAGGCCTCCCTCCCGTTTGTTTCATCTGCAACGGAAAAGAATATAAGGTTTTCTGTTACATGGATTTCACTAATAACATCCGAGGCAATATTTCCGGGAATGGCTGAAATCTTTAATACTGATTCAGGCGTGCCGGTTGTCGTCCACAGCTCATATCCATCAGAAGGATCGTACGCAGCAAAGATCACCTCATTACCGAACGGATAAAAACCTGATATGTCCGGCGAACCGGAACCTGACACAATGTCCCTGAGTAATAACGTATTCTCCGGGGTACCATCACTCACCCAGGGCTCCGCTCCTGATTGTCCATTATCCGCCGTGAAATAGAGCTTACCTGCATGTAGAAGAAAATTTGCCGGAGAAGATGAGGCACTGCCGGAAGGAGTAAGATCTGCTACCAGCGTGGTGTTTTGTTCAGTTCCATCTGTTTTCCAAAGTTCCCTTCCTGCAATTCCGTCATTTGCCAGAAAAAAAAGCTGGTTTCCCACCTGAGTATACCGGCCGGGAATGCTGCCTTCTACTCCGGGACGAAGATCGGTAAGGATCATGGTGCCTTCTGCCGTGCCATCGGACTTCCAGGTCTCCTTACCTGAATCCTCAGTTGTAGCAGAGAAATACACAGCACCATCGAAAGAAGTTAGTTCAACCGGATACGATCCGGTCTCACCAGCGAGAATATCTTTCACCCTTTCAGTGCCCGCTTCGGTCCCGTCCGTTTTCCATAATTCTGCACCAAGGGGGTCAAGAAGATTAACAAAGAATAAGCCGTTTTCATTACTCACCCACTCTGAGATTTGTGTCTGGTAAACCTGAACCGTTCCCGAAGAGGTGCCGTCGCTTTTATAAATATATCTGTCACCTGTGTCGTCTATTGCCTGAAAAAAAAGATTTCCATCGTGAGCAATCAACTTGCTGATATAGGACTCTTCCGGCCCGGAACGAAGATCAGTCACTAATACGGTTCCTTCCGGTGTTCCATCACTTTTCCACAATTCCCTTCCGTGGGTTCCGTCCTCGGCTGTAAAAAATAATTGTCCGTTAATTTCAATAAGATCTTCAGGGTGGGAGTCATCATCAGGATGGATATCTTTAACCAAAACAGTCCCCTCCTGTGTCCCGTTGGTTTTCCAGAGCTCCACCCCTTTGAACTGGGGCGTGCCATAATTACCATCATAGGCCGCGAAGAATAATTCATTGCCGACAACCGTCAGTTCTTCCGGATAAGCATTTGCACTTTCATTAATATTTGCCACCACCTCAGTACCTGCTTCTGTACCATCGGTACGCATCAATTCTATCCCTGCAGTTGGCGAGGTATGCACAAAGTAGAGCCTATCCTGAAATGCGGTAAGTTCATGTGGCGTTGCCTCACCCTGGTTGGGATCGATATCCTTCACCAGATTTGTACCATCAGGGGTGCCATCCGAAACATACAGTTCAAAACCCAAAGCCAGGGTATAGGCCACAAAATAAATTTGGTTTCCAACGGTCGTAAAATTATTAGGATTCGAGGAAGAAAAGCCGGATCGTATATCCATTAGAAGAAAGGTTCCATCCGTGGTCCCGTCACTTCGCCATAATTCATTTCCGCTTTCTTCATTCTGATAAGCGAAGTACAGTACGCCATTCATAATGCCCTTCGCGCCGTTTTTAAAGTAGATACCTTGATTGCTATCCGGATTGATCTCTTTAAGCAAAGAGAACTGAGCGTATGTATGTAAAGTAGTTACCAACAGACATAATGAAAAAGAATATTTCCAAAATCGATCCATTATTGACAATCTAATAAATTAGACTGTTTAATTCCATTTTTCAGATCAGTTATATCAGGGTTTGATACAATGATATATTATTTCATAAGGGCTGAGGGCGTATCGTTTTACTATTTGCTGATCAAGCGTTTTCACATATTCATCTTCATCAACAGTAAATCCGACTGAGGATAATCTTTCGGGATAATCGCTTCCATACCAGCGAACATGGTCTTTTTGCCCAAAAGCTTTTTCACGCTCGGGCTCAGAAGTAATTGACCAATCTTCATATGTTTCTTTTAATTCGTATTTAATTGGTACCTGAAAAATCCCATGGCCGCCCTTTTTCATCACTCTGAATAACTCTTTCATCGCCTTCCTGTCATCGGGTATATGTTCAAGAACGTGATTACATAAAATCAAATCGAACCAATCATTCTCAAAAGGAATTTTTGTAATGTCAACTTTTTGAACTTCAACGGGACCATCAAAATCATATAAATCAGGGTTTAAATCACAAGGTGTATAATTAATATTTGACTGCACGGAGAAAAGATTATAGAACACCTTTTCCGGAGCAAAATGCAGCAAATCAACTTGACTAGTTGATTGTAAAAGATTCAATTTATTCTTTAAATACAAATAGAGAAGCCTGTGCCTCTCCATAGATTTGCAATTATGGCATCTGGCATTCCTTCGATTTTTTACGCCGTAGGGAGCAAATTCACTATATTCCGAACCGCATATTGGACAACAAACATTGTTTCCTTTGTATTCTGAAGGATCAACATATTTCCCACCAGTTCGGATCGCCCTTATTTTATTCAGCACCTGATTAGGAATAACCTTATTTAAGAATTTCTTCATCTTGCAGATATTATATTACTGAAGTTAAGGATCATTCTCTTTCTATACTGGAATTAACCCCTTTAAATTTCTCCATAGTAACCGATGTGCCACTGGTTATTCCTTCACTCTTGAATACCTTCACAACAGTCATGAACAGGATTTTAATATCGAGCCAGAAAGACAGGTGGTCAACATACCAGACATCATGCCGAAATTTTTCTTCCCAGGAAATCGCATTTCGACCATTAACCTGGGCCCAACCCGTGATCCCTGGCCTTACTTCATGACGCCGGGCTTGCTTAGGAGAATAAAGCGCAAGATATTCAACCAGGAGTGGTCTTGGCCCGACAACCGACATGTTTCCTGTCACTACATTGAACAGCTGGGGTATTTCGTCAAGTGAAGTTTTACGAACAAAGGCCCCTACGGCAGTGAGCCGCTTTTCGTCCGGGAGGTGCTTTCCTGTTTCATCCCTGTCATCCGTCATGGTTCGGAACTTGATTACCTTAAATATCTTTCCATTTTTACCAGGGCGGGCCTGAATGAAGAATGGTTTGCCGCGATTGGCAACTCCAAGCATAATCAGGATAACCAACCAGACAGGCGAAAGAATGAGGAGGGCTATAGAAGCCATCACGATATCTGCAATGGGCTTTATAATGGATCTGTAAATCAAAGTAATGACGCGTATTCCTGGTAAATATTTTCCCATAACACATCCTGCCGGTAGTTCTCCACCACTCGTTTTCTTGCTTCCTGTCCGCACACCTTCCTAAAATCAGCATCCTCCGCAAGACGATCCATAACCTCTTGAAGCTGAACAGTATTTTTCGGTGAAACGATGATCCCGTTTTCCCCGTTCTGAACGATCTCATTACATCCATTGATATCTGAAACTATACAACAGAGTTCCATGCACGAAGCCTGCAATACTACGTTGGGAAAGCCTTCGCGATAAGAGGGAAAAACAAAAATATCGGATGCAGCCAGAAAAGGCCGAATGTCTGACTGAAAGCCGGTGGTGATGATTGAAGAATTACTTTTTATCTCGTTTCTCGTTTCATCGCTAACCGGATCCAGGTGATCTTCGAACGGTCCGACCAGCATCAGCCGCACATTCTCATTTTCCTGTGAGATATTCCTGAAGGCCGCAACGAGTTCATTGATCCCTTTATCGCGGACAATTCTACCGACAAAAGTGAAAACAATATCATCTTCCGGAATATTATAGTTTTTTCTGATTTCTCTGGCCTCCCGGGTGATGACATCTGTCTTCGAGAAATAATCTGTGTCAATGCCATTGGAACTACCTGCCCCGAGCACCTTCATTTTGGCATTATTCATACCAAAATTTTCTTCAATAAATTTCTTCAGGTTATGTGAATTGGGGTATATGCGGGTGGAACAGGCATAGGTCATACTTTCAGCTTTCTCCAGCAATGCCCGCTTTGCCCCGGATGCTTCCATTAGCGGCATCCCGGCAACCGTATGCAGGCGATGGGGAACACCTGCTATCCGTGCCGCAGTCATAGCCAGCAGTCCGGCCTTGGGGGTGTGAGAATGAACTATGTCCGGCTTGAGCGAACGAAACCAATGAACCAACGACCACAGCGCCCGTGCATCTGCTGCCGGTGTGATTTTTCGGGTCATCTTCACGATCTTGTGAGGCACTTTTTCCCGGCTGGTCAGCTCCGCTATTTCCGGTCCGTCTGCGCTGGCTGTATACACATCAAACCCTTTCTCCTGCATAAACGCCATCTGACCGCGAATAAGCAGGTTGAGTGAAATGGGCACGGTGGTAATACGGACCAGCTTAGGCTTCTTCATGAACCAGTTTATCAGTGAATTCGGTCATGGTAACGCTTTCCATACCATATTGTGCTTTCAATTTCTGATAATGCACCAGGATCTTTTCAAGGTCTTCCAGGTTCTTGTTTGTCTCATTCCCGAAGTTATGGGGGTGCCACCACAGGTGATAGACCTCTCCGGTTCGGGCTGCCTCTTCCATTTCATTGAAGATCCGCCTGAGCTTATAATTATTAAGCCCGGATTCGCGTGAGGTATAAGGACGCAGGAGACGGCTGGCCGGGATCAGAATTGGCAGGTCACTATGAATTTCGGCAGGACTGAAGCTGCTCCGTTTTCCTATAGGAAGGAAGGCATCAGCACCCCGTACAAGCCGCTTCCAGCGCGACTCTCCCTGAGTACTTTCAATATGCCAGAACCAGTCCTTTGGGTTGGAGCGGACAGAAGTAATTCCTTCCTCGCGGCAAACACGAAGATATTCTTCATTAAACTGATTACGTGGAAATACAAGTGATTTCAAGGTGATATCATACTTCTCTCGCGCCACTTTTTGTGCTGCCCTCAAGTCGGCCCTGAACTGTTCAGGGGTTTGGCCTTCTTCATTGCAGTAATAATGGCTATAGCTGTGAGTGGCGAGTTCCTGGCCAGGGGTCATCAGGATAAGTTTGATCAGACTCGGAGCAAAATGAAAAGGATCCTCAGCCTCATCCTTACCAATCCCGGATGTTTTCAAGTAATCGTAGGCAGCGATTGGTTCTTTGTAAGTTGGAAGTAACTCCGGCATCCCCTCAAACAGCTCCGCCCTTGTAGCATGAAACAGAAATCCTACCGTTGCCCACGTCACGTGGGTCTCATATTCAGAAAAAAGCCGGAGCATTTCAGGAATGGCCTGGCGGGTCTGCTGAAAATAAGGCTTGAGTGATTCCAGGTCCCATTTTTCACTTCCTCCCCAGTGGAGTTCGAAGTCTAGGGATATGATAAATTGGGGTCGCATTCAGCGGTAAAGATAGGCACATGGTTCAATTTTTATAAATACTGGGATCTAATTAATCCATTAAATAATCTGTTTAGTTGGCATAACAAATAAATCACGGCATTATTGTTGAATGCTTATGAAATCATCAGTAGATTTAATATTATGAACAAGTTGATAGTCACTCTCTTAGTTGTGTTGGCCCCCGCAATTCTTTTGGCCCAGCAGAAAGAAATACGGTACGACGGATCAGACCTCGGTGCGTTTGTTCGTTCCATACCAGATAATTCCAGGGTCGTGTTCGATGCCGATACCCTGGTTCAGGAAACCACCTTGTTGATTGTGAATAAGAAGAATATCCAGTTCGATTTCAACGGCACTGTATTTATCTCCAGAACTACCGGAAAGAACGCTGAGTCCCATGTCCGAAATGAAAAGGACTGGCCAAGAAACCGTTCCCATATAAGTATCCGGAACAGTGAAGGCGTTACCATAACAAACCTGACGCTGGTTGGTCCGCATACCAACGGAGGAACAAGCCTCGAAGCCTATGTAGGCGAACTTGAAGCACAGCACGCGATCGAAATATTAAATTCGAGAAATGTTTCAGTGGAATCTTCCCGGCTAAGCAATATTTATGGCGACGGAGTGTATATAGGTAAAGGAAGTTCAAATATTCAGGTCATGAATTGTTTCATTTCGAAGAACGGACGACAGGGAATTGGAGTTTCCGATGGCTCGAATATTCTGATTACCGGCAATGAGTTTAATCAGATACGACGTGCCCACATCGACCTGGAATGCAATAACCCGAAAAACAGGATTGATAGTGTGGTAATTAAGGATAATCATTTTGGCTCAAAACGCCTGAAATGGATTGCCGCGGCAAGTGGCAAAGGAATTGTATCCAATATTTACGTGGAGAATAACACACTGGATTGTCCGGCAAATATTTACCTGGGAAATCATAAAAACCCAAATTTCCAGGGACCCTATTATTTTAACAACAATGTTACCAGCAAAGCTCACGGAAATCCGCAGGGTGAGATCTGGAAACTAAGAAAGATTGATGGGTTCTTTGCGGAAAACAATCAAATGATCGGACAGAAAAGCCGGACCATGTATTTGATTGGTGCTTCTAACTCACGCAACATTCAATTGCATAATAACGAGGTTAAGAACGGGATAGCGAAGATCAAGCCGTAGTTTCGAGTTGATCCGCGAGTTTTTTCATTTGTTGCTTTCTTCTCTTTCGTTGAAGGTATTCCTTCATTTTACCCTGATCCATGTAAACAAGAATTACGAAAAGGAACAGCGGCATTACCTGGCTTTTTTGTCGAATGGCGATACCCAGGTTTCCTGCAATCTGGGCCAGGGCTATGGAAACCGTTAAAAAACTGAAAAACGCAGTCTTTACCAGGAAGTTGCCCTGAATCAGAAATCGGATTCCCTTTGGTGTGAAAATCCGGATAGCAACGATCAGGTAAAATACATTTTCAAAAGAAACGATCAAGCCCAGCATCCCGGGCGCATCCACAAATAACGGTCTGAAAAGGAAGGTAAATAATTGAAACGGCAAGCTGTAATTAGTAATATCTACCCCGGATGTTGCTTTAGTAAGTTCCGTGGCGCGATGCGTCAGATCCAGCCCCTGGGAGATCTCCTCCCCTTCTTCTATACCAACCATGCTCAATACATCCTGATAAATGAATGCAAAGCTGACTAATCCTACCATGATCATGGCCACTCGTGTCGCCGTGCTGATTCCTTTATTTGAGAATGTGAAACCGATAAGTGCAGAAGCCAGGATAACAAACATGATATGCGGACGGATATGGTAGATCAGGAGTGAACTTATCAGGATCTCCACCCATCTTTCGGTCGGCCTTTTCAGGCCAAAAAAGAATAATCCTATCCCCAGAAAAATAACCGAACCCTTACCAAGCGAAGCACTCCAGAAATGAAGGTTAGGCAGCAACAGGATCAGGGTAAGCAGGTCAAATCCGAATAACTTATGTTTGAATTTTACATTCTCTTTGAAGAATAGATAGAAATAAATGAATCCCAGAAAACCGAAGAAGGAATAAAGGATCATGATCGCCTCATAACTGAATCCCAGGAACCGAACAAACGGGTAGCCCAGCCATTCAATGAAGGTAGTACTCGTCCCATAGAAATCCATCCAGGTGGGTCCCCTGAAATCAATTAAGATTTTTTCATAATAAAAGTGGGAGTCCGAATTGTTGAAAAGCGCGTATAGGTAATATACAATTGTTAGAAAGACGTGCATGAAGTACACCTTCTTCATCAGTCCGGCATCAAAATACTTGTATTTTGCCCCGTAATGGGAAATGATGGCAAAGGACATTCCCCCGGTAATAATCAATATGATAATTCCGTATACCATCAGAACAATTCCAGATCTCCCAGGGTGGCATCCCAGGGGTTTATATCAAACCAGTCAGAAGGAATATGCTCCTTCAGCGGGCGAAGGGTTACTACTGGTCCGACTTTCCTTGGCTTGCCAAATCCGGCACTTTTCAGGGCTTCGGTAAGTACGGAATCCCCCAGGTTGGCCACCGACCAGTAATCCGGCCGGAAGCGTCGCTCAATGATACGCAGGGCGCGGCTGAGCTTATTCAGGGCCAACGGATTATTCGCCTGTATCTCACATATGCGTAATTCCACCCCCAGCTTTTGCTTTTTGGGATAAAAGATCAGCAACGCCTGTTGTTCCCCTTCACCTTCGAGGTATCCGTAATAATGCAGGATCGGGCAATTGATATAACGCCAGGTAAGGTAGGATTTATTCTTCAGGGTATAAATACCGCTTGGCCGCGGGTACCGGGCAATCGAGTCATCAAAATTCCGGAGTGCAGTTTTCAGGTTGAAAATGGGAAGGGCATGATCTACTTCCGGCAATTCGACTTCCCGGCCGAAATAATTCCTGGCCATATTGATGGGACGCCGTATTTTCAGGCGAACGGGCAATTTCCCAACTTCTGACCAACCCATCTTCAGGTATCCCGGCTTACTTTGCTTATTCGGTGTATTGAAAATAAAATCATCGCCATTTTTACTACACGAATCAACCAGGGAAAGCGTAAGTTTTTTGAAAATCCCCTGTCCCTGGTAATCGGGATCGGTTGCCGTATCCACCGCCCGAAGCGCGCTGTAATTCTTTCCCTTCCATCGCCATTTCCAGCGCATAAATGCTCTCACACCAACCACTTTTCCTTTGTCAACTGCCAGCAAAACAGGCGATTCACCAAATGGATTATCAATATGTTTCCAGGACCAGTAATCAAATGTCTTGGGAGAAGAAACCTCCCCGAGACTTCGCTTCAGGCAGGCGAGAATTTCGGGAATATCATCATGTACGGCTGGCCTGATCTGCATTTATACTGAATTTCGTTACGAATCACGAATATATGAAATCCTTCTTTTTCACCGACGAGAATTCGTAATAGATTGATTCAAGGTCATTTACCATGCGCTTCATACTGAATGACTTAACCACTCGCTCACGGGCATTCTTTGCCAGGTCCTTCAAATGTCCTTCATTCTCCAGCATAGACGTAACAGCTGGTACAAGGTTTATCCATTCATCAACATTTGCCAGAAGACCTTCCTGTTCATTCCGGATAACTTCCCCTATTCCACCTGCACGGGTGGAAGCTATGGCACATTCCATGCTCATCGCCTCGAGCAGGGCAATGGGCAAGCCCTCAAAGGAAGATGTCATCATGTAAATATCCATGGCCGACAGATAAGGCCTTACCTCTGTCTGAAGACCGGCCATGTGTACCACTTCCTCCAGTCCCAAACGTTGCCGCTCGGCCAGGATCTCTTCTTTAAGCGGACCATCTCCTACAATAACTCCCCGAACTTCAGGCTTTGTTTGATGTACTTCCTTAAAAACTTTCAACCATTCCACCAGCCGCTTCTGAAATCGGAAAACAGCGATGGTCCCGATCACAGGCGCCTTTTCCGTTATTTTAAGTTCTTTGCGTAAATCAAGTCCGGCGTCAGTATCACGCTTGTACGATTCGGTATTTACCCCGTTAAGAATAGTGCGCACCGGAATCGACGGACTGATATTCTGCATAATTGATTCTTTCACATCATCGGAAACCGCAATCGCCAGGGATTGTTTATTAAAGGAGAATTTATTGAGCGTATAAGTAATACGATGATACCGCTCCTGTTTGTTGTGCTCCGTGTACAAAACAGGGATTCCCGTGCGCTTATGAACCCACCTGCCAAGAAAACCAGCCCATGGCAGATGGCAATGAATCAGGTCGATCTTGTATTCCCTGCAATACCGGATCACCTTTCCTGCCTGCAGCATAAGTTTAATATTATCCTTTGCTTCCAAACACGTCACGATTCCACCCGCATCCTGGATTTCCGAAACCATCTGATCCTTCCAGGGCAAAAAATAAATATAATGGAATTCGAACGCCGCTTTGTCGTGAAGTTTCAGCGACTCCGGCAAAAGGGTTTCAGCACCACCCCTGCCGAGGGATTTAATAATATGGAGAATTTTAATTTTTCCCATGTAATGTACTATATAAACCGACAAACTGGTGTGTGATCTGCTCCAATGAAAAATTACTTTTTACCAAATCAAATGCTTTAGCTATTTTCAACTTAGTGACATCCCGGTTGGATAAAACTTCGGTCATCGCTCCAGCAAAAGCTTCCTGATTTCCTCTTGGTATAAGCCATCCTGCTTCCGGGGCAAGAATTTCCGGGATACCCCCTACATCATAGGCGACCACCGGAATCTGACAATAGAAAGCTTCCAGAATCACACCTGGCATTCCTTCGATTTTAGAGGGAAGGATCAGCATGTCTGCAGAAGAAATATAATCCATTGGATTATCAATATAGCCGACAAATTTAACCTGTGCAGATATGTTCAGATTCCGGGCATAGGTCATCACCTGCTCTTTTCTGGGTCCGTCCCCCACCAGCCAAAGGACAGCATCAGGATAATTTTCCAGAAAGCGCATAAAAATCTCCAGCACGCTTTCATGATCTTTTTCAAATGTGAAACCACCCACGTGAAGAATAAAAGGTCGCTTCTCAACCCCTAGCGGATTATATTCAAGTGTAGTATCAACCCCATTCGGAATTACCCTGGTGCGGTCAATAAGAAACGGATACAATCCGGTTAGGTCTGCCTTCGACATCTCCGAAACAGAAGCCACTGCATCCACCTGACGGTACAAAAAATTATTGAATATTCGCTGTACCGGGTTTCGAAGGTAATTACTGACGGTACTGGCATTACGGAATACTAGAGGGATCTTGCGCGAAGACCTGAGTTTGGCGAATGCGGCATATTTCAAGGTATCGCCCGAATTTGCCTGTACTATGTCATATTCCTTCAATTTATCCCTGAGTATCCTCACCGCTTTCCGTTCCGGTAGCAAGCCTTGATGTGCATTCAGGGATTCAATTTCCATCCCCAGCGCATTTCCACTGCTTTCATAAACAGAACAAACATCCACTTTGATCCCACCCTGTTCCCTGAGCCGTTTTGTCAGTTCTCCTGTAAATACTTCCGCCCCGCGTCGCTGGTTTTTGTGGATCAATTGTAATATCCTCATTTTATGATCATTGCATATTGTTCGACCATCTGCCTGTGAATGGACTCCAGTTCGAATTTTTTACTAAAATTATCCAGACTTGCCATTCCGAAGGTACGTCTCATTTGCGGATCCTCTATCATTCTGATCAGGCTGAGTGCTAATTCGTCAGAATTTCCCCGCTCAAACAGTAGTGCATTTTGGTCCATCAGCACAATCTCCCTGAACACACCTATATCACTGCAAACAACCGGCAGGCCCGCCGCCTGCGCTTCAATCAGCGACCCACCCAATCCCTCATAATAAGAAGGGAAAACAAACAGATCAGAGGCTGCCAGAATCTGATAGACATCATCACGGTGTCCCGGAAACGAAACATTCTCCAACGCATGCATGGACAGATATTCCTCTATAGCCTGCGATGCATTACCTTGCCGACCCAGCATCAGGAAATATGTTTTCCGCTTGATTTCTTGCGATAACGAATTTATGGCTTTGAGTAATACGGTGTGCCCTTTCTGAAACTCCTGACGTCCGAGATGGGTAATGAGCAGCTGGTCATCTTCCAACCCCAATTCACCGAATAATTTTTCCCTGAGTGCTTCACGTTCGTCCAGGTAAACATTTGCTTTCCGACCCCTGTAGATTACTTCAATTTTATTTTCAGGAATTCCGAGTACGTCAACATAATGCTTTTTGACCGTATTAGTTATAGCAATAAACTTATCCACAAAACGCTGGCTGTACTTCTCAAGGTATTTATAGAAATAGAAGGCTTTTCTGGAGATTTTTGCATCTTCCAGTCTCACCGGATCATAGGTACAATTGACCAGACTTTCCACATTCCGGAAAGTTACCAGCAACCTGGCCGCCCGGCAACGGAGGGTACTCTTTACGAGAACCGAATGAACAAGATCAGGTGAAAAAGAGCGGATTTCACTGGCAATTTCCCGGGACTGATTGATAAAGCCAGATGACGTAAGAAATACCACCTCAAAGCCGGCGCCCAGGATTTCCTTCTCTATGCCAACCTCCCGGTGTTCAAGCACCAAAATACGGACACTATGACCTTGCTCCCGCAGGTAATACCAGAGTAATGAGTTGGATCGCTCCGCACCTCCTGTACCCAACGAATCCTGTACAAACAATATCTTCATCGATAGCCGTATCTGTCCAGCCATTCCCCAGCAACCTGGTCAATTCTTTTAACATCTTCCCGGCTTAAACTTTTCAGGCTCTTTTCATTCATGTTAAGAATGGCGTTCGTTTTACCATGAATGGAAAATGTAAGTTCACTTACATTACGGTCCGGAAGATCAATGTTAAGAAAATGGCAAATTTGCTCCAAAATTTCATCCGGCCTTTCCGTCAGGTCCTCATAGGTTACCTCCAGAATTGATTCATCCATATTTCCGTGTACTACCTCCAGGGACCGTACCCATTGCTGAGCACACAGATCAATCGGGTAATGTTCACCGAATTCGGAGACATGAGTTTCCATAACCTGAGCTTTACGGCAAATCCCTTCCGCCACGGCATAGCCGTTTCTTACCAGGTGTATGAATTTAACTGGTTTAAAATATTCTTTAAAAAAAGGGATACGTGAGGTATTGCTGATGGATTTTTCCAGTAATAATGGACGGTCAGGATAAAAATGGGACCAGTGCTTTTTGATTAATGCAGCTGATCTGGCTGGATTATCTACCTTCATCTTCTCTTCGCACTTTACCCACATACGCCTCCAGCCATAATCTTCCGGACGCGGAAGGCAGTCAGTGAGCATAACCCCTTCATCATTCATAATCCCAATTCCGGGATGAATGGAAAGAATGTCCTGAAGGAGTGTTGTGCCTGAATTATAGCAGCCAACGATAAAAACCCATTGATCCGGATTCAGGGTTGATCCTGTTGCCGAAAGCAGTTTATGCATGGGTTGCTTGCCCCGAAAACGAGCCGCCAGGCGTTCTTTTAAGGTCTTCTTCATCTGATTGCCGAGTGTACTTTTTTAATTACAGGAAGAAGCCTTGAATGCCACCCACTGAGAATCAGACGGTATTTCCACATTGGAGTATCATCATTCACGCTGAGCCGTGAAATTCGAAGCGGGTTTTCTGAACGATTCAACTGGTGATCAAAAAGAAATGCCTGCTGAATACCTTCCTTTTTCAGTATTTTCTCACTCTTCGTGCTGAAATTTCCGTTAGGGTAGGCAAACAGATCATACCGTCCAAATCCAAGCTGATCGAAGAATAGTCTGGAGGTTTCCAATTCTTCCTGCATTTCCTTTTCGGTTACCTGGTCAAACATCGGATGGGTATGCGAATGATTGCCAATAATGATACCCGCATCATGCATCTCCCGTAGCTGATTACTTGTCAGTTGCGGACAGGTCAAAGGTGGCTTGTCTGAATTTTTACGTATTGTCTCGAGCAAGCGGAGCCGTTCCTGGTTTGGGACAGATTTCAGCTTGCTGATCGTTTCGTCAGGTCGGTCTCCTTTCAGGTGGTAATACACCTCATCCCACCAAAAAGGTTTCTCAGAATCTATCAAACCGGTGATTATAAATAATATCACCTGTAGACCGGAATCCTTAAGTAGCGGAAATGCATTTTCATAAAACGAGATGTCCCCATCATCAACCGTGATCAAGGCATCAGGATATGTCTTTTTCAGGTAATGCACCTGTCGTTCGAAATTGCCGGTATCATGAATTTTGTGATAGGTCAGTATGGTTTCAGGGGTCATCATAAATCTGCATTACTTCCGCATCCATTTATATATTTTGCGGAGGCGATATATGCCACGGGCTTTCAATTTGCTCAAATTCCATAAGAACCGGGAAGATGACCGTTCCTTTATTTCATATTTGTAATGGCTTGCCAGGCTTTGCAATTCCACGGAGGGAGAATAACCGAAGGATGAATCCTTCTCCCATTTTGATTTATTTCTGAAAAACTCCTCATTATTGTGCGGATCAGATTGGCCAAGGAATTCATACAGCCATGATAATGAGTCCGGCTCTCCCAGGTCTTCGTACCGGATTTCCCTGTAGGAAGTACCGAACAAGTCACGGGCCTTTTTCAGGTTTTCATAACTCCGAATCCACTCTTCTTCGAATTCCTCAGGAATATAAAGCCATCGGCTCCATGCGCTGTACAGTACATCCATTGGATGACGGACCAATCCGATCACAAGGTAATCATCTTCCGGAAAATGCGCCATAAAAGATCGTATCAGATTGAGGCTTGATTCCTGGTAAAGATGATGAGGTGATTTTTCAACGAACTCCTCCCCCGTGGATGCTGCAATTTCACGATAAAGTGTAAAGATTCCTGCTTCAGACCATTCTTCCCGATGCTCAGATTTACCCAGGTTCTTTTTTTCGAGTTCCAGGAGGTCATTGGAGGCCCGTTCCTCGTTAAACGGGACAACACTTCGGTACATGGGGGACTGAGGAAGTCTCAACACAGATGCAGCTTTAGTCCAGTACAAGGACTCCAGCTCCTGGTGCTGAACAAAGGTAAAGCTGTTAACACCACTGATTCGCAGGATAAATTTGATCAGTGCGGTCGAACCTGAAGACTTTGATGATAGAATAATGATATGTTTCATGAATTTATTGCATCTGATTCATATCCTTATTCGTTTCCTGTTCATTGTACGTCTTCCAGGCAGGAAATTCCCGGTTAATCAATTTCCTGAATTTACTTATATCCGGTTGGAGCCTGAGGAACAAATCATGTTTAAGCTGATCAGAAAAACGGGGACGGTCGATTTTCATATTCAATATATAGAAAAATGAATGATACAGTTTTTTGATCAATGGTGATTTTAACTTGTGGATTTCATCGTGGTATTTGATGAGGTATTTCTTTTCAGAGGTATTGTATGCCGACATGGAGTTCATAAAATCAAATCTGCTGATACCCAGGAAGTCGGTCACTTCATTCATTAAGTCCTCAAAATTATCCCGGAGATCCGCAAAATCAAGAATTAGAATATTCTCCAGGGAATAATACTGAAGGTATTGCTGAATTTGCGCATGATAACTGCTGGTCAGGACGTAATCATCCATGGACAGCACATTCCTTTCCAGGTTTTTAAGTTGGATCCGATCCCTGTACAAATTATGATGCACATGCGATACAATCCGGTCGATAGGATCACGGACAATATAGATCAGTTTCACATCCGGTACAGTTTGAGCCATCCTGGACGCAGTATCCGGAAACTTGTGGAAGCGCGTATAATTTGGCGAAGACTCACCGGTAATTTTTTTCTCCGGAACCAGGAATTTACGGTACCAGTCCGAGCCGCGATGAAAATAATGGGAGAAAAAATTAATCTCCTTTCGATGGCTCAGTCCAACTTCCGGATGGTTCATCAGGTTTCTGTGAATGGACGAAGTCCCGGATTTCATGGCCCCTATAACTATAAAATCAACCATATCTGATCCTTAAAGAATTCTTCTGAACATGACATCTTTAAACAGTCGTAAATACGTCTGCCAGTGAAGCGGTCGTAATTTCCATAATTTTGTATAAGCATTTATCACCTCGGTGAACGGTTTGCGGGTTCCCCGTACAACCATTACTGACAGATAATTATAGTAAAGTTCCTTATCCCTGAGCAAATTGTCGATATGCTTATTGATGAAGTATTTTGCCCCCTCATAAACACTGTCATCATTGGTGCGGATATGATCATTACGCGTATGCCGTACAGTGACCAGTGGATCATTGATGCTTTTTATAGTGAGTTCATTTTTAAAACAATAATCCGCCACCCGAATCCCCAGCTCCGTGTGCTGACCGGCGCGTAAGTCAGGATCGAAGCCCCCGACCTTTTCAAAAATCACCTTTGGGAGAATATAGGACCCGCCATTGGTAAATTTCATGACGAAATTATGAAATGCCGGCCCCTTGTCGATCGGGACCTTTATTTCTTCACTGTTGGGTGTGACATGTTTAATGGCACAACAAACCACCTGGTGTTCTGGGTTGATATTCGCGGCCAGGGTGTACAGCCATTCGGGATGGGCGAGGTCGTCGCTATCGAGGAACGTGATGTATTCTGAACTGGCATTGGCTACACCTGTATTTCTGGCATGGGCCGCGCCGGAATTTTCCTGCAGGATGTACGTGATGCGATTATCCTCCAGAAAGGGTTTAACTATACCCTGGGTATCATCGGTCGAACCATCGTCCACAATGATGAGTTCCCAGGATTGATACCGTTGATCCAGCACGCTCTGGATAGCTTCCTGGATGACATTTGCCCGATTATAGGCAGGCATAATGATGGATATTGTTAGGTTGAAATCGCTCATTAAAAACCGGAACTACGCAAACTTATTGAAAAAATTTGCGAGTGCCTTATCCCGGCCGTTAAGTTGCTTCTCCCATCTCCGGTCCTTCCGGATTTCAATTTCACCTTTTTTAAACCGGTTCCGGTTTCCCATTACCGTGTGAAGGTTTCTTGAACTAAATGTGTGGTCGTTAACGAATATTTTCGAAAGGTCATTATCAAGCTTATCCATTAGCAACTCTTTTGGTCGAAAGGTAAACTCATCATAACTGATCCGATGATACTTTTTACCTTTCCCGAAAATTGAAATCTTGCGGTTCATATAAACCCAGTTGAGCAGGTCGTAAAGAAAATATTTATAATTCAGCTTTACCTTTCCACCTGATGTTTCCTTTTTTAGTTTTTTTTGCCTGGACAGGCCTACTCCGCCAATATGGCGGACGATATGGATATACGTAATATCAAATAAGCCTGTCGATTCCAGAAATTTAGCATAGCTAAGGTCTTTTGAGCTGTCAACAATCAGATCCGCATGGCTGTGCTCTTGGATTTTCCGGTAGAATATTCCAGTGAAAAGGGTAAAAAGTTCCTTATCTGAATCATTTACTGGCTTTTCATATATGATTCTGTCCCTTATCCGGGCCAGGCGGAAATTATCTATTTCTTCACCGGTTTCGCTTTTCACCTGTTCGAATGACTCCTGCATCACAGGAACCCAGAAATCACACTCAGGGATCATCTTGATACAACCACACCGGCGGTCAGGAATTTCAGATTTTTCCCCGGTCTTCCATACCCGGCTGATTTCCCCGACATGTATGTATTCCGGCATGGAGCCAATCACATTGCCCAGGAGTGTTGTGCCGCTTCGCGGGTAGCCGATGATATAATAAAGGCGGATGGGATTCATGAACTATATATTTCTTTTCTTTAATGGTTTTGATCACTCAGGGATAAATAAACATGGACGCTCACCAATTTAACGTCTTAATATCAGGTCCTTCGCTTCCAACCATGCTTTAGTTTTAAATATGACATTGATAAAGCTGTATAATATTATGCCTAATATACCTTCAATAATTAATCTAAACAGATTTCCGGGAACTGCTGATTTGATATAGAAATCAAGTGAATAAATGGACCCTGCCATAACAAATGCAGCAATGAAGTAGGGACTGAGATTAAATAAAATCTGACTCAACCTCAAATCAATCAGTTTTCCCATAATAATAAACAATGGAAACATTAAAACCACACTCGCCAGAGAATAGCCAATTGCAACCCCGATTATACCATACTGCAATCCAATTACAATTGAGAGGATTACGATAGATTTAAAGATCAAGCCTATTTTAAATAACAATTTCGTTTGCCCACGGGCCATAAAAATGTTACCATTAAGCGAGGTGATGGATTGAGTAGCACCAACCACTGCCAGAATCTGAAGTACGGGTATTACTCCCTGCCACTTATTACCAAGCAGGCTTAATACAAAAGGCTCTGCCACCGCAGAGAGACCAAACATTAACGGAAAGGTTAATAAAGCGATATTCCGACTTACTTTTAGGTAAATATTCTTAATGGATTGTACGTCATCCTGAATCATGGAAAAAGACGGAAACAATACCTTAGAAATGATACCTGAGACCTGACGTACCGGTAACAGCATAAAGGTATACGCCCTGCCATAATAGCCCAGAGCTTCTGAACCAATGAATTTTCCAATTAACAGATTATCCAGATTGCGGGTCCAGTAATTCAGTGCGTTAGTCCCGAATAATGGTAAACTGAAATTCATTATTTCCCTGATTGTCTCCTTGTGAAATACTGTATTTGGCTTCCATTTACCTATTAACCAGTACATAAGCATCAGGACGAATGAATTAATTACCTGTTTCCAGACTAAACTCCAGACACCCCAATCGGTATAAGCCAAATAAATGGCGATGAAACTTGATAATAAGGTAGCTGTAAGATTTATTCGAAACTGACGCTTGAAGTCAAGACGTTTTACTAATTGGCTTTTCTGTACGAGTCCTAAGCCGGTAAAAAGAAAAGGTAAGCTCAGGGCATAGGTAATATTCTCCAATAAAGGAATTCCATAGAAGCGACTTATAGGGACAGCCGCGGCACAAACCAATAAAGCTACCGATGTGCTTAAGATTAGATTTAACCAAAAAACGGATGATAAATCATTTTCCGTAATATCTTTTTTCTGAATGAGGGCTGATCCAAACCCGAAATCATTGATTACTGTTGCAAATCCGGTAATAACTGTAACCATGCCGATCAGCCCAAATTCCTCAGGGCTGAGAAGACGTGCCAGGATAATACCAACCACCAGTGTAGTGATTTGGGTGAATACCTGACTCAGCAGACTCCACTTAAGGCCTTTCTTAGTTAAATCCCTGTGTGCGTTGCGCTGCATGGTTGGTCTGATGAAATGGTCTGTAAATGACCTCTGAATACATAATATTCCTGGCGATTAATAAAGTCTGAAGATTCACCACTTTCAATCTCAGCACCTCAATTAATTTGGGAGATTAATTTGTTTATCATTCGTTGATTCTGATCCACCAGTTCCTGTGATTCAGGGTTCAATTCGTTTGTTCCTTTAAACTCTTTATGTTTTGAAGAATTATGCTTTTGTGAAAAAATGGCATCATCAACTGATTCATAATTCCTTACACCGATATACTTAAGGATTGCGGATAATACTGATTTTCCATTTTGGCCGAAAAGCTCTTCGAATTTGATGATCAATGATTCTGGTGCATTCTTATGAAGAAAACCATTAATCACACGATTACATTCTGTCCAATACCATATTATTTTTCGCTCCCTGGTTGCGGAGGGCCAATTGTTATATTCTTGATTCAACAACGCAGGGCTAATTCTTTCACGTCTGTCACTTTCAGAATAAATCAGGAATTTATCCTTGCCGTGCCTTTTATTCATTTCAGATACAAGAAATGAATCCAGGTTCCGAATCATATAGATTAATTTGATATTAGGAAATGCTTTAGTGATGAAGGGCAGCAAAAATGAGACATTGTTGTTTGACTCGAAATATACTTTCCTTGTAAAAAATGCCTTCATCAAATACCGGATTCTGTATTCACGAATCCTGTTAATCACCTCGGCTTCACTTAAATTATTTTTCTTTTCTTCCACTGATAGATTTAGTAAATCAGGTGCCGGTTCATGATATGATAATATCTGCGAGGCATAATTATCGGCAATTATTTTTGCAAGAAATTCAGTGCCCGTCCTGCCTGTTCCAATTACAATGACTACTTCTTGTAAATGGTAGGGAAAAATCTTTACAAGAAAATTCTTCAATGTTTTTTTCATAAAAGAAACCGCAATAAAATTTGATGACAGGATTACTGGCAGTATTTGCTATACAAAGCTATCCAATTTCGATCAACATCTTCAGATAGAAAATGTGAAGTTACCTTGTCATGGTTTTTCTGAAGATCAGTCTTCAATAATTGAAAGTTAGTAACGGCGCGTTCAAGGGTACGGGGCAAGTCTTTGAAATCAATAATTTGTTCGTACTTTAATCCTGCCTGACGAAAAGGCCCATATGGTAACCAGCTTCCCGTAATCACAAGATTACCTGCGTAAAAACATTCAGTAATCGCTGCGCTCAATGCATCGCTGGCTGGCAAATGAACAAAAATTCCTGATTCCTTTCTTAATCTGGCAATTTCCTTTTCATTCAGGTAATCATTATAAAATAAATATTTGAACTGATACCTGTCCAGCATTTCTACGAGCTGGCTTTTATATTCAATCCAGTTGTCTTTTTCACCAATTCCATATCCGAACACAAAGACTAGTTTTATTTTTTCTTTTATTGAATCGGGTAATTTTTTTAAACACTTAACTATTTCAAGATGATTATTAAAAGGATTTGCATTATGCCCTACAGAAATTAAATATTCTGAAGCAGCGATTTCCCCCACGTTGTCTATTTCAGTAAAAATCTTTTTTGTAAGAATAAACTTCATCACTTTGGTTTTGGAATTGAGATATCTTCCAAACTTAGAGAGCAATATTTCCCTCATTTCCTGTGATTGGAGCGTAATAACAGAAGCCCGTTCCAAGGCATATTGGACGACAAGCAAATTAACAACTCCAAAATTCCGCATCAGGTCAGAACCCCAGAATGAAAGTATTATTTCCTTATCCTCCGGAATAAAAAATACATCAAGTGAATTTTTCCAGTTAATGAAATGAAAATGAAAGGTATCGTGATCATGATATACCGCTTTTCGAGAAGCCAGCCGGAACCAGTATCGGACTGAACCGATGAACTGACGCGGAGTATTTGCCTCTAACAGTTGAAAAAATGAATATAGCCAAAAATACTTTCTGAAAAACTGCAGAAAAATAGGGCCAATGGATTTTCGTAGTGTTTCTCTTTGAATCTGGCGATACGGTTTTTCACCGGGAGCGGAATTGGCTTCAAACGGGAGAAGCATATCAAATGACAAATCCTGACATCTTGAGGTGATCGCTGAGTATATTGGATCAATATAATTTTCCTGGTTGGTTCCCAGGATCATTCCATGCGGATTTTTAAATTTTGATTTTCTGAGCATTCTCGCGAAAAGTGACGCTCTGATCCGAATTAATTCCGAGTATTTTAGAAGATTATTAGAATCCTTGTGTTTTCGTCCCGGATAATAGTATGAATACCGCTTAACTATTTTTTGTTTCTGACGGAGAGAAATAGATTCATTTCGCGCCCATTCAAATAAGTGTTTTTCAAGTACACTACCACTTTCAAAATTTCTCTTCGAAATGCGGTTTGCCCCATGATAAGTTCGAATGGCTACTGGTTGATCAACATTTCCTGGTATCAACTTAAGATAGTAGGCACATTTAATCCATAGCAAAGTGTCCTGGTGAAGGCGCAGATTTTCAAACCTTAGGTTAAATTTATCTAAGCTGCTTCGCCGGAGAGTAATACTATTCGTGTGCCAGTAGGGCATCTGGTGATACAAAAAATTCTGAAATATCTTTTTGGACGGGACCTTGGGAAGCGGTTTAAAACTCACCTCATTTACAGCTGTTTTAGCGGATTTCTTTTTGGTTACCATTCGCAGCCCCTTCTCATTTACTGCCATACTTCCGTTAACCTCATATACCCCGTCTATTGTGCCGTCTACAAAAAGTTCTTTCGATTTTTCAAAACGGTTTGGCAGGTAATAATCATCAGCGTCCAAAAATGAAATAAAATCACAAGTCGCTTTTTCAATCCCTAAATTTCTACTGGGTCCAGCACCCTTATTTTCATTATTTAAGTGTTTAAAAAGACGAATTTTAGGATCCCTTAACTCCCATTCCTCACATAAACGAAGACTTCTGTCTGAGGACCCATCCTCAATGAGAATTATCTCACCCACTTCGACCAGGGAAATTAGACTTTGAAGCGCACGGTCGAGATACTTTTCTGCCTGATAAACAGGCACAATCACACTTACCTTAAAATCAAATGTTGTCATGATGCCACTTGATCTTTTATCGTTTGAGTTAATTTGTCTAAGTGGCGCTGAAGAGTGAAATTACTTAGTATCCGCTTTTTGGCATTCTCACCAAGTCGGACTGCCAGAGAATAATCAGTAGCGATTCGTGTCATAAATTCGGCCATTCTTTCAATATCATTTTCATCTACCAGAAAACCAGTCTGCTCATGATCAACTACGTCTGCTATGCCAGCGTGCCTGGTGGCAACCACAGGAAGGCCCGCCGCCTGCGATTCCAGAACTGCCAGAGGTGTGCCCTCCTTATCGCCATTTTCTGCTACTACAGAATGTTGAACGAAAGCCCGGACTTTACCCATCAAGCCCTTAATCTCTTCGGGTGAGAGAACCCCATGAAATGTTACGTTACTTGAAATTTTATTTTTTTCAACAAGCCTTTTACATTCATCCAATAATTCGCCAGATCCCACCATATGCAACCTGGCTTCCGGTACTCTTTCCACCACTTTAGAAAACGCAACAATGGTTTTTTGCGGTGCTTTCTTAGCGACAAACCTCCCAATTGCAAGAAAAGCAGGTTGGGATAAATCAGTCTTTACATAGTGAAAGATATCATCCGGGCCATAAACATTATATACAAGCTTTTCCTTAGACATCCCTATAGACTCAGCCTTTTTCAGCATATCTTTCGATACAACTACGATTTTCGATGCTACCTCATTAAGTTCTTTGTAATTATCATACTTTTTTAAATGTTTGGTCGCATACATATCATGGCCATGAAAATGAACCACAAGGGGAATTCCAGAGCGTCTTATAACGGGGAGAATTTTTGACGCATAATGTCCGTATTCCGCCAGTACAACATCAACCTTGTTTCTTTTCAGAGAACTTTCTAAAGATTTTTCATAATCCAATATTGAGTTGCCTGTTATTTTACCAATTAATCGAAACAGTACTTTTTTCAATCCACGATTTAGAATTCCCGCCTTATCGTGCCTGAATGGGTACCCGTCTCCATAATACAGATGAATATTGAAAGGAAGCTTTTCAATATGCTGTTTAATAAAGGTCTCAGAATACTGTCCTTTTCGCTTTGTAACAATAGCGAGGTTCAAATTCTGCGTACTCTTACTCATTATCTCTAATCTTCACTAAAGTCTAAACGCCCAAAGTTAGGGATTACGGACTATTTTGAAAGGTGCTTTTTCAGGAACTGGCGAAGAATATCATATGTGGAAACCCCTGCCGCAGAAGGTAGCATGAACAAATCCATTGAATTCTTTAAAGGGTGAATTTTCACCCATCTGTCAATACATTCTTTTTGTCTGCTTTTAATGGCACCATTGTCACAAATACTCTTCAGAGAATTTATAATTATTAATTCCTCTGTTATTCTCCTTCTTTTCTTTTTTAAGGTATTATGAACCCGTGTACTTGATTGCGTACGCCTGAAAAAGTTTAACTTTTTATTGATAAATCCTACCATTCCGTTCCTGAGGATCAAAGTCCAAATCAACCAATCGCCAGCATGACGCATTGTAAACGCTTGTGAATTCAAAGGAAACAGGTCTTTTCGAAAAACAACAGAACTTGCATTAGGAATAACATTCAAATAGATAAGCTTCTCACAAATCAATGAAATTCCCTTACAAACCCCGGAATCCTCGATTTTATCCTTACCTGGAAAATCGGTCTGATTGCTGGAATTGTAAAGAATGACTCCATCTTCACCAATAATCTCACTGTCCGAATAGGACAAAGCTAAACCTGGATGAGCTAAATGCAACTTAACATGATTTAATAGGAATTCCGGAACGGCAAGGTCATCTGATTCTGCGATCCAGATAAGCTGGCCTCTGGCCTTTTCCACTCCTTTTTTCCATTGTTTAAATGCAGAGCCGGAGTTATGCTCGTTTATAACAATATGACTTACTTTCGAATGATCCGAATATTCTAAGAGCAGTTGACTGCTTCCATCTGTAGAAGCATCATCAAGAAGTATAATTTCATAGTCCTGATATGTTTGGCGAAAAATACTATCCAAACGACTTTCCAGGAATTCCGAATGATTATAATTTGGTACTATAACTGAAACGAACAATCCTTCTTTATTCATTTAATACCAACTCAATACAGCATTTAGCTTAAGGCTCTTTTTGTTGCCTCCAAGAAAGAATGACCATTTTTTATACAAGGTTCAAGATGGTTTCCTTCCGCCCATTCGTTCATTGCATTTATGAAAAAGAGGTTTTCATCTTCGCTATATGGTTCGAAAGATTCAACCAGATTTCTCATCCATTGTTCGTAAACATTGGGGTCGTCCCCTATAGCAATTGATCCTCTTTCCCCCTTCCTTGGAGTATTGTCCCATGACGGAGTAACAGACCGATACACTTTATAATCGGGTAAAACTCTATTCACAGATTCCATCATTCCGCGCTTATAGTCCCGCAAGTCAAACCACTTTTTTAAACCCCATTTCTGTAACCTTGTCTTTTTGATTTTATGCTTGATGATTTTATGAGGGGAAAATTCAATTGCAGCATCAAAACCAAAATCGACTGGATTTACTGTTCGATTAAAACTTTCCAAAAGACATAGATATAAGTCATCAAATCCGAATTCTTCTTTTGCTATATTTCTCCAAACCCTTGCTGTCGCAGATAAATCAGGGAAATGTCTTTCATCATAGACCGCGAAAACAGGACACTTGTTAATTGTAATATACCGAGGGTCCGAAAAAACATGAGTACATAACCAACGAATATGTTCAGCATCATCTTGTTCCGAATAATCCTGATGCATTAAAACGTCGCTATCTTTCCCGTCCCATCTCCTAGTCCAGTTTTCATTAGCCCAACAGAGCATGAAAGGCATATTCAGATCTTTTTGAGCTAACATTCCGTCTATTGGCTCATCCAACAGTCGTTTACCATTGAACCAGTAATGGTAGTAACAAAACCCGTGGATACCATATTCTTTGGCCAAGTCAGCCTGTGCACGTCGTGCCTGGGGCAGTCTGAGGTCGTAAAATCCCAGGTCTGTAGGTAAGTTAGGCTGAAAGTGCCCATTGAACAGTGGTTTCGCTTTTGTTACATTAGTCCATTCAGTAAATCCCTTACCCCACCACTGGTCATTTTCAGGCGTGGGATGAAACTGGGGAAGTACAAATGCTAAGGTGCGTATATTTCGTTTGTTATTTACTTTTTCCAATGGCTGAGGTCTCGATTCAGGAATAATTGTAAATTATCAATTTCATCGGCATACAATGACAATAACAATTCCTTATCCTTTTTCTTCATCGA
This sequence comes from Bacteroidia bacterium, assembly GCA_030432655.1. Taxonomy (GTDB): domain Bacteria; phylum Bacteroidota; class Bacteroidia; order Cytophagales; family Cyclobacteriaceae; genus JAUILA01. Next base: position 123,882 of record JAUILA010000010.1, read on the forward strand.
TGGTTTTGTGGCAATTCTCTTTTTTAAGTTGTCTGGCAAATACTTGGTTATATAAAGCTTCCGGTTAACGGCCTTCAAAGCTTTAAGAACAGGTCTGGTTTCCACCCGATTATTAGTGTTGTACTTTTTTGTAGTATTTGGAGTGAAGTTTGTCGCAATTTTCAAATATTCGCAAATTGATTTGAATGTCTCTTCCGGATTGTCTTTCAGGTCCTCGTTTATAAAAATCTTTAATTGGCTTTTACCAAATTTTTCCTGATATGTCTTGAGGGAATTATAATAATAACCAAGCGCAATATACTGTTTACCCTGGGGTAGTTCCTTACCTTTAAGTTCTTCCTTTAAAGCCTTTGAAAAGCTTCTTTTCTCCTCTCCCCAGCGTACATACATTAGATAATTCGAATAAGCTCTTTGAATTGGGTTTCGTAAGATGGCAATCAACTTCATTTCCGGATTGTAATCGTAGATATGCTCGGCAACCCATGGGTTTGCAAGGTAGGAAGTTGATGACTCTCCGGCAGCTTTAAAATTCTCACTGCCTTCAAACAGCTCCTTGTAGGAGGATATAGATCTAATTACGCGTTGGGTCCTAAAATTCGTATCTTCTTGTTGTTCTTTATAGTAATTAAAAAACATCGGTTCCTTTATTTCTGGCTTAAAAACATCAGGGTGTTCAGTTAAATACTGAAAGAGTGAAGTGGTTCCTCCCTTATTTGCTCCGATTATTAAAAAGTTAGGTTTGATACTCATTTAACAACTACTTGATTTATAACTTCAATTATCTGCGGACAGATTTTATCCGGAGTGAATTCAGAAAATAATTCTTTTGCATGGATTCCGTCGTTAGCAATTTTTCCAGGATCTGAGGCATAATCATGAAGTCTGTCAGTCAAGTCAATCAAATCCAGGTAAGGGACGACATGGCCTCCTCCTTGTTTTACTATTTCTTCTGTACCTGTAACTCCTTTAAAGCATATAATTGGTTTTCCCAGTTGACCCGCTTCAATGCAAACCAATGGAAAAGGATCTTCTCTGGAAGTCATTAAAAATACATCAAACCGGTTAAAATGGTCAATGGGATTATCGACCATTTCAATTATTTCTATTAAATCAGACACACCTGCCTTATCTACCTCTTGCTGTGCGTCCCGCAAAGACTTTCCCGCACCGCCAACCCAGCGAAACAGAACCTTTTGGACAGGGAATCTCTTCTTGAATAAAATTGCGGTCTGGATAAATATATCAATTCCTTTTCGGTAGCTAAGACTACCTGAACCTCCTATTATTATTTCATCATCAGGTCCCTTTTGACTGTTTATTGATGTTTTTGCTGTGGAAAATTCGTATATGACCTTTATCCTGCTCGATGGGATTTGGTGATTTTTTTCTAAATTCTCTTTAACCAGGTTAGATGCCGCAATGAATAAATCCACACGTGGGCTCAGGATGTCAAAATCCGGAACTCTGTCTTTTATTACAGATTCCAATTCGTGTACATGTAAAACTAATGGACAATCCAGTTTCTGCTTAAGTTCGATCGACATTTTCATGGATGCGACTGAGTTCGCATAAACAAGATCATATCCGATTGCTTCCAGGTCATTAAAAAGTTGATCTTCCACAAGACTCTTTGAGTCTTTTTTGATTGAAACGTGGGGTAAAAACCTGAAACGGGAATGTTTCTTTCTCCTTGGTAATGTATATGTACGGTCAGAAACTGTTTCAAATTCTTCCACAAGTTGTCCCTCCCCTAACAGCAAAGTATGAAACAATATATCCTTCTTATTCTCCTTTATCCATCTTATGAGATGAAGCAAAAGTTTTTGTGCCCCTGCAGGATAAGCGTCATGTGAAATAAATAGGATGTTCATATCCTGATTTTTTTTCTTGACCTCCTTCCAATTTCCGTTATAATTCTCTTAAGCATTTTCGACAATGCACTTAAAGAATAATTCTTTAATTTGAGATCTTGATAAGCTCGATATTCAAATAAGAAATTTAGAGGGTATTTCCCTGTCCTTTCATCATTTCTGACTTGACTTAGGAATAAATCCGCTGCAAGCTGTTCACCTTTTAGATTCAATTTATTCTTCTCCTTCAAAAAAAATGACAGTTCATGATCGATCATGTAAGCCATAAATTGCTTATAACGACTCAAGCGTTGTTTAAAATCTTTTTTACTTAACCAATCATGAATCGACTGTATATTTTTCGGGTTATCGATGTGATAAACAATTTGCTTATTATCTAGAATCGACATACCCAATTGTAATACAGGTTTTTCGAAAATCAATGCTTCAAAGATCAAAGTTGAATTTACTGCAGCGACATAATCACATTGTTTTAAACATTCAAACAATGGTATATCATCAACCCACTTCCCATTAAGATCGTATTCATCTAAAATTTTTGTGAAATCATCTGTACCTCCTTTATACATAGGGTGCTTTTTCACAAGAAAGAAAATATCTTCTATACTTCCAGTCATAGAATTAGCAAACCATCTAAAAGCATCCAGATTCGATGAAAAATTTGGTGAATGCAACAAATTTGATGTGTCATTATCTAGCTGATTTGCGAATAATACAATTTTAGTATCATCACTAAGGCCAAATTTTTCCCTAATCGGTTTTGCGTCAAGATTTTCTGGCTGATGCCACCATGTTTCTGATTGATTTCGAAAGAATTTAAAATAATTTTCAACCTTATCAAGATTTGCACTTTGAGCATAGTCAAAACTTGACTTTGCAATTGTTGAGGAGGCCGTAATACCCTTTAAATCAAAATGCCAGGATTTCGGAAGACAACCACGTTCAAAATATATGAGCGGTATATTGAGTTCTGCAACTTCTTTCTTTAATATTAATTCCGTTGCATGCTGACCATTAGCCAACACGACTAAATTGGGATTTAAATTTTCAAGTAACAATCGATACATTGAACGCAGAAACCTCAACTTTTTCAATCTGTCGGGCGAATTCGATTTATACCATTGCCTTTCTCTATTTAAAACTTGATTTTCAAAATCAGATGTTTTCGAATTTTTAGTGGTGAACAACGGACACTCCACATCATCAAGCCTTTCTGGAAATACCCACCAATCAGCCATCAAATCATGTTTTGGAATGCACGATGTCAGGAAGAATATCTCATATCCTTTTTCATTTAATTCAGAAATCAATTCATTCCAATAATTGGATTCTAATTCATTGAAAAGCCCATATGCATAAATTAGAATGTATTTCTTCATATAACAGTTGAACGTGATCGTTTAACCAATAAAAATTACTGTTCTGACTCTGATTTTTTTCCAATTTTCTGAAGGACATAAATGATATGCGAATCGGCCTCCTTCTCTTTCATTAGCATTTGTGAAGGATCGCGATGCTTCTGATATACACCTTCTGCAAAATCATAAGCACCATTGCCGTACCAGGTAATAAGTTCATACTGGGAAATAGAATCCAGCATATTAATTATTTCATCGAAAAAATAATGTTTGATATGAAATTCATAGTTATTCTTTTCATAAGAGCAAATTTCCTCGTTAGGAACTGAAACAAATAAGTAGCCGCCATTTTTCAAACTTCTATCCAATTGATAAATCAACTCTTTATCTTCCTTAACGTGCTCTATAGTCTCAAAAGAGACAACAAAATCAAAAACATTAACGGGTAACTCAAATGGAAATCTCTTTACTGAAAAAAAAGACTTGTTTGTAGAGTAAGATTCATTTGCTAGTGCAATTGCATCCTTAGAAGCATCTATTCCAATAATTTGTGCATTTGTTTCAGTTGCTATAAGAAAACTGCCGTAACCGTTACCGCAAAAGACATCGGCCCCAAGGAATTCTCCGGATCTGCTGCCAAGCTTACCAAGGAAATCGGCAACCATCTTATATCTCACAAAATGGTCATTTCGTATTTCATCTAATTGTGTGGCTACTTGACGCTCTCCCGAATTCAAATTAAACCTGTCTAGATTCTTGCTAGTCGACGAATTCGACTTGATTGTACTAGTTCGCACAACCATATAACCGAACTTGCTAAATATTCTTTGTAGTCGATTCTTTAATTTCACTACTCTTAATTCTTTAATTTATTAATCGATTTATTCTCCTATTCCCCTTAAAGACTTTCAATTTTAGGTAATTACGCATTAAAAATGGAATTTTTTTCTTCCACTTTGATTTGTCATGATTTAACTTGATATCATACACATAATCTTCCATCGGAAGCTCGAGATAGCTAAAAACTTTTTGTAATGTTTCAAAAGTTTTATCCATCAAACCATTATAACTTATTGTTAATACATTATCACATTTATTAAAATCTTCCACAGCCTCAATAACCTCATACCATTTTCTTGAAAAGATATTAATCCCTTTGTAAAAACTAAGTTTGTCGATTTTCGTACTTCCCCAATTTACTCTTTTACCAAATCCGTACGAGCGTTGTCCCCATGAAGCCACTACTTCTTCTCCACGTCTAAGAATCACTATGATTTTAGCGTCTGGAAATAGTTCCCTAATTACGTTAAGCCTGAAGACATTGGTTGGTGCCTTAGAGATAAAGCGTTGTTCCTTGAAATTTTCAGTTAACTCGTCAATTAAAGTATTTATTTGGCCAGTGTCCAAAAGCAACTTTTCTTGATAGATTTCTTTTCCCATATGAGTGAAACATTCTTCACCTTTGAAATATTTAAACCAGATTTTCTTTTGCTCTAAAAATTCAGAAAACTCAATATGATTTTTAAATTTTTCTATTGAATCAGTTTCTAATTGGGCTATACGGTGTTTAGGGCCCACCTGAGAATGTTTAACAACAAGTTGTGCGAGTAGAGTTGATCCCCCGCGCGCATGACCAACTATGAAAATTGGCTTGGTAAGTTTTTTCTTAGGTGTCAATTTCACTAATCGTTCCTTGCAATAGAAAAGGACAATGTCCTACAAAATCTCCCGTCACTTTTATTTCAGCAATATCCTGTATCCACATAAGTTGCTGACCTGTTGATGTATTGAAAATATTACAAGACAACTTGTACAATCCAACATTCAAATTTAATTCTGAAATAATTATTGATAATCTATTTAGACCTTGTGAAATACTGATTTCTTGTTTCAGAAACTTAGAGTTTATTTGGGCGATAGGTGTCAGTTCTCTATTCATAAAAACTAAGTCAATCGCAATCTCATTGGAATTAATCTCACTTACTACCTCTAAATCAATTTTAAAATCTTCTTCACGAGAACTTAATGTATTTTTCTCAAGTTGAATTGAATTAAATCTTATGAATTTATCAAATATTATTTTTTGGTTTGCAACCACATCATTTAACTCATAATAAGCTTCAATGATCTTTCCTGTTTCACCTACCTCTACAATATTGCCTTTTCGCATTAAAATAACTCGGTTGCACAATTTTGAAATCTGAGGCATGCTGTGAGTTACAAGTATAACACAACAATTATTTAGTAATTCAGAAATCCTTTCATAGCATTTGGACCTAAAACCAACATCACCCACAGCTAATACCTCATCGATAATTAATACGTCCGGATCCAATTGTGAAGCAACCGCGAAGCCCAGTCTAACCTTCATACCAGAACTGTAATTCTGAACCGGAGAATCAATAAACTCACCGATTTCAGAAAATTCCAATATTTCATCAAATTTAGCATCCACTTCCTCCTTGCTAAACCCTAAAACCGCTGCATTATTATAAATATTCTCACGCCCGGAAAGAATAGGATTAAATCCTGTTCCTAGTTCAATTAAAGCCCCTATTCGTCCATGCATTTCAATGCGACCTTGATCCGGCTTTATTAAGCCATTAAGCATTTTAAGTAAAGTACTCTTACCGGCCCCATTATGGCCAACTAATCCAAGGCATTCTCCTCGCTTTAATTCAAATGAAACATTTCGTAAAGCCCAAAATTCATCTTTTCGTAATTCGTCATGCTTTCTTCCTCCGACAAGGTCTGAGGACACATCCTTAACACCATACCATAATGATCTTTTCAAACTGCGACAAAACTTTTTTGATATACCATTCACTTTGACCAAGGTATCCTGTGAGCCTTGTTCTTCGTGTAGAGCATCAGTACTATTTCGATTATCAATCATTTATAAATATTATGTTTCAACTACCCATTCGCTCTACTAAATGAGGCAAAGCAATTCGATATAATATCATACCACAAATCAATGCAATCAATGTAAATACTGAAGTAATCATAAATGTATCTACGGCTAATGTATCGCCTGTAGTCAACCAATCACGAGAGGGCGTAAGTAAATGTGCAATTGGATTTATCTGTGCTAATATCTTTGCAGCACCTTCCTTCGGGACAGGGTAAATAATCGGAGTAAGAAAGAACAAGAATTGAGTAGAAATTAAAATTGCACGCTTGATATCACCATATAGCAAGGCAAGAGGAGTAAGAAGCAAGCTAATAGACGTCCCTAAAAGGGCTAGCATTATCACACCTAGAATCCCAAATAGGACATAAACAGTTGGTAAAACAGCAAACCAAGCATAAATTCCTATTAATAAAACAAATTTGACCAGAAGGTTGAACATCACTTCGTAAATACTCGCAAGAATCAATGCCTCCCTGGGAAAATTTATCTTGGTTAACATTGACTTTGATTGTGTAAACACCCGAAGAGGTATGTTTAATCCATCAAGAAAAACTTGCCACAAAATTGTTCCCGTGAGAACAAAAACCGGATATGGAACTGGAGTTTCTGCAACTGCAAAAACGCTTTGTTGCTTTAGAAACACCCATACGAGTGCCGTCACAAGAGGTGGCAGGAATGCCCATAAAATGCCTAAAACCGATTGCCTGTACTGAGATCTAACATTTCGGATAAATAGCCTCCATGCAAGAAAACGGCCATCAAGCATATCAGACCACATCAATTTTACTAATTGAATAGGTTTAACTATTTCAGAATCAGGAGTGTAAACATGAACAATCCGCTCGCTTCTCTTTTTCTGCATTTATCCAGATTCTAAGCTTCCTTATAATAACCCTGTGACCCCTTTTTCGAGCCGTAACCATAGCCATACCCGTAACCATACCCGTAACCATAACCTGGGCCGGACTTACGAATATCATTGAACAATATGCTCACGTTTTTGATTAAGCGATTTGTATACATTTCCTCAATGGTCGACAAAGCTTTTCTGGGCGTAACATTTTGCCGCACCAGGAAGATACTATGATCAACATGTCGTGCCATGACGAATGCATCGGTCACTAATGCTACAGGAGGAGAGTCTATTATGACATAATCATAAAAATCCTTCAGCTTGATAAGCAAATTGTCCATTTCCTCGCTCATCAGAAGTTCACTCGGGTTTGGAGGGATAGGTCCGCCACTCAGCAAATCAAGATTATCCCTGCCGGTGGACTGGACGCAATCTTTAAATGGACGAATTCCAGATAAAACTTCCGATAAACCATGTCTGTTTTCCAAGCCAAAATCATCGTATAATTTTGGCTTTCGCATATCCGCACCAATAATTAGCGTCCGCTTACCTGAAATGGCCAATACTGACCCCAGATTAACCGTGGTAAAGCTTTTCCCTTCTCCGGAAATAGATGAAGTCACCAAAAACACTTTATGGTCCTTGCCGTGTGTATAAAAATTAAGATTGGAACGAAGAGTCCTGAAAGCTTCGGATACTGCAGAATGAGGATGGTTGTAAACCAATAAACTTTCAGGAAATTGATTATGACCAATTCCACCAATTACTGGTATGCTTGATATGCGCTCTATATCTTCCCTGGATTGAATACGGTCATTTAACAACTCCATAACCAGAAAAATCAGGAATGGCAGCAGCAGCCCACCACCAATTGCCGCAGCATAAGTGATCAGAGGGTCGGGTTTGACGGTTCGGTTTGCCCGGTACGGCTCATTTACCCAAATCACATCAGATGGCGTTGATGCCACACTGATCTCCGCTTCCGCTCTCTTTTGCTGCAGAAAATTATAAAGATTTTCTCGCAGGTTATAGTTTCGACGAATATTCACCAATTCCTGCTGTACTTCCGGCAAAGACATTAATTCAGCTTCAAGGATTCCGATCTGCTCTTTAACATAGTCACGTGTAATCTGTTGGGCATCCTTATAATTAGCAATCGCTTCTTTAATTTCCTGACGTAATTGAGGCAATGCTTTTTTCTGATCTATGTATAACGGGTTTTCACCCAACACCTCATCGCCTCCTTCTATGATAAGTCTTGATTTAATCTGAATCAGTTCAGTGACCAATTGTGAAATTAACGGATCAGCGAGTCCAACACTGGAAGGTGTAATTATTTCTCCTTCAAGACCTTCCGAATCCAAAGATTCTGTCAGGTATGCAAAATATTTATCCTGCAATTCCATTTGCACCTGCTGTGTCTCATATTGCCGTAACTCTTCGAACAACCTATTCTGTTCACCACCCCCTTCTGTCAGCATATTCCTTCTCTTAAAATCGAGAATTTCATTCTCAAAATATTGAAGAGAGTCGTACATTTTATTCAATTGTTTTTCGAGGAATTCGACAGAACGTGTTGCACGTTCACTTTTTTTACGGGAATCTGATTCCCCATATTTATTCTTAAATGTATTCAGGAAATCCACTTCCTTTTGAGGATTTTCTCCACTGATGGATACATCCACTACTGAAGACCCGGGCTGCGCCCAGTTTACCTGTAGTTTACCCGAATACTGCCGGGCCAGATTAAACGGATTAATAAACTGTAACTGAAATTGCCTTCCTATAACAGCCCTGGGGATATGCCGGTTGCGATATGTATAGAAGTAATAATCTTTATAATTAACTGTATCACCAATAGTGAATCGGACCGGATCTGAAGTTTCTTCAGAATTGGCATTTATCGGCGCGATTTCATACTGATCCTCATCGATCAGCTCAAATGAAAACCTTCTCCCCCACGGCAATCTTCTGTTTGGTATAGAATCTTCAATTACTACAAGTTCCAGTGGAAAATCGTACAGCTCGGTGGATTTAATATCTCCTTCATTAATAAAAGATACCATGAGATTTAGCTCTCTAACCACATTCTCCAATAAAGGATATGATCTCATAATATAGAGCTCATTTGAATAATTGCGGTACGGATTAACCAGTGCATTATTATACAAAAATTGAGCCCCTGCGGATTCCTCGCTCTCCTTTACAATCAGAGATGCTCTCAGTGTCCATTCTACTGTACTGTAATAATTCAATGTATAGGCAACACCAAGTCCAAGTAACAGGGTAATGGGAAACAAAAACCAATATTTCCGGGCTCGGCCCAGGACACGCATATAGTTAATTGAAACTCCGGAATTACCGGATTTCTCTTCGCCTGCATCAAACTGATCAAATTGTGGTTCTGCTGCCATTAGTTTGGTAGGACTGCTATTAGGAATAACACCGCGGAAACTGTGGTTGTCAGCAATCCGAGGTTCGAGGCAAAATAACGCCTGAAGGTACGTTGCTTCAACGGTGGCACGATAATGATATCATTCTGTTGAACGTAAAAGAATTCCGACTCGATAAATTCCTCTTCCAACAAATTTACGTAATGGACGCGTACTTCATCCCCGTATTGGCGAATGACTTTCACCTTGCTTCGGTCGGCCAATTCAGCTACCCCTCCTGTCATGCCGATAGCTTCCATCATGGTAATTCGAGTATTACTGGTAGTTACAACCTGATCAACACCCACTTCGCCCATAATCGTAAAACGAAAATTCAACATACGCACCCGTACCACCACATCCTTCAGGTACCTGCTGCCCAACTCCTGGAGCTTAGCCTGGGCTTCAAAAATGGTAAGTCCGCTAAGTAAAACTTTCCCGATTACCGGGAATTCCACATAGCCCTCGGTGTCCACCAGGACACCATTGGCACCACCGTTATTATTACTGTTCCCATTGTTATTATTACGACCCCGGGAAATTGCCTTGGTGAAAAAGTCGAACTCCTCATCTGTGATGGTCAGAAACTGAATCTGAAGTACGTCCAGTGGCTGTATTTCGTACTCCTCGATTTGTAGTTGACGGGCACGAAGTACTTCGTTGATAGGAATATCATCCCGGTTTTTCAGCTCATCTCCGTCCTGTAAATATACCAGCTTCTTGTTCGGTACACAGCCCGCAATCAGTCCCAGAAGAATGACCAGGTAGAAAAACTTCTTCATTCAGCTTTATTAATTTGTATGCGATTATACATATTTCCTGCCAACCGCCCATACTTCCAGCAGCATTTTCAGGAATTCCTCCATCTCGTTCAGCGGGATCATGTTCGGACCGTCACTGAGCGCTTTTGCCGGTTCCGGATGCGTTTCAATGAAAAACCCGTCCACTCCTGCACCTGCTGCCGCTCGCGCCAGGAACGGGGCAAACTGCCGCTGTCCGCCGCTTTTCCCTCCCATTCCGCCTGGCTGCTGCACGCTGTGGGTCACATCAAAAATGACCGGGGCAAATTGCCGCATTACCGGAAGCGACCGCATATCCACCACAAGATTGTGATACCCAAAAGAAGCCCCACGCTCTGTCAGCAACACCTTATCATTCCCTGCCTCTTTCACTTTATCCACCGCGTATTTCATATCCTCCGGCGCCATGAACTGGCCGCGCTTGATCTTTATTGTCTTGCCGGTTTCTGCTGCCGCGATCAGCAAATCCGTCTGACGGCATAAAAATGCAGGGATCTGCAATACATCCACCACGTCCGCGGCAATGGCTGCCTGGTACGATTCATGTATATCCGTTACCACCGGCACGTCCAGGGCCTTTTTTACTGTTTCCAAAATCTCCAGTCCTTCTTCCATCCCTTTGCCCCGGTAACTCCCGGCAGACGTACGGTTGGCTTTGTCAAAGGACGCCTTGAACACATAATCAATTCCAAGCTCCGCACATAATTCCTTTACGTGCGCACCTGTTTCCAGGCAGATCTTGTGGCTTTCCGCAGCACAGGGACCGGCAAACAGGACCATCCGGTCGCCGCCTGCTTTATAGTTGTCTCCCACCTGGGTAGGTTTATCAAATCGGTTCATCGTCTGTTTTTGTAATTCATAATGGTCTTCTCCAGCAGTCCCTTCGCCGCCAGCAGGTAATCCCCTGCCTCCCGGACAACGCCATGACCGCTATGCGCCCGGGTAATAATATCCGCGTACTGGTGCAGGTAAGCTGGCGAGTCTGAGGGCATAAACCCCAATCCGCATTTCTCCAGGCAGGCGAGGTCGATCAGGTCATCACCGACATAGGCGATCTCATGCCAGTCGAGCGAATATTCCCGTTTAACATCCTCCATCATCGCATACTTATTCTTCACCCCCTGGTGGTAAAAATCCACTTTCAGCTCAGCCATGCGTATGCGCACAAGCTCGGACTGCCTCCCCGTAATAGCTCCAAGGATAAATCCATTCTCCCGCAAAGGGGTCAGGATCTGTCCGTCCCGCACATAAAACCGTTTCAATTCATCCCCCTTATTGGAATGAAAAATACCGCCGTCGGTCATCACACCGTCGATATCAAACACGAGTGCCCGGATGGCCCGTGCTTTCTCAATAAATTGTTCGGGATACTGCTTTAGAATTGATTCCATAAATCCAGGGTAAAGATATGGATTTTTTGGAGTAAGACTATGACGAAGACAAAGACTAAGACCAGGACAAAGACTAAGAGCTGGGGTCATTGCGTTATTAGTTGGTGCATTTGCCTGACAATCTATTATTTTTGCCAGCTATGTGGCGCTGCCTGTTCATATTCGCTGGATTATTGCTGTCAGACGGGGGTCTGACTGAACTGTCATCCCCAGCTGCCTCTGAAGCGGTGCATGCGACAGTCAACCTTGCAAATCCGTTTGACAAAGCTGCAACCCTCAACCTCTATTTCGATGCCTCCGCGACCAACCCGGGATCAGGCACGGAAACAGATCCGTTCGGCAGGAACAATGAACTCGCACTGACTATTCGGGAGAATTCATCACAGGGAGATACGGTGGCGCTCTGGGTCACCGGTAATGGCCATCAGCATCCGAAGTTCGATGAGGGGTACGGACAGATCGGTCAGCTGCCGGCCGGGAGAATATACCGTATCCGGGGGTATGGAGAGCAGGCCGTTTTAAGCGGGGCAAAACATATTACCGGCTTCAGGCACCAGGGCAATAATATCTGGCGCGTCAGTATCCCGGAAGAAGTCATCGCGCTGTATGTCGACGGGGAATTCGCCAATATGGCCACCGACAGCATCATGTACTCCTTTGACTCATACCGGAAACCCATCATGGAAAGCCGCGATCTTTTCGGTAAAAAGCCCGACGGCTACTACAATGGTTGCAAGGTGGAATCCTCCTACCAGGTGTGGAACCCGTTCAGGGCCGAGGTGGTCAGCTTTACCAATGCATCCGGCACTGCCCGCATTTCCATCGATACGATGCGTGTGCCCGATCCGATTGCCCCGAACCCGACTCTTTCATTTAAACTTCAGTTCTTCGGCCATCCTGATTTCCTGCAGCCGGAACATCATCCGGCACCCTTCAACTGGGCCCTGGACAAGGCCGGCGGCTATCTGCATATCTATTCTCCGGTAAATCCGGAAACACTGACCATTGAAGGAGTGATGGCCGACTATGGGATCGAGATAGGGGCCAGTCCGACCGACGAAATTACCGTCCTGGTCGAGGGCATTACCTTCAGCAAGTTTAAAAAGGACGGCCTGAAGATACGGGGAATCTACCACGACTGCGTTATCCGGGAGAATAGCTTTAACGACTGCAACCGGAACGGGATCACGCTGCTGGGGGGTGCAGACGAACTGCTCAATGCGAATAACCTGGTGGAGGATAACCGGTTTTGCAATTTCGGTGCCGGTGCTATTTTTGCCATGCGTCCCTTCCGGTCCACATTCTCCGGCAATGAAGGATATGCATTGGAAACCACATCGCATACGGGCTTCCAGGATGCTCCGCTTCCGGGCAATTCGGCCTACGGGGTCAGCGGGTTGGGCGACGCTCTGCACATTAATAATTACACAGGTACCGCAAATTCTCAACTGCTGGTTACCCGAAATTCCTTCGCCCGGGCGCAGGTCCACGGAATGACCATTTCCGGCAGGAACAATATGGTTTCCTACAATGAGATCAGTAATTTCGGCCAGCTGGCGGCAGATGTGGGTGGAATCTATTGCGGCGGAAGCTGGAGCAGGAACAACCAATTTCTGAGGAATACGATCCATCATTCGATGGGATCGGCCCGTTATGCGGATTCGCCTTATTCTCCTGCCTATGGTATTTACATTGATAACAATGCCTGTGAAGCGTATGTCCGGGAAAACCGGGTCTTTTCCTGCGATGCAGGCACATTTATCAATGTGGGAGCGGATAATTCGGAGGTGACGGACAACCTGTTTGCGGACAACCGGTATAATATCCAGGTGCGCCATGAGTACCGGGGAAACATCAACCAGGCTGATAACCTGAAAATTACCGGAAACACCATGCTGCTCCTTGGCCGGGACCAGCGCCATTTTTATTTGTATGCGCCGTTCGACGCCGAAGAATCACCTTATCAGAAGGGAATTATTGATCACAACAGGTATTTCTGCGCGGTACGCGGGGCCGCGTTCAGTCCGATGCTGGACGGCCTCAATTCCACCCGTATGAATGAAGGGGTCAGTTTTGCCAACTGGCAGGCGCTTACCGGGTATGATGAACACAGCACGGAGCAATACCTGGCAACCCCGGAATATGCCACCGGGAAATTGATTGAAATCAGAAATAGCTTTTCCCGGAACCAGAGGATCCTAACCAGTGCCGGAGCCGGTGATTTCAGTGATGATATGGCCGGAATTTCCCTGACGGGACCGGCGGCAGTCATTGGAGACGGAGAATTGTTTCAGGCAACTTTCGATGCGGAGAATACCCGGGCCGGCGGTGTACTTGAGGCACGACTCCTGCACTCCGGCGGGTACGTGGAAGGATTCAGCGCCTTTTTTACAACTGCTGAGGAAGCGCGGACTTTCACATTTAGCTGGGAGAATAATACAGGGGCGGATGTAAGGCTGACAGACATTGTCTTTAGGGCCAGGGGGGTCGACGGTTCGCGGTATTCACAGGAAATCAAGCGGTTGGTTACAGGCAAAACCGGGACATTCACTAAAACCGAACCGGTCCTGCTGAGCACCGGGCTTGACAGTGAGATTTTCAATGGCCGGTGGACTTTACCCGACGGTACCGAGGTGGACGAAACCTGTGTTTATAAAGACCTGCCCCAGATCACCACTAATAATTCGCCGAAGCCTTTGTTGCGGTAGGGTAATAAGCCTGTCATCCCTGGCTCGCCGGCAGGCAGGTCGGGGACACGGCCGAAGGACGTGTAACCCGAGATCCAGCAGCTACGAAGACGTATTGTATGGTCTCATTGATAAACTGTCACCCCCGTCCGGTAACGTGAACGAGTGAGTCTACTTCCAAACGGGGGTCTGGGATCGAAGATCCCGGTTATTTGAAAGAGTAGGGAGTTATTCTAAAATTACGAAGGATACTTTTTCATAGCTACTGGATCCCGGATCTCGCTGTCGCTCGTCCAGGATGACAATCCTGAGGGCATCCCTCTGCCTCTACCTCTCCTTCTGTCTTCCCTTACTCCCTCTCCTTCTCCTTCTGTTTCCCCCTCTCCCCCCTTTTCTCTTTCTCCTTTCTCCAAAAACATCTATCTTAAAGTCCATGAAAATAGTGCGCACCGTCATTGTCCTCCTGATCACCATTGCGTGGTGTGTTTTCCTCTCCAACCGCTGGGTTATCGGCGGATCGCCGGTGCCCCCGCTGGGTAAATTCCTGGATCCGTTTAATGGCTTCTGGCAGAATGCCAGCTCTGAAAATTATCCTTATTCCGGCGAGGTGAATATCCCCGAACTGGCCGACAGCGTGACGGTGAGCTATGATGTATATGGTATCCCCCATGTCTTCGCGCAGAATGTGCCCGACCTGATGCGTGTCCAGGGCTACCTGGTAGCGCAGCACCGGTTGTGGCAGATGGAATTCCAGACACATGCCGCCGCGGGAAGGGTGTCCGAGATCATTGGTCCGAACGGACTGAACTTTGATCGCCTGCAGCGGCGCAAGGGCATGCTCCTGGGCGCCGACAAATCGATGGAAAAGTACATGCAGGATCCTGAAACCGCACCGTTAATCACGGCCTACGCTGAAGGAGTTAACGCCTATATTAATTCGCTCAGCTACAGCGACCTGCCGGTGGAATACAAGCTCCTGGCCTATGAGCCCGAAGCATGGACCGCTTACAAAACGGCACTCATTCTCCAGTACATGATTGACGAGCTCACTGGCTTTGATGAGGACCTGGAGAATACGAATGCGCTGGCCTGGCTGGGCAAGGAGGAATTTGATTTTCTATTCCCGGAATACCCGCAGGGTATCCAGCCGGTCGCTCCTACCGGAAGCGATAATGGCTGGGACTTTGATGTGCTGGAATCACCGGAAGATTCAATCACCTTTGTGTCCGACAAAACCAATATCAGGATGCCAAAACCGGATCCGGATAATGGCAGCAATAACTGGGCAGTTGCCGGCAGAAAAACGGCCTCCGGCGATCCGATCCTGGCGAATGACACGCACCTGGGACTTAATCTCCCCTCTCTTTGGATCCTGATGCAGCTGAAAGCGCCGGGGTACAATGTCCTTGGATTTACCTTTGCCGGTCAGCCGGGCATCACGATCGGATTTAACGAGTCCAATGCCTGGGCATTTACCAACGGCCCGCGCGACCACCGGGACTGGTACCAGATCAGATTTATTGATGAAGCCCGGATCAATTATGCCTACAACGGAAGTATTACAGAGGCTGAATTGTCCGTTGAAGAATTCGAGATCCGGGGGGAAGATACTTTTTATGATACGATCCGGCATACGGTTCACGGGCCGGTGGTCTATGATGAATCATATCAAACGGGAAATCCGAAAAAGAATTACGCCCTTCGGTGGATTGGTCATGATGCTTCCATGGTCCTTAAAACGATCCTGGACCTGAATCAAAGCAAAAACTACGATGATTACCTTGAGGCCATACAGTACTGGGATGCGCCGCCGCAAAATATCATTTTCGCCTCCAAGAACGGCGATATTGCCATCTGGAACCAGGGTCATTTTCCGTTGAAACAGAAAGGCCAGGGTAAATTCCTGATGGAAGGTGAAAATCCTGCCAACGAATGGAACACTTACATTCCAAAAGACCAGAGCCCCTTTCAGCATAATCCGGACAGGGGCTACGTTAGTTCGGCCAATCAGCATTCCGTGGATCAGGAGTATCCGTACTGGGTGTATGACTCCCGCTACGAGTACCACCGGAACCGGGTGATCAATAACCAGCTGGATACCATGACCAACATTACCGTCAAGGATATGATGGACCTGCACAATCAGTCTTTGGGCATGAAGGCGGTGGACCTGCTACCCTTTTTCCTGGCGACGATGGACAGCGTTAACAACGTATCCGGAAGGAAAAAGGAGGTGCTTGACGAGCTGGCGGACTGGGATATGCATTATGATGTGGAAGAGGTTGCCCCGGTTTATTTTAACATGTGGTTTGACCAGGTGTACCGGTTGCTTTGGGATGAATTCATTGCGATGGAGGTGCCCGTCGCTTACCCAACAAGCTATTTCACCACGTTGTTCCTTAAGGATACTACGGCACATGTGTTTCTTCAGAATAATTCGCTTGAAGGAACGGAAACCCGTGCCGAACTTATTTCTACGGCGCTTGATTCGGCCATTGCCAGTTTTGACGACTGGGCGGCCCGCGATGAATTGGATGATAACTGGGGATACTATAAGGACACCTACGTCAGACACCTGGCGGACCTGGGAGGCAGTCTGGCGCCATTCAGCCGCTATCATGTGATGGTTAACGGAGAATCTGACGCGATCAATTCAACCAAACGCAATCATGGTCCTTCCCAGCGGATGGTGGTTCAGCTGAGTGATCCGCCTCAGGCATGGGGTATTTATCCGGGCGGTCAATCAGGCAATCCGGGTAGTCCGTTGTATGAGAATATGATTGACATGTGGCGTGACGGAGAATACATTCCACTGGAACTCATGCGGCGACCCGGCAACGATCAAACAGTATTCACTCAAAAATTCACCGCAGACTGATCATGCAACACTTTCTTAAATTTCTCCTGATCCTGATACTGGCCTGGTTGTCCAGCCTGATTGTTCCCTTCTGGGGAGTAGCCGTTGCCGGATTCGTTGCCAGTCTGATTGTCCGCAGCTCCTATCTGTCCAGCTTTCTCATCGGATTTATTGCGATTTTCATCCTGTGGGGCTCCATGGCCTTTTACATTGATACGGAAACGTCAAGTATCCTGACCGACCGGGTCGGTGCCATTCTCACCGTGGACCCGCCCATCCTTATCCTGATCACCGCCCTGCTCGGAGGCCTCACCGGAGGACTGGGAAGTCTTTCTGGCAGCCTGGTGAGGGGAAAGCCGCCGTCGGAGGAATATTATTAGAACAGAGGGGGAAAGAGAGTGAGATAGTGAAAGAAAGAAAGAGAGAGAGAATGATGGTCTGAGCGTGGACGCTAAGACCATCAATGGTTCGAGAATTGAGCATACAGTGCGCGTGAGTAAAAAAGTCTGTCACCCCCGTCCGCAAACCTGAACGAGTGCTTGTCTCTCCAAACGGGGGTCTGGGATCGGCAGATCCCCGGTTAGCCGGAAGAGTACGCCAGGAAAATCAAAGGATTAAAGAGTACGTCTCCGTAGCTGCTGGATCCCGGGTTCTGCTTCACAGCCCCAGGATGACGGCGGGTGAGTGCTGGATCCCGGGTTCTGCTTCGCAGCCCCAGGATGACGCCGGGTGGGTATCTGTCACCCCCGTCGGATAATCAGAAAAACTTACTGATCACAGCCGGAATGTTGTTGCCTGATGTTTCTTTCCCAGCCACAATGTTTTCAAAGAGCTTTGATTCGTCTTTACTAAGATTCGTCAAGAAGTTTATATTGTCTTCATTGAATTCTTTGGCTCCCATTTGCCAGCTCGGAAAAATACGGTCCTGAATATTTCCAATATGTACCAGACGAACATTTTTATGTCGTTCGTCCAGCTTGATCTTATCATATAGTGCTGTAATCTTTTGGTAGTCGCCTTCCAGGTACTGGACAAACCGCTTGTCCGAATAAAGAAGAACGCCGGTCGCATCATTGTGCGTGTTATTCCGCTGGCAGGCTTGAAGGATCTTATCAATCTCAGGTTGCGTACATTTCGAATTACGCTGGCTAACATAAACAAGGTAAGAAAGCATAGTATTGACATTAAGGTGTTTAAACATCAATATATTCTAAACAGCTTAAAAATGTAACCAGGTGGCTCAAAGTCAACGTAATGTGTGGAACCTTTTCCACTCAGCCTATTAATAATCCGCCGACCAGGGCCTTCAGAGGCGAGGCACGGTATTCGATATTCAAATGGCATAACCAACGAAAATTTATGCTATGAATACATCTTCTATCTCTCAAAGTGCGCACCAGGCCAAAGCCAAGTTCGAGTACACGGACTGGAAAGAGAAAATGGCGCGGGTAGGCCATGCCGCCAAAGGAACCGTCTACGGCATCGCAGGTGTGCTGACGCTTATGGCAGCTTTTAACATGGGCGGTCAGAAAGCCGGAAAACTACAGGTTATTGAATTCCTTCAGAATCAGCCGTTCGGAAAAGTGCTGGTCATCCTGATGGCCATCGGACTGGCCTGTTACGCATTCTTCCGTTTTATCCAGGCAGCTGGTAAATCCGAAAGACTTCAGCAGAAATCAGAAGGAAAAAGAAAGGCATTGAAAGCAGGTTTTATTATTAGTGGTATTATCTATATGGCGCTTGCCGTATATGCGATCACACAAGTTACCGGCAGCAGCTCAGGTGGCGGAAACAGTAAAGGCTGGCTCGCACAAATGATGTCGAATGACTGGGGAATTGTGCTTATTTATATCGCCGCCGGATTACTCTTAATCAAAGCGATCTATCAATTTGTCAAAGTTGCCAATAAAGATTATTACGAAGATGTCCGTGGGTTCAATGTCGGTGTAGACAAAGCCCGTGATATCGTCCGTAAAGCAGGTGCCTGGGGATTCATTTCCCGCGGTGTACTTATTGCGATTACCGCTTATTTCTTCTTCCAGGCAGCGAATCAGCATGATCCTTCAGAAATCCAGGGATCATCCGGAGCATTCTCCTTCCTCCAGCAAATGTCCAGCGGACCCTGGTTGGTAGGTGCTATTGCATTCGGACTGATATGCTACGCGGTTTACATGATCGTAGTGGCCATGTATAAGCAATTTCACATACGATAGTATAGCGACATGCCGAAAGAGATATTCAAAAGGGCCGTTCTGGCCCTTTTATTTCTGACATTATTCTTCGGCGGACTCTATTTTGCCGGAGGATTTCTAAAACCGCTGTCTGTGGCTTTACTGCTTGCCTTTGTCCTGTTGCCAGTAGGCAGATGGCTGGAGAATAAAGGACTTGACCGACTATGGAGTTCACTTATTTGTGTGATGATCTTTATCGCCGTTCTGGCAGGAATTGGCGGATTGGTTGCTTATCAGGGGCAGCAGTTCGGTGAACAATACACAGAACTTAAAGAGCAGGCTTCTGAATCCTTTGATGAGGTAACTAAGAAAGCTGCTGACCGGCTGGGCCTTTCCAAGGATGAACTTGTCGAAAAAATGCGGACTAATTCGCTGAGCAGTATTAAAAGCGTCCTGCAGAGAACAATTATGGGGATTTCCTCATCCATGGCAGATCTTATGCTGATCATCGTTTATATTTTTGCTTTCCTCTATTACAGAAGACACTTCAAGAAATTCTTTATCAAGCTTTTCCATGAGGAGCGACGTGAGAAGATCACAGGTATCCTTCAGGAATCTATAGATGCAGCACTTCTGTATCTGCGCGGAAAAGTGATACTGATTGGAATACTGGCCGTTTGTTATTCGATCGGACTTACCCTGATCGGGATACAATTTGGCGTGTTTTATGGAATCCTGGCAGCCTTGCTGAGCATCATTCCCTATATCGGAAACATTATCGGTGGTGGTTTACCTTTGTTTACGGCCCTGCTTTCCGGCAACACAACCGGAGCATTGATGGTCATAGGATTATTCACTGTAATTCAGTTTATAGAAAGTTATATTCTCACGCCGCAAATCGTGGGTAAAAAAGTTGACCTGCATCCGCTGATCACGATTCTGTCCGTAGTACTTGGCGGCAGCCTGTGGGGCGTGGTCGGCATGATCATCGCTATCCCCTATCTCGGGATTACGATGGTGATATTACAGTATATCCCCAAAATGGAGCCCTATGCCTTTTTGTTAAAGGAGAATGAGGATTGAGTTATTGATGAGATAGTCTGAGATGGTCGTCCGCGCTACAACCGGAAATAGTTCCACTGTTGGGAGTCCATCTTCACTGTCACCCCCGTCCGTTTTCTTATTCAAGTACTTCTACTTCCAGACGGGGGTCTGGGATCGAAGATCCCGGTAAGATTCAATATTACTTCTCTGTAGCCACGGGATCTCGGGTTACACGACCTGCGGTCGTGTCCACGAGATGACAGACTGTATATCTTCGGCCGTGTGCACGACCTGCCTGCCGGCGAGGCAGTGATGTCAAATTATACCCACTTGGGTCATGTCCCCGATGACAGCCAATTACCTGATCGCTACCCCGTTGGCGGTAATGGTCAGTTCTTCTTTTGGTTCTGTGATTTGGGCAATTTCCTCATCGGATTTTCCGGCGTCTTTTGCGAGGTGACGCAGGGTTTCGACATCTGTTACTTTACGAACGGCGTATCCTTCCAAAACCGCTTCTTTTCCTTCCACACCAGATGTGGGTACGAAGAATTCGTAATCTTTAAAAACAACACGAACATCTCCGTCCGGTCCTTTCAGCTTCATCCAGCACCCTTTCATAGCACAGGTTGAAGTGATCTCACCCGATACCTTTACGAATATCGAATCACCTGAACCGACAGTGGATGTCAGCCATTCCAGGTTCTTAGGATTATCAACGGAAATTTCCTCCCCATAAAAATTAACCTCGTCTTCAGTAGTTTCGGCTGTTTCCTTGTTCTCAGCGGAAGGCTGACAGGCGGCTAAAAAGACAATTGAAAGTAATAAAAGTAAATGCTTCATTGGATTGTTGTTTGATGCGGCAAATTTAAGGAAATATTATTTGATTGTCATGCCTCAAAAGGCGATGGTGGGAAGGATCCATCTTCACTGTCACCCCCGTCCGTAAACCTGAATGAGTGCTTGTCTCTCCAAACGGGGGTCTGGGATCGGCAGATCCCCGGTAAGCCGGAAGAGTACGCCAGGAATATCAAAGGATTAAAGAGTACGTCTCCCTAGCCGCTGGATCTCGGGTTACACGCCCTGTGGCCGTGTCCACGACCTGCCTGCCGGCGAGGCAGGGATGACAGTTTGTGTCAACCCGGATATCGTTCCCGAAGGATCTCCAGGATCTCATCGGTTGATTTCGCCGCGTCGATGGTAATCCCTGTTTTAGGTTCTTCCAGTGTGTCGAACTGCGAATCGATCAGCACATCGGGCATGAAATGTCCTTTTCTTTTCGACAGCCGTTCATGTATCAGCTCTTTGTCTGCCTTGAGGTAAACGAAGTGAACCGGATGCCCGCCCGGGCGAAGGTAGTTTCTGTAAAGTTCGTTTAATGCCGAGCAGGCCAGGACACCGCCTTTATTTCTGGAGATCATAATAATCAGCGCGCCCAGCTGTTCGAGCCAGGGAAACCGGTCATCATCGGTCAGCGCAGTACCGGAGGCCATTTTATCAACATTCTCCCGGGGATGAAAATCATCGGCATCATAGAACGGGATCCTGAGCTCATTCGCCCACAGCTTCCCAATGGTCGTCTTGCCGCAACCAGTCACTCCCATAATAATCCAGACGGGAAGAATGTCGTTATCCGGATTATTCTCCTGCGCCATACAGCGATTCTCCAGATGAATAATACTTGTCTCCTTCTTTCCAGAACGGTCTTTCCGGGTCATTGGCAATCAGCCGGCAGCTGAGGACATAGGAAGAAAAAAACTTCTCCAGGTAATCATAATCCAGGTTATCCGGATTATCACTGGCCTGGTGGTAATACTTGAATATCTCTTCGTCAAAGGCCCTGAATCCAAGCGAATACGTCGGTGCCGGCACCCCTTTCCGGGCAAAATTCACATTGTCGGACCGATCAAACAACCCCTGCTCCTTAGCCGGGTCCTCTATGGCTTCCAGTCCGTACGTCTCACAGGCAGTTTTGATATGCTCCATTTCGGTAGTGCGTTCAAGGCCCACAATCGTGGCGATACTGGTATCATTGTATCCGCCGTTGTCGCTGTTGAATACAAAAACCGTTTTTTCCAGCGGAATCAGCGGGTGCTCGGTATAATAGCGGCTTCCGACCAGTCCCATTTCCTCTGCGGTAAAGAGTATGAAAAGTGCCGAACGTTTTGTGGGGTATTTAGCAATATTCTCCGCAGCGCTCATCACGGTAACCACCCCGACCGCATTGTCACGGGCCCCGTTATAGATCGAATCAGCTTCCGCATTGGGCTTGCCAATTCCGATGTGATCATAATGCGCCGAATAGACCACAAATTCGTCCTTCAGTTCCGGATCTGTCCCCTCGACCATTCCGACCACATTCTTCATGGCAAACGGGGCTGCATTCCTTGATCCGATGTTAAGCTTCACCGGCATTTTTTTGGCTTTGGACATGGCTTCGGTGTGCGCGCCTTCCGGATCATTCACCCACAAATGAAAAAACGAATCGTTTGGATCCGGCGCATCCGCCAGGCGTTCCCTCTTCAGGTAACGTCCAACCTGTGACCACTGCTGATCCTGCAAGGAAGTCAGCTGGATCAGTCCGGCAGCACCGGCAGCACGGGCGCGTTCCATTTTCCCTTCCATGGCCGACTGAACGGCGTTCATACTTTGATCATCTTCCGTCCCCGCCAGCACCACGGCCACCTTTCCTGCCAGGTCTTTCTTTTTAAAATCTTTCTCCGTACCATACTTCAGGTAAACCATCTCAGCATCCACCGAAACGTCCTGTCCCGACATAACCAGCATTTCATTCTCCGGAATAGACGACCCTCCCCCGTTCAATGTGATTTCGGACGGATAAGAAAGATTCACCATATCCATATGCTGAAAATAGCCATCCGCACCCGGCACTTCTTTCACCCCATAACGCCTGAATGAGGAAGAAATATAGCGGGCAGCGATATCTATTTCCGGACTGCCAGTCCGACGGCCCTTCAGTTCGTCAGACGCAAGGAAATAAATATGCCCCTCAATGGTGGATTTGCTTACCGTTTGATCGGTGAGTTCCTTGTCCGACTGACCGTACGAGAACAGCGGTAAAAGGAGTAATACAAGTAAGGCGGGAGAATGCTTCATGGTTTGGTGGTAACTTAAGTTTTGATTAAGACCCGTAAGTTGCCGTTTTTTGCATAAAATACCAACAGGAAGACATACCCCTGAAACATTAAAAAGAACCTGTCATGGAAGATTTCAAGCCATCGGACCGCCGCAATGTGCTGGCGATTATCCGGACACAGCTGGCGAATGAGCGAACCCTGATGTCGTATTACCGGTCAGCGATGGCCCTGCTCGGCCTGAGTGCGTTCGTATTCAAATTTTATTCCCACCCCGTTTTTTATATCATTTCAGGAATTTTCCTGATCCTGGCGATTGTAATGGCGGTTTACGGAATTACACGCTATTACAAATTCAAGAAAAAAGTATTGCGGAGGTAGGCA
Source organism: Bacteroidia bacterium (assembly GCA_030432655.1). Classification (GTDB taxonomy): domain Bacteria; phylum Bacteroidota; class Bacteroidia; order Cytophagales; family Cyclobacteriaceae; genus JAUILA01. Next base: position 147,736 of record JAUILA010000010.1, read on the forward strand.
TTGTCGGGAGAATAAAATGCGGCGGACGAATGATAATTTTAAGCTGTATTTTGGCGAAGTCATAATTGTTAAACTATATTTGCAATCTCTTTTCGGAAGAATCAAAAGTGGTTCATTTCTGAAGGGAATAACCTACACGGAGAGGTGGGTGAGTGGCTGAAACCAGCAGTTTGCTAAACTGCCGTACGTGCAAACGTACCGGGGGTTCGAATCCCCCTCTCTCCGCCTTCGCAAAACAGGGTTGGCAAATGCCAACTCCTTTTTTGCTTCGGCGGACGCTGTCCGCTAAATGGGTGACATAACTGAGATTGATTTAACGCCCTGAAGGGCGTTTTTCATTTCCTCTCCCCCCTTGAGGGGGGTTGGGGGGTGTAATTACCTTCAGCTAAGGGTAGCATGAAACATCGCTACGTTTTGCTGAATTGACATCGAAAGTATTTTTTGGTCCTGTAGCTCAACTGGATACCTGCCTGCCGGCAGGCAGGGAGCAACTGGATTCGTCAATGATTACATATAGCATCATTGCTGGTATATGTAATCAAATAAAAATCTGGTCCTGTAGCTCAACTGGATAGAGCAACTGCCTTCTAAGCAGTAGGTTCGGGGTTCGAGTCCCTGCAGGATCACATTATAATCAGTTGATTATCAGGCAGTTTCAATGATTCGTGACTGCCTTTCTTTTTTGCAAATATTCCATTTGCAGAAAATTTGCAGAAATTTTTTACTGAATTTACCAGGGGTTACAAAAATCGATTCCAGATTATTTAACTTAAGGTTCATTCCTCATTATTTAAGACAAGTCCTTTTTGAGCATCTTATTATTTCTTTCACTTAATGTCTAGAAAAATATATGCACGACTTACATGGATAGTACTGCTTCTTATAAGTGTTGTGGTATTATTAGTTTCAATTAACACGATTCATATAAACGACTTGACGGAGATTAAGGCAGAGCTCCGGAATCCTCCAGAAGAAAGGATTTATGGTGGTGATATACAACGACGTAAATTCGTGTTTTACACAACTCATTCCTCAATCCAATTTTCTTTAAGTGGATGTAGTTATCGCATGGCGGACAAAGAGAAATTCCTGAATCTAAAAAAAGGTGATCACGTCAGATATTATGTTAGGAAAGAAAAGCCTTTAACAAATAAATCTGAGGTTTACGAATTATCTTCAAATAAAGATATTATTTTGAGTTCGGATGCAATTAATAGGTGCAAGACCCGGGATTTATATTTGCTTACATCTGCGTTGATTGTGATGATTTTCTATCTGATTTATGATTGTTTTCAGCTTCGGCGAAAACTAACGACTTAATCCCGCTATTTGGAATGCCTCCAATTCATTCAGTTATTCAATTGCAGAATCTGTTTTACGGACATAATTATTAAGTAACTGTGAACGAAGTGAACAGTCCTTCCGCCTCAGCGGAAACAAGCGTTTTGGTCTTACCAAAACATGGCTTGCTTCCAGCCCGCACTATATAAAATCCAGTCGCGCCGATTTTCGTTTTTTGAGTCAAAAAACACATCTTGCCCAAGATATATTTGATTTTCTCAGTTCTAAAAAAACAATGAATAAAATTTTTCACGTTCGTATCTATTTGTACTCGAAAGAGGAAGGAGGAAGAAGTACTCCCCCTTTTTCAGGTTATCGTCCAACGATTTTTTTTGGCTTGGAAGGTGAGAACAACAAATCATCGAAAAGGCTATTAACCACTGAAGAACAATCGAGTTCCATAAACATTGAGGGAATATTGTATTACCATGACAAGGAATTGTTGCTTGGAAAAGACTTTGATTGCTATTTGTATTGTCCACACAAGATTGAGGCTGAAGTTGGATCTAAATTCCTTATTTCTGAGCTGATACATGTTATGGGTCATGGAACTATTTTAAAATTAATAGATACATTACCCACAAAGTTGAATTCCCCTGAAAAGTCGAAAATTGATGGGGCTGCTATAAATAAGTACTTAAAGAAACATTTTCCTTCTCGCTAGTAAAATAATGTTAGAGTGATTAAGGGCCTTTCGGGTATTTGATTTAAATGAACTGTTAAAATTCTAAGTGAGCAATTCCTATTTTTTATTTTCAAAATGCATTGTAGCGCGCGCTACCTTGCTACCATTTGGTCTTAGTAGCAGGGTGTAGTAAGGATATAATATGAATACCTGCTACATGTAATTTACAGATTATCAGTTGATAAGAATTATTGTAGTAAGGTAGCAAGGTATTCTTGTAAAAATGTAAAATCCCGAAATTGAATGGACTTTGACACCGCATCAGATTTTTTTCTTTTCATATGCAACCTTATTTTAAGGTACAGAGATTCTCAGATTGTCGCATCAAATATTACCTGATCTCAACACAAAATTTAATACTTGATTAGCGGTCTTCAGATCATTTATATATGACGCTCTCTCTTCAGAATTCATTAAAGTTGCATCAGTTTGATAAAACCTGATCGATCCATCCTTTTGTGGAAATGCCAGTATCAACCTTCCAGCCCGTAAGTCAAACAACCGGGCATTAATTATTGCATATGCATTTCCATCGGGTGATTGGAATGCGACCCAATCAACACTGTGCCTGGATGTGGAATTTAAACTCCCCTGGGATAAATAATAAGGAGCATTTCGGGAAGTAGCAAGCACAGGGTCTTCTCCTGAAACACTATCTGCCAGGACCATGATCGTGAAATATGTTACATACTTATCTGTGTCATTATCAAATAAGAATTCTGTATACATGTCACGTCCCACGATAGCATAGTGCCCTACAAAATGCTTTACCGCTGAGGGTATCATTTATACCCCCATTTCCATTTCCAGGTGATTTATATCTGGGAGTCGGGAAAGGACTTTTTCGAAGTGGATAATCTCTTTGAGCGCTGGAAGATAAATTTGCAATTTCCTTTTGAAGAGTGAGCGTATCCCATTCCGATTCAGAGTTAAATCGATTCGCCTGATGCTTTGCGCTGTCCAGATTCCATGAGGATAGATTACTTTCCTGGGCAATCAATCCGCTTGAAATTAATAAAAAGTATACTATAAGATAGGCTGATTTCATGGCGATAGATTTTCGTAATATAAATTGAAAAAGCAGTTACTCCAGCTGCTACATAAGTACTTTGAAGCATCTGTAGCAATTACGTTCAATGTGTGATATACTACAAATAGTGACCTTCAAATCTTGAAATTGAACATTCTTACCATTGTAGCAGGTGAAGCAGGTAAATTTTGAATGTCTCATACTTTATTTCCATCCGGTGATGGAAATGTCACCTTATCACAATGAAACTTTATAATCTTCGATTTTCCCTGATCGTGGCGAATAAGCTATTTCTCAAAGGACTGCACAACCTGGAGGACGTTTAAAGATGAAATAAATGTCTGAAATTAAAATTGTTTTGAATTCGATACAGACAAAACAAATGTGCAGAAAACTACTTTTTGTCGATATCATTAATTTCAATTCTTTCAGAAACAGCATCCACAGTTTCAGGTAATACTTCTTTTGTTCCGCTGAAAATAACCTTAACACTATCCTGATTAAGATAAAAATTAAATCCTTCTTTTGGGACATTACAAATTTCCAAAGGTAAGGATTGATTATTGAAGATAAAGTAATACTTCTGATCAAGCTTAATACCGTTAAGCGAATCTGTCAAAAAAAGTATTCCATTGGAATTATTAATGATTTCACCCTTCCCGTCGAAGTCACATACAGTCACGTCATCATCACACTGCGTGAACAGGAGGCATATTAATACTAGGCTTATAAATGTTTGTATTCGTACCATTTTATCATGTTTAGATATTAGTGACACTTTTACTTCGTTTATAGTTGGAAAATAACAGAATATTTATTTATTATCATATAAATATTGTTTTATTTATAATTTCCTATTTCATGAAAAAAATTACTATAGTTTCTATTATCCTGTTATTCACGATTAATTTAAGCATAGCTCAAGTGAAACAATTTGGACAAATTCGATATCCATCTCAAAACTCAAACACTTTATCAGATCATCTACGAAATTATCTTTTACTAGAAATAAATTTAATCTCACTACGTCAAGCGTTGCAAGGAAATAAGTCAGAGGTTCATATAGATTTGAACATTGGAAATAAAATCATTCCTCTAGTGTTATATCAAAATAATATTCTATCGGAACAATATCATTCTTCAACCAACCGCTTGCCTAATAAAATGAAGATGAGAGAAATGTAAACACGTATGCAGGTTATGTAAGAAATACATCCAACATAGTAAGACTTACTATTTCTGAAAATTTATTGAAAGGAATGATTCAGACCGATGACGGCTATCTATTTCTCGATCAGGCAAATAAATATTTAGATGATATCACAGATAGTAATGTGATTCTATCTTACAATGAAAAGGATCTAATCAGCCAAGCCCAAAACATATGTGGAGTGGATCACAATCAAGAATTGGAATATATTAATGCTAAAAAGTTGAGCTCCCTTCTCCAACCACAATTTACTGTAATTACTGGTTGTAGAATTCTTGAGATTGCTACGGAAGCAGATTTTGAATTTTGGGAACGTCATGGAAATAATGCCAATAATGAAATCATTGCCATAATTAATATGGTTCAAGGTGTCTATGAAACTACTTATGATCTAGACATCCAAATAGTATTTCAAAATGTTTGGAATGTACTGAATGATCCTTATGCAGGAGATCCAACCACTGGAGCTGGAAGTCTTCAGTTAGTAGAAGAACTTCAGGACGAATGGGAAAATAATAGGGGTAACATCGATAGAGATCTGGTTCATTTGTTTACTGGCAGAGGTTTTGGTGAAGCGGGGGTAACTGGTAGAGTTTTGGAAATCGGCTCAGTTTGTTCATCTCCAAATTTATCGTACGGCTTTACTCGTGACAGGTTAGAACAATTTGAAACTACTGCTCATGAAATTGGTCATAATTTAGGAGGTATTCATAATGATGGCGTTAACTGTGGAACAGTAAATGCATCTATAATGTGCCAAGGAGAGAAGGACAATGACCTTTTCTTTTCAAACAATTCTGAAATAAGAATAGAGAATTATATATCTTCAAATGAAGCATGCCTATTAAATTTAGAAAATATTGAACTCGTAGGTCAAAATGATCTCTGTAATTCACAATCTACACAAATTAGTCTTGATTCTCCATTAAATGGCGGTGTCGTATGGAGTGTTAATAACTCTCTGCTAAATATTAGCAACGGTCAAGGCACACGAACAGTCACCGTTACCGCGAGTAGTTCAGGAAAGGGTTTAGCAATATTAACTGCTACTTTGACAATAGGTGGAGCGTGTAATACGGTTGAAATTAGTAAAGAAATTAAAATTGGCACTCCAGCTGCAGCCGAAGGAATAGATATTGTAAACGTAACTGACCCATTATGTTTAGATCCATATCAAAATTATCTTGTAGAAGCAATTTTTGATGAAAATTATTCTCAATATGAGTGGAGATTGCCTACAGGGTGGACCTCCGTCGAAGGTGGCTCTCAAAGTACATTTATTACTGATGATCTAGTTATTCATGTTACAGCCGCACCTTTGAACGGCGGAACATTTAATTACATCAGGGTTAGAGCAATTAATGATTGTGGAATTGGAAGTGCATTTTTCTTGAATGTTGATACTCGGTGTCAAAATTTGCTCTCAATTTATCCTAACCCAGCTGTAGATAATATAATTATTGAGGTTGATTCAAGTATAAATGTAAATGAGGTAATTATTTTTGATGAATCTTCAGTAATGAGACGTCATTATCCATTAGAAAAATCAAAGACTTTAATAAACATATCCAATCTACCTGATGGAAGCTACTTTATACATATTCCTTATAAAGAAGGTGTCTTTCGACGAAGATTAATTGTAAATAAGAATAAATAAAATTGATTAGAATAGTGAGAAATGGATCAAAAGGGCCGACAGTGGCCCTTTTTTTCTTTTCACCAGCAAGGTCATTTGGACTGTAAGGTAACTCGTGAACTGGTGATGGTGGTATTAACTTCATCCATCCGTTTCTTTCTCAGATCCCGGGCGTAAACTTTAGTCACTTTCGGATCACTTTGATGGCCCAGTCCCTGACCCACTGTGTCGATGGATTCAAATTCTTCAAATCCAATCGAAGCCCAGGTATGCCGGGCCACATACGAAGTCACTGGGGTGTCTATTCCTGCGCGTAAGGCCAGATCTTTCATGATCCGGTTATGCATCCCCAGCCGGTGTTTATAGCGCTCATAGATCATCTTTGAAGGATTGTTTCCATAAACATCTTTCATCAGTGGAAAAACCAGTTCCTCCGGTGCCTGCTCCTGGTAGCCATACCATTTCAGAATCGTCATCGCTTCAGCAGTCAGTCGAATGTCAAAAACGGTCTTGCCTCTGGTTTTAGCGCGGGTGTACCTCAGGCGTTTATCCTCAATCTGTTTCCTCTTCAGGAATGCCATATCAATCAGGTTCATACCCTGGCAATTGAAAAGAAAAAAGAAATAATTCCGGTGATGCCATTCTTCACTGTTTTTTTCCAGGGGCAATAAACGTAGCTTGTCAAGGTCATCTTTACGGATGGCTTTTTTAATCGTCTTGTTGGATGGAATCTTGTACGTCCTGAACGGATAGTCATCCAGTCGCATGACCTCCTTTCGGTCATCGATGGTCCTATTTATAATATGGCGCAATGATCGCATGACAATCGATATAGAATTTGAGGTCATCCCGGTTCTGGCTTTTCCCTTTCTCTTGCGCCCCCTTTTACTGCTTCGGCAAAAGACTTCCAGTTCAATCAGGAACCCTTTATCAATTTCCAACAATTCCATGTCATCACAAAGACGTTCTTCTCTCAGAAAGTGGGTAATGACAGACAAGGCATTCTCATACAATATCTTATTACCCCATGCTTCCGATTTCGTTAGCTCTTTTATTTTCTTTTCAAAAGCCTCCCGAATCGTAGAACTGTTTTTACCAACTCTTTTAAATTCACGGTTTGGATCCATCCACCATTCCCGGAGTAAATCCTTGACCTGAGTGACGGATAACCGGCTTAATTCTCCTTCGTTATCTTCCAGGAACTGGTTGGCTGAAAACAGCTTTTGCTGGAGCTGATGGTTGCACCTTTTTGAATTCGGATAGGTTGATGAGACATACCGGAGCTCTCCCCGTTCGATGCACCGTTTGTATTCCGGATTTGTCAGATCTCCATAGATCCAGTGCTCTTTATGACATGAGTAGGCAGTAGGTACAGAACGCTCCTCCCCTTTGTGATATAGCCTTAATTTGATCGGAAACGCACCATTCAGCAGTTTTCGACGCGTGTCGAAATACAAAGTAGCCTTACTTTCGGAATGAATTTGCAGATTTTTCATGCCTTCTAGGAAACAGGTATAAATAAAACCGTGGGATTCTGGCAAATTAGCCATGATAATATACAAAAAAGACCCGTTTCATTTGCAGAAAATTTGCAGAAATATTGCAGATTATTAGTGTTTTTATACGAACTGTAATATATCCTAATTTTAATAAAAGTGCCTTTAAGTGATTTAAATGGCTTTTTATAAATTTTTAAAGACTATTAGAATACGTATTTAGTGGCCTTCTAAGCAGTAGGTTCGGGGTTCGAGTCCCTGCAGGATCACTTAAATTCAAAAAGCCCATTAATTGGGCTTTTTAATTGTCTTTATTTTTGCAGGGACGAGAAGTCTATCCGCCAGAGCTTTAGCGCAGGTGGAAGTCCCTCCAGGATCACACTATAATCAATTGATTATCAGGTATTTACAATCATTTGTGACTACCTTTATTTTTTGCAAAAATTCCATTAGCAGAAAATTTGCAGAAATTTTTTATCATGATTTTTACTCCTTGTGTTTCTGATATATTGATTCAAACATTTTAATGGCCTCCGGCTCACCTTTCTTCACCGCTTTTTCAAGGTATTTCATTGCTTCCACCGTTCTTCCTTGTGCAAAAAGCAATTCCGCATAATGATATTCCAGGAGATCAACCGGAGCAGTTTGGGATTTAAAGGCTAATTTAAAATTGTCCTCTGCTATTTCTAGTTCATTCTTAGCATGGTAGTAAAGGCCAAAATTTCTGTAGGTGTAAGTATCATCGTTATTTTCAGTACGAAGCGCCTTTTCCAGCTGATCTTTGCCTTCCTCAATTTTACCGGTAAGAATTAAAGCATATCCCAAATTATCATAGGCAAATCCATAATTTGAGTCTAATTGAATTGCCTTTTGAAAGTTCGCTATACTCTTTTCATATTCTCCGCTTCTAATCTGATAATATCCAATATTGTTATGAACATCAGCTCGCAAAAATTCATCTTCGGTCAAAAACAGGATTTTCTGGAGGGTAGATATCGCTGATTCATATTTTCCATTGGCATATTCTTCATCGGCTTGCCGAAATAAATCAGCAGCCTCCAGTTCAGCTTTATTGAATAATGATAAGGGTCTTTCTCGGAGAGCATTGATCGCTGCATCGAATTGATTAACCAGCTCTTTAGGCAATTCATTCTTCCACTCCGGATCTTCCTGGTCCAATAAGATGGAATAAGCAGCTAACCCAAACGCCATGACTTCATAAGGCATATCAGAAATGTAATTCCATTTCGTTTCCCAAATCCCATCATCCTGTCGGCCCGTCTCGGTCAAATTTTGAGCTAACGGTATCCCAAATCCAAAATAAATACCGGCAATGAAGATAAATAAACCAGTATCCTCTCCTGTGTCAAACTCCAACTTACTTTCAATCAGCCGGATTTTAATGAATTCATAGATAAGATTGTAAATGAGCCGGTTCGGAAGGTTCGTCAGGCTTTGAGCAATATGAATGCTATAACCATGCTCACCGATTTCAATTTCAGTTTCAAAAGGTTTGCCGTCGATTGAGTATGGCATTCCATAGACATCTCTTAAATCTCGGTGTAACTCAAACGAAATTAAACTGGAATCCAACCCTGTTAAAGTACACAGGTCGTCAATAAGGTATTGAATGTTTAATTCTTTGCTTGAAAAAGTTCTGGGAAAATATTTATCATTTATTAAGATCTGATTGCTGCGTCTGGTAGGATATCCAAACACCTGGATCAACCATTTGTAATTATCCTCGATCCAGATTCTATCCATTTCTGTTATCCGGATTTTAGGCTGTTTTCTTTTTTTATTGAAACCAAAAAATCCCATTATGTACTAGCCATAAGTGTCCTTATTGCTTGAATTAAATGTATATATAACTTTATTACAAATCAATTTATAATGGCATACCTATGTAACTGTGAACGAAGTGAATAGTCCTTCCGCCTAAGCGGAATCAAGCGTTTTGGTCTTACCAAAACATGGCTTGCTTCCAGCACACATTGAATAAAATCCAGTCGCGCCGATTTTCGTTTTTTGAATCAAAAAACACATCTTGCCCTGTTACGAAACATTAGTTCGAAAACGCATTATAAGGATCACAACAGATGACTATTGATGTCGGAGATATGGCGAATAAGGACATCAAAACAAGGACAAGTATTCCGATATGTATAACCTGCCACTTTTTATATTTGAGATCTCTGTTAAAAAATGAGTAAATAAGCAGAATTGCTGATATGACGCAAAAAGCTATGCCAAAGACATAATAAAAAGTCAGCATCATTGCACTCGGAATCCAATAAAGTATTCTTCCCAATACAATCAATCCGCCAACAATCACACTTCCCATGTGAACTAACTTGTTGAACCCGGTTTCAAAATAATAATAGATTTTTTTCAATGGCATTCCGTTAAGTGGCCAATCAAAATAATATATTCTGTCAAATATGACCGCCGTCTTCCAGTTCCTTTTTCAAACGCTTATATGAAGCAATTTTGCTTTTGAGAACAAATTCTTCGAACTCGGAATCATTTTTTAATTTTCTGTGGATTTATTGAAATTCTTATCAATTGTATTGTAAAGGCCCAATAGATCAATCGTTGCCTTGGAAATTATTTATAACGGCTCAACTGCAGGTAAGGTATAGGATTATGATCGATATCAAATGCTTTGATAACTATAGAATCATGTCTGATTCTTCTTACAGTCATAGTGTCCATAAGCGGCTCACCTGAATCATTGATTGAGTGAAATTCAAATGAAGAATCGTTCAACCATATCATATGCATCTGGTAATCATCACCATCAAGATTTGCTTTCATAATGGCTGAATCTTTTGTGAATTCAATTCTCTGTTTAAAATCATCATACCAAACCCCGCTAATTCTTAGTTCTGAGTCACATCCAATCAACAAAAGCATGGTGAAAATTATACTTGGATATCTCAATTCAATAAGTGTAGTATTTGTTATCTGAGTAAATGTAGAAAAGTTAATAAACTATTCTAAATGCGTAACAATGATATCAACTGACTCCGGCACAATTATCTTTACAGTAAATAAACAAAACAACAGACTTTAGCCAATCCACTACACCCCGGTTTATTTCCCATTTGCCATCCTCATTATCCCTCACCAATTTTACCGGATGAGCCCACACCGCCACTTCATTCTTCACAAGCCCAGGGGATACTTATCCCAATTCATCAACAACCAGACCCGGCGCAAAAATAAAAAGCTGCTGGGCGATTTGTATGAATTTCCCGATGGCACCATGCCCATCGGAAGGCTGGATGAAAAGTCGGAAGGACTTCTCCTGCTCACTACGGATGGAAAGGTGAGTGAACAAGTTCGCAGCAAAGAAGTGGAAAAAGAGTATTACGTTCAGGTCGATGGCCTGATCAACGAAGAAGCTGTCCGGGAACTTGCCGGCGGGGTGGAAATTGTTCTACCGGAAGGAACGTATTCGACCCTGCCCTGTCAGGCCCGGATGCTTGATGAAATACCTCCGGTGGCCCAATATTCTCCTCTTAACAGAAGCGAACGGCACGGTCCGACCAGCTGGATCGCCATCACCCTGACCGAAGGCAAATTCCGTCAGGTCCGGAAAATGACCGCTTCGGTTGGGTTTCCAACGTTGCGCCTGATCAGAATTCGCATTGGCCGGATCATGCTCGGCGAACTGCCCGCCGGAGAGGTGATTGAAGCCAGTGACCTGATTTAATCACCGGCTATTAAGTAATCCTGACATGTGCGATATTTTATCATCTGTCAGTGTTGAATCTCTAATAGGAAGTAACCAGGCTGATGAATAGAGGATTTAAAGACCTTAAAAAATATCAAAATTCAGGCTCTGCACATCCGGATTGCTGTTTTGAAAAGCTTGTTCGTTAAAATAATCCGTAGATGAACTGCCTTCTGCCGATGCGCGAAGCTTATAATTTACATTCAATTGCATATCGTTAAACTCACGGAATTCACCGGATGGGATAATACCCCGGCTCTTAAACTCCCCATCTCCCGCTGCAATAAAGAGCTCCGCATTCTCATTAGTTATATTGGTAACTTTAATGCTGTATCGCTGCACATCCGGCTCATCGTCTTCACTGCAGGCTCCGGCCAGGAAGATTACCGAAAATCCAAAAATAATAATCCACAGGTTCCTTTTCATTTTCTTTTTTCAGCAATATCCGCATTAGAGCAGGAATATTCGGACTGTTTATCAAGGCCTCCATGCATATGTAGGAAAATTTGCTTCCTGAAATCATTTCAGCAATCCATGGTCCGGAAAACAGGGTTGATCCGACAGAAGCGGCAGGTGATTATTGACTACTGATTCCCATTCCAGATGTCGTGCGTGGTAATCCAGTTACCGTCTTCCTGTTTCCGGAGAATATTGAGGTATTTGGAGACCGAAGTAGTCACACTGTCCCCGTTTTTCGGGATCAGCCGAACCTCCGCTGTGCCGCGGCCGTACGCCAGATCGCCAGACACCTGTACCTCGTTATAATAACTGGTGAGTTCAGCGTCAAACTCATCGAATATCTCCTGGTAATAGGCCTCCACGGCTTCAGGACCCTTAAGCGGTGGTGTCCCTGGTGCCATCAGAATAGCATCATCGGAAAAATATTGAGCAATCGCTGCCGCATTCCCTTCGTTAAACGCCCTTGCCCTGGCATCACTCATCTCCCGTATGGCTCGCTCATCAGCCGCAGTATCATGCTGCGCGCTGCAGCCAATCATCATTGCCATGATAATTACTGCTGTCAATCTGTTCAGGTATAGTGGGTTCATATGGACAATGCTGTATCATTTTTATTAGAACGCAAGCTGGTTTACCCCTCTCACAACCAACTGAACATCTCAGGTTTTTACAAACTGCAGGTTCCGGACCCGCCCGTTCCCCAGAAGAAATCCTGTCACCTTGTTTCCTTTTTTCTCAAATCTTACCAGGTCCAGCCACCATTTGTCCGTACCGAAAATGGACCCGCCTACATACAGCATCTCCGCTTTTCCACTCCGGGCATGTTTCATGAAAAGCTTCCCATCCTCCACAATCACGTCATAATACGTCTTTGTTTCCTCATTATAATATGTGCCGGTAAAGGCCTCCATCTGCTTCAGTTCCAGCTTTTTTGTTCCGTCCAGCCGGTACAGCCGCAGGGTTTCTCCTGGCAATTTCAGCCGGAGATAAGGCTTCGTTTTATCAAATTCAAGGAATATCCAGGCATCACGAATATAGGCACTATAGTAATCCGGACTATGCGCATCCAGCGGGTACTTTCCAAAGGGCGTATCAATTACAAAAGCGGGATCGGTAGCGATCAGCGATACTTTAAACTGGGCGTTCAGCCCATAGGTACCTGCATAGTCGCTGTATGCTGACGGATTTACGGTGATCACCTCCGGTCTTGCCTTTTCCTCCGCGGTCTCCCGTTCCTCCAGCAGCACTTCCCGGATTTTGCCAAGAGCGGCCTGATCCATATTTCCCGCATTTGACAGAAGTATAAACCCTGAACTGTCTTCCGGGTACCATTCAATCATCGTCCGGAATCCGGCATCCGACCCTCCATGCCCTACCGCGGGATGTCCGCGTACCAGGCTGTTCGACTGACCAAGCCCATAATCAATGTATTCTCCCGAATTGAGCCGGCTCCTGGCAGAAAGTTTCTTAATCAATTCTTCACCACCCAGTTCATAGGTAAACATGTTGTTCATCCACAGCGAAAGGTCTTCCACCGTGGTAAACAGGCTTGTCGCCCCGTCGTTTGCATAACTCAGAACACTTTTCTTGTAACCTATTCCATCCCTGAAATAGGAATACGCCCTTCCCGGCACAATCATCTGGTGATCATCATGAACATGCGTATCATGCATACCCAAAGGCGTGAAAACATTCTCCTGCATGTAGTCATCAAAGTCCATCCCTGACACACGCTCGACAATCCTTGCCAGCAAAAAATACCCTGAATTGCTGTAGAAGTATTCGTCTCCCGGACTGAAATTCAATTCCCGCTGTCCCTGCAGCAGCGTAAAAATCTGTTCTTTGGTAATGACATCATCAAGCCGCCAGCCGGCAATGGCGAGCAGGCTCCATTGATCCCTTAATCCGCTGGTATGACTCATCAAATGCCGTATGGTAATGGTTTCGCCGAAATCATGGATCTCCGGCACGTATTCCCGAATATCATCCTCGATGCTCAGCTTGCCTTCTTTTTCCAGCAGGAGAATGGCAAACGAGGTGAACTGCTTCGATATAGATGCCACATGAAAAACGGTGCCAGGCTGAATTGGAATGTCGTATTCGAGGTTGGCCAGACCAAAGCCTTTCTTGTAGACCAGCTGTCCGCCCTGGTAAATGCCCACGGCAGCCCCTGGCGTATTATTCCCCGCAAAGGACAGGAAGGCACTGTCAATGGCTTTCAGCTTGTAGGTGAAATCGCCGGACTGTCCGAAGGACAAGGTGGAAATGATCAGGAGAATACTTAACAGGTAGATTTTCATGATTTAAGGGTTGAGTAGTAACTTGCCGCTGGGGAATTATCAGCAAAATACTTAAAATACTAACATGAAACCTGAATAACACTGCCTTCGTAAGCCCATGCTCTTAAAGGGTCTGAGCGTGAGCTGCAGGACTTATCTGCGGGAAATTAATCCTCCTTATTCAGTATCACCAGTAGTTTAAACAACGTCCGCTGGAATCGGCTCAACTCCTGTTCGTTGATACTGCTGTCATTAAATGATTCTACTATCCTCCCCGGAATTTCCTTCGCCTCATCTTTCAAAGCATCGCCGGCACGCGTCAGGGATATCATGACTGATCGTTCATCAGTTTTCGAACGCACCCGCCTGATAAGCTTTTTCTGCTCCAGTCGCTTAAGCAATGGCGTCAGCGTGTTTGATTCCAGGTACAGCCTCTCCCCGATCTCCTTTACATGCTGATGACCATGCTGCCAGAGCGTTAGCATCACCAGGTATTGCGGATAGGTAATCCCCAGTTCTTCCAGGTAGGGAGCATATATCTTTGTCGTAAGCCGGGACGCTGCATACAACGGAAAACAAAGTTGATTCTCCAGGTAGAGCTCAGGTGCCTCCTCTTTCATGATCAGATGATTTTTTCAATATCCTTTTCCAGCTTCCCCGGGGTGGTGGTCGGCGCGTATCGCTTCACTGGCCTTCCGTTTTTGTCCACCAGGAATTTGGTAAAATTCCACTTGATACCCCTGCCCAGCAAGCCACCGGAAAGCCTTGACTTTAAAAACTTAAAAACCGGATGAGCATTTTTTCCATTGACCTCAATTTTTTCAAACATGTCAAAGCTCACGCCATAATTCACCTGGCAAAATTCTTCAATCTCGGAAGAGCTTCCTTTTTCCTGCTTCCCGAACTGGTTGCACGGAAATCCAAGGACCATGAACCCCTGGTCTTTGTACTTCTGATACAACTTTTCCAGCCCTTCGTATTGTGGGGTTAGTCCACACTGACTTGCCGTGTTGACCACCACGATGGTTTTTCCCCGGTATTCCTCCAGGCTAACTTTTTCGCCGTTCAACCTGGCGGCTTCTATATCGTAAAATGATCCGTTATCCATAATTAGTTTTCTTTAATTCGTTTAATCAAATATTTCAATGCGCCCGTCGACCATAATGCCCAGAGTATCAATACAGGCTGAAAGAACAGGCGAATCAGCCGTTTCCGGTCCGTATCCAATCCGAATGCGCTGATCTCATTAGTGTATTGCGAAATGTTTCCCGGAAAGATGAGGACGTAAAAGATTGCCAGGGCTAATCCCACTTTTACTTTGTGTTTCCAGAGAAAAATCATCGCCAGTCCCAGCGCAATCTCCACCACCCCTGAAGATATCACGACAAAATCCATAAACTCAGGACTGTCCGGAAGCCACCTGGGTACCTGTGCCTGGAATTCCTGACGCTGAAAGGTCAGATGACCAATTCCTGCCATGACCATGAATGCTCCGAGCAGCACCTGCATTATCTTTTGAAACAAATTCGTTTTCATATCGACATTGATTTAATCGTGCGCGATGTAAATATAAAAACAAATGGTCGCACAAAAAAACTTTGACGCCGTGCTAGTAATAATTTGTATACCAGGCATGATACATACTGTCCATCCGATGAATAATGGCGTCATTCTCCCGCGAAAGGTCATTGATTTCTGTTGGATCATTCTCCAGATCATACAAATGCCAATCCGTATTTCTTGAATTCCGTACAATTTTCCAATTTCCCAACCGCATTGCCTGGCTCCCACGCCACTCCCAGAACAGCGGATTCTGACGCCCGTTCACAGAAGGATCATTTGCCGTAAATACGGGCACCAGGCTCTCACCTCGCAACGGGGTTATCACCTCACCCCGAAAATTCTCCGGATACGAAGAACCGGCTACTTCGACCAGGGTTGCCATCACATCAATAAAGTGTCCCGGGTAACTGGTGAACGAATGAGGAGCGATATGTCCGGGCCATGAGGCGATTAGCGGTGTATTGATACCACCTTCATAACTGTGATTCTTATAATACCGGAATGGTGTATTGGACACATTCGCCCAGTTTTCACCAAGGGATACCCATCTTGCCATACTACCGATCGGTGCGTTGTCGTCATCGTCATTCAACTGCACAACTTCGCGGGAAGCCCCATTATCGGATACAAACAGAATTAGTGTATTTTCTGTATAATTCAACGAATCCAGCCGTTCCATGATACGCCCGATATTCTGATCAAGCCGATCGATCATTGCGGCATACACCTCCATGACCCTGGCTTCGTATGCCTGCTCGCGAGTGCTCAGGCTGTCCCACGGAACAAAATCCGGCCTGGATAATGTGTGACTTTCATCAAGCAGACCCATGGCAAGTTGCTTCTCATATCGGGCCTGCCGAATTTCTTCGTAACCAGCAGTATATTTTCCTTCATATTTCCGGATATCCTCTGGCCAGGCCATGAGTGGATCGTGGGGCGCGGTATACGCGAGGTAAATAAAAAATGGTTTGTCGTGTTCCTTACTCTCATCCAGATACTGCAAGGCGTAATTGGTGTAATAATCGGTAGAATAAAAATCCTTTTGAGGCGGTGTATATGGGTTCATGACCGAATCATCGATAGCCCAGCTCCTGTCAGCACGTTTCCGTGCCGGTGCCGGTTCGCCGGGCCGTTGCAGGCCGGGATTAAAATGATTGGCGGCTCCATCCTTTAACCCATAATAGCGGTCAAACCCACGGTCATATGGATTTTCCAGGCCGTGGTGCTTACCCGACCAGTATGTTCCGTACCCGGTTGACCGAAGCACTTCACCCAGGGTGACTGCATTCCTTATCGGATGTGTAAATGTCTGATGATAGCCACAATCCTGCGCATAGACCCCGGTCAGTAAGGCAGCCCGGGAGGGAAAACACTTAGCTGTATTGTAGAAATTCCGGAAACGCATGCCATTGCGGGCAAGCTGGTCAATATTAGGCGTATTGATCTCGCTGCCATAACAACCAAGGTCAGAATAGCCCATGTCATCGACGGAGATCAGCAGGATATTGGGGCGCTTTTGGCTGCTGTCCGCCGTAGAAGGACGGTCCGAACAGCCAGTCAGCAACCCTCCTGCCATACTGGTTACGAGGAGCCAATGCAGTATCCGTTTCATCTGCATAAAATACTATAATAATTCATCATCCACTATCGGAGGATATAAATGTATGGCGTTGAACATCCTGTCTTTATCGCTGTTCCTTGATTAACCAATAAATGTAATTCAGCTGCTATGAACAATACCATTCTCCTTAACAACCGACCGGAAGGCAAGCCAGAAGAGTCCGACTTTAAATTTGCAGAGCAAGAACCGGGAAGCCCCGAAGAGGGTGAAATCCTGGTCGAACTGGAATACGTATCCGTAGATCCCTATTTACGCGGGAGAATGAGCGATGCCAAATCCTACATTCCTCCGTTCGAACTCAACAAGCCTATCGTTTCGGGATGCGTCGCGAAAGTAGTGGAATCAAAAAATGAAAAATTTAACATAGGCGATCATGTTTCAGGATTGATGAAATGGCAGCTGAAGCAGGTCCATTCGGGCAAAGGACTGCAAAAAGTTGATCCTGACCAGGCACCGCTCTCCGCCTACCTGGGTATTCTCGGGCTTACCGGGCTGACAGCCTACACCGGCCTGATGGAAATCGGTAAACCGGAATCCGGTGAGACCATGGTGGTCTCCGGAGCCGCCGGTGCCGTGGGAAGTGTGGTCGGACAAATCGGCAAAATCCTTGGATTACGGGTTATTGGCATTGCGGGGACCGACGAGAAAATTGACATATTGAAAGACAAATTCGCTTTTGATGAGGGCATCAACTACAAAACCACTGGCAATATGAAGAAGGCAATCGCCGAAGCCTGCCCGGACGGAGTGGATATTTATTTTGATAATGTGGGCGGCGAGATTTCAGATGCCATTTTATTCTCCATTAATAAATTTGCCCGGATCATCGTCTGCGGGGCTATTTCGGTTTACAACGAGACATCTCTTCCTAAAGGGCTGAGCGTTCAGCCTTTCCTGGTTCGAAACAGTGCGTTAATGCAGGGCTTTATCGTGTCGAATTATGAAGATAAATTCCCGGTCGCCATTCAACAGCTTGCCAGCTGGCTGCAGGAAGGAAAACTGACATATGAAGAAACTATCGTCGAGGGGTTTGAGAATATTCCGCAGGCATTCCTGGACCTCTTTGAAGGGAAAAACAAAGGCAAAATGGTAGTGAAAATCTGAAGCCTCAGGTCGCGACTCATCAGAACTTCTGGTGTTATGAAGGTGCCATTTCCCAGTCCTGCGCAGGTGGCATTTAATTTGCTTTGAATTGATCAATCAAACGCTACCGCTCATGAATTCGCCAGGTCTCCGGAGAAACCGTCTAATACTTATCACCTTCTTTCTTATGTTGTCCGCATCACTCCCCTGCATCTCCCAGGTATATGTGGAAGGTGTAAATATTAATGACCTGCCCGTAACATTCGTTCATCTCAACCCGGGTCCCGGCCCCTGGCTTGATACCCGGGTATATGTCAGGGCAAACTACGGACAGGTGGAGCCTGGGTTGAAAAATTTCTGGATTACTGATGAATACGGTAAGCGGGTTCTTTTTAACAGCGAGGTGGATGCGTTAAACCATATGGCTTCCAATGGCTGGAAATACCTGGAATCCATGATATTGCCGGATGAAGATTTTACCGAGAAGATCTATGTTTTTGAGCGAATACCCGATGAAGAGAAATTAGTTAGTAAAGTACGAGGAAGTATTACGCACAAATGTTTTGGGTTTATCAAGGAGTGAGACACCCGGTAATGTTCAATCCGAATCCGGCAGCTCTTCAAACTCCCTGCGCTTTTCATCCATCCATCGTTGCATGGCGACCTGGTCGCGCATGAGTACACGCATTTCCTGCATCGCTTTCCGGTGGGCCTCATCACCCTGAATCAGCATCTCCTGGGCATGGCGCTGGCTCTTCCGGGCCATTTCTTCAAAATTCTCCGCTTCAAAAACTTCGTCACAAGCCCCGCCCAGCTGTTTACACGTCATTGATTTCATACATCTTCATTTTTCCCTGGCAAATCAGTACTGACCTGGGTCCCGATCGACCAGTGGTTTCCATCCGCATCTGTAAACGACCCCCTGCGGTCCGGATCACCTTCCCGCTCCCTGGGACGCTCCACCACTTCGCACCCGGCACTAATGGCCTTTTCGAAAGTGGCATCCACATCAGGCACATAAACATGCATGATCACCCTGGCCGGCGGATACTCTTCGGTAGCCTCACTAAACATAATCACCGAATCGTCGATCATCAGTTCGCCATGCATAATACTGCCGTCCGGCCGGTCATAGCGCCGGAGTACTTCGGAATTAAAAATCTTGTTCATCAGCTCAGCAAAGTGCTCCGCGTCCTTCACGATAAAATAGGGAGAAGCTGAATTATAATTCGCGGGTTTATAGGATTGTTTCATAGATAGTAGATTGATACCTGATGGCTTTTTCAGGACTTAACCAACGACTCAGGCCATTGTTACCATACAAAATATGGAAGATACACATCTTTCATTTAATAAGCGGGTTAGCTGGTTGTATCAATTTTTGGAATCCTGACCAATCACCTTGATTACAATCAATGGGGATCATGACGCCGGTCAGTTCCTGCCGTTTCTTTCACATTTAATTTTGTTACAGATCAAAAACGATATCGGATTTGATCCTCATACAATCAGCGCCATACCCCTCCATGGCACGTATGAAACTTTCCACATAAACTGAACAGCAATGGTACAGGAACTTGTAAAAACCAATTATGATTTAACGAAGTATGGCATTCAGGATGCCAATGTGCACTGGAACCTGCCCCCGGAGGAACTGCAACAAATTACCGTGGACAAAGGCATGGGAACCGAAACGGACAACGGTACACTGGTGATCAGTACCGGAAAATTTACCGGACGTTCACCACAGGACCGTTTTATTGTGAAGGACTGGTATACCAAGGACCGTATCTGGTGGGGACGGATCAACAAACCGATCAGCCCGGAGAATTTCAATAAGCTGTACGAAGAAGTGGTGAATTACCTGTCAGGCAAGGAAATTTACGCACGTGACGGCTACGTTTGCGCCGATCCGGAATACCGGATGAATGTACGGACCGTCACTGAATACCCCTGGTCCAACCTGTTTATCAGCAACATGTTCCTGCGGTGCTGCGAGGATCAGCTGGATAAATTCGAGGAGGACTGGCTGGTGCTGTGTGCGCCCGGGTACGAAGCCCCGGATCCGGCGGCGGTCGGACTCCGCCAGGGTAATTTTTCCATTCTGAATTTTACCAGGAAGATTGCACTGGTAGCAGGCTCGGCCTATACTGGTGAGATGAAGAAAGGGATTTTTACCGCACTCAACCTGATCCTGCCTACGGAAAAGAACATTCTCCCGATGCACTGCTCGGCGAATGTTGGTGAGCAGGGCGACACTGCCATATTCTTTGGACTTTCAGGCACCGGAAAGACCACGCTGTCGGCGGATCCGTCCAGAAGGCTGATCGGAGATGACGAACATGGCTGGACCATGGAGAATACGATCTTCAACTTTGAGGGAGGATGCTACGCCAAGGTCATCGACCTTACCGAGGAAAAAGAGCCGGACATCTACCGGGCCATCAGGCCGGGGGCTTTGCTGGAGAATGTGGTGCTGGAAGAAGGAACCGGAAAAGTGGATTTCGCAGACAGCAGCGTTACCCAAAATACGAGGGTGAGCTATCCGATCGATCATATCGCGAATATTCAAAGTCCGTCGTACGCCAAAAATCCGACTAATATTTTCTTCCTGACCTGTGATGCGTTTGGCGTCCTACCACCGGTGTCCAAACTGACCCCCGGACAGGCTGCCTACCATTTCATCTCAGGATACACCGCCAAGGTGGCCGGAACAGAGGCAGGAATCAATGAACCCGTTCCGTCGTTCTCGGCGTGCTTTGGCGAACCATTCATGCCGCTGCATCCGACTGCTTATGCAGAGATGCTGAGCGAAAAAATGCAGGAAGCTGGTGTAAATGTCTGGCTCATTAATACCGGCTGGAGCGGCGGACCGTATGGTACAGGCTCCCGGATCAGTCTGAAGAACACCCGGGCGATGATCAGCGCCATTCTTAACCGTGAACTGGAGAAGGTGGAATTCCATCAGCATCCGATATTCGGACTGTTCATGCCGAAGACTTGTCCGAATGTACCACAGGAAATACTGGATCCGATGAATACCTGGGATGATCATGGAGAATATGTGAGCAAAGCGATTCAGCTGGCCCACTCCTTCCATCTGAATTTTGAAAAATTCGCTTCCCAGGCATCTGACTCGATCATAAGTGGCGGACCACTGATCGATACTCATCATACATTGTCAGAGCATATTTGAGAGTTGCTTTGTAGTTGACCATACATTCTGATAGCCGGGTATCTGACCGGCTATCAGAATGTTAAACAGCCAGGCAAGGCTGGCAAACCATGAAACAAATTAAACTGATCATCTGCATTCTTGTGCCGCTGATCTTACTGGTGCTACCCGCCAGCGCTTATTCGCTTCCGGGTCTCACCATTATTGAACAGCGGGTGATCGCCATTTTTGTGTTCGCCGCACTCAGCTGGATACTCGAACCGATTCCTATCTATGCGACATCGCTGGCAATCATTCTCCTTGAACTGATCCTTTTGTCGGATAAGGCACTGGTATTTCTGCGATCGGACAGTGAAATGTACGGCAGTCAGATTGCCTACGAAAATATTCTACACACCTTTGCCTCCCCGATCATCATCCTGTTTCTGGGAGGTTTCTTCCTGGCCATGGCTGCCACCAAATACCGGCTTGATGTAAACCTGGCGAGGGTACTTCTGAGTCCGTTCGGCTCCAATCCCAGGTATGTCATGCTGGGCGTAATGATCATTACCGCGGTATTCTCCATGTTTATGAGTAATACCGCCACCACCGCCATGATGCTGTCTATCCTGACGCCGGTGCTGGCCATGATGAAAGAAGAAGACAAGGGGCGAATCGGGCTGCTGCTGTCCGTACCGGTAGCCGCCAATATCGGGGGAATAGGCACCCCGATCGGGACTCCGCCCAATGCGGTGGCCCTGAAATACCTGACCGGTGATCATTATATCAGCTTCGGAAAATGGATGTCTTTCGCCGTACCTTATGTAGTGGTGCTGATGGGAATTGCCTGGCTCATTCTGATCTATTCATTTCCTTCGGGCCAACGGAAGCTAAAACTTGAAGTGAAGGGGCATTTCATGCGGAATCGCAGGGCTTATGTGGTATATGCCACATTTATTTTGACCATACTCCTGTGGCTGACGGATTTTCTCCACGGAATGAACTCCTACGTGGTAGCCATGATCCCGGTAACCGTTTTCTCTGTGAGCGGGATTATCACCAAAGCCGATCTGAGAAGCATCAGCTGGGATGTACTCTGGCTGGTGTCGGGAGGCATCGCCCTGGGTCTGGCGCTGGATGAAACCGGACTGGCCAACCGACTGATCAGCCGGATCGATTTTGATCTGATGTCACCACTGGTGATTATCGGGGCAGCATCTGTCACCGCTGCCCTGATGGCGAATTTTATGTCGAATACCGCCACGGCCAACCTGTTGTTACCGCTAATGGCTGTGGTGGGAACAACCGCCGGTTCACTGGCAGGGTTAGGCGGAAGCACCATGATCATCCTGGTCACAGCCATTGCCTGTTCTATGGGGATGTCGCTGCCTATCAGCACTCCCCCGAATGCGCTGGCTTTCGGGACTGGTATGATCACTACAAAACAGATGGCTAAGCCCGGGGTGATAACAGCTGTTATAGGCCTGGCGCTCAGCTATGTCTTAATTGGAATTTTGTACCTGACCGGATTTTTCACATGAATATTTTCCACCATAAAGTCAATCAGCAGGAATTTGTTTCGCGTTATTTCTCGGATAAGGACAAATGTATCCGGCTTAAGAAAGGGGATATTTTGCTTAATCAGCACGAATACAACCGGCGGATATTTTACATTAAACAGGGAGAAGTCATCGGATACCTTCCGGATACGCGTTATCCGGAACCCATATTCAAGGGAGCACCTGGCTCATTTGTCGGGGTCTACAGTTATTTTTCCGAAGATCATTTAAGCTATTCGGAAGTAGTTGCACAAACACCTTCGGTGGTGCATTATTTCGATGAGGACCCGAATGCACTTGAGCGTCCGGAGGCTGATGAATTCATGGGTTTTCTGCTGAATATGGTGGTAACCGAGCTTAGTGCGAGGCAGCATTTTGCCGCCCGGATGGCCCAGGAGCGACAGAAAGCGATGAATAAACTGATCCAGTCCGAGAAACTGGCGACCCTGGGACAGTTATCAGCCGGACTTGCCCATGAACTTAATAATTCGATCGGTTCGCTCAGCGCCAACCTGCGACGGCTGCAGGAAGACATTGATGTACTATTGATCAGGCAAA
The DNA here is from genome assembly GCA_030432655.1 of Bacteroidia bacterium. Classification (GTDB taxonomy): domain Bacteria; phylum Bacteroidota; class Bacteroidia; order Cytophagales; family Cyclobacteriaceae; genus JAUILA01. Next base: position 171,149 of record JAUILA010000010.1, read on the forward strand.
AAAGTGATCAGGTTCGTGAATTCTACCGGAGAGGCCTGGAAGACGGACTGCAATTATCTTCCCGTGAGGCACGAAAGGCGCGTGATGAATGGTCGGCAAACATGGAGCTCAGTCACAGCACCATCAGAAAGCTCACCAAAGCCGGTATCCGGGCCGGGGAAGTACGTTCTGCCCGGGAGGCTGAGGAAGCCGCTAACCTCTGGAACCTGGGGTATGTTATGCATGACATGCGTATTGCGGCAGGCCAGGCAGCACATGTGATCAATTCCATCAAAACAATGGGCATTTCAAATCAGAAATGGTCGGCCGGAGTCAACGTCAATACCACCGTTCTGGAAGCAGTAGCCATCCTTAAAAGCATGTCCGGTGAAATCAGCCTGGATTTACAGTTGCAGGAGAATATCACCGCGATTGAAGCCTGCCATGGCGAGCTTGTCCAGGTGTGGGTGAATCTGATTAAGAATGCGATTGAAAGCCTGGTTCAAAACCTTGAAAAGAACAGGAAAATCAAAATTACAACGCGTGAAGTTGATAAACAGATAAGCGTATCTGTCGAAGACAACGGACCGGGTATTGCCCCGGATATCATTGATAAGATTTATGAGCCCAGTTTTACCACCAAAGTCGGGGGCATTTCCCTGGGATTGGGACTGGGTTTGACAATTGTCAAGCGCATTGTATCGGAGCATGACGGCGAAATGCGTGTAACCAGCCGTCCCGGCCGCACCCGTTTTACCGTCAGTCTTCCTCTAAAACAATAAACCAGCGAATCATGGATAAGCTATATGTACTGTGCGTCGATGATCAGCCTGAAGTGCTGAATGCACTGGAGAATGACCTTTCAGATTTTGAGAATTATCTGCTGATTGAGGTTTGCGACTCCGGGAATGAAGTCCTTGAACTCATGGAGCAGATCGATACGGAAGGAGACTATACGGCCATCGTCATTGCCGACCAGGTGATGCCGGGCATGACCGGTGTGGAGGTGCTAACCAGGATTGAAAATGACCCCCGGTTCAGTGCGGTCAGGAAAATTCTGCTAACCGGCCTTGCTACCCACCAGGATACTATCCAGGCGATAAACAGTGCCGGACTGGATCATTATATTCAAAAACCCTGGACCCGCGAGATACTGAACAAAACTATCAGTAAATGTCTTACCGAATTTGTTCTTGACAAAGGGATCGAATACGAAGACCTGCTTCCGGTCCTTGATCAGCCGGTACTTTATGAGGCCCTGAGAAAAAAAGGATAAATACTGGAACAAGGTCTTATGAAACGTCTGACCACTTTTATTCTCCTGATACTGTCCTTCAATGGAAATGCACAGCATGAAAAAGTAATCCATGACCAGGATCAGTTCTGGTGGAGTATCAATACGACAACCAGGATTACGGATAATTTTGGCGCCGTGGCTGATTTTCATATCCGGCGAACAGATTTCCTTTCCGAGTCCAATTTTTACTTCGCCCGCGTCGGGGCGGCCTGGTGGGTGAATGACCAGTTTACGATCGTCGCCGGTTACGCGCATCTCTGGCTGTCGAGGGACCTTGAGGAAGACCATGCTTTCTTCCAGGATGAAAACCGGATTTACCAGCAATTTGCCTGGCGTCAAAGCGCCGGAGGCTCTTCATTTCTGTTGCGCCTGCGAAATGAGCAACGCTGGCATGAAGTGACAAATGAGTACGGGAATCGTGAGCGTACCCGTTTTTCCAACCGGGTCCGGTTTCTTGCTTCCTGCGATATCCGGATTTTCAGTAATCCGTCGTTACCGAAACTGGTGGTGTCGGATGAAGTGCTGGTACATTTCGGGAAAGAAATAGTATATAACACATTTGACCAGAACCGGTTATTCGGAGGATTGAAAGTCCCGCTTACCAGGGACCTTAAATTTGATATCGGATACATGCTTGTGTACCAGCAGCTTTTCAATGGCTACGAATACGACCTTAATCATACCTTCAGATGGTTTTTTTACTACACGCCTGATCTGCGCCGTGGTAAGGAATAAGTTTCAGGCAGGTACGACATCCAGTTGCTTGATCTCCCGTTTATAAGCCGTCGGGAGAATGATGTCCTTCATGAGCCCGTCGAGTCTCAGGTTGCGACTGATCTTGTATATCCCGATCAGCGGGGTAAGCACGGAAAAAGACCGCAGATCCAGCAGGTCGTGGACATGTGACGGCACGACCAGGGTCTGCGCCTCTCTGAGTAAAAAATAACGAATTAACCCAAGATGTTTACGGTACTGTGCATACAGGTCATTGGTGTAATGACTATGGGCTAAATCCGCCTGCAAATGCTCATTACGCATCTTTACCCAGTCCGGATAGGCGTCCGGAAGGCCTTTAAGCCCCATTCTCCTGCCAACCCGGTTAAAAACATCCAGTACTTCCTGCTTTTCAGCCTGGGATAGCTTCCGTTCAAGTACCTCAAAAGCGCGAATGGAGTAATCAATCAGCATAAAGAGGACATCACGGTAGGCCCAGTCCGGAATGGCCCTGCCCCGGCTTGCCTCTACTCCTTTATGAATCGCCGACATGGAATCTATGGCTGCGTGCGCCTCTTCCCTTTCGGAGAATACGATCTTCCGGGCATAACCCACCGTTGAAAACAACCTGCCCAGCGGATCGGCAGGAAGCCGTCCGGTATAGTAGAGCCAGTCCACCGCCTTGTTAAGCGAAAATTCGGCAGAGGCACCAGCAAAAATAAACAGTATGGTATCCCCTTTCCCCCATATCTGGCGGACCACCGACTGCTCCTCTACGAAATACTTTCCTTCCATGCATGCAAAGTTACAGAATCGTTACCATTTTAAAAAGTACTTTGTTTTTCAAAGTATATTTCTTGTGGTCCCCGGCGAACGTGAGTGAAATCGGGGATCACCTGTCATTCGTTGTCATCCATTCCGAACGTGAGTGAGACCGGGGATCACCTGTCATTCGGAAGACACTCTCCACACTCCACTCTCCACACTCAAACTGTACTTACACCCCCCTCCGCCTAACACTGCCCTCACAGGGGAAGACACTCTCCACACTCCACTCTCCACACTCAAACTGTACATACACCCCCCTCCGCCTAAAACTGCCCTCACAGGGGAAGACACTCTCCACACTCCACTCTCCACACTCAAACTGTACATACACCCCCCTCCGCCCCCCTCCAATGCTATTAAGTTAAGGATTCATAGAAATCAAAAGGGCCGGTTCCATGGTAGGACCGACCCTTTTTTTGTATATTGTAATTAACTAGAAAACAATATCAAATGAAGATACAAAGAAATACGAAG
>JAUILA010000011.1 GCA_030432655.1 Bacteroidia bacterium
ATAAACGTTCCACACATTAAAACAACCAGCAATAATGAATGGATCAACAACTTCTTCATAATATCTTTTTTATTTTTTCCCGGGTTAATTGTTACTGTTCCTGCCATTGCATACACGGCAGGAACATTTAAAAATAGCTTTTTAATGTTACATTTAAATAAGCTTTTAAGTGAATTTAATCTGAGGTTATGGCAAATAATCTGTCAATATGACACAATTGCTATTTATATTATTGATTTTTTCCTCCTGCCCCGTATTCAGTCAGCTTATCAGCAGGAAAGAGTCCGCGGAAATTGATGAGCTTGTAAAAGCGTTATCTGAAACACACCAGCCGCAAAATTACCTGGTCCAAAATGTGAATATTATCAGCATGTCTGATTCTGTGACGCTGGCGGGACAAGATGTGCTCATCGAGAAGGGGAAAATAGTTAAAACAGGACTATCACTGAATGCACCGGCTGATACCCGGGTTATCGACGGTTCGGAAAAGTACCTGATTCCAGGTCTGACTGATATGCATGTACATCTCTTCAGTGACCATCCAATGAAAAACACATGGCTTCTGCTGCTCGTGCTGAATGGAGTGACTTCCGTAAGGGACATGGCCGGTCAACCGGAAAAGCTGGCACTTCGTGAAAAAACAGCCAATAATGAAGTCTTCGGTCCGGTCATTTACCAGGCCGGTCCGATCATCAACGGCCTGAACAATCAATATGGCGTGGTTCTGGCCACAACGCCGGAACAAGGCCGTGCACTGGTTAACCAGCATCACCAGTCCGGATATGACCTGATCAAAGTATATGACAACCTGGACAGGAAAACTTTCCTTGCGATATCCGAAGAGGCTGCCAAAAGAAGTATGCCCGTGGCAGGACATGTTCCCGACGCTATTTCACTCAGTGAGGCACTTATGCATCAATCATCCATTGAGCATTTAACCGCTTATCTGGACTGGAATGGAAGTGAAGCACACCTTGCCGCAGTGGATGATTATGCCCGAAAAACTGGAGAATCCCTCACCTGGAATTGTCCGACTTTCTACAACCTGATGATGAACTGGGGTACCATAGAGGATGCTGAAGCTGCAATAAATGATCCCGACATCGTTACTTACCTGCCCGGAAACCTTAGGAAAAGATGGGGGAATATGATCAATAAAAACACTAAGGCTAAATCGGAGACCGTAAGTCTGTACGGCAAAGCGAACCGTGCATTATTTTCTGAGGTTGTTTTGAACCTGTACCGGGAAAATGCGAGGCTGATAGCCGGAACAGATGCAGGAAACCTGCCCCTCCTTGTTCCCGGTTTTGCCCTTCATCAGGAGTTTGAAAATCTCTCCAACCTTGGGATAGCTCCATACGATATCCTTCAAATGGCTACCATCAATGCCGCTATGGCATTGAATAAGGAGAAGGAGTTTGGATCTGTGGAGCCGGGCAAAAGAGCAGACCTGGTATTGCTGTCAGAAAACCCATTAAAGAATCTGTCTGTCCTTCGTCATCCGGATGGGGTAATGCTTCATGGAATCTGGCTTTCTAAAGAGGTGCTGGAGAATATTTCATCGGATATTAAGACCATATTCGGAAACGATTAAGGGCATCCTGTTTTCAATAAAGCATGATTCATTGTAAATTATGAAAAACGCATGCTGATGAATTTACCTATGATAAAGACAATAAACAAAAGACATGTTGCGGCACTGGGATTTTCTTCTGTATGCATTTTTGTGACTGCATTAATTTTTTTTGGTGTATTAAACAATGATTTCAGCTTTTTCAACGATTACATCAGCAAACTGGGTGCAGCCGGAGAGCCAAACGCTATCTGGTTCAATTTGGTTGGATTTATCGTGGTGGGAGTTTTACTTTCTGTATTCGGGTTTGCTTATGGCCGTCTGATCAATGATAACCTACTGGGCATCCTCTTGTCTTTATTCGGACTGGGATTTGCCTTCACTGCAATCCCTATGGATATGCAATACGCGGATACGCCTGTATCGAAGGCACACATAGTTGCGATATGTCTTGGATTAGCTTGCTGGTTATTCGGACTGTCCAGGCTTGGATATAATAAAATTCATGCACCAAAAATCAGGAAGAGGGCAAATTTAACAGCGGTTATTCTGGTGTTATCGATGATTGGTTTTGTCGCAGGGTTCTGGTCGATGCCGGTCACTCACCGCCTGGTATTCGGAATTGTTTTTGGCTGGACCGCCATATCGTCTGCTGATTTGCTTATTTCCAAAAAAACAGAGGATGACCTTTATTATTAATTGGGATAATCAGCAAATAACAGATACAGAAAAATAAATCACAATGGGTTCAATGCGGATCATGTTTTACACATCCTAATCCTGGCTGGTCGGCAACTAATTCTCAATCCCTTTCACTACCAGCTTTCCATAACCGCCCAGCACATCCTCAAACCGCATGGCGGGATAGGCATTTGTCATAAGGATCAGCACCATGTCATTCTGAGGGTCGATTCTGAACCTGGTCTGCCAGAACCCGTCCCAGCCCCAGTAGCCAGCATTCCGGCCGGATTCGTCTTCTTCAATAAGCACCATTCCTCCGTAGCCGAACCCCTGACCTTCTCCTGACCGTAGTTCGCCGATCTGATTTTTAAACATCATATCCACTGTCTCAGGCTTCAGAATTCGGGCATCGCCCAGGGCCCCCTTATTCAGCAATGCAGAGGCAAAGCGCAGGTAATCTTCAGCGGTCCCTGCCAGGCCGGCTCCACCGGCAAAGTATGTCTGCGCACCATTTACCGGGTAATCGGTTGGGAAGCCTTGCATATCGGCCGTTACCCATACATCCACCAGCCTGTCTGCCTTGGTATCCGGCAGATAAAAATAGGTATCGTCCATGCCAAGCGGCTGAAAAATATTCTCCGAGAAATACTCATCCAGTGGTTTACCGGAGACGATCTCCACTATATAACCGAGAACATCAATACTCACACTGTACGTCCAGGCCTCCCCCGGTTCGTGCAGCAAGGGTAATTCGCCGAATTTGGGAATGTTTGTGGCCAGGGTAACCGAATCAGTTGACCAGGCCTCAGTGATACCAAAATCAGGATAGATGGCGCCAGCAACCGGGTTAAACAACCCATAGGCAAATCCCGAAGTATGGGTAAGCAGGTGATGGATGGTCATCGGGTTTTGTACCGGCGCCGTCTCATAGCTGGAATCTGCCTCATTAAAATTTTGTATGACTTCCATATCAGCAAACTCAGGAATATATTTCGACACCGGGTCGTCCAGGTTTATCAACCCCTGTTCCACCAGCTGCATAATAGCAGTTGAAGTGACCGGTTTCGACATGGAGGCCAGCCTGAAAATATCATCCGTTTTCATCGCTCTCGTTTTTTCCTGATCGCTGTAGCCAAACGCCTCTTCCATAATCACCTCATCATTCTTTGCTACAATCGCCACCGCACCGGAAATGTACTGGCTGTCTATGGCCCATTGAATGTGATTGGTAATGGCGCTGATTTCATCCGCATCCAATCCATAAGCTGCCGGGTCTGCAGAAGGAAGAATAACGATTTCTTCGGGAGAATCAGTAGTTTCAGGAGCTGAGCAGGAAAATAAGATCAGCAGGAGAATAAGCGAAATGAACTGTTTCATATTTAGGCAGTAAGTTTTATCCGGTGGACAAAATACATATTAATATTTATTTCTCATTAAGTGAAAGAAACAACTGGGACTGCGCACATAAACGAAGTGCTCATTTTACCACTTATTTCGCTATCTTGACCCCATAAAGCCTTCGTAAACAGGCACGTTAACAAGACGACATGAACCTGAAACCCATCTTGCGTGACGAGGATTATTCAGGAGAATTATTCTCCTCTACTGATTGCCGTCAATTGTTAAAAATATATGAGGATTACTATCCGAAGGCAGGATTTCAACGTCCGTGGATAGGGTATTTCATCATGAAGGAAAATAAGGTTGTGGGATCCTGCGGCTTTACCGGGAAACCTGAAGAAGGCAGGGTTGAAATTGCCTACTGGACGTTTAAAGACTATGAAGGCCAGGGAATTGCCTCGTTTGCCTGCAGTGAGCTGGTGTCTCTTGCGAGTCAAACCGATCCTGCGCTGACTATTACTGCCAAAACCGCTCCTGAGGAGAATGCTTCCGTAAAAATTCTCAGGAATAATCATTTCACATTTACCGAATCCGTCCAGGACGATGACATCGGGGAAGCCTGGCTCTGGACCTATCAAAAAAATCATGACTCCTGACAAACCGGCTTTTAAATCTGTTCGCGAATCCCGCGTATCCATCACGCAACTGATGCTCCCCTCCCATTCCAATTTCGGCGGCAAGGTGCACGGCGGGTATATTCTAAACCTGATGGACCAGATCGCCTTCGCCTGTGCTTCCAAGCATTCGCAACGTTATTGTGTAACGGCATCCGTTAACCGGGTGGATTTCCTTAATCCGATTGAAGTAGGCGAACTGGTAACCCTGAAAGCATCGGTCAATTATACAGGCCGTACTTCCATGGTGGTAGGGGTGCGTGTGGAGTCGGAGAATATTACAACCGGCGAGCGTAAACATTGCAATTCATCCTATTTTACAATGGTAGCCAAATCAAGTGACGGGGGAAATATTCAGATCCCCGGGCTATTGCTTGAAGATAAGCAGGGTGTCAGGAGGTTTGCGCGCAGCAGACGCCGGAAAGATGAGGCCTTTAAGCGGGACACCCAGTTCGACGCCGCGTCTTTCAAACTGGACGATCATCTCGATTTACTTGAAGGCGAAAATGTTCAGATCAAGCTTTGATAAAACCTTTTGTTAAAATCGTAAATCTTAGTTCTCCTCTAAAATCCGGATTCGAATATTCCGGAACCATACCGGCTGACCTTCAGCCTGCAGGGCAATAAACCCATGATCCAGGAATTTAGCTGCTCCTGCTGCCAGCAAACGTTTCGCATCGGGATCGGCATCATCGAGCTGCGGCCGGCTAAAACGCATTACCTCCTTGCCGTTGACCCGGTAAATAATCAGTTCTCCCCCGTGTACTTCTGCTTCGAACGTCACCCATGTCTCCAGAGGAAATAGCTCAGAGTCAGAGTCATTAATATGATCTTTATTCAGAACACCTTCCAATTCTATATGGGTACCCGGACTGACAACATTGGCCGTCTGAGTCCCGGCCGTAGCCCCTTCCGCCAGAAACTGGCCTTCAATACTCACAGGAAAACCCTGATCAACCAGCATACTCTGAGGAGACTGGGAATGGATCATGACTCCGCTGTTAAGGTTAGTCCAGTCCGGCGCATCCGGCATTCCGGAGCCCAGAAACAAATAATCCAGGCGCAGAATATAATGGGAGTAGGTGATGTTGGTAAAAATATGTCCAACCTGCATATCAAATTTATCATAGTCATCGTAGACAACCTTCATTATACCATCTTCCACATGAAATGTCTGGTGGGCATTATCACCCATCGGATGCCCGGCAATTTTCACAGTCCATCCATCAAGATTCTCACCGTTGAAAAGGGATATCCAGTCTTCTGAAGTGCTCTGCGACTGGCAGCTTACCGAATAAATGAAGCATATCAGGATTTGACACAGAGCAGGAAGCAAAGAGAATTTTCGCATGAATCTGGCTGTTTTTAATGTAAGGTAAGCTTAGTTTTCTCAAGGTGAAAATCAGCCGGAAAAATCTGATTAAAGCAAGCTGATAGTTCCGGCTGCCGGGTACGTGACAACTTTCTCAAAATTCTCCCTTTACTACCTGCATCAGTTCAATACTTTCCCCATCAGGTCCGGCGTAAAAAGCATTATAAACCTCTACATCATTTGCCCTCACTTCCTGTATCGGATTAACAATTCGTGCACCTGCCTTTAAGAGACGTTTTTCTGCATCATTAATATCATTAACATCAATCCCGATATTTTGAAACAGCGGGGACAGCTTATCCGTGTCACCCGCATCATTCTCCGAAATTTCAAGAATGAAATTCTGATCCGGAAAGCGAAGTAGTGCCATACGCACTTCTGCAAAGCGTTCCTCCCCTTCTTCAGGCAGAATGTGTAATTCAGTTACCCGTTCAACATCAAGTTCAAAAGCCGAAGTATAAAATTCGACCGACCGTTCCAGGTCACTCACGTACAGCATGACATGATTAAAGCGCGGGGATGGCGGCTGGCAGGAGGTCATTATCAACAGGCACAACAGCAGTAAAGCGTTTCTCATAATAGGTATTTTAGAAGTTTTGCTCATTTAGCCAGGTCACCAGGTCGTCCCAGCAGGATGGCGGGAATTTAGCATGCAGGGCATCTTCGATGACCCAGAAGTCTTTGTTGTTGCCGGGTATACTGTCATAGAGCTCCCTGGCTGCTTCCACACTGAATAATTCGTCCTTGTCCCCCATCCCTACCAGAACAGGCATAAGCGGTTCTTCCCTGAAAACCAATTCCGAAAGATCCAGCATAGTCACAAATCGCAGGGTATACACATAGGTAAACAACGGGTCTTCGCTTTTAACGTGCCCCTCACGTTTATATTCAATGGCAGGCGTACCCGGGCGGAGCACTGAATTGGTGAGAATGGTAGCCTGCTCGAACAGCCCGAATTCCCTGGGAGGTTGCTTACCACGATAAGCACCTGAAAGAAGAACAAGTCCGGCAACCTGTTCCGGAACTTCCTTGGTCAGGTATATGGCCGAAGCCACTCCCAGGCTGTGTCCGAGAACTACTACTTTGCGGAAGCCAAGCTGATCCCTGATGAATTTCAATGCTTCTACCCTGTCTGCCTGTGAGCGGTCCTTTCCCGGACTGTCCCCCCGTGTGCCACCTGAAAGGCCATGCCCCCGGTAATCAAGACCGAAGGTGGTATACCCGGCAGCGGCCATAGGTTTGGCCATGAAATCATACGGAGCACTGTAGGCGGTAATTCCATGGAGAATCAAAACCGCAACGTCTTCCTTTTTAATGCTGTCAGGCGGATCCCATCTCCGGATAAAAAGTGATTCTCCATCAGATGTTTCCATCAGGTGCCAGGGTTGTTTTACTTCCTCACGCATAGCCCGAACATCAATTTCCGGGTTTTTTGGAAGCGGAGTCAAGAGGGTCACTATAATCAGCAGGAAGAGCAGGCCGGTAATCACGACCAGTACCCATTTAAGTATTCTCCATATCTTCATCCTTTTTTTTATATTCAGTTTGAATACAAGCAATATAATGGTTCAGCGTTCAATTTGCTGCATACCCTCCGGAAAGTGAGCCGGATCACGACCGCGGGCCATCACAAAAAGGTGAAAACAACGATTATGACGAAGGTAACAATAAATCCACCGGAGTTATTTGATTCAGCGCCTGCAGGATTTTCTCAGGTGGTGATCAGCACGCCCGGTAAACTGATTTTCATTTCAGGACAGGTAGCCTGGGACAAAAACAAGAATATCTCAGACAAAAACGACCTGGCGGGACAAACCCGCAAGGCTCTTGAAAATCTGAAGATCGCAGTAAAATCTGCTGGCGGAGGGCTGGAAAAAATTACGATGCTCAGGATTTATAAAGTAAATCTGCAAAAGGAGGATACAGCCGTTATAACCTCACTGCTCACAGAATATTTTGGAACATCTAATCAGCCTGCCAGTACCTGGATCAGCGTACAGGGATTGGCTAACAAAGACTTTATGATCGAAATAGAAGCACAGGCCGTAGTTTAATCACGTCCACTGATTTCATGGGATAAACATGTCCCAAAAAGATTTAACAATAATTTCTCATGGAATCATTACCATTAATAGCCTGGTTTTTTAATCTTACGGCCTGAAGTCCAATTAATTAAGAGATAAATTGACAGACTTAGTATGAGCAAAGAAGCACTTGAGCGCGAAGGACTGAATAAAATAGAAGAAGATTTCCGGTACCTCGTATCCCTTTTTAAAGAGATGCTAACCTCCATTGGAGAGGAAGAACTGGCCCGGGCATTGCCATTTGATAAACATCCTTCCGTAACCGGAACCTCCGAATTCAATGAAAAACTCACCCAGGCCATCGGTATTTGCTTTGAATTGCTAAATCTTGCTGAGGAGAATGCAGCCACTCAATATCGCAGGCAGGCAGAGACACGCTTCGGAACCGGCTCTACGCGTGGCTCATGGGGGGAGACTTTACAACAATGGAAATCCGAAGGGAAAGATGAACGACAGATAGCTCAAAAAATTCAGGAAATTGTCGTCATGCCTGTACTGACTGCCCACCCCACCGAAGCAAAGCGGCTGACTGTTCTGGACATTCACAGGGATCTGTACCTGCTGCTGGTAAAGCGCGAAAACCCTACCTGGTCAGCTACTGAACGGCTTACCTTAAAAGAGGAAATAATCAGTCATATGGAACGCTGGTGGCTGACTGGTGAAATTTACCTTCAGAAACCACGCCTTGAAGACGAGCGCAATAATCTCATGCACTATTTTGTCAATGTTTTTCCGGAAGCGGTAAGGCTGACAGACCTGCGGCTGAAAGATGCCTGGGAGGAAACTGGCTATAATATTGACTTATTACAATGGCCTGAACAGTTTCCCAGGGTCCGGTTTGGAAGCTGGGTGGGCGGCGACCGGGACGGACATCCGTTCGTTACAGCGGAATTTACTGCTTCCACTCTTTTATTACATCGGCAGGCGGCACTAAATATGATCCGCAAGCAAATGGTGAACCTTGCAGGAAAACTCAGTTTTTCCAGCTACCGGATAGATGTGCCTGAAGATTTTACAAATGATGTCAGGTCAAATGCTGCGTTATTCGGGCAATTGGGTCAGGAAGCTCTAGAGCGAAATCCATATGAGCCAATGCGTCAATTTGTGAATTTACTATTGATACGTCTTGACAACACGATCTCAGATGACCATTCTTATGGCAGTGAAGGATATTTCAAATCCTCTGATGTATTAAGCGCGGAGCTCAGGAAACTTCGAAAACTTCTGATCGATGTCGGTGCAGACCGGATCGCCCGGCAATGGTTATTTCCCGTGGAGCGGACTGTGAATTGTTTTGGTTTTCACCTGGCAAAGCTGGATATCAGGCAAAACAGCGCATATCATGAAAAGGCCATAAGTCAGATCCTTTCGGCATCAGGATACAAGAGTTCGGACTATTCAAACTGGAATGAAGAGGAAAGATTATCATTTCTGAACAAGGAATTATCCAGCAATCGCCCCTTTCTCGTAAGCGGAACATCGTGTGGTTACGAAGCCGATAATGTACTTGGTTATTTGCGGGAAGTCAAAAATTATATTGACAGGTACGGCTCGGAAGGAATAGGGTCAGTGATTATCAGTATGACCCGAAGTCTCAGTGATATATTAGTGGTACACCTGTTGCTGCGTGAAGTGGGACTTCAGCAGGCCAATCTCCCGGTAGTCCCGTTACTTGAAACGATCGATGACCTGGAAGCAGGACCGGATATTTTATCCGCTTATCTCGATCATGATGTGATCAGGCAGCGCCGTAATGAATCGCACCCATTTACCCAGGAAGTAATGCTTGGTTACAGCGACAGTAATAAGGACGGCGGAATTCTTGCCAGTAGATGGAATATTTATAAAGCTGAAGAAAACCTCACCAATGCAGCGCGAAAACATAATGCACGCCTGTGCTTTTTTCATGGGCGCGGCGGAACGATCAGCCGGGGTGGCGGAAAAATTCACCGTTTTCTTGACAGTATGCCACCTGGTTCTGTGAGCGGACATATTAAAATTACTGTGCAAGGTGAAACCATCGCCAACCAGTTTGCCAACCGGCTGACTGCAAAATATAACCTGGAGATGCTCATAGCCGGGACCGCCCGTCAGGCAATGATTAATCAGGAAGACAGAACGAACGGGAACGGTCGTTACAGGATTATGGACAATCTGGTTGAACTTTCAAGAACAACTTATCGAAAGTTACTCGACCACCCCAAATTTATAGAATTCTATTCGGCAGCAACTCCTATAGATGTACTGGAACAGAGCAAGATCGGTTCAAGGCCAGCCCGGAGAACCGGAAAGCGTTCCCTCGAAGACCTGCGGTCAATCCCCTGGGTATTCAGCTGGAACCAATCGAGGTTTAACCTTACCGGTTGGTTTGGAATGGGGACGGCCCTGGAAGAATTCAAGAAAAATTTCCCGAATGATTTTCAACAATTGGGACTACTCGCTAAATCATGGCCTTTTTTTAAATATGTACTTATTCAAACTGAATCAAATCTGCTGAATTCGGACAGCGAAATCATGAAAAAGTTTGCCCGCCTTGTGAATGAAACAGAAACCCGGGAAGAACTGATGAACATGATCCTGAGCGATTATCAGAAAGGTCTCGATAAAATTGAAGAATTGATGGGTGAAGAGGTAGAAGCAAGACGTACTACCCGGCTGGAAGACATCAGGTTGCGACATAATGCACTGAATGTATTGCATGAGATCCAGATTAACTCTTTAATCAAATGGCGGAACATTGTGGAGCATGATGAGAAACAACATGAACAATACCTGTTGAGCTTATTGTTACTTGTGAATGCGCTGGCGGGTGGTTTAAAAAGTACCGGCTGATGTCTTTTGAAATGCTCCTTATTTGTTAAACACGCTTCTTACGGGAATAAAGAATTGGCCTCACGGGTAGTAATGCCTTCATTATTTAGCAGAGTTTCGGCGTGGCGGCTAATCGCTGGCATTTCGTACAGGTAGTAATAATCAAGGGCGTGCAGTTTAGCCCTATAAAATGATTCCTCATATTTTTGATTGCCCGCTAAAGCATCCTGCGACTTCAGCCCCATTTCCAGCCATTGCCAGCCGACAACCAAAACACCCATCAATTCCATGACCAGGGTGGCATCTGCCAGAAAACGGTCATATTCTCCCGCATCAGCAAATTTCATTAGGTAATCCTTAACCTTTCCGGCAGTTGCCAGTCCTTCCGCCAGTTTTTCGCCCATGGGTGAGAGGTCTCCGTCCTCCGCGTTTTTTATTGTCTTTTCTATTTCCATGGAAAGAAGTGCGAATGCCCGTCCATTCTCCATGGTCATTTTCCGCCCCAGCAAATCCTGCGACTGAATGCCTGTGGTGCCTTCGTAAATGGAGAATATGCGGATGTCCCGGTAATACTGCTGGAGAATATAATCTTCGCAAAATCCGTAACCGCCAAGAACCTGAAGCCCGGCACTGACCGAATCAATTCCTTTTTCAGCCGGATACGTCTTTGCCACCGGTGTCAGTATGTCAAGCAGCAGGCCGTATTCATTTCGCTTCTGTTCGTCCTGATGGGACCTGGACAGGTCATGATAGCGCGCGGATAACAGGATGAGGCTGAGACCGCCTTCAGCAATCACTTTCTGACGGAGAAGCATCCTTTTCACGTCCGCATGATTGATAATAAGTGTCTGGCCTTTTGAAGCATCTTTTTTACCGGCTTCCGTCAGGCTCCGTCCCTGCGGGCGTTCACGCGCATAGGCGAGCGAAGCCTGGTAGGCAGCCATGGAAATGGCAGCAGCGCCCCTTCCGGTGGCAATCCTTGCCCCGTTCATCATCTGGAACATGTACCTGAGCCCCTGGTTGGGCTCCCCTACCAGCCATCCGCGGCAGTTTCCCTGATCACCGAATGAAAGATGAGCTGTGCAAAAGCCCCGTTGTCCCAATTTTTGAAAGTCTCCAATTGTGTTCACATCATTGAATTCAAGCGAACCATTGGGTTGAGAGATGAATTTTGGAACGACAAATAAGGATATGCCTTTCGTGCCGGCCGGGGCTCCTTCAATCCGGGCCAGCACCAGGTGCACAATATTCTCAATACCCTGGTAATCTCCGCCGGAGATAAATATTTTCTGGCCTGACAACAGGTACGAATCTCCATCCGTTTTTGCCTCTGCGAGAATATCGGAAAGCGAACTGCCAGCCTGGGGTTCTGTCAGGCACATGGTGCCACCCCATTCCCCTGTCAGCATTTTCGGCACAAACCTCTCCTTAATTTCTTCAGAAGCATAATGCACCAAAAGTTCTGAAGCCCCGAATGTAAGTCCCGCATACCCGGGCATATGATTGTTTGATATCTCCTGGATATACATGTAGGTGGTCACCAGCAAAAAGGGTAATTGCATTCCGCCGGAATCATGATCGAGCGGACCGGCCAGCAATCCGAGTTCACCACATTTCTTCAGATATCCGGATACCGCCGGATGAACCCGGATTGTTCCGTTTTCAAAGCGGGCCGGATCGGTATCCATTTCTTTATAATAGGGTGCCAGCTCCCTTTGCGAAAAGTCCACCACCGATTGAATGATCATATTTGCGGATTCAGCATCGTATTCACTGAAATCCGGTAAAGACAGGATTGCCTCAAGTTGGTGTACATCGTACAGCAGGAACCGAAGGGTTGCCAGGTCAAGAAATTTATCAGGCATGAATGTTTAGGTAAAAACTAACAGGAACACTTTTTATCAAGATAGTTAATTTCCAGTGATGTTGGGAGAATTATCCAGGGGTGGTGAAATTCATTATTTGGTCATTTCAAAATCACGGAGAAGGGAAGACAACTGGTTCCTGTTCCTAACCCCGGTTTTCTGGTAGATGCGGTGGGTATGGTCTTTTATGGTCTGAACCGTGACAAACAAAGTTTCCGCAATTTCCCGATTTGTTTTTCCCTTATAGATTTCCGCGATAATTTCTTCTTCTCTTGGGGTTATTCCAAATTTTTCAATAAACGAGGGAAACGACAGGTTTTCATTGTTCTTCCCTGCTGGATCCGGAAATTCTCCTGTATAAACGAGTAATGCTCCCATGGCGGAATTTACAAGGAAGAAAAGCAGCAAATATCCAAGGAGAACATATGTATTCTCCTGTAACCCTGAGATGATCAAAAACTGCAGGCCGGCAAAGCCGAGCATCAGGGATGCCAGCATAACGGCATACTTCCTGTTCAGAAATTTCAGCGGACTCAAATAAAGCTGCACCGAAGCAAAAATTGCTACTGTTAGTAAGAAAAAGGACAGAATCTCGTGCGGATCGCGATCCAGGTACAATGGAAAAACCCACCAGACAACTGCAGCGGATACCACTACGGATATAGTCATCCCGATAATCAGAATGAATCTGGACTTCTTCTCAATGATCCTCAGTAACCAGGCAACCAGCATGATCAGTCCGATCAATAAAAAAGGTGTACTGACTACCAAAAGCAGTCCGGAAATTTTTTCGGTAAGTTCGCTTTCTTCTTCCTGGGGAAGAAACAATTGCACAAAGACATCGCTCCACAAGGCGTAATAAGCATAGGCGTACATCATGACCAGGTAGTACTGAAAGTAGCGGATCACCGGCAGCCCTGAGCGGTCCTTCAGCCGGAAAAAGATTAACACACCACCGGCCGTCAGCCCGAGACAAAATGCGAAACAAACCCAAATCAGCAGACGCTGTAATTCCATAGAGTTGATTACTTGATCGACACTAAAATAGCTTTTCTGATCATTTAAGGTATACTACTTTGGTATTGAACTGTATTTCACTACTAAAGTAGCTACCGCCGGAGCAATTAATTCTTTTCATTTGCTTATGTCAAACTCAAAAACAAATAATGATGGAAGAAATTAAAAACAAACTACCAGGACCTGGATACAGTAACAGTTTATCATGGGGCTGGTCGACCATGAAGTGGGCCTTCTTACCCTTATTTCTGGTGTTTATCGTACTGGTGGTTATTGATTGGCCCCTGGAATTAATAGGGAACAGATTCAGGGATCATCACGAGGGATGGCTTTATATGATTGAGCACCCAGGTGCCTACTGGGCACTTGTAATAGAGGTCCTTGCGCTGGCTTACTGGCTACTGCTGGTGCCTGTATTTGAATACAGTGCCAATTTGCTCTTTGTACATGCGGCCCGTCGTCAGCGTCCGGATGTCCGGGAAATTGTTGCCGGCTTCCGCAATTACGTTTCCATTGTGCTGGCCAACTTGCTTACCATCGCCCTGGTCGGCATTGCACTTGTGGCCTTCATCATTCCGGGCATCATTGTAGCCTGCCGCCTGGCGTTTGTCTCCTACCTGGTGATGGACAAGAACCTGGACCCGGTTGCCGCCGTGGAAACGAGCTGGAAAATGACCCGCGGACATGGCTGGAAGATATTTGCCCTGGGCTTTACCTCTATCTTCATCTTTATAGGCGGATTGCTGCTTTTCTTCGTCGGAGTAATTCCTGCCGTAATCTGGATCAAATCTACTTTTGCCTCCCTGTACGAATCGGTCCTGCAGGAAAATGAAACGGATTAAACTCCTGCCTCCATTCCAGTAGCAACACGATAAGCCCGGTGGTCAGACCGGGCTTTTTTTATTTTTAAATCTAAAATCGTTTCCAAACCTGCCGGGGGTTTTCCTGTATATTTACGCTATGAAATATTCTCTTTTCCTGTTGATCCTGTGGAGCTTTTCCTTACCGTTGCATGCCCAGATCACACTCAAAGGAAAGGTCCTTGACCAAAACTCCGGACAACCCGTTCCCTATGCCAACATCGGGATCCTAAATTCCACGGTAGGCACACTGTCCAATGAAGATGGTTCCTTTACCATAACTATACCTTCCGGACTCAGCAACCGGAATGTGCTGTTCTCCTCCGTCGGATATAACCGAAAATCCATACGTACCGATTCACTGACTGCTTACAATGATCTTGAAATCAGGCTCAGTGAGAATATCCTCGAACTCAGTGAAGTCGAAATTTACGGGGAGAAAGTAAAGAAGAAATCTGTGACACTGGGTAACAGCAAGAGTCTCATGATGTCAGGGCAACTTTTTTATGATACTTTATCCGCTGGAAGCGCCATGGCATTACTGATTGACGTCGCGGATGAAGAAATGGTTTTTATTTCAGAGGCCTCCCTGTTCATTGCTAAAAACCTGACACCAGAGTTTAAAGTACGCCTGCGAATAATGGAGCGCGATTCTGAGACGGATCTCCCCGGCAGGGATCTGCTTACGGAAGACATCATTGTGACATCAAAAATCACCAGCGGGTGGCTTGATTTTACGCTCTCTGAACCATTATTTCTCCGTGAGACGTCCTTTTTTGTTGTTTTTGAATGGATAATGGATAAGAAAGCCCGCAAGTACGTTGCGGAAAAATACGCCGAATATATGCGGCTGTACCCGGAAGATGTCACTTACGATACCCGGATAATCAATGGCCAGCAGGTTTCCATTCCACGGGTTAATAAAGTTGTGGCAGGTACAATATTCGGAATCACCAATACGAAGAAAGACCTCAGGAGACATGTTTGTTATTACCGGTCAAACAGTTTCGGAGAATGGAAAAGATCTACCGGAATCCTGTCTGCCAAGGTAAGACTGACTAATTCTCCGGGAGAATAGAAGAGTAACTTTAAAATGGGCATACCAATCCGGGATTACAGGTACTTTGCGAGATAATCACTATTTTACATTAGCTGTCCGGGAGGACTGAAATTACCTCTGACCTAAACGCTGCACTTATGAGAAATATTTTACTGCTCATCTTGCTTACTGCTTTTCTTTTTGGATGCTCAAGCCGGGAAGAGCCTCCTGAGGCGCAGGTTCAGGAACCAGCGGAACGTAAGTGGTGGAAAGAGGGGGTATTGTACCAGATATACCCTCAAAGTTTTAAGGATACAGACGGGGATGGCTTTGGTGATTTCAGGGGGGTTATTGAAAAACTCGATTACATTGAAAGTCTGGGAATAAAGATGGTATGGATGAATCCTTTCTTTGAATCCCCGCTGATTGATAATGGTTACGATGTGGCCGATTACCGCGCGATTCATCCCAGGTACGGTACCATGGCGGATTTTGATGAAATGCTCGCCGGCTTCAAGGACCGGGATATACGGTTTGTCCTTGATGTCGTAGTCAACCACAGCAGCGACCAGCACCCCTGGTTTCAGTCGGCAAGTAGTTCGAGGGACAGCGAATATTTCAATTACTATCACTGGTGGCTTGCTGAAAATGGCGACCCCCCCTACCGCTACAGCCTGTTTGATCCGGAAGGAGGCTGGGACTATGTGGAAGCTGTTGATGCCTATTACCTGCATACCTTCGCTGAAGCACAACCGGACCTTAACTGGGAGAACCCTGAATTACGCCAGGAAGTGTATGATATTATGAAATTCTGGGCGGAAAAAGGCGTGGACGGGTTCCGGATGGATGCTTTCCAGTTTGCCAGCAAAGACACGACCTACCCGGAATTCCCGGAAGGCCACGAAAAGGATTTCATCAAATGGTATGGGATGCGGCCTCAGCTGCATGATTATCTGAAGGAAATGTACGCCGAGGTACTTGAGCCCTTTGATGTATTCGCGGTTGCGGAAGGGGCAGGAAGCACGCTCCAGGACGCCCATGACCTTGTGGATGCCGACCGGAAAGAGCTGCAGACGGCCTATCACTTTGAATATGTGGACATGTCAAGGACCCCGGCCGGGTACGAGCTGGCAGATTTCAAAGAGGTATTCACTCGATGGGACAGCGCTTTTGCCGAGAATGGGTGGCTGGCTGTTTTTCTTTCCAATCATGACAACTCAAGACTGGTCAACCGGTTTGGCAATGCAGACCCGGAATTCAGACGGGTTTCCACGCAGATGCTGAACACCTTTCTTCTTACCATGCGGGGCACGCCGTATACCTATTACGGTGACGAACTGGGCATGACCAACATTGATATGCCGGAAATTGAAGAATATGTGGATATTGATGCCATTGGCAAATACCAGACGGCCCTAAAGGCAGGCAGGGATATGGAAGACTTCATGGAAGAACTTAATTACAGTTCGCGGGAGAATGGCCGGACGCCCATGCAGTGGGACACCACAGAAAATGCGGGTTTTACTACCGGAACACCCTGGAAAAGGGTCAATGATAATTACAGGCAAATCAATGTGGCGGTGGAAGATGCGGATCCGAACAGTGTGCTGAACCATTTCCGGCAGATGACCCGGCTCCGGAATGAAAACCTGGTGTTGGTTTATGGAGAATACGATCTTATCCTTGACGATCATGAGCAGATTTACGCCTATACGCGATCACTGGATGAGGACAAAATGCTGATTCTACTGAATTTTTCAGATGAGGATGCGGATGCGTCCCTCCCGTCCTCGATTGTTCCCGGTGAAATTTTGTATAACAATTACGATTCGAATCCGGCGGAAGGCAGCTCTGTTCTGCTCAGACCGTACCAGGCAGTAGTATTCCAAATGAATGAGTGACTTGAACCCGTTTAGGACTTCTCAGATACTTTTACCCCGTAAGCGTAATGCATTGGCTATAACGGAAACGGAACTGAAACTCATGGCCAGGGCTGCGATCATCGGACTTAACAAAATGCCGAATACAGGGAATAACACCCCGGCGGCAATGGGAATACCAACAGTATTATAAACGAGCGCAAAGAACAGGTTCTGACGAATATTGCGCATCACCGCCTCACTCAGATTTCGTGCTTTCACAATCCCGTGAAGGTCCCCTTTCACCAGCGTGATCATGGCGCTTTCAATGGCCACGTCGGTTCCCGTGCCCATGGCGATTCCCACATCACTTTTGGCCAGCGCAGGCGCATCGTTGATGCCGTCCCCTGCCATCGCCACTATTTTCCCTTTCTCCTGCAGTATCTCAACCTCCTTCAATTTGTCTTCCGGAAGCATATTGGCATGAAAATCAGCCAGGTTTAACTCCTCAGCGACCGCCCGGGCGGTATTCACATTATCACCTGTGAGCATGACCACCTGGATACCTTTTGCCTGAAGTTCCCGGATCGCTTTGGCGCTTGATTCTTTTATTTTATCACCAATTACCACATAACCGACCGCTTGCCCACCTACAGACAAATAGGACACGGTTTTGCCCTGATCCTGATAAGACCTGGCTTCATCACGCATGGAATCGCTCAGGTTTGCCTGAGCATGTTCCATCATTTTCAGGTTCCCCAGGGCAACCTTATTCTCCCGAATCATTCCTTCCACCCCTTTCCCGGTCACCGCATTGAAGTTGGTTGACTCCAAACGCTCAACATTCTGCTCATCAGCATATTTTACCGTCGCTTCTGCCAGTGGATGTTCGCTGTTGCGATTGAGTGACGCTATCAACTGAAGCACCTCCTTTTCGTTGAATGAATCACTGAATGATCCGACTTTCTCAACGGCAGGCTTACCCTCTGTTATTGTCCCTGTCTTATCGACAATCAGCATGGATACCTTATTCATTTTCTCCAGTGCCTCTGCATTCCTTACCAGCACCCCGTTTTGGGCCCCTTTACCTACTCCAACCATAACGGACATCGGCGTAGCGAGGCCCAGGGCACACGGACAGGCAATGATCAGGACTGCAACGGCATTCACCATAGCATACACATAGGCGGGTTCCGGCCCCCATACAGCCCAGACAGCAAAGGTGATCAGGGAAATGAGGACTACGATGGGTACAAAATAAGCGGAAACCGTATCCGCCAGTTTCTGGATCGGGGCACGACTCCGGCCGGCTTCGTTCACCATCTGGATAATGCGGGATAGAAGGGTATCGCTTCCGACTTTTTCCGCTTTCATTAAAAACGTCCGGTTTCCGTTAATAGTACCGCTGCTTACCGGATCATTTACTGATTTGCTGACAGGAATGGGTTCGCCTGTGATCATCGATTCATCGATACTGGTATCTCCCTCGGTAATTATTCCATCAACCGGAATCTTCTCACCCGGTTTCACCCGAAGTACATCATTCAGATTAATGGCATCGATACTAACTTCTTCCTCCCTGCCGTCTATAACCCTGGTGGCTTTATTTGGCGCCAGTTTCAGCAATTCCTTAACAGCGGAATTGGTTTTGCTGTGGGCCCGCGCCTCGAGCAGCTGTCCTAGAAGAACCAGCGTTAATATGACCGTAGCTGCCTCAAAGTATACATGAACTGTTCCGGCTTCGGTTTTGAACTGATCCGGGAACAGGTCCGGAAACAACAATCCAACAATACTGAATAGCCAGGCTACACCGGCCCCGAGCCCGATCAGGGTAAACATATTCGGACTCATTCTACGGATACTGCTGTAGGCACGCTGAAAGAACATCCACGTGGCATAGAATACAACGGGAATAGAAAGGGCAAACTGAATCCAGTTCCAGTATTTCAGATCAAGGACTTCGTACAATGGATTGTCTGCCAGCATTTCACTCATGGCAATGAGGAAAATCGGCAAGGTAAATCCGACCGCTATCCGGAATTTCCTGAGGAGTTTATTGTATGTCTTTTCCTCAGCGGTAAGGTCAGGCTCTTTCGGAACCAGCTCCATGCCGCAGATCGGACAGGACCCGGGCTCATCTTTCACAATTTCCGGGTGCATCGGACAAGTCCATTGTTCACCGGACGATGACTTCATGCGCTGCTCTTCGACCAGGTCCATCCCGCAGACCGGACAATCTCCCGGTTCATCATAGGTTTTGTCGCCTTCGCAATGCATTGGACAGTAAAAAACGCCTGACCCTTTTTCCTCAGGTGATTTTTCCCTGACGGATGGGGCTTGTCCGTGGTCATGCATCTGGTGATCATCATGAACCTCCTTATGTTCCGGCGGATGAATGCTGTAGTGGGTTCCGCTTAATGCCTCCTGAAACGTTCCGATCGGAATGTGAGAATCCATTTCAATAGTAGCCGTCTGCCGTGCCAGATCAACCGATGCGTTGGTGACCCCTGGTACACCGGACAGCTTTTCCTGAACATGATTACGGCAACCATTGCAGGACATTCCCGAGATGTGATAAGTGTGTGTCATTTTCCTGAAGTTTATATGACAAAGATGGCAAACAGACCTTTAGGGGTTGTTACACAATTTCCTATAGAATTTGTAAGATTTACAATTCATCAATTGATTTCCTGGGAAGCGGACGGCGCTCTTTGAAATAACTTGGGGTAAGTCCGGTAACCTTTTTGAACTGGTTACTCAGATAGGCGACGGAAGAATAATTCAATTGATGAGCGATCTCACTAAGCGTAAGCTCATCATATACGAGTAGCTCCTTCACTTTTTCGATTTTCTGGAGAATGTAATACTTCTCTATCGTGATTCCTTCCACCTCGGAGAATAATTGACTGAGTGCCCCATAATCCTGGTGCAGTTCGCGCCCCAGGTATTCAGACAGCGTAATGTCAAGGTGATTATGCTTATTTTGAATGACATCTGTGATCAGGTTTTTTATTCGTTCAATCGTCCGCGTTTTCCTGTTATCCAGCAATTCAAAACCCAATTCCTCCAGCGCATCAACCAGCCGGCCTTTCATTTCCGATATATCTGTCTCCTGAATTTCAACCAGGCCCAACTCCACGTTTAACGGCGTCAGCCCCAGAGATTGCAGGGTAGACTTAACCACCATTTTGCAGCGGTTACAGACCATATTCTTAATGTAAAGGATCATTTCTTTTGATTATATTAAAGCCTGGGTCAAATTACATAAAATACTCACCTTCCTGAAAGAATAACACGTTATGAAAGGAAAATGGTTTACGGTAGTGCTGCTCTTGTTTTTAATTACTGCTGTTACACTGCTTGGGATGGAAGCTTCTCCATTTCAGGAAGAGGAAAAGTGGACGACCATCTTTAACGGGAAAGACCTGACCGGATGGACCGTTAAAATAACCGGTTGTGAACAGGGTGACAATTACCTCAACACATTCAGGGTACGTGATGGGAAGCTGGTAGTTGCCTATGATGAATACGAACAGTTTGATGACCGCTTCGGACACATTTTCTACGGGGAAAAACTATCCCACTTTAAACTCCGTCTCGATTACCGGTTTACCGGAAGTCAGACTCCCGGCGCACCTGAATGGGCTTATCGGAACAGTGGTATTAAGTTTCATTCCCAACCGCCCGAAGCGATTCCCAAAGATCAGACTTTGCTGATGGCGATCGAAGCACAGTTACTGGGGGGCAACGGGACAGATGATCGTCCGACCGGCAATGTCTGTACAGCCGGGACCCACATTGAAATGAACGGACAGCTGGAAACACAGCATTGTATCAATTCATCCTCGCCCACGTTTCACGGGGATGAGTGGGTATCAGTTGAAATTGAAGTCCATGGCAATGAGCAGGTAATCCACCGGATAAATGGTGAGGAAGTCCTCCGGTACAGCAAACCACAGCTTGATGACACTGATCCGTTTGCCCGCCAGCTCATGGAACAAGGTATTCCGCGGATGCTCAGCGAAGGATATATCGCATTGCAGGCCGAAAGTCATCCGGTCGAATTCAGGAATATTCAGTTAATGAAATTAACAGCCAGGAAGGAATAGTGATTCAAACGATGCATGGCAGCTGGCATTTAATACAGGGTCAGCTTTATGGAGAATCAGATTCAGAATAATTCAACAGCGCTTCCTGAATCAGCTTTTCAACCCCTGAACTGGCACGGGGAGCATTATTCATGACAATTTTTCCATCCGCCCCTACCAGAACGCTATGAGGCAGAGCCCCGATCCCGTACTGTTCCCTCAGTTTGGCGGACCAGGACTCGTTGGCAAAAAGGTTGGTCATGGAAAGGTCGTACTTATCCACATATTTTTTCCAGGTATCCCGCTCCGATTCCAGGCAAACATTTATAATTTCCACCTGGTCATGACTGAATTTATCCACCAGCCCGTTCTCTTCCGGAAACTCTTCAATACAGGGTTTACACCAGGTAGCCCAGAAATTTATTAAAGTAACCTTCCCCCGGAAATCAACGGCTTCGGAAAATCCTCCATTGGTCGATTCCAGGTAGAAATAAGGCATCCTGGTTCCGGATGTAAGCTGATTTTCTTTATCCGCCCGAAGCAGCATGGACCTTAAGGTATCGTTATCAATAAGTCCAAGCGATTCTCCCTGAAATAGCAGCGGATGACTGTCAATCCGCTTGCTGAACGAATGAGAAAGGTATATATCTTTGACCGGTCCTCTGAGCATATCCACCGCCAGGGAATCGAAGTACCTGAACCGATGCGACCATTCTGGGGAAGAAGACGGTTTTTCATACAAAACATCCCGCTCCCCGAAGGCGTGCACGTAATCTGTTAAAAATTGCAGGTATTTTATGTCACCAAGCATTTCCGGGGCATGTATAAAATCATTTTCGGATAATAACCATAGGTAGGCGGGTGACAGCCGGTCCGACATCCCCATTAGTGAATTCCGGTAAAATATACTGTTTAGTTTAAACCCTTCATTCAAATAGAAGGACCGTTTTTCTTCGAACAAACGGTACCATCCCGGAAGTTCACCCGGATAAGACTCCAGGAATTGTACGCCAGCCTGGTATACTGAATCATTGAGAGCAAATATTTCGCGGGTGTCAGCGGCCATCTGCGTCACCTGTGCCCTGTATTGCGTTGTTTTGCCCGGGCCGCCCCTAAACTGATCCCTTGCGTATAAATATTCATTGATCCGTGCCATCGGCCCGTGGAATTCAAAGCGGCCGGGGAAAACGACCAGGGTATCTGTGACTCCAGGTTCCGTGAAGACAGACAGGCCGTCGTCTTCTACGAACATCCTGTATTCAAGCCTTCCCGGAACAGGGATTGTAATCATGCCACTCGACCCTCCCGGAATTGTAACGCTCTTTTCAATTCCTGAAAACGGGAAAACCATCCAGTAATCCGATTTCACAATCACCTCCGATTCTCCCCGGTTTATTACAATCAGGCTGGCTGATCCGTCAGTATTGTAAGCATCCTTATGGAGACCTGCCGTGGTGGAAATGAAAATAAAAATCCGGAAAAGAGTAATTAAATAGCTCATGATTGATCAAAGAAAAAGGAAAATAGTGATCCATTCAACTAAAAACTTAGTTAATTTTATCCAGCTAACTATTTCAGTCAACTCCGGCGCTCGTTACTATATTTTTTCAGTAGCTTTAATCGTAAGCTTTGACCAGTAAAAACACAGGTACGGAAGGCAGCATTCTCCAGTCATTATTAAAATTGACCTGGCCGATTGTCATGGCCAATATTCTGCAAACTGCCTACCAGCTGATTGACACATTCTGGCTTGGAAGAATTGGCGCAGGGGCTGTCGCCGCCGTCAGCCTGAGTTTTCCGATCCTCTTCCTGGTGCTTTCTTTAGGTGCGGGGCTGACCCTAGCGGGAACCGTCCTGGTGGCGCAGCATAAGGGTGCCAAAGACAGGAGTATGGTTGATTTTACTGCTTCTCAAACTGTCATCGTGGTATTCGTGGTGTCCATCCTGCTTTCACTAATCGGTTTTTTTGCCGCCGAACCATTGATGAGGCTGATCGGGGCTACCCCGGAGATCCTGCGTGATTCGGTTATCTATTTCAGGGTGTCATCACTTGGGTTCGTCTTCTTGTTCCTGTTCTTTGTTTTTCAATCACTAATGCGCGGCATTGGCAATGTTAAATTACCCATGTACGTTGTTCTCGTCACGGTTTTACTCAACCTTGTCCTCGACCCGCTGTTCATTTTCGGCTTCGGACCTGTGCCGGGCAGCGGAGTAGCGGGAGCGGCAATCGCCAGCATCATTACCCAGGGAATTTCGGCGGTAATCGGACTGATGGTGCTGTTTCGCGGGAGAATGGGCATCAGGATCCGGCTGCAGCAAATGAACTGGCACCTTCCCACAGTGAAACAGTTATTCGGCCTCGGAATTCCATCCGGACTGGAGCAGTCTACCAGGGCCACAGCCATGGTTGTCATGGTGATGCTGGTTACCGGATTTGGGACCAATGCAGTGGCGGCCTACGGGATCGGTTCGCGAATCCTGAGCCTGGTAATTGTGCCGGCGCTCGGACTGGCCATAGCCACGACTACGCTGGTCGGTCAGAATGTTGGAGCCAATAAGATCAAGCGGGCGAAAAAAATCGGGGATATGAGTGTACGGATTGCTTTTTTCGGACTGACAGGCATTGGTTTACTTCTTTTTCTTGTTGCCAGGCCACTGACCGCTTTTTTTGTGCCAGGGGATGAACGTGTGATCGAAGACGGAACCGAATTTATACGGATCATGGCATTAAGCTTTGGATTATTAGGTACACAACAAGTGCTGAACGGTGTTTTCAATGGAGCAGGTTTCACCAAAGCGTCCATGCTTATCTCCATATTCAGCCTATGGGTAGTAAGGTTTCCAATAGCTTTTATCCTTTCCAGCAAAACATCGATGGGCGTATTGGGAGTCTGGTGGGCCTACCCTGTCTCCTATGTAATTGCCACCGGCGTGGCATTCACGTATTACAAGATGGGATACTGGAAAGTCAGAACTGTGCTCAAACGATGGAAAGAATCCCGTGTTGATTGATAATTATTGGTTATTTCATCAATTCCGTCAGATCCACCTTCTCATTCGGCCCAATATATTTGAAAACCCTGCCTTCCGGGTCAATGATAACTGTCGTAGGGGATATTGTGATTGAATAACGCTCTTGAAAATTCGATGCATCGGAGACCAAAGAAAACTTTCCATTGGATCCGTCCTGAAACTCATCACGAACGTTTTTGAAGTTATCTGCATAAACGAGGATAGCATGAACCGGGGTATCCTTCATTTGGTCTAACTGTAAACTTAAATCAGCGATGGGCTCCTTTTTTGTCATCCGGGCAAATACCTCGAACCTGACCATAATCCATTCTCCAAGCAATTTTTCACTGTCAATTTTCCTGCCGTCCACTGTCCTGAAAACAAAGGGCGGAAACACTTCGCCCACTTTGGTCATATTCTCTGGATTTCTTGTAGAATGCCGCCCTGTTATAATGCTGTCAGGATGGAAATAAAGCCGGTTAACTTCGCCGTATTTATCAAACTCCTTTTCAAAGACCATTCCCGGATTTGCTTCAATCAGCTCCTGTATTTCCCGCTGGTTCAGTTTCTCTCCCGTCTTTTTATTGTAGACATTTTCAACCCGCATGGATCGCTGAATCTGGGAGGAAGCATTCAGTGAAATCAGCAGGCAAACGGCAAGAATGGAAAACAGGATACGATCAGGCATACGACGGACATTTACGGGATATATCAATATTACTAAAACTATTTATTAAAAGACAAGATAGTGAACATCACATTGTCTCCTGGTTTGGATTATCGGACTAATTTTAAACTCCGTTTTAAAACATGCAGAATACATGTTAATTTAAGCAGCTGAGTTAAAAAACAAGCATTGGATGAATTACAGGAAATTTAAAGGAGAAAATATAGCAGAAGTCGGACTGGGTACCTGGCAGTTGGGTAGTGCGGACTGGGGAAATGTCGATCACGAAAAAGCCCTGGAAATCCTGGAAACCTATGTAGCAGCCGGGGGTAATTTTATTGATACAGCGGATGTCTATGGGATGGGCGTCAGTGAACAGGTCATTGGAGAATTTACTTCGTCTGCCAGTACGCCTCTATACGTTGCCACCAAGCTGGGTCGTCGACACGATGCCCCAAACGGCTGGCCACAGAATTTTACGTATGATGCCATGCGCCAACAGGTGGAAGATTCCTTGAAAAATCTGCAGACTGATCAGCTGTTCCTGGAACAGTTGCACTGTATTCCGACGGAAGAGCTGAAAAAGGGGGACGTATTTGATCATTTACGCAGACTAAAGGAGGAAGGGCTGATCCGTCATTTTGGGGTAAGTGTGGAAACAGCTGAAGAAGCGGCTATTTGCCTTACACATCCGGATGTGGCGTCGCTTCAAATTATTTTCAACCTGTTCCGCCAGCACCTGGCTGATGAATTCTTTGGCCAGGCGATGGAACAGGATGTAGCACTTATTGCCCGGGTGCCCCTTGCCAGTGGTCTCCTTACCGGGAAGTTTACACACGCCACGACCTTCGCGGAGAATGACCACCGGCGGTTTAATGCCAACGGGGAAATGTTCAATGTGGGAGAAACATTTTCGGGAATCCAATTTGACGAAGGAATTGATCTGGCAGAGGAAATCAGGGAAATACTTCCCGGGGAAAACCTGGCGCAACAGGCCATTCGCTGGATACTCGATCACCCGGCCATTACGACCGTGATTCCCGGAGCCAGCCGGACTGAACAGGTCAGAAACAACGTTGCAGTATCGCAGCTGGATTCCCTGGATGAAAGCACACATCATCGGCTTCGTGATCTGTACGATAAGAAAATTAAGCCGCTGATCCGTGGCGATTATTAAGTTGGTTCGTATCATTTAGTAATGAGATAATTTTATGATCATGCCTGAACTACCGCCACGATACACCTGGCTGGAAAATAAATGTGCAGAAACAGGATTCACCATGCCGTCTGACCGGCTGATCGGATCCCTGCTTAAAACGCTCATAGCCTCCAGACCGGACAGTAATCTGCTGGAATTGGGAACAGGCATGAGTTTATCGCTGGCCTGGATGATTTCCGGGATGGATAAATACTCGCGGATAACCAGTATAGACAATTACCCAATGCTTATTGATATCGCAAAAAGCTGTTTCGGAAAGGATAAACGGGTGACATTATTGTGTACGGATGGCGGGGACTGGATACAAAATTACTCTGGCGGATTATTTGATCTGATATTTGCAGATACCTGGCCCGGAAAATATTCGCATCTTGAAGAAACACTCGCGCTGGTAAAGCCCGGTGGTTTTTATGTAGTGGATGATATGAACCCACGGGATGACTGGCCTGAAGTACATCATGCTAAGGCAAAAAAACTAACTGATTATCTAAGAACAAGAGATGATTTTACATTCACAGAGTTAAACTGGTCTACAGGTATTATATTGTGCACCAGAGTAACCTGAAACACGAATCAGGTTTCGGTATAGCGTACACCAAACCGAAAGCCTCTTAACCAAACTACCGGAATTCCAATGAAAAAATGGATCCTGACTTTGGCGATTATTCTCCTGATCATTCTGAGCAATTATTATTCAGGAATCATCAACCTTTTCACAGAGGGAATCGGTCGTGCTTATCCATTTTCTAATACCACAGGGACTTTTCAATACTCTATAGTGCCTTCAAAGGGAGGATCTGCTGAACAACTGGAGCGTGGTTTTGAGAAGTACCTGGAGGAACATCCGCATTCCGATACCACTCTTACCAGGAATTTCAGCAAAAATCCGTTGAAATTCTGGAACTGGTATAGGTATAGTGTTCATCCGCTTTACAAGTACCCCTATCATAAACCACCTGAAAATCGAAAAGAAGCCATGCATTAGTTCAAAAGAATTGCCGTCATCAAAAAAACTGATAAAAATCATTTAGAATTATTCTAAATAGTCAACTTCCTTCTTACCTTTGCTTCGTATCTTGACAGCTTATACTTTAAACCCGGATAATGAGCGAAACTTCCTCCCTTCCTGTCTCAAAATTGTATGAGGCATATGCTTCCAGGAAAGCAAAGCGGAAAAAGCTTAAAAAGAAGTGCTGCCAGAAGTTTCTGAAAAAGAAGGGTAAGTATTGTGATTCATGTCCGACCTTATACGCCATATGTAAAAATGCAGGAAGAGATTTTTAGTACAGAAACAGGTTCAATCAGGCAGAGTGGTAACTCCTTTGTCCTCACTTACGGACAAGGCACCATCACATTTCGTCTTTGTGACCTCTATGCATTCAGAAAGAAGATCATGAGCTTCGATATAATCGAATTGCTGGATTCATCAGCCCCCGATTATGAAATAGTTAAGCTCCCCCATTGTGACCGTTTTATTATGCTGAACCTGGAGCAGATACTCCAATTTAGAGAGCTTCTTAACGGCACCTTTGATATATTAGCATTGAATTCATCCATTCAAAAGATATTACGAAAAAACGTGTTCAACTTTTGAATTGGACAAATGAACTAACAGAATCATGAAAGATTTACTCAGAAGACACCGGGTTCTCAAGGAAGAGATTGTGGAAATAATCAACCGCCAGATCAAAATGGAAGCGCATTCGTCCGCTTCTTACCTGGCGATGGCCGCCTGGTGTGATGTTCGCGGCTATGACAACAGTGCCGATTTCTTTTTCAATCAGTCGGACGAAGAGCGCAAGCACCAGCTCAAATTATTTCATTACCTCTGTGATATGGAATGCGATGCCATCTCCCCCACGGTTAGTGAAAGTGAACATGATTTTGGAAGCCTGCGCGAAGTATTTGAAAAAGCCCTGGAGCATGAGATCGCGGTCAGTGACTCTATCCATGAAATAGTACAGGAGTGCAGGAAATATAACGACGTGGCGACCGAAGAATTCATGCGCTGGTTCGTCATGGAGCAGATCGAGGAAGAATATGTCGCACGTCGTGCCCTCGAATTATTCGACGTTCTCGGTGAAGACAAGATTGCCCTGGGTATGTTCGAAGAGCGTATCCTTGAGGTAAAGTACGAGGGAGAATAGTTATAGATAATTCATTCAGTGGGATGGTCTTGGATGGTCTGAGCGTGGACGCTCAGACCATCTATGCAATCATTGTCACCCCCGTCCGTAAGCCTGATCTGGCGCTGCTCTTTCCAAACCTGCCTGCCCTGCTACGCCTGTGGGCTTCGCAGGACGGGGACGGCAGGCAGGCGGGGGCCTGGGATCGAATATCCCGGTAAAATTAAAGAGTAAGTCTTCGTAAATGCAGAGCAGCTGGGTCCCGGGCTGCCCTGCCGGGCCCACGGGATAACAATTATTGAGGCTTCGTCCCTCCACCCGATTAAACTTACATGGTAAGATAAGAGCTTACTTTTCCTGCAGAGGGCGTCTCAGCTCTTTCACACGCTGAAATCCATTAAATTTTTCAACCTTTTCAATTCAGTTACCGGCACGGATTGTTCAATCCTGTCCATTCCTTACATGACGGCTTAATGAACTATTAGCCATGTCAGGCATATACCACAGATAAAGTCATTTTAATCAGATGCTTTGCTATGAGTAGTCCACTGACTTCAACTCCTGCGGAGATCTCTGAATGCTCAGCACTAAAAAAAATAAACCTGAAAGGGTGTAACCTGAGTGCTGAAGAGATCCAAAAGCTGCAGGAAGCTTTACCTAACGCTAAAATTAAATCCTAAAACTATGAAACAGCTATTTTTTATCTTATTGGTATTTTCCGGGGCATTTTTTGTCTCATGTGAATCAGACGGAGAAGACGAACCTCTTCTGGCTCCGGACGAAAGAATCCAGGGGAAATGGGTGATCAGCTCTTCCGAAATCCTGGGCCAGACAGTTCCCGGCGACGGATCATACCTTGAATTTCATTCGTGTGAAACCAATTGTGGTGGAATTGATTATATCGCTTCAGATGAAACCTCAGGCGAATTCAGTTATACACTCAATGATAATGGGACGCTCATTACTATTGTTGATGACTCGCCGGACGGAGGTGCCTATAATGGAGAATGGGATATTCTTGAATTTTCAAACTCAAAAATCGTAATCACCGCGGAGACGTTCCTCGGACCTTTGCGTATGGAAATGAATAAGGAGTAATTTCCAGTTTCAAAAAGATAAAGCCCCGGTCAACATCCGGGGCTTTTTTTGTTTCTAAACTTCGAACAGATCAGGCAGACAAGCTAGTTCAGCTCCAGTGATACCTCCTTCTTCTCCGGTTGAACAGCAGCAGGATTCCTGAGTCCGAACAAAGGTCTGAGGAAACTGACTCTGCGAATCACGTATTCATACGTGAGCATACATCCGCCAAACGTAAACACATTCAGCAGGACGAATTTTAAAAGTACCGGCATTTGAAGCGGAAAGATCAGTGCAGATCCACCATACAGAAAAGCCATATGAATGATGTACACCGGGTAAGCCGCCTGGCTAAGGTATTGCAATGATTTACCCGGCCGGGTCAGGTACCGGTGGCCCATTCCGAAGACCGTAAAAATCCATACATTCGATTCTATTGACATCAGGTAATCCGGACTCCTCAGATCAAAAACCAAAAATCGTACGGCATAAAAGGACAATGCCAGTGCCAGCAGCCACCATCGCCACTTTGAAACATTCTCCCAGAAAATCCTGCCACTGTAGACCGCCAGAAAACCTGACAGAAACGCGATGAACCCGAGAACATATCCATGCAGGTTTTGCGCATAAAGTTCAAAGCTCTCCGGCGCAATAATCCAGGATTCAAGAATGAATGGTATGGTGATAATAATAAGTCCGGCCGGTGTCCTGAACATGTTCCGTATAAACCGTCCAATCCTCCCATCCTGTTGTTTCTTCAGGTAAAAGAACAACGGGGTAAGCAGCAGCACATAGCTGAAAATATTAAGCAGGAACCACAAATGCGAGGAATTAAATATGTACCTCAAATCCTGGTGGTAATAATACTGCCAGATAAACACATGCAGGGGAACAATGGCAAGAACGCCAAATATGAATGGCAGGAGAATGCGTTTCGTCCGTTCCTGCAGGAGCTGTTTCCAGTTTCTCCTCCTTATAGCAAAGTACACGCCCATTCCGGAAACAAAGAACAACAGGGGTATTCTCCAGATATTAATCATAGACATGGGCACCCAGAGAGCTTCGAAAGGTTCATCATTCTGAATGAAGCCAATAAACACTCCCCACGGCTGAAAGCCTATTGCCATGTGGTAAATCAGGAGGAGTCCTATGGCAATGACTCTCAGCCAGTCAATATCGTATCTTCTTTCCAGCGTTTTCATCAGTCTGTTAGTTAGCTTTTTTTATCATTTCAGCAATGACCGGTCTTGTTTCCTTGATATAGTCGTAATCAAGTTTAAATCCGAATGGTCCGAGGTCTTTGCTTAACTGGTCATAAATGGGTTTTACATCCTGAAAAGATGTCGTTATTGATTCCAGGGCCGTTGATCCGTAATTATTGCGAATGCTGACATCCGCCCCGTTGTCAAGAAGCATTTCCACGATTTCCTTCCGACAGAAAAAGGCTGCCGTGTGAAGAGGGGTCGAACCATCTCCTGCGCGCGTATTTATATCGGCGCCACCTTCAATCAGGAGCCTGGCCACCTCCGGTTTATTAAATGTGGCAGCAATGGCGAGCGGGGAAGATCCATACTGATCCTTTTCATTAAGGTCTGTACCGGCATCCACATGTAATTGTATCTCCGAGGTATTGCCCATAAATGCGGCTTCATGAATGGTGGTTGAAGGCGCCTTTGCCTCTGTATCGCGGGTTGTCTGACCTTCCGACGTACAGGCGGCCATCAGTAGCATTGCCAGAATAAACATATTTCGTATTCCGTTTTTTGTAATTTCAAGTGTTAAGCGTTTCATAATTGTGAGATTTAATTTTATCCAAAGGTAGGTGGCCAGGCGAGGTTACAGGTATCAGCGATGGAACATAACCTGAAAGCTATTCCCCAATACTGAAAAGTATGGTGCAGACCTGTAAACTATGACGCAAAAGGTGTTTCAAACCTCAATTAAAGCCCTTAACTTGCAGGTAATGACAAATCCATTATATAGCTGTCCGCTGGCCACATTATGACTGAAGAGCTGCACTCAGGCAACGAATTTCTCAAAAAAGTCATCTCGGTTATTGAAGAGCATCTGGGGGATGAAAATTTTGAAGTGCCGGATCTGGCGGGCGAATTAAATATGAGCCGCTCCAGCCTTCTCAGGAAAGTAAAATCCCTGACCGGGCTGTCGGTTAGTGTCTTCATCCGTAAAGTAAGGTTGTACCATGCCCGGGAATTTCTAAAAGAAGATGATGTAACAGTATCTGAGGTTTGTTACAAAACCGGATTTAACAGCCCCTCCTACTTCACCAAATGCTTTCGGGAGGAATTTGGTTATACACCAGGCGAACAAAAAAATCTGCCGGCAGATCCTGAACCCGATCAGCCAATAATCCGGAAAGCCGACCACAGGAAGTGGCTGGTCCCGTTAATCATCCTGGCAATTGTTGCTGTTGCTGGTTATTTGCTGTTTGACAGGTTCAGCATAAATAATGAATATACGCTTCCGGAAGAAAAATCCATCGCGGTGCTGCCATTCGCCAATGACAGTGGTGACACTTCCAATGTGTACCTGGTTAACGGACTGATGCAGACGATTCTCAGTAATTTACAACAAATCCGGGAGTTGAAAGTCACCAGCCGAACAACTGTTGAGAAATATCGTGACTCCGGCCTGAGCATCCCCGAAATTTCGAAGGAACTGGAGGTAAATTATTTTGTGGAAGGAAGCGGACAGAAATCAGGAGATCAGATCTTATTGTCCATCCAGCTCATTGATGGCCGGAATGACCGTCAGATCTGGTCAAAGCAGTATGCCGAAAAGACAGGTGATATTTTCAAACTGCAGGCAGAGGTGGCTCAGAACATTGCCGAGGAAATCCAGGTCGTGATCTCTCCTGAAGTGAACGAACGTATTACCAAAAAACCAACAGAAAACCTGGAGGCATATGACCTCTATCTGAAAGGCCGTAATGCTATCAGCAGAGAAACACGCGAGGGCCTCCTGGAGGGAATACGTTATTTTAAAGCCGCCATCAGTGAAGATCCTGAATTTGCCCACCCCTATGCCTACCTGAGCGTGAGCTATTTTTACCTGGAGATCTTTCAGGCCGAAAAACAATATGCGGAAGAAATTAATACCAATGCCGATAAGGCGTTATTACTTGATCCTGATCTTCCGGAAAGTCTTATTGCAAAAGGTCTTTTCTATGCACAGGATGCGCAATATGAGCTGGCAATTGAATACTTTGAAAAAGTTCTGACCATTAATCCTAATTCCACCTGGGTTCATAATCTGCTCTCAGATATTTATACAAATTACCGTCCGGACACAAGGAAATACCTGGTACATGCACTCCAGGGCATCCGCGCCGTAACGGCCGGGCAGGATTCGGTGGGCATTAGCATTAGTTATCTGCACCTGAGTAATGCACTGGCACAGTCAGGGTTTATTAGTGAGGCGGACAAATACGTCAAAAAATCACTGGATTATAATCCGGATAACCTGTTTTCCGGGTACCTGCAGGTTTACATACAACTTGCCATGAATTTTAACCTGGAGGAAGCCAGCAGGAAGCTGAAGATTCTGCTGGAAAAAGATACCACCCGGCTGGATATCATACAGGAAATAGCAAAAGTCAGTTATACCATGGAAGATTATGAAGACGCCTGGGAGTACTATGAATCCTTTATCAAAATTCAGCAAGACCTAAATCTGAATATATTTCCGGGAGAGGATATTAAAATCGCCTGGGTCTTGTCGCGGCTGGGTAAAGATGATCAGGCTGAATTCTTCTATGAAAAATACAGAAATTTCGCGGAGAATGATCCGTCGATATACCATGAGCTCAACCTGGCGGCCTATTATGCGGCCCTGGATCAGACAGAACAAGGCATGGAACACTTCCGGAAGTTTTCAGATGAGAGTGCGATTCAGTACTGGGTCGTTCTGTTTCTGGATAAAGATCCGATTATAAGAAACCTGTCTTCCCACCCTGATTACAAGGAAACTTTAAAGCGTATCACTGATAACTTTTGGGATGAACACCACAAACGAAGGGAAATGCTGGAAAATGATGGTATTCTGTAGTGCCGGTCAAAAATCGGGATCATAGCTGAGCATATCCTGGGGGTAATCGTATACCTGAAAGTACATTTTTCCACCGGTGGAAAAGATGAATTTCGCACGACCGGGTAGCCTGATCTTTTCCTGTGATGATCGGCTAACGGGATCATAGTCGTAAACAGTGCCATCTTCCTCAATCAAGTAATATTTGCCTTTATGCTCTGCTATATTCAAACTCGGGGACGATTCTGTGTTAATTGTTGTCCACGAATATGTCGTTTTGTCGAACCTGTAATCTCCTTCCAAAAATCGTACTCTAACCTCGCCCCCCGTTTTATAGGTAAAATTAAAATTACCTGGAGTTACTGCTCCGGTATCATTCCAGGAATCATTTTCAAACCTGTATTCATAGATCTTCGGACTTTCCGCTGACCCAACGAAAACACTGTTTTCAATTTCCATGAACATAATAGTCTGTCCAAGAACAGGCTCAGGCACAGATGCAAGTTTTGTCCATCCACCATTAATCAGGTCATATCTGAACACACTTAAAATATTGCCTGCTCCCCGGATAAAGCCATACAAAAAATCACCACGCCTGACGAATCCATCGTATAAATTAGCCTCTTCTGGCGTTATAAGTTGACTGAGGTTATACCATCTGCCTGTAGACGGATTGAATCCACTAAAGCCTTTTGTCCAGAAAATCCCGTACCCTCTCCAGATACCTCCTATGATAATCCCAAAATCCTCAGTGCCCCAACTACCGTACTCATATCGCGTTGTGGGAAAATTGTTAGCATAACTATACAACCGGTTCCCATCACTTTCCCATTTAAGCGCTGTCGTATGGTTGAGTGTTACTTCCTCCGTACTCCAGCCACTTCGTCGAAGATCCGGGTTAAGAATTCTTACGGTACCTTTAAATTGCTGTGAAATACCTTGATCATCGAGCAGCAATGGTTGTAGTTTAATACGAACCTGGGTATCACTGGCACTCACGACAAGATGTTGCTGATTGTTTATCCATACATCAGGTGATTTTCCCAGATTCTGACCATAAATAGTTACTTCATCCTCCGATGATTGGGTTACAAGCGGACGGATAGAATCAATAAGCGGCGCCAACAACGGCAGATTTATTCTGGAATTGTATAAATTATTATAGGTATCCACCTGAACACCCAGGTAGTTGTAAGATGGTCCTAAATCAGGTATCTGGATGTCAGCTGGTATGTTCAGTCTGACAAGATTCTCACTGAGGCGGGTGTGTCCAATTGATCGTTGATTGTTATAATAAATCAGCGTGAAGCCATTTTGCGAGGGATGGAGATTACTGACCTCTAATACAACCGATTCCCCAAGTTTTATAATTTCCGGATCAGTTGAATTTATTTTCGGGCTTTTCAAAGTCAGTCGTTCGTCCAGACTGAATGATCTGTTCCCGGCCCGGAAAGTGATGTAGGTGGATGACGCCCTTAACGTTTCCGGCACTATAAACCGAATTTCATCTTGCGTTTTAGATAGTACCGGATATTCCTCCTCGTTCAGTACCAACGAAAAATTTTGTGTTCCAAAGTCCCTGACCTGCACGCGAACTGTATCGCCCCAGGTTACTTGTTTAGGTTCAAAGTCAATCAGCTGAGGATAGAAATACTCAAATTCCACTTCATCACTTAAATGAGCAACCTGAACCCGCAGGACTTCACTTGAACTGCTCTTGGTAGGCACGAGAACCGACGTCTTCTTTGAACTATGTGAAACCAGGGGAACCTCCTTATCGCCAAAAAACACGTGGAGATGTCTTACGGCATTCCCAAAATTCTTTCCATAAATCCGGATAGTATCTCCTACATCTCCGGCATAGCTGCTAAGTGAATCAATTTCAGGAGCGGCAAGGGTGAAAGTGCCTGTTCCCTGGCTTGAATTGCCGTTTATGGTAATGCGAATATCTGAATCTGTTCTAAAAAGGTTATCAGGGACAATTGCTTTAAGGGTCGTATCTGTTGGGTACAGCAACACTTCTGCCTGAATGGTATCAAAATAGACCTGATTGGAACTACGCACGTAACTGAAATTCTCCCCGCTGATCACAATTGTATCCCCGAGAGTCCCGATTTCCGGTGATGCACTTGTTAAAACGGGCCCGCCGCTGCCAAGGCTGATGAATGATTTGATGGGACCGTAAACAAGATATTCATCATCCCTCGCATATGCCCTTACATAATATTCGATACCCTCCTCAAGGGTAGTCAGCACATCCTGGTGAAATTTATTGCCATTTACTGAGCCATTAAAGATTACGCGGTCAGAAGAGTTTATGGTTGGAGTGACCACGGGGCCCCAAACAAAACCATATTCGGTAATTCCTGAGTTTCCCGGGTGCAGAATTTCAGCGTTGAACCTGGCGCCGGATGCAGATATATCTGATACCTCCAGGGTCCTGACCCGAGGATATTCCCTGGGCGAAACATCATCTTCGCTGCATGTCATTGTCAGTACCGAAATGATCAGGATTAAGAGATAAAGTATTCTTTTCATCAGTGTCAGAAGAATATGCCCAACAGAAACTCAAGATTCGTTAATTGCGATTTTTCCAGGTCACCCAATTCATGAAGCTTCTTAATGCCCTGATACCGAACTTCCATCCTCATCAACATAGAATCATTAAGTCTCTTCTTTAATCCGATACCGGCCATTAAACCAATGTTATTCCTTTGAAGGCTGAACGGATCAACTTCAGAGGTATAAATCACATTGTTGCGTTGTTCCTCCAGAATCCAGTAGCTATCAAATTTGAGCATGAACGCAGTGATGAACCCAAGATTTAAATACGGAGTTATTGATCTCTCCGGAAATGTATATCGTAGCAACAGCGGAATTCTCACCTGAACAAAATCGGCCATCAATTCATGGCGATTGATTATACCGGGATAAGGGTTAGTCTCGGTGTCTGAGTTAAAATGGTTCTTGGAGATAAAGGCTCCGGTATAAAAACTGACATTTTCATGCAGTCTCGGAGAACTTAGTTCTGCGTCAAATCCGATGGTAGCCACCACTTGTGGCTCGAAAGTATTCAGAAAATCATAACTGAAATATTTAAAGTCCACCGAAGTGACAGCCACCCCGGCAAGAACACCGGGCACCGCCCTGAACCAGGGCTTGTTTTCCTTATAAGAAACCGATTCAAGACCCCCGCATTGATTGTATGACTCCACCAGCACTGTCAGATCCCTTTCAGTCAATCCGGTTCCTTCAATCTGACTCTGACTTATCAGGTCACAGTCACGCATCAGGTAAATCAGCATACCGATGTATTTCCGGGAAGGCTGTAATCTTTTGGTACCGTTAACTACAATCTCACGCACCTCGTTTTGAAGATGACGAAGTGTATTATCATCCCCTTTTACAAAAAATTCTCCCTTGTATTTATACAAATTTAGTCTGCCGCTAATGATAACTTCCAGAAATACCCACTGAGAATTTTGGTTCGGAAGGTTGATAATGCTGGATTCCAGCAGCTTATCCCCTGCAAACTTATACGCTTTTATATCTGTTGGCTCATAAATGGTGGTGCGATCAGACAAGGAACTTCTGAACTCACAAAAATCGAAGTTTCTATTGCTCTCCTTATAGTTGAGATATCCCCGGACGGTATCCCCCTGGTTTGTAATAATAAATCCCTCCCTGAAATCAGTTTGAGCAGAAATATTAAAGAAACAGAATACGAATAGAGTAAACAGGATTATCCTGAACATGCAAGCTGAAATATATAAGAAAAGTAAATAAACCTTTTTACCTTAATAAAATCAAGAAATCAATCCGCTATAAATTCTACAGATTTCCGTCAGAAGTTTCCTTTTCAATATAATCCACTGCTCGTGCTGTAAGTGCCATATATGTTATACTTGGATTTTGCGTCCCGGCGCTTGTCATACACGACCCGTCGGTAATAAAGACATTAGGAACGGCGTGCATCTGGTTCCATTTATTCAGTACCGATGTTTTTGGATCACGTCCCATCCTTGCCGTACCCATTTCATGGATGCAGGCTCCCGGTGCTGTTTCCTCGTTATAGTAGGTAATGTCCCTGCAGCCCGCTGCCTCCAGCATTTCCATGCCGCTGTTGACACCGTCTTCGCGCATCTTACGTTCGTTGTCCCTCAGTTTGGCGTCGAAGACAATAGTCGGCATTCCATGTTTATCAGGCTTATCAAAATTCAGGTACATTTTATTGTCGTGGTAAGGCAGCATCTCACCAAAACAGGTAATGGCTACATTGTAGCTGCCGGGTTTAAGAACGGCTTCCTTCAACTGCTTGCCAATTACCCCATCAGGAATATTCATTCCACGGGTGGCTCCCCCCTGGTAGCCAAATCCACGTAAATAATCAGGATGTTTAGTTTCCTCGTCAAGGTTACGGAAACGCGGGATGTAAAATCCTCCGCCGGGTTTCCTGCCCTTGTAATACGTATCCTCCATACCGTCAAGCGTTCCGGCCACACCCATTCCGTAATGATGATCCATCATATTGTGGCCCAGTTCGCCACTGTCATTGCCCAGTCCGTTCGGGAACCGTTCCGAGCGGCTGTTAAGGAGAATAGCCGTTGTACCTATCGTACTGGCATTGCAGAAAATGATCCTGGCAAAGTATTCGGTTTCTTCCCCGGTATTCGCATCTTTTACCCGAACTGAACTGGCCTTATTGGTAGCCGGATCAAATACGATCTCCGTGACAATGCTGTCTGCCTGAAGGGTTAGGTTTCCCGTGTTGGCAGCCACAGCAAGCGTTGCAGACAAACTGCTGAAATAAGCTCCATACGGACACCCTCGCCAGCACCGGTCCCGACTCTGACATTGGGAGCGCAGTCCCTTATGGTACTCCGGGTTGTATTCGGAAAGATTGGCGATACGCGACGGAGTGATCAGCCGGTGAGGAAATTTCTTTTGTACCGCTTCGCGCATGTGCTGTTCGGCACAGTTAAGCGCAAAGGGTTTCAGAAACTGACCATCAGGTACCTGCTTAAGTCCTTCTTTTTGTCCGCTTACTCCAACGAACCTCTCCACTTTATCATACCAGGGTGCTATGTCGGCATATCGTATCGGCCAGTCAATGGCAATACCCTCCTTAAGATTTGCTTCAAAATCAATATCACTCCACCGGTAGCAATGACGGCCCCACATTATGGAACGACCGCCTACGTGATGACCACGTATCCAGTCAAACCGCTCCACTTCATCGTACGGATATTCGTCATCCTTGTTGATCCAATGCTTATTCTCCTCGTTGACCCACCAGCTCAGACGGCTTTGCTTAAAATAGTGCGCTGCCTTTTCTTCCTGAGTGACCAGATTCCGGTGCGGGAGGTCCCAAAGGTCAAGGTTGGCTGTGGGATATTCTCCGTGCTTAACCATGCGCCCCCTTTCCAAAACCAGGGTTTTAATTCCCCTATTGCACAATTCCATGGCAGCATACCCACCACTGATTCCAGATCCGATTACAATGGCGTCGAATGTCACCTGTTGTTTTCCCTT
Source organism: Bacteroidia bacterium (assembly GCA_030432655.1). Lineage (GTDB taxonomy): Bacteria > Bacteroidota > Bacteroidia > Cytophagales > Cyclobacteriaceae > JAUILA01. The sequence goes on from JAUILA010000011.1 coordinate 38,942, forward strand.
TACATTCAGATTCATATGGCCCAGGCTTTTCCGTTTGTTTCCGATAATGGTATACACGCTTCAAATTCTCCCGGTACCGGCAGATAATTCAATTGCTCTTCCGCCACCTGCTCACTGGTCAGGTACATGGCGACGATCTGCTGTTTTACATGGACCCATGCATCATGAAAATTTCCCCCGACTGATTCCAGTTCCTGAAGGACAGCCAATCGCTCGTCATCCGATGCATTCAGAAATTCCTGGTCGCGAAGATATTGATCGAGTACTCCGAATTGCTGAAAATAAGCTACCTTCTCTTCATCTGAATAGCATTCTCCCACGATCTCATCAATCACCTGCACCACCCCCAGGTCTGTGGCCGAGGGCGTGTCGGTTGCCGGCAGCAAGGTATCGGCCACCGCTTCCAGTAATGAATACTGCTCTGAACTGAATGCAGCAGGAGTAAATGTTGTTTCCGGGGAGGGTTTTGCACTGCACCCGGAGAGCAATGCACTATACAGAGGGGCAGATAGTAATGCCCCTGATGCCAGTACCGTTTGTTTAATAACTTCTCGACGTCGCATACTCTTGGTTGGTTTGGGATCAATATAAAAATATTTTGTGAATCCCGGTCAGTAAAATTCAACTTCACGTTTGCAATGATTATTCTGCTTCCGTTTTAAAAAAGAATATGGTATTTTGATCTTACCACCATTACATCAAGCTATGTTGCGTCACGGCCTGCCCATCATCCTTTTACTTCTTCTGGCCTTAACAGGTTATTCACAAAACACCTATGACATTGTCCTGTCAGGAGGCCGGGTAATTGATCCGGAAACGGGGCTTGATGCCATTAGAAATGTAGGAATTACCGGCCAGCGAATAGTAACCATCAGCGAGGAACGCCTCGAAGGGAATGAAATCATTGATGTATCCGGACTGGTCGTTGCCCCCGGATTTATCGACCTGCATGTCCATGGAATTACAAATAAAGAGCAGGAATACCAGGTTCATGACGGGGTGACGACTGCCCTGGAACTGGAAGGTGGTATTCCTTTTATCGGAGAATGGTACCGTGAGCGTGAAGGAAAAGCCATGATTAATTATGGGGGAAGTGTGTCCTGGATTGCTGTCCGCGCGATGCAATTTTCCGATATCGATAACCTGACCACGCAGGAAGACGCCATGAGGCGTGCCAGCGATCTGATGGATATGTCAAAGAACAACTCCCTGACCGGAGAGCAGGAAGACAACCTGCTTGATGGATTGAACAATTCACTTAAGGAAGGGGGTATAGGATACGGTGTATCAGTAGGTTATGTCCCCGGAGCCTCACGCGAAGAGCTTTATCGTATTTATGAACATGCTGCGGAGAAGAAGGTGCCGGTATTTACTCATGTGCGTAAAGGTGGCTTGATTGCCATTCAGCAGGCACTGTCGGATGCAATGCTCTCAGGCACCTCGTTGCATATAGTCCATGTCAACAGCATGGCCCTAAGTGAGATTTCACTGGCTATTGAAATGGTGAATAAAGCACAGGAGCATGGATTTGATATTACCACGGAACTTTATCCCTATACCGCGGCTTCCACTGCCCTGCAATCGGCCCTGTTTGACCAGGGATGGCAAAAGGAGTTTGGCATCTCCTATGGTGATCTGCAGTGGGTGAAGACAGGCGAACGTCTTACAGAAAAAACATTTGATCAATACCGCAGGGAGGGCGGCACAGTCATCATTCATATGATGAAAGAAGAATGGATCAGGGACGGGATTGCATCGGCTAATACGATAATCGCATCGGATGGCATGCCTTATGCTCCCCTGGCACATCCGAGGACCGCCGGGACCTTTGCCCGGCTGTTGGGGAAATATGTGCGGGAGGAAAATGTTTTATCCCTTTCAGACGCGCTTTCGAAGATCACATGGCTACCGGCAAAGCGCCTTGAGAATATCGCACCGGTAATGCGCAACAAAGGCCGGATACAGCCCGGGATGGATGCGGATATAACCATATTTGATCCGCAACAAATTATTGATAAAGCGACCTTCGAAGAAGGACTGGCATTTTCAGAAGGTGTTATTTACGTATTGGTGAATGGCCAATTTGTTATCCGTAAGGGAAATACTGTTTCCGGATCTCTTCCGGGACAGCCCGTTTACGGCAAGTACAAGAATTAATACCGGCCGCTGTTAGGCTGATCTCTGCCTGAGAATTATAAAAGGAAACCCACTAGTTTCGCTTTTCTTTTGAGTGGCTTCAGTTCTTTCTTAACCTTCTTTTTGTATTTCTTAAAATCTGCCTCTCCAAGAATATCTTCAAAGACCTTTTCATTCTCTTTTTGAGCATTTCTGAATAAGGTCATTTTTTCTTCCTCCCCCATATCGCTTTTTGCGATATCAAAGACTTTGTCAACGACATTACTGTTCGCTTCTTTCAAAGCGCTTTCCTTTTCAGCACCAATTCCCAATCCGTCCAGGTTATTCATCGCCTTCAGTACTTCGCCCTTGGTAAGATCGCCGGCCTGCGCCGTACATTCAATTTGAAATAAAAATACCAACAGAACAGACAATAAAACAGAAGCAGCATATTTCATGGAACCTTTCTTTAAGTTGGACATTACTTATTGTATTACAGTAAGTTACATAACTTAAAGGAGGATTCCTTGAAATGCCTGATACAAAATTCGGCTCCCATGAATGATCAATGCGGAAAAAAATCATTGCCTTTAAGAAAAGCTAAGAATCAGTGCTCCATCAGGACCTGAATTTCTTCATATCAATGACAAAGCGGTACTTGACATCTGAATTCATAACACGTTCCCAGGCAGTATTGATCTCTTCCAGTTCAATCATCTCAATGTCTGAAACTATATTATGCTCCGCGCAAAAGTCCAGCATTTCCTGCGTTTCCTTTATGCCGCCAATCAGGGATCCGGCAATATTCTTCCGGCCAAAAATCAATCCCATGCTATGTAAATCCACAGGTGTAGCACCAACGAGTACCATGGTTTTATCATTTTTCAGCAAAGGCATATATGGGTTGACATCATGGCCCACAGGAATAGTATTAAGTAAAAAGTCAAATGTTCCGGCATGGGCGGTCATTTGCTCCTCATCCTTTGAGATGATAACATCAGAGGCACCCAGGCGCCGGGCATCATTTCCTTTTTCAGGTGAGGTGGTAATCATCACTACTTCAGCACCCAGTGCTGCTGCAAACTTAACACCCATATGACCGAGTCCGCCAAGTCCGATTACGCCTACCTTCTGTCCTTTCCCTACCTTCCAGTGGCGTAAAGGAGAATAGGTGGTAATCCCTGCACATAAAAGTGGCGCAACTGCTTTGGTATCCAGTTTTTCGGAAACTTTCAGAACAAAATAGCCATTCACCACGATTTGCGTGGAGTACCCCCCATGGGTCACGCCACCCATGACCGGGTCCGGACTTCCGTACGTCATAACCATTCCTTTATGACAGAACTGTTCCAGGTCATTTTTGCATGATTCACACTCCCGGCATGAATCTACCATACATCCTACTGCTACCAGATCGCCAGAGGCCACATTTGTCACTTCAGAACCTGTTTCAGTAACATGTCCCACAATTTCATGTCCCGGAACAATCGGATATTCCGACATACCCCAGTCATTATGGGCGGTATGAATATCGCTGTGGCATACCCCGCAATAATCGATTTCAATTTTTACATCGTGCGGACCTAATTCCCGCCGGTCAAAGTCAAAGGGTTTTAATTCGTCGGTCGCATTAAACGCGGCATATCCTTTTGTATTACTCATAGTAGTTTGGTTAAGGTGACGTATAATCAGATTCTAGAACATCAGTTCTTCGATATAGTTTAATTTAGTCATTCGGAATTAAAATTCCTTTGTTTTCCCACCGGATAAACACGTAAAATTTCAAACGGGAGAAAAACAAATGGTGATAACACATATTCTTGTCAATATTCCATTTGTACTTACCCGAATAATTGTGGATTTTCAGGTTCAGATATTCTGCGAAATCGCATATCATGGCATTCAAAGCTTCGGCAGGCACTCATTCGTTTACATTTCCTGACCTGAGGACACTCCTGGCCTGTGCATCACCGGAAAAATCCGGGGACCAGATGGCCGGTATTGCTGCAAAAAATGAAAAGGAACGAATTGCTGCCAGAATTGCCCTTGCCGATGTACCACTGCGCTCCTTTGTCGATGAACCCCTGGTCCCCTATGAAGAGGATGCTGTTACACGTCTGATCATGGATGATTTTGATGAAACGGCTTTTAAGTTAATTTCTTCCTTTACCGTGGGTGATTTTCGCAACTGGTTGCTCTCCTATGAAACCACGGGAGAAGTAATCGCCGGCATCCGTTCCGGGATCACCCCTGAAATGACCGCCGCCGTAAGTAAGATAATGTCAAACCAGGATCTGATCCTAGTGAGCTCAAAATGCCGGGTAATCAGTAAATTCAGGAATACACTTGGGTTATCCGGCCACTTTTCTACCCGTCTGCAACCTAACCATCCGACGGATGACCTGAAAGGAATCATGGCCGGAATTATCGACGGACTCATGTATGGCTGCGGTGATGCCGTGATTGGTATCAACCCTGCCTCAGACAGACCGAAAACCATTCATTCCATCCTGGTTATGCTGGATGAACTTCGCCAGAAGTTCTCAATCCCCAGCCAGACTTGTGTATTGACCCACGTGAGCACTACGCTTGAACTAATCAGAAATGGCTCTCCGGTTGACCTGGTATTTCAATCCATCGGCGGTACCGAAGCCACCAACCGCAGTTTTGGCGTTTCACTGGAACTTCTTGAGGAAGCACACCAGGCCGCTTCCGAATTATCAAGAGGTGAAACCGGAAATAACATCATGTATTTTGAAACCGGCCAGGGCAGTTCACATTCAGCCAATGCCAACCACGGTATTGACCAGCAAACCTGTGAGGCCAGGGCATACGGACTTGCCAGGCATTTCCGTCCCCTGCTGGTAAACACTGTCGTAGGATTTATCGGACCCGAATATCTATTTGATGGCCGGCAAATCATCCGGGCCGGTCTGGAAGATCATTTTTGCGGCAAATTACTGGGGCTCCCCATGGGATGTGATATTTGTTACACTAATCATGCTATGGCTGACCAGGACGATATGGATAATCTTCTCACGCTGTTAGGTACAGCAGGCTGTAACTTTATTATGGCAGTTCCCGGGGCCGATGATATAATGCTGAATTACCAGAGCACCTCCTTCCATGACCAGCTGTACATCCGTCAGGTGCTTGGCCTGAAGCGTGCTCCCGAATTTGATTCCTGGCTTCAACAAATGGAATTGTTATCGGGTGATGGTTTATTGCGTGCGGGAAACCACCTGACTCATCACAAACTTCTTGCGTATGACCGATAAGGACCCCTGGAAAGATCTTGGAAGATATACTGACGCACGGATAGTCCTGGGACGAGCGGGAGGCAGTCTTACCACCTCAGAGCTGCTCAGGTTCCGAAGGGATCACGCACTGGCCCGTGACGCTGTGCTTGCCGACCTCAACCTGTTTGACCTGGAAAACAAGTTGGGAGACCTGGGTCTGGCTATCCTGAAGTTAAAAACCAGGGCTGAAACCAGGGAAGAATATATCCGCAGACCTGACCTCGGGCGTGTTCTACAGGAGGAATCCACGGAAGATTTAAAAAAATATTCCGGTTCATACGACCTGGGTGTTGTTCTTGCTGATGGCCTGTCTGCCATTGCCATTGAACGAAATGCGCCCGGTTTTCTAAAATCATTCCTTCCTGAAACATCCGAAATGAAAATTGCACCTGTTTGTATCGTCCGCCACGGGCGAGTGGCACTAAGTGATGAAATCGGAGAATTACTTGGGTGTCGCATGATCATTATGCTTATCGGAGAGCGACCAGGACTAAGTTCACCGGACAGCATGGGCATATACATGACATACAACCCGTTAAAAGGCAACACGGACGAAATGCGAAATTGCATATCCAACATCAGGACAGGCGGCCTTCCTGTTGAATTTGCAAGCGAAAAGCTGATCTACCTGATCAATGAATCATTCCGGAAAAAGCTGTCAGGGGTAAATTTAAAAGACAACTTCGGACAAAATCCGGGTTTGACATGAGCGATCCGAATGCCCGGTTAAAGAGAACACTAGGCCCGTTTATGCTTTGGGGACTAGGGGTTGGCTATGTCATCTCCGGTATGTATTTCGGGTGGAACCTGGGACTGGCTGAAGGCGGAACACTTGGGCTCGGTGTAGCCACCCTGTTTATCATCATCATGTACGTAACATTTACGTTCAGCTACACCGAGATGGCATGTGCCATTCCCCGGGCAGGAGGCGCATTCGATTACGCCCGCACAGGCCTGGGAAAGCACTGGGGCTACCTGGCAGGCATGGCCCAGAGTATTGAATTCATATTTGCGCCGCCAGCTATTGCCGCAGCAATCGGCGCCTATTTCTCCATTTTCTTCCCGGAAATTGATATTGTGGTAATTGCCATATTCGCCTACGTCTGCTTCACATTATTAAACATCATAGGTGTACGGGCCGCGGCGATTTTCGAATTGATCATTACACTCTTTGCCGTGGGCGAACTCATTTTGTTTTCATCAGTTAGCTTTACAGCATTTAAATGGGAGAATCTGGCAAGTAATTCCCTCCCCAATGGATGGGGCGGCGCTTTTGCGGCAATTCCTTTCGCCATATGGTTTTTCCTGGCAATCGAGGGAGTAGCGAATGTAGCAGAGGAAACGAGGAATCCTCAGAAGAATATCCTCAGAGGTTTTGGATCAGCCCTGCTTACCCTGGTTATCCTGTGTATAATGACTTTCGCAGCATCCGTGGGTGTCGCAGGATGGGAGGCAGTTGTATACCCGCCGGGTTCTGAAATACCATCCGATTCTCCCCTTCCCCTTGCACTCGCCAGAATTGTCGGAAATGACCATTTCCTTTATCACCTGCTGATCACCGTCGGCTTATTCGGACTGGTTGCCTCGTTCCACGGGATTATTCTTGCTGCAGGCCGTTCGACCCTGGAGCTTGGCCGTGAAAAATATATTTCCCCGGTGTTGGGAAAGGTAAATGCCCGGACAAAGACACCTGTGAATGCCCTTCTTTTCAACATGTTGATAGGCATTCTCGCATTACTGACAGGTAAAACCGGGGAGATCATCACCATTGCCTGCTTCGGAGCCCTTACATTATACATTGTTTCCATGCTGGCATTCTTCGCATTAAGAAAGAAAAAGCCGGAAATGGATCGCCCGTTTAAAGTGCCTGTGTATCCTGCCTTTCCCGCTATCGCCTTGTTTATCGCTGTGGTAGCCATGATCGCCATGAGCCTGTACAATCCAGTCCTCATGTTAATCTACTGGGGGATAGTCGCACTTGGTTACATTGTTTTTCGCTGGTACCAGAAAATTGATACGCGTTAAGCCTGAGAAACAGCTTCCTTCCAGGCCTTCACGAGTTTCGCTGGCTCCATGCCCGGAATACGTTCATAAAGACCGGATGTTTTAATAAACTCACGTTTGTTCAGAGGAGAATAATTATTATCAGCGTATCAGCATTTTCAGGTAAAGCGCCGGATTTGTCAGATGATTCTTTTTGTGCATATCACCCATCGCATCCATCATGTATTTTTTCCAGTAGGGACTCGAGGAAGCCTTCCGGGCAATCCAATCAAACAGCCAGGGATAGGTACAGGCTTTCTGCAGTGATCGGCTGACCTTGAATTCCTGCCCCATGCTCTTGTAAATTTCCTTGTCATACTGCTGGTTAAAGGTGGCAGAAAAGTCATTTTTTAAAAAAACGCTGCGAATATGGGCCGCAGCCTTCCGTCCACTGCGAATGGCATTACCTATTCCTTCTCCGGAAAACGGATCAATCAGTCCCGCCGCATCGCCGCTGAGCAATAGCCGGTCTGAAGATATCCTGCGGCGACTGCTGCCTAATGGAAGCCCAAAACCCTTAACGCTTTCCAATGGGCTGGCATTATTAAACCTTTGCTTTAAATACGGATGGTTATTAATCTTATTATCAAGTATCTTTTTAAGATTCAAACGCTTAAGTGATACTCTGGAGGACAATACCCCCAATCCCACATTTGCCCGGTTTTCGGGCAACGGAAAAATCCACAAATAGCCTGGCAGCAGGTCATTGAAGAACAGCAATTCGATAAACTGGCTGTCATGCATCTGAGTCACCCCTTCATAATAAACCCGAAGCCCGGCACTGTTATGCTTAGGCTGAATCTTGTTACCGAGCTGTCGTGCTAACGGGGAATGTGCTCCATCGGCAGCAACCACCATGGCCGCTTCAAGCTCTCCTTTTGAAGTAAGCACTTTGATTCCATTAGTGCTGACAGAAGCCGAAATCACCTTACAGGAAGGTCTGAACTGTACATTATCTAATGAACAGGCGTGTTGCAGCAATAAATGATCAAATTCGTGCCGCCGGCAAACATATCCTGACATTGCCGACCCTTTGTATAAAAACGGAAGATCAACCTCATGATATCCCGGGCTTACAATCCGGATGCCTGGAATTTCCACTTTCTCCGATAGCTGTATAAAATCGGCCGCCAGGGATTCGGACAACATGGGAAGCTGGTTAAGCACATCGACACTCAGGGCATCCCCGCATATTTTGTCACGGGGAAATTCCGCTTTGTCGAGCAGGAGTACCTCAAGACCTGAACCGGCCAGCGCCAGTGCACAGGCGGTACCAGCCGGACCAGCCCCTGAGATAATTATGTCGGCGGATTTATCCATGCGTTGAATATACGTAAAAGTCATCGATAGTGTCCTGGTTTTAGGTACTGCGTACGCTTTGAAGTTTCCGGATGGTCTCCTGATGTTCTTAACGTCCGGGCTTGTACATCCTCACCTGTCACCCCCGTCCGCATACTTAAACGAGTGCTTGACTTGCCAGACGGGGGTCTGGGATCGAAGATCCCGGTAATATTAAAGGGTAAGTCTTCATAGCTGTGGGATCCCGGGTTGCCCTATCGGACCCCCGGGATGACAATCCTGGATGGTCATCCCGTCCCCCTAACTTCCGGCTATGGATTTTTGCTCGCACCTTATTCTGAAATTTCGTAATATTCTCCCGATATTAGACAGCCGTAAATTCATCTAAATAATTCCAGTATGCGTTCATTCCTGATCCTGCTCCTGTTTTCACTTGCTACCTTTATTTCCTACGCACAGCCCGGCCGTTCCACTTCCTGGTCAGCAGATGGCGATGCCTATTATGCCGCCTCCGGAAAACAGATCACTCTGCACACTATTGAATCAGGTTCTGAATCCGTTTTTGTTAACAGTACCGCACTAACCCCTGACGGCCAGGCAGCGCTTCGTGTTGAAGGTTTTTCAATTTCCGATGACCTGAACAAGGTGCTCGTTTTCACCAATTCAAAGCGCGTATGGCGATACAATACCCGTGGTGATTACTGGCTGCTCGACCGTGCGTCAGGGTCCCTCAAACAACTGGGGAAGAACCTGCCGGAATCTTCGCTCATGTTTGCAAAACTTTCGCCCGACGGCACCAAAGCTGCCTACGTAAGCGAACACAATGTTTACATGGAGGACCTTTCCAGTGGTCAGGTCACCAAACTCACAGACAGCCAGGGCAAGCCGAAGCTTATTAACGGCACGTTTGACTGGGCATACGAAGAGGAATTCAGCTGCCTGGACGGTTTTCGCTGGAGCCCTGACAGTGAAAAAATTGCCTACTGGCAAATTGATGCCAGTGACATCCGGAATTTCAATATGATCAACACGACGGATTCAATTTATTCGTACAATATTCCCGTCGAATATCCTAAAGTGGGAGAAACCCCCTCTGCGGCAAGAATCGGGGTGGTGGAAATCGAGTCGGGAGAAACAACATGGATGAATGTACCCGGTGATGACCGGCAGCACTATATTCCCAGAATGGACTGGGTGGATGATGATAAGATTGTTATCCAGCAATTAAACAGAAAACAGAACCAGAGTAAGCTAATGTACCTGGATGCTGCGACAGGCGATGCTGAGACTTTTTATGAAGAGACTGATGAGGCCTGGATTAGCGTCAGAAGTTCCTGGAACAACGGAACGGGCTGGTATTGGCTGGAGGATGGTAAGTCATTCTTGTGGATCACCGAAAAAGACGGCTGGAGGCATGTTTATAAAATCTCGGCGGATGGCGGGAAGGAAACACTCATTACCTCCGGTGAATTCGACATGATCTCTGCTGAAATGGTGGATGAGGAGAATGGTGTTATCTACTACATGGCTTCACCGGAAGATGCTACTGAATCTTATCTTTATCAAAGCAAATTGAATGGCAAGGGTACGGCAAAGCGAATTACTCCTGAAAACCAGGAAGGAACGCATAGCTACATGATCTCCCCGAACGGCGAACTGGCCATGCACCGGTTTCAGAACTATTTCACACGTCCCATGAGTGAATGGGTGGAATTACCATCCCATGAGGCGCTCGACGAAGATAACAGCATTGCGGCCAATTATTCAGCAGAAGGTGCTGCGGAATCACAAGTGAAGTTCATTGAGGTAACGACCGAGGACGGTGTAACAATGGATGCGTTTATGGCTTATCCGGATAATTTTGATCCGGCAAAGAAGTACCCGGTACTTTTTTATGTATACACAGAACCGGCCGGAGCCACTGTAAAAAACCGGTACGGCATCGACCGGAATGGATTCTACCAGGGGGACTTGGCAGAAGATGGATACTTTTATATTTCCATGGACAACCGGGGCACACCGGCTCCAAAGGGAAGGGAATGGAGGAAATCCATCTATCGGAAAATCGGGCGCTTGAACATTCATGACCAGGCCATGGGTGCGAAGAAGCTGCTGGAAGAATACCCGTTTCTGGACCCGGAACGTGTAGCCGTATGGGGCTGGAGCGGCGGTGGTTCCGCAACGCTCAATTTGTTATTTCAACACCCTGAGATTTACAAGACGGGTGTTTCTGTAGCAGCCGTTGCTGACCAGCTGACTTATGACAATATTTACCAGGAGCGTTATATGGGTCTGCCACAGGAGAATATGGAGGACTTTGTGCAGGGGTCACCTATCACCTACGCAAAAAACCTGGAAGGAAACCTGCTCTACATTCACGGAACCATTGATGACAATGTGCATTACCAGAATGCGGAAAGACTCATCAATGAACTGGTAAAATATAATAAGCAGTTTATGGTCATGCCCTATCCGAACAGGTCACATGGTATCTATGAAGGGGAAGGAACAAGAGAACATCTGAGCACGTTGTTCACCAATTACCTGCAAACGCATTGTCCTCCGGGAGCCCGGGGAGCCAATATTGACCAGAGCAGGTAAATTATCAGCCCCGGTCCTTGAGCTGATCAGGCCCCCTTACAAGGTTCGCCTCATGACTCCGAATAACTTCACGGATCTTTTCGATGATGTCCGGATGCTGGCCGGATACATCATATTTTTCCGACGGATCAATGGCCAGGTTATACAGCAACGGTGTGTCGTGTACTTCACGCTGAGGATTATACCCTCCCTGTGTTATAAAATGCGCTTTAAAATCTCCCATCCGAACGGCAAAAAGATCAGTGCCCCGATAAAAAAATACGGTCTCCCGCGGGCCGCTCTCCCCTTCTAATAAGACGGGTGATAAATCCATTCCGTCCATCACCCGGTCAGCCGGCACCTCCACTCCCGCCAGGTTGCTGAACGTAACAAACAGATCCATGGTCGTACCCAGTTCGGTCACGATCCCCGGGCTGATATTGCCAGGGCTCCAGAAAATACACGGCTCACGCATTCCGCCTTCCCAGGTAGAGCCTTTTCCCTCCCGCAATAATCCGGCACTGCCTCCTTCTTCATTCATGATCAGCCACGGACCATTATCCGAAGTGAAAATCACTATGGTATTCTCATCAAGACCTGTTTCCTTAAGCGTTGTGAGTATCCGCCCTATTCCCTCATCTATTTCTTCCACTACATCCCCGTAAATGCCCCTGGGGCTTTTTCCTTCAAATTTTTCCGATGCGAATAGCGGTACATGCGGAAGACTGTGTGCCAGGTAAAGGAAAAACGGCTCCTGCTCATTCTCCTTTATAAACCGGATGGCTTCATCGGTGTAACGCCCGGTGATGGTGTGCTGATTGGCCGGCCGTTCAATGATCTCGGTATTTCGCATCAACGGGACATTGAAAGATTCGGTATTCTTACGATCTTCAGATTTCCAGAAATCCATGTATCCCATTCCTCCCTGAGCAAGCACCACGTTGTCCATATCGTTGGAATATGGAATGCCGTAATAGTAATCAAACCCGTTATTAGTCGGAAGGTACTGAGGATTGTGCCCCAGATGCCATTTACCTATACAGGCAGTTGCGTATCCAACCTGCTTTAGCTGCTCAGCAAGCGTTATTTCGGAAGCGGGAATGCCATTATGAGAATCGGGAAACAGGACCCGGCTATGGTTACTGGCCATACCGCTGCGAACCGGTAATCTTCCTGTAAGAAGAGCCGCCCGGCTGGGTGTGCAAACACTGGCCCCGACATAAAAATTGGTCCACTTCTGACCTTCCATGGCCATCCGGTCCAGATTTGGGGTACGGATGGTCGGATGTCCATATACGCCTAGATCCCCGTACCCGAGGTCATCGGCAAAAATGATAATGAAATTCAATTTATCGCGCTGGCTCTGGCCAATGAGCACACCGGAACTTATGAGATATATCAGTACTACGAATAACAGTGTTTTACCAGTTGAGAAAATATGTTGCATTGAGGACGATTTGAATGGATGATCCATTGAATATAAAAAAAACCCTGCTCAACGGCAGGGTTTAATTGTAAATACTGTGTGTGTTTTAACTACCTTCCGAATTCAAAGAGTAGGTTTAAACCAACGGTACCCAACGTTGAACTACCACCGTCAGCCCCATCTGCTGTTATACCGTAGTAAAATGCATTGAGCTCTATCGTATTCCCCAGGTCAAGTCCTGCATTCAAACGCCAGTAAAATCCACCGTCATTACCGTCATTTAAACCGATGCCATAACCAATATCGGCTCCGGCGGAGAGCGTGCTGAGAATGACTAGTCTCACTGCACCGGCAACCGGAAGGAACTGGGCATTATCAATTTCAGTGGTCGTTCCCAATATATCCACATCATCACCAACAAAATTGAAAAAACCGGTAGCGGCTCCAAAATTTAAAAAAGCATCCGGATCCCCAAACATGTAATAGGCATCAGCACCCCATACAAGGTTGTAAAAATCAGAATTGCTCCCCACAGGAACTCCTATCTGGGGACCCACCTTTAATTGTGCATTGGCGGAATAGCCGACTGCAACAAACAGAATTAAAATAAAAAATTTTCTCATTGGATTAAAAGTTTAATGATTTGATAGTCAATATATTGAAATATTTTAAAAATTATATTTTCTAATGAGGATTATCTTCATAATCTTTAATATTGAATGAAACCTTTACTGCTTCCCATATTCCTTAGTGTACTTTTACTATCCTGTCGATCACGGGAAATCATTAATCAACCCCTGGATTTTAACGAGGACCGCAGAGAACTTTCTTTGCTTTACCTTCAGGAGCGCTACGGGCTCATACAGGATGAGCCTTTCATTACACCTAAAATGGTCGTGGTGCACTGGACCGCAATTCCTACCCTCGAGGGTTCTTTGCGTGCATTTGAAGATTCACGGCTGCCTTCATCAAGGGAAGGGATTGCCGGGGCCGGGGATCTTAATGTCTCGTCCCAATATCTTATAGACCAGGACGGCACCATCTACCAGCTTCTGCCGGATACCCTGATGGCCCGCCATGTGATTGGTTTGAATCACTGTGCCATTGGCATTGAGAATGTAGGCGGAACCCCTGAAACGCCGCTGACCAGGAAGCAGTTCCGTGCCAACCGGTGGCTGATCAGGCAGCTGCACAATAAATATGATCTGGACTACCTGATCGGACATTATGAATATACGCGGTTTGAAAATACAGCGCTCTGGCTGGAGAAGGACGACGGGTACAGAACCGTAAAATCGGACCCAGGCAAGGATTTCATTGAGGGGTTGCGGCGATCATTAAATGACCTGGATTGGAAACCGGTTCCGGAAGGTCGTGATGCGCTTCCGAAAGAGTAGCAACTACCCGGCGATAAGATAACCACCATCGGCCGAATAGACCCCACCGGTCATATAGGAAGAGGCATCCGAAGCGAGTAACATGACAAGGCCTGCCATTTCATCCGGATCAGCAATCCTGCCCAATGGCACCATTTTTTCATAGGTGTTCACCAGCTTTTCATTTGACCATAAGCCTTCGCTGAACTTGGTTTTGATCAGGCCGGGACAAACCACATTTGACCGGATCCCGTATTTACCCCACTCTTTGGCCTGGTTCTTTGTTAGCATTATCAAGGCTGACTTAGAAATGCTGTACAATCCAAGGCCGAATCCAGGATTGACTCCTTCAACAGATGAAATATTAATGATGCTCCCGTTTCCGCTCTCCTTCATATGGGGCAGCACCAGATTGGACAACAGCCAGGGGGCTTTTACATTCACCTCCATGATTTTATCAAAAACCGCTGAATCTGAACCTTCAAGTGCACCATAATACGGATTGATCGCGGCATTATTAACCAGGATATCAATTCTCCCATACTTTTTGACCGTTTGTGCCACCAGCGTTTCACACTCCTGCTGGTCGCCGACATGACAGGCGATGGCATGGGCGTCAAGTCCGTCAGCGCGAAATGCTTCTGCCACTTTATCGATCGCTTCCTGGTTACGGCTGCTGACTACAACAGACGCTCCGCTCTCCGCCAGTCCCCTGGCAATGGATTCTCCGATCCCTTTGCTGGACCCGGTAATAATGGCAACACGTCCGTTTAGCTCAAATTTTGACCTGATTCTGCTCATGATAATGAATTGTTTAGGAATCGGAAGATAACGATTATTCTCCTAACCTCTGGTCACCTCCAAACGATACCACGAAGGTCTGCAAGAGTTAAACCGTATCTGTCATCACCTTGTAGGTGGGGTCTTCCATGACGTTCACGTCAATCAGCTCGTCCGCATTCTCCAGCAATTGCCGGCAGTCCGGGCTGAGATGCTTGAGGTGAACGGTCTTGCCCGATTTTCTGTATCGTTCCGTTACCTTGTTCAGGGCTTCTATAGCCGACATATCCACGACCCGGCTTTCATAAAAATCAATGATCACCTCCTGTGGGTCATTCTCCACATCAAACTTCTGGTTGAAAGCAGTAATGGAACCAAAGAAAAGCGGTCCGTAGATTTCGTAGTGTTTGACCCCGTCTTCATCAATGGATTTGCGGGCGCGGATCCGTTTGGCATTATCCCAGGCAAATACCAGGGCAGCGATAATTACGCCTACAATCACGGCAAGAGCCAGATTATGCAGAAATACAGTCACGAGGGTAACCAGGATCATGACGAGGACATCCGATTTCGGCATTTTGTTCAGCGTCTTGAAGCTGGCCCATTCGAAGGTTCCTATAGCGACCATAATCATCAGGCCTGTCAGGGCAGCCATCGGCACCCGTTCAATAAGGCCCGAACCAAACATGACAAACACAAGCAGCATGACAGAAGCAACAATACCGGACAATCGTGCCCTGGCTCCGTTTGATATATTAATCAGGCTCTGACCGATCATGGCACACCCTCCCATACCTGAGAAAAATCCTGACAGCACATTGGCAATCCCCTGGGCGGCTGCTTCCTTGTTGCCACGCCCCCGGGTTCCGGTGATCTCATCGACAATATTCAGCGTTAGCAGGCTTTCAATAAGTCCGACACCGGCAATGATAGCGGAATAAGGAAGGATCAACATGAACGTTTCCGCGGAAAAGGGAATATCGGGTATATGAAACGGAGGGAAACCACCTTTAATCGAGGCTATATCACCCACCGTTCTCGTATCGATATCCAGGAAAACAACCAATCCGAATATCGTAAGAATCGCCACCAGGGACGCCGGTATTGCCTTGCTCAATCTTGGTAACCCCCAGATTATAAACATGGTAAGCAATACCAATCCAAGTAAAACATAAAGTGGTGTACCTGTAAGCCAGTTGCCTGCAGGATCCTTGAATTGCGCCAGCTGGGACATGAATATGATGATGGCAAGACCGTTTACGAATCCGAAAACGACGGGATGCGGAACCAGACGCATAAGCTTACCGAGTTTTAGCATTCCGGCCAGGAACTGGATTATTCCTGCCAGGATCACCGCCGCAAAAACGTATTCCACCCCGTGATCCCTCGCCAGCGAAACAATGACCACGGCTACAGCTCCGGTCGCCCCTGAGATCATACCCGGTCTTCCACCCAAAACGGAAGTCACCAGGCCCATAACAAATGCCGCGTACAATCCGGTCAACGGTGAAAGGCCTGCGATCAGGGCAAAGGCCACCGCTTCCGGCACCAGGGCCATTGCTACGGTAAGACCGGAGAGTACTTCGGTCTTATAGTCTACTTTTTGCCTGAAATCAAATAATTTGAAATACTGCTTCATGACGTGGGGATTGAGGCCGCTCAGCGCAAATAACCGGCAAATACTGCAAATCGCGTGAGTGCTTAAATTTTTGAAGTCGCGAAGGTACGCCTATGGATTAAGAATATCAAACAAAGCAACTGTTGCGGAAAAGGCGCTGATCTTAGCTATATTTATCCTTATGAAAAAATCACTCCTCCTCACCTGTTTCTTTATCATTTTAGTGTGTTACCAGTCCTTCAGCCAGGTGGTCATGAATTTTAACCATGTGGCCCTGGCCGTAAAAGACCTGGACAAATCGGCTGAATTCTATCAGCGTGTACTCGAACTTGACGAAATCGTTAACCGGACAGAAAACCCGGAAAGACGCTGGTTTTCCCTTGGAGAAGGCAAGGAACTGCACCTGATCCTGGACCGGGAAGTGACTGTTCTGGATAATATGGGTGTTCATATGGCCGTGACCACTCCCGACTTTGATAATTTCCTGGAGAATGTCAGGTCTTCCGGTACCGACTATTTTGATTGGTCTGGAAAGCCTGAAACTGTAAGCGTCCGGGCCGACGGGATCCGCCAAATCTATATTAAAGATCCGGACGGATACTGGATTGAAATTAACAGCGTCGCCGTGGAATAAAGGCTGAGTAATCCATCCCTGATCAAATTAACTGCCATGACATCATCTGTCAACTGCCTCTTACTCGTTTCTTTACTAGTGTCTGCCTGCACGCACACAACTGAAAAAGTTACTGTAAACATACCAGAAGGCAAGGTCGGCATTGTAGGATATGGCTCTCTCACCTCCAAAGATCAACTGGAATACTATTTTGATGAGGAATATACTGGCCCTTTTCAATTTATTCATCTGGAGGGATATGTTCGACGGTGGTCTGGCCGCTTTCCAAATGATTCAATTCACCCGCCTGAAGGCGTCATTGTTCATTGCATGATTGATGGAGATACACTGGCTCCTCAAAATATAATTGTTTTGAATATCCATCAAGAACCCGGATCAGCTATAAACGGTAGTTTTTTCATACTTGATCAGAACCAGCTTAAACTAATGGACCAGGCCGAAATTGGCTATGAACGGTTTGAGGTGACAGATCAAATCCGTGAATTCAGGGTGGAGGGCGGACCGGTTTACGCGTACCGGGCCCGATCCGATTATCAGGTAGATGAAGCTGTCCAAGACCTTAAACACACCGCTTTACCGTCTGTATACCTTGATTTTATTGATGAGGCAGCCTCCGGCGCCGGAGAAATCTATAAAAAGGAATTCTATGAATCCACGGCAAAAGTGGACAAAAGCCTGGTGCTGAATTGTTACATAACTGAGTAAACAGTACCGAAGTTGCTCTAACGTTTCATTAAAAAATCAGTATCTTATTCTTCCTTAATGAACAAGAACATGATTAATTATCGCACCATCATCATTGCATTTCTTCTTGCCTCATTTTCAGCCTTCGGGCAGGAATGGACGAAAGTTGAGCCCCGGGAAAACTGCACGGCCCGGCATGAAAATTCACTGGCTGCTGCCAACGGAAAGCTTTACCTGATTGGCGGCCGGGGCGTAAAACCGGTTGAATCTTATGACCCCGAAACGAATACCTGGACCAGTCATGGTGAAACACCCCTGGAAATGAACCACTTCCAGGCAATTACCTATAACGATGAAATCTGGGTCCTGGGGGCGTTTACCGGCCCATACCCACATGAGGAACCAATTGGTGACATTTATATTTATTCTCCGGAGAATGATTCATGGCGCAAAGGTCCGCCGATGCCGGAAAACCGAAAACGCGGCGCGGCAGGAGCCTTTGTTTACAACGACATGATCTATCTAATCGGAGGTGAAATCGACGGGCACTGGGACGGTACTCAGCCCTGGTTCGATGTACTCAACCCGGCCACCGGAGAATGGAACACCTTGCCGGATGCCCCTACGGCACGCGACCATATCAGTGCGTCGCTGGTTAATGACAAGCTGGTTATTGCGGGAGGAAGACAATCCAATGCGAAAACCGGCAAGGTACTGGAAACTACCCTGCCTTCTGTGGATATGTATGATTTCAAATCCGGCAGCTGGACCACCGTGGCTGATGCCGGTAACATACCTACCCAACGCGCTGGGGCGTCTGCTGTAACCTATGGAGACCTGGTACTCATAATTGGCGGAGAAAGCGGTGCCCAGGTGCCCGCCCACAGTGAAGTCGAAGGATTTAATACCGAAACCATGGAATGGGTGCCATTGCCGCCGCTCAACCAGGGCAGGCATGGAACAGGTGCGGTAATGCTTAACGGGAGAATCTATACAGTTGCCGGGTCAGGCGACCGGGGCGGCGGACCGGAACTGACCTCTGTTGAATATTACCCTGTCAACGATTAGTATCTGGTTTATAAGGAAAAAGGCTCTTCATTACCTGAAGAACCTTATTTAAGTTACTTGTAAATTCTATTCAATCAAGCTGTCAGTCCACGCTGATCCTAAATGGCAGAAATGAGGTTCCGGAATGCCATGATCAGCCATTATGCCCCTGTGCACAATGGGTAATTTGCAGCGGATAAATTATTTACCCCACTTCCAATCGCCCTGCATTTTAAGGTTCTCCTCCAGCCCGTTGTCGATCATGAACTGACGGGTCTCTTCTGAATTCATTTTGACGGCAGGAAGTTGTTCCGCATTGGCAATCGCATAGAGCATCATCGTACCAAACCGGGTGGTGTTTGTCATATGTTCTTCATCCACGAGGCTGAAATCATCACAATCCGCGTGATAGCAACTGTAAATGCTTCGATCAAGGTTGGAATGTACTGACAGGATCGGAACACCAGCCAGCATGAACGGCTGGTGATCACTGTGAAGTCCGGCACGTGAGGAAAAACCCGATTTGTAAATAGTATCCACCCGCTGGATTTGCTGTCCGAGGGCCAGGAAGAAAAGCGTGTCAATTTTGGCCCCGGAGGCATTCATCCCTACCGGGTTCCCGCTCATATCGAGGTTCATCATGAACTTGACCTGATCAATCGTACCTTGTGCTTCTTCCTCTTCTACCATATGTTTCGACCCAAGGAGTCCCTGTTCCTCGCCCATAAAGAATACAAACTGGACCGTACGTCTTGGCCGAAGGTCATTTGCCTTGAAAGTCCGGGCAATATCAAGTACGGAAAATGAGCCGATCCCATTGTCAATAGCACCGGTAGCCAGGTCCCAGCTGTCCAGGTGACCTCCAAGGATTATTCTTTCATCAGGCAGTTCCGAGCCCGGAAGCGTAGCAATCACATTCCTGGCTTTGATCATCCCGCTGTTATTTGTGAGTTTAATATGTGCCTGTACGGAACCGGAATTCCCGGCAATTTTTTCCTTCAGGGCCAGTCCGTCTTCATATCCAATACAAACAGCCGGTACCGGGAGCAATTCGCCGGTAACGGAAGCCGTTCCGGTCAGGAGAACGCCTCCCTCCACCCGGTTGAAAATTATTACACCAGCCGCGCCGTGCTGAATAGCCAGTTCGGCTTTTTCCGAGCGGTGCAAATTTCTTGTCCCTTCCGGGGTATCCGGAAGCAAACTGATGAAAGTAAG
Source organism: Bacteroidia bacterium (assembly GCA_030432655.1). Taxonomy (GTDB): domain Bacteria; phylum Bacteroidota; class Bacteroidia; order Cytophagales; family Cyclobacteriaceae; genus JAUILA01. Next base: position 59,058 of record JAUILA010000011.1, read on the forward strand.
CGCAATCTTGCCCTCCAGCTGATCGCCAATATTCTCATAGTCTTCTGCCAGGCCATTTCCCATATCGACGACTTCCCCGGATACATCAGCAGCCACCGGAGAATGTCCCAGGCTCACCGACGGAACGGAATCACCGTCCACCATCACCATGATATCTCCCCTGCTCCAGGCTTCCACTTCGAATTCGTCAAATTGCACATCCTCGAATCCGTATGACAACAGTTTGTCATAAATGTACTGCTCAGCCTTCGCGCCATTCTCCGAACCCGTTAGACGGTGACCGATCGTTTCCGTGGCCTCCTTCAGGCTGCTGTATCCGTCGGAGTTGACCAGGACTTCCTTGTTAATGGATTGGAAAATGTTCGTTTCCTGTTCCTTATCAGGCTGGTTGCAGGCAATAATCAGGACAGGAATAAATAATAAAAGGCGTTGCATGGTTGTTTGAGTTTATTTCAGCAAAGGAAAAACGTTATACCGGAATTATGAAGTTACTTTATGTGAACGGTTGGGGATGAAGGGGGGAGACTAAGACAAGGTCTAAGACCAGGACTAAGACTAAGACAAGGATGCCTGTTCAGCACCTGTCACCCCGGGGATGCGAACAAGGTGAGCAGAGCCCGGGGTCTGTTGAAGTAAAAAATTACCACATGAGCAAAGGAATCGGATTTGCAGGGCTGGGCAAACACCTGGCGGATCGAACCCTGGGATTATTGAAAGGCAGAAAAAACCGGGAAGCCGCTGAAAAACGGGAAGACCTTCGGATGAATGCCGGCAACAATACCGATTATGATCAGCTAATGGAATGGCAGACTGAAAAACGAAACAGGACGGAGAAAATCCGCCGGATAATCTTCCTGTCCGTCCTGTTCCTTGTTCTATTCGCCTTGCTGATCTTCTGGACAATTTAACCAGTCAGACCTCAGACTATTTCATAAACTTTCGGTCACCGCACATTCGTACAACGCGTGGTTCGAAAGTTCCCACTACATCCACAAGCTCCTGCTGTCTTGCCATGACCTCGTGAATGTTCTTATACACCATTGGAGCCTCATCCAGTCCGGAACCAATCAGCTCGATACCGGCAGAATGCAAATGCTTCAGCACCTCCTTTTTGGACAAGGTTTCCTTGGCCTTACGGCGGGACATAACCCTTCCGGCCCCGTGAGACGCCGAATTGATTGAACGTTCCTCGCCTTTTCCACGGACAATAAATCCGGGAGAAGTCATGGAGCCGGGAATAATTCCCATAACCCCTTTTCCGGCCGGGGTTGCCCCTTTCCGGTGGACAATTATCTCGTTGCCTTGCGGGTCTTTCTCCTTCCAGGCAAAATTATGATGATTCTCCACCATGGCCAGCGGCTTCTCATTAAACGCCTCGGCGATACGATCATGGATCTGGTGATGGCATGCTGAAGCATAGTCACCCGCCAGCGTCATGGACGCCCAGTACTCCTGCCCCTCGTCCGAATCCAGATCCAGCCATGCCAGGTGCTTCGCCTCGGAAGGCAATTTGCACAAGTCCGTCGCCAGCCGTGTATAATGGCGGGCAACAGACGCTCCCAGGCCGCGGGACCCGGAATGCGAAAGCAACGCCAGGTACCTGCCTGCTGGCAGCCCCAATTCATTCTCCCCGGACAGTATTTCGGTAATCCCGAATTCCACAAAGTGATTACCGCCCCCGGAGGTACCGATCTGTTTCCAGGCCTTGTCCTTCAGGGACTTCAGCACATTGATCTCGCCGAATTCTTCCCGGCCGAGAATTTCATGATCTCGCGGTTGCTTAAAACTCTCGTTTCCAAACCGGCTGTTTTCCAAAAGCATTCCCTTCAGTTCATCCACATGATTATGTACATACCCGGCCGGCATGTCAAATACCGACAGGCACATCCGGCAGCCGATGTCCACACCAACTCCATAAGGAATCACCGAATTTCGCGTCGCCAGGACACCTCCAATTGGTAAACCGTACCCATGGTGAGCATCCGCCATTAAGGCGCCCGAATGAGCCACAGGCAGCTTCATCGCAATTTCCATCTGGTTAATGGCCCCGGGGTCAATTCCCTCCTTGCCATAAATAGCATACTCCAGCCGGTTCTTTTTCAACTGCTCCTCCTTTTTCTCCTTGCGGATAATCAATGCTTTTGCAATCGCACCCAGCTGATCATGTTTGGCATAAAGTGCGGGAGAATCAAGCACGCGCTGCAATAATTCCGATTTGAATTTCTTGCTTTTGCCCTTGTACGAATTCTCCATCACGCGCATGATGATGCCGATAACTTTTCCTTCCAGGAAACCCATGGCCCTCAATTCTTTTCCAGAAATTTTAACAGTTGCCATTATTTCTAATTTATCATTCTAATTCGTTTTAATAAAGGCTGTGCCCGAAGGCACAACCTTATTTTGACGGCGTGAAAATATCACGCAGCTGATCTACGATCTGATTGCCTCCTGACAAAGAGATCGTATTGATCTTATCCGCGATTTTCTCCACGTATTCCATCTCTTTCAGTTTGAACAACATCGTGTTGTCCTCCATTAGCTTTGCTGTGTTGAGCAAGCTTCTGGTCGAAGCAGTCTCCTCCCTTCGTGTGATGACGTTCGCCTCGGCCCTCTTTTGCGCAACCAGCACCTGGCTGAGAATATCTTTCACCTCACCAGGCAGGATCACATCCCGGATACCACAGCCGATGAGCTCCACCCCAAGACGTGCTGCCCTCTCTTGTAATGTCTCCATCACACTTTCAGCAATCTCGTCCTTGCGGGACAAAAGTTCATCCAGCGTAAATCCGCTGATGTATTCCCGAAGCGCCAGCTGAAGCAGGACATAGAGTTGCTTTTCATAGTCCTTATTCTCCAGCACCGCCTTATCAATATCCACAACCCTGTACAAGGCGCTGAAGTTGATCCTGAGCGGGGTTTTATCCCGGGTAAGGATCTCCTGGCCGGTCACTTCCATGCCCTGCTGCCGCATATCCACTTTGGACACCACAACACTTTTGGCATTTTTCCAGAAGTAGTAATCACCCGGCTCCAGCACTCTGTCTGCCTTGCCGTCAATGAACAGGACACCCCGTTCACTGGATTCCACGCGGCATACACGCACATACGGAACCAGCTCCGGACGCTTGATCAGATCAATCCGGATATCTTCGGTAATATCCACCTTGCTGATATCGGCTGTCACAAATGAATAATCCTTCAGTCCTTTCCAGAACGCGCATATTCCCGGAGTATGCACTTGCCGGAGAATGCCCGATTCAAAACGGAGCACCAGCTGTGTGTCCTTTACTTCCAGGACATGCAGCATAGATGCCAGCGTCTTATCCCTCAGGAGGATCTCCAGTTCAGTAACAGGTTCGAAGGGCATCGCCATATTGCAGGTATACACTGTATCCCTCAGTGACACCCAATGAACCCCGGCAGTGAGTACTTTCCGGTAATTGCCATTCCGGTAGACCAGGCCTGCCCGGCCTTCATAAATTCTAACCCTTTTCATTTTTCTTTTCGGTTAATTGTTATAATTCATTTATAATTATCAGCCAATAATTCTCATGTAAGAAAGTCTGTGCGCCAATTCCATTACCTGTTGATGGAGAATGACTTAAGTACTGCCAATACAATCACAGGTTCAATAAATTCCAAGCCCGGAACGGCATCCTTAAAAGGACGTATTCCAGACGGGAACTACTGAAGCCATGATGATCAGACAGACGGTATCCGCCTTTCCCTGATCAGCAGACAATTGCTCCGCAAGTCCATCCGGGATGAATTCGCGGGGAATGTCCGCACAGCTTTCTGCCGGATCGTTTTAAGGAAGCGACCCACTTCCGGGACGGTTTTTCAGACCGTCGTGACTCACGTTAACAGCGTGATGCTCTACCACTGAGCTACAGGCCTCAAACCTGGCGGGACTCGAACCCGCGCATTGGTGGTCATTGTTCTACCGTTGAACTACCCGCTAAGCGGGGAAGGAATCGAACCTTCACTCATGACCTGTGGAAAACAACAGTTGCCCGACAGCAGTATACCAACCCCATGGGAGGCACTGCGGAGCCATCTGAAACCCGCGCCCGGGCTGCCGGCACTTATCTTTTCCGCGCTCTCTTCCACTGTAGAAGAAAGATCTTTCGAACTGCATGCAGTTCTGTTACACATTTTACAGAACGTTATCTGTAAACAGGGCGAGGCGAAGGAATCGAACCTAAACCGCCGGAACCACAACCCGGTATGCTGCCATTACAACAGCCTCGCCAAATGGGCTGTCCGAATGCGCATATTTCCATCGAACAACCCCATTGCCAAATACCCGGAGCTTTTTCAAACATCACGGAACAAACGGAATTCCGCTTATGGTCTTTAACCATTCTCCGGTTTGAGGAGACACCCGTTCTGCCTCTCCCTTAGCAATGCTCTTAGATGCCGGGGAAGGATTCGAACCTTCGCCTGCTGGACCAAAACCAGCCGTCCTGCCATTGGACCACCCGGCAAAAATTTCCAGGACATAAAAAAAGCCCGGTCTTTTCGGACCAGGCTGAATAATTCAATCAACGATTATGAATGAATCAATCATACCGATCCTTAACCGCCGGATATACCTGTCCCTCGCTGCGATCCTGACGGAAGGCGGCTATCGTGAGCATATGTAGTTTTAAACCCGGCATAATTTCTTATCAAATAAAAAACCCGAACCAACTGGTCCGGGTTTATAATATCTGTATAGTGCTAATATTATATCTTTCCAGACCTGTATATATGAAGATGCCCCATCAGGTAATCCTGAAAGTGGTTGTTCTTCTCAATATGTAGTATACAATTTGTCATAAGTTTTTGCCCCTTTTTCAAATGGGGGATGCAAGTATTGCAAAATTATTTTAATGCTACAAGTATAGTTGGGAAATTATTTTTGAAAAGGTCCAGATTGTTGTCATCCCCGGCGAACGAGAGTGAGACCGGGGATCCCGTAGCTATGAAGGATACATTTCATAGTTACGGGATCCCGGGTTATACGCGCTTCGGCCGAATCCCCGTAATGACAGATTGAATGTCATTCACTTCACCCCGGCCTTCTCCAGTGTCTTCTCTCCTTCTTCCACATCTTCCTCATCAGCCGGTTCGGCCTCCTGATTTTTTTGTTCGCCTTCCAGTGGCTTCAAACACAGTTCAATGTACATCGGAAAATGATCCGAATTAATATCTTTTCCACGTTCTATTTGACGGACCATAAAATCGTCGGTGTGAAAGCAATGGTCCAGGGGATAGCGCAAAAGAACATTGTTCGCATCGAACGTATTGAAAAAACCGCGTCCCTTTACGCGGATCAAGCAATCCGCTCAACCGCTGGAAAAGCCTCGTTGTGTGCGACCAGGCAACATCATTCATGTCTCCCACAACAATTACAGGGTTGGGATTTTTGTCGGCTTCACGGCCAACCATTACCAGTTCGGCATCCCGCTGGGTTGTGGAATCACTTTCTGAAGGTGACGGGGGTCGCGGATGTACCACATAGATCGAAACTTCCCTCCCTCCCAATTCAATATCAATATCAAAAGAGGGTATATCATCCTTTACCCGGTATTTGGTTTCCGATTTAACAAATGGGATTCTTGACAACAACAGCATTCCGTAGGTGTTGTCGAGCGGCTCGGATTGGACATATTCATAATCCGAAAGGCTGTTTATAAGGGTATCCGCCCAGCCCTGATCGGTCTCCAGAGCCACGACAAGATCCGGACTGTATGATTCAACCATTTCGATAAATTGACCATAATCACGGTTTTTCTGAAGCACATTGGCTTCCAGGATGGAAACCGAGGCATTCGCACATTCTTCAGTTCCTTCCACCTGTGGTTCAGGGATTATGGTGTAAGGATAAATGATATAAATCTGGTAAATGATTGCTATGATGCCCAGGCCTGCAAGCACTTTGGTCAGCCAGAAACCCCAGTCTGTCCACAACAAAACCGCGATAAGCAGAATAGCTGTCAGCACCGTAAGCTGGATATGGGGAAAATCGGAAATTCTGATCCACCATATATCCGACGGAATGCGTTGGGCGGCAGTTAGAATAAGCATCAGGATCAGTGAGCCATAGAGAAGTTTTTTCTTCACGGATTGGTGTTAAAGGTTGAAAGTTGTTATTTGCTTAATTAACAGGTCTCGTTATTTTTTGTTGAACTGCAACTTGGCAAGCTTCCATGTCAAAATCTAATTCGATATATTAATTTTTTTCCAGTTCTCATTTACTCATGATCAAAAAAATAGTTAAATACTTGCTGATTTTTCTTGTTGTGCTTTATACAGGTATCTGTATTGCATTCTATTTCTACCAGGAGAATCTTCTTTTTCATCCGCGAAAACTCGAGTCAGCGTATTCCATAGACATAGGCAGGTCGTATGAAGAAACAGACCTTCCGGTAAGTGAAAGTATTTCCATCAACACCCTGCTCATCCCGGCAGACTCATCAAAGGGAGTGGTCATTTATCTGCATGGCAATGCGGGCACCATTTATGACCGCGCAGACCAGGCTGAATTATTCAACCGGCTCGGCTATGATTTTTTTATGCCTGAGTACCGGGGGTATGGAAAAAGTGGTGGAAAGATTGAAAGCGAGGAAGTAATGCAGGAGGATATCCAGAAAGCCTTTATTCATATTTCCCGTAAATATGATCCGGATAACATAATCATTCTCGGCTACTCCATGGGAACTGGTTTTGCTTCGCGGCTGGCGGCAAAAAACCATGCAAAAAGGTTGATCCTTCTTGCACCATGGTACAGTATTCCCTATTTAAAGAATCTGCACTACCCGATATTTCCTGATTTTCTGCTGAACTATGAATTTCCAAACTACAAGTACTTGCAGGAAAGTAAAATGCCAGTAACCATCTTTCACGGCGACGAGGATACACTGATTCCCCTGGAGAATTCAATTCAGTTATCAGATTTTTTTAAGCCTGAAGACGAACTGATCATTCTCCCGCAGCAACAGCACAACGGAATTCCCTGGAATGAAGAATACCAGACAAAAGTGAGGGAACTGATCAATAATTAAATTGCTTCCCCCTCATTCAACAACTGTAATTGTTCGCTGAGATAAGCTTGAAAACCTTCAAGGTCCTTGATTCCTCCCGGCTCCTGCTCCCAGGCTCCGAGGAAATAGAAATAAAAAGGCTCACTCATGGGCCTGAAAACAACGAGGTGGTCAAATTCACCCTCCATAGTTTCGGCTGCCTCTGAAGTTTTATAAAAGATAGCCATTCCCAGCTTGTCCGGCACAAGTGTCTGTACGCCGTAGGTTGCAATATAGGCCCATTCTCCGTTTTCAGAAGTTCCTGACAGAAATTCAGTACTGTCATGCCTGACGATACCCGTGCTGAGCCCTTCCACTTCCATGGAGGGTGTCAGGCGATGCTTGGTGGCGCGCGAATCCGGTTTAATGGAATACTCGGAGGTGAGGTCCATGCTGACATCACCTGTTTTCCAGCCATAATAATTAACGGTAACAGACGATTGATCGGCTGCATTGTTTACTTCAGCCGTGGTGCTGTCCACCTGCTCAAAGTGCATGACCTCGTCATTAACCAGCCGCCCGACAGAACCTATTCCAAGCGATGAACCAACTTTCAGAATATCCATGCCCCATTCTGAAGGCTCATGATAGGAATCATATCCGTCCTGTCCGACCTCGTCAAGCACCATATCCGTGGTTAGCTTTCCGAAAATGTCCGTTGCATTCCGCCAGTCCAGATAGAGACGGTATCCTACCAGGTTGCTTTCCCAGCCCGGACCTTCGTAACGGATATAATAGGAATGATCTGTCACCTCATCAGGAACTCGCAGAAAATCCACATTGACAAACCGCTCCCCGCCTTCGTACACCCGGTCATTCCAGGAGCCCCCTGTATAATGGGATAGTTCGGCGTATGTTTTTGACGGTACGGGCTCGGCTGCAGGTGCCTCAGCAACCGTTTCCTGCTCTTTTGTTTCCTGTGTCTGACACGCACCAAAGCCAATCAGAACCACTAAAATGATGAATTTCTGTTTCATGGGAATACAAGTTGTGTAATCGATTACAAAATCTATAAATTTCTTTCATCCCAACCAACTTTATTGCATTTTTATTACCTGAAAATCCGGCTGAAATGTCCCGCAAGACTACCATTTATGATATTGCCAGAGAGCTGAACATAACTGCCGCTACGGTATCCCGTGCGCTGAATAATAATCCGCGCATTAGTGAATCAACACGTAAGCGTGTACTGGAAACTGCCGCTGCCATGAATTATGAGCCAAATAAGCTCGCATTGGCCCTGAAGCATGGCAAATCATACAATGTTGGCGTGGTGGTTCCCAATATTGACCGGAATTTCTTTGCCGCCATCATACGGGGCATTGAAGACGAACTTTATCCGCACGGCTACCAGGTTATCATTTGCCAGACACATGAAGAAGAAACACGTGAAGCGGAGATCATTGGGACATTGCTAAACGCACAGATTGACGGGATTCTGATGTCCATCTCTACCGGAACGGCGGACGCGGCTCACTTTCAGGCGATCCTCAATAAGAATGTTCCCCTGGTCCTGTTTGACCGCAACCTTTCCCTGGAGGGTGTGAGTTCGGTGACCATCGATGATTTTGCAGGCGGTTACGACGCAACGTCGCACCTTATCAAACAAGGCTGCCGCAGGATAGCTCATCTTACGGTTGACCCTTCCCTTGATATCTACCACAACCGGATGGAGGGATACAAACAAGCGCTCAGGGACAATCGCATCGAAATCAATGAGGCGTACATAATTACCAGCGTCAATTCCACGGAAGGCGGACAGGATGCTGTTAACCAACTTATGGCATTACCTGAGCCCCCTGATGCCATCCATGCTTCCAGTGATTATATTGCCCTGGGGGCCATCCAGCGGCTGCATCAGCTGGGAATAAAAATTCCTGATGAATTTTGTGTAATAGGATTCAGCAACGAGCCTTTTACCCGCTTTATGGAATTATCGATGTCGTCCGTCGATCAGTCACCGGTAGAGATGGGCCGCACTGCCGCCCGGGTTTTCCTGGATCAGCTGGAGAATAATACGCAGGAAGCGGCAAAAGTTGTCCTGCCGGCAAAATTGTGCCTGCGCAAATCATCCGTTCGCAAATCTGATTAAAGGGAAACGCCCCGCTTCCAGGGAATGAAATCATTCTGATTCATGCGCATGGCGCAGGTTTTTTCCTCACCACTTGCCACCCGGATAATATATTCCAGTAGCTCCTCTCCCATTTCCGGAATGGACTTTTCCCCGCTGATTACCGGTCCGGTATCAAAATCAATAATGTCAGGCATCTTTTCAGCCAGCGTTGTATTGCTGCTTACCTTGATAACCGGGGTAACAGGGTTTCCTGTGGGAGTTCCCAAACCGGTGGTAAACAAAATAATATTAGCTCCGGCACCGGCGAGTGCCGTAGTACTTTCTACATCGTTCCCCGGTGTACACAATAGGTTCAGTCCCGGTTTTCGCACGTAATCTCCGTAGTCAAGCACAGCGGTTACCGGTGACGTTCCTCCTTTTTTAGCCGCACCCGCTGATTTCATTGCATCCGTAATAAGGCCGTCACGAATATTCCCGGGAGAAGGGTTCATATCAAAACCAGACCCCGACTCAACTGCCGCACCTTCATAGTCCTTCATCAGCTGCAGAAATCGTTCGGCATCCTTCTCCGATACACACCTGTCCACAAGTTCCTGTTCCACGCCGCATAGCTCAGGAAATTCAGACAATACAGGACTTCCGCCCAGTTTTGTAAGCAGGTCAGACACATAACCGAGGGTCGGATTAGCAGATACACCACTAAACCCGTCGGAACCTCCGCATTCCAGTCCGATCGTGAGTTTGGACAGCGGTACCGCTTGTCGTGGTATCTCATTTATCTCTTTTAATTTCTCAAAGGTCTCCCGGATGATTGACTGCAGCATATTATCAATTGTCCCCATTTGTTGCTGCTCAGTCATGATCAGCGGCTTATTGAAATCCGGATTTATGCGATTCAGTGCCTCCCTGAATATTTCGATCTGCAGGTTCTGACAACCAAGGCTGAGCACCGTAGCTCCGGCCACATTCGGATTTGTCAGGTATCCGGCCAGCAGCCGGGCCAGGGCTTCTGCATCTTCACGAGTACCTCCGCATCCCGCCTGATGGGTAATAAAGCGTACATCAACATTCTCAAAGACCCGCTCCCGCTGAACGGTCAATTCACCATCATCTGCCGACTTGCTGGAAACAAGTTGCCTGAGGAACATGCGATGGTCATTGACCTGTTCCGGGTACAGCTCCTTTTCAAAAACTTCCTTAAGGATCTCAATATTGCGGTTTTCACAAAAGACCAGGGGAAAGAATAGCCAAATATTCGCCGTTCCGGCTTGTCCGTCCGGTCTCAGGTAGCCATTGAAAGTACGGCCTTCAAAGCGGCTGATGTCCGGCCCTTCCCATGTAATCGTAGATTTTTTTGCTGTAACTTTTGCACTTTGATGTTTTACGTTTTCGGTAGTGAGCACTTCACCCTTCCTGATGTTGGTGGTTGCTTTTCCTACCAAAATGCCATACATGATTATCCTGTCGCCGGCACTCAGATCTTCCAGTGCCACCTTGAACTTGGCCGGAACATCCGTAACCAGACGAACCTGAATATCTGCTTCATCCACGGTTTCTCCTGACTTCATTTGCTGAAGTGCCACAAGCACATTATCTTTTTCGTGTACCCTCAGTGATTTTCTAGACATGGTCAGTCAGCTTTTTATTCTCCTCTTTCATGAATTTCTTAAATTCCGCAAATCCTTTTTCCACTCCCTGTCCGATAATCAGTTCAGTAGCGCGGGTCAATGATTCCGCCAGCAGGGATATACGGGTCAGGTCCTGATCCCATAGCCTTGTATTGCGCAAAAGCCTGTTAACAACGGTGGCTGTATCAGAGGATTCCCACGCTTCTGACATGATCTTTTTAATTTCCTCTTCATCCGATACAGGCAGGCTTCTCCCGTTCCATTCTCCCCGGTAAAAAAGGAAAAGACATGCCATTGCATAGACCAGCCTTACCGGCATCTCATTCCTCTGGCTGACATAATCCAGCAGGCTGGGCAATACGCGTACTTTGAATTTGGAAATGGAATTCAACGCAATCGACGACAGTCTGTGTTCAATGTAGGGATTGCGGAAACGGTCAAATACATCCCCGGCAAATCCGGTCAGCTCTTCATGATCAAGTTCAAGTTCCGGCACGATTTCGTTAAAAACGAGTTTGCGGATAAAGTCTCCGGTAAATTCATTATCTACGGTTTCTTTGACCGTCGAATTACCATACAGGAGTGAAAATGGCACCATGGCAGTGTGGGATCCGTTCAGTATCCTGACTTTCCGGGTCCGGTAGGGCTGCATATCATTTACGATCCTGACATTCAGCTCCGTCTGATCAAAAGGGAGTTTCTTTTTGAGCTCCTCCTCCCCTTCAATGACCCATAGAAAATAAGTTTCCGCACTTACGATCAGTTTATCCTCGTAGTTAAGTTCTTCTTCATATTCATGAATCCGGTCGGCGGGATACCCCGGAACGATCCGGTCAACAAGTGTATTATGAAAATCGCAATATTCATTCACCCAGTCGCGGAAACCATCTTCAAGGTTCCATTGGTCAATGTAGCGGAGAATGATTTTCAGGAGGGTATCCGAATTATAATTGATCAGTTCACATGGTATAATGGTCAGTCCCGCCCCGGGAACCCCGTTAAAATGGGTGAACCGTTCGTAAAGAAACCGTGTAAGTTTAGCCGGGAAAGACGAAGGGGGCTGCATTTCAGGATGGTCTTCCTCGTTGTAAGCTATTCCAGCCTCTGTCGTATTTGATATGACGAATTCAAGGCTTTCCAGATGTGCCAGGGAAAGGTAGCTGTCAAACTCTTTGTAAGGGTCACAGACCTGAACGATATTGTTAATGAGTTCCTTTTTCCGCACGGCAATTCCTTTTTCAATGCCCTGCAGGAACAGCGTATAGAGCCCGTCCTGTTCCCTGAGCACTTCTGCCATTCCATGTTCAATTGGCTGGACAACCGCCACACCCGCCTGATATCCGGCTGTCCGGTTCAGGACCTGGAAAGCGTAGTCTACAAATGCACGCAGGAAATTTCCCTCGCCGAACTGAATCACCTTAACCGGTAATTGATCGGTCAAATTCACGGATTCTCTTGTCAGTCTCTTTTTCTCACTCATTATTTACAAATTAAAGAGGCCCGGCAGCCACATACTAAGTGCCGGAATATATGCTACCAGCATCAGCGCAATAATCATTGCGATAAATAATGGCAGTAATGGTTTGACAACTTTTTGAATGGTCGTACCCGCTATACTGACCCCGACGAACAACACTGAGCCCACCGGAGGGGTACACAGGCCAATACATAAATTCAGCACCATTATGATCCCGAAATGCACAGGATCGATCCCGAGGCCAGTTACCACCGGAAGAAATATGGGGGTAAAAATCAACACCGCGGGTGTCATATCCATAAAGATGCCCACAAACAGGAGGATCAGATTGATAATGAGAAGGATTACAATTTTATTTTCACTGATGCTTAGCAGTGTATTACTGATTTCCTGCGGTATATTCTCAAAGGACATGACCCATGACATACTCATACTGGCACCGATCAGCAGCATAACCACTGCCGTTGTAGCACTTGACTCGGTCAGAATGCCGGGCAGATCCTTCCAACGGATCTCTTTATAATAAAATCCCAGTAACAAGGTATAAAGAACCGCGACGGCAGATGCTTCAGTGGCCGTAAAAATGCCGGCGACGATACCTCCCATGACGATTACCAGGAGAAGCAAACTGGGAAAAGCAGCCACAAAACTGCTGAATACTTCACGCAGGGTGCTTCTTCTGCCCGTTTTATACTTTTTCATTCTGGCCCAGAAATAACACACAAGCATCAGCAATGCCCCGGTGATTATGCCGGGGATATAACCCGCCATAAACAGGGCGGCAATGGAAACACCCCCGCTGGCCAGGGAGAATACAATCAGAATATTGCTCGGCGGGATCACCAGACCCGTGGTGGCGGAGGTAATATTTACCGCAGCCCCGAATTCTTTAGAGTAACCTTCCTTTTCCATCTCAGGTCCCAGGATACTGCCCATAGCAGAAGCCGAGGCCATGGCAGATCCTGCAATAGCACCCATCATCATGGCTGAAATAACATTGATCATGGCAAGTCCTCCCGGTAACGCCCCGACGATGGTCTTGGCGAAGGCAATCAGCCGATGGGCAATTCCCCCCTTGTTCATCAGCTGACCTGAAAGTATAAAGAAAGGGATTGCAAGCAAGGCAAAACTATCCAGTCCGGTCCCGATCCGTTGTGAAACCGTCGTTAATGCCGGCATCATAGGAATACTGACAAGCATGGTAAGCAGGGAGGAAACGGCAATACTCCAGGCTACAGGTGTGCCCATGGCGAGCATGACCAGAAAACTTAGTACCAGAACGATGACCGGAAGGTAGTCCATTTATTCAGATTCAGATTCAGATTCAGGTTCAGATTTAAATATATCGGCAGTTTTGTAGTAAACTATGAGCATTCCGCTGACCGGGATTATTAAGTAAACAACCGAAAGCGGTATCTGCAGTGCGGGAGAATGCTGATCGAGCACATAGGTAATATAAACCAGTCGTATGCCTCCTGCCACCAGGGCCATTAAGGCGAATAGAATAATGATCAGGTTAATGGTGACGGCCAGTTTACGCTTTGTGGCGTCACTCGAGTTGGTGGAGAATACATCGATGGCAACATGCATATTGCGTCCGGAAACATAAGCCGCCCCGAGCAGTCCCAGCCAGATTAAAAGATAACGGGCAAGCTCGTCCGTGAAATAGCTGGGGTCCCCCAGGATATACCTGGAAAACACCTGCCACAGGACATTGATCACCATGACCCCCATGATAATTGCCAGCAGCTTTTCCAGGACAATATCTATTTTAGCGCGCAGCTCCATCATCCAGTTTTTTGATTTGTTGTATCAGGTTGTATAGAGTGGTGTCACTTCGGTAACTTTCAATAATACTTTCTGTCTTTTCCACAAACTCCGATTTGTCCGGACGAAGGATCGTGACCCCGGCCTTCTCTACTTCCCGGAGTGCCTCTGCTTCTGATTCTGCCCATAATTCCCGCTGATAGACCACTGACCGGTCTACTGCTTCCTGTAACCATTCCTTTTCCTGTTCATTCAGGCTGTTATAGAAGTGGGTTCCGGCAATTAGTACATCAGGCAGGGCAGTATGCTCGTCCAGGGAATAATACTTGCACACTTCATAGTGCTTGGACAGGTAGAAGGACGGTGGATTATTCTCCGCCCCGTCAACAACACCCTGCTGTAATGATGTATAAAGTTCGCCCCAAGAGATGGGAGTAGGTGATCCCCCCATGGCCCGGACCATATCCATGGCGGTGGCGCTTTCCATGACCCGTATCTTAAGCCCCGAAATATCTTCCGGCTCCTCCACAGGTGTTTCCTTGGTGTAAAAGCTCCTGCTTCCGGCGTCGTAATACCCAAGGCCTTTCAGCCAGTACTTCTCTCCATCATTAAGGATACTCTTACCTACCTGACCGTCCAGCACCTGGAAAAGATGTTCCTTATCCGAAAACAGAAACGGGATCCCGAATACACTCATTTTGGGTGCAAAATTCTCCATTACCCCAGACGATACCTTAGTCATGTCCAGGCTTCCGATTTGGAGCAGCTCAAGGCACTGTCTCTCTGTGCCCAGCTGCTGACTTGGATAAATTTCCACTTCCATTTGGCCATCTGAAAGAACTGCCAGCTCTTCCCCCATCCGTACCATGGCCTTGTGGACCGAGTGATTCACACTCAGTCCGTGGGCAAGCTTAATGGTCTTTTTGCTTCCGGAACCGCTACAGCCGGCAAACATCAGGAGAATAAGAAGTGATGAGATTATCCGCATATTACCGGTTTCTGACCTGTTTGATGATATCCATGGCTTCCCGGACCTGCTCTTCAATTTTTGAATAATTCTTTTCTGCAAGCACATCCTTTGTAATCAGTTTGGAACCCATTCCGACACAAGTTGCTCCGGCGTCAAACCATCCTTTCAGATTGGATTCCTCAGGGGAAACACCTCCGGTGATCATGATGCTTGTCCACGGACAAGGACCTTTGATCGCTTTTACAAATCCCGGCCCCAGGGTACCTCCGGGAAATACTTTTACAATCTCACAGCCAAGCTCTTCCGCACGGGCAATTTCCGATAGTGTGGCACACCCGGGTGACCAGAGTACTTTTCTCCGGTTGCAAATGAGGGCAATGTCTTCCCGGAGCACCGGGGTTACGACAAAATTTGCTCCGTATTGCATATACATACCGGCAGTAGCGGCATCTGTCACTGAGCCAACTCCAAGGATCATCTCCGGAAGTTCTTTGCGCGCATAAGCATTCAGCTCCCTGAATACCTCAATAGCGAAATCGCCCCGGCTGGTAAACTCCAGTAAACGGGCACCTCCGTTGTAACAGGCCTTCAGCACCTCCCTGGAAACCTCCAGGTCAGAATGAAAAAACAGGGGAACCAACCCGGTTGATTCCATAACCTCTGCCACTTGTAAACGTGTAAATGTTGCCATATTGTTCGAATTTACCGGCTCACCCGACCGCTCGCGTCGCCGCTTAATAATTTTTCCACTTCATCCACTGTGACCATATTGCTGTCTCCGAAGATAGTATGTTTCAGGCCGGATGCTGCCACAGCAAAATCCAGTGCCCGCTGGTCATCATCCGGATAGGTTTTCAGTCCATAGATAAGGCCACCCATAAACGAGTCTCCACCCCCTACCCGGTCGACGATATGGGTAATCTGGTAAACAGGTGACTTGTACATGGTTTCTCCATCATACATGACCCCGGCCCAGGTATTATGAGATGCGCTGATTGACCCCCGCAGGGTAGTGATCACTTTATTCGCCCGGGGGAATTTCTTCATCATTTGCTGGCATACGGACAGGAAGGCATCCGCAGTAACATCATGCCCCTGCTTGGTGACATCCAACCCTTCCGGTTTGATACCAAAATGTTTTTCAGCATCTTCCTCATTGCCCAGGATCACATCGCAGTAGCTGGTCAGCTCTTCCATGATCGGACCGGGCTCCTTACCATATTTCCAGAGTTTCTTCCTGTAGTTCAGGTCGGTTGAGATAGTCAGTCCGTTTCTATCGGCTGCCTTGATAGCTTCCAGGCAGGTATCCGCGGCACTTTGAGAAATAGCCGGCGTAATGCCCGTCCAGTGAAACCAGTCCGCCCCGTCAAACACCTCATCCCAGTCCACCATCCCCGGTTTGATCTCACTTACCGCACTATGAGCGCGGTCATATACTACTTTGCTGCCCCTGGCAACCGCACCGGTTTCCAGGAAATATATTCCAAGACGTTCACCACCGAAAACAATATTCGATGTGTTTACCCCTTTTTTTCGCAGTTCCATCAGAGCACACTGCCCGATATCATTTTCCGGAAGACGGGTAACAAAATCAACCGGCACACCATAGTTTGCGAGTGACACGGCTACGTTTGATTCACCTCCCCCGTAAATCACATCAAAGCTGTTGGTCTGACTAAACCGCAGGAATCCCGGGGGGGAAAGCCTGAGCATGATTTCTCCGAATGTAACTACCTTTTTCATAATTGGTTAAAAATTAAAATATTCTTTAGCATTATAATAACTGATGTCTTTGAGAATTTTTCCGACCCACTCCGCATCAGCCGGTAATTCTCCGCTCTGCATTTCTGACCCAAACAGGTTGCACAGAACACGCCTGAAATATTCATGACGCGGATAGGACAGAAAGCTCCTCGAATCGGTAAGCATCCCGACGAATGTACTTACAAGTCCCATGTTGGACAAAGCATTCACTTGTTCGATGATCCCGTCTTTCTGATCAAGGAACCACCAGGCCGAACCAAACTGGACCTTGCCCCGGATGCTGCCGTCGTTAAAATTACCGATCATGCTGGCCATCAGCGCATTATCAGCCGGGTTCAGATTGTAAATAATCGTCCTGGCCAGCTTGCCTTCTTTGTCCATGGAATTCAGGAATGAGGACAGTTTTTGTGCCTGAGGAAAATCACCTATTGAATCCCATCCGGTATCAGGCCCGAGCTCACGGTCCATCCGGCTGTTGTTATTCCTCAACGCGCCCAGATGAAACTGCTGGACCCAGTTGCGGTGATAATATTCTCCTGCAAGGAAGTGCAGTACTGCACACTTAAATTTTTCCGCTGCTTCGTCAGGTAAGGTTTTTCCTTTCAGCCGCTTATTCAGGGCTTCATCAACTTCCTGTTCTGTGTATTCACAATAATGGAGATATTCCAGTCCGTGATCAGCAAGCGAACAGCCGTTGTCCTGAAAGAAGTCAAGTCGTTTGCCGAGGGCTTCACACAGGTCACTAAATTTACTGATTTCAATATCAGTGACTTCACCCAGCTTTTCCAGGTAGCCGGTAAAACCATCCTGATCTATCAGAATCGCTTTGTCAGGCCGAAATGATGGATTGACAGTCACCCGGAAATCACTCTCCCTGAGTTTCCTGTGGTATTTGAGGTCACTCAGCGGATCATCCGTGGTGCAGATTACTTCCACATTCATAGAGGTGACCAGCGTCCGGCAGCTGGCAACTTTGAGTTGCTCACCTGCCTTTTCATATACTGAATCTGCTGTTTCGGGGGTGAGTAAATCCCCAATTCCAAAGTAACGCGTCAGTTCCAGGTGGGTCCAGTGGTAAAGCGGGTTACGGAGGGTGTAGGGGACGGTAGCTGCCCACTGATCAAACTTCTCCTTATCTGTGGCATCGCCGGTAATATACTTTTCATTAATGCCCAGTGTACGCATCGCCCGCCATTTGTAGTGATCACCATAGATCCAGGGTTGCGTAATATTCTCAAAAACCACATCGTCTGCCATGTACTCAGGCAAAAGGTGGCAGTGATAATCAATAATGGGAAGGTCTTTCACATAATTATGATAGAGCTCCTTCGCGAAGTCATTATTGAGCAGAAAATCATCGTGTATGAACTGTTTCTTCATGCGCTATTCTTCGTTTGAAGGTTTTCCAATGGTTGCGAGAATACCTCCGTCAACATAAACGATCTGTCCGTTTACAAAATCACTGGCAGCTGATGCGAGGAAAACTGCGGTCCCTGCCAGGTCTGACGGATCTCCCCATCGTCCGGCAGGAGTCCTGTTGATGATAAACTCATTGAACGGATTTCCATCCACCCGGATCGGATCGGTCTGGGAAGTGGCAAAGTACCCGGGGCCGATCCCGTTCACCTGGATATTATACTTCGCCCATTCTGTAGCGAGGTTGCGGGTCAGCATTTTCAGTCCGCCCTTGGCTGAGGCATAGGCAGAAACTGTATTCCGTCCAAGCTCACTCATCATCGAGCAGATATTAATGATCTTTCCCCCTCCTTTACGGGCCACCATGTGTTTGGCTACATATTTCGACATGACAAAGGCACCTACCAGGTCTACATCAACCACCTTTCGGAAATCGTTTACAGACATGTCCAGTGCAGGTTCGCGTTTTATGATGCCCGCATTGTTGACCAGGATATGAATATCCCCTTCGTTGTTGACGATCTGTTGAATATTTTTTTCAGCTGCATGCTCATCAGTAATATCAAACAGATAACCGGACGCTTTATATCCTTTATTATGGTAATGTATCAGTGCCTCCTGTAACCGCCCCTGGTGGGTCCCGTTAATAACCAGTTCAGCACCCGCCTCCGCCAGTCCTTCAGCCATGGCCATTCCGAGGCCGTGGGTGGCCCCTGTTACCAGTGCGCGTTTATCTTTAAGGTTGAATAATTGCATCAGCGTAATTCGTTTGGTTGGCGCACGTCCATATCACCGTAATCCAGGTTCTCACCCGCCATCCCCCAGATGAATGAATAATTGGTAGTTCCGGCTCCAGAGTGAATGGACCATTCAGGTGACAATACGGCCTGCCTGTTTTCCAGGAAAAGGTGCCGTGTATTGTCAGGTTCACCCATAAAATGACACAAGGTCTGACCGTCTTCAATATCAAAGTAAAAATATGCTTCCATACGACGGTGATGCGTATGCGCCGGCATGGTATTCCATACATTGCCCGGGAGAATTTCAGTGAGCCCCATCTGCAGCTGGCAGGTTTCCACCAGGCTGTTCACGATCAGCTTATTGAGGATTCGCTTGTTGGCATATTTCTCGTCTCCCAGTTCGATTACTTCAGCCTCATTTTTCCCAATTTTCTTTACCGGATAGGCATGGTGTGCAGGAGCCGAATTAATATAAAAATAAGGTTGCCCGGATCCGTTATTAACAAAACGCACATCCTTGTGACCGCTGCCAATGTAAAGGGCTTCCTTCTTCTCCAGTAAATATTCTTCTCCATCCACTTTAACCACTCCCGGGTCCCCTACATTGATGACACCCATTTCACGTCGGTCAAGGAAATTTTCTGATTTCAGGTACGGCAGTGTTTCCAGTTTTATCTCTTCATTTTGCGGCATGGCCCCGCCAACGATGAACCGGTCATACATGGAATAAACGAAGGATATATTCCCGGCCTCAAACAGCGTGCTGATCAGAAACCGTCTGCGTAACTCTTCTGTTCCGTACGATCTCGCGTCGACCGGGTCTGATGCAAATCTGAATTCATGTTTAGTCATAGAAATCTGTTTAATGTAATCGATTACACCAATTTAAAGAATTAAATAGAAAGACGAAATCAAACAGGCACTATGGACTGCTGTTTCCGCCGGGGACGATGCTTAATTTTCAAATGGAATAGTTCGTTTCTCATTGTTACTTTGTTGTGCAAGCTCTATTATTCTTATCGTGTTTCGTGCCTGACCGGGCGTCACAAACAGTTCTCCCCCGCCCTGAACAGCATCCCGTACATTCTCATAAAAACCAGCATAATTTCCCGGGGTACTTTCAACCGATTCCCTGATAGTTTCTCCATCCTTTTCATAATGAAGGATCCCCCAGTTTTCCGGAGGTTCTTCTCCCCAGTCTGATTCAGACAATGATTTTTTGCCCTCATTCAGTGTAGCTTCCTGAACATCCTCACCGTATTTCACGAATGCCCCATGTGTCCCCAGCAAAATATACTTTGGAAGGGGTGCCTTTACCAGCATACCTGATTTAAGAGTCACCTTAACTCCGTTGTAATGCAGAATGACTTCAAAACTGTCCGGAATCCGACTGTTATCCCTTTGTGAATCCAAAAAGGCCGTCACCGCCTGCGGCACACCAAATAGTTGCTGGGCCTGGTCAATCAGGTGAGAGCCCAGATCATATAACAATCCGGTACCCGGAGTACCTTCCTCCTTCCAGGTAGATGGCCGCAATGAGTTTCGAAACCGGTCATAATGTGCCTCATATTCCACGAGCCTACCCAATTTTCCATTTTTCAACACACGACGAACCGTCAGGAAATCACTGTCAAACCTTCTGTTTTGATAAACAGACAGTATTTTGTTCCTCTTTTCGGCCTCTTCTATCAGTTTGTCGGCTTCAGCCGAGGTAACTGTAAATGGTTTCTCAACGATGACATGCTTGTCCTGCCTCAGCGCCTCCATTGCCAGCTCATAATGAAATTTATTAGGCACGGCAAGGACTGCAAGATCAATTTCAGGATCACTGAAAATATCTAAGGCATCCGGAACAATATTCACATCCGGATAGTACTGTCTGGCATGTGCGATTCTTTCGTCGCGGGTTTCCCTGATTGAATGCAGGTGTAATCCTGGGACATAGTTAATGAGGGGGGCATGAAAAATCCGTCCGCCCATTCCATATCCTACAAGTCCGACATTTATAGTCATAACAGTCTTATTTTATCAATTGATTACCTGTTGCGTACCAAACTGAAAGACAAATTCTTTCCGTGGCCCAAATGGTCCGAAAATTCCGAATTGATTTTGTAAGGAAATCAGTTCAGCCAGGAAGTGAGGGTGTATTAACGTGTGTGCCATGAATATACCCAGAATTTTTTATTCAACATATCATTTTCAGATGAATCCGAATATTACTGTCGTATCATAAAAAAGATGCGTAACTTGTTGCGGCCCCGTGGCCAATTAAACCCGACAGAGCGCCTGAATGCACACAACACATGTTCCCACTCCTGTTGCTGACAGGATTGGCTCCCTGGATTTTCTTCGCGGCATCGCCGTCCTGGGGATCCTGATCATCAACATTGAAACATTCTCATACCCCGATTCCTGGAGCCCGTTTGCCAACGGATACCATAATAATACGGATCACTGGACACGCTTTGTGGTTTATACATTAGCCCAGGGAAAATTCTTCGGGATGTTTGCTCTCCTCTTCGGAGCCGGTTTTTACATGTTCCTGGAACGTCTGGAAGCGAAAGGGTCCGGCATTAAGGCCCTGGACCTCTATGCCAGACGGCTGATCTGGCTTTTCATCTTCGGCCTGATCCATGCCTACCTTATCTGGGACGGTGATATCCTCTATCATTACGCAGCCTGCGGATTTTTTCTCTTCCCCTTCCGGTCACTTAACCAGAAGCAGCTTGTTCTTGCCATTGTACTACTGGTTCTGGTAGTGGGTTTTAATGCGCTGGAGAATACAATGAATCTTAAAGAACGGTATTCATCCTACGAATCCGCCCTTTCAGTTCCCGAGGCGGACAGAACAGAGGAAGAAACGACCGCGATCGATCGTTGGGAACGGAGAACATCCCGGGGAATGCCCGATACAACCCGGACCGGACCTGTCCGCAATACCGTCTGGGAAAGTATCCTGACCAACACAGAACACCAGGAAGTAAATGATGGAAAGGTATATTACCAGGGGTTGTTTTTCCGGACCCTGATTATGATGATGATGGGCATTTTGCTCTACCGCTCAGGGATTTTTACCAGTCCGGCCCGCTGGCGGTTTTACTGGCCCATTACACTCACTTTCTTATTACTGGCACTTGCACAGAATGCCGCCCGTTATTACCAGTGGACATTTGAGTATGACCAACCGGTCATGGACTATGGCAAATCACTTCTGTTTGCTTTCAATAAAGAAACGCTGGCCGTTGCCTATATTTTATTCCTCAATGGTATTTATCACCTGTTCAGCCGCAGATTGGCGGGCAGTATGGTATGTCAGGCCGGGAGAATGGCCCTAACTATCTACATAATGCAGAGTATACTTTGCGGGCTACTCTTTTACGGTTACGGGTTGGGTATGTTCAATACCTTATCCCGTACCCAGTTGCTGATTCCCGTGGTACTGATCTGGGTGGTTCAGCTACTATTCAGCCGCTGGTGGTTATCCCGGTATAAACAGGGGCCACTGGAAGCGCTGTGGAGAAGGCTGACCTATTCGCTGTGATTTACATGCTTATTCAGGTTTGGTGTCATCCTCAGCGTCATCCCGAGGCAGTTCAGCTCCGGGCTTCCTTTCTTCCTCATGTTCTTTTTCCTCCTCTTCCAGGTGTTCCATTCCCTCCTTCATAGTTTGAACTCCCGGAGGGACCATATGATCAATTACCCGTTCTCCTTTGACGATCAGACTGGAGGGGTCCAGTGAATCCCGGAATGTGGCTCCATAAATTTCCCATAGTGTAATAAATAATGCCGCAACGATCGGCCCGATAATGATGCCAGCTGCCCCGAATACGGCTAATCCGCCCAGCGTACCAAAGAATATCATCAGGTCAGGCAGCTCGGTTTCTTTCCCTACCAGCTTGGGACGAATCAGGTTATCAATGTTCCCGATCACAATCGCACCAAACAGGATCAGGCCTATACCTGCTACCACATCACCAATCACGACAAGATAGATCCCGGCAGGCGCCCAGATAATGGCCGGTCCGACCGCAGGAATAATGGATGCGACAGCCATAATAACTCCCCAGAAAAGGGTATTGGGAATTCCGGCCACCCACATGGCAATCCCTCCCATAGTCCCCTGTACCAGGCCAATAACAAATGTTCCTTTCAGCGTAGCACGGGTCACGGTGGTGAATTTGGATAGCAGCAGATTTTCTTCTTCTGACTTTAGCGGTAACATATAAAGAAGCCATGCCAGGTAGTTCTTTCCGTAAATCAGGAAGTAATACATGGTGAACAACATCACGAAAAAGTCAAAGAAAAAATTTACCGCCCCGCTGGAAATATGCCCAAGATTGTTAATTACAAATTTTCCAATTCCGGCAATAACAGATTCAACAGTGGCTACAAACTTATCATGTTCCGGAAAAAACTGCTGAACCACGGGAATTTCGTTGACCCTGTCCAGAATGGTATTCTGATCCCCGATCTTTTCTTTAAGAACGGGACCGATTGATTCGCTGGCAGCGATGGCCTGGTCAACAACTATAACCAGTATCCCCCCGATAGGAATGATAATAACAAAAATGAAAAATAAAAGTGTGATGATGCTGGCCAGAGAAGTCTTACCCCGGGTAGATTTAACCAACTTGCTGTAAATCGGATAAAGAAGTCCGCTGAATATGGCCGCCATCAGAATAGCCATAAAGAACCCGGCGATCATCATAATGAACAGGACAGTCACAGCGAGGGTCATGAGCAAGACGGTCGTACGGTTAAAGCTGTTTTTAGTCATAGGAAGATCAATTGAAAGCATTAAAGTATAAAAACATTCGAATACTTCCTTGCGAAAATTTCCGGCATTTTAGATGAATACCTCCCATCTTTTCGCTTGACAGCTTTGCCTTCAATCTCAAAGGAAGAATAATTTATAATTTATTGCTATATTAATATAGCATCAATCTTTTCCTGAGCTATGAACCACACACTCACCTTCTTTCTTTTTGCAATGCTTATTCTCCCGCCTCCGGCAGCCTTTAGCCAGGATGAATGTAAAGGATTGACCTGGCCGGAGGATCCGGCTCTGAAAAGCATGGCCAACAATAAATACGCATTATACACGGATGAATTAAACGCCGGAAATTACGAGCGCGCCGCTGGTCCGTTCGGCTGGTTCCTTAACAATCACCCTCAACTCGGTACAACTCTCTATATCCACGGTGCCGCCATTTACAACGGACGGCTGGATAACACAAGCGATGATAAAATAAAGCAGGCATTGCTCGATTCCCTGATGATCATTTATGACCTGCGGATGCAGTATTACAACAATACGGCTGAAGTTACCGCCCGAAAGGCGTTTGATCATTATAAACATACGATCAGGGACCCGAATCTGCTTGAAAAAAACCTGGAACTGTTTGACCTCGCGCTTAACCTGAATGATGGAAATATTCCCTCGTTTCTGATTATCCCTTACCTGCAGGTGATCAAGCTGAACAAACAAATCAATAATAACCTGACCATGGAGGAAGTTATGGAACGATATAATCGCCTATCACTGGTCATGGAGGCAGATGAAGATGTGAATCCAAGGATTACGGCAACTGCTGAATCATTGTACCTGGAAACCATTGCAGGGGAAAATATGGATTGCGATATGATCAAAGATCAGTTTGGGGAACGATTCCGTGCAGATCCATCCAATCAAAAAATGGCTAAACTGGTTTTTAAACTGATGCTCAAGGGAGAATGTACGCAAGACCCTCTCTGGCTTGAGGCAGGACGAATCGTGGCTGAGGGAGACCCCGGATATAAAATTTATAATGTACTGGGAAGCGTTGCCCTGTCTACCGGCGAATTTGCTCAGGCTGAGGAATTCTATGAGAATGCATTAAAATACGCCTTTACCAACCAGGAAATATCCGAAGCCAATTTCAACCTGGGAAATGTTAAGGCGGAGCAGGGGTTAAAACCCATCGCCACAGCTTTCTACCGCGAGGCGATCAGCGCCGACCCGGGCAACAAGAAGGCCTATAATGCCATAGGAATGCTTTATTTCAATTCCTATGAGGAATGCCGTGAAAACAAAAACAAAGTACGGGACAGGTCGGTCTACCTGGCCGCGTATGATAAATTCATTCAGGGTGGAAATGAACAATTAGCTGCGGCCGCCAAAGAGCAATTCCCTTCTAAAGTGGATGTTTTCGATTGGGATTTAGAAGTCGGCCAGGAAATCAATACCGATTGCTGGATGAATGAAATGGTTGCCATCCGGACGAGGGACTAAAGTGCCATGTGGAGAATCGGGAATGGCTTGCCCTGCGGGTCCAGTGGTGAACGCCCGATTGTGCGAAATCCCATGTGCTCGTAGAATGCTACTGCACCAGGATTTTGTTCATTAACGTCTACTTTATCTGCTTTTAACTTGTGAATGGCAAACTCACAAAGCCGGCGGCCAAGCCCCTGCCCGATCCTTTCCGGATCAAGAAAGAGCATCTCGATCTTATCTTCATGGGTACCAACGAATCCGGCAATGCGGTGATCATCCCGCAGCAGGAACAAATTAACCAATTTAAGGTATTCGTTCCGGACCAGGGGTTTGAAATAAGTGATATCTTCCTCAGTAAGAAAAGTATGGGTAGCCCTTACAGAAGCTTCCCAGATTTCTGTTATTTCATCAAAATCAGACTCCTTGGCCCGTACCGGATCGTTCGGTTTTCCTGAAAGCATGGAATTTTTTTCCAAAACTCCGAATTCCCGCTTAAAGGAACACTAAGCTATTCAGATTTTTTCAACGTTTACAGCAACAAGCCCTTTTGGACCTTCTTCCAGGGTAAACTTTACTTTATCCCCTTCATAAACAGGCTGTTTCAGGCCGGTAGCGTGCACAAAATAACGTTCCTGTGTTTCCGACTGATTAATAAAACCGTAGCCTTTGCCCTCATTAAAAAAGGAAACCTTACCGCGTCGCTCCGCAGTTAAATCCTCTTTTTCTTTCTTGGGTACGCCGACGACAATGTCTTCCGCCTTAATTTCTTCCTTCTTTTTCCCCTTGTCTTCTTCAGGCGGTGAATCTACGATATTCCCGTACTCATCTACGTAGGCCATCATATCCTCCAGTTTGCCGCTGGTTTCCTGCTCTCTTTTTTCCTCTCTTCTTTCCGCTTTTTCTTTCTTCTTTCTTCGTTTTTTCTTTTCGCGCTCTTTTTTGTTATAGGTAATTCCCATAAAGTTAATTTAATGATCAATAAACCGCTCCGGACTTTCCGGAACGCCTGGAATTTAAAGAACGAACAGACAAGCTGAATCGTTCAGCTCAATTTGCTAGTCAACCTTACGGACTTCTACGGCATTCATGCCTTTACGTCCTGGCTGTACGTCAAATTCTACCCGGTCATTCTCCCGGATCTCATCAATAAGGCCACTCTGGTGTACAAAGATATCCTCACTGCCATCATCAGGCTTGATAAATCCAAACCCTTTGGTTTCATTGAAAAACTTTACTGTTCCTTCTTGCATAATATATAAAATTAATTGGTTGTTAATTCGATTCGACAAAAGTATACGCGCTTCCGCGGTTGCCTGCCCTGCCTGTTCGGCCGATCCGGTGAACATAACTGTCCTCCGTCAAAGGCAACTGGTAATTTACTACATGGGAAACCCGGTCAATATCAATGCCTCGTGCTGCCACATCAGTAGCCACCAGCACCTTAGTTGTTCCCTTCCGAAACTGGCTGATCGCCTTGTTCCGGTAGTTCTGGCTTTTATCGCCGTGAATATGGCCGGCTGCAACGCCTGACTTGTTAAGCTTCTTGCTCAACTTATCCACCATACGCTTAGTTTCGGCAAAAACAATGACTTTTTCAAATGCTTCCCCGCTGATCAGATTGACCAGTAGTTCAAACTTATCCTCCGCTTCACCCACATGGATCAGGTGCTGTTCAACATGACTGCTTGCCGAACCTCCTGCCTTGGCCTGTATGTTTACAGGGTTATGTACCAGCTCGGCGATCAACGCCTTCTGGGCAGGGTCTGTAGTGGCCGAAAACAGAAGTGTCTGCCTGCGGTTATTCATTCCTGCCGCCAGTCGCTTAATGTCATGGACAAACCCCATATCAAGCATACGGTCAAATTCATCAAGGATCAGGACTTCCAGGCTCCGTAGGTTAAGCGCCCCGCGGTTTACCATGTCAAGCAAACGTCCCGGAGTGCCAATGATAAAATCATTCCTGCGCTTCAGTTTGGAAATGTCTTTACCCACGTTGGTGCCCCCGATAAAACACGAAGAGTACAGACCGGTCCCGTGAGCAAGACTCCGAAACTCCTGTTCAACCTGAATGGCCAGCTCCCGTGTGGGAACGACGATCAGCGTATTGAACTTCTGACCAGATAACAGACGGTCGATCAAAGGAATCAGAAATGCACCGGTTTTTCCGGTACCAGTATTCGCAACAGCCACCATATTCCTGCCTTCCAGCAATGGCTGAATGGAGGCTTCCTGGATCTCAGTAGCCATGGTATAGCCTTTTTCAGCCAGGTTTGCCTTAAGCTGATTGTGCAGCTTGAGGTCCCTGTACGCCATTACCGGTTTATGCGCAGGCGCTTCATTAGCTTTTCCGTTGGCTTTAATAAGCTTGTACGGATCAATCACTGACTTTTTCTTATTACTATTACGCCTGTTATTACGGGACGCACTATTCCTCCGGCGATTTTCCCATCGCTTTCGGTCTTTTTTTCTTTTCTGTATATTCATTAAAATGTATTAAACATGGGGTGCCCCCACCGGCTCCGCGACCTGGGGAACTGGCTGCATCTCAATGCGCCCAAGGGTTCGCAGCATTGAAAAATGGCTGCAAACTGCGGATAAGAATGTTTTTTTGGAGAGATAAGGAACACCGTATTCATCGGCCGTTTCCTTAATAATCGGAGCAATCTTGCGGTAATGAACATGACATATGTTCGGAAACAAATGATGCTCAACCTGAAAATTCAATCCCCCGATAAACCAGCTGAGAATCCTGCTCTTTGGTGCAAAATTACTCGTGGTGGCCATCTGGTGAATAAGACGATCATTCTCGATATTTCCTTCCGTATCAGGTAAAGGAAAGTCGGTATTTGGCATGACATGAGCCGTCTGGAAAACCAGCGACATGAAAAGTCCGGTCACAAAGTGCGAACAAACAAATGCAATCAGGATCAGCCAAAACGGAAAGGATGTCATGACGATCGGGAGAATGAGCATATAGGAGTAATATACCATCTTCCAGCCGATGATCTTGAAAATATGATTCCTGTATTTGTTTTTTCCGGGAATCAGTCCTTTGTCATAATATCGTTTCAAGCGAATAAAGTCCTTGGTAGTGACCCAGGAGATCGTGGACAGACCGTAAAAGAACCAAGTGTAAAAATGCTGGAAACGGTGTATCCGGTTTTTGGGGACATGCGGACTGAATCGCAGGAATGAAGGTGCGTTTATGTCATCGTCATGATCAACAATATTCGTATAGCTGTGGTGCAGAACGTTATGCTGGATCTTCCAGACTTCATCATACGCGCCGATCAGATTCATACTGTATCCAAGTAATTTATTGATACGGCTGTTTTTTGAATAGGAACCGTGAAGCGCATCGTGCATAACTCCCATACCGATCCCTGCTGTACCAATACCTACCACCACATACAGGGCAAGCAATACCCACACACTTGTCACTGCCCCGGAAATAATAATACCCAGGGGTACGAAGAATAAACTGAGCATAATGATGCTCTTGACAATCATGGAGCTATTGGCATACCTTGATATATTCTGATGCTTCATATAGTCGGAAACCCTTGAACGGAGCACGGACGAAAAATCAGAACGATCTAACTTATTGAAATGGACTCTTTTGATAAACTAATTCTTTAGAGATTATAAAATCCCATTAAAAAGTATTTGACTATTACTTCTTCTATTGGAAAGGATTTCCGAAAAGGCTAATAGTTGGCGAAGTAGGAGGTGAAAAAGTATATGCGCCTTCCTGGAAGGATACTCTTGAACTGGTACTACCGGGAGTCTCGCTCCCATACTATTTAATGTCCAGCCTACTGTGGCTGGTACTGCAAAAAAACGAAGATTTTCCCAGTATACCTAATTTATCATTTTCAATACGCATAATCGTCTGATTATCTGATCTTTACATTTCAGGCTCCAACGGAATGGATTCCAGGTCCCTGATCAGCACCGGTTCGCCAAAACCCAGGTCCTTTAAACGATCCAGTTGGGTTTCCGCATCTCCTGCAATAATATAGATCATGTGTTCAGGGTCTGCATAGGTCCTGGCAAGTTCACTTATCTGTGCGGTTGTCATGGACTTAACGATTTCCTCCCTTTCCGTTACATATTCTGCACTCCAACCGTACCTG
The DNA here is from genome assembly GCA_030432655.1 of Bacteroidia bacterium. GTDB lineage: Bacteria > Bacteroidota > Bacteroidia > Cytophagales > Cyclobacteriaceae > JAUILA01. The sequence continues at coordinate 88,350 of JAUILA010000011.1, forward strand.
CTTAATTTTTCCAGCATATTCAATTTAGCACCGGCGGTTTCAAAGGCTCGCGCGTTACTCTTAATAAAATAACTCTTTGTATCCTCCAGGTCTTTTTCAGAATAGGAATCCGCATAGTCAGCAAGTATCTGACGAATCAGGTCGGCCGACTCAAAGGTAACATTTGTCCGTACTCCACTGCCAATACTGAACGGACCCGGAATATCACTTCCGGAAAATCCTGATCCTATCCCGTAGGTGTACCCCTTCCCTTCCCGTAGTTCCTGCATCAGTCTTGAAGCGAAACCGCCTCCTCCGAGTTTATAATTCATAATCGTGGCAGGCCAGTAGTCCGGATGTGTTTCCGGCATGGCCAGATACCCGAAATTTAATACTGACTGCTTGGCACCCGGTATATCATAAAAGTAAACGGTTGAATTTTCCGGAATTTTCATCGGTCTGGCTTCCGGAAATTCCACCTCCCGCACCTGCCAGTCAGTCTCCAGTTTATTCAGCTCATTCATCACTCCCTCATCATTGATGGAGCCTACCACGTGCATGGCGGCTACATTAGGCACGAGATACCGCTTGTAGTACTCCTTCAGGTCATCCATGGTTATTTCCTGAACTGACTCAACGGTTCCCGAGACATCCATGGAAAGGATATGGTCCCCGTAAACCACTTTCCGGAATACCTTGCCGGCTACCGCATTCGGATTACTTTTTGCCTGTTCAATGTCGCTGATGATTTCCTGCCGGGACAGCCGGAATTCAGTTGTATCCCAGCGTGGCTCCAGCAATATCTCCTCCACCAGGTCCATGACAGCCGGAAAATTTCTTGCCAGGGTGTTTACTGATAATGTCATCCCCTCAGATCCTGATCGCATCCTGATCTGTGCTCCCAGGGCATCAATTGACTCTTCCAGTTCCTCGGGTGTCTTTTCCTTCGTCCCGTTCATCAGCATTTCCGCAAGCAGGTTTGAAACCCCTGTCTTACCGGGATCTTCAAGCATCAGTCCTCCTTTAAAGTATATATTAAATTGAACTAACGGTAACTCCTTATTATCAATACCATATATCTTCAAACCATTTTCAAGTTCCCCGCGCCATATTTCGGGAACGCGTATATCCGGAGATTCTCCATACGCCGGTTCGACCGTCCGGTCAAAGGACGAGAATGTGCGTGTATACTCGCTCTCACCTGGTTGCTCGAAAGCCTCACCCGCTCCTTCTGCAACGATTTTTTCTTCAATTACCTCTGCTTCATCAGAACCTGTCAAAGCCAGTTCCGGGCTGCCTTTGGGCACAAAACTGGTGGCCACGAAATTCTTGTCATGGATATAGGTGTCATACACACGCTGAACATCTTCCTTAGTAACCTGCAGTGTTTTATTGATATCTTCATTCACATAGCCCGGGTCGTCCGCAAATATGTTGTACTGCGCAAGCTGAAATGCTTTACCAAGGACACTTGATAGTCCGTTGTAATAATTGGTTTCTATGCCTGCCTTGATTCTTGACAGGTCCTGCTCAGTAAACCCTTCCGTTTCAAATCGTTCAAACGCCTTGTTGACGGACTGGTAAACCGAATCAAGGTCTGTCCCCGGATAGGCCCTCACCATCAGGCGGAATTCGCCGGCAAGCTCAGACGAATTGGCAAACGTATTGACATTTGAGGTTACCTGATCCTCTTCCACCAATACCTTATTAAAAGGAGAACTCTTTCCCTGTGACAGGATCTCCGACAGAATCTCAAGCGCGTAGGCGTCCTGATGATACATTTCAACGGTCGGCCAGACCATCTGGAGCATCGGCAACCTGGCGAAATTATCTTCATAATATAATTTCTTCGTTTCTTCCAGGACAACGGGCTGCGGGTCCATTGACTCCACCGGCTGCCCCTTCGGAATTTCCTCAAAATACTTTCGTACCAGCTCTTTGGCTTCCTCCAGCTCAAAATCCCCTGCTATCACCAGGGTGGCATTATTCGGCCCGTAATACTTCCCGTGAAATTCCTTCACATCTTCCAGGGTGGAGTTCTGTAAATCCTCGAGGGTGCCTATCACCTCCCAGCTGTATGGATGCCCTTCGGGATACAGATTTTTAGTTACTACATAATTTGTATGTCCGTACGGCTGATTATCTGCGCCCTGCCGCTTCTCATTCTTAACCACCTGCTTTTCTTTGTTGAGGACCTCATCAGTCACCGTATTGATGAAATAGCCGACCTTATCGGCCTCCGCCCAGATCATTTTTTCCAGCGCATCTTTCGGGACGGTCTGAAAGTAATTGGTACGGTCCCGGCTGGTCGAACCGTTGGCACCTGACCCACCGATCCGGCTGCTCATTTTATCCAGTCCGCCGCGCCCGAGATTCTCCGATTCCAGGAAAAACAAATGCTCAAAAAGGTGGGCAAAACCCGTTTTCCCAGGCTTTTCCCGGGCTGATCCCACGTGAAATGTTAATGCAACCGCCACCACAGGATCGGAATGATCCTGATGAAACACCACCTCAAGCCCGTTGTCCAGCGTCATCTTTTCATAGTCTATGGATAATGACGATTGATTACCCTGCTGGTCCGGCTCTTCCGGGGTTCCGCAGGAAATCAGGGAAATAAGCAACAGGCAGAAAAGGGAGTTTCTCATAATTCGGCGATTTTTTACTTTAAGATATGACAAACTTTATTCACCGTGAGCGATATTTTTATTACCGGCAATTCCGGTGGATAAAAATTAATCGCAAACAGTGCGAAATACCTACAGTCAGGGAGGTATTTATATAATGAATTTCTGATATTTACGCGCTTAACTTACTGATATTCGTTTGTTTACAATAAATATTTTACTTAGTATATGTCTTTAGATAAACCAAACCGGCACAAGATGAAACCCACATCAATAATAACCTCAGTTTTCCTGTTAACGATCATGATTTTTAGCATTCCATCCCAGGCCCAATTCCTTAAGAAGTTAAAGGATGCTGCCCAGGATGGGGTGGAAAAAGCAGTCGAACGAAGAGTTTCGCGTGAAATTCAAAATGCAGCCGCCCGGCAGACTGACCGCTACATGAATCAGATCTTTGGTCCGCCTTCCGAATACGAGGGGACGGATTATGATTACGGGAAGATCATGAGCAGCATAAATATGAATGTGGAAACGGAGGATAGCTATTCATTCAAAGGCTATACCGATATGCTCATCACCGGTACCGACGAAAAAGGAAAGGACATAGATCCTGCCAAATTCAGGTCATTCCTCAGCCCGGTGGAAGAGTTCTGGGCCATAGAAATGGAAAACAATGAAAAGGACCTGGAGAATGCAATCATGATATTTGACAATAAGAACCAGGCAACTGTCATGCTGATGACTGACAAGAAGGGTGAAAAGTCCAGGATGGCTTATTCACTGGACTGGTCGGCCATGATGGAAAGCGGAATGAAAAACCAGGACGCAGACACCACATTCACCATCACCAAAACCGGCAACACTAAAACGATCCTCGGGTATGCCTGTGATGAATACCTGGCAGAAGGTGCTGATTATATCTCGCACGTCTGGGTGAGCCAGGAACAGGTGGAAGGATACGCCTCCTACTGGTCAAAAAATAATTACCTGTTCACCAAACAAATGCAGGACCGCTATCAACAGCGCATGAGCCAGTTGCCGGATGGAAATGTATTGGAAATCAATTATCGCTCAAAAGAAAACGACGGAGTGACCAATATGACTGTGACAGACATCAATACGACGGAGGAGATCACCTTTATGATGGATGATTATGTTAATATCATGGAAAGTCAGCAAGAAGAATCCGAAGACAAAAAGGGCAAATAAGTTTTAGCTGTTTCTGACCTGCGGTAAAATACGTAGCTTGCTGTATGGCAAGTGTTAAACAGACTGTCAGAGCCGGCAATCGTACACTTCAGGTTTCCAACCTGGAAAAAATCCTATATCCGGACGCAGGGATTACCAAAGCGGAAGTAATTCAATATTACCTGCTGGTGGCCCCTTATTTCCTGCGGTACAGTAAATACCGGCCCCTATCGCTGGTACGCTTCCCGGACGGTATAGAAGGGGAGCGTTTTTACCAGAAGGATCTTCCCTCCTGGCGGCCGGACTGGATCACTTCATTTCGGAAAGGTCGAGACAGGGCCAAGGATTACATTACAGTTACAGAAGAGGCCACACTTGTCTGGCTGGCCAATCTTGCCTGCCTGGAGCTCCACCAGATGCATTTCCGAACCGGTAATGCAGGCAATCCCGATTACATCGTTTTTGACCTGGATCCACCGGAAGGTTTTCCTTTCGAAGATCTGAAGGATATTGCGATAAGCCTTCGAACTCATCTTGAACAACTCGGCTATCGCGTCTACCTCAAAACATCCGGCAGCAAAGGGCTTCATCTCTTTGCACCGGTTACACCGGAATACAGCGTAGAGGAATGCTTTCTTGCGGCAAAAGAAATCGCTGAAAAATTTACCTCACGAACCAGGAATGCCACCCTGGCCCTGCGCAAGGAATCCAGGAAAAACAGGGTATTCATTGATGTGCTTCGAAACCGGGAAAGTCAGACAATTGTAAGCCCCTACAGCCTGAGGGGTACCAGCGGGGCCCCGGTATCCATGCCTGTTTCCTGGGATTTCCTGGAAGAACTGAAATCATCCGATCATTTTAAGATGAACGACGCACAGGAATGGCTCGAAAATCAACCGGATCCGTGGGAAGGGATGGATGCATATGCCATCCACCTCCACACACATGCTCCCTCCACCATACCTGCGGCCAATCCGCCGGGAAACAAACATAAATCGGCCGTTCAGCTTGCCGAATATATGCGTAAACGTGATTTCTCGAGAACCACTGAGCCGGGGCAAGGTGGCGCCAGGTCCGGGGGAAATGACTTTGTAGTACACAGGCACGATGCCAGCCACCTGCATTATGATCTGAGGCTGGAGGAGAATGGCGTGCTTAGAAGCTGGGCGGTACCCAAAGGGATGCCGGCACGACCGGGCGAAAAAAGACTGGCGGTGGAAACGGAGGATCATCCACTTGAATACCTGACGTTTGAAGGAGACATCCCAAAAGGGGAATACGGCGGTGGCCGGATGCTCATTGCTGCTGCCGGTAAATACTCCGTAACAAAGAAAAAAAAGGATGGCTTTTACTTTTCCATGGCGAGCAAAACCCTTTCCGGAGAGTACAGGATTCACCGGATCAAGGAAAAGGAATGGCTGCTGGAGCGGGTGGACAGCCCGGTGCCGGATTATCTGAACAGTTTTACACCACCGATGCTGGCGGAACAGAAAAATTCAATCCCCGCCGGAGAAGACCTACGGTATGAATTGAAATGGGATGGTATCCGTGCCATGGTCCAGTTTAATGAAGGCCAGGTTACATTGTTCAGCCGGAGCGGCATTGATATGACAGAACAGTTTCCCGAACTGACCTCACCGGAATTTTTCCGGGGCAAAAACGGACTGTTTGACGGAGAAATAGTTTGTCCGGATGAGGATGGAAAACCTGACTTTAAAAAAGTTATGAAGCGTTTTCAGGCCTCAGGGCAGGATAAGATCGCAAGACTCCGGAAATCCGGACCAGCGTTTCTGTACCTGTTTGACGTGTTGTACGCCGATGGCCTGCCCCTGGTTAATATGCCACTCTTCCACAGAAGGATGATCCTTGACAGCAGCCTGAAAACCAGGACAGGTTATATACGTTTAAGTGAAGTACTTGAAGACGGACAGGAATTGTTTGATGCCGCCAGCCAAATGGGACTGGAAGGGATCATGTGCAAAGACATGATGTCGGTCTATGTTCCCGGAAAAAGAACATCTAACTGGATTAAGGTGAAAGTGCGGCACACGGCTGAAGTCTCGATTATCGGATTTACACGGGGCAAAGGAAGCCTGGAGAATTCACTTGGTGCCCTCCACCTGGCAGAAAAATCCGACGGCACCTGGTCCTACAGGGGTAAAGTGGGAACCGGATTTACCGACCGGAAAAGGAAAGAGTTATTTAAGAGGTTAGCGGAGAATAAGGAAATAAAAAATCCTGTGGCAGAGGTGCCGGGCGAACAGCTGGCTGATGCGATATGGATAGCTAAACCACTGAAAGCCAGTGTATCATATGCATCAATTAACCCCGGGGGCGTTTTCCGGGAACCGGTTTTTAACAAGTTAGTTAAATAACTGTTTAATAGATATTTAACATAATTTATTTAAATTGAATCTTTATAGATAACATCGACAATTATGCGCGCAATCTGGAAAGGTCATATTCGTTTTTCACTGGTCACGATTCCGGTCAGGATATACAGTGCCGTGAATTCTGAGAAAAAGATAAGTTTCAACCAGCTCACAAAAGAAAGTCATCATCCAATCGGTTATGAAAAGAAGGATAAGGTGACAGGTGAACCAGTGAAAAACGAAGACATCGTTAAGGGCTATCAGTATGAGCCCGGACAATATGTAATTGTGGATCAGGAAGACTTTGATAAAATAAAAATAAAAAGCACCAAAGTCATAGAAATTGAGGCATTCGTTGACCGTGAGGAAGTACACCCCACCTTATACGAACAGCCCTATTTTATCGGACCTGACGGGGATGTGGCTGCCAAGACCTACGGACTGTTGATGCAGACATTAAAGGAAAGCGGAAAAATCGGGGTCGGTAAAGTCGTTTTACGTGACCGGGAGAATATTATTCTCCTCACCCCCTACGATGGCGGCATGATCCTGTATAAACTCCGTAACCCGGAAGAAATCCGCTCGGTAAGTGATGTCCCAAAGCTGGATGAGGTGGGTGATACTGATAAGGAGCAATTAAAAATGGCAGAAACGCTGGTAGACCAGATGACTAAACCATTCAACAAGGTTGATACAACTGATCATTATTATGAAGCGTTGCGGGAAATCATTGAGTCCAAGATTGAAGGAAAAGAGGTTGTCACATACGAGGAAGAAGAGCCTGAAGTGGTGGATATTATGACAGCGCTTAAGAAAAGTATCGATCAGGCAAAAGCCACCAAAAAACCCATGGCCCGTGCCGGGAAGAAAAAGAAGGAAAGCAAAACAGCAAAATCGAAGAAAACAGGTTAAATTTAACAGACTATGGGTCGCGTAGTCCAATTTCCTAAGGTCGCAGGATCACAGTTTGGTTTTAAAAAAGCCCGTCGTAAAAAGCGGGTCAACCTGGAAGATTATGGCCAGCTGAATTTATTTAAACAGCCAGCCGAAGCCAGGATAATATCCCTGACTGAAGAAGGAAATCCGTTTGAAACTGCTCTGATGCTGGAAGAGCAGGGCGACCTGGTGAACGCACGGAAATACTACGAAAAAGCCATCACGCGGAATGATCATCTGGCTGATGCCCATTGCAACCTGGGGATTCTGGACAGCCAGGAAAATCAACATGTACGTGCACTGAATCATTTCACACTTGCCCTTTCAAGTAACCCTAGGCACCTGGAAACCCATTATAACCTGGGATACCTGTACAGCGATATCAGAAACCTTGCGCTGGCTAAGGTTCATTACGAATTGTCACTGCAGATAGATTCCTCATTTGCCAGTGTTTATTATAATCTGGCGCTTGTACACATTGAACTGGAAGAATATGAACTGGCCGAGCAGCGTCTGATGGAATACAAGGCCCTTTCTTCCGGTCTCGAATCACAGCAAGCCGGCGAATTACTCCACGAAGTCAGAAATCACCTAAAACATCAGAAATATGAATGAGACAAACAACTGGAATGACCTTATCCTGAAAGCGCATTTTCAATCGCTGAATCCCAAATGGGATGACCAGGAATCTGTGATTACCCTTCTTCATGAGATTTCGACGCGGCTGAGTGACCCCAAACCAATGTCAACCGCAGAAAGAAATTCATTTATCTCACGAATCAAAATTTTCGTTAAATCACCAGGAAGTCAAAAGCAGCCGCTTCCAATGAAGCAGGCATCAGCAGTAAAGAAAGAACAAAAATCGAGAAAGACGGGATCCTGAATTCGGCAGACAGGGGTCACCGGTCAAAGCGGTAGGCGGCAATGACCCTGAAATTCCCTGTCATGATAGTATTGGAGAGATTCTCCGCATATTGTACCCGTTGCAGTACCAGAAAGGCACCTATATTCAACAATCTGGAATTGTAACCTGCCCCTGCCCTGAACCCCCCGTCAAGTCCTAAATAAAATCGATCGTCTTTACCCGGTCTGCCCTCCAGCTGATATTCTCCAAAAGTCAACCCAATGACAACCGATGTGGTGATGTAGTAATGCTTTGATATAACAAATGTATGGGCATATCCTCCGGTTGGTCCGGCTTTGAAAAAATTTAACCGGTCATATGATGGCAGATCAGGTGTAACCTGCGCTGGCGCAAAACTGCTGTCAGCACGCGTGAAGCCATAGAATATGCTCATGCCCGCCAGCCAGGAACCCGCCGATCTTTTCTGAAAATCCGTATTCTGAAACGCTGCACGGAATGAAAATTCCCGGTGATTGAATACATATTGCAACGCAATACCCAGTTCCGTAACCCGTATATCCGGCCGGACATACACTCCCCCATCGGCATCGGTATAATTCTCCAGGTAATATCCCTTGTAAAACTGCCCGTAGAGATCAATATTGAATTTCTTCGTATAAATATGGGATTGTAAATCCAGGTATTTTGTGTCTCCCTGGCCTTTGTCAGGGTTTATGAATGGGAATCCATAGGCAAGATTAAGCGTAATTCCTTTGTAGGTACCACCTATACCAAGATTTCGGGTTGTATTCGGACGATATTTAAAGAGGATATCCGGTCTGACTGTATACCTGATATTAAAACCGGTAAACTTTCTTGAAAAGTACACCCGGCCCACAAATTTATAAGGATACATCTGGTAGTAACTGGTGTCATTCTCCAATGTATCCTGCGCAAGACATTCCCTTCCTGAAAACAGAACAATTATGACGATCAAAACGGGGGTAATGCAAAACCTCATTCACGGGCTGCCGAAGGCAATTTAATCGTCGTTAAAGATAACAGACCGGCCAGACATTTTAGTCCGACCGGTCCGTAAACCACTTAACTTAATTGTTCGACTTCCATCCTGGTCGGATAATACTGCTCATTATACAGGAGCACCTCATCCAGATCCACGCCGTTAACCGGAACAATTTCCTCTTTCGTCTGATCCCAGTAAATTCTTCTCCCAAGTTTATAAGACAATCCGCCCATATGCGCCGTTATCGCCTCTTCAAATCCTTCCTTAATTCCGCAGCTTGGCTGCCCGTACCCGCGAATGGCACTCAGCCATTCCCTCAGATGCAGGAAGGTGGAATCGACACGCTTGCCGTCGACATACGTCCAGAGCAATCCCTTATCCGCAAAGTACTTGGAAGTGGCAGAAGTAACGCCGTCTACCGCATTGGCCGCCGGGTCGTACTGATATATCGGAACATCAGGCTGCATCCGTCCGTCTTCCAGTTCAGCCTTGTATTTGGTCGACCGCGGATCTGCCCAGATAGTCAAACGGTTACCCAGCTCCATGGTACCGTCATGGCCCATAAGCAAGGTAGGCCGGTTATAATTATTTCCGAGGGTGGCGCTGTACACAAACGTCATCCCTCCTTCTTTGCCGGATTCCTGGCTTCCACCGGTGGTGAATTCCGGGAATTCCATATTCACCTGGAATACATCCGGCACGTTTCTGCCGTCATTATGCGTATAAATGCCTCCGGAAGCCATAATGGATTCAGGAATACCCATATTGAGCACACAGTTTAACCGGTCATAATCATGGGTCATAAGGTCGCCGGACAGACCGGAACCATAGGACCACCATTTCCTCCAACGGAAAAAGTGCTCCTTGTTGAAAGGAACATCAGGCGCATTGCCCAGGAATTGCTGCCAGTCAATCGTCTGCGGACTCGCCTTTTCATGAATGTGATATTGCCAGGCTCCGTTGTCATCGTTGCGGTTGGTGTTGGTCTGAACCAATGAAACATGACCGAGCACCTTTTTGTCAACTATATCCTGCGCGGTCCTGAAACTCTGGGTCTGCCTGTGCTGGTGCCCTACTGCGAAAACGGCACTGCTGTTTTTAGCTGCTTCTCTGAGCTCATAGGTTTCCCTGATCGTGTGCGTCATCGGCTTTTCAACGTACACATGCACACCCGCATTCAGGGCGGCAATCGCTATCGGCGCATGCCAATGGTCGGGAGTTGCAATGACCACGGCATCCACTGTGCCACTCTCAATAAGTTCTTCGTGGTTACGGAAGCGCCTGATACCTTCAAATGACTCCTGTGCGATCTCGGCCCTGGCATCAAAAATATCACAGATGGCTGTGAGTTTTATATTCAGATCTTCCTGTTCCAGGAACTCCTTAAGGCGTGTATCCCTTGGGTTCCTGTCAGCAGCTTCTTTCATCTCATTCAACCAGTCCTTGGTGGCAAACCCCATGGCACGTGCTAGTTGCGTACCCCTGATTCCAAATCCAATGAGTCCTATGCGCACGGGATCCCCGCTCATCGGACCGGATTTTGGAGGTGCCGCAGCTTCAATATTTAACGTATTCAGGATTTCCTCCCGGGTTTTTTTGGTATCTACGGCATAATCTGCCCCTGCCCACCAGACGGCTCCAAGTATGGGAATACCTCCCATTCCTTTTAATATATCTCTTCTTTTAAATTTCATGGCTTCCGGAATTTAAGGTTTGACAACATTTTTACCAGATGTGGCAGGATTACCCAACAGGCGCCTTACACCGAAAAACTGTGCTGTGGGGAAAGCAAAAACAACACCCAGCGCTGCCGCCTCAATGAGATTTTTGTTTACCAGCCAGTAGCTTCCTTCGGCTGGACCCTGCGGCACCCCGGGAAATGCCGGGTGGGCAAGGTAATACATGAGCAACAACACGATTCCTGCGATGGCCGCCCATCGCTCCAGCAAACCTAAAATCAGCGCCAGTCCGACAAACATCAGCAAGGCAATGTTCAGCGTATCAACCACTCCCACCAGTGAATCAGTGGAAAGCCATTGAAATATCCCCCGGAAGGGACCAGCGGACGAAGCCAGGTAGCCCTTGGCCGTCCACAACGGATTATACAACTTTATCACACCCTCATATAAAAAATGCCAGCCTATCAGTACCCGCATTAGTATGAGCATGTTTTTCTGGGTTTTAGAAAAAGAAGTTAACATATAGGTCATTAAATGGTATTCGATAAATATCATCATCGAAATCGGTTAAAAAAATGCGATTTGTCAGATTTTAACATGAAATAATGATGATTTTTGGCAAATCGGCCGACTTACCACTATGACTATCTTGTCAGACTGGCTGCCCGCGGTAGGCGTCACCCAGCTGCCGGATATAAATATCAATCCGGCTATTCAGCTTGTGTTCCTCATTATCCGTATCAAGGTGTATCTTTTCCCCGGTATCGAGTTTCATAAATGCCTTGAACAGGTATTCCTTCTGAACGCTGGGATGGCCTGTATACGAACTCATGCGGGTACTTTCCACCACACGGTTAACAAATATATTTTCAATGTGATCAAACGACTCACGCTTTCCCTGGTGGAAGCCCAGGATCCATACATATATTTTAAACCAGTTCTCATGCGCATTGATCCGCAGACGATAATGCGCGGTGGCAATTATACCGCCGCCAGCTGCCACCAGAATACTTCCGGGCAGCCACCAGGAAAAAGTATTGAATGCGATCAACTGGTAAGCGTTTACAGCCAGAGCGATCATACCGGCAAGCGCCATAATAAACCCAAAGACCCTGAAGGGTAACGGGAGAATAAATTCCTGCTTGATATCTATCATTGAGGTATTATCCCGCATGGTCAGCTTGAATTTTATCGGGTTTGATTCCGTATCGCACCAAAAGGAACATTAACAGAATCGGCAGGTAGGTTCGAATCACGTAATAGGCGATCCAAAGGTAAACATTTCCCGGTTCTGCCGATCCGGTCTGCATAAACAACAATTTTCCGTACGGACTGACATCATAAAACATCGCATCATAATAATTCCACGCCAGGTGCATCCCGAAAGGAAGCAAAATAGAACCGCTTCGCAGGTAGGCCCAGGCCCAGACTGCTCCGGCCAATCCGGTCATCAGTATGGTATGAATTATAGGAAATGCTCCTGCACTGTACAGGTTATATGAAATAAAGTGATACAGACCGAATGCAGTTGCGGACAACAGGACAGCCCATCCGGCGCCAAGCCGCTTTGCTACCAGGTATAACAGTACTCCACGGAAGATCAGATCTTCGGTCGCGGCCGAACGGATATGATAGCCAAGGGCGGCAGCGAAACGCTGTGCCTCTGTGGACGGATTGTGTACCCAGGTGGCGCCCACAAAAAGCGTATCCATACCGGAGATTAACAGCCTGATTGCGAAGATCGCCAGGACCCCAAGGAAAAATTGCCATAAACGCTTATTCGGCGGGGTAAATCCAAGTACATTCAGATTCTCCTTCCGAATTAAATAAACCAGCCCCCAGGATACCGCAATAATTACTGCTAAGCCAAGCATGGTACGCAAGGTACTATATTATTCCGTGAATCAGAATACTTATCACCCGCAGTAATTTCCTGACTCCGGCAGATTACAGGAAAATTAAAAGCCCATGTCGGTAAGAGCGGCTTCCAGTGCCTGGTTAAACTCTCCCGGGCGTTCGTACATTGGAAAATGACCACTTTTTTCTACCTGGTAATTCTTAAAGAATGGTCCGTGATAATACGAACGAAGGGAATCTTCATTCACCGGGATCATCGTCGCTGACACCAGGGCGAATGGAACTTCCAGTTCAGGAAGTAATTTCATCTCATTGCTGGACTCACTGTAGGCGGCTTTGATCAGGGCAATGGCGATATCAGCATCTGAATCAGCATAGGTCGACAGAATCTCCTCCTTGGGCCCAGGCGGACTGTCAGGAGAAAACATAAAGCTTTCCGAAGCACTCCTTACGTGTTTCGGATAATCCTGCTCAAGGAACGCGTAAAACGCATCCATTTGTGCTGCAGTCGCTGAATCAGGGAGCGATCCAACTTCCTTAAAATTATCCACTCCAATCAGTCCAATAATTGGTTCCGGGTTTTCATCGATTGCTTCCAGTGCGATATTCCCGCCCATCGAATGCGCCACCAAAATCACATTCTCCAGATCCAGTTGCTCAATTACAGATTGGATATCTTTCCCGAATGCATCGATCGTCCAGCTTTTGCGATCTTTACCAGATTGTCCGTATCCCGGAAGATCCAGGGTCACCACCCGGTAATTATCCTTAAAGTACGCCACCTGATGCTGCCAGAATGTATGGTTCAGGTTCCACCCATGAATAAACAGCAAGGTATACTCTCCGCTACCGTCATCGGTCACATACACCGGGGAGTCATCGAATGATTTGACCTGCGCCCCTGCCAGCAAGGGTACAAGCATAAGTATCAGAATAAAACGGCCCATACGTCAATTGATTTATTAGTGAATATATCAATTAAACTTGTTTTCCCGGATATTCTTACCGATGAAATTCGTTATTCATATTTAAGCGTATCGGCCGGATCAATGCTCATAACTTTCATCAGTTGTGTGCTGATTATCAGCATGGAGAGCCCCAGCAGTGCTATAAAGGATACCGGGATAACCCAGAAAGGAAACGCGATGTGAGAGGCATATCCGGACAACCAGTTGTTAAACAGGTAATAGATCAGCGGACTGCAAATGACCGCGGCTATGATGATGATAACTACGAACTCTTTGGCAAACAGTTGATAAATACCGGCGAGGGAAGCCCCGAGAACTTTCCGGATCCCGACCTCTCTGGTACGTAGTGTTGTCATAAAGGAGATCAGCCCGTACAGTCCGAGCATCGCAATAAAAATGGTTAGCCCGGAGAATATTATGGATACCCTGGCAAAGCGGCGGTCTTCGTCGTACAATGCCTCGTAGCGGCTGTCCACGAATTGATAGGCAAAGGGATGTTCCGGGTAGAATTTCTTCCATACCTCTTCCATATAGTCCAGTCCTGCGGTAATGTCTGCGGAATTCAGGCGGACAACCATTTGGGAAGGGGCATAAGAAGCAATATAAAGCGTCGGCTCCACTGCTGATTTAACTGAGGTCCGGTTAAAATCTTCAACAATACCTGCAATTTCCCAGGTTTGTCCCCATAATGATATGGACTTTCCGATGAGCCTCTCCGGGGAGGAAACACCCAGACGATTCATATATGCCCTGTTCATGATAAGTGCAGATGAATCAGAAGCTATGGTAAGGTCAATATTTCTTCCTGCCAAAAGTCTTGTTCGCATGACATCGAAGAAGCCACCATCCACAAACTGGATATAGGAAATCCCGTCCAGGTCTTCAATGATTCCTTCCACATTCACTTTCGCACGGGTGGAGTTGATATCAGACCTAAGTCCGCCTGGGGAGTTGCTTGTGAATCCTACATGTTCCACACTGGTACCGTTAAGGAATTCATTTTTCATGCTGTGGAGGTAATTATACTCTTCCTCATTTTCAATTCCGGGAGCGGTTAGTGTTACCACTGCATTCGGGTCCATACCCAGGTCCATCGAGGATATAAATCGGATCTGCTCATAGATAACCAGGGCACCCCCGACGATCAACAATGAAATCACAAACTGAAAAACAACCAGCGTTTTACGGGTAACAATTCCCGTACGACTGGTGGTGAGCTTACCTTTAAGCACTTTGACCGGCTCAAACCCGGACAATACAAGAGAAGGGTATACCCCGGATAGAATACTGCCGGTAAGAAAAATTACAAGAAGGCTAAGCCAAATACCGTTCAGTTCAAAAACCGAAATCAGGACGTCATACCCGACCAGCTGATTATAGAATGGAATCAGCATCTCTACCAGGATGAGGGCTACAACCAATGCCAGCGAGTTGACAATAAACGCCTCTAACATAAATTGCGTGATGAGTTCTTTTTTCCGTGCGCCTACCACCTTTCTGATTCCTACCTCCCTGGAGCGGGTCATGGCCCTGGTGGTGGTAAGGTTGATGTAATTGACCAGTGCGATCGAAATAATGAGGATGGATATTAGTTCCATGAGCCCTACTACCTGAGGGTTTCCTGTCACACCCGGTTCGAAGGTATAATCGGAATACAGATGAAGCCTGGTCAGAGGTACCAGTGTCAGCGCTGATCGCTTGTTATTTTTCTTCATTATGGGCTGAAGTTTTGAAAGGACATTTTTCGGGTCTGCAGATGGGTCAAGCTGAACAAAGAGGTAGTAGTTATTATAATTCCAGCTGTTATAATCGTGAAGCCCCTTTATACTTTCGTCGGAAACAATCATATCAAAACGGTAATGCGTATTCTCCGGAACATCCTCAATTACCCCCGTGATGGTAAATTCTCCCTCCAGTTCGCCTTTTAAAGAAATCACCTGTCCGACCGGATCATCCTCACCGAAATAAGTCTTCGCCTTTGAATCTGTCAGAACAATGGAATTGGGAGAATTCAGCATTTGACCCGCAGCCCCCTGGATAACCTTGTATGGAAACAATTGAAGAAAATTCGCGTCTCCCGAAATCATCGTCCGCTCCCTGTATAGGTCATCCCCTACTTTGACAATTGTATTTTCTAGATACTTGGTAATAGTGGATAACTGAATTTCAGGTATCTGATTATCCAGCTCCGCCTTAAGGGGGTAATAGGCCATGGCATCTTTGTTTTCCACCCCGTTTGCGCTGGAAACAGTGGAAATCCTGAATATTGAGTCAGCCTGGTCTGAAATACGGTCATAGCTTCGTTCAAACCTGACGTATGCGGTAATCAGAATAAAAGCGGCAAGACCTATTGCCAGCCCCATAATATTAATCAGACTGAACACCTTGTGCCGCATCATGTTGCGGCCGGATATTTTGAAGTAATTACGATACATGGACATGGGTACGCGGGTAAATAAATTAAGTGGTTTTGCAATGGAAGGGCGCATCAGGATCAACACCTGAGCGAAATATCGCCATTGGGCGAAAACAGGACGGTCCGACTTATTTCTGAAGTACAACTCCTCCAGGTCGCCCGAAATATCGGCATAGCATTCCGGGTCACAGAACCATTCAAACAAGCGATCTGCCAGGTGCCTGATCATTATACTTTCTTTAAAGCCATTTCCGGAATTGAATTCCACAACTCCATCCTGATATCCTTATTGGCCTCCAGGACTTCTTTGCCAAAGGCGGTAATCGTATAAAAACGTTTGGGCTTCCCTCCTCTTTCCTTATCGGGTTCCCCCGTCCGGCTCTCCAGAAAACCCTTTTTTTCCATCCTCCGAAGTGCCGAATGTAAGGCCCCGACACTGACATTCCGTTTCAGACGTGACTCAATTTCATCCTTTATCGCCACTCCATAGGCCTCATTATAAAGCACTCCCACCGTCAGCAATACGATTTCTTCAAATTCTCCGAGTGAATAATTCATAGCATTTTCCTAAATGTAGTATTGCAATTATACAACATTAAAATCAATTTCCTAAATGTAGTATTGAACTATAGTGAAAAAAAAAGACTGCCCGGAAGGCAGCCCTTTCTTTTCAGAATGTTCTTAAACTAGTTATTCGGATCCAGAATCTGGTCAATTCTTTTTACGGCATCCTCCAGATGATACCTGGACATGCGGTCCGATGTGCGGCTGATTCCGTTTTGCAATTCCGTTCGCAGTACGTTCAGTTCTGCACGAACCATCGGACGAATATCGGACCTGGCCACATGTACGCCACCTCTCCCGTTCGATTCTGATTCATCGCTCATCAGGAATTCCATCCGCTCAATAAAGGCCCGTTGCAAATTCCTCCGGTATATATCGATTTCATTGCCGTTCCTGATCTCGGAGAATATTCCTTTTCTGAGATCGCCCATCATTTCAAGCGCAGTATAGGTTTCATTTCCCTCAATTGATTCGCTTTCCGCCATCCGGACCAGTCTTGCCGGCGAAAGCAGCTGATCCAGGGTATTCACCTGTGCCCCTGTGATGCGATCTACCGATCCGGTACCTTCAATCCGGTCCAGAATGGTGCGGTCCAGCATCCACTCAGGGGTCGCGAAGGTATTCTCCTGGAGATACGCCATTGCCTCCTTCTGACGGCTTTCAGGAATAAACGAGTAGACAACACCCTCCTGATCTGCCGTCTTGAGTGTTTCATACATCCCGCCGATGTTGTTCCGGACATGTCCGTTGTATCGGTTCCATTGGGTGATGACCTGGCCATAAATTTCTTTCAGATCCTCATAATCCTGTCCGTCCTCCGTTGTCCAGGTTATAAGCTCCGGGACAATACGTTTCAGGTTCGCCAGTCCATAGGTACTGGCCTTAACAGCATCATTACTCAAATCTTCGGTTTGGGCGCGTGGATCTTCCGCGTCCCTTGACTGGCGACCATACCAGTACATCGGGTCCCCTTCATGACCCTTAACCCAGGAGTTGAGCAAATCCTTCTCAGCATCCGGTCCGTTCAGCTCCGGAAAAACGGTATAGCCCCATTTCACTGCCCATTTATCATAGGTGCCGATTTGAGGGTGAAGAGAGGCATTATCACCAGGCTGGGCAACATAGTTGAACCGGGCATAATCCATAATCGAGGGCGCTGTTCCCATGGTACGGGTGAAAGAGGCCGAACGCAGCGAATCGGTCGGATAGGCATAGCTTGAACCCATGTTATGGGGAAACCCGAGTGTATGACCCACTTCATGGGCAGATACAAAGCGGATTAATTCTCCCATGACCTCATCATCGAACTTGACCTTCCTCGCATCTTCATTCACAGCTGCCGTCTGAATAAAATACCAGTTTCTCAGAAGGTTCATCACATTATGGTACCAGATGATATCGCTTTCTATGATTTCCCCCGAGCGCGGATCGTGGACATGCGGTCCCATGGCATTTTGAATCGGATTGGCCGTATAACGGACCACCGAATAACGCACATCTTCAGGGCTCCAGTCAGGATCCTCCTCCTTAGAAGGCGGATCTTTTGCAATAATTGCGTTCCGGAATCCAGCCTCCTCAAAGGCCACCTGCCAGTCCTCGATTCCCTGTTTAATGTACTTGCGCCATTTTACGGGAGTGGCCGGATCAATGTAATAGACAATGGGTTTTACCGGTTCGACCAACTCGCCCCGCTCATAGGCCTCCATATCTGTGGGCTCAAGCCTCCATCGGGTAATGTATCTTCTGGTCTCCGCTTTCTGCTCATCGAGTCCGTAGTCAATTTGAGAAACAGAGAAATAGCCGACACGGGGATCATACAAACGGGGAGTCATTGGCTCCTCCGGCAGTAAGACCAATGACTGGTTCATTTCAACGGAAAGTACCCCGGTCTGACCATTGGACGGGGGATTATTGGCATTGTAGGTGAGAATATGCCGAACTTCGGTATTCAAAGGAAAGCTTTTCCATGACATTATCAGGGACCGGCTCTTGTCCAGTCCGCGCACCTCAAAATTTTTACGCTGCTGTTCGCTCAGCGGGCCGATCATCTTGACATCCGTGGTGAACAGCTCTTCCACATCAATTACGCTGGAGGCAGAGTCTTTGCCAAATGCCTTAATGTCAAACGACATAATGATTGGCTCGAAATTATTATTCCTTACGGATTCATAAATTGGCTGATCTTCACTGGCCACGCTGTTATGTGAAACGGAGCGCAACAAGAGCTTATCATCCTTACGCTGCCAGCGCCATACCTGCTGATTCCTGGCCTTCATGCCGGCCCCTCCGAAATTAAAATTCTCCACCGTACCGGATATCCTTGAAATTACCAGGATCTCACGGTCCAGCAATGAATCCGCGATCTCGAAATAATACTTGTCCTTAACCTTATGGACCGTAAACAGTCCGTAATCGGTGATCGCTTCACCTGTAATTATTTTCCCGTATGGCTTAATCGGGGAATCATTCTTCTTTTCGGTAGTCGCTTCTTTCGCGTCATCCTTTTTTTTCTTTTTCTTTTGTGCAATTCCCGCAGGTGAAAGCAGCAGGAATATGAGTAATAATGGAAATAGTCTCTTCATTTCTTTTTGGTTTGGATCGACGAAATTGACTATTCACGACCTTACTATTTCAGCATAAATGACGAATTGTTATAAAATTATACGAACGGAAAAAGCACAATTAGTTCAATCCATAATTGGCAGATTACATTTATATCGCTATGGTTGTATAAAAATTAGCTAAGCATGAAAACCATCCGGCTCGGCGGCGTTCCCGAACACTTCAATTACCCGATCCACCAGGCTATCAAAAATGATCTTTTTAACAAGGCAGAA
Source organism: Bacteroidia bacterium (assembly GCA_030432655.1). GTDB lineage: Bacteria > Bacteroidota > Bacteroidia > Cytophagales > Cyclobacteriaceae > JAUILA01. The sequence goes on from JAUILA010000011.1 coordinate 107,638, forward strand.
ATCGACCTGCAGTGGATCACCTATGACGGCGGAACCGGTGATATGACCCAGGCCCTGGCCGATGACACCTGTGATGTATGCATTCTACTTACGGAAGGAATAATTTCTGCTATTCTCCGGGATAGAGCATCCCGGATTATCAGTGGATATGTTACCTCGCCGCTCATCTGGGGAGTGCATACAGGGAAGGACCAGGATACGCGGTACGAGGATGCTTTCGATAAGCAAATTGCCATTAGCCGGCCAGGTTCAGGCTCGCACCTTATGCCTACGGTGGATGCGCTCATGAAAGGAAAGTCTATAAGACCGGACCAGTTTGAAGTGATCCGTAATCTTGACGGGGCTATTGAATCACTGAATTCAGGTCAGTCCAACATTTTCTACTGGGAGAAGTATACGACAAAACCCGTAGTGGAGCAGGGACTGCTCAGGCGCATCGGAGAATTTACCTCGCCCTGGCCATGCTTTATGATAGCTGCCTCCGACCGCATCATTCAGGAAGCTCCGGAGGCACTGGACCTGATGCTCAGGATTATACACGAGGCTTGTGAGTATTTTATGAATGACAGCAAAAGCCCCGGGATTATCGCTGAAAAATTCAACCTGTCCCTCAAGGATGCCACCTTCTGGTTCCATGCCACTGAATGGGCCACCAACAGTTGGGTGAGCGATAAAACGCTCACCAGTGTTCTCTTTACCCTCAGAGAAGCCGGTATAGTTGATAGTGAAGCAACGCAAACAAGCCTGGTCTGGCATCGCGGCAAAAGCGGTTAATATAGTCCCGGCTCAAGTAATGCTTGTCTGAGAATACAAGCGGGCGTATATTGTCTTCAAAAACACACCTTCTGACATGTCATTCAACCAATCCGAACTCGATGATAAAGTGAACATGACCGTTGAAGTCGGGATCAGGCTTGCCCTGGTACTCCTGATTCTGCTCTGGTGCATTAGTATCCTGCTACCATTTATAGGTCCTGTGGTTTGGGGAACGATCATTGCTGTTTCACTTTCGCCGCTCTACCTTTCACTTAACAAACGGCTTGGGGATAAACCAAAGAGGACATCATTTATCATTACAGCCCTGATTGTCCTCCTCATCCTTGTCCCTTCCATCTTCCTGGTCAGTGCGCTATTCAGCAATCTCAGGGAACTCGGGCACGCCATGCGTGAAGGCAAGCTGTCTGTTCCTCCCCCGTCAGACAGCGTTGCAGGCTGGCCGCTGATTGGCGATAAAGTCTATGATATCTGGAATTCATTCTCCACTAACCTGACCGCTGCTTTTCAGAAATATGAGGAGCAGGTAGCCAATCTGGGCAAAAAGTTGTTGTCTTCCATCATGACGTTAGCCGTTGACATTTTACTGGTCATCGTTTCCTTTATCATTGCCGGGGTATTGCTCGCTACAAAAGGGACCCGGGAAACCATATCAAAATTTGCCGTTAAACTTGCCGGCAAACGTGGTGAGGAATACGCCACGCTCGCTGAATCGACAATAAGAAGTGTGACCAAAGGGATATTAGGTGTGGCAGTAATTCAGGGGGTTGCCCTGGGTATTATCTTTTTGCTTGCTGGTGTCCCCTACGCCGGACTATGGTCCCTGATTAGCATTTTTCTTGGCATCATCATGCTTCCACCGACTTTGGTGGGTCTGCCGGTGATCATCTATTTGTACTCCGTCGACACACCAACAATGGCGACCATATGGGCTGTCCTGATCCTGGTTGCCTGCCTGAGCGACAATGTTCTTAAACCAATTTTGTTGGGTAAAGGCGCACCGGTACCTATGCTGGTCATTTTCCTTGGTGCTATCGGCGGATTTCTGCTGAGCGGCTTGATGGGGCTGTTTACCGGGGCCATTATCCTGTCACTCGGATACAAACTCTTTATTGCCTGGCTGAATGAGCCGGGCGCAACCTCGTCTTCCACCAAACCAGTTGAACCATGAAAAAAGTAATCCTTCTCCTGTTGTGCACAGTTCCATTTCTGACCTTTGCCCAGTCAGCTACCGAAGCTGAGGTTGAGGCAGTCATCGTTGACATATTCGACGGGATGAGGGACGGCGATTCTGCCAGGGTAGCGGCTCATTTTGTGCGTGATGCCACGATGTCGTCGGTATTCAGAAACCAGGACGGCAAGGTAGAACGACGCGGGGGAAGTCTTCAGGGCTGGCTGAACGCGATTGGAACACCAAGGGAAGAGGTTCTTGATGAACGCATCTGGGACGTTAAGGTAAACCTGGATGGCGAACTCGCCACGGCATGGTGCGATTATGCATTATACATAGGAGAATCTTACAGTCATTGCGGGGTTGATGCTTTTCAATTATATCATGACGGAACGCGCTGGAAAGTATTTCATGTAGCCGATACACGACGGAAAGAATGTGACATACCGGACGAAGTAAAGAATAAGTAACTGACCTGCAGTCAGAAACGTTTTTTATTGCAAATAACTTACATCTGTGTCACCCTGACACAGATTTGAATTAATTTATTGATCCTCAGTCCTTATCCTTGTAAAGCAGCCATTTTTGACTGCACAAACCAGTTGACTTTTTATTTAACAGGATATTGTGGCGAGGAAAGCATTCCTATTTTTTACGCTTCTTTTTATTTGTCTGGGTGGTATCGCCTGGTTATTCTGGCATCAGGAATTTAAATACACCCTGCCGACACCAGTACCGGCCGACTTAACAGAAGTCAGCCCGGGTGACAGTATATCGCTGCCATTTTCAACAAGCAGTAAGAACGTATTTGTTCATTTTTATAATTATGATTGCCCCTGTTCCAGGTTCAATATTGCTGAATTCAAGTCCATGGTGCGAAGGTACTCGGGCGACATTGAATTTATTGCCGTTCTGCAGGCGGATGGGGATCAGGAAAAAATTAAAACGTTTAAGGATAAATATGACCTTGGAATACGAGTCATCGACGATCCTGATGGTAAAATTGCCGATCTGCTGGGCGTATACAGTACTCCTCAGGCCGTCCTGATCAAAGGCGACCGCGTTTTTTACAAAGGCAATTACAACAGGGCCAGGTTCTGCATTTCCCGGAATACAAAATTTGCCGAAATAGCCCTCACAGCCCTTATTAATGACGAACCACCACCAGAATTTCCTTCCGTCGCCTTTACCGCATACGGATGTGAACTTCCCTCCAATACTGAACAATCTGACTTAACCTTATTTTCATTTTTTAATTATGGCAACTAAACAAGAAATTCATTCCTTTTTTGACGGAGTATATACCAAATCAAACCGGATCATTGAAATCGTTTTGATCGGCTATTTTGTTTTTGGCATCCTCCTGTCTTTCTTTTACGACACCTATTTTGTGGGTATAGGCGTCGGCGCACTTAACATGATCTTGTATTTCGGTTCAAAAGCCTTGTTCGGGAAGACCCGGTACATTCAGTATGTTGCCAGCCTGGTTTTCGGAATATTTATGGCCCAGTTCATATACCAGATGCACGGCCTGTTTGAAATGCATTTTACAGCGTTCATTGCCATCATCGCGATGATTACCTACCAGAACAAATATGCGTTCCTGCCCCAGGCCCTTTTTGTGGTCATCCACCATTCGTCCTTCGCCTACATTCAGTATCTCGGAGTGATCAATGAAGTTGACGCTTACAAGAATATTTATTTCACCCAACTGGAATTCATGGACTTCCAGACCTTTCTTTTTCATGCCGGACTGTATGCGCTCGGGGTGGTCCTGGCAGCCATTTACGCGCATAACCTGGAAGGTCATACCACGGAAAATGCAATCAACATTATTGCCATGAAGGAGAATGAAATGGTTATGCAAAAAAATATTAGCCTGGCAAATGAAATCGCCGGGGGTAACCTGGAGAATTCGATAATTGTAAGTGAGGGCGACAAAATGGGTGAAGCCTTACAGGAAATGCGGGAAAGTCTCAAGCAAAGTGCGGACCGCGAAAAAGAAGAGAAATTCATCAATGTGGGTATTGCTGAGATCGGTGAAATTATCCGCGCAAATGAAAACGACATAGACGAATTGTCATTCCGGGTCATCTCCTACCTGGTAAAATACCTGAATGCCAACCAGGGTGCGATCTTTGTACGGATCGACCAGGATGAGGAGGTCTTCCTGGAACTTAAGGGATGCTATGCCTATGAACGGAAAAAATACCTGGACAAAAAAGTAAGTCCCGGCGACGGAATCCTGGGTCAGTGTTACCTGGAAGAACAGCCGATCATCCTTAAGGAAATCCCGGAGAACTATATTAACATCACCTCCGGATTGGGTAATGCAACACCCGACTTTCTGATCCTGATCCCTGTCAAAACCGACCACGCCGTCGAAGGTGTGATTGAGATCGCCTCCTTCCGGGAATTTGAGCAATTTAAAGTAGATTTTCTGAAGAAGGTCTGCGAGAATATTGCATCAGTCATCGCCTCCTCCAAAATTAATGCACAAACCAGGGAACTGTTCCGGAAGTCCCAGGAACAAACGGAAATGCTGCGATCGCAGGAAGAAGAAATGCGACAGAACATGGAAGAACTATCCGCTACCCAGGAAGAAATGCAACGGAAAACGCGCGAATTTGAGTCACGCTTTTCAGCCCTGAATGAAAGCGGCCTGGCTTTTTCAGAATTTCACCCGGATGGGACTGTAATTTCCGGCAACCCTGCGTTTTCCGCGATCACAGGCGTTTCTCCGGAACAACTCATTTCCATGAAGTATGATGAGCTTACCGGCCGGAACAATACTAATTCTTTTGGAGAAATTCTTTCCCGGCTTCATACAGACCGAAAACATTCGGGGATCTTTCAGTTCAATGAAACTAACGGGCAATCCACCGAGCTGTTTGGTACGTTTGTTCTGATTACAGATGATTCAGATGAACCAAAAAGTATTGTTTTCTATGGGATGAAAACAGGTGGACGCACTAAACCGGCAGTCAGAAAAGAACAGCCCGTTACCTGAGAAAATGAATTTAGTAAAACCGGTCAGGTGATGAATTCCTCGTCAGTCGCTTGCAGTGGCTCAGGAATTCTGGCTCCTCCCTGCATTTCCAGCAAGTTGATCTCGATCGTCCTGCTGATCTGATCGAGGGGCAAAGCGGCAGGAGTTTCCTCGAACGGATTGAGGAGCGCCTGTCCGATCGCCTGGGTTGTCAGGAAAATATATCCGATCATGGTGCCGGTGAATATTGACCACATACCTATGGATTCGGCAGTTCCCCATACCTCAAAAACAACAAAAATGAAGACGAATATCCGGGTGTAATAATTATAGGTGGTCGGAAAGACTGTATTTTTAATTCGTTCACATTTTCCCATGTCATCACACAGGTTGTTCAGCGTCCCATTAAGTGAATGAAATTTAAACCCGTCCACACCTCCCGCGTCATAGAGCGTCTGGAGGTCTTTCGCATGCTCGCTGAGCAGGGCATTAGGTATATTGGACTCTTTTTCTACCAGTTTGACCTCCTCATCCGCCACGAATTTCCGGTATTTACTCACTTCCACATCTCGTAGCGTTTCCTTCAACGCATACACGAAGGCAATCTGCCTTCGAACTGCCCGCTTACGTAACTCCTTTAAATGGGGCCGGCCCATTTTCCCCGATTCCATGGAATATTGCAGCCACTGGCGGGCCCAGGAACGGCTGTTATTGACTACCATTCCCCAGATTTTCCTTCCTTCCCACCAGCGATCGTATGCCTGGTTGTTATTAAACCCGATAAAAAAGGCAAGCGCTGTTCCCAGGATGGTGGGAATAAGTGTGGGAGAATCCATGAAGGCATCCAGCAGCAGCCGATCAACCAGATAAGCCAGTACGGAAGTAACGAGAACATAGATCAGGTTTCGCCAGCTACCGTGAAGAATAAATTTAAAACTGATGTATTTTTTTGTTAGCATACATGCAATCGTTTATGCAGGTAAAATTATTAAGGCAACTGATTGCCGGGTGGTCAAATTAGCATATTAACCGGCTAAAATACAGGAAATTGGTTTTTCTATAACCAACCGGTTTACAACGATACAATGGATAATGGTGTCTGGTAAACGAATTATTATCCCATTAATATCGCATTATTTACCAGCCATGTAAATTACTACCATCGTGGCCAAAAGCTATGAGGTTTTTTATTTATTTGCACTCCATGTTGAAGCAACCTAAACTAATTCTCCTTTTAATCCTTTTACTGTCGTTTAATTCACTGTTTGCACAAAGCCAGGCACCGACATTCAAAAGAAATTATCAGGATGCTCCCCTTCCTGCCGTATTACGTGAATTATCAGGTGAAACTGAATTCGAGTTCCACTTTCGGGACCAGTGGGACCTGGCCGAACTCCGGGTGAATGCGAATGCGGGTGATGAAGTTCTGCCCGTACTGGAAGATCTCCTCTCCCCCATTGATTTCTCAGTGATCCGGTACGAGAATAATATCATTCTCCTCAATCAGAAGGGGCTTGAAACATATCGATATGAGGTTTGGGAAGAGAATGACCCGCTACTTGATCAGTACAAAATTGTCGGTACCGGACAGCCGGACCGTCCCGGGCAACCCGTGACTTTTTCAGGATACATACGCGATGGCCGTGACAACTCACCTCTGGTAGGGGCCAGCGTCCAGGTGGAAGGTACGACTACAGGATCTATTACCAATATCAGCGGCTATTTTGAATTCCCACTCTTACCAGGCAAATATGTACTGGTTGCTCAGTATGCCGGGTATGAAGTACAGGAGGTGCCGGTTCAACTGCTGAATACGGGTTCCCTGGATATCGAACTGTTCAATGAAACCGTGAGACTAGAGGAAGTAACCATTTCAGCCCTGGGTCAGACCGAAGGGGTCTCTGAAAAAGTAGCAGGAAAAGAAGTTCTTGGAATTGAAGCTATAAAAAGCCTGCCTACTTTCCTCGGTGAAGTGGATCCGGTAAAGAGTCTCATTTCCCTGCCGGGTGTCAGCTCCGTCGGAGAAGGAACGGCCGGGTATAATGTCCGTGGGGGTGATCCGGGACAAAACCTGCTGATGCAGGACGAGGCAATCCTGTATAACAGCGCGCACATGTTCGGATTCTTCAGCGCCTTTAACCCCGACCTGCTAAGGGATGTGGTGCTTTATAAAGGAGGCGGACCGGCCAATTACGGCGGCCGCGTTTCTTCCGTACTCAACGTGAACCTGAGAAATGGCAATGCCAAGGAATTCCAGGTAAACGGGGGTGTCGGGCTTGTCTCATCCAGGCTTACGGTGGAAGGACCAATTAAAAAAGAAAAAACTTCCTTCATCGCCGGTGGAAGAGCTTCATATTCTGACTGGCTACTGAAGCAGATGAAAGATCCGGACTTGTATCAAAGTTCGGCCAGCTTCTATGACGCCAACCTGAAGATCAATCACATTCATAATAAGAAGAATGTCTTTACGCTCTCAACTTACATGAGCCAGGACCGTTTTGAATTTGCTTCCGATACCACCTACTTCTGGAAGAGCAAGGCGGCCACTCTCAGCTGGTCTCATATTTTTGCCCCGGAATTGCTGATGCAGACACACCTGGTATTCAGTGATTATCAAAGTGACATTGAAAATGAGCAGGACCTGTATGCCTTTGAATACAACTCAGGAATCCGCAACTACCAGGCAAAAATGGACTTCAGTTGGTCTCCAAACAACCAGCACAAGGTGGATTTTGGAATCAGTTCATTGTTGTATGAATTTAATTCGGGAGAATTTGAGCCGCTCAAGAATAATGAAAATGAATCCCCTGTCACGATTCCCCAGGAAAGAGCCCTGGAAAGCGCATTTTATATAAATGATGAATTCTCGCTAAGTCCGTTCTTTTCCATCGTATACGGTGTCCGTGTTTCGAGTTTCCTGGCCATGGGGGGAGAATATTTTGCATTTCAGGAAGGGGTGCCCCGCTCCCCGGAAACTATCACAGATACCCTCACTTTCGGGGATAATGAAGTTTTCAGGGAGCAGTTTGGTTTCGAACCACGCGTCTCACTCCGTTGGCTGCTGAATCCTAACACATCTCTGAAGGCGAGTTATTACCGGACCAAGCAGTACATCCATCTCATTTCCAATACCACCGCTATATCCCCGGTCGATTACTGGAAATCAACCGGGTATAACCTGGAGCCTTCCACCGCCGATCAGTATACACTGGGCCTCTTTAAAAACTGGAATGACAATATGTATGAATTCTCGGTCGAGGCCTACTACAAGGAGACGGACAATGTAGTGGATTATAAGAATGGCGCCTCCATATTGCTCAATGAAACGCTGGATGCCGACTTGCTACAGGGTGACGGACGCGCATACGGTGCGGAAGTACTTGTAAGGAAAAACCGCGGCAAACTCACCGGCTGGATCGGATACACCTATTCCCGGACAAAACGACAGTTTGTGGATGGACAGTTTGATGAGGAAACTATCAACGAAGGAGCCTGGTACCCCTCAAACTACGATAAGCCGCACGACCTGTCGGTTGTTTTGAATTACAAGACCAGCCGGAGATTCAGCATTAGTTTGAATTTCTCCTATTCAACAGGAAGACCGATCACTGTTCCGGTGTCAAAATTCCAATACGAAGATATCCTGTCCGTCCTGAATTACAGCGAGCGTAACCAGTTCAGGGTGCCGGACTATCACCGCCTGGATCTTTCCTTTACCCTGAAGAGCGGGTTGAAAAAGGATAAGTTTATCGATGGCGAGTGGGTCCTTTCGCTTTACAATGTATACGGACGTAAAAACCCGTATTCAGTTTATTTCACGCAGCGGGGCAATGCTTTCAGGTTATCAATCCTGGGCAGCATATTCCCGTCATTAAGCTATAATTTCAGAATATGAAGTTCATTCAGCGACATATACTCACAGGTCTTTTTGCCGGTCTGATGATCCTCTCAGGATGCATAGATCCTATTGAATTTGACACAGGCAGTGAGTCGAGGCGGCTTGTGGTTGAAGGACTGATAAGCAATGTTTCTTACAATGAAAGAGAACTGTTGCCAAATTACCCGGAACGCTTTTATGTAAAGCTACAGTGGACTGGTCCTGTAAATAATGAACGCAATGATGTGATTTCAGACGCCACAGTCCACCTCGTTGATGATCTCGGAGAAGCCTGGGAATATATCTGGGTTGCCGAAACGAGCAGCTACCTTATGCCTTTTGACGATTTTAAGGCAGAGCCGGGAAGATCCTACCATTTGCGAATTGAATTATCCGATGGTAAAGTCTATGAATCCGAAGAGGAAACCATGCATGTAGCCCCTTCCCTGCCGGGTGTCGACTACAGTCTGATTACCCGTATTCAGGAAATCAATGTGGGTGAGCAAACACAATTTGAAGAACAGCGGGGCCTGGTGCTATCGGCGCAGGTTCCGGAACACGACGATGATGAAACATTCTATTTCAGGTACAAGGTCACCCCTAGCTGGGTCTATGTGGCACCACTTCCGCCCCAAAGCAGCCCGGTGAAGACCTGCTATGTCACGAATAAATTTTATTTCCAGAAAATCAACACAAAAATAGACAGGACCGGCGGATACAATAATGAATTGTTTTTCCTGGAGACGGAGAATAATCAACGACTCTACCGGGATTTTTCTGCCTACGTCACACAATATTCACTAAGCCCGCTGGCACATGAATTCTGGAACCAGCTTGCGATTCAGCAGGAAAGCGGCGGAGGAATATTTGACCCTCCCCCATTTGAATTATTTTCCAATGTCTACAACGTGGAAGACCCTGAAGAAAAAGTATCAGGATTCTTCAGTGTTGCCCATGAATCATCCGTACGCTGGTTCATAAACGGATCAGAACTACCCTATGAAATTGATAATGGCATGGATCCCTGCGTGCCACCGCCGGGTACACCGAATATACCGACTCCCGATTGCCTGAATTGCCTTGAATACAGAGGAGGATCCAGCTTTAACACAACTGAACGTCCATCCTGGTGGCGTCAATATTAATCCAACTTATATGAGAAATTTACTGTTCATCCTTCTCGCATTTCTTTCAGCAGGCGCCTTTGCCCAGTCAGCCAACCAGGTGCATATGGTTACCGAGTCATCGGCGTACGTAAGTGGTGATATGGTAAGATTACAGCTGATGGTGATGGATGCTTCCGGACGACCGGTAACCGAAGACAGGATTATCCATACGTTTCTGACCGATCACAGGGGTACGGTTGTTTTAAAACGGAAATTTCTGGTCACAGATATTGAAAAAGCAGGATTTATCCAGCTTCCCGCTGACCTCGAGACCGGTAAATATACCCTGGTGGCCTGCATTGCTGGTGCTGACACCCGGGCAAGACTCAGCCTGTCGGTCTACAATCCAAGTATCTTTGCATCTTCCATTCCTCCGGATAACGCCGATACCGGGCTGGGCCTCGAATCTTCCCTACCCGCGGCCAACCTGACCCTGCGACCGGAAGGCGCGTTGAATGTAAGTTCGATGGCCAACCTCGCAATAGAGCTTCCAAAAACAGCCAACAAAGGGGTCATGCTGACCAAAATTTATGATCCGCGCTTCGAAACAGCTCCGGTTATGAGTGAGATTACGGAATCACCCGTGCCGGAAGCCATTGAGGACAAACTCTCCTTTGAGTATATAACCACAGATCCCAACTCGCGTATTTCCCTGTATTTTATGGAGCAGGGGTTTGTTGAAGAATTTTATCTCGCTGAAGAAGAAAAGATCCTGGAAAAACTACCGGCCCTGTTTGGCTCAGGACACATCTATGCCTATCAGTTTGACGCACAGGGCAACCGGCTGGGCGAATTACCGGTAAAGGTCGAACCGGCCACCCGTATCAGTTTTGCCACCTCGGACAATACCGTGCCTTTCAACGACGAGATTCGCCAGATCCTTGAAAAGAAAAGGGTTCGCAAATTTGTCGATCAGGTGTACCGGAACGGGGAAGATCCCGTTGTTTCCCTGATGGCCGAAGAATACAATATGAATCCGGACCGTACAGTCGTATTATCCAATTTCTCAGGAATTGCCTCCTTAAGGGAAGCATTGTCCAATATCACACCAAAAACCCAGGTAATCCGACGGGACAAAGAATATGAACTGCGTCTCTCTCCTGAAAATTCGGGTTTTCGCTATCAGGAATCTCCCCTTATCCTGATGGAAGGGGTGCCGACCTTCTCGCTTGATTCGTTAATTGAAATGCCTTCAGAAGATATCGAATCCATTGAAGTCTTTATTTCACTCGACAAGCTTCGCCGGTTTGGTACTTTCGGACGGTACGGCGTGGTGTCCATTCACCTTACTAAACCGGAAGAAAACCCACTTCAGGAAAAACTGGATAAGATTCCGGTCTATTATGGTGTAAGCGACCTCGTCAGCGAACCGGTATCTGTTGACGGTCCTGATTTGCGGCCAGTTGCATTCTGGGACCCGGCGCTTCGTCTCAGTGGCCAGGAGGAAATTATGATACGCTGGAACCCATCTGATGTAGCAGGAGAATATATTGCCTGGTCCCTGGTCGTCGGTGCCGACGGACGGATCCTGAAGTCAGCCAGGACCATCGAAGTATCCTCCAATTAATTCTAAATACTCCCTTTCCCCTCCGTCATGTTATTTCAGCATGATGGGAATTCCTTTTTTTGTAACTTAAGGCAAATTCGCTTTATGAATAACATTATTATAGCCCTGCTGATCGGGGCAGCCGCTGGAATAATTGATACCGTTCCCATGCTGCGAATGAAGGTGCCTGTATTCTCAGTGGCAGCCATTTTCTGCCAGTGGGTATTTCTCGGCCTGGTGATCCCGTTTATTTCCTGGGATACCGAACCCTGGCTCACGGGACTTATCCTTGGCGAACTGGGCATGCTTCCCTTTGCCATTCAGGCATTATACAGAAACAAAAAAGCTGTGATTCCAATGATCCTGTTTGCGGGTATTCTGGGGATTGCCATCGGGGTGGCCGGGGAATATTTCATTAAACCTGCTCCATTGTTCAACATAGAATTCTCCTGATATGACCCGACTCCTCACCGCCCTGTTGTTCCTTTATACAGGACTCATTAACGGACAGAATATCGCCACCAGGCTGGGATACGATGCCGATGCCCGTTTGCTGATCATTCATGCCGATGACCTGGGCGTTGCTCATTCGGAAAATGCCGCCAGTATCGAAGCACTCACCAATGGATATGTCAATTCCGGAAGTATTATGGTACCCTGTCCATGGTTTCCTGAAATTGCAAAATACGCCGCTAAGAACCGGCTGGATTTCGGACTTCATCTCACCCTGACCAGTGAATGGTACAATTATAAATGGGGACCCGTTACTTCCAGCGATCAGGTCTCTTCCCTGATCAATGACCAGGGATATTTCTACTCGACAGTGGACTCGGTAGGCAGGTTTGCCGATGCCGGAGAAGCTGAAACCGAGCTCCGCAATCAGGTATTGAAAGCGCAATCGGCAGGCATTGATATCACTCACCTCGACACACACATGGGTGCGGTGGCAGCCACTCCTGAAATACTTTCCGCTTACATTAAAGTCGGCAGGGAATTCAGGCTTCCGGTATTGCTGACCCAACAAATTAGCCGGGCCGGCATTCCACTGACCGAAAGAGATGTTGTTCTGGATTCACTGTACCAGGCCACTCCGCAGTATTATGAGTCCGGTATGGCCGCATATTATACGGAGGTGATTGAAAACCTTCAACCTGGTCTGAACTGCCTGCTTCTGCATGTTGCCTGGGAGAATGAAGAAATGAAAGCTGTAACCATCGGACAGATACCCTGGGGAGCAAACTGGCGGCAGCAGGATTTTGATTTCTTCACCAGCGATGCCTGCAAAAAACTGCTGGAAGACAATAATATCAAACTGGTCACCTGGAAAGAAATTCGCGATAAAATCGTCAGGAAGGATTAATCCATCGGAGGCCTTCCTCCCCCGCCCCATCGGTTTTCCCGTTCTCCGTTCCCCTGTGTAAAGTTGCGGACGGTATAGGTGAAGGTTGCCATAAAATACTGCTGCAGTACATTCGTCCGGCTTTCCTCAAAGTAGCTCTCGGTATTGACCCGGGCAATACTGACATTTTCCTTTAGCAGGTCGAAGACGGAGATTTTAAATTCTCCGCGGTCCTCCTTAAGAAATTTCTTTCCGATACTCGCATTCCACAATGTGAAATTCTGGTTGAGTGATTCATCGGAATAGCCGCTGTAATCAAGAAACGATATGTCTGTGCGAAAGACAAAACCCTTCCCAAAGATCAGGTTGACACGGGCGCCTACCGATTGCTGAATGTAGTCGTCTTCCAGTTCCGGCTGCAGGGTATTCCTGACAATAGTATAATCCGCATTATACGAGAGGGTAAAATCTACCCGCTCACTGATATTGCTGGCCACCACCAGGCCGCCTGTGACATTATAACTGTTCGAAACATTCTCCTGCTGATTAATAAGTCCTGGTGTACGGACATAGGTTAGCCCCAGGGTAGTATTCAGGTTAGATTTAAGTGTGGTCACCGGGAATCCGTAGGTTGCCAGTGACCGGATATTCCAGTACCCGTTTACGTTCACTGGCAGTGAGATTTGTGTACCCTCGTTTACTCCTACCCCGCCGGCAAGAACCGAATCCTGCCCGACGATGTACGTGGTGTTGGTTACGTAGTCCGCTGTGTTTCTGACCATACCGAGCAGGAAAAAGGTCGTGGATTTATCCGGATTGGTACTGGAATACCTGGACACCACGAAATTTGTCCTGCTCTGCTGAAGGGAGGGGTTTCCTATGCTCAGGAACAACGGATTTGTATTGTCCACCACATTCTGTAACTGGCCGACGGAAGGCGCATCGGTTGATGTGCGGTAGAATATACGGAGGTTGCTGGTTCGGGAGAAGGTATATCGCATCATGAGGCTGGGCAGCACATTATTGAATGTACGTTCAATATTGCCGGTTTGCGGAAATTCCTGTTCGCTTTTCAAAATGGCATGCTGAAAGGATATTCCAGCGCGAAGAAATAGTTTATCCATTCGCCACATCAGGCCGGCAACGGGACGATGCGCTTCGTACCTGGCCGTAAAATTATTGGACAATGCGGTGTCCAGGTCCTGCCGGACTTCCATAAACGGATCGTACGAAAAGGTCTCTTTTTGTGAATCGTTGCCGTTTCTGTCAAATTCATATCCCATCTGAAGTTGCATTCTTTCTCCAAGTGGCTCGGTATAATTAATATTGACACCAAAGGATCTGCCCGGATTTGACGTGTCAACCAGCTGGTTGATGCTGTCACTGCGGCCCGAAAGGAAATAGCGGTTGGCAGATGCCTGCAAAGATTCACCCTCACTGTCATTCAGCCTGCCATCCAGGTTTACTGAGAAGGTCCTTCCTCTTTTTTCAAAGCGATGACGGTACAGAATACGCGCATTCGCGGTAAATCCATTGCGCTCACTCTGATAGTCAGAAACGGAACTGTTAACAGTATCCGCAGCCGGGGTCATAGTAAACCCATTTATGAATTCATCCGAATTGTTGTCCTGGTAATTGAATGAAGGAGTGAACAAAACGGAGTTTCTTTCGTCAATATCATATTCTATCCGAAAATTCACCCGGTGACTCCTGTTCATGCTGAAGACAGAGGAGGATTCATCGTATATCTGACTCGAATCCGCACCCAGGAATGTTTCCCGGCTGCGCAGTTGAATGTTGTCATTATCCACCCTGTTAAAGAAATAACTCCCATTGATCTTCAATTTTTCACCCACTTCTTCATCAATATTGATTCCGAACGACTTCGTATCTGAAATCCCGTTCTGCTGTCCGCCTGTAAAATTCGTCGCACCACCGGAACCTCCGCCCATACCACCGCCCCCGCGTCGTCCGCGTGATGACCGGCCACTGGCTACGCCGAGAAGATCATCGCCCGAAAAATTCTGCTGGTTGATATTATTCAGCATGCCAAGCACTGAAATGCGCCGGCTCTCATCAAAGGAATTGAAGTTTCCCCCTATTGAATATCGCTGATCAGTACCGGCTCCTGCATAAATGCGACCAAATTCCCCGTCACGCATTTCCTGCCGGGTGACGATATTGATGGTCTTGGTGGTGTTCCCGTCGTCAAATCCGGAAAACCTTGACTGCTCACTTTGCTGATCAAATACCTCGATCTTGTCAATTATCTCGGCAGGAATGTTTTTCAGCGCCAGGGACGGATCATTCGAAAAAAACTCTTTCCCGTCTACAAGCACCTTTTGCACACTTTCCCCCTGGGCCTGAACCTGTCCCTGATTGACAATGATACCGGGCATTTTGGCCACCAGGTCTTCCGCAGTAGCATCCGGATTGGTCTTGTAGGCATCAGCCGCCATACTGGTGGTATCTCCCCTCACCTCTACAGGAACTACCTGGCCTTTCACCTGTACTTCCTCAAGTATCCGCGTGTCCGGGTTCATGCGGATAACCTTCAGGTCAGTATCTTCGGTGATCCGTACAAACGTGGCATAGGGTTCATAAGCGATGCTGGTAATGGTTAATTTGTAAAAAGCCTGTGAAAGTTTGGTGATGCGAAACCGGCCTGTATCATCCGCCGCACTGTTATGTGTAAGCGTACTGTCCTTGACATTAACCAGTAATATGGTAGCTCCTGTAACCGGGGAGGAATCTTCAGCGTCCTGAACTGTTCCGGTCAGCACAAACTCCTGGGCGCTGGCAGACCACAAAAAAGATGTAGTCATGACCAGGGTTAACAGTAATTTCATTGATTGTCCCGGTTTCCTCTGCGCCTCATCCGATTTCTCATCTGCTCCCTGATTTCTTCAAAACGGGCGAATTGTTCCTCTGACATGATATCACGGAAGGCGTTCACCTTCTTTTCCTGAATCTCCGGGAGTTTCTCCCTGAAAAGGGCCATGTCCCCGCTGTCCTGTAAGGCCTGAACTGACGAAGAGACTTCCAGGTAAACCTGGTCAATGAGCAGCTTCTGGTCATCGGACAGGTCTGCAATACTGTCATACAGCATCTTTTTTTCTCTGTCCATGCGATCCGCAAGATTCATGCGCTGGCCCTGGGCCATTGACCCTGACACCATCAAAGTCATCAGGAGAATCAGAATGTATTTCATAGGCATTTGCCGGATTATCCCCGAAGTTAAATGGAGTATCTTTCTAAAAAATAAATATTCAACCAACCACCTGTTTTAAATTTCCTGTGGTTAATTAATGATTTGAATTTATATCCTGACAATTAGATGCCTGTTAAACACAAAGGTTTAATGATGGTCAACATTTTTTTTTAGTGGTTTGGGATCAGCTCTGCTCTGTTTTTTTAACGAATACAGCCAGCTGTGCAGCCACCTCATCCGCCTCCCGGTTCCGGTCAAGTTCCCTGAGTGCTTTTTCTTTTCCTTCCAGGGCAATTCTGCGGTTAGGCGTCTTTTTTAAGCCCCGGTTAAACATGTCAACTGCCTCTTCAGACCGCCCCTGTTCAAGCAACCAGTTGCCATACAGATCATAGGAGGAATAAGGAATATCCGGCGGACCCACCGGTGGCCCCAGTTCGTCTTCCAGTTCAACCGCCGCCCGCATTGCCTCTTCTGCCCTGTCCATATCACCCAGCACCATTGCTTCCAGGGCATTCATTTCCCTGGCCATCACACGAGCCCGGAGCAGCTCGCGCTTGTTCGGCGCATACCTGGTCGGACCCACACTGCAAAGGGACACTCCTTCATCCGTGACGACCAGCTCAGCGGCAGCAATATACATTTCAAGCGTATCGGTTTCCTGATTGATAATATCCGCATTCCCGGCATCCTTAGCCATCAGGGCATTCAGGAAATGAACGCCAGATTTGGCGGTCAGGCCAAGATCATTGTATGCTACGTTTCTGTTCCAGTGATCACCAGGCATTTCACCAGTTTCCACCCGCTGGAAATTCTGCATCATGATCAGGTAAGAACGTGCCGCGGCTGTACCTGCACTTTCCTTAAATACGTACATATCTTCAAGCAACTGAGCCGCCTCGCTAAATCTTTTCTGCTGAAGATATCCATAATGCAGCCAGGCATAGCTGTGGTACCCGCGGGCCTCGTCACCCAGTCCTTTGCGTTCCATCCTGCTCACCGATGCCGCGTAGGATGTCTCATTCGATGCCACAACGTTATTCCACATTCCCATTGCCAGGTAAATATGTGAGGGCATATGCAAGGCATGTGTGGCATCCGGGGCTACTTCTGAATACCTGTCGGCCGCCTTCTCTGCTTTTTCCGCTACCTCCGGGTTGTCGTAGGCATGGATCATGTAATGCAGGGCGCCGGGATGATTCGGGTTTTCTTCGAGTATTCCTTCGGCAATACGGGCTGATTGTGCGGAATATCCTTGCTCCCCTGAATCAGCCCACATCAATCCAAGCGCGTAAAATGCCGCCACTTCCTGGTTATCCGGGAAATCCTGATAAAGGCCAGCCATATGATCGGCATATTCACGATTCCTTTCCTGCAATTCTCCCTCGCCATACAGGATTTCAATACCTTCCCAAAAGCCTCGTTCAAGGTCATCCTGTGCCTTAGCCATGCGCTGCTCATATGATTCTCCGAGCCGCTTTATTACCCCGCGCCCTCCTTCCACATCCTGAAGCCCCCATAATGCTTTATAATGCGTCATGGCTTCTCCCCAGTAGGCCATGACCTCACCGGGTGCTGCTTCCCTGGCTTCCGTAAATGCCTCCCGTGCGTCATCGTATTCAAAGCTGTGAAGCAGAAGTAGTCCGCGGTCAAAGGCAGAACGGGCATTCCCGTCAATAACAAATTCGTGCTGAAGGTCGCCAAGAGTCGGGTTGGCCGAACCGTCCTTTTCCTGATCCGGCCGGCAACCGGCCATCAATAGAAGGGTAATAAGAAGCACAGACAAAGATTTCATAGCGTCGGAAGAATTGATCTTAATCAATATAATCAATTCCGCGCAATGATTGGAGGAGCAACGATCATTAAAAAAGCCGCTGAACAACTCCAGCGGCTTTTATACCTGAATTTTTAATTGACCTTGAAGAGTCTCGCTTCTCCGATTATGATGTTTTTGTGGAGCATGGGATTACCATAATAGGTGATTGTAGGCTCACCAAAAGCAGATACATCCAGCTCATCACTTGCATGAAGCACCAGCTCGCTTTCCCCGTAAATTTTTGCTTTGGAGTACTCACTGGTCATTTTCGCCACATCGACATGGCTTGTTCCATACAGGACAAATTTCTGTTCACTTACTTTCCCGCTGCGGATTTTCAGCTCGCATTCTCCATAGCTGACCACTTTTAATGACTCAGCGTCAAGGGAAGCGATCTCTATTTCATTGCTGCCGTATGTCTTCAGTTTAAACCTGACCGCATCCACCGGGGATTCACAAACCACTCGCTGATCTCCTCGAACCTCCAGGCTACTCAGATAGGAATACGTTACATAGGCCGTGATCTCGGCATCACGGTAAATATCCTGTCGGTAATTATAATCCACTTTCTTTGTCTTGGGAACATAGCGGGCCTCATCCAGGTAAAGTTGAAGAGTGGACCCATCAACGTCTACGTTCACGACGGACGGATCAACATGAGCGTATTCAATTGTCACTTCCTCAGAATTCCCGTGTGTCAGCACTACATTTATATGCGGTGAAACAACGATCCTGTCAAACTTGCCAATCTCTTTCGTGAAGCTTTCCTGCGCCATGGTCATGGCCGGCAGAATGAATGCTAATGCTGTTAATTGCAGAATTTTACGCATGGTTAGTTGTTGTTTATTAGAAAGACGTCAGGGCCTTTGGAGAAGTTGCATGAGGATTGTAAAAAAATGTCACTAAAACGAATATTATTCATGCCGTGGTTCTGTGAGTTACCCGGAATGTGAAAAATTCCCGGCTGATTTTGTCATTATGCAAATCCGGGATATGGGAAATACCCACTTTAAATCTAATGAAGGCGGTTTTCAAGATTTGGCATCTTCTTTGTTTATTATGAAGTGGTTCAGGCAATCCATAAGTCCTGGACAGGTTGTTGTTTTGTATTTGACCAGGAACCGTTCACAAGGTGGGCGGTTCCTTTTTTTATTCTGAGCTAAGGACATCAGTCGGATTCCGGCCTTTTAGTCTCCGGAGAATAACAGCAGTTGTCAGCAGTAAAACGATTCCTATTCCAGCCAGTCCTGCCAGAAACGGCAGGATCGTAATATTAACACGATAGGCATATTGTCTCAGCCAGAAATCAAGCAGATACCAGGTGAGCGGGATCCCCGCCAGGCATCCGGCACAAAAAATTATAATGAGCCTCTGTGTCAGCAACATCCCCAGGGAATTCCTGTCTGCCCCTAGTACACGCCGGATAGCCAGCTCCTTCTCCCTGGCCCTGATCATATAGATCAGTAATCCCAGGATTCCAAGAAAGGCAATCAGTACAGCCAGAAAAGAATACCAACCGATAATTACAAGTTGGTTGCGCTCACTGGCATAATGGAGCGCATAAAGATCGTCCATGAACGTAAGATCGAGCGGAGCATCCGGAGCCAGCTCCTTCCATTCCGATTCGATGGTCCGGATAACCGAACTGATTTGCGACCCGTTTGTACGGATCAGCACATTCCTGACCCAAACAGGCTCCTGCACCAGTACAAGCGGATCGATCCGGTTTCTTAGTGATTCCTGGTGGTAATCTTCAATGACACCAACAATTGGCCCTTCTTGCAAGGTGATTCCCCCGATCGACCACGTCATATTTCTTCCGATGGCGTCTCCCGGCGTTTTCAAACCCAGTTCGGCTACGGCTGTTTCATTAAGGATATACTCCCGTGGTTCATTCTCCAGGTAGTTCACAAGATCTTCTGGCATGCTCTCAGGAGCTGATTTCTTACTGGAAAACGTATGCCCCGCCACGAATTGTGATTCCATCACCGAAAAGAACCCGTCGCCTACTATCTGAATGTCCAGGACCGGTGCCTGTCCTTCCGCCCATTCCGACCCGTCCATGGTCACCGACCCGGCATCCCGGATCTCACGCGACGGGACTTCCATCACCTGGGCGATTCCTTCCACGCCGGGATGCTGAGAAACTGAATTGGCAAAAACATCAAACTGGCGCTGCAGACCTTTGGGGATTTCCCTCAGTACAACAATTTGATCCTCCTGTTCACTGCCTGAAAGCATATACCTGAACTGATCTTCCAGGACCATGGCCCCGCTGATGACCATCAGTGAAATGATCATCTGGATACCCACCAGGATATTCCTGAGTCCGAAGCGCTGGCTTCCGCTGCTACTACGACCCTGCAGTACGTTCATTGGCTGGCTTTTCAGCTGAACAATTAGCGGGTAAAGGGTACAGATTACCGCAAAGGCTATCCCGGATAAAACGAGCAATACGTACTCACGCGGGCCCGGAACGGCCAGGTCGACCACGTTGGTTATTTTTGGCTGGAGAATAATAAAAAGGCCAATGGCAAACAGGGAGGCTATGGTGGCAAGTGTCGTCGACTCAAGTAACATATACCGTATAAGCCGTCCTGAATTATTGCCCAGTACCTTCTTCACACTCTCCATTTTTTTACGGCCTATGGCGCGGGCCAGCTGCAGATTCATATAATTGACCCCGGACAGGATCAAAATAGCCGAACCAGCCAGCAGGAATATCATCAGGTACCGCAAATTACTGTTGGGGGTAATCTCCCGGGCAAGATTCGAATGCAGATGAATATCTTTCACGGGCTGCAGGGGGAAAGAAATCTTCCCTGCATCATCCGGATCCTGTTTCGCCACAAGCTCAGGAAAATAACCGCTCACCTTGTTTGCATCGGATGCGTTGTTCAGCAGCAGGTAAACATACGCCCAGCCGGTACGTGCCTCGGGCGAGGGAAATGACGTCAGCAGGTTGACCGGCAGGTGGGTGTTGTCGGGTAGGTCCCGCATGATGCCGGTTACGGTATAGGAAACCAGTGAATCATTCTCCATGAATTTCACTTCTTCCCCAAGTATATTCTCCGTGCCAAACCAGTTACGCGCGGTCTCCCTGGTCAGTACGACACTGCGTGGTTCCGATAAAGCTTTCTCCGGATTTCCACGCAGGAGTTCAAAGTCGAATACCTTGAAAACTTCCGGATCGGTACTGTAAGCGTGGCTAATCCGGTACGCCTGGCGACGTACTTTTACGTCCCGCGGGTGATAATCCTGAAATCTGATCAGGGATTCAACCTCGGGAATTTCCTGCTCCAGCCGGTTAACATATTCCCTGTCAACCCGGGCCCAGTGCATATCATACTGATCAGCATGATTATGCATAGTAACCCTGAATATTCGGTCAGCATTTGTGTGAATATTCTCATAACTGGTTTCATTGCTAATCAGCAGGAAGGTCACCAGCATCACGAGCAGGCCTGTTGTTAAACCAAGAATATTGACCGCGCTGTAGAATTTCTTCTTTCGGATGGTGCGGATGATCAGCTTAAGGTCATAAAACATAAATCGGGGGAATAGAAACCGGTATTAATATTACGTCATATTTCGATGGCGCACATAGTAATTCAGCAGAAAAAACAGTAGTTTCAGGCCGTTTAACCCGATAACTCATGCGTAAATTACTAATTCTCATTCTGCTTATGGCTGGTCATTCCGCTTTCCCCCAATCAGGTTCCTTTCCCGGAAAATTTGTACACTCTGTTTATTTCTGGCTGAATAACCCGGAAAACGAAGCAGACAACGAACTCTTTCTGAAGAACCTGAACGAATTCCTGGAAAACAGCGAATACCTCCTTTCCTATCATGTAGCCCCGCCCGCCGGTACCCCGCGGGAGGTGGTGGACAATTCCTATGATTATAACCTGGTCGTCACCTTCGATTCAAAGGAAGAGCAGGACAAATACCAGACAGAACCGGCCCACCTCAAATTTGTTGAGAACTCCAATCATTTATGGGACAAGGTCCAGATTTATGACTCATACCGGGGTGGCGAAGAAGCAGGCTCATTTAAGCGGGGGGATATACAAATCGGTATTGTGGTTTCGGACGTGGCTGCTTCTGAAAAATTCTACCACGATGTGGTTGGTATGACCAGAACAGGAGGATTTGAAGTGCCGGGAGACATGGCAAAAACTGCCGGACTTACAAATGGCATCCCGCTGAAGGTGACGGTCATGAAGCTGAAAAATGATCCGCATGCCTCCGAGTGGAAACTGATGGAATTTGCCGACGCGCCCAAAACGGAAAAAACCAACCATATTAATGAAGGTACCGGAGTCCGTTACGTAACGTTTTATGTGAAGGATATCACTGCCGCGGAAGAACGCTTGTCTGAGAACAAGGTGAAACCGCTGGGCAAAGTGGACATCGGAGGCGGACAGGATCTTATTCTTATCCAGGACCCGGACGGAATTTTTATTGAATTGATCGGGCCACGATAACCTATTCTTCGCGCAACGAATCGGTTGGATTCATTGAAGCTGCTTTATATACCTGGAACGATACGATCAGCACAGTAAAAAGGAGCAGAACAAGTCCGGCAGAAAGGAAAACCCACCAGGGTATGGACGTCCGGATATCGAATTGGGACAAAAACCGGCTGAGTGCCCACCAGGTCAGCGGGGCGGAAATCGCCAGGGCAATAACCACGATCAGCATAAATTCTTCGTTGACCAGGATCAACAGGTCCCTGATGGAAGCCCCCATCACTTTGCGGATACCCATTTCCCGGATACGCCGCCTTGCGAGGTAAGTGGCGAGTCCGTACAGCCCCATTCCTGTTATGAAAATGGCCAGCAATGCAAAAGTGGCTGCCAGCTTCTGGGTCAGGTTGATGGCATTGAATTTCTTTTCAAAAACGTCATCCACAAATTCGTATTCAAAAGGATAAGCTGCATTGTACTTGTTCACCACCTTCTCCACTTCTGCCAGCGATTGATTTAATGGCAAATCATCCGACAGACGGATAGTCATAACCTCGGCCCAGTCGGGATCGAATATAACGAACATGGGCTGTGTTTCCCTGAAAACTGAACCCGTGAGAATATTATCGATTACCCCGATAAGGGTATAAGGCTCATCCCATACCGTTAATCGTGTACCCAGCGGATTCTCCAGGCGCATTTGTTCGATCGCCGCCTCATTAACCAGTATAGACATGGAGTCGGATGGAAAATCCCTGGAGAAATCCCGCCCCTCCAGCACCGTTACCCCGAGGGTGCTGGTGAAATCATATTCTGTAGCCAGGGTGGCAAACAGGATGTTCTGGTCCGGGGATTTCCCGGGCCATTCCAGGAAATTATTGCTGTTGACACTGGTTACCGGGCTGTTGGATTTGGTCACTTCCTGCACGGCTGAAGAATTCAGTAACTCCTGTTTCATGGGAGAATAGTTCTCATGCATCAGATCAGTATACTGCAGCATGATGAGGTTTTCAGTCCCATAGCCAAGATCACGTGCCCGTACCAATTCAATTTGCCTGTAGATAACGACCGTCGAGGCAAGCAGAAAAATGGACAGTACAAATTGCAGCCCTACCAGCAGTTTGCGCGACAAGCCCTTGTTCCGGCCTGTAAAAACCGCCCCCTTAAGTGTCCTTACCGGCTGAAATGATGACAGGTAGAAGGCAGGGAAACTTCCTGATAATAACCCGGCAACGAATACCACGGCCAGCGTAATCAACCAGAATTCAGGTGATGCGTAGTCTATGGAAAGTTTGTTGTTAAGCAGACTGTTGTAATAGGGCAAGGCAAGTTCCGTGAGCAGGATGGCGACCAGGTAAGCTACACAGGCGAGTAACATGGATTCACCAAGAAACTGGCGGATAAGCTGCCCCCGGGAAGAACCAAGCGTTTTCCTTACCCCCACTTCGCGCGCTCTCCGTTCCGCCCTTGCCGTGGCAAGATTCATGAAATTAATGCAGGCGATAACAAGGATCAGAATAGCCACTGCACCAAACATGCGCACATACACGATAAGTCCGCCTGCCTGCCTGCCATTTTCAAAGGAGGATTTCAGTCGCCAGTCTTCCAGCGGTAACAGGAACAGTTCCCGCTTCGCATCCGTTTCCCCGTTTTCTTCCAGCAGGTTGACCAGGGAATTCTCAACTTTTTCACGACTCTTTGCACTGTTAAGTTTTACATAGATCTGGAATGAATAATTACTCCAGTTATCGGTATTTTCCCTGACCCACGAACTGTTTTGCTCATAATGCTGCCAGGGAATCAGGAAATCGAATTCAAACGAGCTGTTATCCGGCAGATCATCCAGGATCCCGGTGACTGTTACCGTACTTTCATTATCTACCTGTAAATCTTTCCCGACCGGATCAGCATCCCCGAAAATTGCTTTGGCAGCTGACCTGGTCAGTACAATGGAAGAAGGATCACGCAGCAAATCTGCCGGCCTCTGTCCGTTAGCTGTGCGGAAAGGAAACATGCTCAGAAACTCCTTACCTACATAATAACCGTGTTGTCTTATTTTTTTATCACCGGTAGTCAGTAAATGATCCTCTCCCCAGTCCGATACCGTTACCTGCTCTATCGCCGGGTCTACATCAGGCAGTGTCAGGTATAAAGGCAAGGGCACCGAACGCCAGGAAGAAATCTCCTCGGTATATTCCGCGTGCATCCACACCTGGAATAACTGGTCATACTCCGGATGGAATTTATCATAGGACATCTCCCTGTTCACCCAAAGGAGAATCAGAAGGCTACAGGCAATACCAATGGCAAGCCCGGCAATATTCACAAATGAATAAAGCGGATTTTTACGTAAACTTCGGAGGGTGGTTAGAAAAAAATTCCTCAGCATTCCCGGCACTTCAATTCAAAAAAACTACAGCGATAAACAGCCATTGAAATTAGCTATTCCAAGTCATAATTAATAGTATCAGACTTTTCTTTTTTTTTGTTAAATCTATTACATCAAGGTGAATTTAGGCTTTAATTTATTGATTTTCAATATATTATGAATATTTAAAAAAAGTACCTCTCACGCAAGGGCCCCGGCATGCAAAGCTTTACCGCGCATTCTCGTACTGCTTCTTAAGGAGTGGTTTTTGTACTTTTTTTGGATTGAATTCTACGTACGCAAGCTGCCCTCCACGAGTATGGTATAGTGACCTTTGAGTACCACCCGTGAATTGTCAAGCCGACACGAAAATTGACCTCCCCGCGTACTGCGCTGGATGGCCATCAGTTGGGTCTTGTTCAGCCTGTCCGCCCAGAAAGGTGTCAGGGCAGCATGGGACGAACCTGTGGCATGATCTTCCAGCTGACCAACATGCGGAACCAGTGTCCGGCTGACAAAGTCACTGGTATCACCAGGTGCGGTGACGGTGTACCCGAATACATCTATTTTTCTAAGCGCACCAAAATCAGGTTCCATATTGACCAACGTCTCTTCATCCTCCAGCAAAACAATATGTTTATTGTCCGTGGTGAAATACCCCTTTACTGAAACACCCAGTGCGTCGGCCAGTCCGGCGGGCGGTTCGGGCCGGCCAGTCACAGGGATGGCCGAAAGGTTCATGGAGGCAAAATTGTCCGCATGAATTTCCCCGGTAAGTTCATCCCGGGAGGTGCGGAGTGTAACCTTTTTCTGAAGTGCTGCTACTGCAGCCAGCGTTCCATGCCCGCACAATCCTATTTCTTCGTCCGGGGCAAACCAGCGCACGTGGTAGCTGCCATCGTCGCCTGGCCACAAGAATGTGGTGGCAGGCTGATTAATGTCCGCGGCCAGCTGCTGCATTTCCGGCTCCGGCAATGGCTTTTCCAACAGGATAACGGCAGCAATATTCCCGAGAAGTCCCGCTTCCGGATTATCGAAAACGGAAATACACCAGAATGGATTCATACTCAGCCGTTCAGCGTGGCTGTCACCTCAATTTCCGTATCGAGGAGTCGCGAAATCGGACAATTCTCCTCTGCATCCTTAACCAGCCTGTCAAATTCGTCCTGGTCAATGCCGTCAATAGTAGCATCCAGAGTAATATGTGATTTCTTAATTGTGCCCTCCTCGAAGGTAATAACACATTTGGATTTGAGTTCGGCCGGATCAAATCCCGCTTCCTGCAAATTGAAGCTCAGTTTCATGGTAAAACAGCCGGCATGGGCCGCTGCCACTAGTTCTTCGGGGTTGGTGCCTTTGCCATCCTCAAATCGGGAGGTGTATGAATAAGGTACCTGATCCAGGACAGAAGTCTGGGTTGACAGGTGTCCTTTGCCCTCTTTTCCGGTGCCGTTCCATACGGCGGTAGCATGTCTTTTCATAAGTCTTGGTTTATTTATAAATATAGCAATCCTGCCGTCAAATGGTTTTAAAGATTTTATGGATTTTTTTCCGGGGCGATTAAACCATCTGTTGCCTGCTACATCTAAAGGCCAAACAAACGCTGAAAACGATGAAGCATATAATTTCACTTATGAACAATTTCAGGAACATTACCAGTATCCTTTTTTCTGCAAGCCTTGTAGTCCTGCTGGCATCCTGCCAGGACGACAACCAGCCAATGGAAATCAATGCGGAGGAAGATGTCGAACTCGCCGAAAACAGTCAGCTGTCAGAAGCCTACAGTGAGGAAGACATTTCATTCTCCTACCTCGCTGCTGATATAAGCGGCGAAACCGGAGGAAGAGTTATGAATGAGTTTCTTCCCTGCGCCACCATTACGCGTGACGCGGAGTTAAAAACTGTCACCATTGATTTTGGAGAATCATGTATCGGGCCCTACGGACGGGAACGCAGTGGCAAAATCCTTATCGCCTATGGCGGGGAATTTAACGACCAACTGGCCAACCGCGTCATCACATTTGACAACTATGTGGTAAACAACCGCGGTGTTTCAGGTATGATTGAACTTCGTGACATTAACCGGAACGGAGACGGTAACCTGCCCGCAACCCGGAAAATGACCGATTATACCATTGAATTTCCTAACGGAACCACTTATGTCGCCAATGGCAGCATCACACGCGAATGGATTGAAGGAGAAGGTGACGGTGACCCGCGAACCAATGTCATCCGGCTCACCGGATCCCGGGAAGGAATTTCCTCGAGGGGACGGACTCATACGGTTGAAATTACGGAACCCATTATTGCCAGTTTCCCATGCCGAACCCAGGGCGGGTTCCTGCGGACCGCCGGGCGAAAGCAGATTACGATCAGCCGCGAATCGGCAGAACGGATCCGTACGGTGTACTATGGCGACGGCACCTGCGATAATGAGGTGAGCATGACAGTTAACGGACGGTCGTTTACATTAACGGGAGAATAAGTATTAACATCTGCCGGAATGGTTGTAATATCATTCCGGCACTATTTTTTTACCTGAAAATTATCCCATCTGAATGAACGAGCCGGACGAAAGAAAGCAATTTCAGGCCCTGGTTGAAAAATACCAGCGGCGTGTTTATGCGGTTATCCGGAAAATGGTGATCGACCATGATGATACCGACGATCTTGTCCAGGAAGTATTTATTAAAGTGTGGAAAAACCGGGGTGACTTTGAAGAAAGATCTGATATATTCACCTGGATATACCGGATTGCGGTGAATGAAAGCCTGCAGTTCCTTCGCAAAAAGAAAAAGAGAAGTCTGTTTGCCAGCGGAATAAACGAAGAACTCATGGCCAGGGCAGAGAGTGCCCTCGGACCTGGCGCGGAAGAAATTGAACGAAGCCTGCAAAAGGCTCTGCTCGAGCTGCCCGACAAGCAGCGTGCTGTGTTTCATATGCGCTATTACGACGAGCTTACCTATGACCAGATGGCGGAGATTTTGGGTGGAACGACAGGCGGATTAAAGGCCAATTATCATCATGCCGTTAAGAAAGTTGAAAAATATTTGACGTCGTCATTAAACCCGATCTGATAAATTGCATCTAACAGTCAAATGAAGGAGGAAAACAAACATAATCAGCGAAAAGACCCGTTCCCGGCACCGGATGGCTATTTTGACAGCCTCTCTGACCGGATTATGGACAGGATTGATCGCGAGGAAGAAAACGATGCCGGAAAGGGCCGCTTGATCTCCCTGGCGACCAGGGCGGGTTGGGCAGCTGCGGCGGTAATCAGTCTGCTGGCCGTTTTCTGGCTGACAACAAATGACGATACATCGCCGACATCCCAGGAATTGGTAGCAGAACTGTCTGATGACGAGATCATCGACTACCTTGTTTCCACAGATATTTCGCTGGATGACATCCTCGACATTGCCGACTTTGAAAATGCTGAACTGGACTCCCTGAATATGGAGACAATGCCGGATCTGGAACTTTCACCGGAAGAGGCAGACGAATTAATTGAACTATACGACCTGGAAGAATTAGAAAATTCATAACTCATGAAAAAATTAGCTCTTGGAATAATAATCGTACTGGCACCCTTGTTCAGTGCAGTTTCGCAGGACAAAGAGACCCGTGACAAAATCGAAGCGGCAAGAATTGCTTTTATCACTGAACGACTGGAGCTCACCCCTGAACAGGCCGAAAAATTCTGGCCGGTATACCGGGAATATACCCAGGAACGCCAGGGACTCAGGAAGGAGTTTCTTGAAGCCCGCCGGGAAATGGAAAAAGAGGAACTGACAGAAGAGGAAAGCAGTAAATTGCTGGACCTGGGCCTTAGAATAAAAGAACAGGAAGCTGAATTGCAGCGAAAATATTCCGACCGCCTCACCCAGGTCATTACCAATCGCCAAATGCTTCAACTGCGACAGTCGGAAGAAGATTTCAGGAGAATGTTGTTGCGACGACTGGAACGCCGGCAGGAAATGCGAGAACGGGTACAACAGCGAAGACGGGAAATCGATAATTAAGTATGAGGAAATTTGCTGTGCCTGGCGCCTTGATAAAAGGCGCTATTTGCATTTGTATACTCCTGAACCCGGGAAATTCCTGGTCGCAGCAAACTTCGCGGCTCGATTCACTGTACGCCGAACTGGATGAATTGTTTGCCGAAGACTCTCTTGGAGGCGACTTATTCTCCCAGACCGACAGCCTGCTGTCATTAATGGATATGCGCATACACAGCCTCAATATCCGCAGCTCATTTACCAGTGAGGTCCTGACCTCAGGAAGGGATCTCGGCTATTCACAGAACGGATTCATTACCGGCTTGTCGTATTACCACCCCAGCGGTATTTACGGGGAAGTGACCGGTTACCTCAACAGCGGATACTCACCGCAGTACTATATGACAGACGCCGGAGTGGGCTATTTACTCGAGCTGGACAAATGGCTCCTGCAGGCGGGGCACAATTTCCAGTTCTTTGACAGTTCGGTGGATTGGGTGTTCAATAAAAATGCGCAGCTCACCACCTACTATCAGCGAAAAAAATGGGAAGCCGGAATTGATTATCGTTTTATGTACGGGAAAGAGCAGGCACACAGGATCACGACGACCCTGGCCTCCCGAATTAGCTGGACGGACTTTGGCTGGTTTGACAGAATTTCCCTGATCCCCTCGGTAGCGGTTCAATGGGGAAACGCCAACATCATTTATTACCGGCAAAGTGAAACCCCCTTACGCGACCTTTACCAGATCATTCTTTCAGACGATCAGTTTCCGGATATTGAACGACGGGATATGGTCCGGTTGTCCTACCTGCTCCAACGGGAACGGATTGTACGTGCCATACAACTACTCAGTGAACTGGGCTATACCGGGGAAATGATCAGCGACCTTCTCCAGTCTTTTGAAGAGTCACAATTTGCCGAGTCAAATTCATTCGGCCTGATGAACATCGCCTTGCATCTTGGCCTGTCGCTGAGCAAGGAGCGCTGGAACCTGTACGCCAACTATTCCTGTAATTTCCCGCAGTCACTGCCCGGTGAGGAATACAGCTATGAGAATAACGATTACCTAAGTATCTCTCTCTTCTATACACTCTTCTGGCCGGCGGCGAAGCCCTGATCAGGGATTAATAAACCTGTATTAGTCATTTGACCATTGAGTGAGTATCCTGCTGTATCCGGGTAACTGTTTCGATCCTTTAGCGTTAAAGGTGATAAGCACCTAAACTAACTGACATGAAGCTTCCTGCCTTGCCCCTGGATTCCTGGGAGAATACCAAGATCACCCTCCACCTCTATTTACAGATTATTGGAAAAATAAAGCTTGCACTGGCGGTTCGCAAGAATCACTGGTGGCATATCACCCTGCTGCCACATGTCTCAGGACTGACTACAGGCTGGATTCCCGGAGGGGACCAGACTTTCCAGATAGTAACGGACATGGTCAGGCACGAGCTGAGGATTGAGTTTTCCAATGGAAATACGGAAGCATTTCACCTGAAAGACGGTTTATCGGTGGCACAGTTTTACAAGGAGCTTATGAACCGCCTTGAAACTAACGACATTCGTCCCCAAATTAAGGCTGAACCCTATGATCATCCCTGCCAGGAACCTTTTGCGGAATGTCAGACATATGCCTCCTATGATCATGCCTTTATTGAGCGTTTTCACCATGTTCTGCAGTTCACCACCCGCGTATTTGACAAGTTCCGGGCACAGTTTACCGGCAAAGTATCCCCCGTGCAGCTCTACTGGCATCACATGGACCTGGCAGTCACGAGGTTTAGCGGAAGAAAGGCCGGAACAGACATGAGCGGGTCATCGGCCGCCGACCGCGATGCTTATTCACACGAAGTAATAAGTGCAGGTTTCTGGGCAGGAGATGAACAAGTCCGCGGTGCTGCCTATTACTCCTACACATTTCCTTCACCTGAAGGAATTCAGGATGAAAAACTTAAACCTGAACCGGCCTGGTGGGAAATGTCTTCCGGAAGCCCTATGGCTATGCTGATGTATGATGACTTGCTAAAGGAATCAGATCCGGAACATGCGCTGCTGGCTTTCCTGGAAACCAGTTATCTGGCGGGTACTATCTCCGGGCACTGGCCCGAAGAGGAGATGCTTTACCGTATTCCCTGAAAGACATGATCATTGCAGATGAAATTACCGTTTGTGTAAATTTTACAATATAGGGTGGAAAATGACATAACAACACGACTAATATTTTGCTTGTTTGTATGTAAGTAAAAGATATGATGAAATACCTACTGCTACTTATTCCAGCCCTTGCGCTGTTTTCCTGTGCCGATGAAAAAGGAGATGCCGGAGGCGGACCCCCACCCGTCCGGTCTGTCCAGTCAGATTACATTGTCGCAAAGCTTGACACGTTCCGGAATGAAGTGATCACCACGGCTGAAGTACTCCCCTATGAAAGCGTTACGCTGAGAGCACCGGTCTCGGGTACTGTATTAAATATCTATTTTGAGGAGGGCGCCACCGTCAGGGAAGGTGATCTTTTAATACGTCTTGATGACCGGGCCTGGAAAGCCCAGATGGAAGGACTCCGGGTGGAATACGGTTCGATCGAGAAAGAACTTGAACGGTACCAGCGTCTTCTTGAGTTGGATGGCGCCAGCCAGCAGCAGGTGGAGAATGCGACAGCGCGCCTGGCCACCCTGAAAGCACAGATGGAACAGCTGAGAGTCAATATTGAACTGGCCAATATCCGGGCTCCGTTCGGCGGCCAGGTAGGTTTGCGTAATTTCAGTCTGGGATCCTATATGAACCAGGGGGAAGAAATCACCACCCTGGCCCAGATAGATAAACTCAAAGTCAACTTTAACCTGCCCGAACGCTATCGTCCGGACATCAGCAACGGAGATGTGGTTAGTCTGCGGGTGGAAGGCGATACCTTCCCGGCCAGCGTCTATGCGATTGACCCGATTATTGATGTGAATTCACGAACCCTGCAGGCCCGGGCGATCCTCGAAAAACCAGAAAAAAGTGTGATGCCGGGTGTGTTTGCGGAAACTATTCTCCCTACCCAGGTGCTGGAGAATGCCATTGTACTGCCCTCGCAGGTAGTTGTTCCCGAAATTGAAGCCCAGACCGTTTACGTTGTGAGCAACGGGACGGCCCAGCGGCGTGTGGTTACCATTTCGGGCCGTACCAGTGACATGGTATTGATTACAGAAGGGGTGCAACCCGGTGATACAGTGATCACCACGGGTCTGATGTCCGTTAAGGATGGTTCCCCGGTAAGTCTTCAACAAAATCTGACCCGATGACTTTATCAGAATTAAGTGTACAACGGCCTGTACTGGCCACCGTTTTTGCCATTGTGATCATTTTGATCGGCGTGGTAAGCTACCTGTCTCTCGGTGTCAGGGAATATCCGAGCGTTGACCCGCCCATTATTACGGTCAGTACCAACTATCCCGGGGCAAACGCGGATATTATCGAATCGCAGATTACCGAGCCTCTGGAAGAATCTATCAATACAGTTCCGGGAATCAAAAATATCAGTTCGACCAGTACCGATGGCAGGAGCACGATCCGGGTAGAATTCAATACCGGCATTGACCTGAATGTGGCCGCCAATGATGTGCGTGATAAAGCTTCAGCAGCCCGCCGCAGCCTTCCACCGGATGCGGATCCGCCAATCGTGAGTAAGGCAGACAGCGATGCCCAGACAATCCTTGTGTTTACCATGCAGAGCAATAAGCGTGACCTGCTGGAAATGACCGATATTGCGGACAAAATGATGGTGGAGCGACTCCAGACCATTGAAGGGGTGTCCCGGGTATACATGTGGGGAGAAAAAGAATACGCCATGCGGCTTACGCTGTATCCTGACAGAATGGAGGCCTTACGGATTACCCCTATCGATATTCGCGATGCTCTGAACCGCCAGAATGTGGAGCTTCCCAGTGGACGTATTGAAGGGGAGAATACGGAACTTACCGTACGTACCATCGGTCGCCTGTATACCGAAGAAGATTTTAACAACCTTATCCTCGCTGAACGGAATAATACCCTGATCCGTCTGAAGGATATCGGGGAAGCGCAGTTGAGTGCCCTGGAGCAGCGGTCGGTACTTCGTGGTAACGGGGTAATTCCGATGATCGGAATTGCCATCCAGAACCAGCCGGGTGCCAATTACATTGAAATTGTGGATGAAGCGTTTGACCGTGTTGAACAAATCCGCCCTAACCTTCCCGAGGATATTGAACTGGACATCGTACTCGATGACACGGTGGCCATTCGAAAGGCCCTCCGGGAAGTCCGTGAAACAATCTTACTCGCCTTTACCCTGGTGGTGCTCGTTATTTTCTTCTTTCTGAGGAACTGGCGCACCACCCTGATTCCGATCATCCTGATACCTATTTCACTTATCGGAAGCATGGGAGCATTGTATGCGGCAGGATTCTCTATTAATATTCTCACCCTGCTCGGACTGGTGCTTGCCACCGGTTTGGTGGTGGATGACGCCATTGTGGTAATGGAGAATATTTATGCGAAGATCGAAGACGGTATGCACCCGGTGAAAGCCGCTCTTGAAGGTTCCAGGGAAGTATTCTTTGCAGTTATTGCCACCTCCATATCGCTGATCTGTGTTTTCCTGCCGATCTTCTTTCTCGGCGGCCTGACCGGACGATTATTCAGGGAATTCGCCATGGTGGTAGTGGCCTGTGTAGGTATATCCACCTTTGTCACCCTGTCGCTTACGCCAATGATGAGTTCGAAAATGCTCAAAAAGAGTAAGCAGAAACTGAAAATACAGCAATACCTGGGAAGAATGGTGAAAAACCTCGGACAGGCATACAGCCGTTCCCTGGTCAAATTTATGAAATACCGATGGGTAGCATTCCCGGTGACGGTGATCATGGCAGCTGTGATCTACTTCCTAAGTGAGAACCTGCCATCTGAGCTGGCACCCCTGGAAGACAAAAGTAAGCTTCGTATCTCAACTACCGCACCGGAAGGCACTTCGTTTCGGGCCATGGATGAGTATACGTTACAGGTAATGCATCTGATTGACACCCTGAAGGAAAAGGACTTCCTGCTCGGACTTACCGCACCGTCATTCGGAAGCTCTACCAGTGTCAACTCATCATTTGTCCGGGTTACGCTTTCACAGCCGGAAAATCGCGAACGCAGCCAGGATGAAATTGCCCAGGAAATCGGCAAGGAACTGAGTAAAATGACCTTTGCACAGTCCTTCGTGATCCAGGAGCCTACCATCAGTGCTTCACGCGGATTATCCGGATTACCGGTTCAGGTTGTATTGCAGGCCCCGGATTTCGAACAGCTTCGGGCTGCATTGCCCGGGTTTATGGAAAAGGCCCGGAATCACCCGGCGTTTACTACGGTTCAGATTGACCTGAAATTTAATAAGCCGGAATACACGGTGAATATTAACAGGAATAAAGCGCTGGCCATGGGGGTAAGTGTGGCTGATATCTCACAGACATTGCAGACCTACCTGGCTGAACAGCGTATGGGGTACTTCATCAAAGAGGGAAAACAGTATTATGTCATCGCCCAGGCGGCGCTGAGCGAGCGAAATTCTCCGGAAGACCTGAAAGGTATCTCGGTTAGGAACCGGGTGGGTGATATGGTTCCCCTGGAAAACCTGGTAGATATTGGCCTTATCAGCCGTCCGCCGTCGCTGCTTCGGTTTAACCGATATTCTTCTGCGACTGTATCGGCCGGCCCTGCCCCGGGATATACCATCGCTGACGGTATTGAGATCATGCAAAACCTGGCCCGGGAAGAACTTGGAGAGTCGTTCAGTACAGAACTGACCGGTGCTTCGGCCGATTTTGCCGAGAGTTCGTCAGACATCCTGCTTGTATTCGTTTTTGCACTGATGCTGGTATACCTGACGCTCGCCGGACAGTTTGAAAGCTTCCGGGATCCGCTGACCATCATGTTCACCGTGCCCCTGGCTCTCGCCGGCGCATTGATCACCCTGCTGGTGTTTGGTCAGACCCTGAATATTTTCAGCCAGATCGGTATGATCGTCCTGATTGGGATCGTCTCTAAGAACGGTATTCTCATTGTGGAATTCGCGAACCAAAAACGTGATGCAGGGATGGACCGGCTGAGTGCCGGTATAGAAGCTGCCCAGCAGCGTTTCCGCCCGATCCTGATGACCAGTATGTCCACCGTCCTCGGAGCCCTGCCCCTTGCGCTGGCTCTTGGCGAAGCAAGTACGAGCCGTATCCCGATGGGATTGTCAATTATTGGCGGATTATTATTCTCCCTTTTATTAACACTGTACATTATCCCGGCTATGTATTCCTACATCGCAAGTAAGGAAGGCAGGGACGATATAAAGAAAAAATATGCTGAGGCTTAAATTCCTGCTTTTTTTATGTTTCCTGACCGCAGCTGGTTATGGTCAGACCCTGGAAGAATTCATGCAGCGCGCACTGGAAGAAAATTACCAGCTGCACATCACCCGGCTGGAAGCGGACATCGCCGGGAACAACAATACGATTGGCAATGCAGGATTTCTCCCCACCATTGACATAACCGGTCAGTACCAGTATTCCTGGAGTACTACCCGGCAGAATTTCTTCAACGGGGATGAACGGGAAGGAGACAATGCGCGGAATACCGGTTTGAACGGGGCGATTGCCGTAAACCAGACCCTGTTTGACGGTTTCCGGATGTTTGCCAGCAAGGATCAGCTGTCGCTGCTGGAAGAAATGGGACGTGTGAATGCACGCTTTTTTATTGACCAGACCCTGGCTGATATAGCCACCTTGTACTTCCAGCTGATCAAAGAGCGGGAAATTCTTAATTACCTGCGACAATCGATCAGGGTATCTGCCTATCGTGAACGACTGGAAGAACGCCGCGAACTGATCGGTGCGGGAACCGGCCTGGATTATTACCAGGCAGCGGTGGCCTACCAGAATGACAGTTCGGCCATTGTTTCCCAGAAAAGTATTATCCGGTCACTGGAAATCGAACTCAACCGGATCGTTAACAGGAACCTGGATACCCCGGTAATGCCTTCATCCGATTCACTTGATATCACGCCCCATGGATTTTCACGTGAAGAGTTTATGCTCCTGCTTAAGGAACGGAACAATACATTGCGTCTGGCCCAGCTGGATGAACTTATCGCGGAGACCGAAGTACGTATTCAGCGCGCTGAATTATCGCCTGTGCTGAGTGCTTTTGGCGGATACACCTATAACCGGTCTACCAGTGAAATCGGATTTGTGGAGTCGAACCGAAGCTACGGTCCGAATATCGGGGTCGCGGTGCGCTTCAACCTGTTTAACGGCGGCAATAACCGGCGTGAAGTGCGCAACGCCGAAATACAGCAAACAATTGCTACGGAATCCCGGGAGCAAACAGATCTTTCCCTCGACGCCGAACTTTATGATGCCTATGCCCGGTACGAATTTGTGCTTGAGCAGATCATGATTGCCAGGGAGAATGTGGAAACGGCGAACCGGGCGCAGTTTATTGCCGAGGCACAGCTGCGTGAAGGAGCCATCAACGGTATTGACTTTCGAGTCAACCAGGTTACACTGATCAATGCAGAAACAAATCTCGCCCAGTTAAAATTTACCCTCAAGGCTCTGGAAGTAAATCTCTACCGCCTCACTTCCCAGGTGATGGATAATTATCTGTAAATTTCGTTTATGAAAATCATTCTCAGCTGGAGCGGCGGGAAGGACAGTATGATGGCGCTTCATTCATTGACAATGAATGACCAGGCGCCGGAGTCACTGCTCACTACATTCTCCGGGGAGTTCAAACGCATCACCATGCATGGCGTGCGGGAAGAGTTGCTGGACCAGCAGGCTGCTGCCCTGGGATTGCCGGTTGAAAAATTGTACCTGCCGGCCACGGCGGATATGAAAACCTATAACCATACGATGCACGCCTGTTATACGGCCGCCGCGGATAAAGGGGTTAGTCATATCGGGTTTGGGGATATCAACCTGGAAGACCTGAAAAATTACCGCGAACGCCAGGTGGATAAAGCAGGATTACGTACTGTTTTCCCGGTCTGGGCCAGGGATACACGCGAACTGGTGGAAGAATTCATTGACCTGGGCTACCGGTCAGTGGTTGTGGCAGTGGACGGATCGAAGTTAAGCAAGGAGTTTGCCGGAAGGATAATCGATAAAGACTTTCTCAGGGACCTTCCTTCGGGAGTGGACCCATCTGGTGAAAATGGTGAATTCCATTCCTTTGTGACGGCAGGCCCCTTGTTTGAAACGGAGCTTGACGTCCAGGTGGGAGAATGTGTCGAGCGCCACTACCCTGCCCCGGGAAATAAAAATGAAATGATTACCTACTATTTCCAGGATCTTCTTCCCGGCTGATTGCAGCTGTCCGCCTCAGGGCCGTATTTGACGGCATGTTCAGAGTAATACCTTTCCTGCTGCTCCTTAGTTTTAATGCCATGTCGCAGGTAGCCTGGATCAATGAAATTCACTATGATAACAGCGGGGTCGACAGCCTGGAATTCGTGGAGATCATCGTGCTTGATCCGGTTTCGTCGGACAGCCTCCAGGTCTTTCTGTACGATGGTAACAGCGGGATGGTTTACGACAGCATTTACCTGGGTGAGATGGAGCCCGGATTGGTTACCGGCGATTTTCACTTCTATTCCTGGTTTCCCGAAGCCATTCAGAATGGCCCGGACGGAATTTCGCTGAGTCTGTCTGATTCCCTGATCCTCTTTGCTTCCTATGAAGGTGTGTTTACCGCTGCGGATGGCCCGGCAGCAGGAGTGGTCAGCGAACTGCTTCCTGTGGCCGAATCTGCGGTTGATCCCGGGCTTGCCGTTGGTCTGACCGGCATGGGGTCGGAAAGCCGGCATTTCTGGTGGAGGGTCCTGGAAAGGAGTCCGGGTGGGCCGAATCAGGATCAGGTGCTGACCAGTGATCCTGTCATTAAATTATACGGACCTGATTCAATACATTTTGGAAATGTACCATACGGTGATGCTTCATTGCCGGAGTCAATAGTCATGGCCGGAGCCAATCTGACTGAACACATACAATTAGCTATTCCAGAAGGATTTCAAGTATCCCCGGACGATCAGTTTTCCATCATATTTGATGCTGGCATCCATGAACTTCTAATTTCGGATAACTATTTCTCACCTGACACACTGTTTGTGCGCTTCACTCCATTGGTTGAGAACGAGACATATACCGGCCACCTGAGAATTAACAGTGCCAGCGCAACAGACAGCATGTACCTTACCGGCAGCGAAGGCCCGTATCTCTTACCGAATGCCTGGATCAATGAATTCCACTACGATAATGAAAGTACGGATGAAAATGAATTTGTTGAAGTGGTTGTCGACGACAGGTATATTGATGAAGTAAACTACCTGTCATTATACTTTTATAACGGAAATAACGGACTGCAATATAAAACTACCCCATCCGATGAATGGATACCTGGTTTTTATGACCCTGAGGGCTTTCAGTACTTCACGGCTATGGTAAAAGGAATTCAGAACGGGGCGGCCGACGGCATTGCCCTTACCTACCGAAACCGCTTGATCCAGTTTATCAGCTACGAAGGAGTCATGACAGCGGTGGATGGACCTGCCGCAGGAATGACCAGTACAGATACAGGGGTCATGGAAGAAACTGATTCACCGTTGAATTCTTCATTGCAGCTTATGGGTACCGGTGGAAACTATTCCGATTTTACCTGGCATTACTCGCCAGGGGTCAACACGATGAATATGCCAAACCTGGACCAGGTCCTTCCGGTAGTTCTTTCTTCTTACCGGCTTGAAAACACGGGCAAATCGTTTATGCTTTCCTGGACCTCCGAGTTCGAAAAGGATAATGCAGCCTATATCGTGCAATATTCAGGCGATGGGGATCAATATGATTTCCTGGGAACGGTTATGCCGAAAGGCCATATCAGCAATACGTATGAGTTCGTCATCCCTCCGTTTGAGCATGGATATGTCCGGTTGGTTCAGGAGGATTGGAATGGCCGGCGGACTTATTTCGAGCCGCTCAAATTACGGGTTCCGGATAGATCCGAAATACGCTTTGAAATCTATTCCATGACAGGACGTGTTGTCAGACAAGGTAGTGTTTATGAGCCCGTGGAAATCAATGCAATAATTGCGCATCTCCCAAAATCACTATATCTGGTAAGAGAAATAAGGAAATCAGGAGAAAGAATACGCAAAGTTATTCGCGACGATTAATCGAATTACGCTGCACCCGGTAAATATGGGTATTGTTGCGCTTGTGAATACGCGGATTAAAAAAGTTGAGTAATTTATCCAGCATGGACGGCTCGAATGATTTCTCAGGATCAAGTTCAGCATTAAGAAAGCGGGACATATCAAGCTTCCGGTATTCGAGACTGTCATCCCTGTAAAAAACCACGTAGTCAGGATATCGATTCATCCGGTTAAATTCTTCCTGAAGGGAATCCATGGACTTTACCCTGTCTATCGTAAACAGCATATGTATATCTTCCGGCAAGTCTTCAGGACGTTCCCAAAAGTGCTGATACCCCATGAAGCCTTGATCAAACTGGCCGTAATCCAATGATCGTTCGCCAAGGTAATAAGCAGGAGGCTGACGCAGCCCCCCCTGTCGTCCATCCAGCAGGACGGTTTGCATGTTTTCCTGCTGGCTCAGGTAATGCAACGGGGCCACACGGTCCTTCTTCGTATAATTGAACGACATGAACAATGCGGCAATAATATTCAGGCCCCAGAAAAAAGCCCAGCAGCCATTGAGAAAGCGGGGATGCTTCAGCCAGAATCGTGACTGCGAGGCAAATGATTGCCACCCGATTGTGCCCAGGATGATCAGAAACGGAAATATCGGAAGAATGAACCGTTCCTGTTTATGAGGAAAAGCCGAATGAAATACAAAAAACAGCAAAACCCCCATGAAGAGTGCCGGATTGATCCTGAAAGAACGACCATACCCCCATAACAGCATCAGGCTGACCGGAGGCACCAAAAACCCGGCAATAGTTCCCAGGTACTTAAACGGACCTGCTGTAATTAATTGATTAGCATCTTCCGTATTGAACAGAAAATAATTAACAAGCGATTCGAATGGATAGCCGAAAAAGATCAGGTCAGGAATCCCGATGGTAAAGAAAATGGTAAAAAGAAATGAAACCACGATCAAAAGGATTTCCTTCCATTTCCGGCTGTAAATAAGGATCAGTCCAATCCCGCCCGCCAGAAAGATGGTGTGGATTCGTACGGTAAAAGCCAGGGCGATCATCAGGCCTATTAGCAGCCATTTCTTTCGTGACTGATCATCATCCCGGATAAGCAGCAGGAACGCAAACATGAGCGGGGGGACCGAAACGAGTTCGGCCATGAATTTAACCCCGAGGTAAGGCATAAACCAGAGAACGGCCAGAATGAGTGCCACCCGGAGTGCATTCTCACGGCTGCTAAGCCGGAGCGTGATCAGGTAGCCAAGCCAGACAATCAGAAGGGAGTACAGCCCGTGGAACAGCTGCAGGAACGCCACCTTCACCATCGGGTCAGAGATGCCCGTGAATTTGACAATGGCCAGCAAAAAAGCCGTAATTAACGTGTAAAAGAAACTATGCTTTGGTGGAAAATCGTCATATATCCAGTGACCGATGCCTTCTGTCCAGGCTTCCGCAACCCGCAGCACGTCAAAATGATCATCATGAAAAGCATATCCCCTGGCAAAAACGGCCGCCAGTATTCTGAGGATCAGCGCAATGATAAGTATTCCCTGGATGGAATGGAATAACCGGTTAATTCGCATGGCGCTACAAAGAAACCAGCTTTCGTACAATTAATGAAAGGATAGACGGAGTTTTACTGCAGGTGAAAGTCTGGTTTGACAGCATGATGACTGACTTCGAGGAGCTCCTCAAAATACCACTCATAATTCTTCACGGTATTCTCCATGGAATATTCATGCTGAACCATCTCTTTGGCATTCAACGCTAACTTATGTCTCAGGCCGGGTTTATTAACCAGGCGCTCAATTTCATTGGCCAGCGCCAGGGGATGGCTGTGTTCGAAAAGGAGTCCGTTCACGCCGTGTTCAATCAGGGAGAGATTTCCTCCCTCCGCGGTGGCAATTACCGGAACATTGAGATACATGGCTTCCAGCAAAGACTGGGACAGGCCCTCCATTCTGGACGGAAGCACCTTGATTGTAAACAGTTTGTAATGGGCCAGCGCCTCTTCGGGACCAATTTTACCAGTGAAAATCAATTCATGACCTGCATTCTCCACTTCCTGATCCCTTGCAAGCTGCTCACGGGTGATCCCGACGAAGATCACCTTCACGCTGAACGGAAGGTATGGCAAGGCACGGATCAGCTGCTCCTGGTCTTTCAACCTGGAAACCACCCCAAGAACAATATCCCCGGGATGAATCTTATATTTCCTGCGCAGTTTCTCCACCAAAACCGGATCAATGTGATCATACTTGCTGGCCGGGGTGCCATTGGTTATCACCTTGATCTGTTTGCGGAAAAACCCTTTTCGAATAAGTGAATGCTTCACCTCCTGGCTGACAGCGATGATCGCTTTGGAAGTTAAATAAGTCAGCCAGGCCACGGGGCCACCAAAACTCTTACACATTTGCCGGCGCGTATGGACAATCTCTGACTGAAGGTGATAACGCATTTTGGCGAACATGGCCAGGTACCTGTCTTTAGAGGATTGTGTATTAATTATATCAATATGATGATCTGAAACAATTTCGGCGATGTGCCTGATGCATGCACCATCTGTTTTGGAACGAAAGGTCATTGGGATGCACTTAACTTCTGTGTCATCCAGGAGGTTATAGAGGAAACTATCCTCCGGACAGCCAACAAAAACCTCGTGACCTTGTTGGGAAAGGCCCCGGGCAAGATAGGAGATAGAATACGTCGAACCGGCTATCCCGCCCTGGTAGGTAAGGAACAATAGTCTCATGATTCGAAGTACTAATAATTTACACATTTGGATTGGATTTTAACATTATGATTGCGATAATTTTAAGTTGCGTTAGTTATTTAATTGTTATACTTGACCAATGAATCACGGAGCTTCTGCAGATAAATCACACGCCCTGAACGACAGTACATTCCGCTGGATTGAATCGATCACCAGGCTGATGGACACCCGGTTCAGTATTCCCGGAACATCCTTCCGGTTCGGTCTGGACCCGATTCTCAACCTGGTTCCCTTTGCCGGAAACGGGATAACCGTGATCATTTCCTTCCTGCTGGTCATTTTGATGTACCGGTACGGAGTCAGTGGAAAAGTCATCGTAAAAATGGTCGGCAATATCGCCATAGATGGCCTGGTGGGGGCCATTCCGGTGTTAGGCAACCTGTTTGATTTCTATTTTAAGTCAAACACACGAAATATTAAACTGCTGAAGGATCATTACCAGGAAGGCAGGCACCAGGGCAGCGGACTTGGCATTATTCTCACAGCCATCATTATCATTTTTGCTGTACTCGGACTGATCATTTATGGAGGCATACTCTTGCTGAATTACCTGATCGGACTCTTTTAACGGGTCAACAGCCTTATTAGCGGTGATCAAAGCGGGGTGGTTATAAGGCCTGTTTACGGGAGAATTTGTAAATTGGGTTAAACTCACGATGGCAGCAGTCTGAGTTGCTGCCTTTTGGTCAACACAACAACACCATCATGCTTTTTAACTACCTGAAAATTGCCTTACGAAATATCCGCAAGGAAAAAACGTATGCAATCATTAATATCCTCGGACTGGCCACTGGCATGGCCGCCACCCTGCTAATTCTACTTTATGTACAGGACGAACTGAGTTATGACGATTACCATGAAAATTCGGACCGGATTTACCGGGTTAGCCGGGAATGGCTGAACGGGGAAGGCGAATCGACCCTGCACCTGGGGCATTGTGCTCCTCCCTTTGCCCCTCTCCTGGAGAATGATTTTGAAGGAATTATCGATGAAGCGGTTAGAATAACTGACGGCGGACAGCCCTTGATTTCTCATGAAGAGACCCGAATTGAAGAACCCGGGTTCTATTTCGGGGACGAAGACGTTTTCTCTGTTTTCAGCTGGCCGTTGGTGTCGGGAGATCCGGACAAGGCCCTGACTGAACCTGCCCAGGTGGTCATTACCGAGTCGGCAGCCGTTCGGTATTTTGGCAATGACGATCCACTAGGCCAGCAGATCGTCTTTAATAATTTTGGAATGTCGTTCCCGATGACCATCACAGGGGTGGCTAAGGATGTGCCACACAATTCTCATTTTTCCTGGGATTTTATGGCTTCCTTTGCTTCGATCGAACAGGTATTCGGACGGGAGAATATGATGCAGAACTGGGGAAGCAATAATTATGGCACCTACGTTCTGCTCGCGCCCAATGCAGAATTGAAATCACTGGAAGCGGAAATTCCTGACTTCCTGGACCGTCACCTGCCCTCAAATCCGCAGGCATCAACCATGCCCTCGGAATATAACCGGCTCCACCTGATGCCTGTCACCGACATACACCTGCACTCTCACCTGGATTCGGAAATGGCGCCGAATAATGATATTGCCTATATCTATGTCTATACGATCATTGCGGTATTTATCCTGATGATTGCCTGCATCAACTTTGTGAACCTCTCCACCGCCAAATCCGCCCGACGGGCCAAAGAAGTTGGCCTCCGGAAAGTAATGGGGGCTTACCGCAAATCACTGGTCGGTCAGTTTCTGACGGAATCCGTGGTATTTGCCATAATCAGCCTGCTGATTGCCAGCCTGATCGTCACCTTTGCCCTGCCCTACTTTAACCAGTTCATCAATACCGGGATCCGGTTCAGCCTGGTAGGCAACCAGTTCATTGTGCTGATGCTGATAGGAATGGTGGTTTTTGTTGGGTTGCTTGCCGGCAGTTACCCGGCCTTTTAC
Organism: Bacteroidia bacterium; assembly: GCA_030432655.1. Taxonomy (GTDB): domain Bacteria; phylum Bacteroidota; class Bacteroidia; order Cytophagales; family Cyclobacteriaceae; genus JAUILA01. The sequence continues at coordinate 151,277 of JAUILA010000011.1, forward strand.
CTGTCCCGGTTTCAGCCGGCTACCATTCTGAAGAGCGGTCATAAAGCAACCGGGCGTAAATTCAATTTCCGCTCGGTACTGGTGGTCTTCCAGTTTCTGATTTCCATTTCGCTGATTATCAGCGTAGGCATCGTGCATGACCAGCTGGACTATGTTCGCTCCCGCAGCCTTGGTTTCAATAAGGAAAACGTGATGGTACTTCCTTCAAGCAATGAGATCTACGCCCAGTTCGGCAACCTGAAGCAGCGATTTGAACAACAGCCCGGCATTACCGAGGTATCACTTGCCAGCCGGGTACCGTCCGGCCGCCTGCTGGATTCACAGGGAACCACCGCTGAAATAGATGGTGAAATGAAACAACTCAGTATTCGAGTGGCCGATATTCATGTGGATCATGATTATTTCAATTCGCTCGAAATAAGCATTATCGCCGGGCGTGATTTTGATCCGGCTATTATCAGTGACAGTACCAACGCGTTTATCGTTAATGAAGCGGCGGTCAACCGAATCGGTTGGACGTCACCTCAGGATGCAGTGGGCAAACGCTTTGATTACGGTGGACGGAGCGGTGAAATAATCGGGGTGGTAAATGATTTTCATTTCGAAAGCCTTCACCAGACCATTGCCCCTATCGTCTTTATGATTACCAACGGAAGGGCCAATAATGTATTGGTACGTTACGATCCTGACCAGAAAGCGGAGGTGGAAGCCTATCTCCAGGAGCAGTGGAGCTACCTGCGGCCGGATTTTCCGTTTAGTTTCTTTGAAATTGATAACCAATTCAGTGAACAATACAGCAACGAGGACCGGCTTGCCAGTGTGGTCACCTGGTTTTCTATACTGGCGGTTATTATAGCTGCCCTTGGTTTATTCGGACTTGCCTCGTTCATCGCCGAACAGCGGATCAAGGAAATTGGTATCCGAAAGGTGATGGGGGCTTCCGTGAGTCAGATTCTCCTGCTGCTGACCCGTGGTTTTACTTTACTGGTGCTGGTGGCACTGCTCATTGCCGGACCGCTTGCCTATTTCGGAATGCGTTTGTGGCTGAAGAATTTTGCCTATTACGGCGACATTCAGGCCGGACCGTTTTTAATTGCCGGAGGCATTGCGCTTCTGATTGCCTGGTTAACGATCAGTTACCAGACGCTTAGGGCAGCGCTGTCCAATCCAATTGAAACGCTTCGTTACGAGTAGCCTATTCCGTCAGCAGAACGATCTTTCCCATGTGCTCCCCGGATTCCATCAGGCGGTGTGCATAGGAGGCATCCTTCAGTGAAAAGGTGGCATATACCACCTGACGGATGGATTTGTCTTCCAGAAAGGGCCAGATGTATTTACGAAGATTACGGGCTATACGTCCCTTAAAGGCAGGATCACGCGCTCTGAGGGTGGAACCTGTGAGTACAAGTCGCTTTACCATGATCCTCATAAGGTCCACTTCTGCGAACCGGCCTTCCATGGCATTGATGATCACCAGCCGACCGTCTTCCTTCAGGCAGTTCAGGTTTTTGGCGGTATATTCTCCGCCTACCATGTCGAGGATGACATCAACTCCTCCCTTATCCCTGACAAGAGTTTCAAAATCTTCTTCCTTGTAATTTATCGCCAGTTCGGCTCCCAACTCTTCGCACAATTTGCATTTTTCCGGGGAGCCGGAGGTGGAGTATACCTTCCCTCCCATGGCCCTGACCATCTGAATTGCGGCCACCCCGATGCCGGATGTACCACCATGAATTAATACTGATTCTCCCGGGGTGAAATCCGCCCGGTCAAAAATATTGGACCAGACAGTAAAATACGTTTCGGGTAAGGAAGCAGCTTCTGCAAATGATAATCCATCAGGCACCGGGAGGCATTGTTCGGCAGGCACCACGACGTATTCCGCATACCCCCCACCCGCGAGAAGGGCGCAGACCTTGTCCCCCGGCTGACAATGTGTGACGTCAGCACCACACTGATCAATAAAGCCCGCCACCTCCAGGCCCGGAATATCCGGAGGGGCTCCATCCGGCGCAGGGTATTTTCCGTTGCGCTGAATTATGTCCGGGCGGTTTACACCGGCTGCAATCACCCGGATTCTTACTTCGTTGTCGCCAGGTTCCGGTATTTCCCTGGATTCAAGACGCAGTGCGTCGGGACCACCCGGTTCGGGGATCACAATCGCATTCATTTCTGTAGCCAACATATAGAATCGATTTTAAGAATTTGTATTTTCCACCCCTGCATTCTCCTGAAAATAAAAACATTTACTGGTTAAATCCAGTATATACTATATAACACTACGCAATTCAACAAACCTGCTATTATGAAACATTTACTACTCACGCTGCTTTTCCTTACGGGAGCAGTTTTTACAGGATTTTCCCATGTTGATCCGCCTGAAGGATTTGTCAAGGGAGATACGGAGATCGAATCTATCAATGCCATGACATTCGGTCCTGATGGAATTTTATTTATTGGCGACAGTAAAACCGCGTCGCTTATCGCACTGCAAACCGCGGATAATACTGCCGGTTCGTTCGAAGAGGACGTAAACATTAAGAATATTGATCATATGCTGGCGGAGCTTATGGGCACTACCGCCGATAAGATCACTATCCAGGATATGGCTGTGAACCCGGCATCGGGGACCATTTATTTTGGCATTCACCATGAAGACGGCAGCCCGGCGCTTGTGAAAATGAAGCCCGGACAGGATCCGGAGTGGGTGAATCTGCAGGATGCCGTCCATGCCAAGCGGAGTATTAATTCCGTGGTGGCAGCAGATGCAGAGGACCGACGGGGACGGCCATTGCGCCACTGGGCTATTTCTGATATGAATTATCACGACGGACAGGTACTTGTTACCGGGCTGTCGAATAAGGAGTTTGCTTCCACCTTCAGGAGCCTTCCTTATCCATTCAACGAAGAAGAGTCGGATGCCAGCCTGGAAATTTATCACGCGGCTCACGGACAATATGAAACGCATTCACCAGTAAAGACATTTACCACGGCGACGATTGATGGTACGCCTTATGTGGTGGCCAGCTATACCTGTACCCCGCTTGTGCTGTTTCCCATGTCGGATATTAAGCCGGGGGAACATGTAAAGGGACGTACGGTAGCCGAACTGGGAGCCGGTAATACCCCATTGGATATGGTCGTGGTGGATTCTGAGAGTGGCAGTTACCTGATGATGGCTAATTCCAACCGGCCGGTGATGAAGATCAATATGGCGGATGTCAAGGGGTACAGCGGCAGCCTGACTGAGCCGGTTAATGAACCGGCGGCTACTGCAGGAGTGAACTATCTGAACCTGCCTATGACGAATGTTTTGCAGCTTGACAAATACGGCGAAACGGTGGTGACCGTGAAGCGCCAGAGCAACGGAGACCTGGACCTTTTAACACTTAACAGATTTTGGTTCGGAGGATAAGCACGCTGATCATTCTGTTGTGGTTGTCCGTGCCTTTGCAGGCACAGGTAACCTATGACAGCCTTAATTCATCAAGTAAGGCCTTACAATTTAAAGGAACGAATTCCGGGGATTTGTCATTGCACTTTTCTCCGGAATCAGTTCCTGTGGCCGGCTACTGGCATGGAAATGCCGGGATTACCTTATTTGTCCCGACATTTCCGTTGAAAGAAGGACATGTTTATTACCTTAAGAAAGATGATAAACTTGTTCGGAGAATATCACTTCCCGTGGTCCGGCACAGTCCGCCCCGCGTGGTACGCATATACCCGGACGTCGATACAATACCGGCTAACCTGCTCAAGATTTATGTGCTCTTTGACCAGCCCATGGCTACCGGGCACGCCGGTGACCAGATCAGGCTGATCGATCTTAATACCGGGAAGGAAGAGCCGGAAGCTATTCTCCAGCTGGAGCAGGAACTCTGGAGCTATTCGAATGATACCCTCACCCTGTGGTTTGATCCCGGGCGGATTAAGCGGGACCTGATCCCAAATGAAGAATTGGGCAATCCGCTTACCGAAGGAAAGGAATACTTGCTGGAGGTATATCCCGGGTGGCCCGGGCAGAACGGAACCCCGACGATTGCCACGACCTCGCGAAAATTTTATGTAACCGAAGCGGACCGGACGCGGCCTTCCACCGACGATTGGCAGGTGACTCCACCGGTAGTCGGAACGACCGGGGCCTTATTCCTGAGATTTCCGGAAGCTATGGACATGGGGGCAGTTACATCATCCCTTCGTCTGACCTGTGAGGATACCGAAGTGCCGTACCGGCTGGAGTGGCTGCAGGGAGACAAAGGCTTACTGATGCACCCTGAGCGACCCTGGCAGGAAGGAGGTTGTAAGCTCCATATTGATGCGAAAGCAGAAGACCTGGCGGGCAATAACCTGAACCGTTTATTTGACCAGGACGTGGAAGAAGCGACAGGCAAACAGGAAGAATATGTGATCGAATTTGAGATTGCGGCAGAAGGGGAATAATGACCAAGCGACAAGTTTAAAAAAAATTTAGGGAGGCTTTGCAAATTAAAAAGACAATGATACTTTTGCACACGCCTTTACGGCAAGGTTAATTAAAGCCTCCTTAGCTCAGCTGGTAGAGCAACTGACTTGTAATCAGTAGGTCGCTGGTTCGATCCCGGCAGGGGGCTCGCACCTAAACCCTTGTAAATCAATGATTTGCGAGGGTTTTTTCTTTTCTGAAAAGCGTGTTTTTTGAGGATCAATTTCATTTTGAACACTTTTTGAACACTTTTTCTGGTTTAAGGTATACCCTATCTTACCGAAGTGCTAAATTTTCTCGGAATTGGTAGGCGTTTAAGGACTAACTAAAGCCTAAGTTTAAAAGCCATTCAGTCCTTTGCTATTCATTCATCTTCAGGCCTTTTCATTTTCCAGGACAATAATGTCAAGGGGCAGCCTTTGGCTGATTCATATACCCTTGACTTTTGGCCTGGAAAATTTACCTTGAGGAGATGAAGGAATGGCCCATTTAGAAAAAATCAAGTTGCGCCGATTTTCGTTTTTTGAATCAAAAAACACATCTTGCTATAGCGTTTCCCTTTTCCGAACTTGTACAGCTAGTACAACAAGGGAATATCATGTCTGGAAAAATTACGCTGACCGAAGAAATGCTTAAAGAAATATCCGAATCCCTTCAGACGGGGACCAATTGTTATCTTCATAAGAAAACCGGAAAAATCATAGAACACATGGAGGGTGCTGACTTTGATCCGGCATGGGATAAGGAAGGTTCATATACACAGGATGTCCAGGACCTGGAGGATTCTCCTGATGAATATGTGATGTTTAGTCCCATGTCGAGTTCGCAGGCGTATGATGTCATGGAGGACTTTACCAACAGTTTAGAGATCGGCACTTTGAAGGTTGAACTGCTAAATGTCATGAATCAAAAACACCCCTTTCAGAGTTTTAAACGCCTAGTGGAAAATTCGGACGCTAGACAAAACTGGTTTGACTTCCGGAACGCGGCATATGTTGATTATGTCAGAGAGGAATATGAGTGGAAGATGGAATCGGAATAATCCTTAATATTTTCATGCCTCTGGCAGAATCGACTTCAACAACAACTTAGTTAATCTTAATCTTTCGGTTCAATTGTGGTTTCAATAAAACTGCAATGGTCAAGAGTGGAATTAGATTAAGTCCAAAACCTGATTTTCTATTTGTATTTTCTAGCTCAAACTCTTCTATGTCGAAGTAAATGAAATATACATAGCTACCTGGTTCAATGTCCCACCATTTACCAGGGTACTTATATAGTTCAAAGCTAAATAGAGTCTGATTGCTGTATGACAAATTTGGACTACGCATGATGGGTACTTGCAATAAGAGTGTAAATATTAAGAGATAGCGTCCAACTCGCTCTGCTTTGAAGTACCATATGCTAGCTATAGTTTGCATGATGAAAAAAGTAATCGATAGAAAGAATGTATCTGGATGGTCATACCGTAACCGCTCATTAAGTCCCATGGTGAGTAACCCCAATAGACCACCGACCATCAATAGAAGAGATATGAATTTTCTCAAACTTCGTTGATCAACATTCTTACGAGTGAAAAATCTATAAAGGCCGAATATTCCTAGTATTAAAATAATTAAAAAAGTACCCCAAATAATATCGCCCATATAGCTTAATTCAAAACATAGCTTACAAATAAAAGGCCTAAACAATTTACTCTATTAACTTTTTCAAAAACATGCTTTGAATTGGTAATAATTTGAAATGCCCTTCGATAATTGAGCAAACTACAGAATATTGAAAATTGCTTATTTTAATCAATTTTGAGACGAAATAAGGGGCAACTCGCTCAAATGTAACCGATCCATAGAGTAAATAAACTTTTTTAAGAAAAAGTATTATGAGGTTTACCACCGACAGGTAGTTATACCTTTCATCTATAAGAATATGTAAAAATGGCAATATAGGATTAGAAATTCTTAGTTGAGCCTTCTCAAAAGCAAATAACAACAAAGATAGATTAGGATTGATATATTTATAATTTCTCTCAAGAAGAAATATCAGCTTTTCATTAAGTTCTTCTTCGGATATGAAGTCAATTTCACGTAAATAGAATAGTAAGGAATAATTTCCACCAGAAATAATACCATTTGCTTTTGCATATTGATTGAATATATAATCATCAGACAATAAGAGATAATTCTTCATTTTCGCTATATGTAAGCCATTAATAAACGATTCACCTAAATGCTGATTTAATTTGTCTTTTTCTTCTCTCGTTAAACCCACATCTATAGAATCTGGCATTGCAATGGAACATTCTTGAATCCAATTTTTTAAACTAATTAGTTGATTCGCAATATTCGAGGAATCTTCTTCACGGAAATGTGTATTAAAGAGTCTACCAGCCTCTAATTGAACTCTTAAATGTTCACCAGACAACGATTTATCTTTCCATTCTCTGATGAGTTCATTTATTTCATCTACAAATGATTGCGACACATATAGATCATTAGGTATATGTCTGGCCTGTTCATTAATTAAGCTATAGAAAGTTAAACAGGCAATAGGATTTAATACTATAGCTTTACCTTTTTTCAATTCCTTAATAAATTGGTTGTTTTCATCTGATGTTATAAAATTATTTACCCCAAGATTTTCATCACCGGTTAATAAATTATAAACTTTCAAAGATGAGGTCTTAGAGATTCTACAATAAGATCCTATTGGTATTTTCTCTAGACGATATAGTTCATTAAGTTTTGACTCAAAAAACTCGGCTTTTTGCAATTCGTGCAAGATAAAATCGAAATTTGGGTTTGTATCTTCAGAATCCCTATTAGGCCTTGTTGAAATCATTTTAAATCCACTCGTCTCTCGAAATTCTGTTGTTAAGAGTACCATAGAATCCCTAAAAGCCTTAACGAATTTATGTACGATTTCTTCAATTACATATGTAACACCGTATGTTGTAATGACCTTGGCTCTTTTCTTTTTCCCGATTAAAAGGTTGCCCAATTCACTTTTATTACCAACCTCATTTGCATTTATATTCACGACACTTTTATCCAAAACTGTTTTTGACTCTACAACATTTGTTTCATTATTTAAAAGGTAAACAGATGTATCATATTCCACGGATTCGAGGTCCATAAAGGTCTCTTGAACCTCCTTAGGGATTTTGATAAAATGTTGAACAAAATTTGTGTGATTAATCTCATCATGAAATGCAGCGGATCTGAGATCATAGAGTATCCGCATAGAATCCATCCAATTACCTATAGTAAACAGATGAAAAGCGAGTTGATACTTAAAGCTGTTCTTTTGATACTCATAATTTTTTATTTTAAGAACCGTGGATGATAATAACTCAACCTCATTGGTCAAATGGTAAATATTACATAGTCTCATTAGAATTTCATGATTATCTGGTTGAGACCTTAAATATTTTTGAAGTATTGACTCAGCCGTTTCATAATCACGTATTTTCAGATATAAATCAGCTTCAAACAGTATAAGCTCTAGACTATCTTCATTGTCTAACTTTAATTGATCAAGAATTTGGATCGCTGCTAAATAATTACCTTCATTGAAATAACTATTTAGAAGGAGTTTAGTGAGATTCGAAAATATTGACGTGTTAACAATTCCTTCAAGCAATTTAATTGCTATATCATATTTTTCGTAATCAATCAATAAAGTAGTTAATTCATATATATCCTGAGGATTGGTTTCGACAGTGATTAAATTAGCTGCCTTATTTAGACAACTTATGGCTTGTAATTTATCATTTAATTGATTGTATATTTTTGACTTCAGTATCAATAATCTTATCTGATTTATTTCATTTTTATTTTGAAAGTCACATTCCTCAAGCGCAGCATCAAATTCCTTAAGCCTTATCAGACAATTAATTCTTAAAAAAGTAGCAGTTTCTCTAATTTGAGTATCATCGGAATTAATTATGACTGAACATATTTCATGGCATTTGGTATAATTCTGTTCTTTAAATTCAATTTGTGCTTCAAATAATATTAATGGAAGTCTGTCTTCTTTTTCAAGCTTTTGACATTTCAATAACATCTTCCTCGCATTGAGAAGATCATTTTGTTCAAAATAGCTAATAAATAAGTGGCGGATTATGAATGTATTACTAGGGTCAATTTCATAAGCTTTCTGAAATTGATAAAGTGATTCAGAAAAGTTTTGAAGAATTTTATTAGCTATGGCAATATTTACTAGCCAAGATACTCTTGAGACTTTTAATTCCGAATCATACACTTCTGACCATGCTTCTTCCAATAATGCTTTCCCGCGTTGAATTGCCTTTAAATCATCTAAGGAAATTTGATTATGAAAATAATCAAATTCAATCAAGTGTTTTGAGAGTAAAAGGCTACCTAGAGCAGATTTTATTTCGAGAGAATCATTATTTAATTCATAGCCCTTTTCATAATAATGAATTGCTTCATCCCTATATCCTTTAAGATCTGCTACTCTTGCTAATTGATAATTAATATTATCATCATCTAATAAATGTGCAGGTACTTTCTTTTCAATATCTGGAAAATTAATTTCGTCAGCCCAAAGATTGATCAATATTGAGTATGCCAAAACATTAAAAGGATTTTTCTCTAATACTTTATGAGCCATTGATTCTGCCTTCGATTTCTCCTTAAATATTAAATATCCCAAACCAGCTAGAGCAAGTGCTTTCTCATCATCCGTATTAAATTGAAGAGCCTTAATATAATATGAGGCAGCCTTTTCATTTTCTAACAGATTAAGATATGTGTTGCCAATTGTAGCATACACCTTGTACTTAAAAGAAGGTTTTTTTTCCTCCAAATTGCTCGCAATCTCCTCCAGAAATAATAACGCTTGTTTGGCCATGTTCCTTTCGCGTAATGCCTCTGGAACCTTTAAGTCTTCCCAATAACTTGACTTATCTTTACCAATTGCTAATTCTGCAACCTTGTTACTTGAGATCGAAATCTTGTCAATTTTCTTTTCTAAACTGATTTCGGTTGGATCTTTAACCTCTTGTAATACCGTATCAAAAATTTGTGTGAATTCTAACAATTCATTTTTGATATTTACTGTCACCTTTTTTAGCTCACGCAACTGAGGACTTGTATGCAAGACCGCATCCAACGTTAATAGTAGATCCAAATTTTCTCCGTAAAAATGTCGACGGAAGTCTGTTCTAACTTCTCGATTTTCAAAGATTTTATAGAATATCCTTTGCGCTTTTTCCTTATTAGAAAGGTATCTATGAAGACTTTCTAAATAAATCGAGTCAAAACTATTTTCTGGTTGAATATTGAATATCTCCTTGAACAACGCATGAAACCACAATTGTTTCTTCAAGTGCCGATTGAGCAATTTTAGCAATAACCACCCGAGTCTATTAATAATTCCTCCTAGCATGGAATCATCTAATTTCTTCTTGATTTAGAAGTTGTATTTTAATCACAATAACGATTAATCTCATTTATGGCAGATTTTTATTACGAAAATACCGACAGACAAATAATCTGAAATAAAAATCACACAGAAGTTTATTTTTATTAGTCTTTCGGACTATTTATTATAAAGTATTATAGAATATGACGACATTTTCAGAAAATATATCAATAGCGTTAGAAATCAATCAATGCCTGGCAAACCATAAACTCAAGTTTTCCCCGACTTTTAACTTCAATGATATTCGGACAACAGACAAAATAATAACCAATCACCATTCAAATCGTAAGTTATCTGATATAATCCTAAAAAATTATTTCCCACAAAATCCGTCAACTGAATATCATCACTTTACAGACATTAGAGCTTTTCAAAATATCATAAAGAAAAAAGAACTTTGGCTATTCAGTGTCAAAAAAAGATTTGAGGAATCTGAGTTTAAACCTTTTTACGACGCTCATAATATGGACGGATATAAGCTTAGAAAAAATGGTGAAGGAGTTCCAATGGAAAATGAATTGGTTGAAAATGCTTTTTACATATCTTTCACGGATGACAGCATATCAAGTGAATCTGAGAAATATATGTGGGAATACTTTGCAAAGAAAAAGGGTGTTAGACTTGTTTTTGAAGCATCAAACATAAACACACACTTGAGGAAGATTCACTATCCCACTATTGCAACAGAAAAAGATCTCCCTTTATTGACAGATCTATTAAAAATTGGCCAGAGAAGGAACAAATATTTAATACCAAGCGGTATCGCAACAATTGGTTTTTTCTATTTGCCACACGAATTTAATATTGAAGGTGAAAGTAGATTTCTTGTAACAAGAGAAACTGGCAAGATTTTTAATTTGGAATTTGGCAAAAAAGACGGTTTTGAATACTTAAAATTTCCTTTCAATGTGATAAATCCTCTTGCAGAATTTAAGCTGACAAAAATAATCATTAATACAAATACGGACATAAATGAAGTTGTAGGAATAATTAAATCATCTGAAGACTTTAAGGACATTCAAATAGAAAGAAACAATCACTAACAGTATATATTTTAATGAGTGAGATTGTCTCAATTTCAAAATTGAGATCGCTTTTATTCTGGACAGTAAGATTAGTTTGAAGCCCGTAATCACCTGCATTTTAATATATTTTTCCATAAGTATTTGTAACAAAGAGACAAAACTAGCGAGATGAGAATAACTGACTTCTTAAAAAATGACTTCTTCAGTCTCCCCAGGGTTCAAAGCCCAAAAGAGGATTACATGGTTTTCTTAAATCGTATTTTAAAAGAGTACCTGAGTGAACTAGAACAAGTAGAAAATTTCGATGATATTGGCATTCAAATCGATAGAATCAGAGAAAGACAAACTCATTTAGTCAAACATTTAAAATCTGCAATATCTGAATATTATGCTGGAAAGCCTGCATCGGCACTTTCTGAATTAGAATTTGGGTTAACAAGTGAGATCAAGAACTTTGAAGAAATCTTAAATATTAGAGAGTTTCAAACCAAAACGGATTTCTACCGCATAAGAATTCACAAACTAAATTATCCTCTAAAGCCTGAGCACTTCTTTCATATTCCTTTTAATTTGAGAGGTAAAGTGAAAACACAAAGATTCAGTATTCCTGGATTTCCTTCGCTTTACCTTGGAACTTCATCATATGTCTGTTGGGAAGAGTTAAGCAGACCGAGCCTTAGTGATTTCCAAATTGTTAGGGTTACGAATACTGATATTCTAAAGGTCATCGACCTCTCACCACCGAAAAATAATAATGACTCATACGACTATTATAAATATTTAATGATTTGGCCACTTGTTTTCGCATGTTCTGTTCGCGTTAGAACACCAGAAGATTACTTTAAACCAGAATATATTATACCTCAGCTTCTCTTACAATGGGTTCGGAAGAATGACAGGATAGACGGTGTTTCATACCAGACTACTCATATTGACTACAAGAATTCTTTATCAAAAGGAGAATTTTTAAATGTTGCTTTACCAGTAAAAGAAAACAAGACGAGAGGCTTGTGCTCGCATTTGGAGAGCAAATTCCTTATGACCGAATCAATTTCCTTCCAGTTAAATGAAGCTTCTTCTGCTGGATTAGTTGATGGAGGTGGTGTTGAATCCTTTAAAAATATTAATGTCCAAGAAATTGAATTAATAAAGAATGTTCCAACCAACTATGCCTTTTCAATATTTGGCCGATTAGAGGAAGCGCTTTCAAAAATGGATGCCAAAAGAATAATAAAACAAAAACATTGATGCCATCACCAATGTGTAAGGCAATGCCTTCTCAAGTCTGCCATTATCTCATACTACCGTTATTCGTGGGTAAACCTTTACTTAATAATTCCTTAAAGAAACCTGTAACTCCTTATCGATTTATCTGAGCATGACGTAGCTGGCTCATTTACAGGTATTGGGTGTTTTTACCGGAGATTTGGTGAATTTTCAAATAAAGTCCAAGTCAAATTCACTTGCTCAACTTTCTTATGGTTTTCTATTTTTTCAATTATTGACTTCCTATGTGCAGCTCCGCACATAAAAATTGCTGAATTGAAATAATTGTGTTTAAAAAATTGATAGATATTACTAATCATTGGATTTTCGTAGGCCTCAATGTCTTCATTAATTTTTTTATCCATCTCACTATTATTCAAAATTTGGCGTTCTAAAGCACGCATTTCTTCTTGATGATTTATACAATCTAAACTATTGAGAAATTCAAAGCCATTTTTGGCGGCCAAGTAATTGAAATTGTCTATCATTTCTTGTAGTGCTCTATTTTGACATACTAATTTGATCTTTTCATGAAAAGCATCTGATAAACCAGTTTCACATACTGGAACATATTGAAAAGAATTATAATGACTATACTTCTGAATTGCGCTTAGTTCCAGTTTCTTATGATATTCTCCATATGTCGAAAACAAAAATTCATCATATCCTGAATAAGTTTCATCAATCGCTTCCAAAAAAATGACTTCCGGACTTATCTTGGCGATGATCTTGTATAACTCATCCGCATTGCACTTCCCAATCTCCTTATGGATCGTGCTTATGAACGTTATATGACACATAATTGTCGAAAATTTATAATAACCCGAAGAAAAAATAGATTACCTATATTTTCTAAATTGTCTTTATTCGTCAATCTTTTGCTAAATAAATTTATTTTCTTTTCACAAGCACAAAATCTTTATATCATTCATTCAGAATAATATCCGCTGCCTGATCCAACACTTCCGTGTCAAAATCCTCAAAATAAGCTTCGGTGGTGTTGTAATTTGCATGCCCTAGCATATCCCCTATCTGCGCTTTACTTATTCCCTTTTGCAGCCCCGCAGTAGCAAAAGTATGCCTGGCTACATAGGTAGTTAGAGGCTCAGTTAAACCCAGCTCCTTACCAATCGCTCGAAGTCTTCGGTTATGATTACACAATCGGCTCATGTAAGTGTCATAGATCAATTTTTTATCCTTGCTGTCAATGACATCATGTAGAATGGGAAACAATAGATCACATTCGTCATTGGCATAATAATCCAGAATTCGCTGCGCCTCTGATGTCAGTTTAATATTAAATTCCCTTGTGGATTGTCCTCGTTTTGTCTTATGCCGTTTGTACCGAATCCGGTCCTCATAAAGATTGGCTTTTGAAAGAAAAGAAAGATCAATGAAATTCATTCCGCGCATGTTGAACATGAACAGAAAGTAATTCCTGTGGTGCCATAGTCCGGAATCCTCCGGTATCTCCAACTCTCTCAGTGCTTTGATAACATCAAGTTTCACTGCCCTCTTTCGAGCCTTTTCTCTTCGAATTGAATACCCGCCTCTCCCGAACGGATAGTGCGTTTCATTTACCTCGGTGGACTTGTCCCTTATTGCCAGGTTAAAAAAGCGTCTAACCGAACGCAAATACGTGCTGAGGCCATTTATCTTCAGGCCTCTACCCAGGTAATCTGCTTCCAGGTCCTCCAGGTAGGTTGTATCGATATCGGTGAACAGAATATCCTGTCCGTCATGATATCTTCGGAAGAATTTCAAACAGTCCTCAAACGAGCGGGCCATTCCAAACCGGTTGGCTTTCTTGTAACGATCGATTACCTTTTGACCATAACTGAGCAACCCGGTCTGCTGAATAGTGATTTGTTTGGAGAGCTTGCTTTCATCAAGTTCCTCAAATCGATTTCTGATAATTGAGGTGATCTGTTTTGATGTCAGTGAAGGGAGAATGGCCGAATGCTCAGAAAGTATTTCCTGGGCAAGTGCCAGACGTTTCTGTACCCGTGCATTTGCCTTTACCGAATTCTGATAGGTGGATTTGAACTGGCTTTGTTTATGGTTCCACAGTGAGGGCTTGACGGAGTATCCCGTTTTAACGTAATTAACTTTTCGAAGATGGGAGATCCGGATAACAACAGGACGAGATTCTGCAGAAGTGTACCGAGGGTCGGGAAGCAGGGTGAGTTTGGCCATAAGCGAGTGGAATTATTATGGAAATTACACTCATCTGCGGTCAGTCACAAGAAAATTTTGAACACTTTTTGAACACTTTTTCTGGTTTTTAACGTTTTCTAATAAATTAAGATTAACCCAAGTAAACATATTTATAACTGTTTATCAGTTAGTTATGAATTTTTAAGGTATTTTAAAATAGATGTTGGAGCTCGCTTGTAATCAGTAGGTCGCTGGTTCGATCCCGGCAGGGGGCTCTCCCTCAAACCCTTGTAAATCAATGATTTATGAGGGTTTTTTCTTTCCTACTGTTTCTGAATATCGAAAGAATTTTTTGATTTGCCCATTTTTTGCCCAGTTTTTATAGTGCGTAATGGTTGCTGGTGAAAAGAAAAAAGAAATCATTTTATTCTATATCGATTTCAATGGTATTTAGAATTTTGCAAGAATTGGATATAATGCCATGAAGAGAAGGGATAGAAAGCACTAACATCTCACCTCGCACATTGCCATGCCTTGATTTAAATTTAAAATTGTGGTGTACTTTTCAATCCCCATGAAAGTAGACTGATTCAAAAAGGTCCAATTCATTCATAGCCTTTGTTAGGCAAATTTATCTTAATTCGAATAGGCTGGATAGATTTAAATAATATCTCTCTGAATCGATATCCGAGACTGTCTGACTCAAATTTTCCTTAATCATATATTCACTTATTTCTTCTATCGAATTGCCTTTTGCTGATATATGAAATGAAGTCAAATTTTTTGTTGCATATGAAGTGAAATTTTCTTGTTCTGAATTCAAAGCAAGTTCAAATTCGTTTCGATCTGTTAACTGGTTAAGATTTGACAGAAACTCCTTTGTGCTTGCAAAACCTAATACATTTCCCTCTGAATTTTCAAATACGACCATATCACAAAGGGGGATACTGAATTTATAACCCTCCAATCACCAGAGTGAGGAAAGTTTGACCAACTGCTAAATGATCTAATTTTGTTACTAACAAATTGTGAGTTTTCTTTGTCAGTTATTAGATACAATAAGAGTAAAGAGTAATTATAATGCTTGTTATAATTAACAGTAAGCCTTAGGGCTTTCTTTCCTTTGGATGGGCTTTTTAGCCAGTTATGATATTGTTCCCAAGCTTTTGGATTTCCCTTATCAAATGCATGAAGGTTATCCAAATCATCTAGGGATTTAACCTCAATTCCAATTTTATCAGCACTTGTGTTATCCAACTTTGAGATTAAAACTTGAAGAACCGAGACGTTTGAATCAATATGTGTTGTTTTAGCTTTTATTATCTTAGTTCTTTCATCAAGTTTTTTGAAAATTTCATCACTCGCTCTTGAGGAGAAATAACCTAAGAATTGTTGTCCTAAAAATATCAGAAATCCGGTAGTGGCTAGAGTCAAAATAACTTTTCTTTTTTTATCTTTTTTCTTGTCAATGATCAGAGAACCAGACTAACGGATGCTCCAGCAATGCCTAATATTAATACTATCATAGCTTTATAAATTGTGCGTAATGGTATTGTATATGGTGCGTATCCCGAAGGATCTGCACTATATACCTTGATATACTTTCGTTTTTCTTGTATCTTACTCTTGTTTTCTCCATGAGTTAAGTACACCATCTACATCAATTTCTTCGTGTGCTTCATTCCATTGTTTGTAGAATGAGATGTCGTCACTGTCTGGCTCCGGATCTGGCCTTCTGATTTTTATTCTCGTTGGCATGATAACCGAATCGCCCAAAAGAATCCCTTCACCTCTTCTGAGACTAGAAAACATATTTACAATTCCTCTCATGGAGTCCGGTAAAAGACTTTTCACATAAGATTGATCATCAGGATTAGAAATTCTAAGACAAAGGAAACTGTTGCATTGTGATAGAATTGTAGAGCTAACTTCCCGAGGTCTTTGACTTATAACAGTTAAGCTCACCCCATACTTTCTACCCTCCTTGGCGATTCTTTCGGCAGACAATCTTGAAGCAGTTGTCGAACTCTCTTTTTCATTTAAGTAGATATGCGCTTCATCACAGAAGATTGAGATTGGGTAAGCTTTTGAGTTGACTCTTCGATACCAATAACTGAAATCGAATAAGCATCTTATCATTAAAGAAATCACCGAATTCCGAACATCAAATGGAATTGAGCTCAAATCAAATACAGTGATCTTCTTAGGAACGCTGCCTTCTCCAAGTAATTTCATAAAGAGGTCTTTCATAGATGCGGAAGTGTTGTACCGTTTTGGTTTGAAAATTAAATCGTATCTCTTGTCATTTAAGCGAGAATCTATCCTCATTAGTAGCCGAGTGAATTGACCATTAAAATCCCCTTTGATTGATTTTCCTGAAGCTCCAATTTTGGTTCCCACATCGAGTGATCTGAATTCTGAAATAATAGAATCAAAATCAAAGTATACAGGTGTGTCTATTGTGATTTTTGGAATTGAAAGATTCGCGTTTTCCGGATGACTTTCTTTCGAATCTTGTAGGAGTTCCTTGAACTTGGCAATTTGGTTGGGAGCGGCACTTTCCTGACGATCTACCATAAGTTCTATGATTTCTTCGCTATTCATTAACCAATAGGGAAATTCCAACTCTTTGACATCTACATAGTCAACATCATCTACATTGAATGCCGTTTTATATTCACCGTGCAAATCAAGTAGTACAACAGTTGATTGAGGAAATTTTGCAATTTCTTGTAAAATAGAGGCTACAGTCCAAGACTTACCGCCACCTGTCTGTCCCAGGATTGCAGCGTGCCTAGAGAGAAAAGAATCAAGATTAATTTTAGCTTCTTGACTTGGAAGCAAAGACAATTTGCCAATGGAAAATACTCCTTCGGCAAATGATTCATAGATTTTGTTGATTGTCGATGGAAGAACTGCGAAAGCAGAACTATTCACGGTTGGAAACACATCAGTACCGCGTTCGAATTCGCCCGAGGAACTAACGGTACCAATTGGAAGTACATTAAGATATCTTGAAGGGGAGTCTAAAGGGTACAGTTCTATTGCTTCAGCAGTCTTAACTTCAGTTACTGACAGTTTACCTTCTTTCATGTGAATGTTCGTCACTATTGAAAGCAAAAATCCATTCGGAATTGCGATAGAAATAAATGTACCAGGTTGACCTATGAGAAGAGGCACTTTTTCATTTTCATGAGTAACTGAAATACTCATGTTGTCGGGTACACCATGCTGAACTTGATCATCTACCTTGTGATCTAGTAATTCGACAAGTACTTGGTCGCCTGTTACGCCTACTGTTTTTCCAATAATATATTGTTCTTGTGGCATATCTATTTTGAGATTAGGTTTACCAATTTTTTAAAGTCCCAGAGATCAGTCCCTTCGTCGAGTGTGAAAGTTCCAGTTTTTATAGAATCCTCAGACCCGAATTTAAACGCTCCAAATTGTGACAAACGTTGGATGTCATCGTTCATTTCCTTTGATAAAGCGAAGAGATTAATCTTGCCTGATCGAAGTTTAGGGATTAGCAAATGCTCATTAATATGTTGATCTCTATAGCTAAATCCACAAGAAACGATGTACTCACAATTGGTACCAAGGATTTCACTGGTGTAGCGAAATAGACTGTCATAAGGCGACTCCAAAGTGTCTACAACTTTAGTGCGTTGAGGTAAGATTAAACAAGGATTACTGTTGTCAATTTTAGTGAATCTTTCAAAGATTGTTCCCTGATCTTTCATCCAGCTAATTGATCCATGTAGTTTAACAATTCTAATTGTTGGTTCAGGTATTGGCTCGAACTTGCTGTTTGCTATCAACCCTCGCTGAAGTCTGAGATTCCTTATATCAAAATATCTAAGATTAACACCTTCAAACCCATTAACCACTGGTAATCCTGCCATAGCAGCTGCAGTCTCTAGTACTAAATCATAATTTGTTGTGAAGATCCAAACGCTTGTTTTGGAGTTGGCGAGCTTCCTCTTAATAGCTTGGAAAAATTGCAAATGGTATTCATAATTTACCTCAGTAACGGAATTCAAACAGTTTATGATATTCGATTTTACATCAGAAATCAGAGTTTCAATCTTCTCTATTCCTCCAATATTCTTGTGCTTGTTCAGAATATCTGAAATAACCTCAATGTCAGGAGAACCTGTTTCAGATTCCAATTCTAAATCCTCTTTACTGAGTATCGATTTCAACAAATCAAGTTGATCCTGTCCCAAGGACTGGAGTACTTTTTTGGTCAATTCCCATGTTAAAGGATAGCCTGCCGCATATGACGTTCCAGCGCCAAACAGAAAACCAATATTACGCAATCCCATTTCCGCATTAGGGAAGAGGTTTTTAAGTGATATTTCTATTTGGCTTTCATCCATTCGATTTGATTTTCGAAAATTAGTCGGTAGATTATTCTGTAATCATTTTAATGAATCAAATGGTTTGAATATGGCTTTTGACGATTTCAGAAACTTATCCCATACACCAAATCCAAAGCTAGCTGCGAAGCCGAAAGCCTTACTGGCAGAAGTTCACCTCGCTATACCCAATATACTTAGTTGGGTGCAATTATTTAGTTATATATCCTTGTAAGGATTTTAGGAATTTCATCAAATGAAGTAAACCAAATTATAGACACACCTAATTCTTTCATTATCTCTTCGTTTAATTTATGATGTCGATTTAGGAACTCCTCAGCCCCTTTGACGTTTTTAACAAATTGGTGTTTCTTTTCATCTATCTCGGAAAAGGCAAAATTTTCAATAGATAATCTTTTCATAAAAGCAAAGTGTCTTGGTCTTTCAATATTTCTTGCTGATATATCAAGAAGTCTACGCAAATTCGGGTCGGTTAACGACAAACCAACCATTAAGCAGTTATTCTCTCTTAAACTTGTCAGTTGAACCAAGTTCGACCAATGATAAGCATCTGTATAAATTTGGTGGTAGCCTTCTTCAGAAAAAACTAAAGTACTTTTTTCTAAACCTTCATATTTTAGTGTATCCTCAGGAAGAAAACCGTGAACGTGGTAAATTGGTAGTTCATCTGGATCAAATGCTTCATTGTCATTATAAATACTATGATGTTGTATTGATTTTGAATTTAACTGTCTCTCGATTAGGTCATCGAAATTATAGGTAATTACAGTTCTAACTTTTGCTCCGGTCCTCCTTGGCATACAAAGGTTGGAAATTCCCGAAATTAACTCAGAATTCAGGCTTTTTTTTGCATCTCTTAATTTGTAGAGATTGTCTGTAATTGTCTTTGTGAATTCCTTAATTTCGGTAGTTTGTTTTGCAAGACCTTTTCTTAAATAACGAGCAGCCATCAAAGCAGAAGGCTCGTCAATTGTGTTTAGTCTTTCTACAATTTGTTTAATATCATCGTCAGAGATGTTCGTTTGTTGAGTGAACTCCTTCGTTAAATAAGATACAAATAGTGAATTGAGTAAGGTATTCCAGTCTGGCATCCCAGCACTGCTTGAAACTCCAGCCCCTAAAAACATTGAAAATTGTCCTCTTTCATAGCATTCTTTGAGTAGTTCAATTTGTTCATCTCTTTCCTTTTCCCAATCACCTGCTTCCTTGGTAACTGCATTTTCAAGTCTAAGTGAAAATAAATTGTTCGCAATTTCTATAGCTTTCTTCTTATGCTTATTTGCCAATTTGGTTATTTCCTCAGGCCCCCAGATTGAAATTTTTAATTTTGGGTTTATTGAAGAAAGTTCATCGATCATTCTCGAAACCGTCCTAGATGGAACTGCCTGGAAATTTATGATTAGAAGATTTGAGAAATAAGATTGTTTGTCTAATCTTGAAAAACGATGTACATATTGGTCAGTCAATACCTTTGAAGGTAGTCTATGCAAACTGTATTTTACATCAATTAATGTATGGCCTTTGAAGTTATCAAACCCTTCTTCAGCAAATGCGTCACCTATTCCTCTTGGACTTTCGACAAGTGCAAATTTCTTGTCTTGATTTTCAATATGATATTTTAGAAGATTTAAAATGAAAGTCTCAAAAGAGAAGAAATCTCTTTGTCCACCATTAGCAAATTTTAAAAAAATATCCTCAACATTCATATGTTAATAATTTTTAGTGTTTTGTAAAAATTGAACCCATCAGTCTGGCTATGTACAGTGTCCCTAAGGACATTTAGAAAAGGTTTTGTTTTACATAGTTTTATTGTTCCTTATTTGATCTTATAAATGGTATTTGTTTGAATGTCAGCCCCATCAATGATATAAACGATTTGTCTGAAAGCCGGTCATCATTTTTTAGTTGGAAAGCACCAATGATTGAAAAAATGATAAGACCACCAATAATTATAATCGGTAACGCGAATGGTGAAATCATTTTGGCAATTACCATTAATAAAGTAAGTACGATTACAGCAGCTAGGAGGTAGAAGGATCCTGAAATCCAAGGATTATTAATTGGTTTCATAGTAATTGTTTGAATTCTTTTCTCATCGCCAATACTTGTAAGTTCCATGATTCCTGCTTCCCCCGAGAAGCCCATTATTTTATTATTAAGTTTATGTAACTCCTCGATTGAAAATTTAAGCTGATGGTAACTATCATTAGCTTTGATTTTAAGCTCTTCAAGTGTAATTTGATTACTTTCAAATTTTATAATGGTATTCCTTATGTCCCAAATCAGTTTATCCACCATCATTATAATTTTCCCTTCTCTATCTTCAATTAGCCAGAAAACTTCTTTCCAGCCATCCAAATTATATGCCTGTTTATCAATAACAGGTTTTATTTGTTGATGAAAAATTTCTTTCAATGTATAAAGGCGTCCACATATGTACTCTACATCTCGATATCTGTCACGCTTACGTAACAACTCAACATCTTCAACTAAAAGATTTAAATCTCCCGATTGAACTTCCTTATCAGTTACATATCTCAAACCGTCAAAAGTATTTAAAACGTCTTGAAAAGCTTGATCAACGACTAAAATAACCTTGTTTATAAACCTGAGAATTCGCCTTAATTCAGGATATTGTATGGTGGGATCATTAGAAACGGTTTCGACCATAATTTCGAGTTGATTCATTAGTTTTTTAAGCTCGTTTTCTTGTTCCATATCTATTCAGTGTATTATGCATAACGAGTAATAGTTGTAAATAAAATCTTCCTAATCCCGACCAAAATTTGCAAACATGACATTGGCCCAAATATTTGTTCCACAGATCCAGTCCAATTTTGAGACGTCATAGCAAGATGTGTTTTTTGACTCAAAAAACGAAAATCCGGCGCGACTTGGATTTCAAAAAGGCACTGTGGATTTATGGATAATTTTTCAAATTACCCACAAGTCCACAGTATAACAATAGCAATAATTAGTGATTTTTAAGAACAGAATTTCTTATTCCAGGCCAGATGGTTTGGTTGGATTATTGAAAATAATACCATGCTTAATTAATTTACAGAATGACTAAATTTCATAAGCAACAAGCGCTTTCATTTTTTGGCACCCTTGACCTCCTAAATTTCATTCTGCTAATACAATTACTGAGACAATTAATAAAAATGCCTACCACTGGTTTAGCAGATTCACTTTTTGTGTTCATACAGGTAGCACTTATAGTTTCATTCTTAGTTTCAGGCTATTTCTTATTGAAGGGTAAATTAACTGGGATTAAGATTTATTATGTGCAGTTTCCCTTAAGATTGGCCTTCATTTTTCTGACATTCGGATTCATAGTTTATTTAAATCTTTTCTTCAATTACTATTTACTTTCTCGAATTCTAATTGCAATTGCCATACTCCTTGAATTTATGAGACTCATAGTCAGTGTGACAATACATATAGGCAAGCCAATCTGGAAAAGGAACTAATAAGATTACTTACGATTATAATGATAGAAAAACCTTCCATTTTGAGCATCCCCCAATAGTTAGGACAGCTTTCCTTGATTTTTAAGTTTACAACCGTTCGTTGAGTTTTCCATATTTCCACACCGGAAAATCTCTTCGAAGATTTTCTCCATAGTGTGGGAATGTGGTA
>JAUILA010000012.1 GCA_030432655.1 Bacteroidia bacterium
GGTAATAATCATTCACCCCGGAAAAAAAACTGGCAAAATGTCCCAGATCGTGGCTGTATATTACGGTATTTTCAAGGTGGGCTGCTATTGAAACCTTTGTATTGAATTCACTGAGCTCGGCGGTGTTGTTGTAGGTAAAGCGGACCGTATCACGTATCCTGGAATTGCCTACTTTCAGGTCCAGCCCATAAAATTCCATGGCAGCCTGTGATACGCGGAAGAATGACTGCATGTCCCTGATCTCCATATCCATATCCGGCTGAAACCCGCGCAGCATCTTAACATCCATTGCCAGCGTGTCGCTCATGGACTGAAGATTCTCAAACCGGCCGTCTATGTCATCAATGGTAAAATGGAAGTAATCAAAACGGTTGGTAATGGAATCCTGCTCCTGGTTATTGTAAACAAAGCGGGCATTGTTCAGGGCAACATTATCCACGCTTAGGTATTTCCTGGTATTGGATTGCCGGCGGATCAGCGCTTTTACCCGCCTGGCAAATTCGGTGATATTAAGGGTTGTTGTAGTATCGTTATAGGGAACCTTGGTGAGGTAGACCCTGGCAGAATCAATAATGATCTCGTCAATATTCCGGTTTGATTTATCAATGAGCGAGCTTATGGAAAAATCGATCAGTACCTCGCGCGCATGGACCATCTCATTTTGAAGCGGATCGTCAATGCGTAGTCCTTCCACCTTGACCTGGTCAAACCAGTCAATATTGATGTGATCCAGTGAGATAGCAAACCCGGTCTGCTCGGAATAGTATTCTGATAAATAGCCGACAATGCGATTCTGGACATACGGAATTTGTATCAGTCCTGCGAGTAAAGCCAACAACAGGAAAAATGAAAGCAGGACCCATAAAATTACCTTGACAAATCGTTTTTTAATAACTTGCGCCAAATTCCAAACTTCTATATGAGTATAACGATTCTTGCCATAGAGTCATCCTGCGACGATACATCCGCTGCAATACTTAAAGACGGTAAAGTACTTAATAATATTGTAGCTACGCAATCAGTGCACCAAAAATATGGCGGTATCGTGCCCGAACTGGCCTCCAGGGCTCATCAACAAAATATCGTGCCAGTTGTACACCAGGCGCTTGCAGAGGCAGGGATTTCGATGAATGACCTGGATGCTGTTGCCTACACCCGCGGTCCGGGTCTTCTGGGCAGCCTGCTGGTAGGGTCGAGTTTTGCCAAGGGAGTGAGCTTGTCACTGGATATTCCGCTTATCGAGGTCAATCATATGGAGGCACATATACTGGCGCATTTCATTGACGACCCGAGGCCGGTCTTCCCGTTCCTCTGCCTGACAGTCAGCGGAGGGCACACCCAGCTGGTAGTGGTGGAAGATTACTTGTCTATGAAGGTAATCGGAGAAACACTGGATGATGCCGTAGGAGAGGCCTTTGATAAATCGGCTAAGCTTCTTGGGATGCCTTACCCGGGCGGACCGCTTATTGATGAATATGCTGCTAAGGGAGATCCGGACCGGTTTACCTTTCCACCGGCAGATATCGACGGACTTGATTTTTCTTTCTCCGGGATTAAAACGGCTATCCTTTATTTTCTTCAGCGTAATTTAAAGGAGAATGAGAATTTTATTCAGGAAAATCTTGCCGATATATGTGCGGGAATACAGAACAGTCTCATCAATATGCTCATGGAAAAGCTGGTGAAAGCAAGTGAAGAAACCGGTATTCGTGAAATTGCCATTGCCGGTGGGGTTTCAGCCAATTCAGGTCTCAGGGGCCGCCTGGAATCGGAGCGCAAGGTCCATAAATGGAATATTTACATTCCAGCCATGGAATATTGTACGGATAATGCCGGTATGATCGCTATGGCAGCCTTTTATAAATTCAGGTCGGGCGCCTTTGCCGGATTGGAAAGCACGCCCTCTGCACGCCTGAAGATAGGCAGATGAATATCCAATGAATCGCACGATTCGATTTACGGAGTAACTTTCTTTTACTAACTTTGAATCTTATGGGTGCAAAAGAGTCACGTTTTTCCAATTCGGTTCAGGTGAAGAACCGGCGCGCAAGGTATGAATATGAATTTATAGATACCTATGAGGCCGGTATTGTCCTGAAAGGAACGGAAATCAAATCAATACGTGAAGGCAAGGTTACCCTTACCGATGGCTATTGCTACTTTACCAAAAAAGGAGAATTATTTGTCAAAGGGGTAAGGATCAGTCCGTATAGCCAGGGCTCTTTTTATAACCACGAATCGGACAGGGAGCGGAAGCTGCTGCTGCACCGTAAAGAGCTTAAGCGGTTGGAATCAAAAATGAATGAAAAAGGTCTGACCATAATACCCGTGCGGCTCTTTATCAATAACCGCGGTTTCGCTAAACTGGAAATTGCGCTGGCGAAAGGGAAGAAATTGTTCGACAAGCGGGATAAGATCAAGGAGAAGGATACGCAACGTCAACTTGACCGATTGAAACTTTAATGAACAGCGAACAGAAAGGAATATGCCGTCTGTCGGTCATGCCGGTTCGTCGCGAACCCGCCGATCAGAGTGAAATAGTGACCCAGCTTCTTTTCGGTGAGCATTACGTGGTTCATGAGATATCGGAGAATGGCAAGTGGTTCCGCATCCGGATTCAGTACGACGGCTACTCGGGCTGGATTGATCACCGGCAGCATACAGCTATTTCCGAAGCCTATTTTGACCAGATCAATGATTCGGAATATAAGTTGTGCATGGACCTCACTTCCAGTATTCTGTTCAGGAAAAATCCAGTCACCATTGTGATCGGAAGTGTATTGCCGATCTCTACCAGCGAGTTATTCAAGATGGAGGAACAGCTGGCCTTCAACGGGGAAGCCAAGAACCTTGGTCAGCGGCGCGATTTCGAATTTTTGGAAGGTGTCGCCCGTAAATACCTGAATGCGCCTTACCTGTGGGGAGGACGGTCGCCTTTCGGAATTGACTGCAGCGGGTTTACCCAGATTGTCTTCCGGCTTACGGGGTACGCTATTTCCAGGGATGCCTCCCAACAGGTGCTGCAGGGCAGGGAAGTGAAGAGCCTGAATGAATACGAGCCGGGAGACCTCGCTTTTTTTAATAGTGAGAAAGGCAATATCACGCATGTAGGCATACTTATACCGGAGAATCAGATCATTCATGCTTCCGGATTTGTTCGGATTGACCGCATGGCGCAGGATGGTATCCACGACGCTGAGACAGGGGAACAAACCCATACACTTCACTCAATTCGCCGCATTCTTCGCTCCTGAAATTTCGGGAAGGATTTTGTTTTCGAACCTGTTCCGGTTAATTTAAAGTGATGAAGCAGAAGGTATTGGTTCTTAACCAGGACTTTAGTCCTATCTCCATTTGCACTGTTCAGCGCGCATTCATCCTGAATTACCTGAAGAAAACCGAGCTTGTAAAATCAGCCAACGGACACCGTTTGCGTTCGATTGACCAGAGCTTTCCAATGCCGGCGGTGATCCGCCTGATGAGGTACGTCCATATTCCCTACAAAGGAGTCTCACTGACCAGGCAGAATATTTTCAAACGGGATAATTTTAATTGCCAGTATTGCGGTACCTCACGGGATCTTACGCTGGATCATGTTATTCCCAAATCAAAAGGAGGGCGCTCTTCCTGGGATAATCTGATCACCGCCTGTCGCCGCTGCAATACCAGGAAGGGAGATTACACTCCCGATCAGGCTGGTTTCAGGCTTAAAACAAAACCGTTTAAACCAACCTACCTGATGTTCCTGAGAGAATTCTCAGGATATCATTGTGAAGAATGGTTGCCTTACCTGCCGGGGTAATTCTCAGAACCGCATGATAAACCGGGTATAATCTCCCGGCTCAGATTCGGCAGTCAGTGTGCCGTTATGGAGTTGCATAATCTGCCGGCTCAATGCGAGGCCAATGCCACTGCCGGTCTTTTTTGTCGTATAGAAAGGAATGAAAATCCGTTCCAGGGCTTCCCGGATAATTCCTTCGCCGTGATCTTCGACAATAATCTGCACCTGCTTCTGGTTTTTCAAAGCGGCGGAGAGGTAAATAGTATCCCCTTCATTTGATGCTTCTATCGCATTTTTGACCAGGTTGATCAGGACCTGCTCAATCAATTCCGGATCGGCAAATACTTCCAGTTCTTCCGGGAGAATGTGTGACTCCAGCGAAATGTTTCCGGAGGACAGTTCTGATTTTAGTAAGGTGGAAATACGCCTGAAAAGATCGGAAAGCCTGATTTTTTTCATTTTCGGGAGCGGGATAGCTGTATAGTCCCGGTAGGCGTCAATAAATCGGATCAACCCCTGGCTGCGGTTTTCAATGGTGGCAAGCCCCTCATTCAGATCCTCGGCAGATTCACTTTCCAGCTCATAATGGTCATCCTTTTTGATAAGATCTTCCTCCAGAATCGTTTTCATGGTGGTCGTCAGGGATGCTATTGGCGTAATGGAATTCATGATCTCGTGACGAAGGACACGTGTGAGGTTTTGCCAGGCTTCCAGTTCCTTTTTCTGTAGCTCCGGCTGGATGTTCTGAATGGAAAGTAATTTTACTTTTCTGCCCTTTAGTATGAGCTCCGTGGCGTGAATGGCCAGCTGTTCGCTGCGGTGATTGGTATAAATCGTGCTTTTTCCGGGGGATAAGTCAAAAATCGCTTTGTAAAGCCGGCTGTTTTTTTCAATCAGTTCCTCAATGTTCCGAAGTGCGACAATTCCGAGCAACTTCTTGGTGGTAGCATTGAGAAGCTCCACGAAACCTTCTTCGTCAAAGGCCAGCAGGCCTGTGTTTACGTGCTCAACTATGGTATGCAGGTAGTGCAGGTGGGCTTCTTTTTCAGACCTGGTAACCCTGAATGCATCAAGTACGTCATTAAAGGCAAGGTTGAGCCCTTTGAATGAATTTCCGAGCTGACTGTCGGATGTGAAGGTAGAGACGAAATCTGAGAATTTAATGGATTCCAGGAACCGCGTAAGCTTCCGGTTGGTCATTTCCAGAAAGTAGACCAGTTCGTACAATTGAATGGCGAGAAGTCCGATCAGAACAAAAAAGGCAAATATCGCTTCCAGTTCCAGAAGCGTGTACATGGTCGTGAATATGGTAATGCACAGGAGGAATACCCGGAAGATTACCTTGACACGGAAATTTCTAAAGCCCATATTTTTCAAGTCTGCGGTACAGGGAAGATCGGGTCAGCCCTAAAGCTGTTGCGGCCTGTGTAATATTACCGTTGTATTTTTTAAGTACCTTCCGGATCAGAATTTTTTCCATGTCCTCGAGGTTGTATTCTTCAAGAGATAGCGATTCGTCGCCTGCAGAAACACTCCCTGAATTGTTTCCCAAATTAAAATCTTCCGGCTGCAGGACAGTACTTCCACTCATTATGACGGCTCGTTCCACCGCATGCTGTAATTCACGAATATTGCCGGGCCACTGATGTTTCTGCATACGGCTCATGGCAGCCTCACTAATTTTATTAACGGACTTTTCGTACTTCTGATTGTATTGGCGGATAAAATGCTGCGCCAGTAGAGGAATGTCCTCCAGACGATCGCGTAACGGGGGTAATTTAATTTCGATGGTATTGATCCGGTAAAGGAGGTCCTGCCGGAACCGGTTTTCCTTAACCATGTCGTACAGCGGCATATTCGTGGCACAGATAAGCCGAATGTCTACCTGCCGTGAACGGTTTTCACCGACCCGGCTGACAGCTCGATTCTGCAGGACGGAAAGAAGCTTTGTCTGAAGAGGCATTGAGAGATTGCCAATCTCATCCAGGAACAGGGTGCCGTTCTCCGCAGATTCAAACCGTCCGGGCCTGTCTTCCCGGGCATCTGTGAAGGCGCCCTTTTTATGGCCGAATAATTCACTTTCAAACAAGGTCTCACTGATGGAACCAAGGTCCACGCTGACAAATATCTCATCCTGCCTGGACGAATTGTTATGAATTGCCCGGGCGATAAGTTCCTTACCTGTGCCGTTTTCACCAAGGATAAGCACATTGGCATCTGTGTCAGCCACCCGGTCTATGGTGGCAAAAACCTTCATCATGGCCGGGCTCTTTCCGATAATATCCTGGTAACGCTCGTTGATTTTCAGCGAGAGTTCCTTTTGTCGTGACCTGAGTTCCTCCACTTCCATCCGGGACTCCCGGAGCCTCATGGCCGAAAAGATAGTGGCAAGCAGTTTTTCATTCTCCCATGGCTTCAAAACGAAATCCGTTGCCCCGGCTTTGATGGCCTTCACTGCCATCTGCACATCACCATAGGCGGTTATCAGTACCACTACTGCAGATGGATCGATCTTGAGTATCTGTTCGAGCCAGTAATATCCCTCCTTGCCACTGCTCACATCCTTGGTGAAATTCATGTCGAGAAGTATGACATCGTAGGACTCATTATTAAGTAAAGCGGGAATCGCTTCCGGATTTTTCTCCAGGTCTACCTGTTGAACATGCCGCTTCAGAAAAAGACGTGCTGCCTTAAGCAGGTCCTCGTTGTCATCCACGATCAGTATCCGTCCGGTTTTAGTGTCTGTCATGTTATTTCAATCTTAACTCCGGTATTACAATATCAAAACTGATACCGAATCCCGGAATCGCTCCTATTTATGAATTTAAGGCTAAAGCTCCTAACCTGTGTCCGGTTAATTTGTTCGATTTCGGACGCATTCGTTCGTGAGTGAACGGTACTGAACAGCAAAATCGGGCTAATTATTGAATATAAGACGATTCTTGTATTGGCACACTTGTTGGCATAAGGGTATTCGAACAACAAGTATTATGGATCGAAAGATTAAAAAGAAGAAGTGGACATTTAAGCGGATCGCAACCATCGGTGGTATCGCGCTGGTGGTTGGATTTATCCTTTACCAGTTCATCTGGGCGGACCGCAGGTCAAAATATAATGTAGATCCGGAGAAGATAACCATTGCAGAAGTAAAGCAAGGAATTTTCCAGGATTATATACCTCAAACGGGAACTGTGGAGCCCAGCGTAACTTTCTACCTGGATGCCATCGAGGGAGGAACGATCAAGGCGGTTCATGCAGAAAGCGGGGCCATGCTGAATAAAGGGGATGTGATTGTTGAATTGAACAATCTGAACCGGGAACTTAGCGTGCTGAGCCAGGAAGCCAGCCTGAATGAAAGTATTAACCGGGTGCGGCAGACACGCCTTTCGCTGGAGCAGAACGACCTGCAGCAGCAGCAGACGCTCGCAGAAATTGATAATCAATTAAGCAAATTACGTCCGCAGTACGAGCGCGAAAAAATGCTTTATGATAAGAAACTGATTTCAAAACAGCAGTTTGAACAAACCGAGGCCGATTTCCGGTATAATTTAAAGCGCCGGGAATTTACCTATTCCAGCTATAAAAGTGATTCACTGTCCCGTGTACGTCAGCTTGTTCAGTTGAACAGGTCAGAAAGACGGATGACGGAAAGCCTGGAAGGAGTGGGGCAGATCCTGGATAATCTCACCATCCGTTCACCTATAGAAGGACAGCTTTCCACCCCGCCTCTTTTTGAGGGTATGGCGGTAAATCCGGGACAGCGACTCGGACAGGTGGATAAGCAGGGCTCCTTTAAGGTACGCACCCCCATTGATGAAATTTATTTGCCGCGTATATCTACAGGTCTTAAGGCCATCGTTACAAGTACAGGAGATGAACTGGTAATCACCTATATATATCCTACCATTACCAATGGCCGTTTTGATGTCGACATGGAATTTACCGGGGACATTCCGGACGGACTGCGGAGGGGACAATCACTTCGCCTCCGGATCGAACTCGGGCAGTCCGAGGAAGGTGTCCTGTTGCCGGTCGGCGGATTTTACAAGGATACCGGAGGTAATTGGGTATATGTGCTTACCGAAGGCGGCAGCAAAGCCGAACAGCGCGAAGTACGGCTTGGCAGAAAAAATACAGAATACTTCGAAGTGCTCGAGGGGCTGGAACCCGGCGATCGGGTGGTTACCTCTTCCTATGATAATTTCGGGGATAACGAAGTTTTAGTACTGAATTAAACGATAACAACAACTTATTACAAAAAGAACGATCATGATCAAAATTGAGAACTTACAAAAAGTCTACACCACTGATGAAGTGGAGACCACCGCACTTAACAACATCAACATCGAAATAAAAGATGGTGAATTCGTGGCAATTATGGGCCCTTCAGGTTGCGGTAAATCTACCCTGCTGAATATACTTGGCCTGCTGGACAATCCGTCAGAAGGAAAGTACCACTTTGGTGAGCATGAGGTAAGCGGTTATTCAGAACGTCAGCGCGCACAACTGCGTAAAGGATCCATCGGGTTCGTATTTCAGAGCTTCAACCTGATCGACGAACTCACAGTTTTTGAAAACGTTGAGCTTCCCCTGCTTTATCTTAAAGTTCCTTCGGCTGAAAGAAAGCAAAGGGTGGAAGAAGTTCTGGAGCGTATGAATATCATGCACCGGCGAAACCATTTCCCGCAACAGCTGTCAGGTGGTCAGCAGCAGCGTGTGGCGATTGCCCGGGCTATTGTAGCCAAGCCGAAAGTTATCCTGGCGGATGAGCCTACGGGTAACCTGGATTCAGCAAATGGCGAAGAAGTTATGAAGCTCCTCGCAGAGCTTAACGAGGAGGGAACTACCATCATCATGGTAACGCACTCTCCATACGATGCAAATTATGCACACCGTATCATCAACTTGTTTGACGGTAAGGTGGTTACGGAGAATATCAAGGAGCAATTCCATATTTAGGAATTTATCCGCTACGGCATTTCAAGGTCACTCAAACAACAACAACATGAAATCCTTATTTAAAACAAAGCTTTCCGGATGGCTGCGAAGGATATCCTTTGCAGTAGTCCTCCGGAATTTACTTGTAGCATCGATATTGTCTGCTGCAGTTTATGCCTATTCTCAATTGGACTTCCATGTCACAGCCCGTCTCGATGGCGAGTCAACTGAATTGACCCTGGATCAGCGAAGTCTTACCCGGTTGTTGCCAGTGCTGGTAAACCCGGCATCTGCCCTCGGTAATTGACGAATAAAATTAAACTGACAGAAACATGTTAAGGAATTTCTTCAAGGTTGCATTTCGCAACATGGTAAAGAATAAGGTCTTTGCTACCATTAACCTGCTGGGACTGACCACAGGAATAACCGCATGTCTGTTCATTGCCTTGTATGTGGTGGATGAACTTACTTACGACCAGTTTTATCCGGAAGCGGAGAATATTTACCGGCTTCAGCTACATGGCAAACTGGGTGACCAGGAGATCCATACGGTTACGACCAATAATGTACTGGGAACCACCATGGTGGAAAAAATTCCCGGTGTTATGCAGTCTACCCGGTTGAATGATTTTTCAGGAGAATGGACCTTTCGTAAGGGCGATCTGGTTTATTCCGAGGAAAATATCCTGACCGCAGATTCCACGTATTTCAAAGTGTTTGAGCATCCGTTTATTGAAGGATCTCCAAAGGGGGCACTTTCCGGTCCACACAAGATGGTCATCACAGAAAAACTGGCAGAGAAGTATTTTCCCGGAGAATCATCCGTGGGAAAGACGCTAACCCTCGGCGATGAACGGACCGAGTACCTGATCACGGGAGTCATTGAAAATGTTCCGCACAATACCCAGCTGCGGTTTGATGCCTTGTTATCCATTGAATCCTTTGGCTGGATGAACAACCTTGAACAGGCGTGGTTCAATAACAGTTATGTGAGCTTTGTCAAACTGGCGCCCGGCACGGATATCGACCAGGTGGTCAGTACCTTAAAGCCGATTGTAGATGAAAATATTTCTCCGCTGTTAAAGGAGTTTATGGGTAAAACCATAGAGGAGATGGAAAAGGAAGGCCAGATCTACCGCTATTACGCCATTCCCATGCTTGATGTCCATCTGCGGTCCGATGTGGGTGATGAGTTTCAGCCGCAGGGAGATATAGACAATGTGTATATCCTGATCGCCATTGGGGTTTTCATCCTCATCATCGCGTGTATCAATTTTATGAATCTTTCGACAGCCAAGTCAGCCGGCCGCGCAAAGGAAGTAGGATTGAGAAAAACCATGGGGTCTACAAAGGAACGGCTGGTCGGACAATTCCTGTCTGAGTCAGTACTTTACGCGGTATTGTCTACCATAGTAGCGCTGGCATTCGTTTCAATTCTCATGCCTTATTTTAATAACATTGCCGGAAAGGAACTTGGTCTCATTAGCCTGTTGCAACCCTGGATTATAGCGGGTATTGCAGGGATAATTATCCTGATCGGAATCCTGGCCGGAACGTATCCCGCTTTTTACCTGACTTCATTCCAGGTAACGGAAACCCTGAAAGGCAAATTGCGGAGTGGTATGCGAAGCGGAAATGTTCGGAGTTTCCTTGTTACATTCCAGTTCTGGATTTCTATCCTTCTGGTGATATGCACCTCCTTTGTTTATCAGCAGATTCGCTTCCTGCGTGATCGCAGCCTCGGGTTTGACAAGGAAAAAGTGATCATGGTGCAAAACATGCAGCGAATCGGGGTAAATGCTGAAGTATTTCAGAACAAGCTGAATTCACTCAGTGGGGTGGAGGCAACAAGTTTCTCCAATAATGTGCTTCCGGGCACCAATAACACAACCATTTTCAGGGAAGAAGGAAAAGACGACGACCATATCCTGGGAACCTATTTTATTGACGAGGATTATCAGTCAACGCTCGGACTAGAACTTGTGGAAGGGCGATTCTTCTCTAAAGATTTTCCTACGGATACCGCCGCCGTCCTTATCAATGAAGCTGCGGTGAGGGAATTTGGTTTTGAATCACCGCTGGAAAACCGGATCATGTCGTTTAATGACGGATATCCGAAATCCATGCAGGTCATTGGTGTGCTGAAGGATTTTAATTTTGAATCAATAAAACTGAATGTGCGACCGCTCATTCTGATGCTTGATAAGAATGATGTCAATGGAGTTATGTATGTTCGTTACAGTGGGGACCCCTCTCAGGTCATTGACGAACTGGAGGCCAGCTGGGACCTCCTGGCTCAGGGTGACCCGGTTGAATTCAGTTTCCTTGACCAGCAATTTGACAGCCTGTTCAATGAGGAGCAGCGTCTTGGCCGGATTTTCACCATATTCACTGCTCTGGGGATTCTGATTGCCTGTCTTGGGTTGTTCGGTCTTGCCTCTTTTATGGCAGAGCAACGCAGAAAGGAAATTGGTGTGCGCAAGGTGCTGGGTGCCAGCGTCTGGAATATTATCGGGAACATGACCTTCGACTTTATAAAACTGGTGGTTATTGCCTACCTCCTTGCGATTTTTCCTGCATGGTATATCACTAAGACATGGCTGGCTGATTTCCCTGTCCACATAGATATGAGTATCTGGATATTCGTCCTTGGAGGGGTTATTGCTATTGCCATTGCCTGGATAACCGTTGGTTATCAGTCGTACCAGGCAGCCAGAGCCAACCCGGTGAAATCATTACGATACGAGTAAATTTCCTAACCTGTGATTTACTGTAGAATCCCGTGCCAGCTGGTGCGGGATTTTTTTAACCTTTCCTTCCTCCTGTCTGCCTGAGGTTTATTTAAAAATATGTAGTAGCTTGGCCGGCGTAACCAAAAAGGCTACCTATGAATGCATTACTGGAAAAATCCACCTTTGGAACATTGCCTGACGGCAGGGTTATAGACAAGTTTGTTTTGTCTAATGCAAATGGTATGAAAATGGAAGTGATTACCTACGGCGGGATTATTACTTCATTGCAAGTGCCTGACCGAAACGGGGTATCAGGTGATATAGTTCTGGGGTTTGACAGCCTGGAGGAGTACCTGGATGAACATCCGTATTTCGGTGCCATTATCGGGAGGTTCGGCAACCGGATCAGTAATGGAAGTTTTACACTTGATGGCAGGGAATATCACCTGGCAAAGAACCTGGGTAAACATCATCTTCACGGCGGAACAGAGGGATTTGATCGTAAAGTATGGAACGCAGAAATCATTGAAGCAAAAGCGGGTACCGGCCTGCAGTTATCGTATACCAGTCCGGACGGAGAAGAAGGATATCCCGGAAATCTCAGTGTTAAGGTGACCTACATCCTCACGGAAGACGATTCACTGATCATTCGATATGACGCGGCTTCAGATGCCACAACAGTTCTTAACCTCACCCAGCATTCGTATTTTAACCTTAACGGGGTCAATTCAGATATTCATGATCACCTGGCAGAATTTAAATCGCAATCTATTGTTGAAACGGACGAGGACCTGATTCCTACCGGTCGTATTATCGGGATATCGGGAACTCCTTTCGATTTCAGTAGTAAGAAAGCGGTCGGACGGGATATTGACACCAATAATCCGCTCCTCCTGGCGGCCGGTGGATACGATCATTGTTATGTGCTTGATAAGGATGAGGAAGATCTTTTACATTGCGCCAGTGTTCATGACCCGGAATCAGGAAGAACAATGGATGTCTTTACGACTGAACCGGGTTTCCAGTTCTATACGGCTAATTCGTTAGGAAAAATGCAGGGGAAAGGAAAGGAATATAACCGGAGAATGGCTTTTTGCATAGAAACACAACACTTTCCCGATTCACCAAACCGCCCGGAATTCCCATCCACGCGGCTTAATCCGGGTAAGCCATTTACCTCGGAGACCCGATACGTATTCACTTCAAAATAAGACGTTTACAAATGAATGTTCTTCTGGCTGGTCCGAATATTTATGACCCAAACAGGTTAGGAGGCATCATCACCGTGGCCAATACTACTCTTGCCCTATTTCCCGGTATGGAATACTTCGCCAGGAGCGGGGAGAAAGGTAAAGGCAAAGTTGCCGCACTTCGGGAATTTTATAGTATTGTGCTGAAATTCAGGGAGAGGGTGGCACGTGGTGATATTGATGTACTCCATATTAATTCTGCCCTGGAGCGAAGTGCCATGCTTCGTGACAGTATATTTATGCGCATTGCCAGCAAACATAATATACCTGTTGTTCTTCATTTACACGGCGGGAAATTTTTTACCTACAAGCCAGATTTTGCTACGAATCTGTTAATGAGACAGATGCTGACATCTGCAGATCAGATCATCGTTCTGGGTAAAGCGGAGAAAGAAATTCTAACAGGAAAATACGGAATGAAGATGGTTCACATTCTGCAGAATGCCCTGGACTTCTCACAAGTTCCTGCCAAAGCCACAAAGCTGCAGCGAACGCCGCTCTGCTTTATCTATCTCGGAAGAATTGATGACTACAAAGGACTTGAAGATATTCTCTATGCCATGAAGGGTTTGAAGAAAAAGAACATTCCTTTCAGGTACAAACTTTGTGGAAACGGACCGCTTACGGAGAACTACACGGAGAAGTGCAGGAATGAACTGGGTGATTGTTTTGAATTCGGCGGAGTTGTCCGTGGTGATAAAAAGTGGCAGGCACTCAATGAAAGCGATGTGTTTTTGCTTCCATCGCTGTACGAAGGACTACCGATGTCCCTGCTGGAGGCTATGGCCGTCGGCTGTCTGTGTATAACTACGGCAGTAGGGTCTATTCCGGAAGTTGTCCATCACCGGGAGAATGGGCTGATAGTGCCTAAGCAGGATCCGGAAGCGCTGCAATCATTAATGGAAATCATTTGCAACAATCCTTCCGAATTCAGCGAAATGGCCGAAAAAGGTAAGCTGGCCGTCGAGAAACGGTTTAACGGCCAGGTTTTTAAAGAGTCTCTCAGAAAAATTTACCAGGAGGTGATCAAACCACCACATTGACAATTTTGTGGGGTACCACAATCACCTTTTTAGGTTCCTTGCCTTCCAGCCATTTCCTGACGACATCAGAAGCCAATACTTCAGTGGTGATCTGTTCACGGGTCATGTCAAGAGAAAAACTCATT
This sequence comes from Bacteroidia bacterium, assembly GCA_030432655.1. Lineage (GTDB taxonomy): Bacteria > Bacteroidota > Bacteroidia > Cytophagales > Cyclobacteriaceae > JAUILA01. Next base: position 13,870 of record JAUILA010000012.1, read on the forward strand.
TTTGTCCTCATTTTCCCGTTTACGGATATCGGGTATTCATGACTTTCCTCAACGAGATATTTCTCATCAAACAACGGGTAATCAGCCGTGGTAATACTTTCCGTATGCCCGAGTTTTCGCCAGATCTCTTCCGTAATGTGCGGTGCATAAGGCGAAATCACAATAGCAAGGGGTTCGAGGATCTCGTGCTTATCACATTTCATTGAAGTAAGCTCATTTACACAAATCATGAATTCGCTCACACTTGTATTGAAGGAGAGCCGCTCAATATCCTCCTGGGCCTTTTTTATGGTCCTGTGCAATACCTTTAATTCCTGATCGGTTGCCTTTTCCGCGGTCACGCAGAATTCATCCTGATCATCATGAAAGAGGTTCCAGAACTTGCGCAGGAATTTAAAAACGCCGTCAATGCCATTCGTATTCCACGGCTTAAACTGCTCGATCGGGCCGAGAAACATTTCATACAGTCTCAGGGTATCTGCCCCGTACTGCTCAACAATATCATCAGGATTCACCACATTGTAGTATCGCTTAGACATTTTTTCTATCTCGTGCCCGCACACGTACGTCCCGTCATCCTCCAGAATGAACTCGGCATTGGAAAAGTCAGGTCTCCATTTCCTGAACTTCTCAACATCCAGGACATCATTATCCACGATATTGACATCCACATGCATGGCGATGGTATCATATTCCTTGCGCCTGGAGAATGTAACGAAGGTGTCGGATTCCTTTACCCGGTAAACGAAATTGGATCTGCCCTGGATCATTCCCTGGTTAATGAGTTTCCTGAACGGCTCTTCCACATTTACATAGCCGCGGTCCTTCAGGAATTTGGTCCAGAAGCGGGAATAAAGCAGGTGGCCTGTGGCATGTTCAGATCCGCCAATATACAGGTCCACATTCTCCCAGTAATCAAGAGCGCTCTTCCCTGCAAATTCCTTGTCATTATCGGCGTCCATGTAACGGAAGAAGTACCAGCTCGATCCTGCCCACCCGGGCATTGTGCTAAGTTCAAGCGGGTGCCCGTCTTCTGTTTTCCAGTCTTCGGCCCTGCCAAGCGGTGGATCTCCGTCTTCAGTAGGAAGGTATTTATCCACCTCGGGAAGCACTAAAGGCAACTGTGCTTCATCCAGCAATTCGGGCAGGCCATCCTTGAAATATACAGGCAATGGTTCGCCCCAATAGCGTTGACGCGTGAATATGGCATCACGCATCCGGTAATTAACTTTCGCTTTGCCGATCTGGCGCTTTTCTACTTCTTCAACACCCCGCTGCATGGCTTCCATGGGCGACAGGCCATTCAGAAAATCTGAGTTGATCACCACCCCTTCTTTGGTGGGGTCCGCCTGCTGGCTAATATCGGCTTGCTCGTTAATGGGAATGATGGGAAGCCCGAAATGGCGGGCGAAATCATAGTCGCGCTGATCGCCGGCCGGAACGGCCATGACCGCGCCTGTTCCGTATCCTGAAAGAACATAATCAGCCACCCAGATCGGAATTTCATCCCCGCTGAACGGGTGAATGGCATAAGCGCCCGTAAAGACTCCGGATATTGTTTTTACATCCATCTGGCGTTCACGCTCGGAGCGGTTAATGGCCTGGGCAACATAGCCGTCGACATCCCCGCGCTGTTCATCAGTGGTTATCTCACTGACGATTTCACTTTCCGGAGCAAGAACCAGGAAGGATACTCCAAAGACGGTGTCAACGCGAGTTGTGAATACTTTAATTTTCTCCTCATGGTTCAGGATGGCAAAGTCGAGTTCCGCTCCGATAGATTTACCGATCCAGTTGCGCTGCATTTCCTTAAGCGGTTCCGGCCAGTCGATGGTGTCGAGTCCGGTCAGCAGGCGGTCAGCGTAGGCGGTGATTCTCATCATCCACTGTAACATTTTCTTTCTTTCCACAGGATGGCCACCCCGCTCTGAATACCCGTCCTTGACCTCGTCATTGGATAAAACCGTGCCCAACGCAGGACACCAGTTGACCATCATTTCAGCAAGGTAGGTGAGGCGGTATTTCAGAAGTATCTTATCCTTTTCCTTCTGATCCCATGACCTCCATTCCTCAGCTGAGAAATCCGGTGTATCCTCATCGCAAGCCGCGTGTAGGTTTTCGTTCCCTTTAATCTCAAAGATTTCGGTTAATTCATCTATACCACGGGCTTTGTCCTCATCCTGATCGTACCAGCTGTTGAACAGCTGCATGAATATCCATTGCGTCCATTTGTAGAACGAAGGATCACTGGTTTGTACTTCACGGCTCCAGTCAAAGGAGAAGCCAATGTTTTGAAGCTGCTCCTTGTAGCGCTTGATATTGCTGGCAGTAGTTAAAGCAGGGTGCTGGCCGGTTTCAATGGCGTACTGTTCCGCAGGCAGTCCGAATGAATCAAACCCCATTGGGTGCAGAACGTTAAATCCTTTCAGACGCTTGAAACGGCTGACAATATCCGATGCAATGTAGCCCAGGGGGTGCCCCACATGCAATCCGGCACCGGAGGGGTAGGGGAACATGTCAAGAACATAGTATTTCGGGGCATCCGAATCATTGCTGACTTTGTAAATATCATTCTCCTTCCAGTAGGATCTCCACTTTTCTTCTATTTCACGAAAATTATAATGTGCCATTTGTGAACCATTGCATGTTGAAGGCACAAAATTACCAGATTTAGTCTGGTTCGCCAGACACCACCCTGAAAATCTATGTAGTCATGACGATCATGACCATGGTGATCACCAGAAAAACCCCTGTAACCAGGCAAACATTGAAGTCAAATACAACTTCCTGGCGGAAGAAGGAGGCGAGCGAGCTGAATACGAAAAGAAGGATGGGAAAGAAAGAAAGGTTAGCGTGCAACAGGACTATTGGCTTCATGGTTATACCGTCATCCAGCGTAATTTTTTTCGGGAAATGAAAAATATACGTCTTCTCCACCAAAATCCTTCCCTCGGTAAGAATAACCGTTTTCATACCCGACTGCACTTCCATACGGGTACCTTCATTCGTATAGATCAATTGAGACCTGCCGTGATCCTGTCCGGTCCGCGCCCCGGGAAGTACGTAAGACTGGGCGAGGGTCTCCTCTGAGTGCATGGAAGGTGCCGCATAATCAATAAACAGTAACATCGCGAGCGCAAAACCTATCCATGCGACTCCATAGGCATATTTCATGTACGGGCGCACAAGATCAGCCTGCCGGAGGGGCGGGGCCGACCGGTAACTCGCCGGATTGCGCCGGTGCGCGGCAGCCGGTCGTTGCCTGTTCTCATACGGGGGATACTGGTTGCTTGTCTGGTATCCTACCTGCAGGCTTCTGTCATAGGCGGCGCGTCGCGCAGGATCAGAAAGGATCTGATAGCTCTCGCTGATGTACTGGAAAAGAGCGTGTGCCCGGTCGGACTTATTAATGTCCGGGTGATACATTTTGGCAAGTCGTTTATAGGCAGCTTTAATTTCAGCCTGACTGGCCTCGGGTCGCACTTCCAGCACCTTGTAATGATCCATCGGCAGTTATTAATTATTGAAAGGTATAAAAATTGAACAAATTGTTCCCTTGTTAACGTCTGATTCCAGCCGGATAGTGCCCCCGTGGGCATGTAAAATCTGCCTGGAAAGACTCAGTCCGATTCCTGAACCTGAATTTTTTGTAGTGAAGAACGGAACAAATACTTCTTTTAGCTCTTCCCGGGAAATGCCTTCCCCGTTGTCTTCAATTTTAAGGCAGTGAAATCCGTTTTCTTCGCGAAGCTCAATCCGGATCTCCGGATTTGCAGTATTCTCCAGCGCTTCAATGGCATTCTTCAGTACATTGATCAGGGCCTGTTCGGCCAGGACCGGGTCGGCTTCAATCGGACGGGTGTTTACAAAGTCCAGCTCTGTCCGGATGTTCTTTGCCTTAAGTTCCTGGCTGAATAGTGAAAGCAACCGGCCGATGAATTCACGCGGGTCAAGCGATTGCACGGATGGTTTTCCGACGCGTGTTAGCTGACGGTAATTTTCGACAAAGACAAGCAGCCCTTCACTTCGCCGGTTAATGGTCTGTAAGGAATAAGTCAGGTCTTCCAGTTGCGAGGGCGTGATGTCATTGATGGCTTTTATTTTTCCATCCTGCAAAAGCTGGCTGTGCATGGATTCCGAAAGCGATGCGATCGGTGTTACCGAATTCATGATCTCATGCGTGAGAATCCTAATAAGCCTTGTCCATGACTCTATTTCCTTGGCATCAAGTGCCTCCCGGATGTCATGAAAAACGACCAGTCGAAATTCAACGTCGTCCATTTTTAGCCGGGTACTACGTAACGACAGGCTTACAGGCCGGTTTCGGATAAGTAATTCGAAAATAGAATCATGCTCATCGCCGACAGCCCTGATCTGCTTCACCAGCGAAGGGTGGACTTTTTCAAGTGCCAGGAGGCTGTGAACTCTGCCTGTACCCAGCAGGTCACCGGCTTTCCGGTTCATCTGGTATATCTCATCATCCGGGGAAATACTGAGGATTCCAGCGTTCAGGCGGTCAAATGCCATTTCAAGAAACTGGTGATGGCTTTCCTGACCGGACCTTTTTTCCCTAGCCTGGAGAATTACTTCCTGGAAGCTTTTGTTCAATTGATGAATACCCCCTTTTCCTTCCTTGAAAGGAAACCGGATGGTATAGTCCTCATTTTTCAATGACTGGACAAAGAGGGTAAGCTGCCGGCTTGTATAATGCAGGAACCAGAATAGTTCTCCCGCTGAAATTCCAAACAGAACAAGGAGAATAAACCGGTTGATAATAATCCGGTCATCCATAAAAGCGAGCAGGGTCAGGGTAATCACGATGGTCAGTAAGACCAGACGAATCAATATTTTAATGGAATAATACTTCATGTTAACCCATACTTGTTCAGTCTGCGGTAGAGGGCGGTTCTGGTAAGCCCGAGAACCTTAGCGGTTTGGGTTACATTTCCTTCATTATTTTCCAGGACCTCCTGAATATATTCCTTTTCATTCTCCTCCAGGGTCCTGGAATTCATCCGGGTGACCGGTGATGTTCGCTTGTCCGGAAATAAATCCCCCGGGGTGATGGAATTTCCGTCGCTCAGGATTACCGCCCGTTCCACCGCATGCTGCAATTCGCGAATATTACCTGGCCAGGGGTAGGAGGTAAGCTTGTCCCGGGTTTCCCTGTCAAGCCCGATATTGGCCTTGCCATACTTTCTCCGGTACAGATCCATGAAATGATCTGCCAGCAATGGGATGTCATCCCTGCGTTCCCTCAATGCCGGAAGTCGAATCTCGACCGTATTAATCCGGTAAAGTAAATCTTCTCGGAAACGTTTATCTGCGGTCATTTCATACACCGGCTGGTTCGTGGCGGAAATCAGCCTGAAATCCACCTCCTCCGGTTGGTTGGCTCCCAGTGGAGTCACTTCACGCGACTGCAGCGTCCTCAGAAGCTTTACCTGTCCGGCGGCAGGCAGGTTGCCGATCTCATCCAGAAAAAGTGTGCCGCCGCCGGCTGCCTGAACCTTGCCTGCTTTATTCTCCCGTGCATCTGTGAATGCGCCCTTGACATGACCAAATAATTCACTCTCGAAAAGCGTTTCAGGAATGGCTCCTAAGTCCACCCCCATAAAAACCTGCTCGTGACGTGGCGATAACCGATGAATTGACCGTGCCACCAGTTCCTTCCCGGTGCCATTCTCGCCGAGTATCAGCACACTGGCATCGGTTTGCGCCACTTTATCAATCAGTTCTCGTACACGTCCGATCTGCGGACTCTGGCCGATAAAATCCTGGAAATTCCGGTCCGACGATTCCTGAATATGGTGTTGCGTGTCCTGCATCCGGCGGATTGTCTTCCTTGAATCTCCCAGTTTAAGTGCCGCATGAATAGTGGCGATCAGCTTCTGGTTTTTCCAGGGCTTCATGATAAAGTCGGTGGCGCCTTCTTTAATGGCATTTACGGCAAGATCCACTTCCGCATAAGCGGTAATAAGTATAACCACCGCGTCTTCGTTAATCTCAAGAATGCGCTCCAGCCAGTACATTCCTTCCCGGCCATCGTTCAGCCCCTTCCTGAAATTCATATCAAGTAATATCACGTCGTAATTTTCACGTGTGATCTGACCGGGAATATCATGCGGAGTTTCCAGGATATCAATCCGGCTGAATTCCTGTTTCAAAATGATCTGCGCTGTTTGCAGCACATCCGTATCGTCGTCTACAATGAGTATATTAGCCCTGAGCATATCCGAAGGTAATGAATTGTATCAAAATCAAACATCCCTATGTATCGATAATGATACACTTTGGCGGAAAATATATTGTAATTACCTGATAATCAGCATAATAAATTACTGGCACAGAGATTGGCTCCATAATCGCACATGCAATTTTTACTAGAGACATACCGGTTTTTTAAGAAGCATTTAGGATACTCGCTGATAAATCTGGGCGGACTGGCGCTGGGTCTGGCGGTATTTCTGTTGCTTCAGCTTTTCATTAGTCAGCAGCGTAATTATGATACGTTTTGGAATGATTACGAAGACATATACCGTTTAGGTACGGAGTGGACAGAAGAGAATGACCTTGTGCATTACGCCACTGCGCCACCACCGCTGGCCCCGTTTCTGAATGAATACGAGGAAGTGGAGGCCGTTACCCGGCTTGTCAACTGGTCCCATTTCACTCTCAGGCCCGACAATGATTCCACCCGGGTTTTTCGTGAGACGAATGTTTACATTGCCGATGACCAGTTTTTCAATGTCTTTCAGGGGAGACTGATTGCCGGGACTGCGGAAGCCCTGAATGAGCCAGGGAATATCGTACTGAGTGAGACGGCGCTGAAAAAGTATTTTGGTCCGGTGGAGCCGGAAGAGATGATCGGGAGGCTGGTACTTGGCGGGAAGGATGCCGGGACACTCTGGAAGATCACCGGGATATTCAGGGACATGCCGCACACGTCTCACATGGATTTTGAAATCATGGTGTCCATGTGGGATGAATTCACAGAGAATGATATCTGGACGTGGAATGTGATGCACACGTATGTCCGAAGTAAGTCACCGGACCTGCATGGCATACTTGGTAAAGCCGTGGATGAGAAGGTGATTCCCTATCTTTTAAAACAGGGTGCTATATCGTCGCGCCAGGAAGCATCCGCCTATGCGTTTATCGCCGAACCTATAACGGAGGTTCATCTCAAAACAGGTTACCGCGATGCCATGGAACCCGGAATCCGCGCAGACTACCTTCAGATAATGTCAGGGGTGGCGATACTGGTCATCTTTCTGGCCTGTTTTAATTACATGAATATTTCAACAGCCCTGTCTTATGCGAGGATCAGGAATGTCGGGATCATGAAGATTCATGGGGCCTCTCAATGGTCCCTGTTTGGAAGGTATATGGGAGAATATCTGCTGCAGACACTTGTTGCACTCTGTCTCTCTGTTGGAATCATGGAGCTTACCCTGCTCTTCATTAATAAGGCTTATCCTGTACAGTTGTCTGTTGCGGGGCTGCTGAGTCCGCATATGCTGGTGATCATGGCGGTGCTGGTGGTGCTGTGTACGCTGCTTTCCGGGTTTTACCCGACCTGGAGACTGCTGCGTGGTAAACCGACTTCCCTGATCCGTGGAGAAAGCAGGAACGGGGCACCTGTCTTGAGAAACACGCTGATTATTGGTCAGTTTGCCATTTCGCTTTTTCTGATCGCCTGTACATTCACGCTGCACCGGCAGCTGACCTATATGCAACATTATGAGCCTGGCTTTGACCGGGAGAATGTTCTGGTCATCCAGAACGACCGTGAAATTGAAGAGTCGCGCCAGGCATTTGTGGAATCACTGGTAAATCTTCCGGATGTGACCGATGCCTCGTTTACCACGGGTTTACCGGCATTGTCCAGATACCAGATCAGGGACGTTAAGGTCATGGGGACAGATCGCCAGGCGCCACTAACCTGGTATGAGGCGGATGAGCATTACGTGAGTACGATGAAGATCAGGATGACTGAGGGAAACGGGCTTGTTAAGGGCCGGGATGGGCAGGCGCTGGTAAATGAATCTGCAGTCAGAATGCTCGGGCTGGAGAATCCGGTGGGGGCACAGGTTGTAATTAATGAAGGGGAGAATGATGAGCACCTGGTCACCATACGTGGAGTTATGGAAGATTTTCAGCAGCGTGGATTCCGCGAGCAGACTGAACCTTTGATTATTGAATACCTTGATAATTTTATATTCCGCGACTTTGTGGCGATACGCTATTCAGGCGGGGATGTTTCCGGGGTGTTGAACAGTATTAAGGAAACCTGGATGGCTTTTGAGCCGGAAGTACCCATGAATTATTATTTCTTTGATACCTCCTTTGACGATCTGTATCGTTCAGAGCAGATACTTAACCAGTTATTCATTCTTTTTTCGGTGCTGGCGTTGGTGATTGCCCTGATTGGTCTGCTGGGCATGGTGGCCATAACTTCTCGTCAGCGGATGCGCGAGATAGGTATCCGTAAAGTGCTTGGTGCTTCTTCAACAGAGATCGTACATTTGATGCTCCGCCAATTTTCTCTTCTTGTTATTATCGCCTGTGCGGTAGCGTTGCCACTGAGCTGGTTTATTTCCGGCTCATGGCTAAATGAGTTTGTCTTGAGGACCGAGCTGAACCTCATGCCATTCCTGCTTACAGGATTGATTACATTTTTTCTGTCATCCATGATCGTTATCATTTTGTCATGGAGGTCGTCACGTATAAATCCGGTTAAAGTAATTCGTAAAGACACTTAACAAAAAATTTAAAATGCTCAGGAATTATATACTAACAGCATGGCGGAGTATGCGCCGACAGCAACTTACCTCGCTGATCAACATTACTGGACTGGCTTTTGGTATCACCTGTGCGGTGATCATATACCTTATCCTCAATTTCGCGGCAAGCTATAATCAATTCTTGCCTGAAAAAGACAGGTTGTATCGGCTGGTGACAGATGTCAGGAACAGCCAGGGGGAAGGGGGCACACCAGGCGTAATGCCGCCATTGCCGGATGCTTTCCGGACGGACATCAGCGGCGTAGAAAATTCTGTATTCATTAATGCTGACCATCGCGAATACCTGATTCGCAAGGAAGATGAAAAAGGTGCCTATGATTATATACAGGTTAACGAGGACGTAGCTTACACAGAGCCCGCCTATTTCAACTTGTTTGCCCCGGAGATCAAAGCAGGGTCTGTGGCTGAATTTGATCTTCCGAAAAAGGTGGTGTTGTCGGAGCATCTGGCGGAGATTCTTTTTGCCAGCAAGGATGCGGTTGGACAAGTGATTACCATGAATCAGGATGAGGGGTATGAAGTAATTGCTGTCATGGAGAATGCGCCGCGTAATTCGGACCTGCCATTTCAACTACTGATTTCGTACGCTACCCGCAAAGAAGCCTATCTTGAAATGACCGGCTGGGGGAGTGTAAGCAGTGATGACCAGCTTTACCTGCGCCTGGAGGAAGGAGAATCAATGGAAGCGGTGAATGCCCAGCTAACGGACTTTGCCGCCAAGCACTTTCCGGATGATGATCCGGATGAACGCCAGTTCAGATTGCAACCACTGGAGGAATGGCATTCCGATGACCGGTATGTTAATTACAGTTATAAATCGGTATCGGATGCCAGCAGGGTTTCTATGTTGCTGGTGGGAATATTTCTGATTATTACCGCCTGTGTGAATTTTGTTAATCTGAAAACGGCACTGGCCTTGCGCCGGACCAGAGAGATTGGGATCAGGAAGGTCCTGGGGTCCGGGAAGAAGCAATTGATCGGACAATTTCTTGGGGAGACCTTCCTCACCGTACTGATTGCCGCCCTGATCTCGCTGGGGCTGAGCGAACTGCTCCTGCTCGAGCTGAATGAAATGCTGGAAACGGATTTACATATCAGTTTGTCTTTATCCTTTGTCCTGTTCATGTTGCTTTTGATGGCATTGGTTACACTGCTTGCCGGATTTTACCCGGCGCGGGTGATTGCAGGCTACCAGCCGGCACTGGCGTTAAAGAATGTGGTAAATACCAGTGGAAGGAAAGAGGCATTTCTCCGAAAATCGCTTGTCACTTTTCAGTTTTTCATCAGCCAGTTCTTCATTATAGGAACCATTGTGCTCATCGCTCAAATGGATTATGTTGAATCGCTCGACCTTGGTTTTTCCACTGAATCGGTGGTCAATGTGAATATTCCTCAGGGAGAAAATTCCCGTAAAAGTGCCCTTAAAACGGCATTGGAACAATTGCCTGGCGTAGCCTCGGTTTCCATGATCAGTGCCACCCCGGCATCGGGGAGTGTATCCATTACCGATTATGACATCGGAACGGAAGATGAGTTGCTGACGGCTGTGAAAATTGGTGATGAGGATTACTTTGATGTCTATGACATTTCATTCAAAGCCGGTGAAGGGCTGGTTCCCTCGGATACCATAAACCGGCTTGTGGTTAATGAAAAATGGGCACAGCAATCCGGTTTTGATGTGCCCGCAGATGCACTGGGAACCATGGTGGACATCTGGGGATATAGTGTGCCGGTGACCGGGGTTGTAGAGAATTTCCATACTCTTTCCGCCAGGCAGGAATTACAGCCCATTGTAATTATGTCAGGACTGGGAAATGCCAGGATTGCCGGGGTGAAATTACAGTCTGGTAATCTGGAAGAAACACTTAGCCAGATTGAAAAACAGTACAAATCAGTTTATCCTGAATATACCTTTGACTATGAATTCCTCGATCAGTACATTCAGGATTTCTATGAAAGTGAACGAAATATGACCAGGATCTTCAGCTTTTTTGCCATCGTGGCAATTGTTATCGGAATGCTTGGATTGTTTGGACTGATTGCCTTCACGACAGAACGACGGCTGAAAGAAATTGGTGTGCGCAAGGTCATGGGAGCTACCATTTCCCAGATATTCCTGATGTTTTCCTGGGATGTGATAAAGCTGGTAGGTATTGCTTTTCTCTTTGCCGCCCCGCTGGCGTGGTATACGATGACTACCTGGCTTGACAACTATACCTATAAAATTGATTTGAATGTAATGGTGTTCTTTCTTGGGCTCGGGATAACGGCCCTGATCTCCCTGCTTACCATTTCATATCGCAGCTGGCAGGTAGCCTATACCAATCCGGCTGATACACTCCGATCAGAATAGCGTCAGTTGCTCAGGGTAGATTCTTCCCAGAAGCGGATCAGGTCGGCATATTTGTCGTAATACGAAAAGAACATGGGGGCGGCTTCATTCACCAGGTTGTCAGACGAATTGGACAGGATGCATATTCCCAGTTGTTCCTTCCGGTTAATAGCCACATGGCTCTTGAATCCATTCGCATACCCGCCATGGTAAACGATTGTATCATTCTCCATGGGAACTATTCGCCAGCCAAGTCCGTAATACGCCCTTCTTGCCCCCAGCCATCGGCGGTAAAACCGGTTCATCAGCGGGGTGCGTATCCGGGGCTGAAAAACCTGGTTCAGAACGGTCGTGTCTACCACATCCGGACGATACCCAAGCAACGCCCTGAGCCATTGAGACATATCGCTGATGCTGGCATTTATCCCGCCGGCAGCAGCCACATTATAATACGACGGAGAAAGCGGTGTGGGAGAATACGAGTAGCGTGTTGGTAAATGAGGGGACGCCGCATTATCACTATTGTACATATCCATGTAGTTGGCAGAGGCATCCGTCATGTTAAGAGGGGTAAACAGACTGTCGGTAAGCATCTGCTCATAATCCTTCCCTGTACTGGAATATATGATTGGTTCGATCAGGCTGTACGCTACATTCTGGTAGCTGTAAATATCCCCGGGCGGAGCAGAAAGTTTTACCCCGGCCAGGGCGATCACAAGTTCTTCAAGAGTGAGTCCGTCTTCCACAAGGTTTGAATAAGCCTGATAAGGAAACCCGCTGGTTTGGGAAAGGATAGCGCCAATGGTCAGTGAATCGCTGTATTCGCTGGGAGTGGGCAGAAAGTCCGGAAGATACTGTGAGATGCGGTCGTTCCAGGTGATCATACTGTCACGTACCAGCATTCCTGCAAGCACAGAAGTAAAGCCTTTGGATGCGCTGGCAATCCTGAATTTCGTATGGGTGTTGATCGGGTCATTGGTGTTGTTGCGTTTGTTGCCAAAGGCGCGCATATACACTACCTCGCCGTTGCGAACTACGGCTAATGCCAGTCCGGGAATATTACGCTGGCGCCTTAGGCTGTCCAGTACTTGCCCGTATTCGCTGAACAGGCGTTCCTGGTGAGGGTTTACCGGCGGGGAAGTTGGTGGCGGTGCGCTGAACGCAGGAATAACTTCTGTATCAGGCTTGAAAAGGATGAGCATCGCTATGATGCCTGCTACCAGTAATGTCGGGATGACAATATTTACAACTTTCTTCAAAATGCTTCTCACACACGTCGTGAACTGCGAATCTAAACAATATTTTATAATTGTGCACCGATGCGGAGAGGTGTCCGATATCAGACACTTCTTTTCGGAATCGGACGGTCATTATGCCGGATAATGGGTAAATATGGCCGGAAACAAAGATTTCCGCCTTGGCATACATTTGGTAACAGGATGGATGAAAATAACAGCTATGATCAAATTAAGAGACCTGGACAAATTTGTAGAATCACGATTCCAGCGAACATTCATTCTGAAAGGAGTGGACCTGGATATTGAAGAAGGAGAATTTGTCACCATCATGGGCCCTAGTGGAGCCGGTAAATCCACCATTATGAACATCATCGGCATGCTGGACGAGCCCAGTCAGGGGGAATACTTCTTCATGGACCAGCCGGTTCACAAAATGAAGGAGCGTCATAAGTCAGAGCTGCACAAGCACCACATTGGGTTCATATTTCAGGCGTACCACCTGATTGATGAGCTTACCGTGTATGAGAATATTGAGACGCCCCTGCTTTACAAAGGGATCAAATCGGCGGAGCGTAAAAGTATGGTGGCGGAAATGCTGGATCGTTTCCAGATGGTAGCAAAGAAAGACCTCTTTCCGGAGCAGTTGTCCGGTGGTCAGCAGCAGCTGGTCGGGGTGGCCCGGGCGATTGTCGGAGAGCCGAAGTTGTTGCTTGCCGACGAACCTACGGGAAATCTGCATTCCGAACAGGGGGATGAGATCATGGAGATCTTTAAAAAATTAAATGAAGAAGGAATGACCATTATCCAGGTTACGCATTCTGAACATTGTGCAGGATACGGAAAACGGACGATACGTCTGGTGGATGGCCAGGTCGTGGCAGACACCCCCGCATCGGAAATGAAGTCATCGATTTAGTAAGCGAGTGAAATGAAATTCAATAACAACATATTTGGCCTTATTCTGGCCGCTGGTTTTCTTTTGGCAGGTTCGGCTGCCGCCCAGGAGTCAAAACTCACTTTGTCGCAAGCGGTGAGAATTGCCCTGGACAATAATGTGAACCTTCAGCAGGAGGATAACAGGCTGGAGGTTTTTCAGGCTGATAAAGCGGCGGCCTATGCCAATATGGCTCCTAATATTTCTGGAAGTGCCAATTACGGACGTGTTGACGGAAATCAGTGGATCGAACAGGAAGCTCAGCTGATTAATTCAAAGCGGGATTTTATGAATGCATCCGCTGATGTCAGCCTGGTCCTTTTTAATGGATTTAACCGCCTGAATAATACACGCCGGTCGGTCAATGCCCTGGAGGCTCAGGCGCACTTTGTAGAGCGAACCCGGGAAACAGTCATCCGGGATGTCGCCAACCAGTATCTGCAGTGTCTGTTGGATGAGGAGCTGCTGCTTATCGCCCGTGAAAATCTGGACAATCAGAAGGAGCAGCTGAGACAAATGCAGGAAATGGTTAATGCCGGCAGTCGTGCCGAGGTCGATCTTGTTAACCAGGAATACCAGGTTAAGAATGCCGAACTGGAAGTTCTTCGGGGCGAAATTACACTGACCAATGACAAAGCCATCCTGGCCCAGACCCTGCTGCTCAATCCAAATGACGAGTTTGATGTCGTTGAGCCTTCCTGGGAGTTGTCACAGTTTGCCTATGAAAATTATACCCAGGACTCCCTGATCAATGTAGCGATGGCGCAGCGGGCCGATCTCCAGCAGGCGATCAGCACGGAGGAGGCCTCAAAATTTAACCTGCAGTCCAGCCGGGGGTTCTACATGCCCAGATTGTCGGCGTTTTTCAGTTACGAATCATTCTATAATAACCTGGTAGGTGCGGAGGGTCAGCGAACGTTTGATCAGCAATTCTTTACGGACAATGTGCGGAAAACATACGGGGTCGCGCTTTACATACCGATATTTACCGGGCTGCAGACACGTTCACAGGTGGCCCAGGCAAAGGTCAATTACCAGAACAGTCAGCTTCAGAAACAGGGACTGGAAAATACTGCCAAGCTGGAAGTGCTGCGTGCCTACCGCAATCTTCAGGATGCCATCAAAGCGTATGACGTAACTCAGTCACAGCTGGAAGCGGCCGAACTGAACTTTGAATTACAGGAAGAGCGGTACAATTTGCAGGTTTCCAGTTATGTAGAATATGTACAGGCCAACGCGGATTATGTTAGCGCCAAAGGAGCGTTTGAGCAGTCGAAGTACGTGCTGTTGTTCCAGGATTTCATGCTGCAGTTTTCGCTTGGAACACTGGGCCTGGAAGACATACCCCAATAAATCATACAGCAGAGGCCATTACGGCCAAAGGGGGCAGGTATTTCCTGACCCCTTTTTTCATATCATTGCTGTCATAAAATTAATTTTTTAGGTAACTTTGCGCTCCCTTTCGGGTGAAAGGGCTTTTCCGGCTGCGTGCAGGAGAAGGTATAAGAATCACAAATTTGTCGTCTGATAGCTCTGGGGCGGCATGTATAAAGAGCGGCTTAATTAATTATGGCAAACGAAAACAAAAAGGCAGAAGAGGAAATCAAGGAAACCACTGCCAAGGAAGAAACCACTCAGCAGGAGCAGGAAGCTCAGAAAGAGCAGGAAGCTCCAAAAGAGCAGGAAGCACCTGTAGCTGAAAAAGAAGTGGAAGAGCCGGTAAATGCATCTCCTGAACCAGGTGATTTCGATTGGGAAGCTTTCGAAACCAAAGGTTTTGGAGAAGGATACAACAAGAAGCAACGTTCTGAAATGGAAGCAATGTACGATGATACATTGACTACTATTGAAGAAAAAGAACTTGTTACCGGTACGGTAGTGGGTATCAACGATCGTGATGTGATCCTGAACATTGGCTTTAAGTCGGACGGACTGGTTTCCGCAACGGAATTCCGTGATCTTCCGGAACTTAAAGTAGGCGACGAAGTCGAAGTATTCATTGAAGAACAGGAGAATGCCAACGGACAGCTCGTCCTGTCACGTCGCAAGGCAAAGATCGTTCAGGCCTGGGATATGATCCAGGATGCCTATGAAAATGATAAAGTGATCGAAGGGTTTGTTAAGCGTCGTACCAAAGGTGGTCTTATCGTAGATATCTACGGTGTGGAAGCGTTCCTTCCGGGATCGCAGATTGATGTGAAACCGATCCGTGACTTTGATGTATTTGTCGGAAAGGCAATGGAAGTCAAAGTTGTTAAGATCAACTACTCTAATGACAACGTGGTTGTCTCACACAAAGTACTTATCGAGAAGGATCTCGAGAAACAAAAGGCAGAAATTCTCAACAACCTGGAGAAAGGTCAGGTACTGGAAGGTACTATCAAGAACATGACCAATTTCGGTGTATTCATCGACCTGGGTGGTGTGGATGGTCTGCTTCACATTACTGATATTTCCTGGGGACGTATCAATCACCCTGAAGAAGTCCTTAACCTGGACGAAACAGTGAAAATTGTTGTTCTTGATTTCGACGAAGACAAGAAACGTATCTCACTTGGAATGAAGCAGCTTACTGAGCATCCATGGGATTCACTTCCTGAAAACCTCGAAGTTGGTTCCAAGGTAAAAGGTAAGATCGTTAACGTGGCTGATTACGGAGCATTCCTTGAAATCCAGCCTGGTGTTGAAGGTCTTATTCACGTTTCTGAAATGTCATGGTCACAGCACCTGCGTAACCCACAGGACTTCATCAACATTGGCGATGAACTGGAAGCAGTTGTCCTGACAATGGATCGTGAAGAGCGCAAGATGTCACTTGGAATCAAGCAACTTACTGAAGATCCCTGGGATAAGCAGGATGTGCTTACGAAGTACGCTGTCGGAACGCGTCACAAAGGTATTGTTCGCAACCTGACCAACTTCGGATTGTTTATCGAGCTTGAGGAAGGTATCGACGGACTTGTTCACGTATCTGACCTGAGCTGGACCAAGAAGATCAAGCACCCTTCAGAATTTGTTAAGGTAGGGGATGAACTGGAAGTTGTTGTTCTTGAGCTGGATGTGGAGAATCGCCGACTGGCACTTAGCCACAAGCACCTTGAGGAGAATCCGTGGGATACATTTGAAAGTGTATTTACACTTGGATCCGTTCATAAGTGTACAATTATCGGATTGAATGACAAGGGCGCTGTCCTTGAACTTCCTTACGGTATTGAAGGATTCTGTAACAACAAAAACCTGGAGAAGGAAGACGGCAGCAAGCCTAAAGCAGGTGAGCAGCTTGACTTTAAAGTCATTGAATTCTCAAAGGATGACAAGCGAATCCAACTGTCTCATAAAGCAGTATACACCAATCAGGAAATCGAGAAGCCGAAGCCGAAGAAGAAATCGTCACGCGGTGGAGGTTCATCCTCACCCCGTGTTGAAGCGGAGAAATCGACCCTTGGCGATCTTGAAGCACTGAGTGCACTGAAAGAGCAGATGCAGGACAGTGGTGCCCAGGCCAAGAAGGCTGAGAAAGCTGAGGAAAAGGCAGAGGCTAAAAAAGCGGAATCCAAAAAGGATGAAGAGCAAAAGTCCACTGCTGAAAAAGTAGAGGAAGAGCTTCCTGAGTCCAAAACATCCACATCCATTGCTGAAGAGCAAAAAGGAAAAGTGGAGGCTGCTGAAGCTGAAGCAAAAGAAGAAGCTGAAGAGGAGAAAAAGTTGGACGATTCTTCTGAAGAAGAGGATAAAGCGTAATTTTAAATCGCGACATAATAAAGAAAGGCGGCTCACCGGCCGCCTTTCCTTTATTTATTACAGCGGGAGGCGATAAAAGCTTTGAAGAAAAACCTAATATAGTTAGTTTTGCCCCCGTGGTAATGGCGCTGTGGCCGAGTGGCTAGGCAGAGGTCTGCAAAACCTTTTACAGCGGTTCGAATCCGCTCAGCGCCTCAAAAGCCCCGATACTTATCGGGGCTTTTTTAATTCAGTCACCGATTCTCCGGTAAGTCTGGATGTTGTAAACCCCTGAGATCGGATTGTATAGGATTTGCCGAAATGTTTCACCCTGGATGGAGAGATAGGTCCTGAATTCGGTCATCCGGACCGAATCCATTAGATTCTTCATCATGACCGAAGATACGTGTGGTGTTTCTATAAGTGTGTCACCTTCTATCCTGAAGGATCCGTATCCATGCCATTCTTCACTCTCTTTGCTTCCTTTACGATTCCACATATAATAATCGCCGTGATAGATCTTGTGCTGATTAATAGTTGACACGTCCATGGCAGAAGTATCCCTGCCCGAAACTACCTTCAGCTCTTCCAGTTCCCATATTCCCTGGATTCCTTCGGTACTGGGCGGGGCATTCTCCTGATTGGCACATGCCGAAAAGAAAATCAAAAACAGGAAGAGTAATTTATACATTCACTGATGGTCTTTGGTAACTATCAATGATGTAAGATACAATTATTTGACAATTCCCCGGAAATTGTATCAGGGGTCAATTTCTGAAATTTTGGTATGCGTATCCAGGTAAACCGGCAGCGCGGCTGATCCGTACCATTGATAAAGCTTTACAGCAAGTACGTCTGCCGCAATAGCAGGGTCAGACTTCATTAACTCTGAAGCTTCCTCTACCGTTGGCACATCAAGAATGAACAATCCGCGGTAATCATCTGCATTCTCAAAGAACGGTCCGGCAACAATCAGTTTACCATCCTCTGCCAGGCGGCGGATATTTTCCTGATGGCCGGCAAAGAGCTTGTTTCGCTCTGCTTCGTC
Source organism: Bacteroidia bacterium (assembly GCA_030432655.1). Lineage (GTDB taxonomy): Bacteria > Bacteroidota > Bacteroidia > Cytophagales > Cyclobacteriaceae > JAUILA01. The sequence continues at coordinate 31,949 of JAUILA010000012.1, forward strand.
GGTGACCTCATTATTTCCTGAAACCAGCATAACAAAAACATAGGATTTCATCCCGTATTGATCAGCGCCGAGTTCTTCGGCAAGTTCGGCATCATATGCTGAATTCTGAGAGTATCCTGGTACAGACAGAAGAAGGAGCAGGATGGAGGGTAACAGGTATTTCATGCTTAAGCTTTTCATTATATACTTAATTCTGTTATTAAGGGTTGCTGTATCCACCTGTTATTTTGGTTTGGCAGCAGCAAATCTTGCCAAAGGTGCCATTCGGGCCCGGTTTATCGACAACGTATCACCGCCTGCATTTAAGGCATAATTATCAGTAGCTTCCAGTGCCTGCATAAGCAATTGTTCGTATTCCACATTCATACACGCCCTCATTGTACTGGCCATCGTGGAAAAGGAAAGCCGAAGTCCGTCCTGCTCGTAATTTCCGCGGAAAGAATTGCACCCGGAAAATCCAAATGCTGCCTGCACGGAGTCGCTCAAAAGCATTATAAAGGGTTCCATTTTTGGATCTTCAGGCTCAGGAATAGCCTGTCCGCGAACTTCAATAAGTTTCCAGTACCGGTCTGTGAGCCGTTGGGCTGTTTTTTCTATCCTGTACCTGGCAGCCAGATCTCCCGTAATCGAATTCCCTTCGATGTCCCGCTGGATCAGTACATTCTCACCAACGAGGTATTCAATATCAGACCCGGAGAGTGTAATTGTTCCGCCGTCATCATTCCATTCTATAGTACCCGACTCTTGCTGTGCTTCCCCTGTTTTACCCAGATATTTGGTTACCCGTTCGTACGTACCATCTTCATAAATATCAATCGCATTATATATGCCGGCACAATCTGCACAAGGGACCACACCTGCGTATGAACCCGGCCAGTCTACGGATACCCTGCTGTTATCACCGGTGGGAACAGATCTGTCAGTATCTTCACTGGCTGTGGAATCTTCACGGCTTTCGTAGTCATTTTCTGAGGATTCGTCAGAGGCTGAATCCCCGGCGCCGGTCGAACAAGCACTGATCATTCCGGCAATCAGAAGCAGGGTGAGGTATCTCATAACACAAAGAATTTAGGATTTATTAAAAATACTTTACTCTGCTGAATAAGACAAACTGTCTACCTGACCAACATCGTGCTGAAGATGAGTATCAGCAGAATCAGAGATACGATTAGTGTAATAAAACCGGTTATAAAGTTTCGCCGGACAAATTTCTCCTGGTAGTAATGCTCAAAGGCGTTTCTTCTACCTGAAATAATATACCGGATCAACGAGCCGATCCAGACCATAATGTAATATGGATGCTGGTCAAAATTCATTAAAGTCCGTTAATCATGAACATAACCAGACTGTGCGAATGGACGTTCCACCCTTGAATTTGGCAGGATGCATTGCTGCCAGTAGTTGACTTCAATAATTGTATTTTTGGTTGAGTCACTGAACCAGCGGCGAACGTATTTAATTCCGTCCATGGTAGACTTGCTTCTTGTCTTTAACGGATGAATATAATAATTCCCTGACCGGCTGAAATATAATTCTGCTATCAGCTGACCTTTTTCATAATTAGCCATCCTGAACCTTTCGCCGGTGCTGTAATAGCTGATCGCTTGTCCGTCCTGCAATCCCCGGAGGAATCTCCCTTCAAAAGCCTTTCCTCCATGGGGGAAATAATGATTGTAACCTGAAAAGTGAAATCATTCCGGCATCCAGTAAAGATACTGCCAGCGTATGCCTTCAAGAAAGCTTTCCATGAATAATGAGTTATGTGTTTCATTTGGAAAGAACCGGACTTCCAGGTCTGCTTTATTCTCCATCCTGTTTATAAATTCAGTGATTTTGTTTTTGTGAAATTCCGGTTCGTCCTGATAAGTGACAAAAATCTTCAGGTCGGCGTTTGTATTCTTAAGTGCCTGTTCTGTTGCTTCCCCGTTACTATACCAGAAGCTTGGATCGTAAAGGTGAAATGCTGAGAATGAATGTTGCCTGGAAAGAACGTATGCACCAAAATATCCGCCATATGAGTGGCCGATCAGTGTATTTATACCATTGGTTGCATAGTGCTTACCGATTATAGGAATAACTTCCTGCTCCAGGTAGGCATAAAAATTTTCGGCACCTCCGGAGTTGGACTGATTGTACCAGGTGGAGTCCACCGCTTCTCCATCGTATTCGATCCGGGATTCACTGAAAGTTAAATCAATACCCCGTTGATGTTCCCACTCAATATGTGGAATTCCAACGATGATATGGCCAGGAATCTTACGGTTGCCGGACAGATCCCAGGCGAGGGCCCTCACCAGGTCGAACCGCCATTCCGCATCCAGGACATAAAGAACAGGGTAGGAATTGCTGGGATCATAATTCATAGGAAGCGCTACCCACACATCCCTGGCTTCTGCTAAGTTTTTCGAATCAATCTGGTGACGGATCATTTCCGCGGAACAATCACGTTCCTGGGCCAGGGTGGTCAACGGGAGAATGAAGAGTAATATGGCAAATACTGGTTTCATATAATGGATGTTACTTTAATAGTAATGAGTTTAACTGAGAAATTTCATTCTTCTGATTAACGCATAAAGACCCAGAAACGGACCCGCTGCCAGTAGTAAGTATACATACGTCGAGCCCATGCGATCTTCGAGTAAATGTATGGATTGAATACTAAAAATAGTGATCGCAAACCCTATGCAATTAACGATGGTCAGCGCGGTTCCTTTCACTGAGGAATCGGCATTTCCAGCCACCAGGGTTGAAAATAATGGTGAATCCATGATCACAGCCAGTCCCCAGACCAGTAAAAAGGAGGCAAAAAGCCACGATTCCGGAAAGTGAAAAGCGATGGGTGAAATAAGGCAGCAAAAGGCCGAGGTAAGCAATGCTACAAAAGCTGTCCTGGCCGTTCCGGTCTTAAGGGAAAGGATGCCTCCGGCAACACAGGAGAGGCTGCCGGCACCGATGATAATAAAAGACCACAGTGAGACCGGCAGGGGATCTTCCGGGTGTATTTTATTGAACGAGATAAGCATGACCGGGACAAACGCCCAGAATGCATACAGTTCCCACATATGGCCAAAATAACCGAATGCAGCTGCGCGAAAATCACGGTTGCGGAAAACACGGAAAAATGCAGACAGGTCCGGTTTTTTTCCGGCCGTCCTGAAAGGACCGTCCGGAACCAGTAAAATCATGGCAATACCCCCGGCAATCGCAAGGCCCGAAGTGATCCCCAGGACGTATTTCCACGGTAGCATTCCGGAACTGAGACTGAGCAGGTGCGGAAACGCCGTTCCCAGCACCAGGGCTCCTACCAAAAACCCAAGTGATTTGCCAAGGCCTTTCGAATAATAATCAGCGGCGATCTTCATGCCGACCGGGTAGATTCCCGCCAGAAAAAAACCGGTCATAAAACGAAAAGCGATCAATGTGCCAAATGTATTGAAGGCAGCTATTGTAAGCACGTTAAAAAATGCGCCGGCCAGGGCGGAGAACAGAAAAACACGTGAGGGTGAAAACCGGTCGGAAATAGTCAGTAAGGCAAACAAAAGCGTTCCTGAAATGAAGCCGAACTGAACTGCTGAGGTGAGGTGCGGTAATGCAGAAGCGGGAAGTCCGAATGAACTTGTAAGTTCGCTCATTACCGCGTTACCGGCAAACCACAGGGAGGTACAGCAGAATTGGGAAAAGACGATGACCGGCAGAATATATGCAGGTCTGCTGACATTTGCAGATTGCTTCATGAAGTGGTTTTTAGGATGGCATAACGCAGTTCATCCCGGACAATCCCGTTTTTGATCACTGCTTTCCTGCCTGTTCCTTCAAATTGAAAACCGGCTTTTTCAAGTACCCTTGCCGAGGCGGGGTTGTGCGCAAATACCGAGGTAAATATCCTTCTTAGATCCAATTTTTCAAAACCATAGCTTACCATTAGCCTGACCGCCCGGGTCATAATGCCTTTGCCCCAGTACGGTTCGCCCAACCAATACCCGATCTCCGCGCTGCCTGTATAGACATCTGTTTGTGGTACGAGGCCTATGGCTCCGCACAGTTCATCACCATGGAGAATGGCATAATTCATCGGTGGGTCATGAACCTGGCAATGATTGATGAAGTCACGGGCGTCCTGCAGGGTATAGGGATATGGAATGTAGTCCCTTAGATTGTCAAATATCTTTTTATTGTTGCACAGTTCGGCAAGCTTGCCGGCATCTGCGGATTCAAATGGCCTTATTTTAACCATCGCCTGAATGATTACCTGAATTGCAGTGACCGGAACAACTTCGTGACATCTTCCCAGTTGGGGGAGAATAGCTGAGCTGCTTTACCTTACTGCGATGTTATTGTTTTTCAAATAGTCTTTTAATTCTCCGATTCCGATCTCCTTAAAATGGAAAATACTTGCGGCCAGGGCCGCATCTGCTGAGTCGTTTTCGAACACTTCCTTAAAGTGGTCCATGCTACCAGCTCCACCGGAAGCGATGACCGGAATCTGAACCTGTTCGCTTAATTCTTTCAGGGCATCCACCGCAAACCCGTTCTTTGTTCCGTCATGATTCATACTTGTAAACAGGATTTCTCCCGCCCCCCGCTTTTCCACTTCCCGGGCCCAGGCAAAGAGCTCCTTATCCGTTGGCTCCCTTCCACCGTGAGTAAAAACTGTCCAGACGCCGTCCTTGAGCCGCGCATCAATAGCGACTACGATGCACTGGCTGCCGAATGCATCCACCAGTTCATCAATTAGTTCTGGTCGCCTGACCGCAGAGGAATTAACTGATACCTTATCGGCCCCGGCCTGCAGGAGGGGGGTGACATCTTCCACGGAACTTATTCCGCCGCCTACAGTAAACGGTATGTTCAGATGCCGGGCAATGTCACGGACAAGTTCTACAAATGTTTTACGTCCTTCGTGGGTGGCCGTGATATCAAGAAATACAAGCTCATCAGCTCCTTCACGGGCATACAGAGCCCCAAGCTCGACCGGGTCCCCGGCATCACGGATATTCACAAAATTGATTCCTTTGACAGTGCGCCCGTTCTTAATATCCAGGCAGGGAATAATCCGTTTTTTAAGCATGTGTGAATTGTGTTAGTTGTTCCATGGAGATTTTTCCTTCGTAGATGGCCTTGCCTATTATTACGCCATCGACCTCCATCGTTTTCAGTTTTTGCAGGTCATCCACCGAACTGACACCGCCGCTTGCGATAAGGCGAACCGAAGGAAACGTGTCCATAATTTCTTCATACAACCGAAAATTTGGTCCGGTAAGCATACCGTCCGTTGCAATATCGGTGCATATTACATATTCAAGACCTTCGGGGATATAGGTATGCAACAGATCCTCGATTTCCAGCGTGGTGGTTTCTTTCCATCCGTGCACGGCAATCTTACGGTCTTTCACATCGGCCCCGATGATCAGTTTATTTGCCCCGTATTCTTCCACCCATTCCAGTACGGTGCCGGGTTCCTTTACGGCGATGCTGCCGCACGTTACCTGACGTGCCCCGCAGTCAAATGCTTTACGGATATCCTCATCCCTTTTAATTCCGCCGCCGAAGTCAACCTTGAGCTTTGTCTTTCCGGCAATTTTCTCCAGAACATCCGTGTTTATGATCCTGCCTGATTTAGCGCCATCCAGATCCACCAGATGGAGAAATTTAATGCCGGCCTCCTCAAACATCTTCGCTACTTCAAGCGGATTCTCATTATATATTTTCTTCTGGGAATAGTCGCCCTGGGTAAGCCTGACGCATTTTCCTTCTATAATGTCGATAGCAGGTATAATTCTCATAATCCAATAAAATTCTCCAGCAGCTTTTGTCCCTGAGCCCCGGACTTCTCCGGATGAAACTGGACAGCATAGAAATTATCTTTGTTAATTACCGCGCAGAACGGGTGAATATATTCGGCACTCGCGAGCGAATGTTTTGATTCAGGAACGTAATAGCTGTGAACAAAGTACATATGCGGATCAGAAAGATCCCGAAGAAGGGGATGATCTGCTACTGACAGGTCATTCCATCCCATATGAGGTACTTTTTCATGGTTACGTGGCACGAAACGCCTTACGTCCAGATCAAATATCCCCAGGCATTCCGTATCCCCTTCTTCAGAATGACGGCACATCAGCTGCATACCCAGGCAGATACCCAGGAAGGGCTGTTTCAGGGACGGGAGAATGACATCCAGGCCGAGTGACTTCAGGTGTTTCATGGTATTCCCGGCTTCACCCACACCGGGAAAAATGACTTTGTCTGCCGCCATGAGTTCGTCCGCATCATTGGTGAGTTGAGCCGTGATACCCAGACGTTCCAGGGCAAACAGGACAGACTGCGTATTTCCGGCGTTGTATTTAACCAGTGCTAGATTCATAGGACTCCTTTTGTGCTGGGTAACTGATCATTATTTTCATCGATGCGTACGGCCATACGAACAGCGCGCGCAAAGGCTTTGAAAATTGCCTCTATTTTATGGTGTTCATTCTGTCCTTCTGCCCGGATGTTAAGATTGCACCTGGCATTATCGGAGAATGACTTGAAGAAGTGCATAAACATTTCTGTGGGCATCCCGCCGATTTTCTCCCGGCTGAATTCTGCCTCCCATACCAGCCAGGGCCTGCCGCCGAAGTCAATAGCCACCTGGGCCAGGCAGTCGTCCATCGGCAGCATGTACCCATAACGCCTGATGCCACGTTTATCGCCCAGTGCCTTGTCCATGCAGGTGCCCAGGGCCAAAGCCGTATCTTCAATGGTATGGTGTTCGTCTATGTGCAGATCACCGGTTACACGGACCTTCAGGTCAATGCTGCCGTGACGGGCAATTTGCTCCAGCATGTGATCAAAAAAACCGATTCCGGTTGAAATTTCCGCTTTACCGGTTCCGTTGAGGTCAACGGCTACTTCGATTTCCGTCTCGCTGGTTTTACGTTCATGAGTAGCGGTTCTGGGCGGACGATACAGAAAATCGTGGATCTCATCCCAGGATTCTGTAACCAGCGCGCAATGATCCTTTAGTCCATTAGCCACAAGCTCGCCATATAAGGTTCCGTCATTAATCAGGATGCCGCGGCACCCGAGGTTTTTGGCCAGCTCAATATCACTCAGCCGGTCACCGATCACATAGGAGTGGTCCTGGTCAAAGCCATGTTCCAGATAGGAGGTAAGCATCCCGGTGCCAGGCTTTCGGGTCGGCTTGTTTTCGTGGGGAAAAGAACGATCGATAAGGACCTCAGAGAATGCTATCCCTTCATTTTTAAGGGTTTTTATCATTTTTTCATGTGCCGGCCAGAACTCCTCTTCCGGGAAAGAATCCGTTCCCAGTCCGTCCTGGTTGGTGATCATGACCAGGTCCATATCATTTTTTCCGGCGATACGGCCGAGACCGCGGAAGACGCCCGGATAGAATTCCAGTTTTTCCAGGCTGTCAATTTGCTCGTCTTCTGGTTCAAGGATCAGCGTACCGTCCCGGTCGATAAAGAGAATTTTTTTCATGCGAAATCATCTAAAGCTTCGAGTAACAAATCATTTTCTTCCGGTGTGCCTACGGTGATACGCAGACAATCCTCACAATGAGGCTGGCTGCTTCTGTCCCGGACAATAATGCCTTTTTCCATCAGGTAGCGGAATAATTCGCCGGAGCGCTCAAACCTGACCAGCAGGAAATTCGCGTCCGAAGGAAATACCTTTTGTACCAGGGATAATTTATCCAGGTTGTCGGCCAGCCTTTGGCGTTCGCTGATAATTTCTCTGATGCGGTCGGTCACGTCACCAGCATTCTCCAGCGCCTGAAGGACCTCCTGCTGACTTACCTGGTTAATGTTATACGGAGGTTTGATCCGGTCGAGTGTATTCACCAGATAAACTGACGCATAGGCTGCTCCCACACGTAGGCCGGCCATTCCCCAGGCCTTAGAGAAAGTCTGGAGAATGATCAGGTGATCAAATTCATTGAGCTGTCCCATGAGGGACTGGTCGCTGAAATCGCTGTACGCTTCATCCAGGACAACAAGACCCGGGAAATCCCTGATCACTCGCAGGAGTGTATCCGATTCCAGTGCATTGCCGGAGGGGTTATTCGGACTGCAAAGAAACAGGAGCCGTGAGTTTGAATCCGTTGCCGAACGGATGGCATCCTGATCCAGTCCGAATGTCGGTGTCAGTGCTGCCTTACGTACTTCCACATCATTTACAGCAGCGGAAACCTTGTACATGCCATAGGTAGGATCCAGGGTAATAAGGTTAGAGACCCCGGGGATACAGGTCATCCTGATAATCAGGTCAATGGGTTCATCCGAGCCATTTCCAAGAAATATTTGCTCCGGAAGTACATTTTTCAGCTTAGCAAGTTTTTGTTTGATTGCCTTTTGATGAGGGTCCGGGTACCTGTGATAGGGCAGGTCATACGGATTTTCATTGGCATCCAGGTAAACACTGGCTTCACCGGTAAATTCATCCCTTGCCGAGGAATACGCTTCCATCGTGCGGATATTCGGCCGAATAAGGTCTTCGATATTCATTTTCTTAAGCGTAAGGTAACCGCCATTTTATGTGCCATCAGTTCTTCGGCCTCGGCCAGGGTTTCCACAACCGGACCGAGTTCTTGTAATCCTTCTCTCGAAATCTCCTGAAAGGTGATTTTCTTAATGAAACTGTCCAGGGATACGCCACTATACGAGAGTGCTGCCCCGTTAGTCGGCAAGGTGTGGTTCGTTCCACTGGCATAATCCCCTGCAGATTCCGGGGTGTAATGCCCCATAAAAACCGAACCTGCATTGATAATACCGGCGGCCAGCCTGTTCGGGTTATCAACAGCAAGGATCAGGTGTTCAGGTGCATAAGCATTGCTCAGAGCAACTGCAGATTCCAGGTCATGCACCAATACCGCCTTACTGTTCTTAAGGCTGTTACGCATGTAGTCACCCCTGGGGAGTTCGTTAAGAAGTCGCTCCAGGGACGTATTCACCTCTTTCCCTAGTTTTTCAGAGGTTGTAATAAGCAACACCTGGCTGTCATTCCCGTGTTCGGCCTGGGAGAGAAGGTCAATCGCCACGAAATCTGCATTGGCCGAATCATCGGCAATGATGGCAACTTCAGACGGACCAGCCGGCATGTCTATGGCTATGCCGTCCATGCTCACCTGCTGTTTTGCTGCTGTGACATATTGATTTCCTGGTCCGAAAATTTTATAAACACCAGGGACGGATTCTGTTCCGTAAGCCATGGCAGCTATGGCCTGTGCACCTCCGGACTTAATCACCCGGTGGACACCCGTTTTTCGGGCGGCGAACAAGATGGCGGGATGGATTTCTCCGGAAGAAGACGGAGGACTTGCCAGAATTATTTCCCGACACCCGGCAATTGAAGCGGGTATGGCGAGCATAAGCACGGAAGAGAACAGGGGGGCGGTTCCGCCGGGTATATACAGTCCGACTTTTTCCACAGGCCTTGCTTCCCGCCAGCAAATGACGCCCGGCTGGGTTTCCACTTTGGATTCGCGTAGTTGCTGACTTTCGTGAAATTTACGGATATTCAATGCCGCCCGTTCTATTGCCTCTTTTAATTGCACCGACAACTTCAATTCAGCATTCCGGAATTCATCCTCACTCACGATCAGGTTGTCAAGTTTTGCCTTGTCAAACTTCAGTGCATATTCTCTCAGTGCCTGATCACCCTTTTTACGAACCTGCTGCACGATAGTATTTACCTGCTCCCGCAGTTCGAACGCCTCCATGACCGGCCTCTGCAGAATGTTTTTCCATTCTTCGGCCTTAGGATATTTGAAAAAGGTCAGCATCACAGAATCATTTTTTCAATTGGAATGACCAGGATACCCTGCGCCCCCAGGGATTTCAGCTGATCAATCTTATCCCAGAAATCATTTTCATTCACTACTGAATGCAATGATGACCATCCCGTCATATTCAGGGGGGTAACAGTCGGACTCTTCATGCCCGGGAGAATGGATGTGATCTCATCAATAGCTTCATCGGGCACATTCATCAATAAATATTTATTGTTTTCAGCGGTTTTAACTGATTTGATCCGGAAAAGCAGTTTCTCCAGCAGACCAGCGCGTTCCTCATCAAGTTTTGGATTCGCGACCAGAACCGCTTCTGATTTCATTACTGTTTCTACCTCACGGAGTCCGTTCGACAACAATGTGCTTCCGGTACTTACAATGTCACAAATGGCTTCGGCCAGACCGATTCCAGGCGCGATTTCAACAGAACCACTGATTTCATGAATATCGGCCCGGATACCCTTTTCATCCAGAAAGCGCTGAACAATGACCGGATAGGAGGTGGCAATCCGTTTTCCTTCAAGATCGTTCATGGAGCTGAACGGCGTATTTTTTGGCACCGCGATAGAAAGCCGGCACTTGGCGAAATTGAGTTTTTCTATCAACTCGATGTTTTTGCCTTTTTCAATCATGACATTCTCCCCGATAATGCCGATATCCGCGACGCAATCTTCAACATACTGGGGTATGTCGTCATCCCGGAGAAAGAGAATCTCTGCAGGAAAATTATAACTGGAAGCCTTCAGCTTATTGGAACTGTTTGAAAAAGACAATCCGCATTCACGGAGCAGATTAACCGACTTTTCCTGTAGTCTTCCTGATTTCTGAATAGCAATTCGTAGGTTTTTGCTCATTTTACATAATGATTTAAACAAAAAAAGGGCTTACCGCATGGTAAGCCCTTCAGGTTATCTTAAGAACATATTACCCCATGCGCAGCTGCATCATGTCTCCATGATGTGCGTGAGAATGAGTCATATGTGTTGTATTTTCCTTCATTGGAAGTGCTAAGTAAAATAATTGTTCTGAACTGACAAAATAATTTATAAATTTTCAACAATTGCTTTATCAGCTTTGCTGAGCGCATCCTCCAGGTTCTGGTGTATTTTTTTAATGTCTTCGTGCTGTTTTTCCTGGATCTTCAGTAATTCGTCCGGGGACATATCAGCCGGGGGGTCGATCATCGTGATGTTATTGGTGATCATATCATTCTCCTCATCTTTTGCGATTCCGGGAGATGAATCATCCGGATCCTTATAAATGCTTTCTACGTTCATCAACCCGTAAATGCTGTCTGGCCACATCAGCAATTCATTTTTAGCTTTCGTGAGATTTTCGTTTGCGGTAGTTAGTGTTTCATAGACCTGCTGCAGCGAATCTGTGTTTATATTCTCCACCTGCATCATCCTGTTGACGGATGCTGTTCTGTTATCAATGGAATCCTGAATAGCTGTAACCATACTGATTTTATCAAACCCGTCATTGTAAAGATTCAAGGCTTCATAATGGATGGTTTCCGCTTTTTCGAGGGTCTCCTTGTCTTCTTCCGAATATTCACTTCCGCTGCATGCTGCCAGCATCAGCAAAAGCAATGCAGGAATTAGTTTTATATGTTTCATAGCAGATTGTTGACTTTATTATATCAACAACTGTCATGAAACAATGTTCTACATTCCGAGTGACTGGTTTTCGATTGAAGCGAGTTCGATGATCTTTTCGTAATCCTCCGAATTCAGGTCATTAAAGAAATAGTGCACGGGGTTAATGTGCTTACCATTTTTATATACCTCATAATGGAGGTGAGGAGCAGTTGACATACCAGAATTGCCTACATAACCAATGATCTGACCCCTTTTAACCATTTGTCCTTCATGAACGGTAAATTCATTCATGTGGGCGTAACGGGTTTTATACCCGAATCCATGGTCAATTTCTATCAGCTTTCCGTACCCGCTGAAACGTACCTGGGTCCGTTCCACACGTCCGTCTGCGGTAGCATAAATAGGTGTTCCAAGTGGTGCGGAAAAGTCAATTCCCGTATGGAGTTTTTTCACCTTGTACACCGGGTGCATTCTGTAGCCATAGCCACTGGCCAGGCGGATCAGCTCTTTGTTGCTGACAGGTTGTATTGCCGGAATGGCGGAATACATTTTAGCCTTGTCCTCCGCAAGTTCAGCCAGCTCATCGTATGATTTAGACTGGATGTACATTTTCCGGCGAAGACGATCTACGTCGGTAGTCAGTTCCAGGATCACTTCCTTGTCATTGAAGTCTTTTCTTTTCAAATCCTGGTAGCGATCTGTACCGCCAATACCGGCATCGCGGATAGACGGGTCGATAGGTTCAGCACCCAGAACAGAGCGGTAAACCTTGTCATCCCTGTATTCCAGCGCTTCCTGAACATTCTTCAACTGATCAATTTCATTCTCCAGAAGAGACAAATAATGATCCTTTTCTTCCAGCTCATTGTGAAGGCGCACCTCATTGGGAGACTCAAAATAGGTGAAGAACAGAAATACAATACCAATACTGGCGATCAGTACCAGAGATGCAAGACCCAGGAAGTTCCAGATAACATCCTGGGTACGAACTTTTATTCGTTCGTACTTACAAGTCTCGGTATCGTAATAATACTTTATACGTGCCATAATTACTTCTTTTTGCCCGGCCTGAAGACTTCTATAACGTCAGGATCACATGTGAGGTATGGTCCTTCAAGTAAATCTATACAGTACGGAACTGCCGGAAACACTGCGTCTAAACACTGTCGGATCGCAGAAGGTTTCCCTGGCAGGTTAATAATCAGGGTTTTACCACGAATTCCTGCCGTCTGGCGGGAAAGGATGGCGGTGGGAACATATTGCAGACTTACCTGTCGCATGAGTTCACCAAACCCTGGCATCATTTTATTACAAACGGAAAAGGTAGCCTCCGGGGTTACATCCCTTTTAGCAGGCCCTGTTCCTCCTGAGGTAATAATCAGGCAACAGCCCTTTGAATCGGCCATTTCCCGCATTTTATCCTCCAGAATATCCTGTTCGTCCGGCAGCACTTCGTATTCATGCTCCCATTGGCACGTCAGGTATTCGTTCAGCGTATCACGGATGGCCTTTCCAGGAATATCTTCATAAATTCCCTTACTTGCCCGGTCCGACACATTAATTATACCTATTCGTACCTCCATAAATGCCTTCAGACTTTGAAAAGTAACTTTTCAGAACGTCCCTTCCGGTAGACCTGGCGCCCTTTGTCAATACCGCGGCGCATTTCCCTTTGTTCTTCTTCCGGAAGGTGAATGATATCCTTACATTCTTCTGAACAGCATTTCTCGTATTTTTCCGCACATTCATCACACTGGATGAAGAGCAGGTGACAACCTTCGTTGGCACAGTTAATATGTGTGTCAGCCGGATTTCCGCACTGATGACACCTGGCGATAATTTCGTCTGAGATCCGTTCTCCGAGTCGTTCGTCAAAAACAAAGTTTTTACCCCGGAAATAATTCTTTAATCCCTTTTTCTTCACTTCACGGGCGTATTCAATAATACCCCCGTCCAATTGATAAACGTTCCTGAACCCCTTGTGTTTGTAATAAGCACTTGCCTTTTCACACCGGATACCCCCGGTACAATACATTATGATATGCTTGTCCTTCTTCTCCTCCAGTAATTCCTCCACGAAAGGCAGTGCTTCGCGGAAGGTATCCACATCGGGGGTAATGGCATTTTCGAAGTGCCCTACCTCGCTTTCATAATGGTTGCGCATGTCCACGATAATGGTTTCCGGATCACCGGCAAGTTCATTAAAATCCTCTGCGGAAAGGTGGGTTCCCCTTTTTGTAACATCAAAGGTATCATCATTCAGACCATCGGCCACGATTTTACGGCGAACAAGAATCTTCAGCTTATAGAATGACTTTCCCTGCTCAACAGCCAGGTTGAGCCGGATGCCTGATAAGGTTTCTGACGAATTGATAAAATGCTGAAAGTCTTCGAAATTCTCTTTGGGAACGCTGATTTGGGCATTTATTCCTTCGTTGGCCACGTATATACGGCCCAGAACTCCGAGGTTGGAGAAATCGAAATATAGCTGATCGCGGTAAGCATGCGGATCAGGGAGTTGAACGTACCGGTAAAATGACAGCGTAATCCGTTCTGTCGCGTCATTTTCCATCTGTCGTTTCAACTCTTGTTTATTGATTCGGTTATGTAAGATCATTTTGCAGGAATGAGTTACAAGTTTAAACGTGTTGAAAATCAGTAGCTAATGCGTACAAATAAAGAAAGCAACTCGTTCGTTGCCTTGCTCGTGCAAAGATACAAAAATAAAATTACATCGAATATCGTCGTTACACCCAGGCAATTTGACAGTTTAGAATCATACCAAAAATGGATGATTTTTATATATAATTATTGATAAACAGTAATTAATTATTAATTTAGGGAAAATTATAACTGTTATTCAACTATGAAAAACCTAAGACTCATACCGCGAATTTGTGTTTGGATCGTGTATACTTTGTTTCTGATAATGGGGGCATTTGCATTTATTTCAGTTCAGCAATACATTAAATTGTTAAGTCCGGCCGAACAACCGGAATCCAAAGAAGGTGTGCTCGAATGGACGCGGACCTCAGGCATCAGGCTTGGTGATTATGAATTAATGAAAGTTTCCCATTATAATGCGGGTTCCTCTTATAAAGGTGATCTGAATGTTAATTACCACTTGAGGGTTCCTTATCCCAAATTGCTTCTTCCTCAGAACAGCAATCCGGCCATATACAATACAGCTTCAGATTATCACGCGAGAAACAGGAGTGAACGCGAAGTAGAAGCCTTTAGCAGGAAAGATACTCTTACGCAGGTTGTATATAAAATTGATTCCGAAGCCGACAGATATTTATTGATTACCGTATTTGGCATTTTAATACTGTTAACGATTGGCTTCGGGATATACTGGCTTATTATTTTACGCCGATTTATCCTTAGCATGTCCGGAGGAACTTTCTTTTCCATGGATAATTTCTGGAGAATAATAATATTATGTATTCCAACATTTTTACTACCCCTTATTGAATATATAGCCGGGAGAATTTCGGTTGATTTTTTCGAAACACATTTTCAATCCTATGGTGGAATGATCGATGTTACACCGGATATGACCCCTGTGATTTTCGGTGTTTTTCTGCTTCTGATGGCGGCCATGGTTTACGAAGGCAGCAAAATCAAAGAAGAAAATGACCTAACCATTTAGATCATGGCGATTATTGTAAATCTTGACGTCATGCTGGCGAAACGAAAAATGCAATCCAAGGAGCTGGCAGAGAAAATTGATATCACTGTGGCCAACCTGTCCGTTTTAAAAACAGGTAAAGCCCGGGCCATCCGGTTTTCCACTCTTGAAGCGATTTGTGGCGTGCTGGAATGCCAGCCCGGGGATATCCTGGAGTACGTGCCGGATTAATAAACTCAGTTCCTGGGCTCTAATTCGCCGCGTAACAGCTGGTTGTATTGTTCGCAGGTCAGGTATCCGTGTTTATCGCTGTAAGGGCATTCCTGGTAAGTAGTTCCCAGCGGACCTTTTTTAATAATGACCGTGCGGCCCTTACAAACCGGGCAAATCACCATTCCCGATGGCCCGCAGTCTATTTCGTAATCAGAGGTCAGAATTTCCCGAACATTATCGCTTTCTACCGCTTTCTCTTTCCTGACTTCCGCCCTTGCCTTATCCAGGTAATTGAGGCAATCCTCGTAATACTGGCCTTTGGTACCCTTAAGTTCTACGTATTTAGTCAGCCAGTCCACACTTTGCTGGAACTTTCCGAGGAAATAGGAATTCTTGCCAAAAAAATAGGTAAGATCAGTGGGTACCACCCTGGCCTTTTCCAGTACGTCCCTGAAGATCGTATTGGCGGCTTCATATTCTCCCATTTCCATCCTGTCTACTCCTTCGTCGATCATCCTGGATATCATGGTAGAACGGGCGGCTTCGGCTGCCATCTGCTGTTCCCGTATTTTATCCTCCTGGGTGATCTGTCCGCATGCCATCCATGAAATCCCGAACAGCAATACTGCACTCACAAACAAGCTCTTACACATAATCCTCTTTCTTTAAATCCAGCCACTCGAGTGTAGCATTGCAAAATATATTCTCCACCACCTCCTCCGGAAGGTCCATTTCGGTAATGAACTTTCCGATCGTAAGGTCACCTAATGGAAACGGATAGTCAGAGCCAAGCGTTACACGGCGGCTTCCCTGCATTTCCAGGACATATTCAAGCATTCGGGGATCGTGGGTTATACAATCCACCCAGAATTTTCCCAGGTATTCGCGTGGATTGACCGGGTTATCAATCGCCACCAGGTCGGGTCGGCAGTTAAAACCATGTTCAATCCGCCCGATGGTAGACAGGAAGGATCCGCCTGCATGGACAAAATCGACCCGCAGTTCCGGCAACTTTTCAAATATGCCGGAGAATATCATTGAGCACATGGCGCGGCTGGTTTCGGCCGGCATGCCCACCAGCCAGGGCAGCCAGTATTTGGTCATGTGTTTCATCCCCATCATTTCCCAAGGATGCACCATAACCGCCATTCCGAGGTCGGCACATGCTTCGAACAACGGGAAGAACCGCGGCTCACTGAGGTTTTCATTATTAATATTGGACCCGATCTGTACCCCGGGCAGACCTAGCGATTTACATCTTTCTAGTTCTTCAATAGCCAGGTCGGTATCCTGCATAGGCAAGGTGCCCAGTCCGATATAATTTTTAGGATAGCGGGCTACCAGGTCAGCGATGTGATCATTGAGGAATTTAGATAACTCAAGGCAATCTTCCGGAACTGCCCAGTAAGAGAACATGACGGGAATGGTGCATACCACCTGTACCTGTGTGTCGTGTTCGGCATATTCCTTTATACGCACATCGGGGTCCCAGCAATTCTCCCGAATCTCACGGAAAAACCTGTTTCCCTTCATCATTTTGGCCGTTCCCGGCTGATCCTGCTGCAGGTATATAAAATCCCCGTAACCAAACTTTTCTGTCCAGTTCGGCATTTCAACAGGGATGATATGAGTATGCATGTCAATCTTCAGCATCCGGGAGGGAATATTGGCAATTCAACAAATCTAATTAAAGCAGAAGAAAATATACGAGGGTCATAATTTCTTTTTCGGAACAGGGTCGTACCCGTGCGTTCCCCAGGGGTGGCAGCGGCTGATACGTTTTATCCCCAGCCAGGTGCCCTTTAACGGTCCCCACTCGTTGATAGCCTGAATCATATAATTGGAGCAGGAGGGAGAATGCCGGCAATTCGAACCCAATAGCGGACTTATCGCATACTGGTACACCCTTACCGGGAATATGAATATTAATTTAAGCCATTTCATTCCGCTTCCTTCTCTAGAGTAAACCCCTTTTCCGGGTTGGCAGTTCCCCCGCGGGCGCAGGATCAGTCAATGGAGTATTCCGTACCCTCTTTGCTGTCCTTCAGGGAGATTCCCAGCTTTTTCAGGTCATCCCGGATCTTGTCGGAAAGCGTGTAGTTTTTCTGCTGACGCGCTTCCAGGCGCATATCAATGAGCATGGACATGACACCGTCCAGCAAAGATTCATCAGACTCCACTTCCGGCATCAGGCCCAGTACATCCCGGATCACGCCCTGGTAGTGTCCTGTCAGCTCGTCAAATGTTTCCGCTGATATTGCTGAGGGTTTGACATTCCCTGCTTTCATATTATTGAAGAGGGTAGTCATCTCGAACAAATCGGCAAGAGCCTTGGCGGTATTAAAATCGTCGCTGAGATTCGTAAACAGGTTGCCGATCATTTCTTTTGCCTGGGCCTCCAGTTTTTCATCCATGGTGCCTTCTGTATGATTCAGCTCCTGTGAAACGCTCAGTCCTTCCATCAGTCGTTTATAGCCCTTTTCTGCCGCCCCTAGGGCTTCATTACTAAAATCCAGCGTACTTGAATAATGAGACTGCAGCATAAAGAACCGGACGACCATCGGCGGGAATCCCCGGTCGAGCAGGGGATGGTCTCCGGAAAACAGCTCCCTGGGGAGAAAACTGTTGCCCAGGGATTTACTCATTTTCTGCCCGTTTACCGTGAGCATATTAGTATGAATCCAGTACCTGACCGGGGCTTGACCCGTGGTTCCGACCGCCTGGGCAATTTCGCATTCATGGTGAGGGAAGACCAGGTCCATTCCGCCCCCGTGAATATCAAACGTTTCGCCCAGGTATTTGGTGCTCATAACAGAGCATTCCAGGTGCCAGCCGGGAAATCCTTCGCCCCAGGGAGAGGGCCAGCGCATGATATGCGAAGGGGAGGCCTTTTTCCAAACAGCGAAATCAATTTTATTGCGTTTTTCGTCCTGGCTGTCGAGCATTCTCCCACTCTCCATGAGCTCCTCAATCCGGCGCCCGGAAAGTTCACCGTAGTGATGTTTCTGGTCGTATTTGGTCACGTCGAAATAGACAGATCCGTTTACCTCGTAGGCAAGATCATTCTCCAGAAGTTTCTTGACCCATTCAATCTGTTCAATGATGTGCCCGGTGGCTGATGGTTCGATGTCCGGCGGGAGAATGTTGAACTGGCGAAGTACTTCATGGAATCCGTTAGTGTATTGCTGCACCACCTGCATTGGTTCCAGTGACTCCAGCCTCGCCTTCTTTGAAATCTTATCCTCACCTTCGTCTGCGTCATTCTCCAAATGTCCCACATCAGTAATGTTACGCACATAACGGACCTTATAGCCTATGTACATCAGGTAGCGGTAAATAACATCAAAGTGGAGGAAGGTGCGTACATTGCCCAGGTGCACGTCATTGTATACGGTCGGACCGCACACATACATGCCGACATAGTCTTCGTTCAGGGGCTCGAATACTTCTTTTTTCTTCGAGAGTGTGTTATAAATATGAACAGGATAGGTCGTTTTCAGTGACATGTGCACGTATTCTTTGTACGTGTGCGAAGTTATTACTTAATCAAGTCAATACAAACGACCCATCCTAAAAAGTGGCAATGGATATTACCGTGTCAGTTCCATTTCAAGGAAGGGATACCAGTTAGATCCGTTATCGGGAGAATATTCCCCGGATTCCTGCCAGTGGTTCTCATCAAAGGTGGTGGTGTAGCGGACGCGGCCGCCGTTGGGTACGTCAAACGCCCATTTGAAATGACCCTCCGAGATTTCCACATCTGCCTTCGTGTAGCGCCCGTCCTTTGTCCAGGCGTGGAGGTAGACCTCTCCGGAGGCCTCGTCGTACGTCATGACCCCAAAAGCCTCAAAACCCGGACTTTCCTGGTCACCGGTCACTCCGGTACCGTGGAATACCAGCAGTTTGCCGCCGAGTTGGGTGGTGACCTCTTCGGTTTGTTTGAAATCGATACGGTTATTTTGCCCCTGTGACTGGTAGCCGCTGCCCGTCCAGGTACCGAGCAGGACACTGAGCGGCTGCATAGGTTCCGGCAGGGAAACCTGGCCATAGCCAGTAGTAGTTATAAATATCAGGGTAATTAAAATGAGCAGAGATTTGATTTGATTTTTCATAATAAAGTGGTTTATAAAATAAACTATATTAATAAAATTTTTTAGGGATTGATATACTGTTTCAGGTCATCCACATATTTCTCAAAAGCGCTGATCCCTACTTTTGTAATGGAGCAGGAGGTAAGCGGTTTTTTTCCTTTAAATGACTTGGTGATCTTGATGTAGCCAGCCTGGGACAGTTTGTCCAGCTGAACGCTCAGGTTTCCTGCAGTGGCTTCTGTCTTTTCCTTAATGTATACGAACTCAGCTGAGTCAACATTCATCAGGATGGACATAATGGCCAGTCGAAGCTGCGAATGCAGTAGCGGGTCAAGATTTTTAAAATTATCCATGATTTTCAGTTCTTCCTGATCATATAACCTGGTATGAGATATCCGCAGATGATTGCGAATGCCGCCACCGGAAATGTATACATGTAGGGCAGACTCAGAGCGATTGCCGCAAAAACCCAAAGGCTGCTGCCCCCAATGATAAGCGGATTATAGCGGATGATCAAACCTGTTATAAAGGTAGCCATGCCGGCCAGCAGAAGAACAAGCGCATTCAGGTGTTGAAAAAACAGTCCGCTGAATATCAGGATTACCAGGCAAACGGTAAAAGCCACCCAGGTCCAGATGATCAGTTTGTCGGCGTAGGTGTACATTCTTGATTCACGGGCCTTTTTCCGGCCGTAAAAGAAACTTATGAGCCAGGCCGGTATGGCGATGGCCCAGATTGCATAAGGATGTGCAAAATCAGTGTAATTCATTAAAAGGAAATGCCCGGTAAACCCAATAACGGAAACCCATCCCCAGAGAATGAAATGAAAGGCACTCCCGCTGACATTCCGCTTGGTTTGCCTGATCATGTCCGTAATGATCGCGAGACTTTCCTCGGTTGATGTAATTTGTTCAGTATTCATAATTGTGTAAAGTAGTTTATATTATAAACCTAATTTAGATTAATAAGGTTTCATTTCCAACAATTTTT
Source organism: Bacteroidia bacterium (assembly GCA_030432655.1). Classification (GTDB taxonomy): domain Bacteria; phylum Bacteroidota; class Bacteroidia; order Cytophagales; family Cyclobacteriaceae; genus JAUILA01. The sequence goes on from JAUILA010000012.1 coordinate 52,265, forward strand.
TTTAATTCCTTTACCTTTGTTCTATAAAGAAGCGAACATGTTTACAGGAATTATTGAAGCTACTGGTACTATCAGGACTATAGGAACGGAAGGTGCCAATCGTCATTTTGAGATCGAGAGCCCGATTTCACAGGAATTGAAAGTAGATCAGAGTGTCGCACATGATGGCGTCTGCCTGACCGTTACCCGGGTAGAGCAAACGCACCATTGGGTTACTGCTGTCAAAGAAACCCTGGAACGGAGTACGCTTGGCCGGTACAAGCCCGGGTCAGTGGTAAACCTGGAGCGATGCATGTTAAATAACGGCAGATTTGACGGCCACATCGTTCAGGGGCACGTGGATACGACAGCCCTGGTACAGGAAATTTCAGAACTGGAGGGAAGCTGGGAATACACCTTTAAAATCAATAACATGCACGGGCATGTGATGGTGGAAAAGGGGTCTGTAACGATTAACGGCATCAGTCTTACCTGTTACCATGTGCGTGATAACTCATTTAGAGTGGCGATTATTCCATACACTCACGAGCATACCAATATCAGCAGGCTGAAGAAAGGCGACCTGGTGAATATAGAATTTGATATTATCGGAAAATACGTTGAACGCTTACTTACGTCCCGGGGCAGGCAACCGTTTCATTAACTTGTCTGTGCCCGTATAGCAGATCCAGGCAGCGGCTGCACCAATCGCACCACCGACCAGCACATCGCCCGGATAATGAACCCCAAGATAAATTCGGCTGTAACTTACAAACGCGGCAAAAAGAAACAGCCAGCCCGTGTGCCGGTAAAACGGACGTAAGATCAGAAACAGAATGGTGGCGGCGCCAAAGCTGTTTGCCGCGTGGGAGGAAGCAAATCCGAACCTCCCACCGCGGTATTCGTTTACGATATGAACCAGTCCTGTTTCAAAAGAAGGATCGTTGGAAGGACGAAATCGTTCAAAATAAGGCTTCATCATCCCGCTGGTCACCTGGTCGGCAATGGTTATGGTGAGTGCAATGGCCACTACCCACCAGAGGGATTTCCACCCGTAAGAGCGGATAATCAGTGCCAGCAGAAACGCGTACAAAGGAAGCCAGGTGTACTTTTGCGAGGCGTAATACATCACCGGATCAAGCCAGTCCGTATGCAATCCATTAAGAAAGAAAAATAGTTCTTTATCCAGTTCAAGGAGTGTTTCCATCAGTTGGCATTAATCCAGTCAATGTTTTTCTTCAGCAGGTCCAGGGTTTGGGCTTCCGCACTGCCAGGTGCCGGATGATAGTCGTACATCCACTCGGCTGCAGGAGGCATGCTCATCAGGATGGATTCCGTACGGCCGTTGGTGTCCAGTCCGAATTTTGTCCCTTTATCCCATACCAGGTTAAATTCCACATAGCGTCCCCGGCGGATTGCCTGCCATTGCTTTTCTTCATCAGAGAATGAATGGTTCCGGTATTTATCCATAAAATGTACGTATAGCGGTGCAAAGGCTTCACCGACGTCCATTACAAATGCAAACAAGTCATCCTTGTTCCCGGACAAGCGGTCAAAAAAGATGCCCCCGATTCCGCGGGTTTCATCTCTGTGCTTCAGGAAAAAGTAATCATCCGCCCATTTTTTAAATCGTTCATAGTAATGCTCATCATGCCGGTCGCAAACCTCCTTTAATGCCTTATGGAAATAGGCAGCGTCTTCGCCGACTATATAATGCGGTGTCAGGTCTATCCCTCCTCCAAACCACCATTGACCGGATTCCATTTCAAAATAACGAACATTCATGTGAATGATGGGCACATGCGGGTTTTGGGGATGAAGTACAATGGATACGCCGGAAGCGTAAAATTTCGTTTCAGGCAAATTAAGGGCCGCCAGGATTTTTGCGGGAGTATCCCCGTGCACGGCACTGAAATTGACGCCCCCTTTTTCAATAACATTCCCTGACGTTATCACCCGGCTGTCACCCCCGCCGCCGCCCGGGCGTTCCCATCGGTCCGAGATAAAGTCAGCCTTGCCATCGCACGCCGCAATCTGTTCACAAATAGCTTCCTGCAGGGCCTTGAATCGTTCTGAAATTTTTTCCTTTGTAAGCATCGCTACAAAGATATTAAAAATGACGTGTCCTGCCCCTGAAATTAGTAACTTGATGAAATGTCACAACGGATTCTGATCATTCTCCCGCTAATCATGGTTGCCTGCCAGGACAGCCAGGATCACAGTCGCCAGATGCTGCTGGAGCTGCAGCGTAATTCCTCCTTCGAAAAAGAGTGGTTTGTATCCCTGATGCCGGCGATCGAGGGATTGGCGGAAGATCAGGTGCAGGTGCTTGACAGCTCGGAAAATCATTCCATCAAGGAGCTCACCGCCCATTTATTTTTCTGGAATGAGCGCATTCTCCGAGCTTTTAATGAAATGGAAGTAAGTGAATACGAGGAGGATAACCGCGTCACTTTTTATTCAAAACTGGGATGGAACGAACTTCATGCTCGTACTGACAGTCTTGAAAATGCCTGGGAGATTGCGCTTGAACAGGCCGGGCAGGACAAACTTGTGCAATGGGAGAAGGAGATCATGAATATGTGTCTGCACAGATCTTACCATACCGGTCAGATCGTATACATACGAAAGCAAAACGACTGGTGGAAGCCTTCAGACGGCGTCCGGTAAACGACCCTAATATTCGTTAGGGAGGCTGTGTGGTTCTCCCTAAATTCAGTAACTTCGCAAACGTTGCCAGTAATGAAAAAACTACCTGTATGAGCGTAAGTGAGACGGCCTCAAAATCCATACGACAAAATTCCAAAAACAAATTCCCTGCGGGGATCACTCCTGATTTACTAAAGAAAACATACCAGCTTATGAGCACTGCCCGCCGTATGGCAGAGCTTTATGATGAGCATAAGGAGGTCTGCAGTAAGTACGTGCACAGTACTTCACGAGGGCACGAGGCCATCCAGCTGGCTGCAGGGCTTCAACTGACCAAACATGATTATGCTTCGCTGTATTACAGGGACGAATCCCTTCTGCTGGGTATCGGTATGCAGCCTTATGAGCTGATGCTTCAGCTGTTCGGGAAGTCGGACGACCCCTTTTCAGGCGGAAGGACGTATTATGCGCATCCATCACTTGACCGGGCAGGATTTCCTGTTATTCCGCACCAGAGTTCGGCCACCGGAATGCAGGCCATTCCTTCCACAGGGATGGCACACGGATTAAAGTACCTGGAAGGGCAGAAACTCAGGGATGCTGAAGGTGTCGTCCTGTGTTCGCTCGGGGACGGGTCCGTAACCGAAGGAGAGGTTTCCGAAGCATTTCAGATGGCCGTTCTTAAACAGCTCCCGGTAGTTTACCTCGTTCAGGATAACAACTGGGGTATTTCTGCCCGCGGAGACGAAATGCGCGCTATGAATGCTTATGAATTTGCAGGCGGATTTAAAGGAATGACGAGAATACAGGTAGATGGTTCCGATTTCATCGCCTCTTATGTTGCTATGAAGAAAGCGATGGATCATGTGCGCAAGCGCAAGGGGCCTGTGCTGGTTCATGCTACATGTTCATTACTGGGACACCATACCTCCGGGGTGCGCAAAGAATGGTACCGAAGCGATAAGGACCTGAAGGAGCACCAGAAGCTGGATCCTCAGCCATTGTTAGAAAAATACTTATTGGAGAATGGATTTGAAGCAGCAGATCTGAAGCAGCTTCATGAAGACGCGGTAAAATCGGTCGAGCAGGACTTTAATTATGCCATGGAGGCGGCGGACCCGGATCCGGATGAGTTTGATTCTGATGTCTATGCGGCCACCCCGGTTATGGAGGAAAAAGGGGAGCGATCGCCGGACAACGGTATCAAGATCGTCATGGTGGATGCAGCGCTGAAAGCGACCGATGAAATTCTCAAAAAACATCCGGAAGCGCTTTTTTACGGCCAGGATGTGGGAGGTACACTTGGAGGTGTTTTCCGGGAGGCCGCCACGCTGGCTGAAAAATACGGTGATGAGCGGGTTTTCAATACGCCTATTCAGGAAGCATATATAATTGGCTCCACTGCCGGAATGTCGGCTGTCGGGGCGAAGCCGATTGTGGAAATACAGTTTGCAGATTACATCTGGCCGGGCATTAATCAGCTGGTCGAAGAGTTATCGAAAAGCTGTTACCTCTCCCGCGGCAAATTTCCGGTTCAAAGTCTGATCCGGGTTCCGACTGGCGCCTACGGTGGAGGCGGTCCGTACCATTCAGGAAGTATTGAAAGTACCCTGGCAAATATCCGGGGAATTAAAGTGGTTTATCCCTCCAATGCTGCAGATATGAAGGGATTGTTTAAAGCAGCTTTTCATGATCCCAATCCGGTGGTGATGCTGGAGCACAAGGGCCTTTACTGGTCGAAGGTGCCCGGGACAAATGGTGCGAAGACCATTGAACCCGGACCGGACTATATCATTCCGCTTGGCAAGGGACGGATGCACCGCACTGCCAAGGCCGGTTCAGGCCGCAACAAATTGCTCGTGATTACCTATGGCATGGGTATTTACTGGTCTGAAGCTGCCGCGGATAATTTTGAAGATAACATTTCCATTCTGGACCTGCGTACGATTAATCCGATCGACTGGGACCTGATCAGCGAGCAGGTGAAGGCGCACAACCGTGTGCTGATTGTGACGGAAGAACCGGTGCTGAATTCTTTTGGCGAATCGGTCAGTGGCCGGATTGCTTCGGAATTCTTTGAGTACCTTGATGCTCCGGTAAGGATTGTCGGGTCGGCCAATCTGCCGGCTATTCCGCTTAATACAGACCTGGAGGAAAGAATGCTGCCTAATGCAGGAAAAGTGGCTGAAGCCATTGAAGCACTGCTTGCCTACTAGAAAGAATCAGAAAGGATATCCGATCCCGATATTGAAAATGACCGTTTCAGAAGCTCTGGGAGTAAACGGAGCGTCATAGAAGCCTTTTGACAAAATGAAGCGCTTGCCCTGCGGACGTGCCGGATCATACACCTTGATCCCGGCGTCGAGGCGCAGAATAAGAAAAGAAAAATCAAACCGTATCCCGACTCCTGATCCAACCGCGATCTGGCGAAGAAACTTGCTGGCTTTAAACTGAGCTTCTTCGCGTGTATCATCGAAGGTCCACACATTGCCAAAATCAAAAAACCAGGCGTAATCAATAAACCCGATCAGGTTTTGCCGCCATTCCACACTGCCTTCAAGCAGGATCGTTCCGGGTTGTTCAATGTCATAGTTCACAGTGTTGGATGACGAATCAATCCGAACAAAGGAACCAGGACCAAGACGCCTGGGACGCCAGGCACGAATCCCGTTGCTACCACCAGCAAAGAAATACTTTTCATAAGGAAGGATCCCATTATCGGCATAAGGCTTGGCCGCCCCGACATTTATACGCCAGGCGACCGTGGTGTTGCGGTTTACGGGGTGAATCTTCCTGTAGTCGGCATTCACCTTCAGGTACTGATAATATTCCAGCTCCTCCTGCTCCAGCAGCTCTTTGCCGTAAAAGTTCAACGTGGTTCCACCGCTTTCCAGGAATAACCGAAAGTACCTTGAATTAAGAAAATTCAGGCCGTAGCTGTTTTTATTGAACGTAGCCGTCATATACATACTGCTCACATAGGACGGGTTGAAGGTATTCACAATATTATTTCCCTGTTCTGCGAGTGAGTCAAGCAGGAGCTGAAAATCGTCGGACAGTGTTGAACGGATCACCCCGATATCCGTAAGCGTCAGCTGATAAAAACTGGTATTGGTTTTCTGCCAGGTATAGGAGAGGGTGGCGTTGATGTTCTGCCGGATATATTCGGGGCGGTCGGTATAATTATAGCCGGTTGAGAGCCTGGTTTTCGGGTTGATGTTCCCCAGCTGCCGTTTGGTGCTGGCGCTTATCGGGAGAATAAACTGCGGAAAGGTAAGGGAGGCATTGATACCGCCCTCCACGCTGGTATATACATCCTGCACCGCAGTAGCCGGAGCGACTCCCTCAAAGCCTATTCTCCCGCTGATCTCAAATATTTCCATCCCCCCGAATACATTTCGCTTCTTAAAAGAGAGGTTCAGGAAAGGGCCAGGGAAGCCCTGAGTGACATTGACCCCGGCTTCGGTAGTGATCTGGTAACGGGGCAATGGGCTGGTGAAAATGTTGGCAACCATCTTACCACCGGTCGAGTCGTAGTTTATGTTGATAAACCGGAAGACATCGAGGTTGGCAAGTTGCCGTTGCGTATCAAACGTATTGGTTCGGCTGTACAGGCTGTCCTTGTCAATGAAAATCCTGCGGTCCAGTACCTTCTTGTTGAACCTGTTTTTGATGAAGATGTACTGGATGCCGTTGTATTCTTCCGGGGTTGTGGACGTCATCGGCAGTACGCCCTGGCTGGTATTGGTCACAAGATTTACGGAATCAACCTGAAAGATCGTATGATCAGCACCCCGGGCAGGTTTGTTGACGTTGGTGACCACGGTGACCTTATACCTGCCCGTGTACGCGGTATCTACGTTGAATTCAATATACTGTCGTGAAAAAGCGAAATAGCCTTCATCTTTGAGCAGGTTGTCTATCCGTTCGCGCTCGGCCGTCAGGTTGCTCTGTTCATAATTATCACCGATTACAAGTAAGGACTCGTCCTGATGCTCCTGAATAATACGGGTAATGTTGGAGTCCCCGGTAATCGTTATCAGGCTGTCAAGGACATAGGCCGGTCCGGGATTCACTTCATAAGTAATATTTACTCTTTTCTTTTTCTCCCGGACAACGGTGTCAATTTTTGATTTAAAGTAGCCTTTGGACTGAAGATAGAGTTTCATCCTGGCCAGGGAGGCAGCCGTCTTCGACGTGTCATAAATAGCCAGCGGCTCCCCCCAGCGCATCCAGATATTTCCTTCCTCGATCTTCTGTTCGAGTTTCTCCATTTTTTTGTTCCGCTTACGCCGGTAACGTTGTACTTTTTTCGAATTGCCCTCGGCCTCGGCCTGCGAGATACGGACGTTCCACTTTTCCTGCAGCTCTTCAAGTTCGACGCGGTATGCATCAGCATCGTACCGGTTCAGGCCGTAGTAATACAGTCCAACGTAGGGGGAAAAGCGTATAATTGGTATCTGGCGGTTGGGGTACTGGACAAATAGCTGACCCAGTTCTTCTGAATTGATCTCTTTAGAGGCGTCTACCCTTTGCTTCACCAATAATTTTTCATCTTCTTTGAGATATCTTGTTCCCAGACATCCGGAAAGAAAAAGTGCAACGGGAAGAAGGAGCAGTAGACGTGTGATACTCTTCAAGTCGTGACGAAAAATTATGATCTCAAAGGCTCGTGCGAAGTTCATTAAATCCCTTCAATTAAAAAAATACAGGAATGCTGAGCAAGCGTTTGTTGTAGAAGGAACAAAAAGTGTGCTGGAAGTACTGCATTCTGACTATGAAATTACAGAGTTATATGCCACCCCTGAATTTATAGTAACCCATTCAGGTGTAATCCCTGCCGGATTGAGATATGAAGAGGCTACCCCTGATGCGCTTGCGGCCGCTGGCAGTTTTCGTTCCAACGACGGAGCACTGGCAGTGGTCAGAAGCAAGCCAAATACACCATGGGCCCATGAAAAGGGGTATGGAATTATACTCGACGGGATTAATGACCCGGGTAACCTGGGCACAATCATTCGGATTGCTGACTGGTACGGGATGCCCGGGATCATAGCCTCGGAACAGGTGCCCGATCTTTATAATCCGAAAGTCATTTCCGCGGCCAAGGGCTCATTTACAAGGGTGAAAGTTTATTACACTCCGTTGCCTGAATTTATCCGTGCGCAGGCTCATCCTGTCTGGGGTGCGGACCTGGAAGGGGAGAATGTACATTCGTTCCGGTTTCCGGAAACCGGCTGGATTGTGATGGGCAGTGAGGCACACGGCATTTCACCTGAGGTGGCCTCAGTACTGACAGGCCGGATCACCATTCCTTCATATGGAAATGCAGAATCTCTGAATGCCGGCATGGCGACAGCGATCATTTGTGATAACATAAGGAGAATACGTACTGACTGATCTAATCAGCAAGTTCACGAAGGTCGACTGGTACCACCCGTGAAACACCCTGCTCGATCATGGTAATTCCATAAATCACATCGGTACTCGACATTGTGCGCTTATTGTGCGTCACAATGATGAACTGGCTGTCTTCGGAGAATGTCTTTATGATGTTGTTGAATTTATCAATATTGGCATCATCAAGGGGCGCATCCACCTCATCGAAAATACAGAACGGAGCTGGTTTCAGCAGGTAAATTGCAAACAGGAGAGAGGTGGCCGTCAGTGTTTTTTCCCCGCCGGAAAGCTGGTTGATGGTCAGGGGTCGTTTTCCTTTAGGCTTTGCCATGATCTCAATAGAGGATTCCAATGGATTTTCCGGATCGCTCAGTTTCAGGTCACAGTCATCCTCATCGGTGAAAAGGCTTCGGAATACATTAATAAAATTTTCTTTGATCTTGGCGTAGGCATCCAGGAACGTTTCCTTTGCCACCTGGTCGATTTCATCAATGGTGGTAAGAAGTGATTCTTTTGCCTTGAATAAGTCCTCTCGCTGCTCGGTGATGAAGTCGTTACGCTCTTTGATCTCATTATAAGCCTCCATCGCCATCGGGTTGATCGGCCCCATACGCTCCAGCCGGTCCCTGATTCGCTTTACAGACTGCTCGAGTGTATCGGCGTCTGCTTCAGGCATATCCTGGTTCTCCGCCATCAGATCATCGAGGTTCACACTGAACTCTACAGAAAGGCGTTCCTTAACACTACTTAGTTCAAGTTTAGTTTCATTAAGTTTATTCTGCAGTTCTATAAGAATATTGTCAGTAGTTTCGCGCTGACGCTGAATTTCGCGTTCTTCCTTATCTATTTTGTCGATTTCTCCACGGCCTGCGTAGTATTCCTTTTCAGCTTCATTTACTCCTGCCTCGATGGATTCCTTCTCCGAATACATGGAGATCAGTTCGTCGTCGCTAAGTTCACTTTTTTCCACCAGTGACCGTATTTCATCCTCGGTACGCTTTAATTCACCCTGGTTTTTCTCAATCCGCTCCCGACTGTTTTGAAAGGACTCTTCCTTGTATTCCACTTCCTGTGTGATGCTTTTTACCCGGTTTTCCTGCTGGTGAAAAACAATATTCTGTTCGTTGAAGGCGGTAGATCGCTCATTCAGGAGTTGATTTTGCTCAGACAGGTCTGCCTCGAGCTTATTCAGTTTGTCATTCACCTTGTTAAGTTCGACCGTGTTTTCCTCCGCAGCCGGTCGATTCTCAGCAAGTTCATCCATGATCTCCTCAATTTTCAGCTGGATGTCTTCCCGCCGGAGATCGGCATCGCTGAGCATTTGCTGGAATTGTTCCCGTTTGGTATTAATTGAAATGTATTCCTCATTAATATGACGGATTTCTTCCGACAGCTCCTGAATTTTAGACTTGTTGGTTTTTTGCTGAAGTGCGTCGAGAGTTTTCTGGTTATCCAATAGGCTGGATTCGGTGCTCGCGAGTTTCTTATTTAACTGTTTGATTTCCTTATCCAGTTTTTCCAGGTTTTTGGCACGGCCGATCCGCTTTCCTTCAAATAAACCCACTGAGCCTCCTGAGATGCTGAACCTGCGCCGCGTTACCTTGCCGTTTTTTGTAATAAAGGTGTTATCGTCCTGCGGCATTTTCGAATGATCACCTTCAAATATATAGACCCGGTCAAGGATGTGGCTCATCAGTTTGCGGTACTTCTCGTCGTATTCAATTACTTCGGTGGCAGGAAACGCGTTATCGTATAAGGTGGTATCCGAGCTGTGGTAATTGGCGAATGAATCTAGCACGAAGAAGTGGGCTTTCCCCTTGGCGGCATCGCTAAGGATATTTATTGCTTCATAGGCATCCTCTGCCTTTTCGACAATGTAGTAATTGAGGTAAGGCTCCAGGTAATTTTCAATCGTTACCCTGTATTCCGGTTCGCAGGCAATGATATCGGATAGGAGTGGGGCATTCTTTTTCCAGCCAGTCTTCTTTTTGAGGAATTTAATTGCCTCAGGAAACCCTTCCAGGTTTTCCACCAGTGATTTTGTGAGGTTGTATTCGTTTTCCCTGGCGTCCCTGGTCCGGTTGATCTGGTTGACCTCATCACGGATCATATCGATCGTATGCCGGGTATTCTCTATCCTGCCCTGGAGATCTTCCTCAGCTGACTGCAGTTTAGAAAGTTCTTTCTGCCGTATATTCAGCGATTCTGATAACTCGGACGTCTTATTTTCAAACTGGGCCAGGCTGGCGCTTTGTTCGCTTGTATTGGACGCAGTTCTTTCCAGTTCCTGCTTAAATGATGAAAGCTGCAGTTCCTTTAATTCAACTGATTTTTTCAGTTGGTAAACTTCTTCCTGGGCATTTTTCTGCACCTGCCGCATGGTTTCCACTTCTTCACGCAGTTGCCGGGTCTTTTCTTTCTGTTCATCATAATCGGACCGCAGTGAATTTACCCGCACTTCCATTTCAGCCAGGATCTTTCCTGCGGAGGATTTTTCCTGGCGAAGGCTTTCGATACTGAAAGAGGCGCGCTCGTTACTCTTTTTGTCCTGCTCGATCTGTTCCTTGAGGTTATCGGATTTGTCGTTCAGGTAGCGCAGTCGTTCATTTTTTATTTTCTTTTCACTCTCGTACTGCCGGATCTTGCTCACATGTTCGTTAAGCGATTTTTGCCGGGCAGCCAGCGCTTTCTCTTTCAGGATGATATCGGCCTTGGCCTTTTCGAGGGCTGCTTCCTTTTCCTTGATCTGCTTACTGAGACTTAGCTTCTTATCATTCTCCTGTTCAATTTTCTTTTTGAGAGCATTGAATTCTTCGGAGAATGTACTGACATGAAGACGCGCGAGTTTAAGGCTGGATTGTTTGTATTCCTCTTTAAGGGAATAGTATTTTTCGGTTTGCTTTGCCTGTCGTTCGAGCGATTTCATATTCTTCTCGATCTCGTAAAGCAGATCTTCCACTCGTTCCAGGTCAGCATCCGTATCCTGCAGCTTTTTCAGCGTTTCCTTTTTGCGCTTTTTAAATTTGGAGATGCCGGCGGCTTCCTCGAACAGTCCGCGCCGTGAATTATCCTTGTCGTTCAGCAAGTCATCCACCATTTTCAATTCAATGATCGCATAGCTGTTCGAGGCAATTCCTGTATCCATGAACAGGCTGGTGATATCTTTCAGCCGGCATGTCACCCCGTTAAGAAGGTACTCGCTGTCACCACTGCGGTAATAGCGACGGGTAATTGTGACCTGAGAATATTCGGTTGGCAGCAGGTTTCTTGTATTATTAAAGGTGAGGCTCACTTCTGCCATCTGGGAAGCCTTACGTTTTTTGGTTCCGTTGAAAATCACATTCTCCATTTTGTCCGAACGGAGAGTACGACTGCTTTGCTCACCCAGCACCCAGCGGATAGAATCCACAATATTTGATTTTCCACAACCATTCGGACCGACGATACCGGTAATTCCTTTATCGAAATTAATGATGACTTTATCCCCGAAACTCTTGAATCCTTTGATCTCCAGCTTTGAAAGCTCCATGCAACGACTATTTTAAACAGTTTCCCCGACAGGCCTGATTGGGGAAGGAAACAAATTTAAGAGAAATAATGAAAAACTAATGGAGAAATAAGTTCTCAAAAATCCTTATATATTTGTTGAAGATGGATGCCGAATTTATCATATATCTCGTCTTCCTGGCGATCTTCGTGATCAGCCGGTTATTGAAGAAGCCTTCCTCAAAGGCTCCTTCGCGTAAAAGACCTGCTCCTGACCAGGAACCTGAAACCTCACGGCCACCTGTTAAGTCCTTTGAGGAATTGCTTGAAGAATTTACCTCGGGCAGAAGACAGGAGGAACCGGATGATTCATTTCCCGAAGAATACGAAGAATACGAAGAAGTACCGGTTACTTCACAGGAACCTGAAACTTCCTCACCCTGGAATGAGTACAAGACCGAGAAGCTGCGGACACTTGATGAAATGATTGATATCGAGAAGGTGCGCACCACAACCAAACTGGAGTCAAAGGAAGAAAAGCAAACTGAAAGCACAGCCGATAAAATACGCAGCATGCTCAGTGACACTGAGGAGGCCCGGCAAGCAATTATTCTCAGCGAAATCATTCGCAGGCGATATTAGTTTAAATTGCCTTCATTTCTTACAAGGAAGTCACATTCGCCCCTTTTCGCCCAAAAAAATATTGGAACAAACTAAATTTAAAACCATATTTACGAGTGCTTCGGAAGGACATATCCTGTCCGAAGGTTACTTTGATTTTTTGAACTATATATATTACTGGTGGATTTTTTACGTCAATCTCGGTCACTATGAGAGTTGCAGCTTTAATTTTTTTTATCACCGTTCTTTCGTCCTTTACGCAATCAGAAGAGGTGGAAACCCACCGGAGCACGTGCTTCGGGGGGAAAATTGAAATCATCAAGCAACATGCAGATCAGAACAGGAATAACGGCAGCCTGGAAGTTAAGCTTCCCAGGCAGTCGGGCAATGTTCAGCTCATCTGGGTGAAGCATGGTGAAACCGAGAAGGGCACCAAAATCACCAATCTCAAGCCAGGTTATTATAATTTAATGATTATAGATGGAAGTAATTGTCAGACAGTTATTGACAATATACTAATCAAGGAATCCGAATAATATGAAAGGCTATTTTTTAGGCTATAAGCGGAGAATACCGCAACTTTTTTTAGCTACCTTTTTTTGCCTCGTATCGCTGGCAAACGCAGAGGCACAATGCCCTACGTCTGATGTTACTATCAATATTACCGATGTTACATGTAACGGATTTAATGATGGAACATTTGAAATTATCTTAAATGATCCCAACGGGTATACCGGTAATTACTCATTTGCTCTTATTGGCTTACCCAGTAATGGCGGAGATCTTGTCAATCGTGTGCAGGCGGGTTCTGATCCCTCTACCGTATTTACCGGCCTTCCCCCGGGTTCTTATACATGGTTTGTGACCTTTGGCCCGGGTTGTCCGGGGTTTTCGGCAGGCGGATATACTATTTTGCAGCCTCCTGCACTTAACGCTTCCGTAAGTGGCATTACTCCTGCGTGTACTCCCGGAACGGGTTCGGTTTCTCTGGATGTTTCCGGAGGTAACGGAGGTTATTCATTCAGCTGGACAGGTCCCACCGACCCGGGTAATGTGGAGGATGCGGTCAACCTGGATGCAGGTACATACAATGTAACCGTTACTGACCTGCAGGGCTGTAACATAACATTAACAAATATTTTTGTACCTGTAGTTACCCAGGCCGATGCAGGAGCAGACCAGGTGGTTTGTAGCAATACAGCGGTACTCGAGGGGAATGCTTTTAACCCTTCCGGTGAAACAGGTTCATGGACGCTCGTCAGCGGCTCGGGAAATATAACAGACGCCACTGATCCGAATTCACAGGTAACAAACCTGGGAGTCGGGGATAATGTATTTGAATGGTTTATTACTGATTCCGGCGGAATATGTGCCGGAACGACCGATCAGGTCGTTATTTCCTGGTATAACCTGGAGTTGTCTGACCCGGCGGATATCCTGCTTGCGTGTAATGGCGCCGGTGATGGTTCGGGTTCCTTCACCGCTACCGGCGGATCGGCCCCGTTTGTATTCACTGTAGATAATAACACTACAGGTGCTGCGACCAGCAGTACCGCTACCTCTCTTGATTTTACCGGGGCAGGACCCGGGACAATTACCGTCTCAGTCACTGACGCCAACGGTTGTGTACAGCAACAAAGTGTGGATATCACCGAACCGCCTGTCATTGCACTGGATTCGGAAACCAGTACGGATGTGACTTGCGACGGTGGAGCGGACGGATCAGTTTCTGTTTTGGCTTCTGGCGGTACAGGTGCACTTTCTTACACGCTTATGCCTGGTGCCATCACAAATGGTACCGGAACTTTTAACGGGCTGGCCGCGGGAGACTATACTGTGGAGGTCACAGATGCTAATCTTTGCGGACCCGTGGTTTCTTCCACACTGACCATTGCCTCACCACCGGCAATCACCATAGATAATACCAATACGACCGATGTTACCTGTAACGGCGGGACCGACGGTCAGATTGAAATTACCGCTACCGGCGGAACCGGTGTACTGACGTATACGCTTCAGCCTGCTGCTGTTTCCAATACAACAGGGATTTTTGCAGGTTTGGCCGCGGGATCCTACACGGTGGAGGTGACCGATGAAAACGGATGCGGACCGGTTGTGAGCGGAACCATTGACATTACTGAGCCTGCGGGAGTCACCATTGATAATGTAGCTTTCACGGACGTGACTTGTAGTGGTGCCTCAGACGGAACCATCACGGTTACCGCTTCCGGTGGCGTGACTCCATACGATTTTACCCTTCAACCGGCCAATATTACCAATAATACAGGTTCCTTTACCGGACTGGCTGCCGGTACGTATACTGTTGAAGTGGCAGAGGCTAATGGTTGCGGACCTGTCATTTCTTCACCGGTTACAATCAGCGATGCCACCCTTATTGTTGTTACTGCACCGGTAACCACAGATGCAACTTGCACAGGGGCAGACGACGGAACCCTTTCCGTTACGGCTTCGGGAGGAACAGGGGTTTATACCTATACTATTCAGCCGCTTGGATTAAGTAATTCCACAGGCGTATTCAACAGCCTGGCACCGGGAACATATACCGTGGATGTCGAGGACAGCAACGGATGTACAGTCACTTCTGCCGACGGTACTATTGCCGAGCCGGCGGGAGTTGTTATAGATAATACCGCCATTACAGATGCTACCTGTCCCGGAGGCACTGATGGCCAAATTACAGTTACGGCTTCAGGAGGGACTGCACCACTGACCTATACCCTGCAGCCAGGTGCGGTAGTAAACAGTACCGGAATATTCGCAGGACTTGCTCCCGGCACCTACAGCGTGGATATTTCAGATGCAAATGGCTGCGGACCGGTGTCTGCAACCGATCTGATCGTTGGACAACCTGTACCGGATCAGCCGGTTGATGACGTTACAGTGTGTAATCCGGTAAATTCGGACATTATTCTTACACTGAATTCCACCCAAAACGGCACAACGTTTGAGCTTCAGGACCTGTCAGGAAATCCGCTTTCGCCGCCTGTCCAGGCCTCGGGACCTGCAGGGCCGGTGAACCTGGTGATCGACCAGGCTAATGCGCCGGTAGTAACGACCACCTACCAGGTCGCTGTCACGCTTCCTTCCTGCCCGGAATATATTCTTCCGGACCAATTCGTGGTAACGGTTACTGATGCACCTTCGGATGTCCTTGCGGTAAGTGACGTGGTTCTTTGTGAAGGAGAATCATCGGATGCCTCTTTTGTGATTGCAGGCTCGGAGAATGGCGTAACCTATGAATTGCAGCAAACAGACGGTTCATCCCTTTCGCCGGCAGTTACGGCGGTCGGAAACGGAGGAGATCTGAACCTTACGATATTAGCAGCTGATCTGCCAGCGGCTACCACCACCTACCAGGTGGCAGCAAGTGCTGCAGGTGGATGTTCTTCGGTACTTACCGATCAGCCTGTTCTGACATTCCAGCCACTTCCAGATGCAACACTGGCGGGCGATGCAACAATTTGTCCCGGAGAATCAGCAACATTAGCGGTCACCCTGACCGGGACCGGCCCATGGAATCTGACCTATAGTGACGGCGTGACGGAAACGACAGTGGTGGCGAATTCACCAAATTATGATCTGGTCGTTTCTCCGGCAGCGACCACCACATATTCGCTTGTACGTGTGGAGGATGCGGGTACCGCCTGCCTCCGCGATCCGCTTTCTTCCTCGGCTACCGTGACTGTTTCACCTGTTGCAGGTGACCAGGTGACCTATGGGGCAGGAGCATGGATTGGTTATGTGTATGATGATTCGAATGATCCTCGTCCCTATCCCGGCCGGGTTGATTTTGATACGGACAAATACCGTGGATTTATTAACCAGCCATTCAATTTTGATCTGAATATTGACGCAGGCGCAGTTTCCGGTCCGGATTTGTGTACTGACTATTCAGATAATTACAGCATCCGATTCAGAATGAACGCTGATTTTGTTCCCGGCACGTATGAAATTACGGTAGGAGGTGATGACGGTTTCCGTTTAAGCCTTGACGGTGGTGCAACTTTTGTCGTAGACGAATGGAGAGACCAGTCCTACCTGACTGAAACGATTCAATTGTGCCTGGATGGCAATTATGATCTTGTACTTGAATACTACGAAAACGGTGGCGTATCGAGGGTTTCATTCAATTCCACCCTGCTTTCGCCGGCTGAAACCATGGATGTTGCCATTGCAGCTGATCAGCTGCCGGTGTGTAGTGGAGATGCAGCAACTTTCCGTGCTACGGTAACCAATGGGGGAGCGGTTCCTTCATTCCAGTGGCAGGTTAACGGAGTGGATGTTCCCGGAGAAACGTCTGATGTGTTCACTTCTACCTTATTAAATGACGGGGATGTTATACGAGTAGTTGCAGAGGCCGATCCATCGCTGACCTGTGTACTCAATGATCCGGCTACTTCGAACGAACTTACATTCTCCAGCACGTCTGACCTGACCGCAACGGTGTCGATCACTGCAGATCAAAACCCAGCCTGTGTGGGTACGGACATTACATTTACCGCTGCCCCCGCAGATGCAGGCCCGAACCCGACATATCAGTGGCAGGTAAATGGTGCAGATGCAGCTGGGGAAACCGGGGATACATTTGTAGCGAGCGGGCTAAACGACGGCGATGTTGTAAGAGTGGTTCTGACGCCGGATCCTGCCGTTACCTGTATTACCAATTCAACTGCCAACTCTAATGAAATTACGGCCTCGTTCGTTTCAGATCTCACTGCGACTGCATCGATTGTGGCCGACCAGAATCCGGTATGTGCCGGGACAGATGTGACATTTACCTCTGCGGTGACCGATGCCGGTAGCAATCCGTCCTACCAGTGGCAGGTGAATGGTGCGGATGTAGCTGGAGAAACTACCGATACATTTGTTACCAGCAGTCTGACCGACGGCGACATAGTTCGTCTCATCGTTACAGCAGACCCGCTGGCTACATGTGTTTCCAACAGTCCGGTTACCTCCAATGAAGTTATTATTTCGATTCAGCCGTCGACATCCATGTCGGTGTCGGTGGCTGCTGATCAGAATCCTGTATGCCAGGGTGATGCGGTTAATTTCACTGCCACCGTTACTGACGGAGGTGCCAGTCCGACTTATCAGTGGCAAATTAACGGAACCGATATAGCGGGAGAAACGGGTGCAACATTTACAAGTGCCACATTAAATAATAATGATGTGGTGACGGTTACGGTAACAGCCGATCCGGCCCTTACCTGTGTGGTAAACAGTCCATTACTCTCGAATGGTATTCTCATGAATATTTCAGACTCACTGGAGCCTGTGGTATCCATCGTTGCTGATCAGAATCCGGCTTGTACCGGGGCAACGATCAATTTCACGGCTACGGCAAGCGATGCAGGAGCAAATCCATCTTACCAGTGGCAGGTCAACGGATCAGATGTCGCAGGAGAAACCGGAAGTACTTTTGCCGCTGCGGGTCTGGCAGACGGAGATCAGGTCCAGGTGGTACTTACCGCGGATCCTTCGGTTACCTGTATTTTGTCACCTGTTGTGGTGTCCAATACGATAAACATGAGCTTGGTTGACAGCCTTACACCGCAGGTAACTGTTACCGCGGATCAGGATCCCTCATGTATCAGTGATGCTGTGACCTTCACAGCGTCCTTTACAGAATCCGGGGCAACCCCTTCATTTCAGTGGCAGGTAAACGGGGCTGATGTGGCAGGAGAAACCGGCCAGAACTTTACGAGTGCTTCATTGAATGACGGAGATTTAGTCACAGTCGTTCTTACGGCTGATCCGCTGGCGACATGTGTGACCACGACGCAGGCAATATCTGCGCCATTCACAGTTAACAGGGTTGGATCACTTTCACCAACAGTATTTGTGAATGCTTCTCAAACAACTATTTGTACAGGCACGGATGTTCTTTTCACTGCTTCAGTAATTAACGCAGGGCCCAATCCGGGATACCAGTGGCAGGTTAACGGGGTGGATGTCGCAGGTGAAACAAATGATTCATTCCTTACTAATGCGCTTGCCGATGGCGACCTGGTTCGCTTAATCGTTTCGGTTGATCCTTCCGTAAGTTGTTCGACGGTGACCGAAGTGACATCACCGGAAACAGTCATTAGTGTTGATACGGAAATAATTCCTGCAGTTACCATCACCGCTGATCAGACAGCTATTTGTACAGGTAATACGGTGACCTTTACGGCAAATGCAGTGGACGCCGGGCTAAATCCGTCGTACCAGTGGCAGATTAACGGAGTGGATGTTGCCGGTGAAACTTCAGAGACATTTGTGAGCTCTGCGCTCAGCGACGGTGACCAGGTTCAGCTAGTATTGACAGCGGATCCTTCGCTCACTTGTGCTAATCCTTCTGTGGTATCGTCCAATGTAATAGATATTTCTGTTGTGACTTCGCTTAATCCCGCGGTAACAATTCTGGCAGATCAAAACCCGGTTTGTGTGGGTGATGCAGTGACCTGGACAGCAACTGTAACAGAAGCGGGTGCTGATCCGACATATCAGTGGCTGGTAAATGGAGCCGCCATTGCGGGTGAGACAAATCCGGTATTTACAAGTTCGTCACTTAACAACGGGGATCTTGTCTCTGTAGAGGTTACGGTCGATCCGGCTGCAACTTGTGCGGCGACCCCTGTGGTAAGTTCATCCCAGGAAGTACAGAATGTTGTTACCAGCCTGACGCCTACGGCTGCCATAGTAGCATCGCAGACTACGATCTGCTCAGGCAACCAGGTAATATTTACAGCGAATGCATCCAATGCCGGACCCGTGCCGACCTACCAGTGGCAGATTAACGGAGCCCCGGTGGCAGGTGCCAATTCGGATACCTTTATAACCACGGCACTGGCCGACGGTGATCAGGTCAATGTAATCGTCGGGGTGGATCCGGCTGTGAGTTGTGCCACAACCACCAGCGTAACCTCCAATAATATAGCTATTGCGGTACGTCCGGCAGGAGATCCTGCCTGTGTGGGCGGCGGAGAGAATTGCGGAGCCTTTGTGATTACGGTAACACCGACAAGGCCTCCATGTACGGCACCTGACTCAGGGGAGTTATCCTTCCTAATTTCCGGTGGTACAGGAAACTATACCGTTGTATTATCCGATATGGATGGGTTCAGCCAGGGCGAAGCAGGTCTGGCCGGTACACCGATCATCTTTGAAGACCTGACAGCTTCTGATTATATGTATACCATTACCGATGGCAACGGCACAACCTGTACACTGCCATTTACGCTGGATAATGAAACTATTCTGGAAGCGGCCATTCTTAGTACGACCGACGCGGCTTGTTTTGACCAGCCGGACGGAAGTGTTACAGTGGAAGTACTAAGCGGAGGGAACGCTCCGTATGAATATTCCTTAGATGGTATCCTTTGGAGGCAGGTAACTACATCTGTATTTACCGTTGACGGGTTATCACCTCAGGATAGTCCGATCGGAATCCTGATCAGGGACAATGCATCGGATCAGTGTCCTGAGGAGGTAATGGTGGATATTAACAATCTTTATCCGCAGATCAATGCTGATATTACCGCTTCACCGGTGCTTACCTGCGACGGTGATGAGGGCGAGATAACGGTAGCATTTCCTCCGACAGGAGGTAATTCTCCAAACGGAGTATGGAATATTGCGATTGCGGAAGGAGTAAATGCTCCGGGCGGATTCGACCCTTTCGGTGCGGACAGAACATTTACCGGCCTGGCTGCCGGCGAATATACGATCTTCCTTGAAGATGAAGGCGGATGTGTCCGGGAGATTCCGGTCATCGTAGAGGCACCTAACCAGGTGCAGCTGCTGGCTGATGTCAATGCGGCGGATTGTTCACTGGATGGAAAGAGCGGAGAGCTGAACCTCCAGGTGACCAATTCATCACAGGTTCCCGGTCCGTATGACCTGGTCATTACCGGGCTGACAGGAGCCAATGCAGGGGACATCATTTTTGCCAATGCAGCCTGGAGTGGCGGATTCATTAGTATTGATACACTCGTAAGCGGAAATTATGAGATCATGGTTACCCCTTCGGATCCTGATCTGTGTGTACTGACCGTGGAACGCGAAATTACCGGAGGTCCGCAACCTGTTTCTTTTGATTATGCATTGCAGTGTGCTCCTGCTTCGGCATCCAAAGAATTGCTCCTAACGGATATTCAGGGGAATGATGGCGAATTGTACACGCTTCGGGTTTATGACAACCTCACTTCAGCGTTGGTTGAAGAGATAAGTTTTACCATTAACATTGGCAATCAGTACCTTATCTCCAATTATCCCTTCCTTACCCAGACCAGGGAATACAGACTTCGACTGGTTCAGTCACCGGCTGTATGTGCGGGATCTGAAGTAAGATATGATCATCCGGATAACCTGGTAATTCCACAGCAGTTGCTGGCGGAGATCGGAGAAACGACCAAGTCGCTTCCTGACCGTCCGACCGGGACCCTGGAGGTGGTTAATTTCACAGGAGGATATCAGCCGGATGATAATTCATTCCCGTACCTGACCTATATCGAGCTGGATTCGGCGGCCATTCCAGGCCAGTCATTCAGTGCCGGTTTTGATACTGTTCGTCTGGATCAGAATCTTGACTATGCCATTCTCTATGAGAAAATCCCGGCAGGTCGATATACAATTCTGGTCAGTGACCAGATAGGATGTACCTTCAGTCTTACCGGAAGGGTGCCACTGGATACGGACATATTTATCCCTAATATCTTTACGCCGAATAATGATGGTTCGAACGAAACATTCTATATCCGGAATAAGCCGGATACAGAGGTCAAGCTGATCATCACGAACCGCTGGGGCAAACAGGTGTATTCTTCAAATAATTACCAGAACAACTGGGATGGAGGTGAAGAACCTGATGGTGTTTACTATTATATGATAGACACCGGCGAGGATAGCTACAAGGGCTGGGTTGAAATTATGCGAGGTTCCAGGCCTTAGACACTAAAGTTTAACAAGAAAATCCATGGTATCGACCTGGTCGGCATAGTCCCATAATTCAGGTAATTGCGCCTGACCCATGGCAATGCTGCCCGGCAGCCAGCCGCCGGCGGAGACGATACACTGGATTTTCTCCTTTTCTGATTCAAGTACCTCACGCACTTCCTGTTCTGATGTGTACTCTTCAAAATACAGAACGGATATAGGCGAAACCATTCGGTTGCTTTTTTGAAGGAGAAGGAATCCGTTGTCCAGGTGTGGTTCTTTGTTTACCAGCAGTACTGATTTATTGTAATCATAATTATTGTGGTATTTATGATGGTGCATTACCTCCTGGTAGGGCTGGATGGATTCGAAAAATTTAGCAAAGCTGTATCCCTCCGGGACATAGAGCTTTGAGATATTCCGGCATCCCAGGCCGAAGTAGGTAAAAATGTCTTCACCCAGATTCCTGAAGTCATTGGTGGTTTCTGAGCCATTTATCAAGGCCACTGACGATCGGTTTTTTCTAATAATGTGAGGGTATTTTGAAAAATACTGGTGGAAATACCGGGCTGTGTTATCGCTTCCTGTAGCGATTACCGCATCAATATTTTTTAGTTTGTCAGTAAGGATGATCCTTTTCGATAATTCCGGGTCGATCATACGCAATTGCTCCAGGAGATATTCGAGGAGGGCACGGTCTTTCGAACTGGGTTTTACCCTGGCAACATGGCCGGAACTGATTACCGAGATTATGTCGTGAAGTCCTACCAGAGGGATATTGCCTGCCAGTACCAGTCCGACATTTTTGACATCCTTTATCGTCGGATAGGAGTCAAGCCACTTCTCAAGCTTAGTGCGGTTAAGGTAGTTGGTGGCTCCCCTCAGCGCTTTCCGGATATTCTCCTGCGTAAACCAGGAATTCTCATTAGCTGAGCGAAAAGCAAGCTGGGAAAACCGCTCTTCCGGCAGTGATTTAAGGTGCCGGCCCAGATGATCCAGTGAGTCGATGATATTTTTTCGATTCATGGCACAAAGGTAAACCATTATATTGTTTACGACGTTTGATAGCCGGCAGATACTTAGTATTTTTGCCAAACAGACGTTGAAACATATAAATAAGATATAGTTATGGCTATTATGATAACCGACGAATGCATCAATTGTGGTGCATGCGAACCGGAATGCCCGAATACTGCCATATATGAAGGTGGTATGGAATGGACCTGGGGGGGTGGAACCGACCTTGACCAGGTGGAAATGGAAGATGGGAGTGTAGTGGACGGGGAAGATCCCCAGGAGCCGGTTTCAGATGAATTCTACTATATTGTCTCTACGAAATGCACGGAGTGCATCGGGTTTCATGAAGAACCACAATGTGCGGCAGTATGCCCGGTGGATTGCTGCGTTCCGGATCCGGACAACGAAGAAACGGAAGACGAATTAATCGCGAAAAAGGAGTGGATGCATGCGGAATGATCAGCGCATTTTGGAACGCTTGATCAGATAGGCATTCAGCACCTCATTAAAGTCACTCTGGATGTCCATGGGGATGAAATCTATCTTCAGCTGACCGCACCTGATCTTTAATTCATGATAAAAAGAACTTACCTGCTGACGGTAGGTTTTTTTTATTTCCGACGGATTCAGTTTCATTTTCTCGCCGCTTTCAAGGTCGATGAATTCATGCGGGCGGTCATCGAAGTCAAAGTCGAATTCTGTGTGTTTGTCAGTGATATGAAAAAGCAGTACCTCGTGCTGGTTGTGCTTCAGGTGCTGCAGGCCTTTGAGAACCTCTTCGGGATTTTCCTGGTCAAACATATCACTGAGAATGACAATCAGTGACCGGCGTTTATTTTTTTCCGCGATTTCATGAAGCACCCTTGCGACCGAGGTTCGCGCACCTTCTTTTTCTTCATCTGCCAGTTGCTGGAGGTGAATGAAGAGTTTATTCAGGTGGGTGGAGGTTGATTTGATTTGAGTCGTAAGTTCAATCTGATCCGAGAAGGAACATAATCCAACCGCATCGCGCTGACGCTGAAGCAGGTAGGCCAGTGCCGCTGCGGCGAGGATGCTGAACTTGAGCTTTCCTTTTCCCGGAAGCGGATAATGCATGGAGGACGAAGCGTCCAGTACCAGCTGGCAGCGCAGGTTGGTTTCTTCTTCAAAACGCTTGGTATACAAACGCTCCGTTTTGGCGAACACCTTCCAGTCGATAAGTCGTGTGCTTTCGCCTGTGTTATAGAGGCGATGCTCGGCGAACTCTACCGAAAAACCATGGTACGGTGACTTGTGCAGCCCTGTGATAAAGCCTTCCACCAGTTGCCTGGCCAGAAAGTCAATATTGCCAAACTCCTTTACCCGATCCAGATCCAGTTTCATTTCTTCCGCTTCAGATTGTGTTTTCCTAAGTTCTTGCAAAATATATACAATTACAAAGGGGTATTTGCTTTGAATATATTTATTACACTATATTAGGACTTGAATTTTGTAAAATCTAAAAAGTGCTTTAATTATCAACTAAAACAAAAGGATTGTGGAAGAGAACAACAATAATGAAAGAGATGAGATTTTTTCTGAGCGAGTGAGAGCGGGGAAACGTACTTATTTTTTCGATGTAAAGGCAACACGTTCTAATGACTATTACCTGACAATAACTGAAAGCAAGCGCCGGTACAAAGAGGATGGGTTTACGTATGAGAAACATAAGATCTTTCTCTACAAAGAAGATTTTAATAAATTCGTTGATGCACTGCACAGTACTGTAAATCATGTGAAAGAAGAGTTGCTTCCTGAGGTGGATTTTACTCAATTTGAAAGACTTGAAGATTCGCCCGGATACAACGGGCAGCATAATGGTTCTGCCAATGAGATTGATACCGAGTTGAAATGGGACTAATTATATAAAGCTACGCATTAGGCCCCGAAGAGATTCGGGGTTTTTTTATATTACAACTTATGAGGAGGAGGCCATTAATATATCTGGGTATCATTTTGCTGTTGATGTTGCTGCTGGCCTGGGTATTCACAGATATATTTATTTATGTGCTGATTGCCATTATACTGAGCGCCATTCTCCGGCCAATGACCCGGTACCTCCGGCGTGTTCAGCTATTCAAATTACGGATACCCCGTTTCCTTGCCATACTCATTTCGTTCACGGTTTTTGTTCTGGTGATATCCCTGTTCGTCGTGTTGTTTATTCCACTCATATCGGACCAGGTAACATTGATCAGGAGTTTCAATTATGATAATTTCTACGAACAGGTTACGACACCGCTGGCCAATTTTGAAAATTTCCTGATACGTAATGATCTTACCACCGAACCGCCCGGCTTTATGGTCAATACGCTGCGGGAGAGAATCATTACATTTTTCAGCAGTATCCAGGTTGGTGAGATGCTTAACCAGGTACTTTCTCTTACGGGCAGTCTCCTGGTAGGTATCCTGGCTGTGCTGTTCATCACCTTCTTTTTTTTATATGAAATGGGGGCCATGCGCAAACATGTGATCAGCCTTATTCCTAATCATTATTTTGAAGTGACAATTGCAGCGTTTAATAAAATTGAGCGGCTTCTTTCCAACTATCTTACAGGATTATTATTACAGATGCTGGCGATCTTTACCATTGCATCCATTGGCTTGTCTATCATGGGCATAAAATACGCCGTTACTATTGCGTTATTTGCGGCGGTTGCCAACCTTATTCCTTACATGGGGCCTATTCTGGGTGCGCTGTTCGGGATCATTGTCGGGATCAGTACTTCGATCGGTGTTATGGGGAGCGGGGAACTTCTCTGGCTGGTCCTGAAGGTTGCTTCTGTCTTTGCCCTGGTTCAGCTAATAGACAATGTACTGCTGCAACCGCTTATTTTTTCAAAAAGTGTTAAAGCCCATCCTTTGGAGATTTTTATAGTTATATTTGCAGGCGCTTCGCTGGCCCAGATACCCGGCATGATCCTGGCCATACCGGCATATACGGTTATCCGGGTGATGGTGGGTGAACTTTACAGTGGCTACCGGAGCTATCGAGTATTCAGGATTCAAAAGAATTAATTTATGGCATTAAAGTGTGGGATTGTTGGATTACCAAATGTTGGAAAATCCACGCTCTTCAATGCGATCTCCAATAATAAGGCAGAAGCTGCCAACTTCCCGTTTTGTACTATTGAGCCAAATGTCGGGGTAATTACCGTACCTGACGAACGGCTGACAATTCTCGAAGACCTGGTAAATCCGCAACGGGTGATGCCAACAACCATTGAGTTTGTTGATATTGCAGGACTGGTGAAAGGTGCCAGCAAAGGGGAGGGGCTGGGAAACCAGTTTCTCGCCAATATCCGGGAAGTGGATGCAATTGCGCATGTAATCCGCTGTTTTGAAGATGACAACATCGTTCATGTGGACGGACGTATTGATCCTGTGACGGACAAGGAAGTCATTGACACGGAGCTCCAACTTAAAGACCTGGAATCGGTTCTAAAGAAGATTGCGCGAATTGAAAAAATTGCCAAAACCGGGGACGCAGCGGCCAAAAAAGACCTCGCAATTTTACTTAAGTATAAGGAACACCTGGAGTCGGGAAAGAATGCGCGTGCGCTTGAAATTTCCCCGGAGGAGCGCAAATCCATAGCCGATTTGCAGCTGCTGACCATCAAACCTGTGATCTATGTGGCCAATGTGGAAGAAGACGCATTGCCGGATGGCAATCAGCACAGTGATAAGCTGCGTACAATTGCTGCAGAAGAGGGTGCCGATGTGATTGTAATCTCTGCGTCCATTGAGGCCCAGATCGCTGAACTGGAAGATGCGGAAGAAAGGGCGATGTTCCTTGAGGAATATAACCTGAAACAATCCGGATTAAGCAAACTGATCAAGGCAGCCTACCATATGCTTGACCTGATTACTTATTTTACAGCAGGGGAAAAGGAAGTTCGCGCATGGACAATTCGCCGTGGCTGGAAAGCGCCACAGGCGGCTGGCGTCATCCATACTGATTTTGAGCGGGGATTTATCAAGGCCGAGGTGATTGGCCTGGCCGACTATGAAAAATACAAAACGGAGCTGGCATGCCGGGAAGCTGGCAAAATTGCCATAGAAGGGAAAGAGTACGTGGTGAAAGACGGAGATATCATGCATTTCAGATTTAATGTATAATCTTATTTTTTTATTACATGATCTTTTAGATTTCGCCATTTAATACTATTTTTAGAGGCTAGTAGTAATTTTTTAGGTTCTTAGATACTCCTTTAGTCAATCGATCAGATTTTGCGATCGTTTTTTGTTGATTTGAGTGATCCTAAGCCCTGATTTTTTAAAAAATTCGCATTTACATTGAGAGTCAGGATTATTTTTCAATTAAAGAACAGAGGAAGTCACATCCCGTTCCATCACCAGTACCTTTTGGCGCAAATGATCAAAGGGATCCTCATGAAGGGCAACGAGGAGAAATTTGTTAATTATACCTTTTACAATTTCTCCGGATTAAAGGGGCAGACAAAGATCAGCCGGAAAGGACTTCATTATTATTCATCAAGGGTTACCCTGGTATTATCAAGCCCCAACAAGGATTTCATTGATTATTTCCTGACCAACCTGTTTGATTTTCCTAAAGTTGAATTGGGCGCACTGGCATTGCATCCGGAAACCGTTGAGCTGGAGGAGCCTGTAGAGATGCAGGAATATGCAAAGTTTATTTGCATTTCTCCCCTGGTCGTACTGAATTCAAGTTTCAATGACAGTTCAGCCAAGCGCTTCATTCCTCCCGAAACAGATGTATTCTCCGACCTGTTGTACGAATCTACCATGCAGCGCATGCAGCAGACAGGTTCTTTCAGTGATGAGGAGCTTGCCAGTTTCTATAAATTTCAGCTGATCCCTGACAAAAACTACATTGCGCGGCTAACTGCCCAGCAAAAGAAGTATGCCCGGATCTATCCTGTATTTGACCAGGACGTGAAATATGAGATACGCGGGTACACATTTCCTTTTACCCTTTATGCAGCGAAAGAAGTGCTTGATTTTGTATTCAATTGCGGGCTCGGTCAGTTTACGCACAAAGGCTTTGGTATGCTTGATGTCGCAAATACAAATCCGAACAGCCGGGCACTCAAATACGAATTCAATTACGCTGTTTCCCGCTAGAAGCCAGTTTTCTCAGAAGGAATTAAAGGTAATCTGTTTGTACCCCATCAGGTATTCGCCGCGCTCCATTACCGGATCGACATATACAAATATTTCGTATAGGTTTTCCGTTTCGTAATGATCTCCCCCGTAATAGTTTACTGACAGGGAGTCTCCACGCACCTCGTACTTATAATTGTAGAAACCCTGTTTCAGCAATAATTTTGCCTGGTATTGACCGGTGGATTCAGTATATCTCATCAGGTTTTCCGGTGCTTTGCGGTAGTTGTTCATCTGGCCCACTACGTATACCTCCCCGGGAATTTTCTCTGCTTCAAGGCTGAAAGTCACTTCCACATAATCGGATTCGATAACACCGTTTCCCGTATCTGTATTTGCCACCACAAAGTCGCCGTTGATGTCCACGATCCGGCTGTATGCTTCCTTACCCCGAAATTTATCAATGGCCAGGAAAACCTGAATTGGCCTTTGCTGGCGATTGGTATATGCAACGTTCTGACCCGGGTACTGAAGTGACCGCATATCAAAAAACCGGTATTCCGTTCCTGCGTAGAATGCATTCTCAAAATTAAAGAAGCGGTATTCAAGCTGTGAGTCCATGTCGCGTATGAAGGTAGGCTTCAGACCAGTGATTGCATTATCCCATCGCTGGTTCTGCCGAATTACCACCTTCACCTGGTCCATTGGATTCTGAAGGTCCACATCCCCGTAATTAAGAATAAAATCAATTTGCTGCCTGCCCCGGTCAACCGAAGTGAGTCCGCGGAGGTCACTGGTTACCCCGATATTTACCTGGTCTCCGTAAATCATAAAACGATGGCTGAGAATTATATCCCGTTGATCACTGCCCCGGTAGGCAACAAGAAGGTAATTGCCGGGACGTTTTACCGGCGGCACCTCAAAGACATAATGAACATAGGACAGTTTCACGTCCACTGAATATTCATACCGGCGGATGTTAAATTCGTTGTACCCATCCAGGAAATCCAGGTTGCGCAAGTCACTTTCCGTCCAGTCTGCATTACAGGCGATGATCCTCACCCTGTAATCTTCGGCATCCTGAACCAGGTCGTCAAATTCAAGAATCATATTTTGCCCGGATAACGGGGCAACCGAAGGGCGAAGATAGGTGGATTCCCCTCCACCCCGGGGGTACATCATTACCGTGCGGATCTCGGCTTCATACGTGGCATTCTCATATACCAGCACTTTATTGTTTTGGGGGAGAATACCGGCAAGAAATGCCAGAAGGTAATGGGTAAGGGTGATATAGGTTAAGGTCATAATTCAATGGTGCAATTTTCAGGCCTGACTCATTTTATAGTCAGATCTGATAAAATTCGATAACTTTCCAACTAATTTCAAGAAACCTGCGTCTAAGAAAATACCAGGGCCTGTATGAACGACGAAACTTCTTTGATCAAGGGATGCATTGATGGCGACCGAAAGGCGCAACGGAAGCTTTATGAGCTGTTTTCCGAACGTCTTTTTGTGGTATCCATGCGTTATTGCCGTTCAGATCTTGAAGCGGAAGATGTTCTGCAGGAATCCTTTATAAAGATATTTAATAAGATTGACAGTTTCAGGGGAGAGTCTTCCTTGTATTACTGGATGAAACGAGTCGTCGTTCGTACCGCCCTCAATCATCAGCGAAGCAAATTGTATATGTATCCGATGGTGGATGTGGAGAATATTCACATGTCGATGGAAGAGAAGATTTCGCTGGCGGATTTTCACCTTGAAGAACTTATGGGAATGATCCGCAAGCTCCCGACGGGATGCTCGGTAATTTTCAATCTCTATGCGATTGAGGGATACACCCATAAAGAAATAGCAGAAATGCTGGAAGTAAGTGAGGGGACATCAAAGTCACAATATTCACGTGCCAGAAGTCTCCTTCAGGAAATGATTAAAACAGAAAACAGAGTTTCATATGGCACAGGCCGATAGATCACATTTTGAGCAGGAATGGGAGAATGCCTTTGCAGATGCCCGCAGAAAGCCTTCGCCGAAGGTTTGGAATGGAATTGAAAGATCCCTTCATGGCGGACATAGTACCCGCAAAAGGATGTTCCTGATTCAGCTGGCAATGGCTGCCTCTGTATTGTTTGCCATGTCCATCGGGGCGGCAGGCGTATACCAGGTATTTTTCGCCGGAGAAGAGACCGGTAAGAAAATAGTAGCTGCCGACAGCACTGCAGAAACCGAGACAGTTATTCCTTTAAAGGAGAATGACTCAAGCGAAAATACAGCCGTTAATGGACAGACACGTGAAAATGATACGATCCTAAAAGATTCGGGAGCGGAGTCGGATGTCCGGGATTCAGACTCAGGCCATAATTCACCTTACGCTGCACAATTATCCCAGGCAGACGCTACAAATAAATCCCAGGCACCGATGATGCCGGAGCTGGTGGAAGGGTCGGTAAAAAGTTCATTCACATCCGATTTTGAGGAAATTGATCCATTTGCAAGTCAGCTTGCTTTTGCATCCAACCTCCCGGAGGTCAGTCCGCACGGGGTTCCTGAATTATATGTAAAGAAGGACCGCTCATCGGGGAATTCCGGCTGGGCTTCCGTTGGGTTTTCTGCGGGAAGCTACAATGCCGGTTCTGCCTCGAGGGATATGTATATGCTAGGTTCATCATTCGATAGTAATAACCTGAGTGTCGGACGGGTTTCTGAGGAATCCAGCGGTTCCGTTTTTCAGGTAGAAATGAATTTTGGCAAAAAACTGGCCGAGAAATGGTTTGTTCAGGGGGGACTCGGCTATATGGAACGTAATTCCCAGGGTACCTCCAATCTCATATCGGCCCAGGGAAATTCTGTCGCAGATATGGCGCTGGCCGAGAGCCGTCAGGTGGTTGTTTCCGAGCCATACAGGTTGGATAACAGTATGCAACTGCTTACGGTGCCGGTGCAGGTAGGGTATATTCTGCTGGACCATAAAGTTGGGCTGAGATTGCTTACCGGAATAGCCAATGAGGTTATGATCAAATATCAGATTCAGGATTCTGATGGAAACCTGGGCAGCCAGTCAATCCGTGCCGGGGAAAGTGATGAGTACAACGCCTATGGTATGAGCGCATTGGTTACGACTGAAATCAGCTACGCCCTGGCAGATCATTACCAGGTGGCCCTTTTTCCTCAAATGAGAAAATCCCTTATGACGTTGCGTGAAACCGACGGTGATTTACCAGTATCTCTTGAGATTGGGTTCCGCGTTCGGTACCTGATTGATTAAGATAGGATTTTAACTTTTGGCGGACTGGCACTCAAACGTTAGTTATCTTTCAATCGTTCGACTTCTTCTGCCGCGCTTTCCCAGCGTTTGGTAAGCTCTTCGATTTTGTTACTGAGTTTTTCATAATCCAGGTTTATTTCTGCCAGTTTATCCGGGTTTCCATAAATCTCTGGTTTGGCCATATGTGCCTCCAGGGATTCTTTTTCGGTTTCCAGCTCCAGGATCTCTGTTTCGATACCGTCCAGTATTGAGCGTGCTTTCTTTAGCGCGGCTTCGTCCTGATCACGCCTGGGTTTTTTGCTTTCCGGTTTTACTTCAGGAGCCTCTTTTTCCGGTGTCATTTCTTCTTCCGAAGGAGGCTGTATATGTGTTCGCCAGTACAGGAATTCTTTATACGTCCCCGGGTATTCCTTAATCTCCCGGTCCTCGATGTACCATATTTTATTGGCCACCTCAGAAATAAAATGGCGGTTGTGCGAAACGACCACAAACGTGCCTTCATATTGCTGCAATGCCTGGATCAGAATGTTTTCCGATATAAAGTCCAGGTGGTTGGTTGGCTCATCCAGCAAAAGGAAATTGGCTTCCGATATCAGCGTTTTTGCAAGAGCAACCCTTGATTTCTCACCACCGGACAGCACCTTGATCTTCTTAAATACCTCATCTTCTGTAAAGAGAAAGCACCCCAGGATCTGACGTAACTCCAGTTCAGACTTGTCCGTGCCCGCCTGCTTGAGTTCCTCCAGGATTTCGTTATTTACGTGCAACGCCTCCAACTGATGCTGTGCATAAAATCCCTGGATCAGGTTATATCCCTCTTCCCGTTTGCCCTTTACAGGTTCAGAACCAGAAATTATCCGGAGCAGGGTGGATTTACCTTTTCCATTAGCGCCAATCAGGGCAATTTTGTCTCCCCGTTCAATATGGGCAGAGGTATTCCGGAGAATGTGCAGATCGCCATACGATTTACTGATATTCTCCAGCCTGATTACATGACGTCCTGATTTCTGTTTAAACCTGAACCTGAAATTAACCGCGGCATTTTCATCGATCACGTCTTCCACACGGTCCATTCGCTCAAGTGCCTTGACCCTGGATTGTACCTGCCGGGCTTTGGTTGCTTTGGCACGGAACCGTTCAATGAACCGTTCGGTCTGGCGGATCATTTGCTGTTGGTTTTCAAAAGCATTTTTCTGAATCTCTTCACGCTGTTCCTTCTCTTCAAGGTAATAATCATAATTTCCTTCATAAGAGATCAGTTGTTGTCGTGTGACCTCTACAATTCGGTCTATAGTGTTGTTCAGGAATTGACGGTCGTGTGACACAATAATAACCGCGCCTTCATAATTCCTGAGGTAGTTCTCGACCCATTCGATCGACGGAAGGTCCAGGTGGTTGGTAGGTTCATCGAGCATCAGCAGGCTTGGCTTCTCCAGTAGTAGTTTAGCCAGCATAACACGCATTCTCCAGCCCCCTGAAAATTCACGTAAGGGCCGGTGAAGATCGCTGGTGGTAAAACCAATTCCTTCCAGGATCTCCTCGGCTTTTGCCTGCATCGAATATCCTTCCAGCCGCTCAAATTTTTCCTGCAGTTTCGTAAGTTTTTCAACCAGCTTGTCCGAATAATCCGTCTCAAGTTGCTTCAGGATTTTTTCGATCTTTTTCTGGGTTTCAACCGCTTCCGAAAAGGCTTCCATTGCCACGCTGAGAATACTGTCATCGGTCAGGTAAGAAAGCAAATCCTGGTTCAGAAACCCTACGGTACATTCATTGCTCTTACTGATGTCGCCGTTGTCCGGGGTTAATGAACCCATGATCAGTTTAAGCAGGGTAGACTTACCTTTTCCGTTTAATCCGATGAGTCCGATTTTATCCCGGGGCCGGATATGCAACGAGGCATTTTCATACAAAGCTCGACCCCCTATATAGTAGGACAGGTTATTAATTGACAGCATGGCGCAAAGGTAGTCGATTCCGCTAAGGTTAAAAATATCCCGGGATCTAACACTTTGTGAATTTACCTGTTTTATGGTCTGAAGCAGAATTAATGTAACTTTAGTCCATGAAGAACTACCACACCACCGCACTTACCTTTATTTTCCTTGTCAGCATCTTTATTTCCTGCCAGGACTCCGGCCAGGAAACGAATATTGATGTCAGTGAGAACCCGGAAGAGGCGGATTCGCTGATGAGCATGCTGAATCTACCCGACGGCTTTCAGATCTCTGTTTTTGCTGAAGTTAACAATGCGCGGTCGCTGGCGATGAGCCCTTCCGGAACCATTTTTGTTGGTAATCGCAGAGGTGATAAGGTGTATGCGTTACAGGATGAGGATAATGATTTTAAGGCGGAAACGATCGTTGTTATTGACAGTGGTTTGAGTTCCCCTAACGGGGTGGCTTTCCGGGACGGAGATCTTTATGTGGCTGAAATTAACCGCATATTAAAATATCCTGATGTGGAGAATGACCTGGCGAATCCGCCTTCACCGGAGGTGGTATATGGAGATTATCCAACGGAAGAACACCATGGCTGGAAATACATTGCCTTTGGCCCGGACGGGATGCTCTACGTGCCGGTAGGTGCGCCTTGTAATAATTGCCTGTCAGATGATGAGGTATTTGCTTCAATTACGAGGCTTGACGTGAACGGGGGCGAACCGGAAGTTTACGCTCACGGAGTGAGAAACAGCGTTGGGTTTGACTGGCATCCTGATTCGGGAGAATTATGGTTTACTGACAACGGCCGGGACAATTTAGGCGACAGTATACCCCCGTGCGAGCTCAATTTTGTTAGTGAGGCGGGGCAGCATTTTGGTTATCCTTTCTGCCACGGGGGCGACATCAGTGATCCGGAGTTTGGGGATCAGCGTCCCTGTGAAGATTTCAGAAAGCCGGCCTTTCGGTTTGAAGCCCATACTGCTCCACTGGGCATGACTTTTTATACAGGTAATATGTTTCCTGCGGAATACAAAGGTGACATTATTGTGGCTCAGCATGGTTCCTGGAACCGCAGCAACAAGGTGGGGTACCGACTGATGCGGTTGACGATAGAAGGTAATGAAGCCACAAGTGCCACGGTATTTGCGGATGGATGGCTGGATGAGGCGACACAGAACCAATGGGGGCGTCCGGTCGACGTACTACAACTTCCCGACGGTTCCGTGCTGGTATCTGATGATCAGGCCGGACTCGTTTACCGGATAAGTTATTCCGGGTAAGCTCCGGGATTTGGAGGCATACCTATTCTACTGAATCACGCCGCTTTTCCGGCATGATAGATTGCTTTCCGGCCAGAATTTCAAAGAAAAGTTTAAAATCACTTCCCAGGCTGTACAGCGGGTACCGGAAAGTGGCGGGCTTATTTTTTTCAAAAAAGAAATGGCCGGCCCAGGCAAATCCGTAGCCAACCAGCGGAATCAGGATGAGCCATATCCATTCCTGCATGATCAGTACAGAGATCAGAATAACAAAGACAAGCGAAGTTCCGATAAAATGCAGCAGCCTGGAAACCGGGTGTTTATGTTCGCTTAAGTAAAAGGGGTAAAACTCCCTGAAGGTTGAGTATTTCTTTTCCATAGGCGCTTAGGTTGCTTTCCGGCAAGGTACAAATATCTGTGATCAGATGTGTCCCCAAAACCGGGGGAGGAAAATATAAAAATTCAATAAATTTCCAAATTTCTTTCGGGAGTGAAATTATTGAGCATCATCTGATTAGAGGATGATTTTTCGGAAAATCTTCATTTTCAGCCGATTTTCCATCAATGGGTAAGGGTGGGGTAAAGAATGTAAAAGTGCGATAAAACATTCTTAACAAATTGTCCTAAATTTTTTAATGGTACTATTTATGAAAAGGGCATATACGCAGGGAATAGGCAGGTGATTGGAAAATGACTATTTCTTAATTCATAAATGGTTAATCCTGGGTTTACAGGAGGTTTTTTCTTTACCTGTATACTTACGGTTAGTAAAAACAATCACTTGAAACTAACCTATTCATGAAAAAATTAACTACCTCTCTCACATGTCTTTTGCTGGGACTTGGCGTATTCCTGACCGGCTGCGATAAGTTTTTTCCTGCACCCGGCATGGGTAATGGTCCTGGTAAAGGCAAAAGTGTCAAACTGAAGGATTATTCGGCCACTCCACACCTGGCCAAAACGACCCCGGAGTTCAGAAACATTAAACTTTACAGCCTGTTCAGCAGTGAAGACCAGCTGCCTTTATCTCCTGATTACATTTTTGGTGGTTCTGCTGACGGTGCCGGGTTCAGGCGCGTTCACAGCGGGTTTGCCTTAATTGTCAATAATGAAGATAACTGGGCAGTTTCCCGTATTTTGTTTAACGCCAGTCTCAAGCCGATGAAAGGAGAATATGTTCTCAATTCAGATGGTGCGCAGTCAAGGGTGTGTTCTGCAACCCTGGCAACTCCTGAGGAGCACGGGTTCGGACCCATTTTCCTTACAGCCGGTGAAAGCGGTGTGGAAAGTCAGACTAAAATGGTTGATCTCTTTGCCGATGAGGCCAATGCTTCTTTTCCCCGGATGGTCGAGGGATTTGGTCGCTGGAATGCTGAAAATGCGGTTCCTTTGCCTTTAAAAGCGTACAACAAGACAGTCGTGGTTATCGGAGATGATGACAGCGGCAGTTCGGCCGGAGGCCAGGTTGCCATGTATATCAGTGATGAAGTAGGTAATCTCAACGACGGAAAAGTTTATGTACTTCGAAGGAAAGACCTGAATGACCGGGAGATGGATATGGAAACGGGTACTGAATATGCGGTGGAATTTGTTGAAGTCGAGAATGCCAAATACAATACAGGCGATCAGAATAACCTGGAATCAGCCAGTCTGAATGCTATTCAATTCGGACGGGTTGAAGACATTGACTATGGTAAAGCGCAGGGCGATGAAAATATCGTTTATTTTAATGTGACAGGTCAAAGTGGTAATGCAGACCGTTCAAAGTACGGACGCGTGTATCGCATCAACCTGGACGAGAATAATCCTCTGGAAGGAACAATGGAATTGCTTCTCGACGGTGATGACCGCGACGGAATTGCCGGCGCATTTCAAAACCCGGACAATATCTGCGTCACTGAAAATTATGTATATGTACAGGAAGATCCCAATGGTTATGGGGATGAGACGCATGATGCCTACCTATACCAGTATGATATCGCTACCGGCGGTCTGAAGGTGGTTATGGAGCTAAGGAATACCGAGCTTGCAGGATCTGCTTATGACACGGGCGGGAATCGTTTTGGCGCCTGGGAATACGGTGCCATGATTGATGTTTCCGATGAATTGGGCATTGACGATACCTTTATCCTTTGTGTTCAGCCACATACCTGGCGAACTGATGAATTTAAAGGGGTAGACGGGGGTTCTCTTCGTCCTAATGAAAACCAGGGAAGCCAGATCCTGGTAGTAAAAGGCCTGGCACGCTAGTCTTACCTATTCACCTGAAAAAAAAGAGATGGGGAAACCCATCTCTTTTCATATATCATGCGATTCCTATATCTCCTCCTGCTATTTACACTTGTTTCCTGTACTCCGGATAACAACGATACGGATGTTGTCTCGGATATACGACAGCTTTATGACCGGCATCTGGACAGCTTGTATAACAGTGTTCATTTACTTTCGGAAACCCCGGCAGACGAACCGATACTGTTAAAGAAACGATTTGAAACCGCACGGTTACATTTTAAAAAAATTGAGGTGTTCGGAGAATTTTATCACCATGATCTGATGACCAAGATCAACGGACCCGCTATTCAGAAACAGAACCTTCATGATAATATCCGGGTCTACCTGCCCGTCACCGGGTTTCAGAAGATTGAGGAGTTGATTTATGCCGAGGAAAATCCGGATACTGATCTTTTAAGCATTGAGATGCTCCGGCTGACTGGCCTGGTGGATACCTGGCGGAATGACAGCCAAACAGTGTTGCTTAATGATAAAAATGTAACTGAAGCAGTAAAAAGGCAATTCCTTCGGATAAGCGGCCTGGGTATTAGTGGTTTTGATTCTCCGGTTGCCTTATTATCCCTACAGGAGGCAGCTGCTTCCCTTCAATCTGCCGGGGAATACCTCGGTATGATGATGGAAGAAAATGAAGAAATGAACATTCTTAGCCGAAACCTGGAAAGGGCAATCAATACGCTGGATAGCGCCAATAACTTTG
This sequence comes from Bacteroidia bacterium, assembly GCA_030432655.1. Lineage (GTDB taxonomy): Bacteria > Bacteroidota > Bacteroidia > Cytophagales > Cyclobacteriaceae > JAUILA01. Next base: position 88,913 of record JAUILA010000012.1, read on the forward strand.
AGTCATTTGACCGCTTTGACTTTCTTGTCAATTACCTGAAACCAGCCTATGATCAGCTTTTGGTTGTACAAGCAGAGAATGGTATTGAAAATAATAAGTGGATATCAGCGGTAAACCTGGATCAGAAAATGTTTTCGGATCAATTTTTTAATGCTGATTATTTCGCCCCTTCCTACAACCGGAATGTTTCTGTCCAGCAAGTAACCCTGGGCAAGAAACTTTTTTCTGAACAGATGCTGTCATCCGATCAGTCCAGGTCTTGTGTTTCCTGCCACGATCCGGCACAATCTTTTACCGATGGACGCAAGCGAAGTATTTCCCTGAGCGGTGATTCCACCATTCTCCGGAATGCACCAACATTGCTCAATTCAGGATTTCAGATGTCCCAATTTTACGACTCCCGGGTCACATTTCTTGAAGAACAGGTGCTGGATGTAGTCAATAACAAAGAGGAAATGCATGGATCCTTGGATCAGGCCGTGGAGCGTCTCGTAGCTTCTGAAAAGTATAAAGTTGAATTTACAGAAGTATTTGGCCGGAAAGACATTACCCCGAGGGATATACAGAAGGCCATTGCTTCCTATGTCCGTTCACTGGAGTCATTAAATTCACGGTTTGATCTTGCCCTGCGCGAAGAGACTGAGTTGACACAAGAGGAGCTCGATGGGTTTAATCTCTTTATGGGCAAGGCAAAGTGCGGAACCTGTCATTTTTTTCCATTGTTTAACGGAACCGTTCCTCCCCAATATAATGAGTCAGAATCCGAAGTTCTTGGCGTACCTGCTCAATATATAACTGAGGAAGCGCTCAACGATCCTGATTCCGGGAAATACCATGTTTACCTGGCCGAAACTCACCTGTATGCGTTCAAGACGCCAACCATCCGGAACGTCCAGAATACAGCGCCGTATATGCATAACGGCGCTATGAAAACACTTGAGGAAGTGCTGGACTTTTACAATCGCGGGGGAGGGGCAGGAATTGGTATAGACTTACCTAACCAGACATTGCCGCCTGATACACTTGGGTTAACAGTGGCAGAGCAACAAAAAATTATCGCGTTTATGGAAGCACTTGAATCTCCCGTGGAGGAGCCTTCAAAACTCCTCGCCGGAGATCAGTGATCCAGAAATTCAATGGGGATGCTGACCATTGTTTCCCCCCACATCATCAGCAGGTCGGCATGCTCATTTTTTTGTTCGAATGCGATTGTGAAAGGTTCCCAGACAACATCATCCACCTTTTTGGCCGGCACTTCAAAACGGAGGACATCCGCCGCTTCGTTATAATTATATGCACCCCACTGGCCCAGTTCTTTGTTCAGAATGATGGTCCAGTTGTCTTCCTGAGGAATGGAAAACAGAGAGTAAGTTCCGGACTCCAGGCGATTACCGCCGATCATAATGTCTTCAGTGACGGTGATCTCGGTAGCTTCATTGGCACCCGTTCTCCAAACTTCACCATAGGGTACCAGGTCCCCAAATATTTCCCGCCCTCTTTTATGGGGCTGGCTGTAGGTGATTTTCACATAGGTGTCCTCAAATTTCATGGTCACAATTGCTGTCGGACTGGGACGGGCGGTTATGGCTTCCTGGCCGAAGCCGGCAGCAGCCGCTGAAAGAATCAAGAGAAGTGAAAGAGAAATATTCCTGAGCATTTGATTGAGATCTTTTTATTTACGCCTAAATATACGGAACTTTCGATCAAAAATTGTACCTGTTTTAATAAGCGGATAACGCATGGAACGACCCGATTTTGACGACATATTTATGGAACTGGCGGTTAATCTGGCCAGACGGTCTCACTGCATCAAACGGCACGTGGGAGCCGTGCTCACCAAGGACACCCGGATTATTTCCATAGGTTATAATGGTCCGCCGGCAGGGACACATAATTGTGATCTGGAATGGCCGGAGAAAGGATGTCCGCGGGATAGCAAAGGAGGCTGTTCACTGGCTATTCACGCTGAGCAGAATGCGTTATTATATGCGGTAAAGAATAAGACGGAGGTGTTGGGTGCTACACTTTATGTGACACTGGCGCCCTGTCTTGCCTGTGCCCGTATAATTTATACCATGGGAGTGAAGCGGGTGATCTTTCTTAACTCCTATGCCGAGTACAAAGGGATTGATTCGGATGAAGGGGTTGACTTTCTCAGGAAATTCGGTGTGGAGGTACTCAAATACCACGGGAATCCGGATAACGTGACCCACATGATTTAGATCACATTGACTTCGGGCTGCAGGGAAATTCCAAACTTATCTGCCACGGATTGCCTGATTTCCTGAGCCAGCTTCCAGACTTCGTCACCGCTACCACCCCCGTAATTGACCAGAACCAGGGCCTGCATCCGGTGCACGCCTATATTATCCCGTGTATGTCCTTTCCACCCGCATTTTTCAATCAGCCAACCTGCCGGTACCTTAACCATGTCATTTTCCAGCGGATACCCTGGTATTTCGGGAAAGCGGTCTTTGAGATCTGCATAAACAGATTCCGGAATGGATGGATTTTTAAAAAAACTTCCTGAGTTGCCGATCCTGGCAGGGTCGGGCAGTTTACTTTGACGGATGCTGATTACGGCTTTGCTGATGTCCTGGATTGTCGGGTCTTCAATCTGCATTTCGGTCAGTGTCTCCCTGATAGCTCCGTAACTGCTGTTCAGTGTATGCGGGGGCCTGGAAAGCCGGAAAGTCACATCACAAATGATGTACTGGTCCTTCAGCTCATTCTTAAAAACACTCTCCCGGTAACCAAAGTGGCAATCTTCCTTTCTGAAAGTCTTTAACGCACCCGACTCCCGGTGTACAGCCCTTAATTCATAAAATACCTGTTCAATTTCCACACCGTAGGCACCGATATTCTGCATCGGGGCCGCTCCGACGGTACCGGGTATCAGCGATAAATTCTCCACGCCGCCCCAGTTATTCTCCAGGCAATACAGAACAAACTGGTGCCAGTTCTCCCCGGCGCCGCATCGGACAAGGACATGTGTTTCGTCTTCCTGCAACAATTCTTTGCCCCTGATATCCATTTTCAGCACCAGTCCATCCGGGTTTTTGGTCAGGAGAATATTACTTCCACCACCCAGGATGAACGCATCGGATACATTCGCTTCCGGAGAATTCACCGCATCGATGACCTCCTGTATGGAAGAGCAGGAGAGAAATAACGGAGCAGTGGCGTCCAGGCCGAAGGTATTAAAGCCTTTAAGAGAGTAGTTCTTTTGGAGCTGCATGATCACGAAATAACCAAAAAATGGCGAGACTTATCCCGTTCAAATTAAAAAAAGTCACCGCCGGGAATGACTTTCATAACGCGGACAATAAATTGTTGGTTAAGGGAACGGAATATGGTTAAATTCAAAATCAGTTTAACCTAAATGACTAATCCAATGAAGAAATTCCTGAGCCATCGCTTAATTATTCTATTGATGATTACTTCATCTTTTACTGCGGTTCAGGCGCAGTTTTTTTCCGAGTCCGGGCCATTTGCACATACCTATTCGATAGTGGCGAGAGACGCTGAGACTGGTGAAATGGCCGTAGGCGTTCAAAGTCACTGGTTTTCCGTCGGGACGGTAGTCAGCTGGGGAGAGGCTGGTACCGGTGTTGTGGCAACCCAGTCATTTGTAAACAAACGCTTTGGTCCCGAAGGGCTGGCTTTGTTACGGGAAGGGAAAACGGCTCAGGAAGCGCTTGATATCCTGATAGCCGCAGACGAAGGCCGGGAATACCGTCAGCTGGCTATCGTTGATAACAAGGGAAATGTTGCGACCTATACCGGGGAGTCCTGCATCGCAGAAGCAGGGCATATTAAGGGTAATGGGTTTAGTGTTCAGGCCAATATGATGTTACGTTCTGAGGTTTGGGGAGCCATGGAGAAAGCATATCTGGAGAATGATCAGCTGCCGCTTGCAGAACGCGTGCTTGCAACGCTGGAGGCTGCACAGGCAGTCGGGGGAGATATCCGGGGAAAACAGTCAGCGGCTATTTTAGTGGTTAAAGGGGAATCGGCCGAGCCATGGGAAGATCCATACATTGATTTACGGGTGGATGACGATTCAGATCCACTGAGTGAATTGTCCCGGTTACTCAAAGTTTTCCGGGCCTATGAGCATATGAATGAGGGAGATCTGGCGCTGGAACACAATGATATGGCAGAAGCATTGACTCAATATAATGCCGCCCAGGAAATGTTTCCTGATAACCTTGAAATGAAATACTGGACTGCCATAACGCTGATCAATAATGGCGATTTGGAAAAAGGGAAGGAGATCTTAAAGGAAGTATTTCGCGCTGACAACAACTGGCGAATACTAACAGAGCGACTACCTTCTTCCGGATTGCTCACGGTGGAAGATGACGTGCTCAAGGAGCTATTATCCCTCTGACATCAGGCGGCGTATCCGGTTCACATTGGATGCATCATTCCATTCGATGGCTCCTTCAATTTTCAGAACGATTTCGCCCTCCGGACTTATGACCAGCGTAGTGGGAAACCCAACCAGCTGAAACTTATCAACTGCATCCGGCATGTGATATCCCGGAATATTGATGCCTTTATCCTGGAGGAAGTTGCCGGTTTGTTCGGGTGATTCATTAGTGACAAGGATAAACTCTATTGGCTCATTTCCAAGTGAATCCCGCAAGGCGGTAATTGATGGCAACTCAGCGATGCAGGGTCTGCACCAGGTGGCCCAGAAGTTTACCAGAAGATATTTGTCCGCTGAATCTTCCAGGGATACTGATTTTCCCTGGCCATCAGTAAGGGTCAGTTCGTCCCGGATACTCGAGGATTCAGCCGTTTCAACCGATGAGCCGGCGGAACACGCCAGCAGGCTGCTCAAAAGCAATACAAATACCATATTTTTCTTTTTCATATGACAAATAAATAGAGAATAATACCAGCAAACAACCAGGCAAAACAAATGTAGGCAAGTACGCGAAGTACCTGTTCAATCGTTTTTCCCTTGTCCGCCATATCATGGTGGCCATGTCCGCCTTTCCATTTCTTATTGGCATAAAGCAATACTCCACTAAGAAACAAAAACGCCATATTCAGGTAAAACGTATAATTGAATTTGAAGAAATCTTTGTCTTTAATTAAGGAGTCACCCCCGCCTTCCGGGATCATATTAAAAAAGCCTAATCCGTAATGGAGACACAAGGTGGTAAGGACCAGTGATACAAATAATGTCAGGAGAATGTATAGCGACATTTTCCATCCATAGTAGCGAGCATTGATCCGGAGAATAGGGAAGACAACAAGGTCACTGAAAATGAATGCCATAATCCCCGCAAAACTGACTCCATTGTCAAAAAGCACCGCAGCCAACGGAATATTTCCCATGGAGCCGATAAAGGTCATGAAAGCGACGACCGGACCTATCAGTATATGTTCCATTATCTGGAGAAATGAGAAGCCTGCCTGATCGCCACCGGTTCCGATGAACAACGTCTCAAAAAAACTGCTGGGCACCATGACGGCAATGATTCCGGCGATTGTGAAGCCAACTGTTACATCTTTCCAGACCATGTCCCATTCCATCCGGTAATGCATTCCTACCCTGGACCATGCTGATTTCCTGCTTACTTTTTCTTTCACGGATTCGTCTTCCTTTTCGGATTCGTTATCCGTTGATTTCCCAAGGTTCTCACGGGCCTGGCTGATCAGTTTGTCCGGCCTGGTTGCTTTTACGAAAATCCACATGAACAGAATAAGAAGAAGACCGCCAATATATTCTCCAACTACAAATTGCCAGGTAAGAAAAATGGAGATGACAATACCAAGTTCGATCACCAGGTTTGTGGAGGCCAGCAGAAAGGCCATTGACGGAATAAATCCGGCCCCTTTTTTAAATAAGGATTTGGCCGAGGCAAGGGCGGCGAAACTGCACGAGCTGGATATAAAGCCAAAAAAGGCGGCAAGGCCTACTTCCTTCGGGCCCGAATCACCCATGGTGCGGGTCATCCGTTCCCGAGTCACGAACACCTGGATAAGACTGCTGACAATATACCCCAGGCAAAACGCCCAGAGGGCTGACCAGAAAAAGCCGGCAGTAGTCCATGCACTTTCAGCCCATGAATTGAAAAAAGGATGATTAAACATGCATTAATATTTGAAACAAGCATCATGCCGTGGACAGTAAACGTTTCAAACCCTTATTATAAAGAGTATTTACAGGCTGTGTCAACACAGGTGGTGAATTTTGTCCACAATGAATTTAGGCCGGTTACGGGACATTCTTCGTAACTTAAAGGGATGGAAAAAGTAGTAACATTTTTATTGATTGTCCTGGGCGGAGGACTGATAAGCGTTTCTCCTGCTTATTCCCAGGAATATTCTTCGGGTGAAATGCGGTATCGTGCGGTCCTGGTTGCAGGTGATCTTGATGTGCCATGGGGAATGGCCTGGTTGCCGGATGGAAGTATGCTGGTAACTGAACGGGACGGTCGGCTTTTGCAATTTAAGGGCGACAACCGGACAGAAGTTACCGGGTTGCCTGACATATATTCCAGTGGCCAGGGTGGCCTCATGGAGGTAGTGCTGCATCCTGATCACAATGAAAACGGATGGATTTACCTTACCTATTCGTTTCGTGAAGGCGGAAGCGGGGGAAATACAGCATTGATTCGCGGCCGCCTGGAAGGTGCTTCTCTGGTTGATATTCAGGAGTTGTTCCGGTCAACCCCTAACGCCCGGACCAGGCACCATTACGGCGGAAGAATTGCTTTCGATAAAGAAAACTTTTTGTTTTTAGGCGTTGGTGAGCGAGGTACCAGGGAGAACGCGCAGGACAAAAGCGTGAGCGCGGGAAGTATTATCAGGTTGCATGATAACGGGGATATTCCTGAAGATAATCCTTTTGCCGGCGAAGAAGACATTCACCCGGCCATCTGGAGTTATGGTCATCGAAATCCGCAGGGAATAGCATTTCATCCAGAAACCTCTTCATTATTCAATACAGAGCACGGACCACAGGGAGGTGACGAGCTGAACCTGATTCTGCCAGGCAGGAATTACGGATGGCCGGTAATTACCTTTGGTAAAAATTACGATGGTACGGTGATCACTGATGAAACTTCCCGGGTCGGAATGGAGCAACCGGTTCATTACTGGGTGCCCTCCATAGCACCGGGGTCTCTGATGTTCGTAACCAGTGACAGGTATCCGGACTGGAAAGGGGACGCTCTTGTAGGTTCGCTAAAATTCAATTACGTTGAACGGGTGATCATGCAGGGTGACCGTGCCGAAGGCACAGAAAAATTACTGGAAGATATCGGGCGGGTAAGGGATGTGAGAGAAGGACCGGATGGTTATATTTACGTTGCCGTTGAAGGAGACGGTATTTACAGGATTGAAATAATTGAATAAAATATGTCAGCATCAGGAATACTTACTTTATTGTTACTTACAGCCATTTCGGTTCCCTTTATTCAGGGAAATGCCAAGCAGGAGAGTATGGACCGGGGCAAGGAAATTTATAACCAGTTGTGTATTGTTTGTCATCAGGCAGATGGAAAGGGTATTGAAGGTGCATTTCCTCCACTGGCGGCGTCGGATTACCTGATGAAAACTCCTGATAAGGCAATTCATGCGGTGAAATACGGGTTGCAGGGAGAGATCACCGTGAATGGGAAGAAATATAACAGTGTGATGACCAATCAGAACCTGTCTGATGAGGAGGTAGCCGATGTTATGACGTACGTGATGAACAGCTGGGGCAATTCACACGAGATGATCACAGTGGAAAGGGTCCGGAAGGTTGCGGAGTAATATTCTCCCGATACTATTTATTTTATTAACCTGTGCGGGTGCAAATGCGCAGCTGTCACTACGAATTACTGATGAAGTCACCTCTGAACCTCTTGAGGGCGCAACAGTCTCGGTTGACAGTATGATTTTTGTTGCCGGACCGGACGGCAGTGTACAGGTACCGGAACGGCTAACCGGCCGCAAAGCGGTGATCCGGTTTCTCGGATACCAGACACGCGGGATCGTGCTGGACAATCGACAAACTGTTTTTCGTCTTTCGCCGGATTACCTTTTGCTCGAAACCATTACGGTAAAGGCCTACCACCAGGATCGCCGGTTGGCTGATGTCGCCGGCAGCTACGCCTTCATTCCAGGAAAAGGACTCAGCTCCCAGGGCAGTTCGGCGGTCGTCAATATGGTAAGTGCCACGCCAGGCATTCGAATGGAGCAGCGATCACCGGGCAGTTACCGCATGAATATCCGTGGAAGCACACTACGTTCGCCATTTGGCGTCCGGAATGTGAAGATTTATTACAATGAGATCCCTGTCACTGAACCAAACGGGAATACACCCCTTAACCTTCTTGATCTCGAGCATCTTTCATCCCTTTCATTTATCCGAACGCCTGCGGCAAGTATGTACGGTGCGGGGACGGGTGGTGTGATGTTACTATCATCCGATCCGTTGGCGGAAGAAGGCATTTCCGGAAGGGCTGAACTTTCATTTGGCAGTTTTGGATATCAGCAATTCTATGCAGAAGTGCAGCATCGGGAGGGAGACAGTTATACGCGGGTGATGGCCGGTAAAACAGGTGCGGAAGGATATCGTGACCATACAAGGTCGGAACGTCGTAATATCGGGGTGATTGGTGAAATTCCTGTTTCTGAAAAACAGGTGATTTCCTACACGTTGCTCTATAATGATATATTTTATGAATTGCCGGGGGGTCTCACATCCGAACAGCGTGATGAAGATCCTACGCAGGCAAGGCAGATCGCCATTGTCCGGAATTCTTCCATTGATCAGAAATACTTTATTTCCGGTATTTCCAATAAATATGAATGGGCGGAAGGATCAGGTAACAGTACTTCCCTGTATTATTCTCAGGCCAATAAGGAGAATCCATTTATCACGAATTATGAATTTGAAGATCTTACCGGATACGGGTTGAGGACACGATTCTTTCACACATTGCAGGCAGGTGAGGCACAGCTTGACCTTATTGCCGGGGGAGAATGGCAGTGGGGACGGTTTCAGGCGGATAATTTCGGGAATTCGGATGGGGCTCCTGACACCCTGCGATATATTGATGACACCGATATGTTTACCGGGTTCGAGTATATACAGGCTGAACTTAAAGCCGGCAAATTCCGAATTACCACGGGTGCAAGTATCAATCATCTTACGTATGATTTTAATCGTCGTGTCGATGTGGCACTTGACTCTGCCTACCAGGTGAAAAGAACCTTTGAGAATGTAATTACCCCACGGATTGGGATGGTTTACCAGGTTGGGCGGACTGCGCTATTTGCTAATGCCAGTCGTGGCTATTCCCCGCCAACCCAGGATGAAGTACGGACCAGCGACGGAGCAATCAATACCGGCCTGCAGGCTGAAGATGCCTGGAGTGTGGAGGGAGGCGTTCGTTCAGATCTTTTACCAGGCCGTTGGTACGGTGAAATCACCATGTTTCACATTCTCCAGGACAATACAATCGTCAGCCTGGTCGATGAATCCGGTAATTCACTCTTCAGGAATAGTGGAACCACCCGGCAGCAGGGTATAGAATTACTACTTCGCGGAAAGGCGGTGGACAGGCAGACAGGGTTTCTACGGGAATTGAATCTGACCGGCAGCTTATCCTGGAATAGTCTGATTTTCAAGGATTATTTAAAGGAGCAGGGAGGGGAGAATGTGGATATCAGCGGAAATGATCTTACAGGAGGTGTGCCACTGACTTATTTCCTTGAAGCGCTCGTTGAAACTGCCGGAGGTATCCGGCTTTCTCTGTCGCACCAGTTTACAGACCAGATTCCGTTAAATGACGAAAACACGGTATACAGTAAACCGTATCACCTTGTCCGGCTGCGTGTCGGGAAAGAGATTGTTTTTTCAAATGGTATGGGTCTGGAGGTCTATGCCGGCGGCGATAACCTGCTTAATGAAACCTATTCCCTGGGAAATGATCTGAATGCATTCGGTAACCGGTATTTCAATCCGTCTGCCGAAAGGAACTATTACGCTGGCCTTATGATACGGTTTTAGGTCATTCCCGTTTTCGCCCCATAAATTTAAATGCATCCACCATCATGTAGGTGCCTGTTATGCCGGTTACGCCACCGGTGATAAGCAAAGCCTGTCCCAGGCTGTCATTTTCCCTGCCAAGCATGAGTCCGCCTGCAATAGTCACCGTATAGCCTATGGTGGCAACCAGAACACCCGTGCGCAATTTTTTACGAGATTTTTCGAGGTTAAGATTAATGTTATCTACCTCAGTCCGGAGCTCAAGTATTTCCTGTTTCAGAGAATCTAAATCCTTTTCCTGAGCCAGGGCGGTTTGCGCTATTAAGCAGAACGGCAGGAAGAGAAAAAGAATTTTACAGCGTTTTATCATAGTGATGAAGGATGCTTTAGGTGAAATATAACAGACTTTTTCTAATCTGTCAACGAACCTTCCAGCCATTGTTTGAAATCACCAACACGGTTCCGGCTCACAACCATATCTTCGCGGCAGGTATCAGCAGGCATTATCTGCAGTCGTTTGCCCGGGTGTTTGCGGACTTCCCGGATAAAGGAAAGGTTTACGACAACTGAACGATTGATCCTGAAAAAGTGCTCTGGATCCAATAGTCCTTCCAGTTGATCGAGCGTATAATCGATCAGGAATTTACGTGATTCCTTGCGGTCATAGAGGTAAGCGGTCTTGTCCTGGGCATAAAAATAGCCAATGCCTGAAATATCCTTGAAAAGGATGCGATTGCCTGAGTTGACAACAAAACGATTCTTGTGTTTTTTCTGATTGATCAACTGCGCAGCCACCTCCGGAGCAAGTGCCGGACCGGGACTTCTGGACTGACGGACCCGCGCAAACTTATCAAGGGCAGTATACAGAGATTTCTCAGAAATAGGTTTCATGAGATAATCGATACTATTAAGTTCGAAGGCTTCCATGGCGTAAGAATCGAATGCCGTGGTAAAAATCACTGGGGTCATTACGTTGAACCTGCGGAAAATCTCAAAGCTTTTACCATCTGCCAGCTGAACATCCAGGAAGATCAGATCGATTGAGCCAACATTCTCCCGTAAGAAGTGAAGGGTGTCCTTCACTGTATCCAGCGAGGCCAGGATTTCAGTTGCCGGATCATATTTTACAATCAGATCACGCAACCTTTCGCTGGCCAGTTCTTCATCTTCAACGATCAGTACCTTCATTTCCGGATTCGAGTATAGGGACTTTAACTACAAAGTTGCCGTTTGATTGAACTATCAACGCATCGTTATTGCACAGATATTCATATCGCCTTCTGATATTTTTTAAACCAGTTTCGGTTGATATTTCCTTAACCGGTTTAGGCTGCAGGTTGTTTTCCACAATATAGTATCCATCATGTTCATACAACCGGATGGCAAGCGGATTTTTGCGTGAAATGATATTATGTTTAATCGCATTTTCGATGAGCATCTGCAAGGTGGCCGGGGCGATGTAATGTGGTTCGCCGGAAAAGGTTAGCTTATTGCTGATCTCGATACTTTCACCAAACCGTATCTTCAGCAGGTACAAATACGCTTCAAGGAATTCAAGTTCTTTGTCAATGTGAATCACATTGTTTTGCTGGTTGCTTAGCACATAGCGATAAACAATACTCAGTTGTTCAATAAAATTTGAAGCTGTCTCCGGAGATTTGTGAACCAGTGTTGACAAGACATTCAGACTGTTGAACAGGAAGTGAGGGTTGACCTGGTTACGTAATGCGTCAAATCGTGCCTCTGCGGTTTGCTTGAGGAGTAATTCTTTTTCTATCTCATTTAAGCGATTCCTGTTCATGAAAAATACGATGGCATTAATACTGTTCAGGAACAGGTTAACGCGGAAGGCAAATCCAAGCGCCAGCTTGAAGCTAAATTGCATATCAGATTCAGTGCCGCTCAAATAGGGAAAAATAAGGGTAATTAATGCTGAAATCAGCAATACTGCCACAATACTCAATCCGAACTGAACCACCAGCGGATGTAGTCTCCATCTGTTTGACGGGAGTGTTACAATCATCCGATTGGATTCCCATATCAATAAGATTATAACAAACAGGCTTCCAAAAAACAGGGGAAATGGCAGGTCGGCGCCAAAAAGGCGGTCACCCTCGGTAAACAGAATATTCAGATATGAATAGACTGCCAGGAGAATGATGAAAATGTAACGGTAGCGATTGGAGAACATTTTCATGAATAAACTGAAAAATAGCGAAAAGGGCAGAAGACTCCGCCCTTCTCACTCTAAAAAATGGGCTATTACAGCGCCGTATCTACAGGTAATAATATTCCATCGATAATATGTACAACACCATTTGTGCCAAGTACATCCGTACCGGTTACAGCCGGGTCAGCTACATCCGGATCCATATCGATCAGAGTCACACCTTCGTCGATATTTACTTCGAACGTTCCTCCCTGAAGTGTCTCAGGAGATAATCCATCAAACAAATCTGATGAGAATGCTCTTGTTCCTAATACGTGATAGGTAAGAATCGCCTCAAGCGTTCCATCTCCAAGTAATGGATCAACATCTTCCGGTCCATCAATTTCAAGCGCTGAATACAGGGCATTGAAGGCATCATCTGTTGGAGCAAAGACGGTAAACGGTCCGTTGGGATCCTGAAGGGCAGTCACAAGTCCTGCTTCTGTAAGTGCACCGGCCAACTGATTGAATCCATTGTCTATCGCTAATTGCACTACATCAACTGCAGGAGGCAGTAAAGTCTGGTTTATAGCGTGCACAATTCCATTATCATATGTAAGGTCGGTAGCCACTACTTCAGTGGTTCCATTAATAAATACTCCACCTGCATTATTGGTCAGGTAAAAGTTACCGTTCAGCGTCTCGACGCTTGCAGCCAGTCCGCCTTCTGTACTTGGCAGATCTGCCGCAGCCACTTCACTTCCAAGGACGTGATATGTTAAAATTGGAGTAAGATCATCTGCAGTTAAGCCGTCAAGCGTGGTAATACCGGCTGCTTCAAATGCTGCATTATCCGGAGCAAATAACGTAAGGCCAGCTTCCGGATCAGTCAGTGTTTCGAGCAGATTGGCAGTAACCACTGCTTCAGTCAAAATTGTATAGTCCTTGCTGAAATAGGCTGGCTCCACGATCGTATTTACGATGCTGGCTTCCAGTTCGGGTACCAGTACGGCATCTATGATGTGTACAACACCATTTGTAGCTTCCACATCCGCAGTAGTTACGTTGGCATTATTAATCATTACACTTGTTCCGGACTTCGATACGGTTACCTCTTCGTCATTCAATTCTGTGGCTGCCATATCTCCATCGTTAAGATCACCTGATTCAAGAGCGGCACCATTGATCACGTGATACAAAAGAACCCGGCGCACAACGTCTTCCGGAATACTTTCAAGGTCAGGCTGACCAACAACCCCGAGCAAATCGGCAAATGCCGCGTTTGTTGGAGCAAATACAGTAAACGTTCCGCTTCCATCCAGTAAGGCCAACAGATCAGGATTGGTCTCTAGAGCATCTACGAGAAGCGACAGGTCCGAATTTCCAGCTGCAATATCAGCAATGGTCATATCGGGTCCGGCAGGCATTCCGCCATCATCATCATCGCCACATCCATTCAGGGCAACTATTGCCACCATGGAGAGCATTAATGTAAAAATTTTAAGCAGTTTCATAATGTTGATATTTTTGAAGTTTGATTTCAATAACTAAACCTGTCTCATCCACTTGTTTCCCTGGCTTACTGAGTCAACCGTTCTTTTTATGGAGTGAATGGTCTTTTGCCGGAGTCAGTTGTTCGGGACAGTTCCGTTTCTCCTAAAACATTATTAAATTCACCGGTAAATAACTGACGCTATGAATACAATGAAATCAGCTCTTGTTCTGGTCTTTCTCCTGGCTGCGCAACTTACTTTTGCTCAGACCAAACCGGAAGAAACAGAGGTTTGGGAGCCGGAACCGGAGAAAGTTACCTTTAATAATGGTGTGCCTTCAGATGCCATGATACTGTTTAATGGAGAAGGCCTGTCGGCCTGGGAGTCGGAAAGCGGAGACACACCGGGCTGGACGGTTTCGGATGGCGTGTTAACGGTAAAACCTCAGACCGGGGTAATTCAGACAAAGGAGAAATTCGGCGATGTACAGCTGCACGTGGAATGGAGAAGTCCGACAGAAATAACCGGTGAAGGACAGGGAAGGGGTAACAGTGGTGTTTTTCTATCCGGCCGATACGAAGTGCAGGTGCTGGACTCCTATAATAACAGGACCTATTCAAATGGTCAGGCTTCCAGTATATATAAGCAGTACATTCCCTATGTAAATGCTACCAAGGCACCTGGCGAATGGCAGGTTTACGACATCATATTTGTTGCACCGGAATTTGACGACGCCGGAAATGTTACAGAGCCGGCTAGAATTACGGTCTTTCATAATGGGGTGCTTGTACAATATGACCGCGAATTGAAGGGAACTACGGCCTATATCGGTCAGCCGGAATACGAAGCACACGGGGATAGTCCGCTTGTTCTACAGGATCATGGCAATCCGGTGAGCTATCGTAATATATGGGTCAGAAAACTGGATTTACGGGAGTAATTAATTCCTCAGGACATTCTCTATTGACTCAAGCTCTTCATCAGTAAAATTCTGGTTGTCCAGTGCCTGGAGATTGGTCTTCAATTGCCCGACTGAACTGGCACCAATAAGTACACTGGTTATTTCCGGGCGTCTCAGCAGCCAGGCCACGGCCATCTGGGCGAGTGACTGACCTCGCTTGTGTGCTATACCGTTAAGTGCACGAATAGTCGGAAGGTTGTCCTCAACCTGGGATTTCTGAAGGTAAGTCATTTTTCGTCCTGCCCTGGAATCGGACGGAATGCCGTCAAGGTACCGGTCAGTAAGCATTCCCTGTTCGAGCGGCGAAAAGGCAATACAGCCCACGCCGTAATCAGTGAGTGTCTTCAGCAGATCATCTTCCACCCAACGGTCAAGCATGGAATACCGCGCCTGGTGGATAAGGCAGGGTGTGCCCATTTCCTTCAATATTTTGAAAGCTTCCGCCGCGCGGTCGGCAGGGTAATTGGAAATACCGGCATACAGCGCCTTTCCCTGGCGAACAATGTGGTCAAGGGCGCCCATTGTTTCTTCGAGAGGCGTATCCGGATCGGGCCGGTGGTGATAAAAGACGTCCACATACTCCAGACCCATGCGATGCAGGCTTTGATCCAGGCTGGCAACAAGGTATTTACGGCTTCCAAGGTTTCCGTACGGTCCCGGCCACATATCAAACCCGGCTTTGGTACTGATAAACAACTCATCCCTGTATGGCTTGAAGTCATGCTTCAGGATAGTTCCGAATTGTTCTTCTGCCGAGCCGAATGAAGGGCCATAATTGTTGGCCAGGTCAAAGTGGGTTATTCCCTGGTCAAATGCGTGTCGCAGGATCATCCGGCCATTGTGGAGACTGTCAACAAATCCGAAGTTATGCCAAAGACCCAATGAAAGGCTCGGAAGTAAAACACCGCTCCTTCCGCATCTTCTGAAATTCTTTCCGGCGTACCGGTCATCATTGGGCAGATAAGGCTTTAACCCGGATTTATCATCAATCTCCAGTTCCATTATTTATATTCTTTAAGGTATTTTTTGACTTCCTCGCTTACTTTAGGTCCGGTAAAACCGAATTTATCATCCAGTACCTTGGCCGGGGCGGAATAACCGAAGTGATCAAGACCGAATACTTTTCCTTTAGGTCCTACAAGTCCTGTCATTCCTTCCGGAATGCCGGCGGTAAGACCAAAAACGGGTTTATCCAGGTCAATTACCGAAGCCTGGCAGGCGTCTGTCTGTTGTCTGAACAGCCCTTCTGAAATAGCTGAAACGATCCGCACCTTAAGTCCTTCTTCCTTCTCCAGGATATCAGCTGCCTCCACAAGGGTCGATACTTCCGATCCGTTCCCTACCAGGGTGATATCATACCCGTCAGTATCCCTGACCAGGTAAGCTCCTTTTTTTGCTCCTTTGGCGTTTTCATACCTGGTCTTACCACCGAATGCGGGGATGTCTTTAATATTCTGACGCGAGAGAATAAGGGCAGTAGGCGTTTTTGTATTTTCCATTGCCATTTCCCAGGCAACGGTCGTTTCCGGCGCATCGGCGGGACGCAAGGCAAGCAGGCTCATGTCTCCGTTGTGGTTTTTCACTTTTTCCAGGAGCCTGATCTGTGCTTCCTGTTCGATTGGCTGGTGTGTCGGACCATCTTCTCCGACCCTGAAGGCATCATGTGTCCAGATGTACTTAACAGGTATTTGCTGCAGTGCTGCCAGCCTGATTGCCGGTTTCATGAAATCCGAGAAAACAAAGAAAGTGGCTACTGCCGGGATAACGCCTCCGTGAAGTGCCATGCCATTTGCGGCCGCAGCCATGGTCAGTTCAGCAACACCGGCCTGCAGGAATGCACCGTGAAACTGACCTTTCCGGAACGATGAGGATTTTTTAAGAAATCCATCAGTCTTATCGCTGTTGGACAAGTCGGCCGAGGATACAATCAGGTTGCCCACCTGGTCTGCAAAGGCGCTCAACACCGCACTTGAAGCATTCCTGGTGGCAATGTTCTCCTTTTGTTCAATGGCGCTGTACGCCACTTCCGGTGCATCTCCGCTGAGGTATTTCTCAAGTTTTTTTGCCAGTTCGGGGTTGGCATCTGCCCATGCTTTTTGTTCCTCCCTCTTTCGTTTGACATAATCACGCTTTTCGTCCAGTACCCCGGCATAGAATTTCTCCACCTCAGGGAAAATCGTGAAAGGATCTTCAGGATCACCGCCGAGGTTACTCACGGTCTTCTTAAAATCAGCTCCGGCCCCGGTAAGTGGCTGACCGTGGGTGTGGTAATTGGCCTCCATACTTCCTCCTTCAGAATCCACCGCTCCTTTGGCCATGATGGTCTTACCGATAATCAGGAATGGCTTTTCCTGTTCATCATTGGCGGCCTTCAGCGCGCTCCGGATTTGTTCGTGATCATGTCCGTCGATGGTCATGACATGCCAGCCCCAGGCCTCGTATTTCATGGCAGTATCTTCCGTGGTCACATCCTCAGTTGGCGAGGAAAGCTGGAGGTCATTGGAATCGAAGAACATAACAATATTGTTCAATCCCAGGTAGCCGGCAATTCGTCCGACACCCTGGCTAATTTCTTCCTGGATACCACCATCTGAAATGTAAACGTATGTTTTATGCGCCATCCATTCTCCGAACCTTGCTGCAAGAAACCGTTCTGCTACTGCCGCGCCAAGCGCCATGCCATGTCCCTGGCCGAGCGGACCGGACGTATTCTCTATACCACGTTCCACATCCACTTCCGGGTGTCCGGGAGTGGGGCTTCCCCATTGCCTGAAATTCCTTAGTTCGTCCATTGTGTATTTGCCCTGGAACGACAGTACGGAATAAAGCATTGCCGACATATGCCCGGGATCCAGGAAGAAACGGTCACGGAATGGCCATTTCGGATCATCCGGGTCGTAGTTCAAGAATTCGGAATACAGGATCTGGATGTAGTCTGCACCACCCATCGGGCCACCCGGGTGACCAGAGTTGGCCTCTTCGACCATGGCGGCAGATAAAATCCGAATATTATCGGCAGCTTGAAGTTGAATATCTTTTTGCATAGGGATTAAACTGGATAGTTGATTCTCAATTGGGCAGTGAAATTACGATGTATGGAAAAATTATCCCAATGCCGTACCAATTTAATAGTGAATTAAAGAAGTCTTAACGTATGATTGCGCCAAAACATATTGATATCGATGTATGTTTGGTCAGAATAGGGCAGTTATATATATTCACTTAAAACACACCTTAGCCCACATAATTATGGAATCATTCACTACCCACGATCTAGAAGTTATGCGCCAGTCAAAAATCAGGCGCGAAGATGTTGAAGAGCAGCTCAAGTATTTCCGGAAGGGATTTCCTGCAATGGACCTGGTCAGGAATGTCACGGTGGGTGATGGTATCCGGAGAATAGAAGGCAGCGAAAAGGAGAATTTCATTAAATTATATGAGGATAAGAGCACATCGCTCAGTATCCAGAAGTTTGTCCCTGCCTCGGGCGCGGCGACCCGTATGTTCAAGGCGCTCTACGCTTATCTGAATGAAGATCAGCCAGACCTGAATGACCATTCCGATGTGGAAGAATTCATGAACGGGATCAGAAATTTTGCTTTTTATCATGACCTGCAAAAAGTTATTGATGATGGAGGGGATGATATTGAAGAACTCCTGGCAAGGGATGAATACAAAAAGATTCTTCATGCGCTTCTCGATGAGGAAGGGCTCAATTACGGATTCCTGCCCAAAGGGTTGATTAAGTTCCATTCGTATGATGACCACAGCCGGACGGCGGCGGAAGAGCACCTGGCGGAGGCAGCTGAATATGCGGTCAGTGCCGGGAAAAAGGTGTACATACACTTTACGGTTTCCCCGCAGCACCGGTCTTATTTTGACAAACTCATGGAGGATGTTATTGAGCGCTATGAGAAGGAGAATGACGTTTCGTACGTTATTACTTACAGCGAGCAGAATCCGGGTACCAACACCATTGCCGTTGATTTTGACAATGAACCGTTTCGGGATGAAACCGGCGAGATATTGTACCGTCCGGGAGGTCATGGTGCATTACTGGAAAACCTGGACCGTATGGATGGTGATGTGGTAATGATCAAGAATATTGATAATGTGGTGCCTGATCATCTTAAAAAGCCAACTGTTACCTATAAGAAGCTGTTGGGTGGTGTCCTGATTGATGTTCAGCAGAAAATCCATGCCTACCTTGTACGCCTGGAGAAGGAGGAACTCACGCATGAACTGGCAGCGGAAATTGCAAGCTTCCTGAAGGAGGAGGTTTCGTATGTTGTATCAGAATCATTTACAGAGTTGTCGGACAGGGAGAAGAAAAGCAAACTGGCAGAGATCCTTCACCGGCCGATCCGGGTCTGTGGAATGGTCATTAATACAGGGGCACCGGGAGGAGGACCATTCTGGGTAAAGGGGAAGGATGGATCGGTAAGTTTGCAGATTGTGGAATCCGCACAGATTAATATGGAGGATCCTCTCCAGAAAAAGATGGTGGAGGACGCAGGATATTTTAACCCGACGGACGTAGTTTGCGGACTGAAAGATCACCGTGGTGATTCCTTCGACCTGATGAATTACCGGGATAACGATACGGGATTTATTACTGAGAAGTCACTGGGCGGAAAAAAACTGAAAGCACTGGAACTTCCCGGATTGTGGAACGGATCAATGGCTGACTGGAATACCATTTTTGTAGAAGTTCCGGCGGATACATTCAACCCGGTCAAAAGTGTGAATGATCTTCTGAAGAAAGCACATCAATAGTAAAGTAAAGATTGAATTAGATAGCATATAGCACTGATTATAAATAGTTTATATTTCAATAAACTCGTAGTGCTTTAACTTAATTTTTCCAGAAACCTGCAATTCTCGCTGAAAAATCCGAAGGACTGTCAAGGTAAATTTTGGCGCCCAGGTCCAGGGCCGCAGATTGCATATGCTGACGTTCGAAAGAGATCAGTGCATTGATCAGGTCCCATTCCCGAACATCACTGAAACCGCTGTCCCGGGTGCTCGCGGCTTTTTCCCTTAGCAGTGCCAGGTCATGATCGTCACCGAGCAGATCACTAAGTTCATGAAGGGATTCCTCCCAGGCAGAGATCATATGTGGCCAGGCAGACATAAGCATCTCCAGCTGATACCGCAGATATTTGGTTCTCTTCCTCCATTCATGAAAGCCATCAGTTGATGGATTGTCATTGACCTCCCGGAGGGCGCCTTTTCCGCGCTTATAAACTTTTTCTATCCCCGGCCTGATATCATCAAAGGATCCGATATCATACCCTTCAAATTCCTCCAGGTGCTTTGAGATACGGTGGGCAATTTCATCGAGCGGGTTGCCATTATCGAATGCACTTTTGAACCTGGTTTCACGTTCGTCCAACAGAATTTTTTCAAAATTACCGAATGTACGTTTGTAGAGGTGTTCATTGTAACGTTCGCGTAGCTTTGCAAGAGATTCGATGAGGGCGGTTTTATCACGGAGTGATGAGATACGTCTTCCAAGGTCACGATAAAATACATTTTCCTCCTTATACCTGTCGGTTGCTTTCCGAACCAGCCTTACCGCGGCCCGCAACTTCTTCAGCGACTTCCGTACTTCATGAATTTTTTCATGAATGTCAAGATTTCCGTTTATGGTTTCCAGAATGAATTTTTCCTCATCGGTTATCACCTTATTGATTCCCTGGTCCAGCGGTACAGAATTCTTGATGGTTAAACTCATTCAGAAATTATCTTAAATCAAAGTTAGCTTAATGACAGTAAATTTTTCTTATCGCAGAATGGAATTGATATTATCTTCAAATATGATTTTATTTAAAGATTAATCAATTCCAACCTTAATATAAAAAAATGGAAACACAACCTACATCAATGAATCGTACATCAACGCTTTCCACCACGGACTGGCTGATAACCCTGATAATAACAGCTATTCCAATCGTGGGTTTTGTGATGCTGTTTGTTTGGGCATTTGGAAGTGATACCAATGAAAACAAGGCTAACTGGGCCAAGGCTACCCTGATCATTTACGCCATTTCCGTGGTTCTTGCAATTATTTTCTTCACCATATTTGGTGCAGCATTTTTGTCTCAGATGGATAACTACCAATAGCGAATAATACCTAATCTCTCCGCGGCGGTTCTGCGGAGAGATTATTTTATGGTATTATCTCCCATGGTCGAATAGACGACATCATCCGGTTCCCATAGTTCGATCTTGTTGCCGTCCGGATCCATGATCCACCCAAATTTGCCATAATCGAATTCCTGGATTTCGCCGACCACCTGCACCCCCCTGGATTTCAACTTTTCAATTAACGCTTTCAGATCATTAACACGGTAGTTGATCATTGATTCCTGCTGACCCGGATCAAAGTAGTCCGTATTTTCGGTGAACACTCCCCATGCAGTGAAGCCTTTCTTTTCGGGATACCTGGCGGAGCGCCATTCAAAGGTTGCCCCGTATTGACCGGCCGGTATACCAAGGTTCTCATCATACCATTTTTTAAGTTTTTCCGGATCAGGGCTTTTAAAGAATACACCTCCGAGGCCGGTAACACGTGCCTCATCAGGTGCTGAAACCGGATCTGTCATAAAATAGGGATTGTATATTATTCCGATAACATTCTCCCACGGATCCTTCACGCGCGCTACCATAATACCATCACCGACATCGTTGGGTTTCTCTACCTCGCCGGCTCCTAGTTCTATAAGGCGATTAAATTCTCCCGCGATATCTTCCACGCCCCAGTAGACTTCCTGGCTGATTCCGGTATTCCGTTTTTCTGTTGTGGGAAGAATGCCAAGCTCATATCCTGCGACTTCAAAACCCACATAAAAGGCTTCATTAAAATAAGGTTCTTTAGTAAGTACTTTTGTATACCATTCCGTGGCCTCCTTCAGATCGGTCACGTAGTAAAGACAGGTTCTCAGTCCGAGAAATGGTGTTGTTGTTTTCATGTGCTGTTAGTTATTGGTTTTGACAAATCGTTTTGTGATTTCATAATCAGCTCCTTTCATTCTGAGCAGATAGATTCCCTGCGATAAATTTGAAACATTGACCGGGAAATAGGACCCGCTTTCGGGGGATTTACTGATAAGAATTTTACCCGTCATATCGATAATATCAACCCTGGCGCCGGATAGTTCGGTCTGACTATATATCCAGATTTCATCGGTAGCGGGGTTGGGATAGAGGACCAGGAGGTCCTCAAAATCAAGAGGATCGCAGGGCGGGTCCAGGTAGTATTTATAATCGGTCCGATCGTATTCATACACGTCATTAAACGAGGTGGTATTTATTTCATGCGAGAGCTGCCCGGCGCAATCGTAAAAGTATTCATTGGTAAAGTGAGAATTATAGGTTGCGTAATACGAGCGGGAAACCTTACGAATAAGCTGACCGGCATCATTGAATTCAAGTTGATTGTACCCGTGAGATACCAGTCGGTTTTCATCATCGGCCGAACGTTCTTCCCATTGCTCACCAACCAGAATCCCGTTTTCGTAGGTCAGGAATTTCTCGAAAGTAGGCACAAAATCCAGTGTATAACGAATTTCAGATAATTCCCGGACGAGTTTATTATCCAGATAAACGGTGGTCCGCCTGGTATCAAAGGATTGTTCATAAAAAGTACGGGTATTAAACAGCGAATCTCCTTTTACCAGAATTACCCGTTCATTGTACACCTGCCAGGCATTTTCAGGTGAAAACCGGCGGTAAACGGTAATGCGGCGTTCATTCGGTGAATCCGAGTAGGTGGTAAGTCGTCCAGAAGACTCTGTTTCTGCACCGTTTTCTATCCGGTAAGTTATTTGCAAGGTCTCCCGGCATAAATTATCACGTTCAATTACGAGCCGGCTCCTTGGAATCCAGGTATCAGAATTGACGAGTTCCGACGTGGTGACTTCCACCAGACATCCATTGGCATCGTAGGCGTTCTGAATCAGGTTTCCGAACCATGGGCCATTAACCGTTTCACGGTTGCGGTTTTCTTCCCGCTCTACCAGTCCGGCCTGGGTGTATGATTTGATTGTTTCCGACACAAATACACCAATTTCCTCTTCGTAGGACTTGCGGATAAAGGAGGATTTAATAAGTAGTGTATCACTGAGGTATTCGGAAGTTTGAGTTGACTCGAGCAGAATACGGTCAAAATCGTCCGAATATATAACTGAATGGTAATAAGTAACATTTCCGGCCTTGTTGCGCCTGAAGGTATCCGCAGACCGGAGACGCCAGGCTCCTTCCGACCAGAGGTAATTTTTTTCCTTTTCAAAAGATTCGTTTGTTTGTATGTAAACGGTTCGCGACCAGTTTACCCATTCACCGTTGGAATGCTGGCGTTGATAAACCTTTTCACGGAGCGGACTCTGGGACGTGGCAACCGTTCCAAACGACATGAATACAATTAATCCGAACCAACACCACTTCATTCACAAAAGTTACTGATTTTCGGATTGTAAAACCACTAAAGGTGAGAGCTTAAAGCTGCAGGTTGGTAATACCGGCTGACCAATACAGTTCGGCCAGTTCCTTTTGAAAGTCAGCACGTTCCTTGATTAGCTTGCTTTCCGCCTCAATAAGTTTTTCCAGCTGAATGTTTATTTTAAACAGGTCGCTTTCCCCGTTTTCAAGGTTCAGGCGCTCAGCCTGCAGGAGCAGCTCGTATTGTTCGGCAATCTGTTGTTGCTGCACGAGTAATTGCTGCAAATTGATAAGCGTGGTAAACCGGGCGTTGATGTCATTCAGGATATTACGTTCTGTGATGTCCTGCTGCAGGCTGTTGGTAAGACGTTTGACCTGCACCTGTCCGAGTTTTCCCCGTTCCTTCCGTAGAAACAGTGGAAATTCGACATTGATCCCAAACTTGTAATCTTCCATAAATTCTATAGAGGAGGATTCACCCGTGGCATCCCAGGGCTGATCCAGAAAATAGTAGCCTACATCCAGTCTTGGCTTCAGGTTTTCCTTTGCCAGTCGTTCATCTACTTCAAGGCTCTCGTCTTTAATCCGGAGTTTACGCAGGGAAGGATGGGATTCCCGGGCCATTTCCGTCAATCGAATGAGCAGAGAGGATTCGATTTCGGGATTTATCGCCATTTCGGGCACCAGATCATCCGTAAGCTCCAGGGGCAGCCCTTCTTCGTCCCACAGATGGTTTGATAATTCCAGGGAACTTCTTACCAGCACAATCGTGGCCTCCCTCAATGCCGTTTCCCTGCTTAACAGCGAAATCTTAGCCTGAACCGTGTCGATGGCTGCTGCTTCCCCGTACTGGAATGCCAGCATGGTACGGGAGAATATTTCGCGCGCGACACTTATATTCCGTTGCATCAGTTCAAAGTTCCGGTACGCGTTATACCAGTTCCAGTAATCCTTGGCGGCCGTAAGGAGGATTTTGTTAATTTCGGCTATCTGATCGGCTTCGGCCATTTCCTGGAACAGCAATGCTTTCTGAACCATGGCCCTTCTGTCATCGATAAATAACCCTCTTCCCACCGGGATGCTTACCCCCCAGTAAAGCTGTCGGTTATCGGTTCCCTCCGAGATATAGTTTTCAGGATTCAGATAGGAGCCACGGTTCTGCTCTATTCCGGCAACCGGATCGACCGGGAACCATACAGGTATTTTCAGCGATACATCCAGCAGGTTATAGTATTCAGTATCATTAAAATCCTTGACCGACCAGTTGCCGGTAATTTTCGGATCAAAACTTCCCCGTGCCAGCCTTACTTCCTGGCGGGCTGTTTCACTCAGTAATTCAGCCTGTTTGACAACCGGATGGTTGCGGAGTACCAGCTCATAGAACGTATCGAAATGAAAAACCGTGGTGGTATCCGGCTGCGACCGTAAAAGCAAAGGTGCAGAGACCATGAAGAGTAATACAATGATCAGTCGTTTCATTTTTTTGCTTCTTCTTCGCTTTTTGTGGCTGAATTTGAAAGGGGCTCCTCATAAAGACTGGGAGGGAAGCCATTCAGCTGACGCCAGATTTCATACCAGACCGGCACATTGTTGAGCATTACCCAGCCTTTTGCTCCCGAACCAAGCCGTAATTGCTCTGGCCAGGGTTCGTCTTCCGGATCCGGGGTAACAAGAATCCGGAACTGACCACCCTGGCTGTTCATGTAGTCAACCACCTGCACAATTCCACCGAAACTTCCTACCGAAACACTTGGCCAGCCGGAGAATTGGAGGGCGGGCCACCCGTCAAACTCAATTCGCACCTTCGATCCGGTAGATATAAGGGGAACATCCATGGCCTGCACATAAATTTCCACGGCAAGATCCGGATTAGCCGGAACCACGGTTGCCACGGCTTCACCTTCCTTTATGGTTTCGCCAATTCCCGCTTGCAACGTTTTAACCAGGTAGCCTGCCTGAGGTGCAATCACCTGGTATTGTTCACGTCTGATCTCCACATTGACATAATAGTTTTCCAGTTTGGCCAGAGAGCCTTCTGCCTCATACAAATCGGCAAGCGTCGCATTCAGGTCAGATTCTGTTTTACTAATCTTGTCCTGGTACTCTGCACGAATACCAGCGATATCTGCCTTGGTATTGATCAGTTCCGCCTTAGACTGCTGGAACTTGTTTTCGGCAGTGACCACTTTCATACGGGCTTCCTGTAATTTTGATTCGATCTCCTGAAATTTGGTAAGGGCGATGTTACCTGCTTCGAAAAGGATTTTATTACGTTCGAACTGGTTTTCCAGGTTTCTGAACCGGATTTTCTCCGCTTCAAAATCCACGCTGTCACTCACCAGTTTCAATTCCGCCTGCCGGATTTTATTCCGTATCTGAAGGTCCTTTACCTGAAAAGCATCCCGCAACGCAGCAATTTGAGTCCTCAGGGCTACGGCCTTCTCCTCTTTTGACTGAATACTTGAACTCTTTGCATCCACCTGATCATCAATTCGCTCCAGCAGTTCCGGATCAAAATATTCATCTTTTATTTCGCTAAGGGTAAGAATAGTATCTCCCTGCTGTACAAATTGTCCTTCCCGGATGCGCCAGCTGGTTATGCGCCCGGCAATCGTCGACTCTATCATTTGCGGTCGGTTTGAAGGGGTGAATGCTGTCAGCGTTCCGGTTCCACGAATGTTTTGCTGCCAGGGCAGGAACATCATTACAAGGAACATGGCGCCAATTCCCAGCAAGACCTTAGCCAGGGTTTTACCTGTTTTAGGTGTTTTCAGCGCTTTCAGTGTATTTAAGGGGACACTATTTGGATTAACATATTCCATATCAGCTGATTATATTGTTAAGTACTCCTTCTTTCATCAGGTTGTTGAAAGAATCATCACGTTTGACCCTTCCTTCATCCATAAGAATTACCCGGTCACAGGCCGCCATAATCAGCGGGTCATTCGAGACCACAATGAGAGTCCAGCGGTTTTCCGGCCGGGTAATCATTTCCATAAGTTCCATTCTCTCGGATTTAAAAAAGTCATTAAAAAAATCGTTCAGGATCAACAGCCTTGGATTTTTAGCCAGACACCTGGCCAGAATGATGCGGTTGACCAGGTTAGGAGGTAATCCTTTACCGCCGCTGACCATATTACTGTTCAGTCCGTCCCGCATAGAGTTTATATGGTCGGATATACCTACCTGTTCAATAGCCTTAATGGCATCTTCCGGTTTCAGATGAGGTTTAGCCAGGAGAATATTCTCCATGATCGTCCCTTCAAATATGTCTTCCTGGGATACATTCTGCCCGATCCGGTCCCGAAGATTCATCAGATCCAGGTCGCGAACTGAGTATCCGTCAATAGATACTGCTCCTTTATAATCCTGATTTAGGCCGGAAATCGTATCGGTCAGCAACGATTTTCCCGATCCTCCGCTGCCTGCTATACAAATGCGTTCTCCCGGTTCAATATCGAGGGAAATATTCTCCAGTGAATGCGTAGTGATTCCTGTAAATTTGTAATGAAGATCTTTGATCCGAATGGAATAACCTTGTTTTGATGATTCATGAGAAATATTAAGTCCGCCGCTACGCTCGAGGGGAAGATCTGTAACATTCGCGATTTTATCCACGGCAGTAAGCATATCATAGATCGTATCCATATACATGATAATTTTTTCCACGGAATTCAGGGTCAGAATGATGATCACTTCTGATGCCACGAATTGTCCCAGGGTAATCTCGCGCTGCACCACCAGTATGGTACCCATGATAAGCAATCCACCAGTCACCAGTCCTTTAAACAGAACAATAAATCCGTATTGTTTGATCAGTACACTGAAGTGAGTTTTCCGGTTTGAGAGATAGTTATTGACGTTATAATCAGTTTTTCTGACCGGCAACAGCGAATTTCCGGATAACTTAAATGAATGGATTGTCCGCGCCAGTTCTTCCAGCCAGTAGACTACCTTGTACTTATACTTGGATTCCTTAATGGATGATTCAAGTCCGGTCGGACCGGTAAGGTAAAAGATCAGGAAAAGGATCCCGATCAGGAGCAGGCTGAAAAAGACGAAAAACGGGTGATAAAAGGAAAGGAGAATAAGGCCGAACAGGATTTGGATCGCGCCTGACGACAAATCAATCAGTAACTTAGGCAATCCTTTCTGAAGTGTCAGTACATCAAAAAACCGGTTCATCAATTCAGGAGCGTGGTATTTTGACAATGCTTCGGCCCTGATCCTCGGAACGCGGAAGGCAAATTCGAATGCAGCCTTGGTAAATACCCGCCGCTGCAGGTATTCCACCAGTGAAATCTGCATGATCTGCAAACCCCCGGCGGCAAGTACACCAAGGATCACGAGCGCTATCAGTATATATACGGAGCTGAAGAAAACACCACCGGATATGAGTGAGACCGTGGCCTGGATGCCAAGCGGGAGCGTCAGGCTGATCAGTCCAATAAATACCGCATAGATATAAATGTAACCAATATCCCGCTGTTCCTCAGACAGCAGCCGGAACAGGCGCTGAACCGGGCTTAGCTTCTTCGCGGGCAATTCACCTTCCAGGTCATCACTAACCAGGCTTTTGTAGGCAAACACACCAAGAATTATTATCTGTCCTTCCCGCTGATATAATTCCTCCGTCAGATCATTATCCACCGGATGCCAGGCCGATTCAATTTCTCCTGGATATACAAGGGCATACGTCCATTTCCCCCTTTTTCGCTGCATGACAACAGGGATGAAGCCCTCATCGCTTTTTCGAAAAACCACCACGGGAATAGCCATTTCGTCCAGATGTTGCATGAACGCCGAACTGCGTACTGAGTTTTCCAGGAACATAATGCGCTGCCTGTTGCCGGCTTCAACCAGATCACGAATGAAATCCTGGACTTCGGATTCATCATACTCCCGACCTGCATTGTACATATCCTCGTAAAACTTACTGTTCTCTTTATGACCCAGTAAGTCGGACGCAACGCGAATAGTATTGATCAACTGCTGACTGTTCATGAAGACTTAATTGTGTTAAATACCATTTCTTTAAGAAAATTTTCATTTCGCTCGTGGATGTACCCGTTTTCGCAGGACAAATCGGTGAGAGAGGGCAGGTGCATGGCAAAAAACAATTGCTGATGGGCAGCCTGGAGTACTGTACTGATAAGTGAATGGGGATATTTATATTCCGGATTAATATCCGTCAGCATCCCTGCGATCTTGGTACAAAGCGATTTAAAACCACGGAAGAGGCCTTCCTTATTGTCGTCATCCACTTGTTTTGTAAGATACGTTTTGTCCGATTCAGAGATTACTATCCGGTAAAGTGCCTCCTCATTAATCTGAGGAAAGGAAGTGTCCTGCTCTTTTTTGCTTGCTACAATATTCAGGGCAATTTCCAGCCGCCGGGCAGGATCATCGATGTTCTGGGTGTTATAATCTATCAAATACTCCAGCCAGTTCCAGTACCAGGCTATAAGGTAGACCAGCAACCGGTGCTTATTGTCAAAATACCTGTAAATGGAGGCCTCGGTTGAATTGATCCTGCGGGCCAGTTTTTTAAATGTAAATGATTCCAGACCGAGTTCATCAATCATATCGATGCTTTCCTGAAGGATTTTTCGCCCCAATTCCGTCTCCTGCGGGTCCCGGATGTAGAGGTTACTTTTCATAACAAATTGGAGGGTCGCCATGCTGAAATATATTAAAACAATATTAAATGATAGTAATACTATTATAAATTATACTACCACTAACGAACTATGGCAAATAATGTTCAGCCATATGAAAAAAAAATTTCTCAATCCCCGGATTACGGTTAAATGTGAGCAGAATCATGTATTTTTCGTGACTTAAAAAATATCATCGATGAAAAGGACCCTTACTATCATTCTGTTATTTGCTGCGCAGGCATTAATGGCCCAGATTCCGGAACATCTGACCGGGAAAGTTTCATATCCTGTATTTGATCAGGAACCCTGGATAGGGGTAATTGACGTGGAGAGTACTGCCATGAAGTATGATGCATCGGTTGACTACAAGGTAATGATTGATGTATATGATAAGGTAAATAACAAATCGAATGCCTTTACGCCTTTGAATGAAGCCGCGCGAACCTATAATTTGTTATCATCTCTGGGGGTTCCGGAAGAAAAGGTAAGTATGGCCTTGATTATTCATGGGGGCGCCGTGGATGCTTTTTTATCCAATGAAGCCTATAATGAGAAGTTTCGTGAAGATAATCCCAATCTTACCCTGATCCGTGCCATGCAGGAAAAAGGCGTTAAGTTTTATGTGTGCAGTCAGACCATGGGCTTCCGTAATCTGCCTGCGGAAGATCTTTGTGATGTGGCCGAGGTGACGTTATCGGCCAAGACTACCATGATCATCCTTGACCAGCAAGGGTATTCGTACCTGAATGTAAACGAAGACTGATCAAACTCCTTTGCCGAAGATAATCACGTTATTTTCCGGATCGGTAAGTTCAAAGTCACGCATTCCATAATCTGCATTCTCCGGGGTCGATATTTCTGTCACACCCCTGCCTGTTAATTCTTTATACAGCTCATCAACATCCATCACGAATACAAAAGCAAAGGGCCTTCGCTGGCCTTTTTTGGTACTCGAATCTGATTGCGCCAGGTGAATTTTAAATGAATCCCTGGGGAGAACAACATAAGAGGGAGGATCTTCCCAGGTAAACTCAATCTTGAATCCCAGTTTGGTTGAATAAAACGATGTCATCTCCGATATATTCTGAACCGGCAAAACCGAAGCCACATGGGAAATGGAAGGTATTTTTTCCATCGGTGAAATTTTAATAATTTGGTTATTCCTTTATACGTATAAATCAGCAAAACGGATATTACATGCAATTCGAAGAGTTTCAGCAAACACTACAGAAGGAAAAGCCGGATCCATCACTGAGTGATCCGCTGAAAGCCCTGTGGTACGACGGGAACGGACAGTGGGAGCGTGCCCACGACCTCATCCAGGATGCCATGTCCGGCGATGAAGCCTGGGTCCATGCTTATCTGCACCGGAAAGAAGGCGATATCGGGAATGCGGATTACTGGTATCGCCGGGCGGGCAAATCCCGGCCAGACAGTAATCTTGAAGAAGAATGGGAGTTCATCGTACAGTCATTACTGCCATGAAAAAATCAAAACCATGAAGGCAGGCTGGCTGATACTTTTACTGTTGTCGGGCGCATGTTCGACGGAAGTTGCTACCAAAAAACAAACAGAGTGGGAGCTGCATGGCTTCACCAAGCTTGATTCGGTCAACCCAATTCTGACCCCTGACAGTGAACTTGCATTCAGCGATCCTGTTTCCGGAATACAGGTTGAATGGGCCAGTCGGAATGTGCTGAATCCCGCTGCCGTGGTTAGAAATGATACGGTTTTTTTATTTTTCAGAGCTCAGGACAAAAGCGGGACTTCACGAATCGGTCTGGCAACCAGCACAGACGGGATCCATTTCAGTAAACGAAGCGAACCGGTTTTTTACCCGGCGGATGACGCTATGAGCGATTATGAATGGAGCTATCTGAGAAAAGAAGACCCTGATTGTTCAAATTGCTTTGATGGCGTGGAGGACCCGCGTATTGTTAGTGCACCAGATGGCGGTTATGTGATGACATATACTGCTTATGATGGCCGTACAGCACGGCTGGCCCTGGCTACATCGGCAGACCTGATCCATTGGAAAAAAGAAGGACTGGTGCTTTCCGACAGTATTAACCGTGATTTATGGAGTAAATCCGGCGCGATCGTGGTGAAACAGGAGGGGGAGAATATGGTCGCTCATGAAACCGGTGGAAAATACTGGATGTACTACGGCGATACTGATTTGTTCATGGCCGTATCTGATGATTTAATCCGATGGAAGCCATTAATAAATGAGGAGAATGGGCGGCGTATAACCGTCATGCATCCGCGCCCCGGCTATTTTGACAGCAGGCTGGTGGAGCCCGGGCCCTTTGCACTGAAAACTGAAGAGGGTATTCTCCTGATCTACAACGGCAGCAATGCGTCAAATGCCAACGATCCTGAGCTTCCGAAGTTCACGTATGCTGCTTCGAATTGCGGTGGCTGCCCTGCCACGGGAATCATTGTGATCCTACTTCCCGGCAAATCTTTCCCTTTGCCTGTCGCGCCTGAGGTATGCCGAGCGATTCGGCAAGTTTAATATCCCGGCAGGCCTGCTGAAAATTCTCCAGATAGTATAAGGTCAGGGCGCGCATGTACACTGCCTGTCCATATTCAGGATCATAAATGAGGGCCACATTGTAGTCATTGAGTGCATTTTCATATTCCTTAAGATAATACAACGAATTACCACGATTGTAGTAGGCCTTTTCCAGGTCCGGTTTCAAGTCGATCGCGCGGGCGAAATCGCCCAGGGCTTCCTCGTATTTACCCTTAGTATTAAGCACGATACCCCGGTTGACCAGTGTCTCTGCATTATTCGGGTCCAGTGTGATGGCCTGGTTGAAATCAGCCAGTGCTTTATCAATTTCGCCCTGTTGGAGGTACCGAAAGCCACGCTGCCGGTAGGCAAGGGGCGACGAGGGGTTGTCCCGGATACTTTCAGAATAAAAACGAACAGGACTTTGCAGGTCCCCTGATTCTTCGATAAGGTTGGCCAGGTTGTACCGGGCCAGTGCATTTTCCGGTGTCAGCTCCAGGGCGCCTCATACTGACCGGACTTCCGGTAAATATTGCCGCGGTTCACATAATAATCTGCGTTTGCAGGCTGAATGGATATGGCGGTATCCAGCAGGGAAAGCGCCTGGTTAAGGTTACCAAGGCCCTCTTCGCACAAACCAAGGTAATTGTAAAGAAAAGACCGGTCTTTGGTCTGGGCGGTAAACATGCCGGTAATTCCTTCACCATGGACTGGTTGCCGGTAATACACCATGGAGGTGGTCCCGGCCGGAAGTTCCAGTAATTGACGGAATCCTTTACGCGCATCCTCATAGTGCTCCAGCCGGTAATTCAGGACACTGGCAGAGAGCAGTACTTCCACCCGCTCAGGAAAAGCATTCAGGTACACGATATAATCCAGCAGGGCCTGATCGGCTAGATCCAGCTGTTCATATGCCGCGGCCCGGTAGAGGTACGCATCCATCAGGCCCGGATCCAGTCGTATCGCCTTATCGAATTCTTCCCTTGCCAGCTCATAATTTTCATTCTCCAGGGCCTGAATACCAGATTCCAAAATTCTGTCTGCATCCGGCTCCTGGGCTTGTGCAGCGAAGAAAGTAATCAGGAGGATTAACAGCAGGAGCTTTTTCATATTATTAGAAACATGATTTTAGTCCGGTAAGTTGCATTTATTCCTGTGCCTGGAGAATGGCCTTGTCATTCTCAAACAATTCGATAATCCAGGAGGCAGGTGCCCGCTCCGTTCTGTTCTCGCCTGCCTTTTGCAGGATCTCTCCCATCGAAACCGGAACATCCCTTTTCCAGATGAGGGCCCGGGTAATGCCAATGGCGGCAATCCGGTCTTTGTTTTCGAATGTATGAATGTGATACACCCACTTACTGTCCCATCCGGCCAGTTCCAGCGTTACTTTGAACCGGGAGAATATTTTGAGGGGCCGGCGGTAAATGATCTTTTGAGAACCCAGGGTAGGGGCCAGTCCGCCCCTGAAAACAACCTCATACAATTTTGACCGCAGGAGGGCTTCCCACCTGATCAGGTCCATATAAACAGTATAACGTGACGCGGTCATTACGCGTAATCCCTCGCAGTCGAAGAGACGCACGCGAAAAGTCCGGCTGAATTTTGCGTCAATGGGGATCGGCGCAGTGAAATTGCGCAGGATCAGTAAAATAAGTATCCTGTACCAAAAATAAAGCATCTTGAAGTTCCGGGTTTTACCGGACCTTCAAGATACAAAAATTATAAAGCGGAATTACCGCAGGTACTGGTTGATCAGGTTTTCGTACATTTCCTGCTTTCCGCTGATCATGTCCGGCTCCCCGTTCTGCACCGCAAGGTCGTGAAGCTCTTCGAGCGTCAGGCTTCCTTCCCTGAACTTCTTCCCGTTCCCGCTGTCAAAGGACGCGTACCGGTCGCTTCGAAGCTTGTTGTACGGTGATTCATTCAGGATGCGGTCAGCAATAAGCAATGCCCGGGCAAAATTATCCATTCCGCCGATGTGTGCGTGGAATAAATCATCCAGATCGGTTGAATTTCTGCGGGTTTTGGCATCGAAATTAATTCCTCCCGTTTTGAATCCGCCGGCTGGAAGCAATACCAGCATGGCTTCCACCAGCTCGTAGAGATCAACCGGGAACTGATCCGTATCCCAGCCATTCTGATAGTCACCACGGTTTGCGTCAATTGATCCGAGCAGACCGGCGTCGGCCGATACCTGCAGTTCATGCTGAAAGGTGTGACTTGCCAGGGTCGCGTGGTTTACTTCAATGTTCAGTTTAAAATCATCAGTAAGCCCGAATTCCTGGAGAAAGGCAATACAGGTGGCGGCATCAAAATCATACTGATGCTTGGAAGGTTCCATCGGCTTGGGTTCGATCAGGAAGGTTCCTTCGAAACCGTTCTTTCTGCCGTAATCCCTGGCCATGGTAAAGAAACGCGCAATATTCTCCCGTTCTTTTTGCATTTGTGTATTGAGCAGGCTCATATAGCCTTCGCGGCCACCCCAGAATACGTAATTCTGGCCACCAAGTTTGATGGTGGCATCTATGGCATTCTTTACCTGGAATCCTGCATGTGTCACCACATTGAAATCGGGGTTGGTCGCTGCACCGTTCATGTACCTCGGGTTTCCGAACAGGTTGGCGGTACCCCAGAGCAGTTTTACCCCGGATTCCTGTTGCTTTGATTTAGCATAATCGGTGATATCCTGCAGTCTCTTTTCGGATTCTGTCAGCGTACCTGCCTCATTTACCAGATCATAATCGTGAAAGCAATAGAATTCAGCACCGATCTTGGTAATGAATTCGAAGGCGGCATCCATTTTGTCGCGGGCTGCCTGAATAGGATCAGACGCGGTATCCCAGGGGAATTGTTTGGTTGGCGCACCAAAGGGATCGCCCCCGGTTCCACAGAAGGAATGCCAGTAGGCAATGGCAAACCGCAAATGTTCTTTCAGGGTTTTGCCGCCCACTTTTTTATCGGGATCATAGTATTTAAAAGCCATCGGATTGTCAGAATCCGGGCCTTCGAAAGAGATTTCACCAATCCCTTTGAAGTATTCTTTGTCACCTGTTAATACACTCATGAGTTAAGTTGCTTGTTTAAATTTTCTTTCCAGGAATTATAAATTGATTCGTATTCATTGATGATAGCCTGATCCGGATGATAGGAATTAGCGAGATCAAGCGGAATATTTTCAATGTTTTTGTACATGCCGATACCCATTCCGGCGGCCAGGGCTGCACCCCGTGCGCCGTCCGTATCAAAAATTTCCACATCACATCCTGTCAGGGAAGTAAATAATGTGGAAAACAGCGGGCTGAGGAACATATTAGCCCGGGAAGCTCTGATTTTTTCGGGTGAAACCCCAAGGTCCCGCAATAGTTCGAATCCATAGATGAATGAAAATACGATCCCTTCCTGCACAGCGCGGTACATTTCGGCTGACTGGTGCCTGGTAAAGGAGATGCCGGAGAACGAAGCATGAACCTGCTGGTTCTTCAGCATGCGTTCCGCACCATTACCAAACGGGTAGAAGAACAATCCGTCACTACCCGCTTTCGCATCCCGGGCCATTTCATTCATTTTCTGATAAGATGCAGCACCTGATAATTCTTTGATCCAGCGGTTGGCTATCCCGGTACCATTAATACAAAGAAGAATGCCTGTGAGCTGATCGCCGGCAGGTGAGGGGTGCAAAAATGTGTTTACCCGTGCCGACTTGTCAGTGATAAGTTCGCCTGATACCGCATAGATCACGCCAGACGTACCTGCAGTGGAAGCTACCTGACCGGGTCGGAATACTTTCAGTGAAATGGCATTGTTCGGCTGATCTCCCGCCCGGTACGTAACCGGGGTCCCGGCGGCAATGCCTGTTTCTGCCGCCGCTTTTTCGTTGACACCTCCCTGATCCCCAAATGACGGAACAAGTGCCGCAAATGGGTTTTTTCCAATTCCGGACAGGACTTCATCAGAAATGGCTTCCGACTGGTAATCATAGAGAATACCTTCCGAAAGCCCGGAAGATGTAGTTTGTCGTTCACCGGTCAGCCGGTACGCGATATAGTCTCCTGGCAACATGGCCGTTTCAATCTTTTCAAATTTCTCCGGTTCATTCTCCTTTACCCACATCAGCTTGGAGGCAGTAAAGTTTCCCGGAGAATTCAGTAATCTGGAATAGCAAAACTCAGTACCGATCCGGCTTTCCATCGCCCGGCCGGTTTCAACAGCCCGGCTGTCACACCAGATGATCGATGGGCGTACCGCTTCTCCATTTTTGTCAAGCAGAACAAGTCCGTGCATCTGGTAGGCAATGCCGATTGCCCCGATCCCGGAGCCGGCACCTGGCAGATCATTGAAAATTTCCCTGATGGCGGAAACGGTATGCTGCCACCATGTGTCAGGATCCTGCTCGGCCCAGTCTGGTCGCGGACTGTCAATGCGCATTTCACTCTCCGGTTTGAAGCAGGATGCTGCTACATTACCGGATTCTGATTCGACCAGGGAAACTTTCACGGATGAACTTCCCAGGTCGATGCCTAGAAGATATTTTTTATTCGACATATTTGGTTTTAATGTCCGGAGTTATCTATCTTATGGTCATATTGACCAAAAGTAGGTAAAAATTTTCAAAATACATAACACTGCATGTCAAAAAACAAGCTGGTTAAAAGTGTTACGATTGATTGTGTGATTTTCGGGTTTTATGAACGACGGCTTCAGTTATTGCTGGTGAAGCACGCAGATGGGATCGGGCAGGGGAGATGGGGGCTTCCGGGTGGATGGATCCTTCAGGATGAAGACCTGGACCAGGCGGCC
Organism: Bacteroidia bacterium; assembly: GCA_030432655.1. Taxonomy (GTDB): domain Bacteria; phylum Bacteroidota; class Bacteroidia; order Cytophagales; family Cyclobacteriaceae; genus JAUILA01. Next base: position 124,936 of record JAUILA010000012.1, read on the forward strand.
TACAGGATACTTTCAGACCTCACCGGAATTGAAAATATCTACCTGGAGCAATTGCGTGCTTTTGGCGGGGTTGATCGTTTTCCGGTATCTCGGGTCATAACCATTGCCTATTTTGCCCTGGTGAATCCGTCTGAATACCAGCTCATCCCCGGTTTTACCGCTTCGGAAGTGGAATGGTTTCCGGTTGATGAGCGTCCTGAATTGTTGTATGACCACCAGGAAATCGTGTTGAACGCCCTTGACTTCCTGAAAGATAAGGTTCGTCGTGAACCTATCGGATTTAACCTTTTGCCGGAAGAATTTACCCTGCTGGATTTGCAGCATCTGTATGAGGAAGTGTTGCAGCATGAACTGGACAAGTCAAATTTCAGGAGGAAAATAAAGAAAATGGGATTGCTCAGAAAGAGCGGTAAAAAGCAGACGGACGTGCCTCACCGGGCGGCCAACCTGTATGCCTTCGATGAGACCATGTATCGAAGGCTGGTGGAAAAAGGGTTTAACTTTGAAATCTAGGGTTTTTTAAATCGCTTGATAATAGCATAGAGGATTGCCAGGAATATAAGGAGCGATATCCCTGTGATAATGTCGATGGTTTCCAGACCGGAAACGAACCAGAGGATTACGATGATGGTGAGAATGGGGACGAAGAGTCCGCCCGGAATCCTGAATGCCGAAGGTTGATCATCGACTTTTCTCAACTTAATTACCGCCGCGGCAATGCCAATATAAATGATAAGAATCGCACTGTTCGATACGATCACCAGTGGTGCGAAACCGCCGAAGAGTGCGAGGGTAAGACCAATCAGTACATACACAGTTATGGCTATGTAGGGCGTTTTGAACCGGTTATGGATGCGGGCCAGGACAGGAACCGGAAGTGTATTGTCCCGGGCCGAGCTGAAAAGAGACCGCGGAATATTCAGGATTTCCCCGGATATATTACCAAACATGGATATGGCGGCTCCGATGGTGAGCAGCGTGAATCCGAACGGACCAATAAAGCGGCCCGCTGTTTCGGCAAGCGGATTCTCCGTAAAGCTCTCTAATTCCGGGCCCAATACTCCAAGTGTGACTACCTGAATAAGCATGTACAACAATACAATAAAGATCATACTGATCAGTAAAGCCCGGGGAATGGATCTTTGCGGATCTTTCACCTCACCGCTTGCGGTCAGGCCCGATTCCGCACCCTGGAAGGCGAAAAAAAGCAGCATGGATATTCCTGCGAGCTCTGAGGTGGCAGGCAGCCCTGTCCATTCCAGGTTTTCGGGTTCAATGAAGAACAAACCCGTTACTACCAGGATGAGCAATGGAATTAATTTACCCAGGGTAGTGAGCTTCACCAGGGTGATCCCTTCTTTAACCCCCCGCACATTCAGGTAGCCCAGGCCCAGGAAAAGAACTACGAGGAAGACAAACCTTGCCCCGGAATGGTTCATGGCCGGGATCAATCCTGCCACCACTTCGTAAAGGGCATTCGCCACTGCGGCATCTGCAGTCAGGGTAGCGCAGAAAAATAAAATGACGGTAATAAACCCTGCCATTCCCCCGAAGGTGTGATAAATAAAGGCGTAGGAGCCTCCCGTGACCGTGATCTTACTTCCCACCTCCGCGTAACACAGTACCACCAGCAGCATGAGAAACCCGCAAAACAGATAGGCCAGCAGGCTTTCGACACCCATACTGCGCGATACCAGGGCCGGGAGCACAAATATTCCTGCTCCGACGACAATGTTGAAAATATTGGCCGCAAGGGCCCACATACTGATCTCTCTGCGTAATCCTTCGTCCTCCGGCAAGCTTTGTTTTGACATGTGAATTATAGACTGGAGAATAATCTTCCGGACTGGTGGTTCAAGATAGTAAAAATTCAACCAGGTTTTTGATTTTTTTCTTATTTCGAGGTGTCAGGATGTTGTTTAAAAGGACTGATGTATGATTTTTTACTAGCAAAATTCCCAAAAATGTTATAGATTATATTATCAGCCTATGAAAGTAGATAAATCCATAATGTCGGCCCTGATCGGCAGCGTTGGGCTTTTAGCAATAGGTGTAATTGTCTATATGGTAATCTTGCCGGCACTCGCATTCCTGATTATATCGGGAACGGCAGATCATACTTTTGCCTTTGACGGACCGAAAAGCTTTTACTGCATTCTTACCCTAAGTCTGGCAGGTGGCTTTTTTGGCTGGTCAATGTATCAGTTGCGCAAGCGTATCTGAAGGATCGGGTAAGGCAGGCACATCTCAGCCTAATGCGGGGAGAGTTCTCTCGATAACTCTTCCAGTGTTTTTCCTTTTGTTTCAGGCATCATTCTCCAGACAAACAGCAGCTGGAATACCATCATGACCGCGAAAAAGGCGAATACCGGCCACGGATTATCTCCGAATATTCCTTCCTGCCGGTCAATAAATAAAGGTGTTAACAGGGTGATCAGTGCCGCAAACACCCAGTGTGTGCCGGTTCCGAGCGACTGACCAAAGGCACGCACGTTATTCGGGAATATTTCCGAGATGAATACCCAGATCACCGCACCTTGTCCGATCGCGTGAGAGGCAATGAACACAAGAATAAAGGACAACATGAATTCAGGTTGCGCTCCCGAGTAAAATGACCAGGCGGTCATGGAAAGGCTGATAATATACCCTGCCGATCCAATGTACATCAGTGTACGTCTGCCAAGGCGGTCAATGAAATAAAGTCCGACCATGGTAAAAATGAGGTTGATTCCCCCGATGGCAATGGAGTTGAACAGCGAATCCTGTGCGGCGAGGCCGGCCATTTCCAGCAGCTCTGGTGCGTAATACAGAATGAAATTTACCCCGGACAGCTGGTTGAAAAAGGCAATCAGGAATGCCAGGAGAATCGGGCGCATGAAACGGCGGGAAAAGAAATTGACGCGATTCTTTCCTGAATCGATATCTTCCTCAATCTCTTTTAAGCGCAGTTCGGCCGTATCCGGATCAATAATGCGCAGAATTTTCAGGGCTCCTTCTTCGTCTCCGCGTTTCAGGTAGAGCCAGCGCGGGCTTTTTGAGACCCCCAGGACGAAAATTGTATAGATCAGTGCTGGAATACCTTCAACACCGAGCATCCACCGCCAGTCATTGGCCCCGTCAAAACCAACCAGGATATAGTTGGAAATGTAGGCACACAGAATACCGAAGACAATCATGAATTGGTAGAGTGCTACCAGTTTACCCCGGTTCGCAGAGCTGGAAATTTCAGAGATATAGGCCGGTGCCGCTACGGAAGAAGCTCCCACGCCCAGGCCGCCGATGAAGCGGAAAAAAGAAAAGAGATAAGGATCAGGGGCCAGTCCGCTTCCAACGGCCGAAATAAAATACAGGATACCGATCCAGATCAGTGTATTTTTGCGACCGAACCGGTCGGTAGGAATTCCGCCCAGCAGGGAGCCGATCACGGTGCCCCAAAGGGCCATGCTCATGATAAAGGTGCCGTGGAAGAACGGGGAAGTATTCCAGAGGTTCCTGATGGGCATGTTGGCGCCCGAAATAACTACGGTATCAAATCCGAACAGGAATCCGGCAAGGGCCACGGCCAGTGACCAGGCAAGAACTTTATTTTTCATTTAGTATTGTCAGTTTGTCAATTTATTCCAGGCTGGAAATATCTTTTCCGGTCAGGTTATGTACATTTCTTGTGATCCTGTCCGGAGGCCAGTCCCACCATTTCAAATGGAGCAACTTTGTGATATCTTCCGCTGAAAATCGTTTCCTAATTAGCCGGGCCGGATTCCCGCCTACGATTGAATAGGGCTCCACATCGCTAACCACCGTCGAATTTGTTGCTATAATTGCGCCGTCCCCAATGGTTACTCCCGCCATAATGGTCGTATTATACCCGATCCACACGTCATTGCCAATCATAGTGTCTCCCTTAACCGGGTAACTTCGTCCCTCCATGGCCATTCCCCAGCCATTACCGAAAATGGCAAACGGATAAGTGGAAATAGCATCTGTGAGATGATTCGCACCGTTCATGATGAATGTTACCCCGCTGGCAATCATACAGAACTTTCCGATGATCAGCCGGTCACCTGTAAAGTCGAAAAGATATTTCACGTTTCTCTCAAAATTCCGGACATCTTCAAAATCATCATAATAGGTATAATCGCCGATTTCAATCTGCGGATGATCAATCACCTGGTTAAGAAAACATAACCTGTCGTATTTTTCGAGGGGAAATTTTGTTGCCGGATCAGGTCCTGTCATGCTATTCATTGAATGAAAGCGAATTTACATCCTTGACAAACTTTACAACACCATTTATATAGGTTTCCTGGTCGTCGTATTGTGATAAATGACTGCCATTCTCACAGTACAGGTACCGGCCATTTGCCACCTGACCAGCCATCCATTCCATATGTTCAGGATCCATCGTGTCGTACTGACCACCAATAACCAGGGTAGGGACATTAATGGCAGACAGATCGGCCGACCGGTCCCAGTTTTTCAGGGTGGCATCACCGGTGATCCCGAATTCACTGTAGCCCTGCATATAAATGTATACCTCAGGATTCAGGTGCTTAAATGTGCGATTGACGGACTCAGGCCAGTCCTCTATTGGCATACGCAATACATGCTCCGTGTAATGATGCTCAAAAAGAAGCTCCGAGTATCGGGGATCTTCAAACTCGCCGGCGGCTTCCATCTCCTGGATCTCCTTGTATACTTCCGGGTCCAGTTGTGGGCCAAGAACCTCGTGCGCATACGTATTGTATTCAGGTATGCTTGACATCATGTTGGATATGATCAGGCCTTTCAGGTTTTCCTGGTATTTAAGGGCGTATTCCATGGCCAGAATTCCGCCCCAGGACTGACCAAGCAAATAAAAATTGTCACTATTCAATCTGAGGGCTTTCCGGACCTGCTCCACTTCTTCAACGAACCGCTCGGTGCTCCACAGGCTGGTATCACCAGGCTGGTCGCTGTAATACGATCCAAGCTGATCATAGTAAATGTATTCGATACCTTCCTGTGGCAGGTAACCATCAAAACATTCGTACAATTCGTGGGTGGCACCGGGGCCGCCATGGAGCAGGAGAATGCGCATGTCCGGATTATTTCCCATGCGTTTTGTCCATACGTTAAATGTTCCTTTCGGGGTTTCCACGGGGATCATACGGATGCCCCCGGTAAACTGATCCTCCGAGCCGGAATAATCCCAGTAACCTGAAACGGGAGAATTATCAGCAGCGGGCTCCTGTTCGGGTTGAGTCGAACAGGCAATCAGGACAATCAGCAGAAATGGCAATAGGTGTCTCATTTGTCAATGTTATTTATTAGTTGCGCTGGCATCGTTCTCCGGTACCGGCGGCGGACCTGGGGGTACGATACCTTCATACTGGTAATCCCCGAGGCGTTCGCGAAATTCGGCTTTCACTGCCTCCCTGAGTTTTGCATCAGTGTACAGATCGACCATAGTCATGGCAAGTGCCTTGGAAGCGTATAACATTCCTTTATGACCGATCGACATGCCGCCGCAGGCAACCACTGCCCAGGAATGCCAGGGTGTATCTTTAGGGGCTACAGTTGCGCTGAGCCTGATGGTCGGAACCACCTGGCTGACATCCCCGGCATCGGTCGAACCGCCCCCGGGATTCTCCCGCGTATCCTTCATCGGGGAAACAGAAGCATCGAGTCCGACTTCCGGTTTTTCGGTGGCTTTCTGAATATTTTTTGCAAAGGCTGTCTCTTCATCTGTATAACTGATATCGCCCAGGTATTCGAGATTTTCCTGAAGGGCTTCCCCTCCGGCCCGGTTGACCAGTACATCGTGCACACCGGAAATCAGGGAGATTTTGTAATCCACATTGGCCATCATGGCAGCGCCTTTGGCAATCTCCTCGGTACGTTTCCAGACTTCCCGCATACCGTCAATTTTATTATCACGAACGCGCATCCAGACTTTGCCATAATCAGGTACCACATTCACTACTTTCCCGGCATCCATGATATGGTAATGCATCCGGACGGTCGGCTTCACGTGCTCCCGGTAATAATTGATGCCGGTGGTGAATAATTCCACCGCATCGCCGGCACTCCGGCCATTCCACGGATCGGCGGCCCCGTGGGCTGCCTGTCCAAAGTATTCAACATAATAATCCACCAGGGCCAGGCTGCTTTGTACATCCGCCTCCGTAACATCACCGGGGTGCCAGTCCATGCACACATCCACATCATCAAACAGGCCCTCCCGGATCATCCAGAGTTTCCCGAAGAATTTCTCTTCGGCGGGCGTACCGTAAAAGCGGACTGTCCCCTGGATCTTACCCTGTTCGATAAGATCCTTGATCGCCGAGGCGGCGGCCAGTGACGCAGTTCCGAACAGGTTATGTCCGCATCCGTGTCCGGGTGCCCCATCATTTCTCGGATCTTTTTCCGGAACGGTTTTTTGAGAAAGGCCCGGCAAGGCATCAAATTCTCCAAGGATACCAATCACCGGACTTCCGGAGCCATATTCGGCTGTGAAAGCGGTGGGCATACCGGCCACCCCCCGGGTAACCCGGAATCCATTGGCCTCGGCGTAAGCTGCCAGTGCTTCGGAGGACTGGTATTCTTCAAAAGCCATTTCCTCAAATCCCCAGATTTCGTCGCTTAGTGAGGTGAGTTCGCCGGCATGGCTGTCAATATATTCTATAACCTGTTTTTTTTCTTTGCTGGTCTTTTGTGCAAACGCAATCCCCGGAAACAAGACGAGGAATAGGAGTAGTTTTTTCATAAGAGTGGATTATTCAGGGTAGTCAAGATACAAAATGAAAGGGTGGGGTACAACACTCATTCAGCGCGGGATTTTTGGGGAATTACGGGCGGATGACACGAATAGATGTTATCTTTATTAAATTTTAACATGAAAGCCAGCACCCGCTATATTACCGCCGTCCAGATTTGTATTTTTCTTGAGCATTCTCCCGATGAACTGAGTACCTCCTCACAGCTGGCAGAAAGCGTTTCCACAAATCCGGTGGTGATCAGAAGACTGATCCATGACCTTATCACGGCTGATATTGTAAGTAGTATTTCCGGACCTAACGGCGGTTTTAAACTTGCCCGGCAGGCCTCGGAAATAACGTTGCGTTCTATTTATGAGGCTACACGGTCAGGCTCATTATTCAGGTGGCCGGGCCCCAACCCCGACTGCGTGGTCAGTTCTAATCTCGGAAGCTTGCTTGAGGACAGGTTTGCGGAGGCAGAGGAACAGCTCATGAAATCCCTTGAATCCACAACCATTGCCGCACTTAACAAGGAACTGGAGAAGGTGCTGGGAAGCAATGCCGGCGAACAAATCCGCCAGGGCAAATAACGTCGCCTTCCTGACATAAATGAATGATTCATATTTGGATTTGAAACGTTCCGTTCATAGCCGCCGTTAATCGTAACAAATAAAGTTACATTAATCAAAAACAAATTATGAACAATCTGGAAGTATTAACCCGTGAAGAAGCACCGGCTGAGAGCCGTGACTTGTTTGATCAGCTCAAATCGAAACTGGGAAAAGTACCGAATCTTTATGCCGTCATTGGAAATTCAGGACCTGCCTTGCAGGCCACTCTTGGCATTGGGGAAGCGTTAGCCCAGGGTGAATTTTCCGATACAGAACGCGAAGTGATTGCACTGGCCGTGGCCCAGGCAAATGACTGTGATTATTGCCTGGCCGCACATACGACACTTGGCAAGATGTTCGGACTGAGCGAGCAGGAAACGGTTGACATACGGAATGGAGAGCCTGCTAACGGGAAATTTCGTGTGCTCTCCCGGCTCGTGCGTGCTATCACCACAACCCGGGGTTTTCCGGAAGAAACATTGATTGCGGATTTTTATGAAGCGGGATATACCCCTGCCGCTCTGTCTGAAATCATAGTTCTTGTAGCCCTGAATACAATTACCAATTATACCAACCATGTTGCAGGCACACCGATTGACTTTCCGCTTGCCCCGGCTGTCGTGAACAGCTAAACTGATACGAATCCGTACTAAAAAGATCCCGGTTCTGAGTCGGGATCTTTTTTTATCTGTTTTCTCAGAACTATCATATCAATACATTCTTTGCCGTTTTCGATTACGGGCTTTGAATAATTTTCACGAAAGAAATTTTTCCGGATCTCATAATCAGTAAACCCTTCCGATCTGTAAAATGCCAGGGGAATAGCGGAGGTGTCTGCTGAACCAATGTCAACACTTGAGATATTTTGATCTTCCGCCCATTGTATTGCTTTCCTGAGCAGCTGTTTTCCCAGTCCTTTTTTCCGAAATTCCGGTAATACCGCAATACTCATGATTTCCGCCCTGCCAGGACCGGTATTCCGTATGGCACATTCTCCCACTACACTATCCTTTTCCAAAGCGAGGAAAATCACACAATCATATATGTATTTTTCGATCGCCGGTATTTCTTCATCCGCCATGAGCAGCAGGTCCCACGGAAGGCTTTCATCCGGCTGTTTTACCCGGATCATATCTGTTCAATGATCTCCGCCAGGTCGCTGATTTCTTCTTCGGTATTGAAATAGTGCGGGGAAAGCCTGACCAGTTGTTCCACCCCTTTCTCCGTATAGTCGTAGATAGCGGAATCACGGGATGTCACCGAAAAAAAGACATTATTCTCCTGCAGCATATGCACATGGTCCTGTATCGTTAGATTCTCTTTTTTAAAAGTAATGATACTGGCTTTATGCGAACCCCGGTCGTAAACCTGAACACCTTTCAGTCCTGCAAGTTCCTTCCGCAACAGGTTACTCAGGGCGGAATTTTTGCGGGCAATATTCTCAAGGCCAACCTGATTGGCATAGCCGATGGCCTCCTTAAGTCCCATCATCAAAGCATAGGGCATTTCCCATTGTTCAAACCGCCGCGCCTTCCGCGAAAGTTCGTACTTCCCCGGCTCCGTCCAGGTGGCCCCGCGGAGATCGATAAACAGGGGCGCCAACCCCTGGTTCAGGGCATGGTCGGATACATACAGGAGTCCTGTCCCCCGGGGACCACGAAGGAATTTCCGGCCGGTAGCGCTTAGGAAATCACAGTTCAGTTGATTCACATCCAGCGGAAGCTGTCCGGCTGACTGGCAGGCATCAAGCAGGAACAGGCAGTCATGTTCGCGGCACAACTTACCGATCGCTTCGGCATCCTGGACCAGCCCGGAGCTGGTGGGAATGTGGGCCAGGGTCACCAGTTTGGGTTGATGCTGTTCCATCATCTTTGCCGCCTGCTCAAGGTCCAGGTCTCCATTCTCCAGGTGTTGAATTCGTTCAATTTCCACTCCGAAACGTTCTTTCAGGGACAAGAACTGAAGAAAGCTGGAGACGTAATCATTGTCGGTGGTAAGGATGACATCACCCGAATTAAACGGTATGGCAGACAGGACGCGGGCAAAGGATTCCGTCGCGCTTGATGTAAAAGCAATATTTTTGGAAGAAGTATTCAGCAGCAGGGCCGCCTCCTGGTAGAATCCGGCAATTCCGGCACGTTTCATCTCCGCTAGGCGATATCCGCCATACCTTTCCTCTTCTTCAAGATATTCAATGATCCGTTCATTGACCGTTTTCGGGGGCAGGGATGACCCGGCGCTGTTTAAAAACAATTTATCGTGACACCCCGGTGTGTCTTTTCTGATCTGTTCGATATCCATTGATCCAAATTACTCAATAGCAATCCGGCAGACAACCGCAGGATTTAAGATTTAATTATTATTTTAACCCGATATTCAACCATGCTTATGAAAAAACTACTACTACTGCCACTACTCTGCCTTCTGCTGATTCCGGCAAGAGCGCAGCAAACACCAGTGGCCTTTACTCACGCCCATATCATTCCCATTGACGGGCCGGAGATTTCGGACGGAACCCTGGTGATCAGCGAAGGGATCATTACGGCGGTGGGTCCGGCCGGCGATGTTTCTATCCCGGAGAATGCCGAGGTGGTCGATGCCACAGGGAAATACCTGATGCCCGGGTTTGTGGATACGCATTCGCACCTGGGTGACGGATCGGGAGGGGACCGGTCGAATGCCCTGAACCCGGAAGTCAGGATCCTGGATGCTTTGGATCCGACCAGTGACAGCTTTAAGCGTGCATTGGCCGGAGGCATTACGACGCTGAATGTCATGCCTGGTTCGGGTCACCTGATGAGCGGACAGACTGTCTATATCAAGTTGCGAAAGGATGCCCGTACAATAGAAGACCTCCTGTTTTGCGAGGATCCCACGAATGGCATTTGTGGTGGTATGAAAATGGCCAACGGGACCAATCCGATCAATTCACTGCCTAAATTTCCGGGTACACGCGCTAAATCCGCCGCGATGGCCAGGACCCTTTACGCGGAGGCCGCGGAATATAAACGTAAAACAGAAGAAGCGGAGAATGATACGTCCAAAACGCCCCCGCCGCGGGACCTGCGGATGGAGGCCCTGGTGCAGGTGCTGAATGGCGAGCGGACGGTGCATTTCCATACACACAGGCATGATGACATCCTGACCGCGATCAGGCTTTCCAAGGAATTCGGGTTCAGGCTCGTGCTCCAGCATGTCAGCGAAGCCTGGAAAGTGGCTGACGAGATTGCCGAGGCCGGGGTACCGGCGTCAATAATTGTTATAGATTCTCCCGGTGGCAAGCTGGAGGCCATGGACCTCAGGAATATTAATGGAGCCGAACTGGAAAGAGCCGGAGTGCTGGTTGGTTTCCATACCGATGACGGAATTACGGATTCACGTGTGTTCCGGCGTTCTGCGGCCATTGGGGTCAGGGAAGGAATGTCTAGGGAAAAAGCCCTGGAGGGGCTGACCATCGCCGGGGCCCGGATGCTCGAACTTGAAGACCGCCTGGGTACACTTACCCGCGGGAAAGATGCCGACCTGGTTATTCTCAGCGGGGACCCCCTCAGTGTTTATTCGCACATTGAGGAAACATGGGTAGAAGGACAAAAAGTATTTGACCGGGCCAACCCCGAAGATAAGGCCTATGCCACCGGAGGTTTTAAAGTTTATCGCACCAATATCCTGCTTCACCATGAATAGAATTATTTTCAGCTTGCTCATACTGTTCACCACATCGGTATCTGTCGCACAGATCGCGATTAAAGGTGAAAAAATCTACACCATGGAAGGCGAGGTCATAGAGAACGGGGTGATCCTCATCCGGGACGGGAAGATTGACCGTATTGGGTCTTCTTCCATCAGGATCCCCAATGATTTTCGTGTTCTGGAAGCGGCGGTAGTTACCCCTGGTCTGATTGACGCCCATACGGCAGTCGGATTGAGCGGGTACATGAACCAGCCCCATGACCAGGATCAGCTGGAGACCTCGTCTCCCATCCAGCCGGAACTAAGGGCGATTGATGCCTACAATGCCCGGGAAGAACTTGTGGCGTTTCTTCGCGAATGGGGGGTGACCACTATCCATACCGGGCACGGTCCGGGCGCGCTGATCAGTGGTCAGACCATGATCGCCAAAACAATCGGGGACAATGTCGAAGAAGCGCTGGTCAGGGACGGGGTGATGCTCGCCATGACGATCGACCCGTCCGTGAGTGGAAATTTTGATTCCCCTGGTACTTCTGCCAAAGAAATTGCCATGATCCGTTCCAAACTGGTCGAGGCACAGGCCTACAGGGAAAAAATGGAAGACGATGAAAACAAAAACGATCCGCCGCGTAACCTTCAGATGGACGCCCTGGTCAGGTTGCTTAACGGGGAAATGCGCGGACTTGTCACGGTCAACCGTCAGCAGGATATTCTGTCCGCCTTGCGCGTTGCCGATGAATTTGGCCTTGAGATCGTTCTTGACGAGGTGACGGAGTCTTACCTGGTCACCGATGAAATAAAGGCGTCGGGCTTCTCTGTTATTCTCCACCCAACCCGTATTCGCGCATCCGGTTCGCGGGAGAATGTGTCAATGGAGACAGCTGCGACCCTGTACAACGAAGGGATTCCGGTGAGCATTAAGAGCGGGTACGAGCCGTATGTGCCTAAGTCGCGCGTCATCCTGTTTGAGGCGGCGGAAGCAGTGGCCAACGGGTTGCCTTTCGAGGAGGGATTAAAGAGTATCACCATAAACCCTGCTCAGCTGCTGGGGATTGACGATGAAGTAGGGAGCCTTAAGAAAGGGAAGGATGCCGACCTGGTTTTGTACAACGGGGACCCGTTTGAGTATGTCACCAGGGTGTGTTATGTGATTATCAATGGGGAGGTGGTGAAGGAGAATGGGTGTGAATGAGGGATTCACCTGTACGGCCGATTTTAGAAAGGGATGATTACTACCCGTTTGGGCTCACCTTCATAGCTATCAAAGGGTAATAGCGAAAAAGGGCTAATACGATACGAACAAGGATTTCCAAGGAATAATATTCTGAAATGAAATCGTTACCTTTATGAAACATCTATTTTATGCATCTATGGACATGCAATCTGTTAAACTCGACTTAATCCACTGGCTTACTGAGCTGCAGGATACCACGATGCTCAAAACATTACAACGCCTCAAGGAGACCGGTGAAGGGAAGCTGACCAAGGCGCAGCAGAATGACCTTCAGGACCGGCTTGATCGCTATGAGGCAGGTGAACTTACCTTTACTTCCTGGACTGAAGCCAAAGAACGCATAAGAAAAACAGGCAAGGATGCAGTATGAGTACCGGATCTCCGGTCCGGCCCTGAAAGATATAGAAGAAGCCTATCTGTGGTATGAAAAAGAGGAGCCCGGACTCGGTGAATCCTTTTTAACTGCTATTGATAAAGCTGAGGAAGTCATTACCGCCAATCCGGAAACCTATCGCTTTTGGTTCAAAAAGATGGTGCGGGGCTATGTGCTTCGCCAGTTTCCTTTTATAATCCTGTATGTCCTGCAATCTGCCATGTATCGATGTACTGGCCGTTTATCATACCAGCCAGCATCCAGATAAATGGAAAATCCGGATTGATCCCTGACCCTAAGCTAAGTTACATACCTGTCCGGATTACTTGCCTGCCGACATTGCGGAAGCTCAGGTCAACTCCTACAAGCAATAACTGCGAAGGAAACAATTACGAATTAAATTCATTTGATTTTGGAGGAGATAATATGATCCGGGACTTGGTAGAAGGAAGGCTGTTGATAAATTAAGTGAGATTGATTATTGGTTCACAGTTTACTTCATTCGGGCATACCTTTAATAACAATTCTGGTCAATGAGTACTCACCAGGTGCTGTCGTTCCTTCCGCGACACAATCCACCACGCCACCAGCAGGTTCGGCACCCAACACAGCCAGGCGACTATGCGGTAAGCAGGTAAGAATTCTCCGAAATACGCTTGCAATAATGGTAACCAGATCCTAAGTGTGACCGCGGCAAAGCATAATGCATAGCTGAATATCATAAATGACTGGTGACGGTCAATCATTCCCTTTCGCACAGTCCCGAGGCCGAACAGGGTAGTGGAGGTCCAGCCGATCCCCAGCAGGAAGAAGCCTGTTTTGGCTATAATTCCGCCATTCGCATTCAGCGCGAGGTATATGCCGGCAATACCCCCGAGCATAACGGCAACCACATATATTCTCCCGATAATCCGGTGAAAGCGTAAATACCGGTTCCTGATTCGGGGGAAAAACTGTATCCAGCCGATCAGGAGGGCGATGCCTCCGAAAATGATGTGAAAATGAAAGCCAGCTTGCCAGAGGCTGCTGAAATAAAGCTCGTCCGGTTTGCCCTGGAGCAGGTTGATCCGCTCACCGCTCAGCAGGTACATCAGCGGGTAAAGTCCGATCAGGATGCCAAATATGGCGATAATTATTCTTGCGATCCGTTTGCTCATGAGGTAATATCCTGACTTCAAGGTACTTCTTTTCAAAATTAAATTCAATCAGGTGAAGTGTCTTCCCGCGTCACCTTGCCGGGTAGATAAAAATCATATTTGTCGTATATTAAGGGAAATTATTTTTAATGGACACCAACCTTTTCTCTTTCAGAAATACAGGCCTGCTCCTGTTAGTATTTGCCTTTCTTTGTACGTCCTGTAACAAGCGTTCCGACGGCATTCCGGTTTACGAAAACGATCATATTCTCCTGGTGGGAAGCAACCTGGGGTCCCGCATGATGAATTATGGTCATTTTGAAACGGAACTTCATATTCGGTATCCGGACAGTTCCCTGTTTATCAGGAATATGTGTGACCCTGGCAATACCCCGGGGTTCAGGCCTCATTCAAGCCGCAATTCGCCCTGGGCGTTTCCAGGCGCTGAGCAGTACCAGGACGAACTGGCCAATTATTCTCATAGTGAAGGGCATTTTGAGACGGAGGACGAATGGCTGTCACGCCTTCAGGCCGACCTGGTCATTGCATTCTTCGGATACAGTGAATCGTTCAATGGGCCGGCAGGCATTGAAAATTTTAAGGGAGAGCTTGATGCGTTCATAAAACATACCTACGCTCAGAAATATAACGGGGACACCACCAGGCTGGCACTGGTTTCCCCGATTGCTTTTGAAGATTTGTCCGATCATTATGATCTTCCAAACGGAGTAATGGAGAATCAAAATCTTCAACTTTATACGGAGGCTATGCGCGAAGTTGCCGCCGCAAACAATACCTGGTTTGTGGATGTGTTCACCCCCACAAAAAAATGGTACGAAGAAACGGAGGCGGACCTGACCATCGACGGATTTCAGCTAACAGAGGAAGGATACCAGCGTTTTGCCGGTTTGCTTGCGGACGAGTTGTTTGGTGAGCGGGACCAGGCTGCGGAAGCAAGGCGGGAGGAAATTCTTGCCGCTGTCAGGGAAAAGAACTGGATGTGGCACCAGGATATTAAAATCCCGAACGGCGTCCATGCCTACGGCCGCCGGTATGATCCGTTCGGACCCGATAACTACCCGGCCGAGGTGAAAAAAACGAGGGAAATGACGGCGGTCCGGGATACGGCGATCTGGCGATCCGCCCGTGGTGAATCCTTTGATCTGGCGGCCGCTGATGCACGTACCTCACCACTGCCGGTGGTGGAAACCAATTATTCTCCCGCCAGCGACGGGGAGGAGCCACGCTATTTATATGGCCAGGAAGCACTGGACAAATTCCACATGGCACCGGGGTACAAGGTGGAATTGTTTGCCTCGGAAAAGGAATTTGAGGACCTGGCAAATCCTGTCCAGCTGTCATTTGACAACAAGGGCCGCTTATGGGTGGCCGTTATGCCCACCTACCCGCATTACCGGCCCGGCGATCCGAAGCCGGATGATAAATTACTGATCCTGGAAGATACGGACGGTGACGGACTGGCCGATAAGCAGACCACGTTTGCCGACGGCCTGCACCTTCCGCTGGGATTTGAAATTGCTCCGGAAGGGGTATATGTTTCCCAGGGTACCAACCTGGTGTTGTTGCGCGATCTTGACGGCGATGACCAGGCTGATATACGGGAGATATTGCTGAGCGGATTTGATGATCACGATACACATCACGCGCACAGTACCTACACGACGGATCCGTCAGGGGCCATTTATATGGGAGAAGGAGTATTCCTGCATACCAATGTGGAGACGCCGTACGGAACGGTTAGGGGAACGCAAGGCGGGTTTTACCGGTACAATCCGGCCCGGAAGCGGCTGGAGCGCACGGCCCAGCTGAGTATTCCGAACCCATGGGGGATTGCCTTTGACGACTGGGGGCAGAACTTTTTTGCGGAAACCTCGGGCCCCGATGTGCTCTGGATGATGCCGGGTACGGTGAAGCCGCGTTACGGGGAGGCAACACCCAAGGGAAGGAACCTGATTGAGGACGCACATCGCGTGCGGCCGACATCCGGACTGGAATTTGTTTCAAGCCGTCACTTTCCGGATGACATGCAGGGAGATTTGCTGATCAATAATACGATTGGTTTCCTGGGAATGAAACAGCACCGGATGACCGATGACGGCACCGGTTTTCACAGTGAACACCACCAGGACCTGATCCGCAGTGATGATCCTAATTTCCGGCCGGTGGATATGGAGTTTGCCCCGGACGGGTCGCTGTACCTGGTTGACTGGCACAATGTACTGATCGGGCACATGCAACATAATGCGAGGGATCCGCTGCGTGATCATATGCACGGAAGGATCTATCGGATTACCTACCCGGAACGTCCGCTGGTAGATCCGGCTGACGTGGCCGGGGCCCCTGTTCCGGTGTTGCTGGAGAATCTGAAACTCCCGGAAGCACGCACTAGGGCCCGGAGCCGTCGCGAACTTCGCGGGCGTAATGCGGATGATGTCCTTACACAGCTGAATGCCTGGGTGGATCGCCTGGATCCTGAAGATGCAGATTATGAGCATTACCTGGCCGAGGCGCTCTGGGTGAGCTGGGGGCTGGACCGTGTTGATGAGACCTTGATCAAATTATTGCTGGAAGCAGAAAATTTTCATGCACGCGCTGCAGCCGTTCGTGTTTTGCGGTACACCGGGCACCAGGTTGCTGACCAGGTACCGCTGCTGGTTAAAGCCGCGGGCGACGAGCATGGGCGTGTACGGCTGGAAGCCATTGTTGCTGCTTCCTGGCTGGACAAGAAGGATGGCCTGCTGGTCCTGGAGGAAGCATCACGTCACCCCATTGATGACTGGATGAGCGGGGCTTACGAAACGGCTCTGGCGCATCTGAATGGGATGACCGTGGAAGAGAAGAAGAAGGAAGGCGTGGAAACTGATCTGACCGGGGCGGAACTGGATGTCTTCCTGGCCGGTAAGGAGATATATGAACGCGAGGGATATTGTACTACCTGTCACCAGCCGGATGGGAGAGGACTTGAATCCTCAGGATTTCCCCCGCTTACAGATACGGAATGGGTGACCGGGGATGAGGTGAGACTGATCAAGGTTGCCCTGAAAGGTCTGCATGGACCACTTGAAATCAACGGGGTTTCCTATCCGGGCCAGGTACCTATGACACCCTTCGGCGGACTGCTGAACGACGAAGAAATCGCTGCGGTGTTAACGTATGTCCGCAATTCGTTTGGGAATAAAGCCGCCATCGTTACCCCCGAAACCGTCGGAACGGTGAGGGAGTCGGTCAGTGATAAAACCGGTTTTTATTCTCCCGCTGAACTTCTGGAAGCACATCCATTAAATAATCAATGATATTCATGATTCAACGAATACTAACCATTCTGGCCATTTTTTCCATCTCCTGCAGTTACGGACAGGATGGAGTTTCCTGGTTGTCATATGATGGTGGAGAAGGGCCGGGAAACGGGCGTCATATTGTGCTGGTCAGTGGTGACGAAGAATACCGGTCCGAGCAGGCGTTGCCTATGCTGGCCCGGATACTTTCAGAACGCCACGGGTTTTCGTGCACAGTGCTCTTTGCTATTGATCCGGAGACCGGATTGATCAACCCGGATTATCAGAATAATATTCCAGGCCTGGAGAAGCTGGAGAATGCCGATCTCATGATCCTTTTTACACGCTTCCGGGAGCTGCCGGATGATCAAATGAAATATATCGATGCTTACCTGAAGGCGGGCAAGCCGGTGATTGCCTTGCGTACCGCGACACATGCATTTTTTTACCAGGACAATCCGGACAGTCCGTATGCGCATTATACCTGGAATAATGATTCAGAAAGCTGGAATGGTGGATTTGGACGTTTTGTGCTTGGTGAAACCTGGGTGGATCATCACGGGGTGCACGGAGAAGAGGGCACGCGCGGACTTATCGATGGCGTATTACAACGGGAAGATCACCCTGTACTCCGGGGTGTTACCGATTTGTGGGGATTTACAGATGTCTATGGCACGCGTGAACTTACCGGTAATGCAAGTGTATTGGTTTGGGGGCAATCTACTACTGGCCTGAAGCCTGATTCTCCCGTCAACTGGGAGAAATCGGTGATGCCGGTCGTCTGGACCCGGAATTATCAACTGGAGAATGGCAAGCAGGGACGGTCACTGACCTCCACGATGGGGGCGTCTGTTGATCTGCAAAGCCATGATCTGCGACGGCTGTTGGTCAACGCCTGTTACTGGTTGCTGGAGATGGAGGTCCCTGCAAACAATAATGCAGATTTAGTCGGCGAATACAATCCAACCATGTTTGGGTTCGGCAAATTCGAACCTGGTTTGTCTGTCAGCGACCTGGAATAGGCAGGCCTGCTTGTACATGAAAGCCTCTTTTCAGGCGTGCCTGCGCGCACACGTGCTCAATCCGAATGGAGCGTATAGCGGACAATAACCAATCAAACTGGTTAGAAAGAATATTCCTGCTATAATCAGCAATACTACTGCCCAGGTTCCGGTCAGGATTCCGGAATAATACAGTCCTACAACCACTACCGCCAGGATAACCCGGATGACGCGGTCGGCATTTCCCATATTCTTTTTCATGATTCACAAATTTAGTTACACATCAAAATGCTGAAACTAAAATAGTATTACCTTCTCAGGTAATTTGTGATATATATCAGTGTTTTAACGGATTTATTGCAGCGAATCAGTTTGATTCCAGGTTACGTCGGCAGGAGGACGATTGCCTGTACCCCGCTGACCGGTAAGTGCATCGCCAAGTTCGAGGCGCATTTTATCGGCGAGATTCGTCAGTTTCATGACGACCTCTTCATTTTCATTGGCGATATTTTTGGTTTCCCCCGGGTCGCTTTTAAGATCGTACAATGACAATTCCTCCAGATCGACGTAGTCATAATCTGCCGGCAGTCCGCCTGTTCCGCCCGGGCGGCCGCTCAGTGTACGGTACCGGTGGGGAAAGTATAATTTGTGATCGCCGGAGCGTACGGCGTGGAGTTCATTAGTATGGTAGTAGAAATAATACGCCTCGTGCGGACTTTCATCCGAATTTCCGGTCAGAACAGGCCAAACATCCAGTCCGTCGATCGTATTATCCGGGAGTGTGGCACCGGTCAGATTTGCGATGGTCGGGAGCATGTCAATCGTCATCACAGGAACATCTGAGGAAAACCCTGCGGGCAGTTTTTCGGGAAACCAGGCGATAAAAGGCTCACGATGGCCCCCTTCAAAGGCAGTCCCTTTTCCTTCGCGAAACGGGCCGGCAGACCCTGCGTGGTCTCCGTAAGAAAGCCACGGCCCGTTGTCGGAAGTAAAGATAATGAGGGTATTGCTGTCAATTCCGTTATTCTCCAGCGCTTTCCGGATCTCGCCAACCGACCAGTCGATTTCCATTATCACATCCCCATAGAGGCCTCTTTCCGATTTACCTTTGAATTTTTCAGAAACAAAAAGCGGGACATGAGGTTGCGGATGGGGGACGTACAGAAAAAACGGTTCATCGGCATGGTCATTAATAAAGCGAACACTTTCCTCGGTAATTTGTGTGGTAAGGCTGCTCTGTTCTTCAAGAAAAGTGAGTACGGAGTCGTCCCTGATCAAGGGTAATTCGGGAAAATTAAAAACGGTGCCCTGCCAGGGATGGGCCGGCCACATATCGTTTGAATACGGGATACCGAAAAATTCATCAAAACCCTGCTTCAACGGCAGCAAATCCGGGTGATCACCAAGGTGCCATTTTCCGAATATCCCGGTGGCATACCCTTGCTCCCTGAGCATCTCGGCCATGGTCACTTCATTGGGGTGAAGTCCCCTGGAAGAATGCGGACCAAGTGCTCCGTGTACATTTACACGATTGGGATAACACCCTGTCAATAATGCAGCCCGTGAGGCAGAACAAACAGCCTGGGCTGAATAGAATGACGTTAATGTAACCCCTTCAGATGCGAGACGGTCCAGGTTTGGTGTGTTGATAAGTTCGCTGCCAAACACCCCTACGTCTTCATACCCCTGGTCGTCAGTGAAAATGATTACAATATTGGGAGGACGCGACACCTTTTCTTCGGGCATACTGCAGGAGTACAACGCCAAAAAATAAAGCAAGCCAGGTATCAGGACTCGGAGGGGCATGGATTTCAATATACCCATTTCATCCGATAGTTGTTAATCGTGATCCCGAATATTTGATTCGTATTCTTTCTGACCGTGGTAAATCCGTGGTGAGTAAAAAAATCCCTGGCTGTGATGCTGGCATCGGTACAAACCGTTTTGATGCCGCGTTTTTTGGCCTCGCTGAGAATATGATTGATCAGTAGCCCGGCCACACCCTTTCCCTTCCAGTCGGGATCTACAAACATCAGGTCAAGGTATCCGTCCGATGCAAGCGAACTGAAGCCGGCATATGATCCGTCTTCTGTTACAGCCACCAGGAAAAATTGGTTGCGGATACGTTCTGACCAGCCTTCCGGATTATCACCCTTTCTTACCCAGGCATCCACCTGTTCGGGAGAATAATCGGCGGACGCCGTTTGCCTGATTGCCCGCTCAAATACCTTAAACAAAAAAGGAACGTCCGATGGCCGGGCGTTCCTTATTTTTAAAGTCCCCATGGGACAAATATACTTCAATCGATTATTGGGGCCTCGAAAAGTCTGTTTTAAAATCTTCGTCTTTACCGTCAATTTCCAGGTTAACCACCGTTTTGTTCTTTTTGAATTCGGCATAAACGCCTTCCGGGATCGGGGGTTGTGCGCCCGAAGATTTCCATGAATTTATAAGCTCCCATCCGTCTGTAGAATTTACATTCCGATAGTTACGGTTGCTGGATTCTGTCCCGCGCCAGTCTGATACAATAACATCGGTCAGACCCGGGGTAATTGACTGTCCACCCATCAGGTATTTTTCAACTACCTTATCATCTTTCTTTAAATAAAGCACATCACAGGATCCGCTTCGTACGATGGCGTATTTGCCGCCATTGTTCACCGTACTGTCTTTCCAGTGCAACTGGTCGCCGTCAAATGACAGTGTAATCTGATTGAACGCGCTACTCTTTTCGTCAATCACATGTTGCCAGGTACCCTGAATCGAAGATTCCAGTACCTCATTGGTGCTTTTATCCTCTACAGCAGGAGATGGGTCAGAGGATTCACTGCACGATATGAGTGCGCCCAAAGCCAAAACTGCAACGATTTTCTTTCCCTTCATAACAAACGTTATTGGTTATGCTTTTATCGGTCTGGTGAGGGTGAAGTAACCTCCGTGATCTAAATAAATTGATATTTTTTCTGCGGATAATATATTTGAAATCTAATCCTGAATAGGATATGTATAACTGGTTGTAATGTGTTTTAAATGACAATCAACGAGTTACAGTTAACTCTGACCTGTATTATTCTCCACTAATCTTGACTGTTGCAACCGGTCTGCGATGAGCATAAACATCCCCGCCATGATGGAAACGTCCGCCATATTGAATACCCCTGTCTGGAAAATATAAAAATCCATGTGCAGAAAGTCGGTGACGGAGCCGTACAGGATACGGTCTATCAGGTTCCCGATTCCGCCCCCGACCAGGCAGGCAATGGCAGTTTGTGATAATAGGGACAGACCCGATTTGTGAAAAAGGTAGAAAATAGCCGCTCCCAGAAGCAGGACCGGAAATATGATTAACAGTAATATCCTTAGCAATTCCGGAAGACGATGTCCAAGGCTCAGGAAAGCACCGGTATTTTCCACTTTTGTAAGGGTCAGAAAATCTTCGATTACCGTAATTTGCTCCTGTTTGGCAATATTATTTCGTACCACCTTTTTGCTGATCTGATCGCAGCCTACCTGGAATAGCAGTACAAACAGAATGATGGTAATCCGGATCAGTTTATTCATAGACGGTGCTGATTACTCGTTTATAGCAATGCAAATATGGTAAATTGGCTGGCCATGAATATAAATAATCCTGCTTTTCCGATTGGATATTCTCCATTTAAAATTCTGATCAACGTTAATTAATGTCATCTGACTGTCAATTTCACACAAAAACATACACTTTGTGGTACAATTTGATATCTGCGTTTATATTTACCTCGTAATAAGATAATTAGCATTGCAGGGAACGATAACAGGAGCTCGTATAAAAGCACTCATGCCCCGGGATTTAACCAGTCTGGTTAGTTTATTGTGCTTTGGACTTTCATTGATTTTATCAGTTTTTTACCTGTTCTCCATGTATGAGAATTTGTACTGGCAGGTATTGCTGGCGGGTCTGGTTATGCTTGTACCTTACCTGATGACAAGATCCGGTTATAAAACAAGTGCCACAATTTTGCTGTCGGTCATTGTTGTTGTCATTCCGTTTTTCCTTTCTATTATCAACAAGCAGGTTGCCCTGGCCCAATCAACACCAATCAGTGCGGTTAATTATTTTGACGTTCGGTTACTTATTATTTGCAGTATTCTGGTTCCGATGACCACAATTCCTCTGAAGAAGCGGAAATACCTGCTGGCCGGTATGATGCCTTTATTTCTCGGGATGTGCTTTTATGATCCGCTGCATGAATATTTCGGGGTAGGGTATTATGAAGCCGGATTGACCAGTCCGGATTACTACTTCACAGTTAATCTGTTTTCATTTGTAGCGTGGTCATTTCTGGTATTCGCCTTTTTATTTCTGAAATTTTCGGTCGAGCGGAGCCTGGATATGGAGAAGTACCGTCGCAGCCGGCTTGAAGTATACATGAAGGACCTGATGGAGCTGGGTAATTCGCGTGACATGATACAGGGAGATTTGTCATCCGGGTACGAAGGAATTGTTAACAAATTGAGCCAAACGCTTAAAGACGTCAATGTTTCTGTGTGGGAATTCGGGGAGAATTTTGAAAAGAAAACCTGTAAAGTAAGTTCTTCCAAACGCGTTATGTACGCAGCCCGACAGGAGGTTTATGTGACCAATGATGAGAAGTATTTTGCTGACCTTTTTGATAAAGGCATAATTATTTCCAACCAGGGAAGCCAGGAAAAGAGGAAGTCATCTAAATCGGACTATTTACATCACGATGGCAAATCCTTTGTCGATATATTATTCTTCCGATATGGTAAGCCCGGAGGTTTGCTGAGCTGTGAGCTGCAGGATTCAGGGCGGTACTGGTCTGCAGAGGATTCTCTGTATATCAAGGCGGCCGGAGACTTGTTGTCGCTGCTGCATGCCAACCATATTCAGCGTCAACGTCACGAGGAGCTTGAAAAGCGGGTGGAGCAGCGAACCGCCCAGTTGCGTAAAACTAACCGGGAATTGCAGGAATATGCATTTCTTAATTCCCATATTCTGCGTGCTCCGATCGCCCGTGTATTTGGCATGTACCAGGTGATTGAAGCAGAATACGCCGAATTAATGAAAGCGGAGATACTGGATCATTTCAAGCTTTCCATCGAGGAGCTGGACAAAATAACCAGGCGTATCGACCTTGAAATATCAGGACTGGCAGAGCAATAAAGTATGTTTTATCTGTAGCCAATCTGTTCGTTCAGGGGTTCTTTGCTGAGCACAAAGGTTCCGTTGCCACGTCCCAGTTCTTTTCCGGCTTCATTATATAATTCGGCCCGTGCGTGCCAGACCTTGTCCCCCGGTTCGGTTGCCGTTCCTTTTGCGGTGATTTTACCGATGGAGAATGGTCGTTTAAGCTGAATTTCAAATGATTTGGTCAACACAAAATAATCAGTCACCATCGAATTAACGGCAAAGAAACATGCATCATCCAGCAACTTGAAATATACTGATCCGTGCATGGCGCCCAGTGAATGATGAAATTTATCAGAAACTGTCAATCCGATTTCTGCCTTGCCTTCTTCCAGGTGAATGCTGGTGGTGTCGTATATCATCTTATTGACATTGGCCGAAAGATACATGCGTTCAAGTTTCCTGAAGTGTTCGGGATCCATAGTTCAAATCATAAAATTTTACATACCGCTATTTCCCGGAACACATTAAGCCATCACTGCTACGAGTCCAAGGACCTTTTTTCCCAGCGCTTTATTGCCTTCAATGCTCACCTGATCACTTATCGCGGATGGCCGTATGTTGCCGGAGAATAGTTTCCAGCAAATGTCCTGAGGGATCGTCAGCCTCGTTACCGTCCCTGCTACCGGAGTCTCGGAAGAATTCCATTTGCCGGAATGATACCGGAGAAAACTTTCGTATTCATGTTTGCCCTTCACGATAATCCTAACCGATGCTCCTTCTTCTGCGTCCACATCTGAAAAGAGGTGAGGCAGGCCCAGGAAACATGTCCTGAGATAAGTATGAAAGAAAGTAGGCATAAACAGCGAGTGGTCATCACGAATGTCCCTTATCTGCTGCTGATGATGCCATTTTTCGGTAAATTCCCTCGCCAGGTGCATCCAGTTCAAACTTTTGATTTCGCCTGCCCAGGCAACAGGAAAAATTGACTCTTCTTCAAGGTGTAATGAATTGTAGTATTTACTTACATCGCGGCCGGTGCTTTCGTGGAGGGTTATAAGCATTTTCGGGCTTAACCGCCTGGCTGCTTTTACCCAGTCCCTGTTTAACCGGTTCAGCCATTTTACCATCGTCTTATAATCAGTGGATTCAGGAGGGTCTTCCCCGAAATACCGGTCACGCTGGATGGATAACGCCCGGAGGTTCCCATCCAGGAGATGCGCGACCACATCTTTAACCGTCCATTTTCCCGCGGAAGTTGGCCGGTCCCATTCGTCCGGTGCAAGATCCTTCATTAACTCCAGGAGTTCCTTGTTTAGCGGTTCGAATAAATGCCTCACGTCAAACATATCAAAGGGGATAGATTTGTTTAAGCCTGCTAATGGAATACCCTTTAGCCAGTACGTTTTCCGTTATAGCCGATTCTTCATTCAGCAGGGGATTCGTATGGTTAAAGTGAATAAAGTTAACTTTCCGTTTTGCTTCATCGGGCAACGCATCAAATAATTCCATGGATTCGCTTACAAATGGGTGTGGTATTTCTGAAATATCCCGGTTGTTAATTTCTTCCTTATCGTAAAAGGACCCGTCCACCAGGGCATAATCCACCTCCTGCACCATTTCAATGATATCCTTTTCCCATTTGTCCCATTTGTCTATATCCGGGATAAACAACAGAGATGCTGATGGCCCCATTATTTTATATCCAACGGTTTCGGAGAATTCATCCCGGTGCGGGACCTGAACGGGGACGACGCGGACTGACGGAGTCACCTGAACCGCCGTTTCATTCTCCATTTGCTGCAGCTTGATATTGTTCAAATCAGTTAGCTGGCTCCATGGACCGTTTGATTCGAGAAAGCTTTTCATCCCCGGCATTGCGTATACATTTACCTGGCTGGCACCCAGCGCCTCCCTGCCAAAGTACATAAGTCCGGTATAGTGTCCGATATGGGCATGAGTTAAAAATACACCATCCGGTACATCGTTATTTTTGAAGCCTGCTTCATTACTTAGCAGCCTCAGCTGTCGTGGCAAATCCGGCGTGGCCTCAATGAGAAATGTTTTTTCGTTTTGCGGATCAATAATGCCCAGTGCAACCACCATCCGGTCCGGATCGGGTTGTGCAAAAAGCGTTTTGCAGCACTCTTTACGGCATCCGATGTGCGGGGAGCCACCATCCTGTACATTTCCCAGGACAAAGATATAAGGGTTCTTCTCTTGAAATTCCGCTTTATGGAATTGTGTCAGATCCTCAGGCTGACTTCCTGTGAATATCAGCATGATCAGGCCCAGGGTAATCCTCATCATGATTTTTTACTTGATTTGGCCTTAGGATTAAAGGAAAGGCAACGATCAATCCATAATTCAAGGTCAGCTTCCATATCGAAGCCTTCCGGAGCTACAAAAATATACCCTTTCATCGGCCGGCCTGTGAAATCCATCGGAAGAGCGCCGTTGTCATTAAGGAAGTCTTCATAAACATCCGCACCGACTCGTGCCATAAAGTAGTCCTGGTTGTCATCTTTTTTTTGCAATAGCCCGCAGCACATTTTATCGTCGACCATGATGCACAATCCGCCCATCATATTGATTTCACGGAAATTTACTTTTCTTTCCCTGAAGACACGTCGAATGCGCTCCGCATGATATTCATTATACGCCATGTAGAAGTGGTTTGTCCGGGCAGAATGATAAGGTACTATTTTTCCGGTTTAATCAGAAGCCCCGGACGGTGAATAATTTGTGCACCGGGGCACGGGTTGGTCTCTCGGGCAAAATTGGTAATTTGCAGGGATGGCGACACCTGGCAGGTACGAGTATGTGAATTTCGGGAACTGGTTGTTTCTGACAATTCTCCGGCTGTGGGCGTTGGCCTGTGCCATGTTCTTTTTCCGCCGGTTTGAAGCCATGGGAAAACATAATATTCCGGAAGGTAAACCTGTCATTTTTGCCTCGAATCATCAGTCGGCTTTCCTGGACCCGGTATTGATCGGCATTACCTGCGGGAGAAAGCCCTGGTACCTTACCCGTGCCGGGGTTTTTGCCAACAATCTGATACGGTTTATTCTCCGGGCCATACATATGTTGCCGGTGTACCGGTTCAGGGATCAGGCAAATCTCAGGGATGCAAACAAGGACACATTTGAAGAATGTTACCGGATCCTCGGCGGAAACGGTTCACTGCTTATTTTTCCCGAAGGCAATCATGGAATGCAGCGGAGACTTCGGAGTCCGCTGAGAAAAGGGGTGGCCCGGATTGCCCTGGAGACGCTCGCAGGTCCGGAAGCACCTGACGAAATCTACATCCTTCCGGTCGGAATTACCTACGAACACCCGACCCGTGTCAGAACCGATGTGCTGGTCCGGTACGGACAGCCTGTACTGGCCGGCAAATTTCTGGATAGCTATCGGGAGAACAGCGGAGAGTCTTTGCGTCAGCTGTGTCTGGAATTACAACATGCGATGGAAAAGGAAGTAATTGATATCCAGCCGGCCTCTGCTTACGATGAGCTCGAGGAAAAGTGGCAGCTGGCACGGCTAAGAGAAGGGGATTTGATGGAGCGGTTTGACAGAGATAAAAAACTGGTTAAAAATGGAAAGTATAAGCCGGTGGAGGAGCGTTTTTCAGTTTTGAAACTGCTTGCCGCTGTTTTAGGACTGCCGTTTTTCCTTGCAGGCGTGCTTGTCAACCTGCCGCTTTACCTGTTTGTGGTCTTGTTTATCAAGTGGCTGGTTAAAGACCCTCATTTTATTCAATCGGTGAAATTTGTACTTACCATGACGGTGGTTCCCCTTTATGCGCTTCTCGCTGGCATTCTCCTTCACCAATTCATTAATATGCCTGAATTATTAGGGTCGCTGCTGGTCCTGCTTGCAGGTATTGTAAGCTATGATTATTTCGACCTGATACTGCGCGGAAATAAAATATATCACACTTCAAAAATTATGGGTGATTTTGTGCCAAGGCATTAGAAGTTTTATTTCCGCCCGGTGCCATATACAATGCCGGCAGCAGTCATGACCATCCACAGGATCATTATTCCGTATTGTCCGAAGAAGTCCCCGATAAGGGAAATATCATTTGTGGGTATTTTTTCAGTAATCCAGATTCCGAATGGAACTGATATGGAGGAAAGCAAAAATGTGAAGACGAACGCCTTCAACGAAAGCTGTAAGTCCGGGATAAGCATCCCATTCAGCAGGAGAATAAAACAGCCTGCTATGCCTACGACCACGGCCTGGAGAATCTGGCGCGAATAATCAATGTTAAGCATCAGTATTACTGCAAGCGTAAAAATTACCACTGTCCCCAGGAGTATCCAGAGGATGAGCCTTATTTTACCGGAGCCAGGCTGCCGGATATTAAGCAGGGGTATCCCGAGACTGAAGAACAGGGGGATGAGTAACATCCACTCAGTCAAATAAGCGGCAAAGGTTCCTGCAATGGCCAACGCAGCGGTCAGTAACAGTGTTTTTCCTGCCAGGGGCATCGCTTGAGCATTATTTTCCATAATTCACACCAACTACCGATAATTTAGGAATAATTTTTATTACCGGAACGACTATTATGCTTCCCGGCATATGATTATTATCAGTTCCGTTCAAAGGCAGGTGGTTATTCCTGAATGCGCTTTGAATAGTTGTTATGCTGGAGCATGCGTACAACCATGCCATTATCATCCCGTTCGAATACCAGTTCTTCGCCCATTTCACCGTTATCCCGAACACGCCTGAATATATCGCCCTCAATATGTTTGTAAAAGGTCATTGAACCAGCAGGATCATTAGTCGGGAGTGACATAGTTACCAGGCGGCCATTCATTTGACCGACATATTCTTCGCTGCCCCAGGGTGAAATGTCGTACCTGCCTGTATATTCGCTCAGGTCCGCCGAATTTTCTTCATCGCCTTTGTCTTTTTCTGCTTTTTCGATGATGGCATTAATTCCAAAAGCATATTTGGAAGGGTTGGTGCCACTGGCATTAATGATGACTGCATACGCCTTTTTAGACTCCGCGCTGAGCATCAGGGTCGACCGGTAACCCGGACAGCTCCCACCGTGTCCCACCCATTTTTTCTGGTCCGGACCTTTGTACACTCCAAACCCCAGGCCTCTCATGGTTTCGAAATCGGGATCCGTCCAATGCACGTTTTGCATGTACCTCAGGGTAGAGCCTTTCAGAATTTCGGTGGCAGAAGTGTCAATGATCCTGAATTGCCACGAGGCAAAGGATCCCAGGTCCTCGACGGTGGAAGAAAAACCGGCGGCGGCTTTAATGCCATTGGCCTGGAAGAAATTCACTTTTTCCCTGTTTCCGGCACGGTTGACAGAGGAATATCCAACCGCCAGCTGTTCACCGTACATGGATTCCGGCAATTCCGTTCGTGTATTATCAAGCTGCAAAGGTTCCAGGATATTCTCCCGGATATAAGTATCATAGTCCTGGCCTGACACTTCCTCGACAATCTCTCCGAGTAATGTGAGTCCCAGGTTGCTGTACTGAAAATAGGTGGACGCCGGGTACAGTGTTTCCTGATCTGCCAGGCCTGAGCGGACTTCCTCCCTGGATGGAAATGGAAAATCCGGCGAGGTCCAGTAAGGATAGTTGGCTTCACGGGGAAGCCCAGATGAATGCGACAGCATGGCCCTGACGGTAACCGGGGACGAGTCCGGATATTTCTGTTCCAGGTTGTACCAGGGGAGAAGCTCTTCCACTGTATCATCCAGCCTCAGTTTGCCCTCGTCATACAGTTTCATGATGGCTACGGCTGTGAATAGTTTTGAGATCGAGCAGATGCTTCCGATGGTTTCCGGGGTGGTTTGAACCATGTTTTCGGGATTGGCCATTCCGGAAGCTCCTTCCCAGACCACCTCCTGATCCTTAATGGCAATGGCCGAAATGCCCGGCAACTGCTCGAAGTCTTTCTGAGCTTCGAGCCAGACTTCGATCAGTGTGGCTGTTTCCTCAGTCACTTTCTGGGCAAATAGCGACGTGGAGAATATCAGGATCAAAAACAGAAAGGTTATTTTTTTCATCGGGGCGTTAATTTAATTGGAGAATAAATTACAAAATATCCTGAAATATAAATGCCGACGGGCCTTATTTCAGGAGATCCTTTGCTATGACAGGGGACCGTAAGGGCGGGGCGTTGTCTGCAGGCAGGCTTGGCAGCGTGTTATTATTGACTAACTTTAAGGAATGAAGAAGGACAACAAGCTGGCCGTACTCGTTGACGGCGATAATATTCCCTCCAAATACATCTCGGAGATGATGGAGGAGATCACCAAGTACGGAACGCCAACGATCAAGCGGATTTATGGCGACTGGACCAAGCCACATCTGGCCAGGTGGAAATCCATTCTCCTTGAGCACGCGATTAATCCTGTTCAGCAGTACAGTTACACTACGGGTAAGAACGCCACGGATTCTGCCATGATCATTGACGCCATGGATGTCCTGTATTCCGGCCAGGTCGACGGATTTTGCCTGGTATCGTCGGACAGTGATTTTACGAGGCTGGCCATGCGTCTGCGCGAGGCGGGGACTACCGTGATCGGTATTGGGGAAAAGAAAACCCCGGACCCGTTCATTGTGGCTTGCGATAAATTTATTTACCTGGAGATCCTGCATAAGGAAAACGGATCGGCTACAGATAAGGGTACCAAGGGACGGCCGAATGTTGATAAGATCACACCGAAGGTAATACGCCTCCTGAAACAATCGGTGAATGATTCCGCGGACGAAGATGGCTGGGCATTCCTGGGCGACGTGGGATCAATGATCCTGAAAAAGCAACCGAATTTTGATTCGCGTAACTTCGGGTTCGAAAAACTTACTCCCCTGTTTAAGTCCACCAATCAATTTGAAATTGAGGAAAAGGACCAGGGAGGTGGCAGGTTCAAACTTATTTACGTTCGCAATAAGCGGTAAGTACAGGTAAACCCCTGCGCTTACAGCTCTGATCAATTCAATACTCCGGAGGACTTATTCCGGAAGTTCAATTTCTTCTCCCCAGATATACTTGTTAAACCATTGCCAGTTGTGCCAGGTGGCAGCCAGCCGTTCTTTTGGCTTGCTGATGCCATGTCCGAAGCCCTTGTACACAATGAGCCTGGTTTCCACACCCACATCCTGCAATCCCTGGTAAAGTTCGTACGCATTCGGAATAGGTACCCGTTTGTCAAATTCTCCATGCTGAATCAGCGTAGGAGTGGAGGCGTTGTTAATAAAAGTCATCGGGGAGGTTTTTTTATAAATATCTTCATCTGACCAGGGCGTTGCCTGCAGGTACTGCCGGGTAAACGGATGAATGTCGGTATTCACGTAATAGGTCATCCAGTTTGATATTCCTGCCCCTACGGATACCGCCTTGAATTTATCAGAGGTAGTCGTCAGGTAGGCCGAAATATAGCCCCCTTGTGACCAGCCCATGACCCCAACTTTGTCTCCGTCGATCAGCCCCTTTTCTTCCAGCGAATTAACTCCTGACAGGACATCCCAGGCATCTCCCACGCCCAGGTTCCGGACATTGAGGGACCGGAATTCTTCGCCATATCCTGCAGAACCCCGGTAATTGGGTTGCAGGATGAGGGCCCCTTTGTTAAGCCACTGCACTATCGGGTAAACATAGGAGGGGGTGGGGGCCGGAACCGAGATGCCGGTCGGACCGCCATGAATTGCCACAAGCAATGGATATTTCCGGGCCGGATCGTAGTCCTTTGGTTTATGCAGCACTCCTTCAATCAGGGTACCGTCTTCACTTTCCCAGTAGATCATTTCGCTGTCAGATACCGCCCAGCCATTTATTTGTGCGGACTGATCCGTTAATTTTACCGGGTCGCCAGCAAACGGGAAAGACGCAAGGTAGATTTCGCTGAGATCATCATCATTTACCCCGGAGAAAGCAATTTTTTGGGCATCGCGGGAGAATGAAGCCTGAATTAATCGCTCGGGGCCGGATTCAATAATCCGGGTGGCACCTCCGTTTTCATCAATCACGATCAGCTTACGGCGGGATTTTTGCCAGGCGATGGCAACAATCCCCTGATCCGTCCATTCCAGGTTGCTGATATCCTCGTCAAAATCTTTCCCTAATTCCTGCAGGCCGGATCCATCCGTATTAATACGAAAAACGCGGCTGTTCTTGTAGAAAAAGGAAGTAGTGTCATTCATGGAGGAGGAGAATAACAGAGACCGGCCGTCGGGGGACCAGTCGTCCAGTCCGTCTACGCCTGCATTCTGAACCAGGGTTGACAGGCTGCTGTCAGCCACATCATAGAGGTATATATCCGAATCCATAAAGCTCAGGATATCCTGGTCCGGTTGCAGCTGCACAGCGATCATACGACCGTCGGGTGACCATTTAAAGCTGCCCACACTCAGTTCATTGTCCGGAAAAAGCTGAACAGCTTCGGAATCCTTTTCTTTTGTAGAGTCACTCTCATCTTCCGGCAGGGGATACTGCCCCAGTTTCTCCGGGTTAAACGTGGTCACCCATAACTGGCTTTTCCCAAATTCGTTGTCCTCAACGGCGAAACCTCCGTACTTCTTCTTTCGTTCTTCGTCTTCTTTGCTTTTGTCCTCCGTTTGTGTGAAGGCAATCCGGTTTCCCTCGGGGTGCCACTCAAATCCCTGAACACCATTTTTAGCAGAAGTAATGACAAATGAAGCCCCTCCGGTTGCACGGGTAACGTGAATTTGTGTTTTATCATTGGAGGTTGACATGTAAGCGATCCAGCGGCCATCCGGTGACCAGCGGGCGCCATAGCTGCTTGATTCAGGATTATTGGTAAACTGAACGGGTTCTTCACCGTCGCGGGATATCCATATTTCGGTATCGTACCTGTTATTTTCCCAATCAGCATGGGACACCTGGAACAGCACATCACTTCCATCCGGGGATAATTCCGGGCTTCCGACCGATGCCAGGGAGATTATTTCTTCAAAAGAGGGTTCTTTCAGTTGCTGTGAATAACCTGAGAAACCGGCTGCGGTGAGCAGAAGGGCAGTAATATAAAAGCGCATAGTGAATTTGGTTAGGTAGATACAAGGTAGGAAATTGATTTGTAATCTCCTGATCATCCTGTGGCTCAAAAAAAACAGGGAGCGGTTACTCGCTCCCTGTCTGTTACTCGTTGCGGATGGTTTCCGTCGGATTTGCTGTGGCTGCCCGGAACACCTTAACCCCGACGGTCGAAAATGCCACCAGGAATATCAGGACAATAGCGAGCAGGAAGGCCGACGCTCCGGGCGTGATATGGTAAATCCATATCGAATCCATAAGACCGTTAGCCGCAAAATAGCTGAGAACACTTCCAAATACACATGCTACCAGAAGGATGATAACATATTTTTTCTGGATGAGTGTCATAATGCTCGGTACAGAGGCACCCAATACTTTGCGTACACCTATCTCTTTCATTCGTTTCAATATACTGAGCGATACGAGGCTGAAGAGACCCATGGCAGAAAGGAACATGGCGATGACGCCAAGCGAACCAAACATGATCTGAATATTATAGTTAACTTCTGCTGCTCCCGCCAGCTCTTCGTCCAGGTACTGGCCGGTGTAATTCTCATTGGGAAATACTTCTTTCCACTCGCTCCGTAAAAATTCATTGATTGCCACCGTTTCGTTGGCAGGATATTTCACGGTCATAAATTCATACTTCTCTTCCGGCACGTAACGAATCATTAATGGAGTAATGGGACTCCAGAGACCATTTGTATAGACGTCTTTCATAACCCCGATGACATAAAGCTGAACCGTATCCATCCAGACGATCTTTTGTCCGATCGGATTATCCCATTCAAATGTTTTAACCATTTCTTCGGATACAATAATGGATTCATCCATGTCGGTCTGGGAATTCTCCCGGAACATCCGTCCGTCCGTCAGTTCGTATCCGATCGTTTCAAAGAAACCGTTACCTACGTGGAATATATCCACATCAAATTCCTTATCCTCACTTTTTACAGGGTCATTACGATAGGAACGGTCGATCTGGTGCTCGGATCCTGCCACTGAAAGAATATCCAGGTTATTCTCCACCCGGTTTCTGAATACCTGGTAATCGTCCGGGTCGTTAAAATATAATGAAATGGTACCCCGGGCATCATAGCCAAGGTCTATTGATTCCTGGTAACGGGCATTCTGGTAAAATATAATGCCCATCATAATGGCAATGAGTGAGATGGTAAACTGGGCACCCAGGAGAATATTGGTAAAAATGCTGGTTCCACCGTATTTCAGGTTCCTTCGGAGAATGGTGGCCGGCTCAAACTTGCTGACATAAAACGCCGGGTAGCTTCCCGCCAGCAGGCCGGTGGCAAACAGGATGAGCAGGAGGAAGAGGTAAAAACCTGCATTCCCTGTAAGGTCCAGGGAAATCTCTATGAATTCCCACATGGCGCTGTAAGCGGGTACCAGGAACCAGGAAATGATAAGTCCGACAAGCAATGCAAAGAAACAAAGGAAGAAATTCTCCAGCATAAACTGCATTACGAGCTGTTGTCTCAGACCCCCCATTACCTTACGGAGGCCGATTTCTTTCAGCCGTTTACCTGCAATGGCCATGGAGGTATTAGTGAAATTGAAGCAGGCGATCAGGAGAATGAGGATCGCCATGATGCCCGGAACGAGAATAGCTGGTGGTGGTGGCGGGTACCAGAGCCAGTGCCCCCAGACCTCGCCGGCCTCGGCCCGCGTGCCCATCCCTTTGAATGGTTCAAGTTCGTATGATTCCACCTTAAAGTCGATACGGGCATTATTCTGAATCTCCTTGTATCGGCTGGTCAGCTGCTGTTCGATTTCCGGAATGTCTCCGGCGTTACTAACCCGTACAAAGGTGGTAATCCAGTTTTCCCAGTCATTCTCCAGTTCGGGAGAATCTGAAAAATAATTCCGGATGTTCATGACGGTCTCCACACCGCCAAACGATGAATTAATAGGTTTTTTCCGGAAGATACCCGTGACGGTGTAATCCTGAGGGCCGTCCTCGGACAGACGTGTGAAAATTTCGCCCATGGCACTGCCGTCCGGAAAATACTTATCTGCTATTTCGTCACTGATTATAATGCTCTTTGTTTCCTGCAAAGAACTGGCATTACCGGCTATGAAGTCAAAAGGAAATAAATCGAAGAAGTTGGGATCGACATACGCGAGATTTTCAGAGAATACATCTTCTCCTACCCTGTAATTAGCGCCGGACGGCATGTAGCGCATGACCTCGTCAAGCTGACTGATATTGGCATCTGCCGCGGCACCGAGAGGAATGGGGGTAAAGCCGTAAAGCTGGGAATGATCCTGACTCTCCCTGCGCAGATCGATCCGGTAGATGTCATCCACCGAGGTCATGTCGGAATCGAAATTCTGTCCGAAATTGTAGTTGAGATAAGCGACGATACAGCAGGCAATGGCAATGCCCAGGCCGAGTACATTGATGATCACGAAAACCTTGTTCTTCCAAAGGTTCCTCAAGGTGATCTTGAGATAATTCTTAAGCATGTCGTTGTTTTGAGTTGTTGTGTTGACCTTGAAATGTCATTATTTCATAGATGCCGTCCGAAAGGATATGGTTGCATCGTGGAAACAATTAATTTCAATACTATGTAAAACATAGTAGTAGGTTAAATATAGTATTACCCTGTCATATTAAAAAATTATTCCTATGTTATTTAACTAAAATGTAATCAGGCAGTTGCAATTTGATATCCTGGGAGAGCACCAAGTCGTCAATATGCGCCACATAATCGTTGAACAGTATATGAAGGTGAAGTGAGGTGGAGTGATGGGTAAAAATCCCCTGGTGCCGGTTTGAAAAAAAACCAAGTATGGTGACTTCGCCTGGCTCGTCCGTCGTTCCTGAAATGCCCGCTGATTTATGTTTTGCATGTGAATGTTCCGAGTCTGCAGGGTCCCAGCTGATCACATGCCAGGCAACGGATTCCGGAATGCCGGTCAGCCGGAACGCAAAAGGTGAGGCTGAGGCAAAGCGTTCAAGGTAATTTTCGAGATCCGTCAATTTCCTGACCGAGTCGGGGAGGGGTTCTTCGAGCCACGAACTAACAGAAGTATATACCAGCAGGGCAGCCCCGGAGTCTTCATCTGTGGTGGTCACCGGTTGTCCGTTGCGTACCGAGGTATGGTAAATCCGGTCGTTCAGTATGATGATTTCGCCGTCCAGGTCAGCCGCTGCACCCAACCCGTAGATATGTTCGTTGTCCGGAACGGTTGTGAGGCGAATTTTTTCTTCCAGGTCATTATTCATAATACCGCGAAGGGAACCATGAATGATTACCCTTGGCTTTTGCTGGGCGGTCAGTGGTCCGGAAATACAACCGGACAGAATAAAAATGATGATAATCCTTGTCATTTGGATCAGTTATTTACGGGGTTAATCACCGTTCTGTTTCGTGCTTACTCCCTTGTCATTTCGTAATTCTGACCACCTTGCTGCAGTTCCAGCTTATTTTCTTCCGGGCTGAAGATTAAGGTAATACCCGCCTGATCAAATTTAAAGGTGGTGTCATTTACTGCCGACAGCGGGAAAGGAGGCTGGCCTGTGCCCTGTCCCATGAGCTTCGATCCTTCCCGGTAAATTTTAAGGTCGATGGGCAATGCATCGCTTGAATAGGTCCCTGCATACGCATCCAGGGTAGCCTCCGGGACCTCAATAAATGCGGGTAAATCAAACGGGACATCGAATATGTAACTCAGTGTTCCGATCATGATCGAATTGATCGGATAATTGACTCCGTTTGACAGGTAGGAAACCACAACATTGTCGTCCGGGAAATAGCCCGCCGAAGACTGGAAACCATCAATACCACCGTTATGTCCGAAGGCCTGTCGTTCTCCAAAAGGGAAGCTGAATAAGCCAAGACCGTACCCGTCTACAATGGTCATCATTTGTTCCAGTGATTCATCGGATACCAAATCTCCACCAAAAAGGCATACAAAGTATTTACTGATATCCGTGGCGCTGGAAACAACGCCCCCGGCTCCAAGAGGTATGCTCATATCCGTCTCCGTGGTTTTTTTCCATGGTTTGTCCGCTTCATAAGAGAAGGCTTCACCTTCCTTTGTTCCGATCTTTTGCCCGTAATAGGTATCCGTCAGTCCGCATTTTGAAGTGATGCGTGCTTCGAGAAGCTCCGGATAGGAATTCCTGGTGACGTCTTCCGCGATGAACCCCAGCAGTACATAATTGGTATTTGAATATTCAAATTTCCCGTCCGGCTCAAATACCGTCCCGTTTTCGATGAATTTTTCCAGGAGCCCTTCCTTTGATTCACGTGATTCCATCCATTTACGGTAATCTTCTGCACTCGTAAAATTGAACAGTCCGCTTCGGTGCCTCAGCAGGTGTTCAATGGTGATCTTTTCGGCATTCGGTATATCAGGGTAGAATTCCGACAGGGGGGTATCCAGCGTGAGTTTTCCCTCATCAACAAGCTGCATGATCAGGGTGGCAGTGAATGTCTTGCTGATGGAACCGATCCGGTACCTGGTATGTGGTCCGGCAGCCAGGTCCTTTTTAACGTCCGACATTCCAATACTCCGGGTATACACCTCTTCCCCGTCAATGAATACGGACACACTGCCCATGCCCTGGTCCTTTTCATCAAGAAGGTCAAAGAATGCGTCCAGCTTTTCCTTGTCCGCCACCTGGGCCTGGCCCGGGAGAGTAACAAGGAGAATAAGGAGTACAATGAATGAACGTAATTGCATAGGTTTCAGTGATTTGATTTCAGGAAAATTACGATAAAAGACTGAATTTAGATTCCCTGCTCATCTGCCAAAATAACCGCCCGCCGGTGTTCGATATCGGATAGCGGGTGTTCGTAAAAGCACAATGGCAATTCCTTCAATCGCCCCAAACACTACTAGAACGGCGTTCAGGCCGGCTGGCAAGGCATTTGTCCTTTAGTTTGCCAAATAACAACCCTATGCTGAAGAATTACCTGAACTCCGCCATCCGCCATTTTCTGCGGCACCGCTTTTTTTCATTTCTAAATATTGCCGGTCTCACCGTCGGAATTGCCTGCAGTCTTTTGCTGGCCATGTTTGTCTGGCAGGAGGCAACCTACGATAATTTTCACGCGGATAAGGACCGGATCTATCGGATCACTTCAGATTTTAAAATGGGTGAATACAGCACTCAGACAGCAATGACCGGTTCGGCCATAGGTCCCGCGATAACCAGTGAAATACCGGAGGTTGCGAACATGGTACGTTTCTTCAAGTACCCGGTTGTTGTTACCCATGAAGAAAATAAATTTGAAGAAGCCGATTTTATCTGGGCAGACAGTTCTTTTTTTGATGTATTCTCTTTCCGGCTTCTGGAAGGGAATCCGAAGACGGCGTTAAGCGGAAGAAACAAAATTCTTCTTACCCCTGAATCAGCGCTTAAATATTTTGGGGACAAGGATCCGGTTGGAGAAATGCTCGTTGTGGATAATGGCAGCGAATATGAAGTAACCGGTATTGTGGAGGCGGCACCGGTCAATTCTCAGATCAAATATGATTTCATAGCATCGTTTACAACTCTAAGGGCGGGAAGGGAACCGAGCCTGTTTCCCATGAATTATTACAGCTACATCATGGTCAATCCCAATACCGATCTGGCTGTTCTGGAATCCAAGGTGAGCTCGCTTGCGGCCAATAAAGCCTCGGAAAATGGCATCACGGGGGAAAACTACCTGAAAATCCAACTGGAGCCCCTGACCGAGGTGCATCTCACCTCGGATTTACCGGGTCTTGTGCCAAATGTAGACAAGCGCTACGTGGTAATCTTCTTTATCGTAACGGTGCTGATCCTGGTGATTGCCTGTATCAATTACATGAACCTGGCGACGGCCCGGGCGGCTGACCGGGGTACTGAAGTGGGTGTTCGTAAAGTTATGGGTGCCCACAGAGGCCAACTCTTCTGGCAATACATCACCGAATCATTTATCAGCGTTTTAGTGGCCTTTGTATTCTCCATTGTACTGGCCTCCCTGGTCCTGCCTTACTTTAACACAGCACTGAATAAGCAATACTCGCTGGATATATTCCTTTCACCTCTTCCGCTAACTATCATCTTTACCGTCGTAGTGCTCGTGGCACTTGGCTCCGGCATTTATCCGGCACTGGTGCTTACTCACTTCAGTCCTGTGAAAACCCTTAAAGGCTCAGCACGAACGTCTAAAGCGGGACTGGGTTTGCGCCGCGGACTTATTGTTTTTCAGTTTGTTATTTCGGCAGGTCTGATCATTTGTTCACTGGTGATTTACGAGCAGATCAGGTTTATCCAGACCAGCGATATTGGCTATCAGAAGGAACATGTGGTTGCCCAGACCGTCGATAATGATGTGGTACGATCGTATTCCGCACTAAAATCACAGCTCAGTTCCGTTCCTGCGGTAGAGGAGATGACCCTCGTCTATGAGACGCCTACCCATATCAACTGGGGCGATGGGATGGAAACAAATGACGGCCGTCAATTACTGCTTAATGCCAATCCGGTTGAATACAACTATCTTAACACTTTCCGCATCAGCTTGCTTGCCGGTGAAGATTTTACGCGTCAGGATCAGTTGCAGGCTGATTCGGACAGCGCGCAGGCGCTTAACGAGGCCGGCAGGAATATTATTATCAATAAACGTGCAGCCCAGGAGCTTGGCTGGACTCCGGAAGAGGCGGTCGGACAGCGTATCGACTTCAAGGGGAACGCGACTATCATTGGGGTAACGGAGAATTTTCATTATGCCCCTCTGCATGAGGAAGTAGGACCACTTTTCCTGTTTGTTGACAGGATGTATAACCAGGTGGTTTTCCGGCTGAGCGGATCGGATATCCCGGGTACATTATCGCTGATTGAAGAAGAATGGAACAGGATCGCTCCTCATATACCGTTTGATCCTCTTTTTCTGGATGAGGAGTACAATGCCATGTATGAGAATGAGGAAAGGCTGGGAATGTTATTTGGTTTTTTCACCATCCTGGCCGTGATCCTTGGAACTCTCGGACTGCTGGGACTTTCGGCCCTGATGATCAGCAACCGGACGCGGGAAATAGGAATCCGTAAGGTCCTTGGAGCTTCTGTAAATCAGATTGTAGGTGTCCTGTCCATTGATTTTATGAAACTGGTACTGGTTGCCTGTATGATCTCCATCCCACTTGCCTGGTACGCCATGGATCAATGGCTGCAGACGTTCAGCGCCCACATTTCCATGCCCTGGTACTTGTTCATACTCGCCGGAACCCTATTGTTACTGGTTTCCCTGCTGACACTTAGTACTCAGACGGTGCGGGCAGCACTTCGTAATCCAACCGAAGTGATCAGGAATGAATAATTATTTTTCGTACAACGCGGTGATATGAGCAGGGAGTGGCATCTCCTTCTTGTTACCGACCGCTTCCGGTTCGCCGAAATTCCGGCTGACCGGGATTACGCCGGTCCAGACCGGGAAATGTTCATCCTGTTTATCATCGGACGGTCCGCCCTGGCGAACCTTGCATGAAACCTCTTTAAGCGGAATGGCCAGGACCCTGGTTGCCTTAACTTCGCCATCCGTGATAGGGCGCAGGTGCTCCCACCGGCCCGGAACGATCTTTTCGGTAAATGCACGAAGGCATTCCACTTTTTCTTCGGGATCAGTAATTTCCTTTGGTTCACCGAAAAGTACCACAGACTCATAATTCATGCTGTGATGGAATGCGGAAGCAGCCAGCACCAGTGCATTCATGGCAAAAACAGTCAGGCAAACAGGCTGGCCGGTCAG
Organism: Bacteroidia bacterium; assembly: GCA_030432655.1. Taxonomy (GTDB): domain Bacteria; phylum Bacteroidota; class Bacteroidia; order Cytophagales; family Cyclobacteriaceae; genus JAUILA01. The sequence continues at coordinate 164,914 of JAUILA010000012.1, forward strand.
TTTTTCAAGGAAATGGCTTTTTGCAGAGCCATGAAATACAATATGGTCATTATGAAGAACGAAAGCGGTGGGTAGCGCATAGGCCTGTCCGTTATCGGCATATGAAATCGTGCATATACTTTCCTGGTTAAGGATTTTCCGGATTACTTCCGGGTCGGATGAAGCCCGGTAGGCAAGTCGTGACGGGGTCAGGCGCGGGTCTGTGGACATAGGTTTTCTGATTAATTCAGTTAAAGATAAGTGTAATTGACATTTCAAATCGGTTAT